>CAMBOV010000006.1 GCA_945869475.1 Singulisphaera sp. GP187 | reverse complement strand
AACACTTGCAACGATTCCAGAATCTCAACGCACCATTTGCCTCAACGATCTTGCCGACCTGCATAGTGCCGACCAAATCAAAGGCGATGCTGAAATTCAAGACGACATTCGGTTCATTGAAAAGAAATGGGGCCTGAAAGTGATTTGGGAACCAGGTTCTGCCGCACCGCCCATGCCTGTCAAGGTGCGACTGGAATACTCGTACATGACAGACAAGAAGTTGTCCGAGTTCAAACAATTCATCCATCTTGTCCGCGAGGAATTGTGCTCATATCCCCAGCAGATCGCCGCCAAAATGGGCGTAGAAAATATCTACGTCCTCGACACATTTACTTTTCGCGGCGCGAAGATTGCAGGACAAGCGTTCAGTTGGCTCCCACGCATTTCATTCGGCTATGGGCTGAGTAGTTTCGATCCAAAGACTCCAAGTTCGAAAGAATTTTTCCTCAGAACGATTCACCATGAACTCTTTCATCTGATGGACAAACAATTCTCCGTGGAAGGTGGTCCTATTTTTGGCTCGAATTGGAATAGCTCGAATGAAGAATCATTTGCGTACAGACTTGGACAGCCGAAAGAACTTGATCAACCTGCTTTTTATAAAGAGAACATAAAACGAACTGGCTTTGCTGAACGCTATGGGATGAATGTGGCAACCGAAGATCGCGCTTCGATCTATGGGCGCATCATGACGGAGGACAAATCGTTCTTCGAGCAACTTGAAAGCGACAAGATCCTCAAGGAGAAAACCGAAAAGATTTTTCAGTTTTTTCAGCTCATCAAGAAGGACTTAGACATTGACTCGTCGAATGCTTTTTATACAAAGCTTGAAATGCTGAAGGCGCGAGTCAATGCACTGCCTATAAAAGACGCAGGCAACTGAAGAACAATTCACTCCCCTTACTGTGCAACAACCTAGCTGCTTGCGGCACTTTTACAGCGGCCCGTGCGCCTCCTCATCATAAATCGGTCCGCACTGCGGCGCAGGAATGCGCCGCGCGTAAAGCACTCTCGTGCACAACTATTGATCATGTGATCATTGGCTCTTTGCTCTTCTCGCTTCCATGAAACTTGACGGCTCGAGTTCAGTGACAACAACTAGGATTTGGACCGACTGCGACTGCTATGCCTCAATCTCCATTGGCTGCAGCGCATGGATTGGGTTTATTTCGTGTTCACAAGACCAACGCACGACGACTTGGTAAGTAACCGCCGATCGTTTCAACAACCTTTGGATCTTCGGGCGTCTTGGATAAAAAATGCTCGTACGGCACTGACGCAGCTACGCCCAATAGAGTCCGCATGAGTTACGAAAACACTTCTGTCAACAATGGGATCCTGTACATCGCAACGGTCGGTTGTACTTGCTGCGGGTACTTGAATCGCACGGTGTGTTCGGACCGCGCAACACATGGCACGCTCCACTTGTCTGGTCTTGACCCCCCCGCCGTCACCTCGAGCCGAGCCAGAGCGTCGCGTAGAGCACGATCCAGATCACGTCGAGTGAGTGCCAGTCGATGCCGCACACAACAATTTCGTTGTAACTCGCTTGCGTGTACTTCTGCTCGCCAGCTCTGCGCGAGACGCACAGAGCGCGCTGCCTCCGAAACTGGGACTCCGTTGTGAACGACCACATCGATCAGATGATGTCTCTCGGATACGGCGTTGGTTTCTGTCCAGGGCATGTGGGAAAGGATCCCAAATGCCACGACCTGTCACCCATGTGCCCGAACACTTGTGTCACCTCTGTGACCGGTATGTACCGATGCCCGAATCGGGCATCGCCATCACCTGCTGAGGCATTCCACAGCATCGCGCCGTCCTCCTAAAGCCCGACGTATTTCGTATAGATGCGGCGAGCGTCGCTGGGCTCGGTCGAGCCACGCACGATGGCTCGGCCATCCTCAAAGAGCGTCAGCTCATAGCACCCACCTTCGCGCGTCGGTTCACCGCGCAACTCCCCGCGAAGCCGTCCACTTTCGACGGTGAATGTGCCGTGCACTGCGAGCCGCGTGGCCAGTTCGTTGAGGTCAACGGTGCCAGGTGATGCGGGTCGCACTTGCACCGCGTTGCGTCCACACAGGGTTGTCGTCTGCGAAGCGCGCGATCCATCGAGAAACTCAAACTTTCGCTGCACGCATGCAACGCAGTCGCTCACGCGCGCCGCCGCATCGAGCGCAGTCGTTCGCATCGCACCGCGCGCGAGATCAAACGAGATCAGATCACGGTCGTGCGCGTGCGTCACGCCAGCAAGAATGCCAATCGCACGACTCATTGCGAATCCCGCAGCGACAGCAACCGCTGGACCAAACACTCCCGCGCGGTCGCACGTCGGTGCGACTCCAACGGCCGGTGGTTCAGGAAAGAGACATCGCAAACACGGTCCGTCGCCTGGAAGAATTGAAAACGTCATCCCCTCAAAGCCGACTGCGCCGCAGTAGACGTAGGGAATCTCGCGTGTGAGCGCGAGATCATTGAGCAGGTACCGCGTCTCGAAGTTGTCGAGTCCATCAATGATGATGTTCGCCCCTTCGCTGTACGAGATCGCATTGTCGCTGCGAAAGTCATCGACCCATCCGCGCACAACGGTCGTTGGATCGATCGCACGAACGCGCTGCGCTGCTGCCTGCGCCTTGGGAACTCCACGTCGCGCGTCATCATCGGTGAAGAGTGACTGCCGCTGCAGATTCGTGGGTTCAACCGTATCGCGATCGACGATCGTCAGCCGTCCAACACCTGCGCGCACGAGTGCATCGACCGATGCGCAACCGAGCGCACCGCAACCCACAACGAGTGCATGTGAATCACGAAGACGCTGTTGCGCTTGTTGTGAGAATCCAGGCAGGATGATCTGGCGATGGAATCGACCGAACTCGTTCGGTGGGTCCACAGTTCTCGCTTACCAGGCGAAGTGCGCGAACGCCTTGTTCGCATCGGCCATCCGGTGCGTGTTTTCACGCGTCGTGACAGCCTTGCCTTCGTTCTTCGCTGCATCAAAGAGTTCCTTCGCGAGTCGAAGTGCAATTGGCTTGCCCTTCTCACCGCGAATGGCGTCGAGGATCCAACGAAAGGTGAGGCTCTGCGCGCGCCGGCGGTTGAGCGGCATTGGCACCTGATAGTTCGCACCACCGACGCGCTTTGAACGCACTTCGACCGATGGGCGCACATTGTTCAGCGCGAGATGAAACAACTCAATGGCAGTCTTTGGCAGCGCCTCTGACTTTTCTTTGTCGAGACGGTTCTGCACCATGTCGAATGCGTCGTAGACGATGCGCTGTGCAGTGGCCTTCTTGCCCCCGTACATAATGCAGTTGGTGAATTTCGAAACGACGAGATCCTGATATCGAGGATCAGGCTTGAGTTGTGATTCGCTTGCTGTGAATTGCTTTGGCATAACTGGCTCCTGTTGGCTTTCACGCGAAATGCGTGGATGAGTTCACCGAGGTGCTGGAGGTTCGGCAAGCGGACTTGCCTTGAAACACGAAATGCACCGCGATTACTGCCTTGCGAGGGGAACGTCCCGTTCGCACTGTCTCAAACGTGTCTCTAGAAACGTGTCTCTAGAAACGAGTGATCCTTACTTCTTCTTGACGGCCGCAACCTTGCGCTTGACGCCGTAGCACGAGCGACCCTTCTTGCGACCTTCGACTCCGAGGCAGTCAAGGGTTCCACGCACAACGTGGTAACGCACACCGGGGAGATCTCGCACACGACCGCCGCGAACGAGAACGATCGAATGTTCCTGAAGATTGTGACCTTCGCCACCGCTGTATGCAGTCACTTCACGTCCATTTGAAAGTCGCACGCGGGCAACTTTGCGCAAAGCCGAATTCGGCTTCTTTGGCGTGACGGTCTTCACCTGAAGGCAGACTCCGCGGCGCTGTGGGCATGCGGCAAGATCGTTGACCTTGCTCTTGGTAGCTGGATCGCGGCGGGGCTTTCGAACGAGTTGGTTGATAGTCGGCATAAATGGGGCTCTAGGCGAGTCGCGAAATATACAGAGGAACCCCCGCTCGAGCAACTCTCTGCCAGAATCCTTGACAGTCTGTCGATCTTGGCTAGACTGCCCAACCTGCCCACTGGGGCTCTCCTCGAGGACCACACACATGAATCCAGTACTTCGAACATCACCAGGACGAACCCGACGCCGACGCAACCACCAGGCTTTGCGCGCCGCTCACACGGTCAGCTGCCCAAATTGCGGCGCGACCCGCCGACCACACCACGCATGCTCGTCATGCGGATACGTGCGTCCAGGACTGCAACTCAAGGGTTTCCAGGCCAGCGCCTGATCACGACTGATGCGCATTGGCGTCGACGTAATGGGCGGCGACAACGCGCCCGATGAGATCTTGAAGGGCTGCTTTACGGCATTGACTCACCTCAAGCCGGGCGATCAGCTCGTGCTCTTCGGCGACGGCGCACTCATCAACGAAGCGATCTCAGAACGGGGTATTGATCGCTCCCAGATCGAAGTCGTCGCGACCACCGAAGTGATCGGGATGGACGAACCGCCAGTCGACGCTGTTCGCGGCAAGAAAGACTCTTCGATCGTTGTGATGGCTCGGATGGCATCCCCCAAACTTGAGAATTGTCTCGCCGCGACAATCTCTGCTGGCAACACCGGAGCCTGCGTCGCTGCATCGCAGCTCTACATGCGACGGCTCGATGGAGTCATTCGTCCAGGCATCGCCGTCACCGTTCCAACGTTTGCCGGTCCAATTGTGCTGATTGACGTCGGTGCAAATATTGAGCCGAAGGCAAGCCATTTGGCGCAGTACGGTGTGATGGGCGACATCTACGCGCAGAAGGTGCTCGGCATCAAGAATCCGCGTGTGGCTCTCATGAACGTCGGCGGTGAAGAGCAAAAAGGAACCCAAGAAGTTCGCGACGCGCGCGACTTGTTGCGCGCCACTGAGGGACTGAACTTCACTGGATTCGTCGAAGGACGCGGCGTCTTTAACGGCGAAGCAGATGTGGTGGTCACCGACGGAATCGTCGGCAACGTCATGCTCAAACTAGCCGAAGGACTCTCGTCAGGAATCTTCAAGGCGCTTGCCAAAGAAGTTTTCGCGATCGATCCAACGCTCGCATCTCGGCTCGAGCCAGTCGTGAAGAGTCTCTACGCGAAGTACGACTATCACGAACATGGCGGCGCGCCGCTGCTCGGCGTCAACGGCGTCTGCCTCATCTCACACGGTTCGAGCGTTGCGCGCACGATTACAAACGCTGTTCGCCGCGCACATAACTTCGTCGATCTTGGCGTCAACGATTCAATCGTGAAGCGCCTCGCAACGGCCCCCCATCTCGTCGCATGACGCAGATTGCGCAGCCCTTCGGCGTCCGCATTCGCGGGACAGGTTCGTGCGTTCCAGAGCGCCGCCTCACCAACAACGATTTGACGAAACTCGTTGACACCAGTGATGAGTGGATCATCCAGCGCACGGGCATTCACGAGCGCCGAGTCTGCGATCCCTCGAGTGAGGGCACCTTCACGATGGCACGCGATGCGCTCAAGAATGCGCTCGACATGGCTGAAATGAAGGGATCCGACCTCGATTTGATCATCGTCGGAACGGTCACCGCAGAGATGACCTGCCCCTCGGTTGCCGCGCGCGTCGGAGCGGCACTCGATGCCATTCCAGCCGCCGCTTTCGATCTCTCAGCGGCATGCAGCGGCTTTGTCTACAGCATGAACATCGCCCAAGCGCTCATTCGCTCGGGACAGTTTCGCACCGTCGGCGTCGTCGGCGCCGAGTGCATGACATCGATCGTTGACTACACCGACCGCACCGTCTCAATTCTCTTCGGCGATGCAGCAGGCGCGGCGATCTTGACGCGCGATCCCGATCCCAGAATCGGCTGCCTCTACAGCGCGATGGGAGCGGATGGCCGAGGATGGGATTCGCTCTACATCCCCCGCCGAGCGCAAGAGATTCCGGCCAACGACATCGACAACCCGATCGCGCTTGGAAACCTGCGAATGAATGGCAAAGAGGTCTTTCGATTCGCCGTCACCAAGTTTCGTGAAGTCATTGAAGACGCGATGTCGAAGACGGGACTCACTCCAGAGAGTGTCGGCCAAGTCGTCTGTCATCAATCGAACATTCGCATCATTGAATCTGCACGCGAAAAGCTCGGGATTCCAAAGGAAAAGGTCTACATCAACATCGATCGCTTCGGCAACAGTTCGGCGGGAAGTGTTGGACTCTGCCTCGATCAACTCTGGCGCGCGGGCAAGATCGAGAAGGAGCGCCCATTCGTGATGGTCGCATTCGGTGGCGGATTGACCTGGGCCAGCGGCGTCTGGCGCGTCTGATTCGGTGCACACAACCATGAGCAATGCACAGATCGTTCTCTGTCCCGGTCAAGGAGCGCAAGCACTTGGGATGGGTCGCGCGTGGTTCGAGAAGAGCGCGAGTGCTGCGGCACTTTTCGCGCGGGCAGATGCGGCGCTGCAGCATGTGCTTCCTGCTCCACTCACGAAGCTCTGCTTCGAAGGTCCTGCTGAGACGCTCAATCAAACCGATGTGAGCCAACCTGCGCTCTACACCTGTGCGATCGCGAGTTTTCATGCGATGCAGGCTGAGCCCAATGCGCCCTCGCTCGTCGCATGTGCCGGACTCTCGCTCGGCGAGTACACCGCGCTGCATCTTGCGGGTGCCTTCTCATTCGAAGTTGGATTGCACCTCGTTGCAACGCGCGGACGCGTGATGCAAGCAGCTGCCCAGCAGAGCCTCGGCGGGATGGTCGCACTGATCGGTGCCGATGAAGCGCAGGCGCAAGCCGTCTGCGATGGCGCCGCACCAGAGGGACATGGCGACGTGCTCGTCTGCGCCAACTTCAACGCTCCTGGACAAATCGTGCTCTCGGGTCATGCCACTGCATGTGAACGTGCGCTCGAGGTCGCAAGCACTCTCGGCTGCCGAGCAACGAAACTGCACGTCGCGGGCGCCTTTCACTCACCGTTGATGGCTCCCGCAGCAGATGCCCTGCGATCCGCCCTCGAATCGGTCGAGTTTCACCCGCTGCAGTGCGAGGTGTGGAGCAACGTCACGGCGCGACCCCATGCCCAGAACGATCCGCAGCTGCTGAAAAAACTTCTTGTCGACCAACTCGTTCACCCCGTACGATGGGCCCAGAGTATGTTGGCGCTGACTGCGGCACTCGCAGTTGGCGCCGATCGCCCTGTGTTGCACGAGTTGGCGCCGGGCAGTGTTCTGAAGGGTTTGATGCGTCGAATTGATCGAAGTTGCGAGGTAACAAGTCATGACCAACCATCCACACCAGCACCAGCCGAAGCTCCACGCGCGTAACGCTTTTCTTTCAGTCGCAGTCGCGAGCGCGATCGCGTGCATCGCGCTCACCTCGTGCGGTGAGGATGAAGCTCCACCAGCGCCGATAGCGCGTGCAGCGCCGACGCCGCCACCTCCACCGCCGCCACCGCCGAGTGTGAAGTCAATCGCCGAATTGATGCAAGAGTTGAACATCGATCCGAAGGTCAATCTCGCCGAAGAACTCGCGCCTGACACCACTGAGAAACGTATCGCGGTCTTGCTCTTCTGGAACGCATTCGCCAAGGGCGACAGCGCCTACGCCGCAACACACATGAGCGAACTCGATCGCAAGGTGATCGACGCACTCGCCAAGAATGGTTCGTGGAACTCGACCACCGCGCAAATCACCTCGATCGAAGTGCAGTGCGAAGATGAAGATGAAGGCTTCGCGACCTTTGGTCTGATCACTGCGGGCACGTCAGAGCAGCCACTGCTCTGGGATGCCGTCATGGCAAGTGACGAGGCGACCTTTACGGCGTTCCCTGGTCCAGCAGACATCATGGCTCACCTCTCGGGTGAGAACTCAGTTGAGTCGTGGAAGAAGTACGTCAACGGACTCTTTGAGAAATACTCGAATCTCCCCGACGAAGAGGTCGAAATTCCACAAGCGGATGTTGTGGCGACTGACTCTCCAGATGCGCCGACACCCTCGACCGAAGGCGGTGGTGGTGGCGGTGGTGGAACTGGCGGAGGTGGCGCGCCGATGCGCAACAAGCCAGGCGCACCAGTGCGTGGTCCAAGCGGACCGCAATAAAAAATTACCCCGCGCGATCACCTCGCGATCACATCGCAACTCACATCGCCAAGCCGCCATCAACGGACAAGACATGTCCAGTGACGTAGCCGGCTTCATCTGATGTGAGATACGCAACGGCCGCTGCGATGTCGTCGCCTGTTCCAAATCGCTTGAGCGGGATCGCTGGCAAAACCCCCTCGCGAATGGCCGCCGGAAGCGCCGTCGTCATATCGGTGTCGATGAATCCTGGAGCGATCACGTTTGCGGTGATCCCCTTTCCACCAAGTTCTTTCGCGATCGATTTCGTGAGTCCGATGAGTCCAGCTTTTGCCGTGGCGTAATTCGCTTGTCCAGCGTTTCCGACGATGCCAGAGACTGAACCGAGATTCACGATGCGACCGAATCGACCGCGCATCATCGGACGAGCAGCCGTGCGACAGGCGACAAACGCCGAGCGCAGATTCACGCGAAGAACATCGTCGAAATCTTCGTCACTCATGCGCAGGATCAATCCGTCGCGAGTGATGCCGGCGTTGTTCACAATGATGTCGAGGCGCCCATGTCGCTCAGCGACCGCTTCGATTTCGAGCGCGAGTTTTTCGCCATCCCCAACATCACAGGATTGCATCTCGCACGATCCGCCCGCCGCAACAATTTCTGCGCGCAGACTCTCGAGTTGCTCAGCATTGCGTGCAAATCCCACCACGTGGCGTCCGTCGCGCGCCAGACGCAACGCGATGGCGCGTCCGATTCCTCGGCTCGCTCCGGTCACGATCGCCACACGCGTTTGGGTTGTTGGTTCCTTCAAGGGCGAGGGATCATAACCAACTCGCGCGTGCGCATCCGCGTTCACGCGCGGGCTTTGGCGGTCGTGACATCACCCCGCGGTTGGTCGCGGCAGAGACTCCCGCAAGAGATACTTCTCGTTATCATCCGAAAGGTCGGCACGAGCCGATACTTTCCCCCCGTCGACATTCACTCATATCCACACATTCGATACGAACTGAGGAGCTACCCGTGACAGAAGCAGAGATTCAAGAGAAGGTCATTGCCATCGTTGCTGAACAGATGGGCGTCGATAAGAGCGAAATCAAGCGTGAGTCAAGTTTTATGAACGACCTCAATGCTGACAGCCTCGACATCGTCGAACTCGTCATGGAGTTTGAGGACCAATTCGGAACGTCGATCCCAGATGATCAGAGCGACAAGATTCAAACTGTCGGCTCAGCGATCGACTACATCAAGGCCAACTTCGGCGCGGGTCCAAGCAAGGGCGACGCTGCGAAGTCAGCGAACTGATTTCGCGCGGCTGGCATGGCATTGCGGACAATAACCCTTCGAAGAGTCGTCGTCACGGGCTTGGGTGCACTCACCCCGGTTGGCAACAGCGTTGCCGAAACATGGGACGGCATGGTGAACGGCCGATCGGGGATCGCCTCGATCACCCTCTTCAACGCGAATGAAGATTGGGGAGTTCGGTTCGCCGGCGAAGTGCGTGGCTACGACTTCTCAACGATTCTCGACGGACGCGAAATGCGCCGGTTCGATCGATTCGCGATGCTCGCACTTGCAGCGGCGACCGAGGCAGCGAACGATTGCGGATTCGACTTTCAATCGGGCGATCCCTACCGACATGGCGTCGCCATCGGATCGGGCATCGGCGGTATTGGAACGATCGAGAGTGGCGTCATCCAAATGGCGACCACTGGCAATCGCAAGATCGGTCCATTTACGGTTCCGCGGCTGATGGTCAACGCGGGCGCTGGGCAAGTCTCGATTCGTTTCAATCTGCGCGGAGCGAACATCGCAACCGCGACAGCCTGCGCAACAGGATCGCACGCAATCGGATCGGCCTTTCACTTGATTCAACGCGGCGACGCTGACGTCATGCTCGCGGGTGGCGCTGAAGCAGCAGTCACTCCTCTATGCATCGGCGCATTTGCAGCGATGAAGGCGCTCTCGACTCGCAATGATGCGCCGACGATTGCCTCGCGCCCATTCGACAAAGACCGCGATGGATTCGTGCTCTCTGAAGGAGCCGCTGTGATCGTGCTCGAAGAATATGAACACGCCAAGAAGCGTGGCGCACACATCTACGCCGAGTTGCTGGGCTTTGGATCATCTGGCGACGCCTATCACATCGCGGCGCCCGAAGAACATGGCGCTGGCGCTCACCGCGCGATGTTGAACGCGCTGGGCGATGCTGAGGTCTCAGCAGATCGCGTGGGATACATCAACGCGCACGGCACGAGCACGCCGCTTGGCGATGCGGCCGAAGTTGCCGCAGTGAAGCGACTCTTCGGAGCACACGCCTACAAGCTTGCGATGAGTTCAACGAAATCAGTCACCGGCCATGCACTCGGTGCCGCAGGTGGCATCGAGAGCATTGCAACGATCTTGGCGCTTCAGAATGGTGTGCTGCCTCCGACGATGAATCTCGACTGTCCAACGGACGGCTTCGATCTCGATTTCGTTGCTAACAGTGCGCAAGAGCGTCCGATCGAGATCGCGATTAACAACTCCTTCGGATTCGGTGGTCATAACACCTCGCTCGTCTTCGCACGCGCGTCTGGTTGATCGCCATCCAATGCCACGCAACCTTCCAGTGGGCAACGGTGAAATGCTCGTCGCCTTCGACGATCTCTATCGCGTGCGCGATCTCTACTGGCCGCATGTTGGGATGCCCAACCACACCTGCGGACATCTGCAGCGCTTTGGAGTCTGGGCCGATGGGCAGTTCGCGTGGATCGAAGCTGCGGGATGGACCCGCGACCTGCGCTACGTCGAAGATTCACTCGTCACCGAGGTGCGACTGCGCAATGATCGACTCGGCGTCGAGTTGCTCTGTCGCGACGCGGTCGACTATTTCAGTCCCGTCTACTTTCGAAATGTGACCGTGACCGATTTGCACAATCGCGCGCGCGATGTGCGTCTCTTCTTTCACCAAGATCTTTCGATCGGCGAGAACGCCATCGGCGATACGGTGAACTACGACCCGCAGACTGGCGGACTCGTTCACTACAAAGACACGACGTATTTTCTCTTCAATGGATGTGGCGCCCGTTCGTATGGCGTCGATACCTGGGCGACGGGACAGAAGCGCATTCGCGACGCTGAAGGAACGTGGCGCGATGCCGAAGATGGAATTCTCTCGCGCAATGCAATCGCGCAGGGATCCGTCGATTCGACACTCGGGTTCACTTTGATGTTGCCGCCCGGTGGCAGCGCGTCGGTGACCTACTGGATCTGCGCAGGCAAGGACTACGACGCGGTCAAAGCACTCGATGACAAGGTGCGCACGAAGACTCCAGAGCGCATGATGACCCGCACCGAGGCGTATTGGCGATTATGGGCGACGAAAGAGGGTTTCGATTTCTCCCCCCTTCCACAAGAGGTACGCGATCTCTTCATTCGCAGTGAATTGATCGTGCGAACGCAAATCGATCACGACGGCGCGATCATCGCCGCCAACGACTATGACATCACGCGATTTGCAGGCGACACCTATTCGTACATGTGGCCACGGGATGGCGCACTCGTCTCGTACGCGCTCGTGCTCGCGGGTCAGAGCGAACTCTCGCAAGAGTTCTTTCGCTTCGCACAGCGAGTGATCGAATCGGCGGGTTACTTTCTGCACAAGTACCACCCCACCGGAACGATGGCGTCGAGTTGGCATCCTTGGATGCTTGATGGAAAGCGCATTCTTCCAATTCAGCAAGATGAAACTGCGCTGGTTGTGTGGGCACTTCGTCGGCACTTCCGCACCTTTCGCGATGTCGAGTTCATTCGCGATCTCTACAACCCATTGGTCGTTGATCCAGCAACGTGGATGTTGCGCTATCGCGACCCTAACGGTCTGCCGATGCCATCCTGGGATCTCTGGGAAGAGCGACGCGGCGTGCATCTCTTCACGGTCGCTGCGACGATTGGTGCGCTCAAGGCCGCGAGTGAATTCGCCCACGAGGTTGGCGCGCTCGACCGAGCGAGCGAGTTTCGCGAGGGTGCGCATCGCATGAAGAGCGCATTGCTCGCACACATGTGGAGTCCTGAGCGCAATATGTTTGCGCGCATGGCGACTCTTCGCCCCGAGGGTGGATACGACCTCGACTTCACCGCTGACGCGAGTGCATGCGGACTCTTTGCATTCGATGCCTTCGCGGCGACCGATCCACAAGTCGTTGCGCACATGCAGATGTTGCGCGAGCGACTCTGGGTACACACTGAAGTTGGCGGGATGGCCCGCTACGAGCGCGATCCTTATCACCAAGTCGAGCGATACGACACAGGACGCGTTCCTGGAAACCCGTGGATTATCTCGACGCTCTGGTACGCGCAGTGGCTGATCGAACGTGCGCAGAGTGAGGCTGAACTGAAAGAAGCTCAGCACTTGCTGATCTGGACGTGTGCGCGTGCCTCGCCATCGGGAGTGCTTGCAGAACAGTTCGATCCGTATTCGGGCGACCATCTTTCGGTGAGTCCATTGACGTGGTCGCACGCGGCGTTCATGACGACGGTGCTCAAGTATCTGCAGCGCCACACGCAATTGACGGGTGTTGCGCACGGGGTGCAAGCGCGAGCATGACGGCAAGCGCGAGCATGACGGCAAGCGCGAGGATGACGGCAAGCGCGAGCATGAGTCGCGGACGCGCGCGAGTCGCACTGCTCGTGCTCTTGATCGGCACCGTCGCACTCACTGCATGGCGCAACGTGCCTGCAGCGATCACTCGACCAGCATCGCCCCGCGCCTTCGATGGAATGCGCGCGATGGAATCGCTTCGTGCCTTTGTTGGCAGTGGCATCCCACGCGATGTCGGTTCACTCGGGCACACAGCAGCGCGCGAGCGACTCGAGAGCGCGCTGAGAGATCGTGGGTGCGAGGTCACTGAGCAGCCTTTTCACGCACGCGGATGGAACCGCACCGCTGTTGCGATGGTGAATGTTCTCGTGCGCGTGAAGGGAACGGCGAGTGATCCGGCTCTGCCGTGCGTGCTCTTGAGCGCTCACTACGACTCGGTTGCGCGAGGCGAGGGAGCTGGCGACAACGCTGCGGGCGTCGCCTGCGCGCTCGAAGTCATCCGCGCGCTCAAGGCAGATCCACCTGAGCGCGATGTGATCGTTCTCTTTCCTGATGGTGAAGAGACTGGACTCTTCGGCGCGCGTGCGTTTGTGACAGATCATGCGCTTTGGGCGCACGTCGGCGCGGTTGTGAATCTCGACGCGCGCGGAAGTGATGGTGTTGTCTACGTCTTTGAAACAGGAGCTGATGGTGCCGCGCACGCTGAACTGCTTGCGTCGCTCAACGTGCCTGCGCACACGACGAGTCTCGCGAGCGAGGCGTACAAGCGCATGCCAAATGGCACTGATTTCTCGGTCTATCTGCGCGCGGGACGCCCTGGATTCAACCTCGCATTCATTGGATCGCCTCGCAACTACCACACCGCTGATGACACGGTGGCGAATCTCGACGCGCGCACTGTCACTCAGATGGGCACGAGCGCACTCGCTCTCGTGCGCGCCCTCGCACGCGGCGGCGCCCCGATGATGAGTGGTGATGAGGTCGCGGCGGTCACTGGAGTGACTGCACAACCAGAGCCACGCGCAGAAGTCTGGTTCGACTTCTTCGGCTTCGCCGTCGTGCACTGGCCTGCGTGGATGAGTCTCTGCGCGGTGGGCGCATCGCTTCTCGCACTGCTGATCGCACTTCGCATGCATCGCCACTCGAGCACTGCATCATTGATTGGATCGCTCATGAGTCTCGCGTGCGTTTGGTGCACGATTGTGCTCGCCGTCGCGCTGGGAACGCTCGGATCATTTCTCTTGAAACTCACTGGCGTCGTCGAGATGCCCTGGCCGGTCGCGAGCGTGTGGTGGGGAGATGCACTGTTACTTCTCGTGGGAGCGCTCGCTGTTGGGCTTCCCTCGCGGATGATTGCGCGCCGTCGACAAGCGCGCCGCTCACTCGCGTGTGTTGACTGGGATGCGTGGCTCGGCAGTTGGATCGCGATGGCACTTCTCTGCGGCGTACTCGCGATGGTCGCGCCGGGGGCGATCCATCCACTGCTTGTTCCGATTGCTCTTGCCAGTGCGCTGACCGTTCTTGCGACGCTGCGTCGATGGCACTCACTCAACGCGTGTGCAGTCGCGACCGGCGCCATCGCACTATTGATGTGGGCTCCACTCGAACCCTCATTCGCCGATGCATTTGGACTCTCCCTCGGCGGATTCACCGCACTTCGCGGCGCGCTGGTGATGATCGCCTGTCGCCCGGTGTGGGATGGAGCGGCTGCTTAGCTACTGCCTTCGCGCATGCGATCGACACCGGCAGGAAATGGATAGCGCGCAAAGACTCCAGTGCTTGGACTTTCCCACGCTGAAACGGGCGGGTAATAGTCGCCGCGATAGCCCGCTTCGTGCATCGCCTTGAGCACCGCTTCGACGCTTGGTTCGTTTCCTTGATGATCGCGCAGTCGATTGCTCTTGGCGCCAAGAAATGAAATCGTCGCGACGGGTGAGCGATCGGCGCGGCCGCTCAACATCTGCGTGACGGTGCGAAATCCTCGGTAAATATCTTCGAGATTGAAGTGGTCGCGTCCTGTTGGTCGCAAGAGCGCGAGCACGAGAATTCGATCGAGGTCGAACTTCAAGATGTAGGGTTCGCGATCCTCTTTCGCGTGAACACTCACCGCACTGCGAAAGACCTTCGCGTAGCTCGTCGCCGAAGCGAGAGTCCACTGGCTTGTCGCAACGAGTTTAAGAATCTCACTGAGAATGCCATGCGTATTGTCCGAGTCGTTCACGCCGCAGACGAGTGTGCGGTAATGCCCTTCAACGACGTCATCAAGAAGATGCTGTCCCCACATCACTCGAATGCGCGACGATCCACTGCATGTTCGCGGATCGCCCGACGGCAACAATGTGACCTTGGGTCCTGCGACGGGAACTTCGACGAGACGGTCGCCATCTCCCTCGTAGATGCGCGCGGCAGCTGTCGTTGCATTCTTCGGAGTGTTAGGTGTTGTTGTCATGGTGAGATCACCTTTGGTGCGAGCGGTGGTGCGAGCGTCGGATCAGCGAAGAGTGGCTCGAATTGTCCCGCGCGCCAGGTCGGCAGTCGAAAGACCCATCCGTTCCACTGCGCACTGTACTTGTCGAGCAACTCATGCGGCGTCGCACTGCACTCGCCGGCAGCGAGCCGCACCCAGATGCCATCGGACTCCTTCCAGATGCGCGCATCGACTGCATGTTCTGCATCGAGATGAAAGATCGCCGCGACTTGATTGGGATGTGTGAGATCATCGGGTGACGCGACGCGCACATCTTCGGGTTGGAATCCGCTGAGCAAGTATGGAATCGTCGACTTCAACGCATCGCGCTTGGTCTCCGGCGCTGCGTCAGCCACAAAGTTCCACTGCGAATCTTTCTGGGTGAGGGTCAACCCGTCCACGTCGATCTGCTGGATGTTCTTCGATTCGAATTCGGCAATGGGTCCGTCGAGCCAGAGGCCCGCATCCGCAACCGCAGCCAACCTGCCGCTGGCGCGATACGCCTGATTCTCGCCGAACTTTCGCAGATACACGCCCGTTGGAGATTGCACCGCGTTTCCGACGATGATGTCGGTCGTCGCATCGGAGGCACCATCGATGAAGACGCGAACGCGCCGAGCAACCTTCTTCTCGTCGGGCCACGCGAGACCGAGCTCATGATGGCGATCTGGTTTCGCCGTCATCTTCTGAGTCGTTTCGAGCGCGATCAATCCTCGAACAAGTTCTTGGATCGGTTCAGCCTTGGCGGAGAATCCGCAGCGCGATGCGACGATCCACCGATCACCCGACTTCTCGACGCGAAGCACACTCTCGCCCGACTGCACTTCGACCGCCGTGATCTGTGGAGCAAGCGTCGCGAGGGTCTCGAGGTATTGATCGATCTCATCTGAGACGACGAGCTTTTTCGTTTGCATCTGAAGAATCGCAGTGATCGCGACGAGTCCGATCATGGCGGCGATCAGCCCACGAATCAACTTCGAATTGTTCATCGAGCGATGCTCCTTTTGAAAAACCTCTTGAAGAATGTGCGGCGAAGACCCCATCCAACTGCGGCGACTGCGACCACGAGCGGCCACACGACCACATTGAGAAGCATGAGTCGGTGACCGAGCGATTCGACCTCTTCGCGCAAACTGAATTGCACCTGTCGAAGTTCCTTTCGCGCTTTCGCGACTGCTGCTTGAAGGGTGACGAGCTGCGATTGTTGCTCGCTGGTCAGAATGAGCAACTGATCTGGACTCTTCTGCTTCTGAAGGTCGTTGATGCTCGCCTGCGACTGCGTAATGCTCGCAGTAAGTTCTTGCTCACGCGCGCGATACCGCTCTTCGGCGCCCCGCTGCAATTGACGCACGACATCGAATGGACGTTGGCTCGATCCGCGCGAACGCAGCGAGAGAAGCGCACTGTCACCGCAGAGTTGTTCGACCGCGTTGACGAGAAGCGATCCATTGTCTGCAAAGGATCGCCATCCCAGACTGAGTGATCCGAGCCGTTCTTCTTGAGTCCATGCTTCGTTGCGAAGTAGATCGGCATCGGCGATCACGACAAGTGTTGCAGGCTTTGCTGGTGGTGTTGCGACTTCTGCTGCGATCGTCTCGGCACCTTTCGCGGCGGGATAAGCGCTCGTGACCACTCCGACGAAACGCGCCGCAAGCGTGTGCCGTTTGTTGGACGGCACGAACTCGCGAAGCAGCGCTGCAGGATCGGCGAACGCTCCCAACTTCGATCCCTCGATCATCATCGAATCAGTCGAGCTCACGATGAGCGGCGTCATCTGCATCGGGCCACCCTCAACCGTCGAGAGACTGCCCGCCGAAAGCATCACAATGTTGGCGAGCACGGCGTATGCAGGATCATCCTTGAGAATTGCATCGTTGGTCAGCAAGAGCCACGCGACGTAATCAATGGTTGCGAGCCCCTCCTTCGAACGCGCGCGAACTCGCTGCGCATAGGTGCGATCGGCCACGACATCGCCGCCCGTCCATCCAATGCCCCATGCCGAGGGAAGCGATCCAAGGTCGCTCGCGCCACCGCCCGCGCCGAAACCCATCGCACCGGCGGCCTGCGCATCTGATTCACAGTATGGATCGAGAAAAAGAAGCAGTTTTCCGCCGCCGACCGCGTACTGATCGATCGCGCGTAGGAGATTCTCGCTGAGCGCTTTGGGGTGTGCGATCACAAGCGCGTCGAACTGCTCGGGCAATGTCTCGGCGTCAGCCGCGACCACTTCGACCTCGAAAAGATTTCGAAGCTGCGCGAGCACCTGCCACGGAGGAGCCATCTGCTGCGCGCGCGGATCGAAACTCGAATCCATCGGCAAGCTCGTGATGAGCGCAACGCGCGCGCGCGTGACGCGCGAGACATTGACAATCGCACGCGAGATGTCATATTCGAGGTAGGCCTCCTCGGCAGGATTCAGATATGGAATCCCCTCGCGCCGATCGGTCGAGCCCGAGATGAGCAATCCCAACATGAGTTGCCGTCCTGAGCCATCGGCTTGAATCGGCGCGATGCCCGCGGCGTTGGCGGCATCCTCTGCTTCTGAAAAAGGCAGTGGATCGATCACCCGTACCTCGACGCGACCATGCGAGGCGCGAGCGAGTTCATCAAGAAACTCCTGCACGCGAATCGCGTGATTGCGCAACACCGCGATGTCTTTCGCCGCGTCCGCTGAATAGAAGAAGTCAATGCGCACGGGCTCGTCGAGCGACTCGAGCATCGCCCGAGTTCCAAGAGAGAGCGTGTAGAGCGAACCCTCAGTCAGGTCGAGTCGCACCGGCACCCGAACCATCGAGAGGATCGCATGCACCGCCAACCACGCTGCGAGCAAGAGCGCGCATCCAAGAATCGCAGCCGATCGTCTCGAAAGTCGCTTCATTTAGCCGCTCTTTCTCCAGTCGATCACGAGCGCGGTCGCTGCGAGAAGTGCTGCGATCGCCGTTGCGAAGTAGACGAGGTCGCGCAGTTCGATCACACCACGCATGAGACTGCTGAAGTGGGTCATCACGCTGACTCCAGCGATGAGGTCGATCGCGCTCGGGGCGAGCCATCCACGAAAGAATTCGAGCACGACTGGAAACCCCGTCAGCAGCGAGAGAAAGCAAAGAACAACGGTCACGACAAACGCGATCACTTGGTTCTTCGTCATCGCCGAGACGAGACCTCCGATGCCGAGAAAGAGTCCACCCACCATTGCAGATGCGATGTATCCCGCAACGATCGCCCCCTGGTCGGGATCTCCAAGCCACGAGACGGTGACCCAGAGTGGAAAGGTCAACGCGAGGCCAACAAGCGCGAAGAGCCACGCGGCGAGAAATTTTCCGGCGACGGCCTGCGTGATCCCAAGCGGCAGCGTCGTGAGAATCTCAATCGTTCCGAGCCGGCGCTCTTCAGACCACAATCGCATCGAGAGCGACGGAGCGAGAAAAAGAAAGAGCCACGGCACGAATTGAAAGAAGGGACGCAAGTCGGCTTGCCCGCGGTCGAAGAGTCCGCCCATCGAAAAGGTGAAGATGCCAGCGAGAAAGAGAAAGACCACCAAGAAAACGGCTGCGACCGGAGTCGCGAAATAACTGCTGAATTCCCGCTGAAAAATGGCACGCCAGGCACTCACGTCACCACCTCGCTGGTGGGCGCAGTCATCGCTCGGAATGCGCTATCCATTCGATTGCGAGTGACGTGCGCCGGAGCTCTGCGCTCAAACTCTTCTGGAGTTCCGTCGAAGACCACCCGCCCCGCTGCGATCACGACTGCGCGAGTGCAGACCGCTTCGACCTCTTCGAGAATATGCGTCGAGAGCACGATCGCCTTAGTCGATCCCATCGCGCGAATGAGTTCACGAACCTCGTGCTTCTGATTGGGATCAAGTCCATCAGTCGGTTCATCCATGATCAGAATTGGAGGATCGTGAATGAGTGCCTGCGCAATGCCGACTCTTCGCTTGAATCCTTTCGAGAGAGTCTCGATGACCTGATCGATCACGCCGCCGAGGTGAATGCGCGCGACGACACTCTCGAGTCTCGCTGCAATCTCGCGCGGCGCGATCGCACGTGCGCGCGCGATGAAGGTGAGATAGTCGCGCACCGTCATGTCGGGATACGCAGGCGCACCCTCTGGCAGATATCCAAAGCATCGTCGCGCCGCGATGGGATCATCGTGCAGTGAGACTCCGCTGATCGTGATCGATCCGTCGCTCGGATCGAGAAAGCCCGTGAGCATCCGCATCGTCGTGGTTTTTCCCGCGCCATTGGGACCGAGGAATCCAACCACCTCACCTGCATTCACTGTGAGTGACACCCCGTTGACGGCACGAATTGCGCCGAAGGATTTGTGCAGATTCTGAGCGTTTATCAGTGCTGGCATGGGCTTGTTTTGACAGTTTGAGGCTACCCAAGTGGGCGTAGTGTGGATATTGCGCGATTGCCTCTAAATCGTCGTTTTTTACGAAAGAGTGACGATATGAACGCACGAATGACCAAGGACATTTCGCAAACGCGACTGAAAAACACGCAAATCTTGGTGAAATTATTGGAATCGGTCGATAACAGCATCGGAGGCCTGCAATGTGCAGTGTTTCCAGTGATCAGAATCCCCAGGAGCTATCAAATGCAGGCATTCACATGGATCAAAGGTTGGGCCCGTGAACTTATGGACATCATGCTTCTTTTCATCGGACTTGGCGTTCTCGTTCAGATCATCTTTGGTTCGAACAATGTTGGATTCTTCGCTGGCATCACCAGCAATCTCATGGGCTTCGTCAGCCAAATCGGTAGCGGCGGCTTCGTGGGACTCATTGCACTTCTCGTGATCATCGGTGTGTTCACGAAGCGCAATGCGACCACCTGATTTCATTCAGACTATTAAGGATCATTTGATCGGAAGGGTCGAAGCGACGAGCTTCGACCCTTTTTCTATTTGTGAATGAAAATCGCCGCGAGTCCGAGAAAAATTCCCATGCTTGCGACATCGGTTGCGGTCGTCAGAAAAATGCTCGATGCCGTCGCCGGATCTGCGCCGAGTCTCTTGAGTGTCAATGGGATGAACGCCCCGGAGAGTCCGCTGATCATGCAACTGCAGATCATCGCGACGAAGGTGATCACCGCGAGTTCAAGCGCGCGATCGGCAGCCCAAATGTAGGTCGGATCTTCAGGCTTGGGCTGCAGCCCCGCGAAGATGTACATGCCAATTCCCGCAGTGATTCCAACAAGCGCGCCATTGGCGAGCCCGAGCAACGCCTCCTTGATCACGAGCGTTCGCTCACGCCCCGCCTTGAGTTCGCCCAGCGTCATCCCACGCAGTGCCACTGCGAGCGCTTGGCATCCGGTGTTGCCCGATTGCCCTGCGAGCACTGGCAGAAAAACCGCGAGAATCACCAGCGATTCAAGCGTTCCCTCAAAGCATGCAACGACCGCTGCGGCGATAAACGCGGTCAAGAGATTGAGCTGCAACCAGGGATGGCGAAACATCAAACTTCGAAGCCACGGCGTTGCGAGCCGCTCCTCACGCGACACTCCCACCATCGTTCCCGTTTGTGCGCTGATTTCAATCGCCTGCGCTTCGAACATCTTTTGCCCGCGAATCAATCCAACGAGTCTGCCCGTCGCATCGCAGACTGGATAGATCGGATAGTGCCGCGTGACGACTTCGCGCATCGCATCGACGAGCGAAAGCTCGGGTCGAAGCGAAAATGGATCCCGAATCATGATCGCATCGAGTCGCGTCGTGGCCGTCGCGAGCAAGAGGTCGCGCGTCGTGAGCACGCCGAGCAGCTTTCCCTGTTCGTCGCAGACCCATCCATATGTGACGAAGACACTCTTAATGAGCTCGCGCAAGTGCTCGGTCGCTTCATGCACCGTTTCGCTGGGCGAAAAAATCGCGTGCACAGACTCCATCATCGCGCCGACGGTTGGCATGCCACCGGTGACGGGTTCTGAGGTTGCCGCACGCGCTGGGTCTGTCGTTGAATTCTGATTCATGGTTTGTGTTGCGTCCGCTGTGAGGACACGACGATACTATGACCTTTTTATAAGGAGATTGAACCATGTCAGGCTTTGAAGAACGCAAAGACACCCTCGAGAACAAGTTTGCTTTCGACCAAGAAAAACGTTTTCGCGCAGAGGCGCGCCGCAACAAGTTGCTCGCACAGTGGGTCGGTGAGCGCGCGAAGATGACAGCCGACGAGATCGCCGCGTACGCCGCCGAGCTCATCGCGTTTGATCTCAAGACTCCCGGTGATGCTGATGTGCTCGCCAAAGTCACAGCCGACCTCACGAGCCGCGGGGTCACTCTCTCGAGCGCTGAAGTGCGCACCGAGATGACACGCTGCTACCAGATCGCCGCCGAGAAGACCGCCAACGAAGGTTGACGGGCGCGCGGGCGCTTCAACTCCCACCCCAGTTTGAGAGCAGCGTCGCGAGGTCGAGTCCGTCGACGACTCCGCTTCCATCGAGATCGGCTGGGCCACGCCCACCCCATCCACTCAAGAGCGCGGCGAGGTCAGCGCCATCGACTGATCCATCTCCATTGATGTCGCCTGCAACAATCTGCGCGGCGAATGAGACGCGGTAGTGCAATCCAAAGAAGCTCGGGACAGATGGGGGATCGCCTGGATCTGGCGGAGGCGCATCGGGATCTTCAACATCGCATGGAAACGCGCTTCGAAATGGACGATCAGCGTTCGCCGCACCGATGACGAGCCAGTCGTTCGCCGCTGCGAGTTTCAGCGACGCGCTCGTGCAGGGCGCAACCTCGAGCATTTCAATCAACTGCATCGGACCCTCACACGGACCTCGCACAACGATCGCGAGTGCGGGGAACTCGCTCTCGAGAGTGATCTCGACCCCGCACGCAAGCGCATCGAGCTGAAACCAATCCGTGTCGCGCGTCGACTCGGTCGAGACTGTCGACTCGAAGGTCTGTCCACACGCGACGAGTGTTGATGCGCCGTCGACTCGGTTGCATCCCTCATCGATGCGCTGATAGCAGATCTCGGCCAGCACAATCGCGGATGGATCGTGACCGATCGAACAGGGCGATGCGCCGCAGAGTGCGAGAGCTTCGCGCGCGCAAACTTCATCCCAGATTGCATAGCAACAGAACGCATCGAAGGTGCAGAGGAATGTGCAACACGATTCATCGTCACATCCTGGTCCCGCGTGAAACACATCGCACCCACCCGCGCTTGGACAATTGAAATCGTCGCAAAGTTCATCCTCTGCGTCGACGCAGTTTTGATCCCACGTGACTTCGCAGCAGAGCGGATTGAACTCGCACACCGCTTGGCAGCAACTCGTGCGAACGCATCCAGGGGTGTCGTGTGGTTCTTCGCAGAGACCGCTTCCCGCTCCGCATGCGGGCGGCACTGGATCCCCGAAGAACTCGGCGTCATCCTGCCACTGTGCGAGCCACTGCGAGGCCGCCGATGCACTGACAAAGAGTGGCGGTGTGTCCGAGGGTGGAGGCGCAGGAGGATCGTCCGCAACGCCCCCCGTTGTGTTTCGATAAATCATCACCGTATGCGCCGCGATATCGACTGCGACAACGTCGATGTCCGCGTCGTTATCGATGTCGATGGGTGTGATGTCACGAAGAAATGTGCCGCCCGCTTTCGCCGTGACTTGCACGAAGTCGCCGCCGGTCGCTCCTGAGACCTGAGCGATCGTCAACTTTCCTGGCAGCGCCGATCCCATCAGCACATCGCGATCACCATCGCCGTCCAGATCAGCCGTGTTGACCGTCCATGAATATCCCTCGAATCCACCGTGGCGAATGATCGTCGTGCCGAAGTGACCCTGTCCATCATTGACCCAGACAACCGTCGCGTTGGGCGAGTTGAGGAGCAGTCCATTCGAGAGAATGTCATGGTCGCCATCGAGATCGATGTCAGCCTGAGTAATGTTCGAAATCGACACGCGCTCTTTGCCGACTGTGGGCACTTGCCACGACTCGCCTTGCGCGAAGACGCCACTGCCATTGTTGCGCATGATCGCGACCGCTGCGCCGCCCGTTGATGCCGTGGCAAGATCGACATCTGCGTCGCCGTCGAAGTCAGCAGCGATGATGCAGAACGGGTAGGGAATCGCAGTGGCCCACGGTTGCGCGGCGATGTGTTGCGTGGGTTGAAAGTGCGCGGTCGCATCCCACTTCCAGATCTCAACTGAGCCCGAACCATAATTCGTGACTGCGGCATCGAGATCGCCATCGCCGTCAAAGTCTTCGAGCACAACCTTTGATGGATTGCGCTGCGCGAGAGTCATCACTGGCTTCCCAAACTGCCCGCCACCGAGACCTGGCAGGAACACGAGCCGTCCGTAGTTTGAGCGCACAGCTGCGAGCAGATCGGGCACGCCGTCACCTGTGAGATCGCGCACCTCGACCCAGTCGGTGGGTGCACCCACGGCGATGAACTCGGGAGCCGCGAAGACGCCCCCGCCGATGCCACGAAGGAATGCCAACTGCCCCGTGCTGTCGCGCGAACTCACAATGATGTCGACCACTCCGTTGCCATCGACATCCGCAACCGCGGCGTGCGTCGGATTCACCAGCGGCGTGAGCGGCAGCGTCGTCGGACCCACGAGCGTGATCGCCGCCGATGCGACACCTGCGCACGCTGGAATGATGAGAACCGTCGCGATTTTTCTCACACCTGCAAGGTAACCCAGAATCTGGAGAATCCCACACAGAGGCGCTTAGAATCGAAAGTTGTGAAGCCCATCTCGTGCAAGACCCTCGCATCGATCACGCTCGTGACCCTCTTTTCGATCGCGGCACAGCAAGCAGATCCTGCGGACTACAACAAGAAATTCAACGCGTGGCTCAAGACGCCCAATGCACCGACCAAAGTGAAGCCGACGCTCGCAGAGCACACCTTTACCTGGCTCGATGCGACTCCCGCAATCACGACGCGCGGTGGAGTGAAGTATCGCAATCCCGAAACTGAGCCGTGGCGATTCTCGATCACCGCGTCGATCGATGAGGCGCGGGCGAATTCGATCGAGCGTCACTTCGGCGTCCCAATGGATTCGATTCAGTTCGGTTTCACCAGCGAAGAAGAAATGGTGAAGTGCCAGCGACTCGAGACGACCAAGCTCGCCCATCACGGCATGCGCTTAACCGAGTCGAGCGATGGATCGTTTGGCGTGCTCAACGCCGATTACCAGTGGCTCATTGATGGATGCGAGAAGGAGGTCGAGTCGATCACCGCGAGCATTCTGCGCGAGACCGACCGAGTGCTCAAGGCGAGCGACGCGCCACGCATCGCCACGGCGCGCGACAAAGTTGCGGCGATCTTTCGCTTCATCCAGAGCATTCCGTACAAGACGATTTCAGAACTCGCCGACGGCAAAGATCGCTGCGGCATGCGCACTCCACTCATCACACTGCTCAAGGGAGGCGACTGCGATTCAAAGAGCGTGCTCATGGCGGCGCTGATTCGATCGAAGAAACTTGCAGACGTTGTGATCGTGACCCTCACGATGCCCGATGGTTCAGGTCACGCGATCTTGGGAGTCGGCGTCACGGCACACACAACCGATCAGACGATTGCGTACAAGGGAAAGACTTTCGTTCTCGCAGAGGCTGCGACCTCGGATGAACGACGCGATGGAAACCTCGCAGACCTCGGCGAGGTTGGAAGCGAGTGGAAAGACTTTCAATCGCGCCCGTACGAAGTCATTCCGGTGCGGTAGAGGGTGCGGGTAGAAGTTTCAGGGTCATCGGAAAGTCCCAATCGGGCCGCACTGTTGCGCACTCGAGCAGCTCGGCCTCACGCTGCGCGATGAGAGCAACGAGTTGACCGTTCGCGGCGCGATCCGATTCAGTCGGAGTGACCAGCGTTTTCACTTGCAAGAGAGCCGATGAAGCACTCGTCCATCTGCGCAGCGCGAGAGCCGCGAAAGTGTCACAGTGTTGCTGCCACCCATCGTTGCCGCCAAGTTCTACCGCCCTTGTTTCACTCCACAACCGGGACTGCTTCTCCATCTCTGCACAGATTTCTCGCCGTTGCCGTTCTGCATCAGCAAGAATCAGACGAACTGCTTCACGGTCAAACAATGCGTCCTCTGTTTCGAAGAGGCTTGCCTGAAAATCATGAAGCGTTGTCGGGTCGGGATACACGGTTGGGAAAAGAATCTCGGACAGTCGCGCGCGAATCGACGCCGCACACTCGGCGGAGAGACCGCTGGCATATGCATCCACAACTCGTCGATTCCACTGCACGATCGCGAGATTTGCGCGATGCTCTCGCTTGCCCGCTTGACGGCACACCTCCCACGCGTGTGACGCCCCGATTCCACTTGTGAGTGCATTCGAACGCGCACGCGCGATTTCGCAGTGCGCATCCTTTACAATCTCAATTCTCTCGCGGTGAAGTGCTGCCCCGTGCTCGAGTGAAGCGATCAGTACCGCATCGCACTCTCGCAGTGCAACAGGATCAGTCTCGCCCCCGTCCCGCTGACATGTTGCGAGAAAGGCGACGATATCAACGAGCGCCCCCTTGATTTGAGATCGAAACGTCTGCGAAAGACGAACCTCTTGTTGGTAGGCGTGCACCGCAATTGCGCGCATTCCACGCGTTTGTTCTTGCGCGACGATCGACGCGAACAAGCGCGTCTCCTCTGCCTTCAGCAGGCGGCTGAGTCGCAAGAGTTCATCGCGAATCGAACCACACCGCTCTGAAATTGCATCGCTGTCATCAGCACTCAGAGCAACAGACAACTCAGCCATGCGCAGGCGGAGGGACAGCATCGGTCCCGTGTGCACCGCGGTCGTCTGCTGACAGTACGAGCGACATGCTTCGATACAGAGCAACGTCCCTTGCGGAGTGAGTTCGAGCGACTTCACCAGTTGTTCGAGAGTTGCAGATGTGAGAGGCGGTCGAACAAACAACAACTGAATCCCATCGACATCCGCAGAGTTGCGAGTGCGCTGTTCAAGTTCTCGGCAATCGCGCACCGCGCTCTCATATGCCGTGACAAACGGATCCGGATCGACCTGCGGCGACTGGCCAGACGCTGCGTACGTGAGAAGAAGGACTGCGGCTCGACACACTGCGATCACGCAGCTCATAGATGAACGAGAGCGATCCGACCGCTGCATTGTTTTCGCTGCGACTTTCTCCTGCTCCTGTCGCAGCACGCTCGACTCAGGGCGTCCGCGCGACGCGGAATCCAAAGTCAGTGATTCGTGGATCGCCCGTGCAGTGGTTCATGCGAAAAGATGCGCGGCAATTCTGCGCGCCGTAATCCCATGATCCACCGCGAAGAACTCGGAATGCATTCTGCGCTGGTCCAGTTGGATTCGTCACGCCGTTTTCGCACGACCGGTAGTAGTCGGCGCTGTACCAATCGGTGACCCACTCCCAGACGTTGCCGATCATGTCGCTAAATCCCAGCGGATTGGCTGCTTTCTCGCCGACCGCATGCGTGCGACTCTCAGCGTTGTCAGAGTTCCACGCGATGTCATTCAATGGTCCGTAGGTCGGCGCGCGCGATCCTGCGCGACATGCATATTCCCATTCAGCTTCGGATGGCAGACGCATTTTCGTCTTGGCAAGGAAGGGTTGAATCTCTTCGAACGTCAGCGTTTCGACTGGCCAGTCCGCCGTCACGACAGTCGCCATGATCTCGACTCCGAGTTTTTCTTCGGCCTGCTTGCGCGTGTAACCAGCTTCCATCAACTCAGCGACCTTGGCGGTGCGGTCCTCTTCTGGAATCACTTCAAAGTTGATGTCTTGAAAGTAACTCTGATTCGTTCCCATCTGGCGAGTCCACTGCGCTTGTGTCACCTCGGTGCGGCCGAGATAAAACGCCTTCGTCAGAATCACTTCATGTGCGGGTCGCTCGTCGCTGTTCGCAAGCGCGTCGTCGACGCTCATGCCCATCACGAACTCGCCCGCTGGAACCAAGAGCATCTCAATGCCCGTCAGTTTGTCGCGCACGCGCCACGGAAGTCCGCTGCCCGCAATCGCTGTTCGAAGCGTCGCGTCGGTGACAACATTTGGATCTGGAGCTTGGTCGAG
Organism: Singulisphaera sp. GP187; assembly: GCA_945869475.1. Classification (GTDB taxonomy): domain Bacteria; phylum Planctomycetota; class Phycisphaerae; order Phycisphaerales; family SM1A02; genus F1-60-MAGs104. Next base: position 111,861 of record CAMBOV010000006.1, on the reverse strand, counting down.
AATCTCGGCCCATCCCATCGCCGATGCTGCGGTGGCCATGCGATTGCCATCGGGTGTGCCAGGCTGAATGCGCGGTGGAATCGTGGTGGGCTGAGCTTGCGCTGCAGCTGCGGCCGGTGCCGCAGTTGGCAGTGCTGCCGGCGGAGTCTGCTGCGCGCCGAGTGAGAGCACGACGCACGCTGCTGCTGAACCAAGTGAGAGAAAGTGTTGAACGCGCACGGCGCTGTTGTGAATACTCATGGGTGGGATCCTCTCTAGAAGTGTTATGGATTGCGCGCGACGCGGAAACCGAAGTCTGTGATGCGCGGGTCGGGCATGTAGTGATTCTGGCGAAACGAAACGCGGCAGTTCTTGGCGACGTGATCCCATGATCCTCCCCGCGCAACGCCGAAGTCGCTCGACGCTGGACCTGTCGGATCGGTCGCGCCATTTTCGCACGCTGTGTAGTAGTCGGACGAATACCAATCGCCCACCCACTCCCAGACGTTGCCGATCATGTCGTAGAACCCGAGTGCGTTGGCTTGCTTCGCGCCCACGGCGTGGGTGCGTCCCTGAGAGTTTCCTGAGTACCACCCGATCGCATCCAAGTCGCCGTATCGAGCTTCGCGAACTCCTGCGCGCGCGGCGTATTCCCACTCTGCTTCGGTGGGGAGTCGAAGTTGCGTCTTGAGCAAGTATGGACGCATCTCCTCAGGCGTGAGAGTTTCAACGGGCCACTGCCCTGAGTCCACTTCGATGAGCGTGTCTGTTCCCGCCTTCGATTCGGCCTCGGCTCGCGTGTATCCAGCGTCGATGAGTGCTGTGACCTTCGCGTCATACACCGGAGCGCTGGCGACTTGAAAGCGAACCTCTTGAAAGTAGCTCTGATTGAAACCCATCACCTGCGTCCACTGTGCTTGCGTGACTTCGGTGCGACCGAGATAGAAAGCCTTGGTCAATGTGACTTCGTGCGATGGGCGTTCGTCTTCCATCGCACTCATGTCGCCCGGGCTCATGCCCATCACGAATTCGCTAGGGGGCACAAGCAACATCTCGATGCCGCTGCCGATGTCTCGCACCCGCCACGGAAGACCCGTCGCCTTGATGCGCGCGAGCAACGCGGCGTCGGTGACGACCGCAGGATTTGGCGAGCGCTCAAGAACTTGAGCCCAGGCCATGGAAGCATTTGAGCTTCCCTTGCCGAGACCGCCCTGCACCGTGATTGAGCAACCGCTCAGACCCGCCACGACCAAAGTTGTGGCAACGATTGTGGTACCCCATGTCTGCATGCCCAGAATCCTAACGCAAATCGCTCTTTATGGGTTGCGAGCGACTCGCACACCGTAAGCCTGCCGACCGACGTCTGACCCGATGCGATAGGTCGATGTGCACGTCACCGGAAGGCTGAGCCAGTTTCCACCGCGAAGAACTCGTGCGTCAACTGTGGTCGGCGCGGTTGGGTCGGTCGGCTGATACCGATCTGAACACCACTCCCAAACGTTTCCGAGCATGTCGTGCACCCCAAATGCGTTCGCCTGCTTCGTCGCGACTGCGTGTGGAGTTCCATGCGCGTTCTCGCCGACCCATGCAATCTCGTCGAGTTCTCCGTAGCGCGCTCCCGTGGTTGTTGCGCGACAGGAATACTCCCACTCTGCTTCGGTTGGGAGTCTCAGCTCGTTCGCACCAAGAAACGATTCGATTTCCTCTGAAGAAACTGACTCGACGGGCCACTGATCGGTGGCGGCGAACTTGTACATCGCTCGCTCGACCTTGGCATCGGCTTCTTTTCGCGTGTAGCCCCCATCCATGATCGCCTTAATCTTGACCTCGCGCCCCGCTTCAACGGTCGCTTGAAATGCTGCAATCTGAAACGCGCTCGGATTCGCGCGCCCACCCTTCTCCCACTGCTCCTGCGTGACCTCAGTACGACCGAGATAAAAAGGAGCAGCGATCGTGACTTCGTCCGCGGGCACGCCAGCATGTGTTGATTCACCTTGGGATGGCCTCACCCCCATCGTGAACTTTCCAGGCGGAATGAGCAACATTTCAATTCCGCTCGTGCGATCGCGCACCCGCCACGGAAGACCTGTTGCGATCAACCGCGCGCGTACATCTGCATCGGGAATGACCGCTGCGTCCGGCGCAGCATTAAGAACGTCCGCCCACGCGAGTGGCGCCGATTGCTGAGTAGGCGCACTTCCAAAGCACATTGCCAACGCCACGCTGATAGCGATGAGGGAACCTGTTGTCATTTACGCATCCTAACTCTCTATTCTTCGCTCGTGCCAACTCTCCTGCGCCTGCTCGCCGCCATCGTCACACTTTCGATTTCGTGCACTGCCCCTTGTGAGCCGCCACCAGTTGGTGCATACGGCGTGTGTGAGGCAACTGCCGATGGCATCGGCACGACGTACTTCGGCCGAGAGATCGCGCAGGTCATGGGGCATCCTGCCATTGGTTGGCTCGAGCGACCCCATCGCAGAGGCGAAGAACGAACCGACCTCCTGATCGCTGCACTCGGCGTGAAAAGTGGAGAGGTCGTTGCAGACATCGGCGCTGGCAGTGGGTACTTCTCGCTTCCGCTCGCGCGCGCGGTCGGCGCGGGTGGTCGAGTCTTCGCGGTCGATGTGCAGCAAGAGATGGTCGACTTTCTCACGGCTCGCGCGAAAAAGGAAAGTATCGAGAACATCACGGCGGTCTTGGGCGCGATCGACGATGTCAAACTCGCCCCGTCGAGCGTCGACCTCGTGTTGTTGGTTGATGCGTACCACGAGTTCGATCATCCCTGGGAGATGATGCGGTCGATCGTGCGCGCACTTCGCCCAGGCGGTCGCGTCGCGCTCGTCGAGTTTCGCGGCGAGGATCCAAAGGTCGAGATCAAACCGCTTCATAAGATGACGCAACACCAAGCTCGTCGCGAACTCGAAGCGGCGGGACTGACCTTCGATCGCACCGATACGTCGCTGCCGCAACAACACCTCATGTGGTTTCACCGGCCCACGGGAGTGATCGAACCATTTAACGCCATCTCGCTCGATGGATGGAGTGGCGACCGTTCCTACTGGAGTGTTGATGACGGCTGCATCGTCGGTGCGTCAACGCTCGAGCATCCACTGACCACAAGCACCTATGTGGTCTGGGATGGCGACATGCCGCAGGATTTCGAGTTGCGCTGCCGCGTGAAGTTGACGGGTGGAAACAGCGGCATCCATTACCGAAGTTCGCGCGTCGATGGACAGCACGATTTACAGGGATTTCAGGCAGATCTTGATGCGCAGAACAGTTACTCAGGCGTGCTCTATGAAGGACTCGGCCGCGAATTGATGAGTGCACGAGGCGAGCAGGTTGAGTTCACTCCAGCGGGCAAGCGCGTGATCGCACAATTCGCTCCAGACGCGGTGCTGCGAGATTCGATTCGAACTGGAGAGTGGAACGAGTACCGCATCGAGGCGAACGGAACGCGTGTGCGCCACTGGATCAACGATGTGCTGATGAGCGATGTCACCGACGGAGACGCGAGCCGCTTTCGTCGTGACGGCCTCCTTGCGTTTCAACTTCACCAAGGACCGCCGATGGAAGTTCGCTACTGCGCACTCGAGGTACGGGCAATTCAATCGGCGCCACCTGTTTCGAGTCTCACACTTCCCGCAGGATTCACCTGTGAACTTCTCGCGAGCGCCCAATCGTCGCAAGGAAGTTGGGTCGCGTTGACGTTCGATTCGAGTGGACGTGCGGTGATTTCTCCACAGGATGGCGGACTCTCAATCGCGTCGATTCCTGGAGTGTCGCGCACTAGCGATGGATCACTCTTCAGCGGTGAGGCGACGACGATCGCTCCGCTCGACGCTCCCATTCGCGGCGCGCAAGGGCTTTGTTTTCTCGGCGATGTTCTCTATGCCAACGGTTTCGGCGCGGATGGTCGCTCGGCGCTCTGGCGGATGCAAGACCTCGACAAAAATGGGTCCTACGAAGAGGCGACGGCGCTCATGGTTTACACCGGCGATGCGGGCGAGCATGGCCCGCACGCGGTCGTGAAGGGTCGTGATGGTGCGCTCTATGTTGCTCTTGGAAATCACGCACGAGTCCCCCAGACGCTTGCGAAGTATTCAACGGACGAAACTCCAGGCAGCGCACCGAACTCGCCACTCAATCTGTATGGCGAGGATCGCGTCGACGCGCGGATGTGGGATCCACGAGGACACGCCGTTGGTGTCTATTCACCTGGTGGAGTTGTGGTGCGAGTCGATCCCGTCACAGAACAGGCGACGATCTTCGCGGGAGGATTTCGAAACGCCTACGACCACTGCTTCGATTCTCGCGGCGAACTCTTCACCTACGACAGCGACATGGAGTGGGACATTGGCGCTCCGTGGTACCGCGCGCCGCGCTTTGTGCACGTCGTGCAAGGTGGCGAATATGGATGGCGCAGCGGAAGCAGCGCGTGGCCCTCGTGGTATCCAGACAGTTTGCCTGCAGCGTGCGAGACTGATTCATCGTCGCCAACGGGCATGGTTGCTGGATGCGATGGCGCATTCCCTGCGCCGTGGAAGGACATGATCTTTGCGGCGGATTGGACGTACGGCCGCATCCTCGCGATGACGCTCGTCGAAGATGGCGCATCCTTCACGGCGCGCTGGCAACCCTTCATCACCGGTCGACCGATGCCCGTCGCTGATCTCGCATGGGGTCCCGACGGCGCGATGTATTTCGTGACCGGAGGTCGCGGCACGCAGAGCGGGCTGTATGGCGTGAAGGCGAGCGCCTCCGCGAGTGCGCAGGTCGCACAGGTGATCTCGGGCGCAACAGCGCAGGCGGCAGAGAGCGCACGTGCGACACTTCGCGCACTCAGGCGTGACTTTGAGAAGTCGCAGCACTCGCTGAGCGCTGAAGAACTCGCGACAAGCCTTCCAACACTTCTTGCAGGACTCAACCACGACGATCGTTTCGTGCAGTACGCAGCGCGAATCGCGCTCGAGCATCAATCGATCGAAGCGTGGCGCCGAGCTGTCGCGTCACTCACCTCGGAGCGCGCTCGACTCGCGGGGGCACTCTCGCTTGTGCGTGTCGGCACGCTCGACGACGCGAAGGTTGCGTGCACGGTTGCAGCGGGCGCACTGAGCGAACTCGTCGCGCGCAATCCCTCGACGAAAAGTGACAACGAGAATGCCGTCGCCGCGATCCGCATCATTGAGGTCGCCGTCGCTCGCCACCGCGCACTTACTGGCGAGGCGAGTGTTGTGAGCGCGGGCGCGAGTGCGCTCGAACTCGCAGCGCGCGCGAGTTCGCAAGGAAATCCACTGCAGTGGATCGCTCTCGAACTCGGCGGCGCGCTCGCACTTCCAGCGACCGTGCCCCTGGCGATGGCAGCACTCGAGACAGCGCCCAATCGAAGTGAAGCGCTTCGATTCGCGACAGATCTGCGGAATGTCAAAGATGGATGGACCGACTCGTCGCGTGCGCGCTACTGGCAGTGGCTCACCGCGGCGAACGATCGCGCAGGCGGATTCAGCCTGCGCGGCTTCATCGAACAGATCCGCCGCGACGCGAAGGTCGTTGTGGGAGAACCTCTCGCTGGCGCGCCGACCGCCGCCGCCGCGACCACTGCGCAGCCATCCCCTGCCCCATTCACCACGACGAGTTCAGCGATCCACGAGTGGAAAGTCGCAGAGTTCGAGAGTGCGTTCGACGCAACCGCTGACGGGAACGTCACCGAGGGTGAACTCGCCCACGGTGCGCAACTCTTTCGCGAGTCGAGCTGCATTCTCTGTCATCGATTTGCTGGGGATGGCGCCACCACTGGCCCCGACCTCACGGGAGTCAGCGGTCGCTTCTCGCGGCGTGATCTGTTGACGGCGATTCTCGATCCATCTGCAACGGTTTCAGATCAATACCGCGACAGCCTCATCGAGACGCGCGATGGATCGATCGTCGTTGGCAGAATCGTTCACGATGATGGAGTCAACATTGACGTTCGCACCGATCCGCTTCGCGAAGATCGCCAGCGACTGCTCAAGAGCGACATTGCGGCAATCTCGGCGCTCCCAACCTCAAGCATGCCGGGCGGACTGCTGAATACTCGCTCCCGCAGTGAAGTTCTAGCACTTGTGCGCTATCTCGAGTCTTCCGCGCCCGCAGTGCCGTGACTTTCTTTGAAAACCCTGGCAGTTTGATTCGAGCCATCGCGGAAATGGGGTTACCTTTACAGGGCATCCCATTTGAGCCCCGTTCGAACTCATACTCGGAGCCATCCATGAGAGTCACGGCACTTATGCCAATTTCTTGCATCCTCGCATCAGCCTTCACCTCAATGGCGCTCGCCGCGGGCGATGCCGATGGTCATGGACCGCTCGCCGCCCCCACCAACGAGAAGCCCGCGGAGCCGACGTTGAGTGAGCGCTACGGAACATGGTTCGTCCCTCCATCGCAGATCGTGCTCGAAGCGATGGACACGCAGGGCTATCTCAAAGAAGACGCGAACACCGACCCATCGCAACCCTATCGCTTCGCCATCGAACGAGCGCTCGACTTTTCGCTCTCTGATGGTCAGTGGATCGACGTCGAGGGTGGTCGGCTCTGGAGACTCGACATCGTCTTGGATGGCGCAATGAGTTCGCGCTTGCATCTCAGCGGACTCAACCTCGCCGAGGGACAAGAGCTCGCGATTGTGAATCCCGAACTTGAAGAACAGATGACCGGTGTGCTCTCAGGCACAGGCGATTTCTTAACGGGCGAGGCCTTTGGAATCTGCGCTCCAACCACACGCACACGCATCGAGTGGTTCGTGCCAACGGGGCATACCGTGCAGGAATTGCCATTCGACTCTGCTGCCGACGCTTTCGGCTACCGCGATGTCTTCGGCATGTTCGACCAACTCGGAGGCACCTGCTCGCTGAATCCAGCGTGCTATGCAGCGTGGCTGAACGAATCGAATGCGACTGCGAAGCTCACCTTCACGAGCGGCGGCGGCGGATACCTCTGCTCATCGCAGTTGGTGGCGACGACGGCAGCCGATGAGACTCCGTATGTGTCGACGGCGAACCACTGCATCAGCACGACCGCAGAAGCGAACAGCGCCGCGTTCATCTTCTTTTACCGTTCTGCATGCACAGGCGGCAACTCGGCGGGAACGACTGTTTCAGGCGCAGACCTCACCGTTGGATACGGCGCGAGCGATTGCACGCTGCTCATGGCGCGCGGAACGCTTCCGACGGGCGTCTATTGGGCTGGCTGGACCAACACGAATCCAGCGACATCGACCGCATCGACTGGACTTCACCATCCAAGCGGAACGGCGCAAGCGATTTCGTTCGGAGTCAAGAACTCCGCCTCTTTCAACTGCGGATCTCCCGCTGGCAATTGGAACTCGCTCTCGTGGACCAACGGCATCACAGAGGGTGGATCGTCGGGATCGGCGATTTACCGCGATAGCGATCACAAGATGTACGGCGTGCTGACATGTGGCGCGAGTTCTTGCGCGAACCCAGCCGCCGACGATGGATACGGTCGGTGGGACCTCGCCGTGGCCAGTGGCGGATTCGCATCACCGCTCGCCGCTGGATCCGATGATGCACAAGAACCAAACGATGCGTGCGCGACTCCCAGGATCCTGGCTGCTGGCACCTACACCGGACTGATCGTCAAGCGACTCGACGAAGACTGGTACTCGCTCAACGTGCCCGTCGGACAGGCGGTCACAGGAACCTTCACCTACACGCATTCCAATGGCGACATTGACGTCGATCTCTACAGCGCCTGCGGAACGACTGCGGTGCTCGTTCGCAATGGCAACGTCAACAATGAGACGCTCTCGTATACGAATCCAGGACCATCGACGACACTCTTGATGCGCGTCTACCTCTCGGCGGACACACGCAACGACTATTCGATGACGATGAGTTGGACGACTCCAGCGCCCGTCAATGACAACTGCGCAGCGGCAACAGCAGTCGGCGCGGGCTCATTTGCGTTCGATACGACGTACGCGACCACTACGGCTCTCGCGCTTCCAACGAGTTGCAATGAAGGTGGTGGCGTTGCGATCAACAAGGATGTCTGGTTCAGGTACACGGCGGCTTGCACTGGAAACGCAACGGCGAGCACATGTGGCACCGCGATCTTCGACACGCGCATCGCTGTCTACGCAGGAGGCGCCTGCCCCGGCACGACGACTCCGGTCTCTGCATGCTCTGACAATGGTGCGGGATGTGCGAGTTCCTCGAGTTCGGCAACGTGGGCTGTCACCGCTGGAAGCACCTGGTATGTGCGCGTCGGTGCGCCTGCTGCAACGAGCGGTTCTGGAACGCTTGCGATGAGTTGCGTTGCAGTCGCGCAGTGCCCTGCTGATCTTGACCACGACCTCTACGTCGACGGCGCCGATCTCGGCATGCTGCTCGGTGGATGGGGAAGCGCGCAGACCGATGTCAACGGCGATCTCTACACCGACGGCGCTGATCTTGGAATCATGCTCGGCGCGTGGGGCGCTTGTCCGTAACTGTCCAGTGCGCGGCGCCGATGCAGTGACAGTCTCGAATCGGTAGGCGCAGTCGAGGTCACCGTCACCGCCTCCATCGATGCAGGCGCCGCGTTCGAACTGCGGCTTCCCTGCGTTCTCAGCGAGTCGTGCGAGTAGCCTCGGCGCATGACGAGCGTTCACTCATGAGTTCAATCTCAGCGCCACTCGCGCGCACGTTTACAAAGAGCGAAATGCGTCGCGCAATCATCGGCGGCACGGTGGGCAACGTGCTCGAGTGGTATGACTTCGCGGTCTACGGCTACCTCGCGACGACGATGGGTGTGCTCTTTTTTCCCACCGAGAACAAGGTCGCTTCAACGCTCGCAGCATTCGGCGTCTTCGCGGTGGGCTATTTCATGCGTCCCCTCGGCGGCATCGTGCTCGGATCGATCGGCGATCGCTACGGCCGCAAGCGGATGCTCATCGTGTCGATTGTCATCATGGGCGTCGCCTCCTTCCTCATTGGAGTCCTTCCAACGCACGCTTCGATCGGCATCGCTGCACCCATCCTCTTAACGATTCTTCGCATGGCGCAGGGCTTTTCGGTCGGCGGCGAATACACCGGATCGATGACCTACACCACTGAAGTCGCGCCGCCCAATCGCCGCGGACTTCTCAGTAGTTTCGCAACCGTGGGCGCGGTCATCGGGCTCTTGCTCGGCTCGGCGACCGATTGGATTCTCACCGCGCAACTCGGAGACGCTGGGGTCGTCGCGTGGGGATGGCGACTTCCATTCCTCATGGGGTTGCCAATCTGCCTGCTCGGACTCTGGCTTCGCGAGCACATCCCAGAGACGATGGAACCAGCCAAAGACGCGACAGTCAAAGACGACGGCTTTCAGACGATCTTTCAACAACACTGGCGCGACCTCATCCGCATCGTCGGCATCGTGACAGGTGCGAGCCTCATCTTTTATCTGCTCTACATCTGGGTCGTCGATCGCGCGCAAACCATGGTCGAGAACGGCACGTCGATCCAAGCGGCGAATACCTTCAATCTCGCGCTCATCGCGGTGTGGATGGTCTTGGGTGGATGGCTCAGCGACCGATATGGACGCCGATCTGTTTCGATCTTCTGCACCGCGGCGCTTCTGGTGTTTTCAATTCCTGGAACGCTCGTGCTCATGGGCGACCAAGGAACGATCAGCGCGTTCTTTCCAGGGCACACCTTCGACGCCACGATCTTCTTCGTGGCTCAGGCGATCGTGGGACTTCCAATTGGCCTCGTGCTCGGAGTCCAAGGAGCAATGATCGTCGAGATCACCCCCGCCGCCTTGCGCTGCCGGATGTTCTCACTCGCGTACAGCTTTTCGATGGCTTTTCTCGCGGGAACGTCGCCCTTTATCGCGACACTTCTCGCTGATGAATTCGGCTGGCTCGCGGGGCCAGGCGTCTATAGCGCACTCTTCTGCGCATGGGCATTCGTCTCGCTCTGGTTCACGCGCGAAACGGCGCCGCGTGCGCTGCGCTAGCACCACTCGCAACAACACCGTGCCGCAACCATCCCCACAACTTCTCACTGAGATCGATGCGAAGTTCGCCGCGATCGGCGCCTGCGATGCTGCGACTGCCGGACCACACTGGGGAGCGATGCACAAGTTGCTCTTGAAGGCGAAGGTTGATTCGACTTCGCTGCTGCGAGTCATCGGCGCGCGCGACATCGATGCGCTCACCCGCGTCGTCGCTCGCTTGCATGGAGAGAAAGTCGAGCCCGCGCCGATCGAGAGTGCAGCGGCGCCCGTTGCGATCGATCCCGTGCTCTTGCAGACCGCGCTCAAGACCTTTCGCCGTCGCATCAAGTTTTCGCAACTTGATGCCGAATCGAAGCTCGCGCGAAGTCCGCTCAGCGGCGGATCGAGTCGCACAATCAATTCGATGGTTCCTCCGCGCGAATATCCCCTCGAAGTCTGGGATGCCCTCGTGCAGTTGGGCAAACTGCGTCGCGAAGGACAGGGGTTTTACGCCCTCACTGACGACAACAGCCAAGCGCACTGGTAAGGCGATCGCCCAAAAAACCCCTTGATTCGTTGGACTGGCCCCGATTCGGCAGTAGAGTCTTCTGAGCGCCCCACACAAAGGAACACACATGAAGAACTCCCCCACTGTCGCTGTTGCTCTGAGTCTGACATTCGCCGCTGTGCTCGTTGGACAACTTGCCGCGCCGGTCAACGCGCGAGCGCCTCGCATCCCAGGTGATGGTGGAGTCGCTGGCGGCGGAACCGATTGTGCAACCGCGCCGGCGGCACTGATTGGGGTCAACTCGTTCAACACCGCAGCAGCGACGGCATCACTCGCGATCGGTTCAGGCGCAGGGTGCAGCACGCACACGATCTACAAGGTGAACTACTTCTCGTTCACGGCGCTCGAAAGTGGAAACCATTCATTCTCGACCTGTAGCTCTGCAACATGGGACACACGCATCGCAGTGAATGCTGCGTGCGGCGCAAACCAAGTACCCATCGCGTGCAATGACGATGCGTGCAACTACCAAAGCACCGCGACGGGCGTACTCGTCGCCAACACCACCTACCGCATCGTGGTGGGCGGCTACGCAAGTGCCGACGGCGGAGTCGGCGCAGTAACGATCGCATTCGTCGGCGGTGGCGGTGGTGGTGGTGGAACGGTCGGACCCGACGTCATCGTTGGCGCGATCCCAGACGTTTCAAAGTATGGATCGGTCGTCGTCGCGGGTCAGACGATCATGGCGTACGCGATCGGCACGACGAGCTGCAACATCGGCGACTCGCTGCTCGATTGGTTCGCCTCGCCTGACAATCGCCATCCATTCATTCCGCAGAATCTCTACCGAATCAAGAGTGGACGGGTTGAACAGATCGGCGCGGGATGGGGCAAGCACGGATTCACCGCGCTTCAAGGATCACTCTGCGGCGCCTGCACTCCATCGTCGAGCGGAACGTGGCTCGGCGTCGGTTGCTCTGACCCCTACAGCGCCGGACTCAACGGAAGTCAAAGCGGTCTTGGATGCCGCTCTGAAGTCAATGCCGCAACAGGCGTCTTTCCGGGCACTCCCAATGCTGGAATGCCCGGCGCAGCCGCGACGATCGGTCGTCGCATTCAAGTGAATGCGAACGATTTGAACCCGACACTCAACGTCGGTGCGACCTACTTCGCCGAAGCGCAGTACATCCATCCAGGGGATGCCACCGCGACCAACGACAACAACAATGGATCGTGGCGCGCCTTCACCGTTGGCACACTTGCGAGCGGCGCGTACACACTTGCGCTGACAGGCGCGACGATTCAGCAGCAACCTGCGGTCGCCGCGTGGCGCGCCGCGATGCCAGCAGTCACCCTCGTCAACACCGACATCGCAAGTGACGGACGATTCACCACGGGCTATCTCGTGACTGACAACGGCAACGGCACCTGGCACTACGAGTACGCAGTTCAGAACATCAACAGCCACCGAGGCGCGCGATCGTTCAGCGTTCCTGTTGCTGCAGGCGCAGTCATCACAAACGTTGGCTTTCACGACATCGATTACCACTCAGGCGATCCATACTCTGGCACCGATTGGACCTCATCGGTCGCAGCAGGCGCAGTGACCTGGACCGGCGGCGATTACGCCGTCAGCGTCAACGGCAACGCACTGCGATTCGCGACGCTCTACAACTTCAGGTTCGACTCTTCAACACCGCCAACCACTGCAACCGCGACACTGGGACTCTTTCGCCCAGGAACCGGCACATCCGCAACCGTTGCAGTGCAAGGCCCAAGTGGCGCGGGAAATCCATCCGATCTCAATGGCGATGGCGTCATCAATGGCGGCGACCTTGCGACTCTCTTGAGTGGTTGGGGCACGAACGGCATTGGCGACATCAATGCAAGTGGCATCGTCGACGGCGCTGACCTCGCGATTCTCTTGACGAACTGGAGCTAACGAACCGCTCCGACGCCCGGCGACTCAAAGGTAAAGCCCATCGCCTTAGCTTTCGCTGCTGGTAGGGCCTGCACCTTCGCGGCGAGGTCAGCACCGAGCACTGCGACGAGTTCTCGAAAGACTCGTCGATTGAGTTCATCGCGTTCGAAGTGAATCGCCTTTATTTCAGTCTGTCGCTTCTTGGCGGATTTCACAGCGTCCATGGCTGCTTCATGACTCTTGCCCTCGACGCCCGCGTCCGTCTCGGCTTGCGCCTGAGCCTTCATTGCGACAATCTTTTCTCTGCAGAGACGCGAGGCGCTCTTCCACGAAGCCTCGAGCACGACGACCTGCCCGCGAACTGCATCGGTCAGGGTCATCGCGAGCACGCTCTCGAATCGCCCAATCAGCGACGTCGAATCTTTTAGGTCGCGCGAATAGAGTTGGTTCTCCCATGCCTCTTGAAGTCGCAGAGCAGTCTCTGCAGTCAGCCGCGCCTTGATGCGTGGGATCGCCTCGAGCGTGGCCATGCGCGCGATCTTCTGTAGTCGCTGCGACTCTCGTTCAAGCTTCTCGTATTCGAGGATCGGGTTCTCACCATTGCTCACCTCTTGCGGCGCCTGACCCGAGAGACCTGCTCCTGAAAAAACATCCATCGGCATCGCACTGCGAGCTCTCTCCTTCGCACGCGCAACCGAATGCACGCGTGCTGCAAGATCGGCGTACATCACAGCGAGTTCTGGAGCGACCGCGCACAACTCCGCATCGGTGAGCTTCGCGCTTCGAACAGCCAGTGTTGGATCGAGTTGACTGCGACCCATCCCAAAGAAATCAGTGGAGGCTGTTGCGCTTCTTTCGCTTACGAACGTTCGCCACGGGGCGAGCCATGCGGCGCATGGACGCCCTGCATCTGGCACGAATGCCGCGAGAATCTCGTCGAGTTTAGCCGCTTCGAGTGCGAGCAATCGTGCCCGCAGCGCGTCGCGCGTCGCAACCTGCTGCGCACGAATCGCAGGATCGACCACCTTCATGGCTCCATCTGGTCCTACCTCAAACATGCCGTCGAGTGTCTGCCCGCCACCCGCCTGAAGTGCCTCGGACTCTTTCACGATCGCGCTCGCCTCGGTGAGGAGATCGCCCACTGCAGTCTTGGCGACTTCCATCATTGATGCGTCAACACCCGCGGCGCGAAGCGCAGGCTCGATCTCTTCAAACTGCATGAGTTGTGGGAGCGCACTGGGTTGTTTGAATCCGCCGGCTCCGTCGGTGGTGACCGAGACGCTCGCCATCACCACTTCGCCATCGAATTCCATCATCTCGTCCTCGAGGTTTTCAATCGAAAACTCGATGCCTCCTGCGTCGCCACCAACCATGAAAACGCTAGTCACTGCGCTTGCAGTTTGAACGCCGGGCGCCGCGGCATTGGTCGCGGGCTCGGCGAGTCTTCCATCGATCGCAAGGTCGAGCGCTTCGCTCGCGCGGGTCGTCGCTGCTTCTGCACGCTCAGCCTTGTCCGAGCCCTTCGCTTCGCCTGGCATCTCAAACATGAAAACATCTGAGTTGCGAATCGACTCGAGAAGAGCCTCCTTTGCCGTTGGCCACCATGCGCCGATCCACTCTGTGCAGACCAAATCGACTTTCGACGCGACGGCTGCACTTAGGGGTGCGCTCACCTCACTCCACGCTCGCTTCAACGACCTCGGACCTGGACCGACGCTGTGAACCATCATTCCCTCACCCGACCACCAACGACTCAAGAAGTGCGCCTGATCACGACCGCGCAGTTGGGGCAGCAGCGAATCGATCGTTCGCAAGTCGAGTTCGAGCGCCTTCGAGCGCGACGCGGTTCGTTCGGCGTTCGCTTCAGTGCGCGACGCGCGCTCATTGTTTTGGATTTCATTGGTCCACTCTTGAATTCGAGTCGCCTCGACTCCCTCGGCGCCTGCAACGGGCTGCGGCGGACGTGGATACTTCGCTCTCGCCTCGACTCGTCGCGTGGGCACATTCAGAGTTGCATCTCGAATGCGATGCACGGCGATCTGTCGCTCATTGAGGTACTGCGTGAGCAGTGGCTGAAGCTTCGTCATGACCGCACTCGGCAGCTTGAGCGCCTCGATCACCTCGAGCACATCGACTGAGCGTCCCGAAAACATCCCCTCGCGCATCGTGCTCGCAAATGCGAGGTCGCGCCGAATCTCAAGCAGTGCAATCACTCGTTGCGTGGCTTCACTCTGATCGGGTCGCGCAGCAGCACGAACCGCCTCAAGAAGTGGGCGCTCTGCCTCGTCGATCGACTGTGCCGCTGAACGCGCCTTGCTCTGAAGCGCGCGCGCATCTTCAAGCGTTGATGGAAAGATGCGTGCGATCACCTGCCACTCCGCGAGACGTGCGGTCACCACCGCTGTGAACTGCTCGACGTATTTGGGGTGTTCGGCGAGCACTCGCGCGCGTTGCGAGTCGTCGAACCCGGCGGCTTTGAGTTGCGCGTCGAGTTCTGCGCTGCGAAGTGGTTCGACGTCAGCGGCGAGTGCAGCGGACGAGGTCACGAGTACCGCTACCACGATGCAGCAGATCAGCGCGGCGAAGAGTTTTCGGAAAAACAGGCAGGTTTTCTTTGGCACGTTGTGCATGGCGAACTCCATTGGTGCGAATTCAATGACCGGATCGGCGCCCGTGCGCGCAGAAGAGGCTACACACCCACAATCGCCCAGTGACGAAACGAGACCAGCTACTCGCAAGGTGCCGAGGTCGCACGTGAAGCGTTCGCCCCCCGCCACACCGTAAGTCGAGCAGCAATCACTTCTGCCGATGGCACCCCGCCGATATACACCCGACAACTCATCGTGGACGACACGGGTCTTGCGAGTCCAAAGAGATCGTGTCCATCGACGAGAATTGTCGGCGTCGGATACCCGCGCCTGACGTCGCCCGCGGCGAGCGCTTCTTGGTCAACCTCGGTGAAGGTCCATCCTGTGTGCATTGACTCGAGGGCGGCGGTGAGATTCGCTCGCATCTCTGGAGTGTGTGGGCAGTCGGAAAACCCCAGCAGCGCAATGGATGGCTGTGCGGCATGTGGTGGACAGGAATGCCGCGCCTGGTCCATGCACCTAGCGAGAGCGATCGAACCGGCGACGGCCCAGAGCGCAGTGACCGAAAAGTTTGTCGGTGCCTGCTTCATACCCGCCCGAGGCTATCGCTCAACGCCGCGGCGCCGGCTGCGCGAGTCCGCCCGCACATTACGGTCAAAAACAGCCCATTTATGATCGAGTTCTGCCCGTAGCCAGGTGGGCCAGCTCGACGTTTCGCGATTTCTCGACATCGAATTGGCTTTTGCCATCCACGGGGTTATGTTTGTCCAATGTTGTGTTGCGTGTGCAGCGCGATTTCAGTTCGCCCCGCGGGTGAATTCGTGGTTCGGTGGTCGATCACTCTCTTCATGGAGCATCTCAAATGAGTCATTCAAATCGTCTTGGACAGCACCTCGCACTCTGCACTGCCGCGGTCGCAACCGCGCTCGCCACAACCGCGAACGCTGATGTTGTCTATAGCGGCGTCGTCAACATCCCAATCCAATTCAACATCGACGGCTGCTATCTGAACGTCGAGACCGGCGTGTACGTCAACGGTCCTAATTCGGGCGCTCCAGGATGGGATGTCAATCCTTACGGCACCTCGCTCACTGCCGTGTCGCTCTTTGCAGCGACCGGAACCGGGTACATGCGCAATCCTGGTGCTGGCACCAGCACGGCCCGAACAAACCTTGACGCCGACACATCGATCGATCCTGCATCCTTCTTCTATGGAAGTTCGAGCGCGACGATCGGAACACTCGTTGGACAGTGGTCCGCCAATGCTTCGGGAATCTTTGGATTCAAGTTCGTTGCCGCAGACGGACTCGTGCACTACGGATGGCTTCGCATGGCAATAGGCGCCGACGCCGCAACGCGCACCATCGTTGACTACGCGTATGACACGATTCCAGCAACCGGAGTTCGCGCAGGAACTGGCGGCGGACCACCACCAGCCTACGACCCATGCGCGCCATTCAATCCAACCGCATCAGTCGGAAACAATTCACTCGCGATGAACCAAGCAACCGCGACCGACCGCGACCTTGGTAGTTGCGGCATCTCATATAAAGCGAACTTTTACAAGTTCGTTGCACCAGTCGCTGGCGCGTACGCATTCAATGCGTGCGCAGCGGCTGATGCTCGCGTCGCAGTACTCGATGGATGCGCCCCAGGATCGGGCGTGCTCTCTTGCAGCAGTGGATCGTGCCAAACCGAACTGAGTTTGACTGCAAGTCAGACGGTCTATGTTGTTGTGGGTGGAGCGACGGCCTCGACGGTCCTCCCGACTTCCATCGGAATTGTTGTCAGTGGACCGCCGATTCCAGCCTGCGTCGACGCAGTTGTTGCAGTGTTTGGCGACAACGTCTTTGACGACACGGCATCGACAACACCACAGACGGTTGTTTCGAACCTTGCCGGCACGACGACTGCGGTCATCCAGAAATCAGTCTGGTACAAGTTCACCGCAGGAGCCACAGGCGCATACAGCTTCAGATTGTGCGGATCGACAGGCGACACAATGATTGCAATCGGTCAGACCTGTCCAACAATCGGGACGACCTTTCAGTCGCTCGCCTACAACGACGATGCGCCACTCTGTTCGAGCGGCGGCACCGCCAACTTGGCAAGCATCATCGACGCAACCAACGGAGGCTCAACAGGCAGCTTCGCTGGATTCCCACTGACGCAGGACCTCGTTTCGGGTCAGGACTACTACATCGTCGCTGGCTCGTTCTCAGCGGCGGCGAATGTGACAAGCATCCTGGCGATCGATGGTCCACCTCAGGCGCCACCATGCCCAGGTGATTACGACGCGAGCGGCATTCGCGACGGCGCCGATTTGGCGACGTTGCTCTCAGCGTGGGGAACGCCAGCCGGCGACATCGATGGCGATGGCGCAACCGGCGGTAGCGATCTCGCGACGCTGCTCAGCGGTTGGGGAGTCTGCCCATAAGGCGCAGACTCTGACTCGAAGTTTAGGTTCGTCGTTTTTCTTCGCACGCAACGCCCCTCGGTCTCATGACCGAGGGGCTTTTTTTGTTGTGCGGCGAGTGCCAATCGGCGACAATCGATTCATCATGCGCCAACCGACATCCATCCCCCGTTTCGTTTCAGTCATCGCCCTCTTGCTCGGCTGCTACGACCTCGTGCGCGGGTTCATGCACACGATTCTGCTGAAGTACTCCGCGACAAACATCGCCGTACTCGACCTCACAACGAGTACCGCTCGAGACCAACTGCAATTGCTCGGAGCATTTGGGATCGCAAACCTCGAGACGGGAATTGCAATGATCTTGGTCGCGCTCTTCGCCCGCCCGATCGCACTCGCGATGCTTGGGGCGATCCCGGTGGTCTATCTCATCGGGTACTACGCAATCAAGTTCAACAGCGAGTCAGCCCCGCCATCCAATGCGAATTGGGGAGGCGCTCCGCCGCTGGTGGTCTACCTCGCGATCTCGCTTGCGACCTTTCTCGCAGCTCTCATCGTCATGCGCAGCTCACGCCGTCACGACATCACGACGTGACGACAAACTTGAACGCTGCAATCAAGAGCACCACGCCGAGCGCTCGACGAAACCAGAGTTGAGATGCGCTCTGAAGACTCCAGCGCGCGCCGGCGAATCCGCCGATGATCGCCACTGCGGCGGCCCACCAGAGCCACGACTCGACGGTGAATCCGACCGTGAGTAGACCTGCGAGTCCTGCAAGTGAATTGAGCAAAATGAAGGGCGCCGAGACTGCTGCCGCTTCGCGCGCGCTCGACCAACGAGCGAGAATCATGAGCGGCGTGAGCAAGATTCCACCGCCGACGCCGACGAGTCCAGAGAGTACCCCGATGAGTGCGCCACAGAGTGCAGCAATCGGAATCGAGAGTGCACGCGTGGTCGTCTCGCGCTGCGGCATAAACATGCGCAGTGCGGCGATGAAGAGTGTCGCTGCGACGAGTCGCTTGAATGTCGGCTCGTTCACCGCGTACGAACCGGCGAAAAATGCACACGGGATTGAGGTGATGAGGAAGGGCCAGAGCAGATTCCATCGAAGGTGCCCCGCGCGCATGAATGCGATCGTTGCGAGCGTCGCCACGAGCACATTCAAAATGAGTGCCGAAGGTCGCATCACAACGCTGCTCACCCCAACGAGCGCCATCACCGCGAGATATCCCGATGCGCCACCATGACCGACGCTCGCGTAGAGCGCGGCCATCGCGCAGATCAGTCCCACAAGGATGGCAAGTTCACCCTCGCTCATTGGATGCGCGTTCGATCGAGACAACGAGCGACTTCGACGTCGGAGTCAGACTCGACTCTGCAACGCTCTCGATAGGGACCAAGACATTCGTCTCTGGAAAGTAACTCGCCACGCAGCCGCGCGGAATCTCGTAGGCAACGAGGCGAAAGTTTTTCGCACGGCGCCGCCTGCCGAGGTGGTGACTGACGAGGTCAACGGCATCACCCGCTGTGAACCCTCGCGCGGCGATATCTGCACTGTTCATCAGCACGATGCGGCGTCCCTTGTGGATGCCTCGGTATCGATCGTCGAGCGCGTAAATCGTCGTGTTGTACTGATCGTGCGAGCGAATGGTGGTGAGCACAAACTGATCGACAGCGACGTCAAGTCGCGGTATCTCATGCACCGTGAACTGCGCCTTCTTGCTTGGCGTGAGGAACTCTCGTCGGTCGCGCACTGCGTGGGGCAACTCGAATCCGTTGGGTTCACGAATGCGCTCATTCATATTCTCGAACCCAGGGATCACCCGCGCAATTCGATCGCGAATGGTGTCATAGTTCGCGACGTAGCCGCTCCAATCGACGCCGAGTGTCGCGCGTGCGAGGGCCGCGACAATCGCGGGCTCGCTCATGAGATGCGTGGATGCCGCCTCGAGTCGCCCCTGCGAAGAGTGCACCACGCCCATCGAGTTTTCAACCGTGACAGACTGCGCGCCGGACGCTTGCATGTCGCGTTCGGTGCGACCAAGGCACGGCAAGATCAACGCCTGTGCGCCGGTAACCAAATGTGAACGATTCAACGTGGTCGAGACCTGCACTGTCAACGCGCAGCGCGAGAGTGCGAGCGCCGTGTATGCAGTGTCTGGCGAGGCGCTCAAGAAATTTCCGCCGAGCGCGAAGAAGACGCCGATGGTGCCCGCGTGCATCGCCTCGATCGCTTCGACCGTTGAGTGTCCATGCTCGTGGGGCGGAGTGAACTCGAACTCACTGCCGAGGCGGCGCAAGAACTCGGCGCTGGGTCGCTCCCAGATTCCCATTGTTCGATCGCCTTGCACGTTGCTATGCCCGCGCACTGGACACGCCCCCGCGCCAGGCCGTCCAAAGTGACCTCCCAGCAGCAGCAGATTGATGATCTCTTGAATGTTGGCAACAGCGTTTCGGTGCTGCGTCAGACCCATCGCCCAGCAGCAGATCATCGCCTTGCTGCGACCGATCACGTCGGCAACAACGCGTACCTCACTCTGCGAAATGCCTGAGGCGGTCTCAATGGACTCCCAGGTTTCCTGTTGCAAGTCTGCGCGAAAGGCGTCGAAGCCCTCGGTGTATCGGGCGATGAACTCATGGTCGATGCGCGTCGATGCATTCTCGAGCATCGCTTTCTGAATACCCTTGAGAAGCGCGACATCTCCGTTGATCTTGACCGGCAGGTGGTGCGTCATCAATGGCGTGCCGCTGCCAAAGATGCCACTGAATTCTTGTGGATGGCGAAACCGCTTCAACCCTGTCTCAGCGAGCGGATTGATGCTGATGATCTCGCACCCTCGCCGCGCCGCCTCTTGCAGTGTGCGCAACATGCGTGGATGGTTGGTGCCGGGATTCTGTCCGATGACGACGATGCAATCTGCAGTGTCGAAATCTTTGAGCGAGACGGTGCCCTTGCCAGTGCCGATCGACTCTGTCATCGCAACTCCGCTCGACTCATGGCACATGTTCGAGCAGTCGGGAAGATTGTTCGTGCCATAGAGACGTACGAAGAGTTGGTAGAGAAACGCTGCCTCGTTGCTCGTGCGACCGGAGGTGTAGAAGACTGCTTGGTCTGGTGATGCGAGCGCTTTGAGGGTGTTGCCGAGCAGTTCGAAGGCGCGCTCCCATGTGATTGGCTGATAGTGCGAATCACCCGCCGCGAGATACATCGGCTCTGTGAGGCGACCCTGTTGACCGAGCCAATGATCCGAGTTGCGCGACAACTCCTCGACTGAGTGAGTGGCGAACAACGCGGGGGTTGCGCGAGAAAGTGTTCCCTCGTGCGCGACTGCCTTCGCACCGTTCTCGCAGAACTCGGCGACTGATCGCTTCTCTTCTGGATCGGGCCACGCGCATCCTGGACAATCGAATCCGGTGGTTTGATTCACATCACGAAGCGCCGAGAGTGCACGAGCGACTCCCATCTGCTGCACCGACATCGTGAGTCCAACCTGGACGGCACGTGGACCTCCCGCCGACTCGCTTGGCGCACCGACGCGCAAGTCTGCGTCAAGCACCTCTGGACTGAGAAACTCTGGAGTACGGGCTTGCGTGCGCGCTGGAGTGGGCTCGTGTGTCATTGCACCCGCCACTCGCCGTGATAGATGTTGAATCGCTCATCGCGCACGAATCCGATCAGCGTCATGCCAAAGCGTTTGGCGAGTTCGACAGCGAGACTCGATGGCGCACCCACGGCGACCACCATCGGAATGCCTGCGACGCTCGCCTTCTGCACCAACTCGAAACTCGCGCGTCCGCTCAGAAAAAGCAGCCGATTCGAAAGTGGAGTCTCGCCTGCGGTGAATCGCGCGCCGAGCAACTTGTCGACGGCATTGTGACGGCCGACATCTTCGCGCACATCGACCAACTCTCCCGCATCACTGAAGAGCGCCGCGGCGTGCAGTCCACCAGTCTGATGAAAGACCGACTGGTCGGCGCGCATCTTCTCTTGGAGCGAACAGATCGCCTCACGGCTCAGTCGAATCCCCTCGCGGGGGATGGGGCGGATTCCCGGTACGTCGAGAGCGTCGAGGGATGACTTTCCGCAGACTCCGCAACTCGACGTCGAATAAAAATGGCGCTCAAGCTTCGGCCAATCGACCGTTGCGTGATCAGCGAGGCGCACCTTGACGATGTTCTGCCCATCGTGCGCACCGCGCTCTGCGCCGCACGCGACGATCTCGATGATGTCACGACTTTCGCGAATGACTCCCTCGCTGAAGAGAAACCCCGCCGCCAACTCTTCGTCGTGACCAGGAGTACGCATCGTGATCGCGAGACTCTTCGTGCGCCGCACCGCACCTTCGAGAGACTCGACGCGAATCTCCAAGGGCTCTTCGATCGCGAGGTGATCGACGATCCGCGTCGACGCTGTCGGCGTCACGCGAATCACCTGCGCTTGCACGCTCAGCGTCTCTGGGTCATCCCGATGCTCGACGTTCATACTCCACTCACCCGCACGCGATCGCGCTCTTGCAAGAGTTGTGCCGCGATGCTGACGGCGATCTCGGCGGGGGCGTTTGATCCCATTGGCAGCCCAAGTGGGCAGTGAATTGCTGCGACGTGCGCCTCTGCGAATCCGTCCTTCAACAAGGTGCTTCGAAGGGTGCGTGACTTCGCCTCGCTGCCGATGACTCCGATGAAGGCCGCGTCGCCTCGCCGAAGAATCTCCCGCACGATTGGCAGATCGGTTGCGTGCCCTTGCGAGATGCAGAGATAGAAGGTGCTCGGTTCGAAGTTCGCAACGATCTCGGGTGGACTCGCCGCCAACACTTTGATGACATTCGCGCGATCGACAACTCGACTCAGCCACTCACTGCGCGAGTCGACGCAGGTCAGTGTGCACGAAAAAGTGCAGAGCAATGAGATCGTTGCTTGCGCGACGTGTCCTGCGCCGAAGAGTGCAATCTTCCAACTCGGTCGCGAGGAGAGTTCGTAGAACAAGGTCGCTGCGCCACCGCACACCATGTTGAGATCGCGAAGCAACTCGTATCGCACGAGTTCTGGTTGGATCACACCCGCTGTTCGCACGACGGCACTCGCGCGGGTGATCATTTCTTGCGCGTGGAGAATCGCACGCGCTTCGAGTCGACCTCCGCCGACTGTTCCCCACGAGAGCCCTCGCTCGGTCACGATCGCCTTCGCACCGATGTCTTGTGGAACGTGTCCCTCAGGCTCGACGAGGGTGACCGTGACGAACACAGTGCCGCGCTGAGCAAGATCGTTCGCGTGTTGCAGGTAGTCGTGCATCGAACAGCTCATCGCGAGAGACCCTCACACGCCGCGAATGCTTTGGGAGTCAACGCGCGCAGAACCCGCTCCGATGTCGCTGGAATCGCAAGACTCACACCTGCATCACCACGCACTGCGCTGATCGCATCGCGAATCGCCGTCCACACCGAGAGGGCCAAGAGCAGTGGCGGTTCACCCGACGACTTCGACCCTCGGATGTTGGTGGTGTTGTGCTCGTTCTCAATCATTTCGACGTTGAAAATGCGCGGAGTGTCGTGCACACTTGGAATCTTGTAGGTGCTCGGCGAGTGCGAGGTCAACTTGCCATTGTCGTCGTAGACAAGATGCTCAGTGGTGACCCATCCCATTGCCTGGATGAATCCACCCATCACCTGCCCGCGGTCGAGCGCGTGATTCACCGGCCGCCCGAGGTCCATGAGGATGTCGACGCGACGCACCTTCACTTCACCCGTGAGTGCATCAATTTCAACTTCGCTCGCGGCGACGCCCTGAGTGAAGTAGAGAAACGCCCTGCCCTTGCCCTTCACTTTGTCATATCCGAGCGTCGGAGTCACGTAATGGCCATAGTCACTGAGCGAGATTCGATTCCGGTAGGCCTCTCGAACCAACTCAGCAAAGCCAATCGAGAAGCGTGTACCTGATCGATCGGTCACGGTGACGTGGCCGTCGGCGAATGCGACGCGCTGTTCGTCTGTGCCGTGCTGGGTTGCTCCGTCGCCAACACTGATCTCTGGCATCGTGCCGAGTCCGGCGGTTTTCGACGCCCACAACTCAGGTGGGATCGATCGCAACGCGATCGCAAGCGCCGCGAGGCGTCCACAGATGCGCTCGCACGCCTTCAGTGCCGCGCTGCCGTTGATGTCGGTGCCAGTTGATGCCGCGGTCGGCGAGGTATTCGCGTTTTTCTCGGTCGAGGTCGGCATGATGCGCACGCATGGCAACGCGACACCAAATGCGTCGGCAACGATCGTTGCGATACGCGCGTTCACTCCCTGCCCCATCTCGACGGCACCCGTCGAGACTTGCACGGTGCCATCGCGGTGAACATTTACAAGCGCGTTGGCTTGATTGAGAAACCGTGTTGTGAACGAGATTCCAAACTTCACCGCGGTGAGTGAGAGGCCGCGAAGAGTGCCATTGGGCGTGACAGCATGCGCAGCATTGTGCGACCGAATCCCCTCGCGGCGCTCTCGATAGTCACAGCGCTGCGCGAGTGTCGCAAAGAGCGCGGGCAGATGATTGTCTTCAACGCGCTGACCATAGTGCGTCACATCTTGACCATCGGCGTAGCAGTTCACCATGCGCACATCGAGCGCATCACGTCCAACGACGCGCGCGATCTCTTCAATGATCGACTCGATCATCGCGACTCCCTTGGGAGCGCCGAATCCACGAAAAGCAGTGTGCGGATGAAAGTTCGTCCGACAAACTTGACCCCGCACACGCATATTTGCAACCGAATAAGCGTTGTCGCAATGAAGCAGTGCGCGCTCCATGATGGCAGTGGAGAGATCGGCGTAGGCCCCTCCATCGCTGTGCAACATTGCGTCGAGTGCGAGAATCTTGCCTGTCGCGTCAAAGCCGCACCGAAAACTGATTCGAAATGGATTGCGCTTGCCGGTGATGATCATGTCATCGTCCTTGCTGAGCACGAGTCGCGCAGCACGGCCACTGCGCTTGGCGATCAACGCGGCGTACGCGGCAATCGGCGCTGCCTGTGATTCTTTTCCACCGAAGGCGCCACCGAGTCGCTTGGCGATACACACCACATCGCAGAACGGCACTCCGCACGCTTCGGCAACGACATGCTGCGTCTCGGTTGGATGCTGCGTCGACGAGTGCACTTCGAGCTGACCATCCTCACCCGGATAGACGACGACCGCCTGACTCTCGAGATAGAAGTGATCTGCCCCGCCAATGTCGAGTGTGCCAGCGAGCGTGTGCGGAGCGCGCGCGAGCGCTGCTTCAACGTCGCCCACTGAAATCGCTCGCTCGGACCCGATGAAACTCTTGGCCGCGACAGCCTCTTCGATCGAGCGGATATCTGGCAGTTTCTCCCACGCGACCACAACCGCAGCGAGCCCGAGTTTTAATGCTTCCTTGGTCTCTGCCCCCAATACAGCGACCACCTCGCCGACGTAGTGCACTTCGTCACTTGCGAGGATCGGCTGATCTTGAAAGATGCTTCCCCACCTGTTGTGCGAGACGTCTGCGGCGGTCACCGCGCAGACAACACCGGCGACTCGCAGCGCTGGAGCCGTGTCGAGACCGACGATGCGTGCGTGTGCGTACGGGCTATAGATGAGTCCGCAGTGCAACTCGCCTTTGAAGCCGCTCGAGCTGTGAACTGCATGACTTCCCTGAATCATCGGCCGATCGTCGACGTACACCGACTCACCTGTGACGTGCGTGCGCGCCGAGTCGTGGGTGGGCGATCCTGAATCAATCAGAATGGCGGCACGCGCCTCGCGCTCGCTCGACTCGTCAACCACAAAGCACCTCATCCGCAAAGCGACGAAAGAGATTGGTTGCGATCACGCGACGGTACGCCGCACTGCCACGGACATCTGAGATCGGGGCGATCGACGCCGCGATCATTTGCGCGACTCTCTCGATGCGCTCGCTCGTCAACTCGCCGCAGAGCGCAGCCTCGGCGTCGGTCATCCGCATCGGCGTCGCTGCGATCCCGCCGTATGCAATGCGGGCCGACGAGAGAATCGGCGCCGACGCGCGCCCCCGTGCGGTGATCGTGACCGAAAACGCACCACTCACCGCGCTAATATCGAGATCTTTTCGCTTCGAGACCTTGGAGAGGCGCAGCATCTCGCCTGGTTGCGTGCGATCGAACGTCACATGCGTGATGATCTCTCCAGGCTCGACTGCGAGTTTCTTGTAGCCGGTGAAAAGCTCGGTCATTGGGATCGATCGTCGCTGCACCGCGCCCTTGCCCCCTGGTCGACTCGCGACATGCACCTCGCCCCCTGCGATCAAAAGAAACGGAAGCGTGTCGCCGATAGGAGACGCGTTCGCGATGTTGCCAACGAGCGTCCCGACATTCTTGATCTGCGGTGACGCGAAGAGATTGAGAAAGCGAGCGAACTCAGGTGCGACCCCTTCGCTCATCCGGCGCACCTCAGCAAGCGAGACGCGTGCGCCCACTGAGACTCCGCGACGCGTGATCTTCGACTCGTAGAGTTCGCCGATCAAGTGAAGACTCATCAGCGCACTTGGAAGCGACCATCCCTTGTTCACCTGAACTCCAAGATCGGTCGCGCCGCCGATCACTCGAGTGCCAGGAGTGAGCGCGGCATATGTCACGGCCTCGCGCACGGACACAGGCGCCACGAGCGTCACACCTGCGTGATCGATGCGCATTGATTGCGATGTGGCGGCAACCGAGTCGGCAACATGTTGCGCGTTCGAGTATCGGCCCGCAACCGAATGCTTCTCCGTGGCGCGCACCGCGACCGCCGCCTCGAGAATCGGCAGATATCCAGTGCACCGACAGAGATTTCCGGTGAGATAGTTGGCCGCCGTTCGCGCATCGGCTTGAGCGTGACGCTCGACCATCCCACTTATTGCCATGACGAATCCTGGAGTGCAATAGCCGCACTGAGATGCGTGGCAGGTGCGCATCGCTTCTTGCGCGGGCGAGAGTTCGTCGCCGCATCGCATCCCCTCGACTGAGACGATGTGTGAACCGTCTATCTGCGCAACGGTCATGATGCACGCGTTGATCATCTCGAAGTTCAGCGGAGCCGTCGGATCGCTCCCCGGTCGCACGAAGGCGCGCAGAACGGTGCATGCGCCGCAATCTCCTTCAGCGCAGACGATCTTTGTTCCGGTGAGCCCCAGTTCGCTTCGAAGCCAATCTGCCACCATCATCAAGGCGTCGCGACCGCGAACTTCTCTGCGCACGCCATTGAGATGGATCAGTGCGAAGTCACGCATCGTGCCGATCCTAGCACCAGACCCGAATGCGATTCACTCCGCCGTCTGGAAAGAGTGTCACGCGAACCTGTTCGACGAGCGCTCGAGCGTCGCTGGAAAATGCGATGGCGTTTCCGCCGAAGGCCTTGACGTCGGTTCGTGCAACGAGCGCGATCCACTGCCCTGCACTCAGCCCCTCGATCGCAATCTCGCGCGGATTATTGTTTACAAAGTGGCTGAAATCAAGCTCGATTCGAGCGATTGTCGCTTCACGACCCAGCGCGATCACGACCTCTTCACTGTGGTGCGCAAGGCGACTACGCGCCGACTCAAGTCCGTCCGCCATATTGAGCGCGGCGAATGGCGAGATGACGTTCGCCGCTGCCGAGTAGTGCTCGTTCGATGCGAAGACCACGCGACCTCCAAAGGCCGCGCTCGCAAGGTCGATCTCGCCGCCGACTCCCCCCAGGGCGCACCGCGCGAAGTTCGCTTCGATCTCTGCATCGGATGCCGTGAACGTCGGCGCGAGCGGCTTTCGACTCTGCGAATCAACCGGAGGCCAGACGTGGCCGTGCTGCGACATGAGTTCTTCGCGTTCGTGCGCTGGAAGGTTCGCGCCGTAGAGCGCAAGTCTGGTGAGTCCACCATCTGGAAAGATCCGCACGCGGATGCGACGAAACATCGTCGTGCTCGCCGCGCATTCGAAGAGGTGATTGGCGTGACCGACGAGTGGCGATCGTGCGACAAGGCTCTGCCACTGTGCAGTTGTCGCATCCCATCCATCAATCGCGACCTCCTCAGCGTGATTCCCACTGTGAAACTGCGTCGAGATTGAAAGGCAATCAATCGCGAACGCTGTGGCGAGTTCGAAAACGAGCCAGTCGCACTCTTGCACATTATGGCGCACGGTCTCCCAGCTATCCATAGTCTTTCCTTGCCGACCGAAGAGCGTTGGATCGAACAGTGGAAGGTGTGGCGAGAGCACATTCTCCGCTCGGGCGAACCGCTGGTTTGAAACTGCCTCGATGCGCGCACCGACTGCGAGATTGAACTGCGAGAGTCGATCGAGTTCTCCCCGAGTGACAATGGCTTCAGGAAGATCTGGATCGAAGATCGAGAAGACGAGTTCTCGAAACCCAGTATTGACTCGATGTTCCTGCGCAACTGCGGCAAATGACTCGACGGTGGGAGCGACCGTGCGAGCGACAACGCGCGTGCAGTCGACTCCCTGCAGGTCGAGATGACTGAGCAAGATGTGCGCAACTTCTGCGATGAAGAGCATCCCAGATTCTTCACCGTTGCAGAGCACGATGAATCCCTTTCCCGCGTCTGGACCCGCGTAACAGTGCACGAAAAGCGCGCGAAATCCGTCATTCGCGCCTTGGTGGATCGCGAGCCGATTCGCTCCCGCTTCGGCGATGAAGATGCCAAGTCCCATCGTGCAGCCCATGAACTCGAGGGCACCTTTGTCAGAGCCGTGCACCATTCGCACCGAGCATTCGTGTGAAATCGGACCACACCCCGCGAGATCTCGGTGCGCGTGCGCGAGCGCCGTAAGAAATCGCGCGACGTCCCTTGCTGTCGAGGTCGCTCCAGCAGCAAGTGGTGGATAGAACTTGCGCGCGGCTGCGATCGGCTCGCCCGAGTCGAGAAATCCGCTCGCGTATTCCTGCTCAGGCGCGATCCGCTGCTCGAAGGATGTCTCGTTCATCCCAAGCCCGCGCAGGAATCCATCTATGAGAATGTGGATCGGCGATCTTTCGAGGCTCTCGATGAGATGCTGCAGCACCATAAAACCGCCCCCCGAGTAGTGAAAGGTCGCGCCAGGCTCGCTGATCACACCCACGGGTGCGTCGTCACACTGCGCGATTCCATCGAGCAACTCGCGAATCGGCGGTCGGACGTCGCTTGCAGAGACGCCGTTGACGTAGTGCATGTTGAGCGCGTGATGCGAGAGCAAGTGCGCGATCGTGACTCGGTCTCCCCACTGCGGATTCCCCGTATCGAGCGAGCGAATTCGATAGGACGACGGGGTGGATGCAAAGAGGGCATTCACACAGGTCGACAGGGCGATTCGCTTCGTGCTGAAGTACTCGATCGCGAACGCAGCGGCGATGCTCTTGCTGAGCGACGCAATCTCAAAGCGCGTTTTCGGTGTGACAGGGTTGAGCGCATCGCGCGTGCCGAGTTCGAGCGATTGCGTGCGTCCCAAGCCGCTCATCACAGCGATCGACGCACCCTTCACGCCGTGCCGCTCGCGCGCCGCTGCGATTTGACTGGCGACAGAATCGACTGGTGCTGCCCGCAGTCTCCCCTCTGTGATCTGCCAGAGCGCCTCGCGCGCACATTCGAGTTCCTCAGCAGGCGGGTGATCGATTCGCGCGCGCAGCACTTCGAGCAACTCGTGCACAGATCGCCCCTTCGCCGCGACCAGGAATTTAAACCCGAAACGCGCTTGGTAAGCGCCCGCAAGCACGCGCAGTGCTACAAGCGACTCGCTTGCGATTGACGCATCGGCGCTTGCCGCGCTCGACGGTGCACTCTCCGCAAGCACACGCGCCTGTTCGCGCGCCGCAGTCGCATCGAGCGTGTGCGCAGACTGACCGATATCCCCGTGAAAACGTGCTGCTTCATTGACCTCATCGAGAGTGAAGCTGCGCACGAGTCGCTCAGCACAGCGCAGATCGGTCACCCCATCGTGTGCCATGCTCGCCGCGAAGCGTGCGCATCCACACGCGCTGAAGAACGAATTCAATCGCGCGACCGTCGGTGGAATCAAGAACTTCTTAGCGTCGAGTCTCTGCGCGGCGGCCCACGGATCATCCGCGCTACGGATGCGTTCAAGCGTGAACGGAAGGAGCAATTCAGTCGCAAACTCGACTGGCTCTTCGTCTGCCATCAGCTGCAACAGCAGATTCATCGCAACGGGATACCACTTGCGCGTTCGATCGTTCCATGTGACCTCGACGCTCTTTCGCTCCTCCCCGCAACCGTGCCGAATGAAATGCATCTCCTCGTGCATGAGGCGCACGAAATCCTCGTACGAAAACCTCCCGTGATGCAACTCGTGCCAGACCTCCCAGCGCGATCGCTCGGCAGTCGCAAGGTCATCCATGATTCGCACTGCGACTCCATCGATCGATGCGGGAAGCGCCACGCAGCCATTGCCGCAGAGCCAGTCCGTCAGGTACTGCAACGACTGAAAGATGTTGTATCGAATCTCTTGCGGGTCATTGTTCGCGAGCGCGCTCGTCGTGCGTCCATCGGCGACGAGCAGTGCGCGCGGATACCTCGGATCGGCTCGATCGAGCCCGCGCACATCAGCAGAGTGAATGAACGCCAACACCTCATCGTGCTGGTTCGGATTCAACAGCGCACGCACGAGCGCGTCGAGCGGCGCAGAGTCGCCGGCCACCGAGCGCTTCCATCCTTCGACGAGCGCAACCCCGATGCGAACGAAGTCGGGATGCGCAACCCAGAATCCATCGAGATTGCGCTTCATTTGCGCGATGACGTCTTTGATGAATCCTTTGATGGCGACTTGAAAGGATGCGCTTTCGATCGCTGCCTCAGTTGGCAAGACCCCGTACATGCCGCCGACTTTGATTCCGCCGCGCGATCCGACAACCTCGGCGAGTAGATCGTGTGAAGCCTTGATGTGTTTGATGACGATGTTTGGATCAGACTTCACCGGGATGCGGTAGTGACTCTCGTGCTTCATGACTCGCGCGGTCGATGCGAGAAAGTCATGCCATCCAAGGGATGCCCCAGCGAAGTACGGATGCAGTGCGTCCATTATCTCGTGCACTCGAAAGAGTGCGCGTGGATTTTCAAGAACGATCATCACTCGAATCGTGCCGAGCTGATACGTCGGATGGATCGCAGAGATCAGCTGCTCTGCCCGTTCGATCATGAGTCGCACGTACGCGGCCTCTTCTTCGTTCTCGAGCTTCGGCAGATAGAAAACTAGCGCCTCTGGATTCTGCCAATTCGTAAAGAGGTGCAGCGCAAAGTCGTAGAGGTGCAACGCAAGCGGCGTGCCCCGCAGGTAGAGAAATATGCACGGCAGCGCGAGCCCCGGAAGACGCTTGATTGGCAGTGCACGATTCGTCGATGCCAATGCGTAGTGTTTGCCAGTGCGGGCATCGATGTACGAAAGCGTCCCCTCCATGCACGCCGTCAGGTGTTCCCCAGCTACGACCAAATCTTCGCGCAGGGGCGTCTTGGAATCTTCATCGTCGGCTCCCCACTTCACGGATCCGCGAAAATCTCGCAGCAGCTCAGCGACGATCGCCGGCTCATCCTTGATCGAGCGGTGAAAAGCGTTCATCGCGTTGATCGAAAGTTTTGCGTCGTCGGGGGGTCCAAAGAGAGTGACATGACTGCCTTGTAGAAATGCCGGAATCGGCGCAACCGCCCGTCCGCCGGCGCGGTCGTAGTTCGCGGCGCGCGGTCCGATCACGACTCGCCCACGACCATCTTCTTGACCGATCACGGTGCGATAGTGCGCGTCACCGAATGGCACCCGAAGCGACCGATTCAGTTCGCAACACGCGCGCGTGCGTTCATCGATGAACGCGCGGTCGGCGACGCGCGCTCGCAGCAGTGCATCGAGCGGTGCCTTCACGGCCTCGTATAGTTCACAGAGAAACCGCAGCGATTCAGGGGTTTCAAGCCCCCCCACTGCGCCAAGCTGCCAGAGATCTGCGACCCCATCGACCGGCACGAGGTCCCGCTCAATGTTTCGAAAGAGTTCATCCGAAATGAAGTCGTGGTATGAGGGACTCCCTGCGTCATTCACGACTCCGCGACCACTCATCCCACCACGATACCTCTGCGCCGCGGCGTCGAAGCGTTGACCCGCAACGGCGGCGTCGAAGCGTTGACCCGCGCACCAATTCGATTTAGCCTCGCGGTGTGACGGCGACCGCAACCACTGGACTTTCGACCCACGTTCTCGATACTTCAAGTGGCCATCCGGTCGATGGAATGCTCGTGCGGTTTCAATCACTCGAAGCCGGCGCATGGGTCGATCGCCACGAGGCACGAACGAGCACCAGCGGACGGGCGCACGGATTCTCGACGGGTGCACTGGTTGCAGGCGACTACCGATTCATCTTCGACACGGCAGCCTGGTTCGCGCAGCATGGCGTCGAGTGTTTCTTTCCTGAGGTGACGATTGTCTTTCGAGTCGATGGCATGCCTCGGCACCATCATGTTCCTCTGCTGCTGAGTCCCTTTGGATATACGACCTATCGAGGAAGCGCCTAATGGCGATCGTCTTGGGGGTGAATCGTTACGGAAAAGCTGAGAACCGAGTCGTTCGCATCA
The DNA here is from genome assembly GCA_945869475.1 of Singulisphaera sp. GP187. Lineage (GTDB taxonomy): Bacteria > Planctomycetota > Phycisphaerae > Phycisphaerales > SM1A02 > F1-60-MAGs104. Next base: position 79,935 of record CAMBOV010000006.1, on the reverse strand, counting down.
CGCGCACTGGAAACACGCACGAGATTCTCGACCTTAACGTCACAGTGCAACTCAGCGGTGAATTCGCCGCGACGCATCTCACTGGCGACAACAGCAACGTCGTGCCGACGGACACGATGAAGAACACGGTCTTCGCCCTTTCGCACGAATTCGGCGCGCTCCAACCCGAAGCATTCGCGCTGCGCGTTGGCCGCCACTTTCTCACCTCGCATACGCATCTCTGCGCCGCTGAAGTTCGTATCGAGAAGTTCGACTGGGAGCGAATCATCTGCGCAAGCACACCGAGCCCGCGCGCATTTCGACGCAATGGATCGATGAGACGTACGGCATCCGCACGTGTCACTCGCGCTGGAGCATCCACGCATGAGTTTGTGGTGAGCGGCCTCGAAGACTTGGTGGTTCTCAAGACGAGCGACAGCGAATTTTCTGGATTCCTGCGCGACAAGCACACGACACTTGCCGATGCGACAGACCGCGTCATGGCGACTGAAGTTTCGGCGCGCTGGCGCATCGAGTCCACCGACGGCGCGCGGCTTGACGCCAACGATTGGGGATCGCAGTTCGACCGCGCACTCGACACGATGCTCACGGCCTTCGCCGAGCACCACTCACTCTCGCTGCAGCAGACGCTCTACCTCATGGGCGAACGCGTGCTCGCGCAAGAGCGCGCGATCGCGGCGATTCGCCTCTCGCTTCCCAACAAACATCACTTTCTCGTCGACCTCTCGCCCTTCTTGCGCGAGAATCGCAGCGAGGTCTACATCGCCGCCGACCGGCCCTATGGATTGATCGAGGCGGTCATCCAACGTGACGATGCTCCACCGGTCGCGGGCGAGTGGCCCTCGTGGTGATCGCTGGCGACCGAGTGCTGATCGCAGCGGTTCAGTACTGAATCTTGTTGGGCTGCTTCGTCCACGCGACGAATGCGATCTGTGCCTCGTCTCGCAAAAGTTGCGTCATCGAAATCGCTCGCGACTCTGGCGGCGCCCCAAGCTCGTGAGTGATGCGCGCGTCATCGAACTCAATCGCCGCTGCATCGCCCGTCGTGTTGGCGTAGTAGATCGCTCCAAGCCGCGCCCAATAAATCGCCGCGTGGCACATCGGACAGGGCTCGCAACTCGTGTAGATCTTCGCACCTGAAAGATCGAACGAACTCACCTGTTTGCACGCCGCACGAATGGCGACGACTTCTGCATGAGCTGTTGGATCGTTCCACGCCGTGACACAATTAACTCCCTCGCCAATGATGGCGCCATCCTTCACAATCACTGCACCGAATGGACCCCCCCGCTGCGTCACCGCACTTTCAATCGAAAGTGCGATCGCCCGGCGCATGAAACGGTCGTGCTGAGATTCGCGAGAGTCGTGGTTCATAAAGGCAGTCACGAGCGACGGCGGCGCCAATGGTGCGCGCGATGCTAGTCACCTGTCACCCGCACAAGCCCCAATTCGAGAGCAGCAAACCGAAATCGCTGCCATCAACCTGGTCGTCGCCGTTGTAATCAGCGGCGCAATCTGTGCAGGTTCCCCATGCGCTCAAGAACGCAGCGAGATCGGATCCATCGACGCAGAGATCGCCCGTGAGATCGATCGTGTTCGAGATCGCGTAACGAAAGACTCCGTTGGTGTTCGTCGCTGCGACGATGTATCCCTGGTGAATCTCAAGATCGAAGATCGTCAGGTCGGTGAGACCGCCATTGATCTGCGTCCACTTGCCGCCGTTGTCGACCGAGTAAAACACACCGTCGCCGAATGATCCCGCGACGATCAATCGATCGTCATGCGCGAAGCCGCGATAAGAACCCGTTGCGAGTCCGCCCGCAAGGAGAGTCCAGTTCGCGCCGAGATCGGTCGAGCGATAGACCCCCGTTCCGATCTGTCCGCCCGCAAAGAGTGTCGTTCCTTTGGCTTCGATCGCACGTATGTTCGTTGACGCGAGACCGGTATTGATCGCGGTCCAGCTGGCTCCCCAGTTCGTGCTCTTGTAGACGCCGGTGCCGTTGGTGCCGACGAAGAGGGTCGAATCGATCGCAGTAATGCAGCGCGTATCGATTCCCGCCATCCCAGCAGCGGTCCAACTGTCGCCCTGATTGTCTGACCGAAAAGCACCAGTCGGTCCAACGAGAAAGAGCTTCGATTGCACTTGGAGTATCCCATGGCTGAGCAGGCTGGTGAGCCCGGTGCTCTTTAGAATCCAATTGACGCCATTGTTGGCACTTCGAAAGACACCCTGACTCGTGCATGTGTAAATGTATGTGTCCTCAGATGCGAAGCCGCGTGTTGGTCCAACCGCGCTATTGCCCGAGTTTGAAAATGTAAAACTGGTCGCGTTGTTTTCTGATCGGTACGCGCCCGTTGCGCCGCCCGCGAAGACCGTTGGTCCACGCGAGATCAGTGACTGAAAGTTGAGCGCAGCCGTTCCCGTGGACTGCTGCCACTGCGCCGACGCGCTCGAGGTGAGCATGAAGACGGCGACGAGCGCGGCGAGCGAGCCAGCGGTGACGCCGAGCGAGGAAAGCCGAAGCGGTGAGGTGGACATCAGCCACATTGTCTGATTGGCGTCCTCGCAGGACAACGAACTTCTCTGAAAATGCCTCCAGAGGCGAGAGAATCCGCCCCTCAAGAGCAATGCCCGCCGTCAACTCCGCCTGTAGGTGAGATCGAAGCCCTCAGAGAGCGTCGATTTCACCTACAGCCCAGATTCGCGTGCCCTCTTGTGGATGGCGATACCAGTGATCGTGCGGAAGGAGGTGCCCCAACACAACACACACCAGACTCAACGGCTCCACCATGTGACGACAACGATGTGCGAGTTCGACGACGGCTGCTGCAAGCCGCACAACTTCAGCGAGCGAAGTTGGTCTCATAACGCTTCCTCGTCGAACAAGCCGTCAACTAAGAATTGTGTCTTCGCGGGCACCCGACCCGCTGGGTAGTAGCGCGCAACCAGCGCGAGCACATCGGTGGCGGACGCGAGTTTCAAATGGCGTATCAAGAATCTGATGTCCGCGACATCAGAGGGTTCATCGGCCGTGCCACCGATGCGCGCTGCCATTGCCTTCATCGCAAGCAAGTATTCTGGAACTGCATCGTGAGTGCAGATTCGGGAACTGTGGCAAGCATCCCATGGTTGTGTCCTGCCTCAAAGGAAGATTACTCGCAGTGCCCTCCACTTGACTACGCTTCTCGCTCGTGCAAACACAGCGATTGAGTCACCGCACGTCAGAGTGCCACGTCTCGTACGAGAAGATCACTCCAACTGCACGGCTGCACGACGAGCGGGTCGTGATGATTCATGGTGCCGCGCACACGAGCGCGTGCTACCTGCGCACACCTGATGGTCGGCCGAGTTGGGCATATGACTTTGCGCAGAAGGGATACGAGGTGTTCGTGCCAGATTGGCCCGGATGCGGGCAGAGCGATCCCATCGCTCTTGAACTCCACGACGGCGCGCGTATCGTCGCAGGACTCGCGTCACTCCTTGAAGAGATCGGCGGCGGCGTGATTCTTGTGACGCACTCGATGGCGGGGCCATACGGGTGGAAGCTCGCTGAGCTGTGCAATTCGATCATCACGCGAGTGATCGCCGTCGCCCCAGGACCGATGGGCAACATTCAAGAGCACTCCAAGATCCTGCACGAGTCAAGTGATGAGTTGACGATTCGATTTCTCGGCAACGAACTCACGTTGGACCGCGCGGCGCCATTCAGCTATAGCGACGCTGGCGCGCGCGAGAAGATGATCGGCGATCGAAGCCAGCACTTTCCTCGCGAGTACGCGAGCGAGTATCTCGCGTCGCTCCATCCAATTGCGCCGCAGCTCATGCACGAGCGATGCAACGTGCGAGGATCGCAGCTTCGCGTTGATGATTTTCGCGCGCTTAGCAAGATAAAATTCGCAGTCATCACTGGAACCGACGACCTCGACCATCCACCAGAGCTCGATCAACAAATCGTCACGTACCTTCTCTCCCATGGCATCTCAGCAGACTTCATCGACCTCGGCTCGCGAGGTATTGTCGGCAATGGGCACATGCTGATGCTCGAGAAAAACAGTTCAGCCATCGCCTCCATCATGCTCGAATGGCTTCACAACACGCTCTAGGCTCGGCTGCTTCGCCCGTTCTCAAGGAGCATCCAATGACTCAATCAGCAACACACGACACGTCCCCCGCGGCGCAGTCCTTCTCTGCACAACTGCTCGGATGGACAGTGAAGAACTCTCTTCCTCAACCATACGGCCACACATGCACCGAGTGGTCGAATCGCGGTCCACAGATCAGTGGCATGATGGCGATGCCAGCGGAAATGCCCGCGCACTAGTCGGGACCACGATCACACGCGCGCCGACGACTGCTCTCGAGGCGGCCTTTGAAGCGCGCTGAACTCAGCGCGTGGTAGGTTTCGAAAATGGCGACTCCGCTCTGGCGCGCGACGGCAATCTCCGCACTCGGCGGGGTCTTCGAGTTTTACGACTTCGTGATCTTCGCGGTCTTCGCTCCACACATCGGCAAGGCATTTTTTCCTGCCTCCGCTGGCGAATCGACTGCGACACTCAAAGCCTTTGCCGTCTTCGCCGTGGGATACCTCGCTCGACCAATCGGTGGAATCCTGTGGGCGCATATTGCTGATCGCCGCGGCCGCGCGTACGTTTTTTCTCACACCGTTCTTGGGATGGCCGCCACCACGCTGTTGATCGGCCTGCTCCCTGGCTACGCCACCATCGGGATCGCGGCTCCAATTCTTCTGGTGATCTTCCGGCTCATGCAAGGCATGGCACTGGGCGGCGAGATCCCCGCATCACTCTGCTGGCTCAGCGAACACGCGGGCACTCGACACGCGGGACTTGTCACAGCGATTCTTCTCGCCGGCGTCAACTCAGGGATGGCGCTTGGGCAAGGTGTCGCGCTCATCATCGAAAGCATCTTTGGAACCGAGCAAGCGCTTGCGTGGGCCTGGAGATTGGCCTTCGGATTTGGAAGCTGCGTCGGCGTCATGGCCTACTTCGTTCGTCGTCACGTCGGCGAGACAACGACTTTCGAAACGCTGCGAGCAAACAGCGAGATTGAACGTTTTCCACTGCGCCGACTCTTGCGCGAATCTCCCCGCGCAGTCGTCGCTGGATTCTTGATGTGCTCGGTGCACGCCTGGGTGGTCGCGGCACTCTTCCTCGCGTTGCCGACATTCCTCGTGCAGATCTGCAAGATTGAGGTGCATCGCGCCGATGGCATCGCGCTCATTTCGGCGAGCTGCGGATCAGCGATTTACATTTTCAGTGGATGGCTCGCCGACCGAATTGGCGCGCGACGAGTCTGCGGCTTCGCACTCTGCACTCTGATCCTCTTCGCACTGCCCGCATATCACCTGATCGAAGTGCACGGCGCACTGCCCGCGATCGCACTGGGCGCGATCGCAAGCGTCTTCATCGGCGGCTATCTCGGATTGCTGCCAAGGCTCTTTCCTGCCGAAGTGCGAGTCTCGGGGCTCGCTACTTCGTACGACTGCGCTGCTGCACTCGTCGGCGGCAGTGGACCGTTCGTGATGTTGCTCGTCGCGGACAAGTGGGGATCGACCGGCCCCGCAGTGGTACTCGCGCTCTTCGCGATTGGCGGATTAGTTGGAGTGGCTCTCGCGCCGAAAAGATCGGTTGAGTGAGTACGAGCGCAGTCGATCACTGTTTGGCTCGAGTGGCGACTTGTATGCCTCGAGGTTTCCGATGTAGGCGAAGAGTCGCCCCTTTTCAAGCGCAGCGAGAAGTTCGCGGTCGCCATCCGCCGCTGACTGAATGCTCGCGTACGGGCCGCCCGTGTCACCCGCATACGAACCTTGCGCGAGCGCGATCGTGCGTTCCTTGACCTGGCACTTCAACTGCAGCGCAAGGAATCTCACACGCATCAAACCGACACTCGAGAGTCCGATGAGCAGAGCCTTGAGTGGTTGAGGTCATCGCGCGCGCCGCGAACCAAGGTACGGCACTGGCGGCTCGATACGATCGCCCGATGCCTCCACTTCATTTTCCTCGCGTGCAGTTCTTCGGCCGTACTTGGCAGGAGTACGAGCAGATCTGGAACCTTCGACTCGACGACTTGCACGGAACGCGCGTGCTCGATTGTCCCTGCGGTCCCGCAAGTTTTGTCTCAGAGGGCCGCAAACGGGGCATCGATATTGTGGGATGCGATCCGCTCTTCGCACTGTCGATCGAGAAGTTGCGCGCGCAAGGCGAGGCAGACATCGTCGATTGCATCCAACTCATTCGCACGGAGAATCCAAGGCTCGCGGGGGATGATCCAGAGACCTACGCACACGACAAGCGACTCGCGCTCGATGAATTGCTCGACGATTTTTCGAAGCATGGTCCAGCTGGACCCGAATGCGACAGTCGATACGTCAACGCCGCCCTGCCGGTCTTGCCATTCGCCGATCGCTCGTTCGACCTCGCGCTCTCGGCACACTTTCTCTTCACCTACGCGCCGGTCGAGGACGCTGGAATGCTGGAGACTCGCGAATTCGATCTCGCCTTTCACCTTCGCGCGACCTCCGGCCTCGCGCGAGTCGCGCGTGAGATTCGCCTCTACCCCTGCTATGGCCTCGACCCGACGCGACCGATGCGGCATCCATACGCCGACGCTGTGCTCGAACACCTGCGATCGATCGGCATGACGGCTCGATATGAACCGAGCACCTACGACCAAGGAGTTCCGCAGTGGAACTTCTCGATTGTCGCGTCGTGGTAGCGACCGGGTATCGGCCGAGATTCCGCGCCTTTCTCTGCCGGGCATTCAACATGCCACAGAGGCGACTTGGAGACATCAACGAAAGCAGCAGGGTCGACGCGGCGGGTCTCACGTTCCTGATGAGCGCGTGGGGAGTGGTCACGGCGACGAGCCGCTGCGAATCCCCTTCCCCGACGCCGACGCTGGCGCGAATTGGCGCCCTGCTTATTGCGAAAGCACAACCCGTTCAACCCCAGCATGTTCGAGACTCGCCCTTTGATGGTCGCTCGATCGCCACACCCGAGCAAATGGTCGAATTCGAGCTTCCTTCGATCTGACGCAGTAGTTCTGGCTGTCCGAACTGATTCTGCATTCATAAAAACACTGCGGCTATTAAAATGAGAAACCTTCCGCTATCGCAATATTGTTTTCATTTTGCGGAATTTCTAAATCTTTTATCAAACTTTTGCTCTTTGTGCTACCTGGAGGACTTTTATCCATACGGATCGCCAATCCATGGCAATCTTCGGTTTCGCCATCGCAACTCTCGCCTTCGCGCCGAACGCGACCGCAGCGATCCTGCTTTCGACTGGCCATACGGGCGCGCAGGTGCAATGCGACATCAACCATACCCAGCACTGGACCTACTCCGTATCGCAAGACATGTTTGACATTGAAGGCGCTCTGCTGACAATGAAAGCTGGATCGCAAACGACCGATTCGATTTCATTCGTGATCTTTGAAGGTGCGTACGAGGACTACGGCACTACTGCAAACCTGCTCAGCGTGACACTCGGCCCGAGCAGTTTCACCCAGCAATTCGATTTCGTCGCATTCACCGGTGATTCAATCTCGCTCTTGGCGGGCCACGTCTACACCGCGATGCTCTTTTCGAGTGCACGCGATGCTCAGGCTGGTGCGTACTTCATCAAGGGCGGAAGCGACAGTCCGCTTTCATTCGTTGACGGAGATGGCAACCCATCGACGGGTGGCGGAACGGTCGTCCCTCCAGTTCCTGCTCCAGGGGTGCTCGCAGCGATGGTGCTCGCCGGATTCGTTCGTTCGCGCCGACGCTAACGATTTTCGCGATGGCACAGATTTGCCTTAGACTCTGCGACCATGAGCTTTTTTCGATCGTCGGTTCTCGCCGCCACGGTTGCGTTCTTCTGCTGCAACGCACTTGCGCAAAACACGATTGATCCGAAGGCGAAAGCCATTTTCGACGCCTACGTAAGTACCGCGAGGAAAGTCACCTCGTTCGACGGGATCACAGCGAGCGGCGGCACGCCCGTACATGTTGTGATGGCGTTCGATCCTGCCGATGACAGCACAGTCAAGTTTCGCATCGAGACGCTGAAAGACGGCACGCCAACCCGTGTGATTACCAACAACGACCAGATGACCGTTGTCGTCGACTTCACGTCGAAGACCTATATGGATCTCGGCAACACCATTGACCCAGTGCTCGAAGAAGTTCTCCAGCATTTTCCGCAGTGGCTCATGGATCAAAAACGCGGCGGCGAAGGTGGCGAGCATGTGCCTCAACCAGTTTCGATCACGCTCGATCCTGAGCAGACTTTGGATGGCACCCCGTGCGATGTCGTGCGCCTCGTGCGGGAGATGACGATGATGGAAGGACCACCAGGCGGCGCGAAAGCTTCAGATCCGGCCAATGCGAAGTCGATTCGCCTCGTCACGACACTCGCGCTTGCGCGCGCCGACAACATGCCGAGACGGCTGACAGAAACGTTCAACATGGCCGATGGATCGCCCTTTGGTCCACCCCCAACCACTCTCACCTATTCGAGGGTGAAGGTCAACGCAGCGGTCGATCCCGCACTCTTCACACAGACGGCGCCAGAGGGTTTCGCAAGGGTCGACGCGCCCAAAGAAGAAGATCACGCAAAGCAACCGGACAACGTGCTCGTGCTCAGAGAAGGCAAACCAGTGAAGGACGGAGCGACCATCACAAAGGCGCCTCGGGGCGCGTCTGGCCTCGCCGTGAAGATCGGCGACAAGGCTCCCGACTTTCAACTCAAGCTTCTCGATGGAACGGATGTCTCGATGGCATCCCTCAAAGGAAAAGTAGTACTGCTCGATTTCTGGGCGACGTGGTGCGGTCCATGTAAGCAGGTGATGCCGACGATTCAGAAACTCAGTGATGAGTTCAAGGACAAGGGCGCGGTCGTTCTGGGCGTCAACACATTCGAACGTGGCGATGGCGCCGCCAAGAAGTACATGGACTCAAAGAAGTTCACCTATGGATGCTTGCTTAAGGGCGATCCGCTCGCGGAGGCGTATGGTGTCACTGGCATTCCCACGCTCATCCTGATCAACAAAGATGGAACCATCGCCTTGGCTGAGGTTGGAGTGGGCGGCGAACCAGAGAAGCACCTTCGCGCCGCGATCACGAAGGCTTTGGCGAACTAACTGATCAAGACGATCATCCCATGTCAACACTCGGTGCGTCGAGAAATCATTCAGCGCTCTCCCGAGTCGCGAGCCACTCTCAAGGCTCGCACGAGTTTGGGCGATCGATAGCTTTCACATACGACGAACGATCGGCGCAAGCGTTTGGATCGCCGCCCGATAGTCGTCGTAAGTGACCTGCCCCTGCTTTGCTCGCAACGCCTTGATCTCATTCGCCGCCGCAAAGAGTGCCTCGGTCAATCGAATTGTGCTCGGCTGATAGTTGATGCGAAGTCGCGGCCACAATCGCTGCAGCGTGTCGCTTTGCGCCCAGTTGAGAAAATTGCCAAGCCAGACATCGAGTCCAGTCTTATCGTGCGTGTAGATCGTTTTGTAATCCTCAAAGATCTGAAAGATCGAGATCGCGAACGCCACCTGATGCATGTCCCGTGAGGATGCGATCGAAAGGTCGGGATACATCTCGGCCGGCATCGAACCGAGCTGGTCGTACTCATGCGCGAGCCGCAGATTCGGCGTGATCCACAAATCGTTGATGATCTTGATGGTGGACAACTCCAAGGCCTGCTCGGACGCAGCCTCTTGGCTACGCGCCTGGTGATACAGCGTCAGAGCCACGAACAATCCCGCTCCGCCAGTGAGCAGCATCATCAACCGGTAAATGGTTGACTGCTCGATCGGCTGTTCAAGCGCCGGGTCCCTGCAGAGCAAGTACACAAACAGAATGCTCAGACCGATCATTGCGACGAGTAAGTACTTTGAAAAAGTCATGTTAATCTCCTGTTCTGGGTTCTCTCACCGAGCAACGCGCGTTATGGCGGCTCGGTATTCCATGATTTCTGGTCTGCGCCAACTCACCTGCCTTCGTCCGAGATCGCTCGCATGTTTTGCGCATCGAACGGGCGTAGGTGTTCAGGATGACCCAGTAGCGCATCGTGGGCACCGGATGTCCAGGGTGGATCCTCTTCCACACTGCGCCGAATGAATCTTCGCGTTTAAAATTGGCGCCGTAAAAGATGTTGCCCATCACGCTGCCGTCCACGAAGAGCGCACCATCGCGCGATTCGACCGCATGACGCGCAGCCGCGACGAAATCGAAAGGCCACGCAGCACCTTCATCGAGTTCGGTCGCCTGAATCATGAGCGTGCGACCGTGGCCGCCGGCCTGAACGATCCGCCGTGCAAACGCGAGGTCCACGCTCTCGACCAGCTTCTGCTCAAGTCCCAGAATCTCGGCGAAACTCTCGTTGCCTAGAGCGAAGAACAGAGGACCGCGCGGGGCGACGAAATCTGACCGGGGATTTCGAAAGAGATGATCGGCCACCTCGAAGTCGGCATCAGTCCCGAGAAAGGCAAAGGGAGCGATGAACGCACCAGTGCTCACACCGGAGACTGATTCAAACTCTGGTCTTCTAAACTTTGGATCATCGATCGCTCCCCATGAGCGCAGGAAACCCGTGCCGAATGCACCCCGATCACCTCCCCCCGAGAGGATGAGGAAGTCGATGGTGTGTTCTTCCCCGGCGACCTGGCGTTCATACATCTCCTGGACGAAGTGCTCTGTCACACTCCGACGGCTGTCTGCGTTCACTTTCGTTTGCTGCACACGCTCGGCGATGAGTGCCTCCTCAGTCTGCATCACGCGCTCGCGACCCTGAGTCAATGCGGCGTAGCCAAGCCAGAGCAGCAGGACGCTGATGACGCCAGTTGCGAGCGCAATCAAGTCACAACCGAGAAGGCGAGGTCTGCGACGAATCTTCAAGAAGGGAATCACGAGATGTGAACTCTACAGCGACTCATTGCATTCAATGGACCCCATCGGGATCGCACCGACACTCAGCCTCGGCACTCAACGTGGCGGTGCACTGCGACAACTGCGGGGGTCGGCTTCTCAAGTGCCGATCATTGCGTTTACCGCACACGCGCTCAGTGGTGAGCGCGCCCGAGGTCAAGGAACTTGCCGTTCAATCGGCGCTCGCTCGCGACTCAGTCGATCTTCTTCCAGTAATCGACGAATGCGCCTGCTTTCGTCGCAGTGAGTGAGTGCTTGTCGAATTCGCCTGATGGCTCGCCGTGCAGCGGAAACTGAAATTGCGTCTTGCCGCCATTGCTCGTCACAGCACTCGTGCCCTGCGACGCGGCGGTCTCGTAGGTCATGCCCTTACCGTCGAAATCGGCTGCGTAGTAGATCGAACTTTCGGTGTACGCCTTGTCGGTGAGTGTGTACTTGGCGATGAGTGAAATGGAATTGGTCTTGCCGCCGGCGGTCCAAAAAACATTGAGGTTTCTTGAGCTCTCGGTGAAGGTCATCATTCCGATGACATCGGGTGCGACGACCTTCTTACCGTCGGGAAGCATTCGATACTCGAGCATGTAGCTGCCCCGAATACTCAGCTTGTCGCTCGACTTGTCATCTTTCACGTTCGCAGCGATCAGCCCGCCGCAGAGCACGCCGACGGGAATCACAATCGCGAGAGTCCAGGGAATGAGTGTGGTTGGCTTCATACCGCTGAAGATAGACGGACCTGCAATCCCACACAATCATGGGAACGCAACATTGCATCATTGGGCGAGTGCGGCACGCAGGCACGCACACACGCGCCGCGCAGGGTGCCGAGATCGCTGCGCGTGAAGCCAGTCAGCGCCCCGGGCGCGTGAAGCCAATCAGCGCCGAAGGGCGCGTGAAGCCAATCAGCGCCCCGGGCGCGTGAAGCCAATCCAATGGACCTGATCGGGGTCGAACCGACGACCTCTTCCATGCCATGGAAGCGCTCTCCCAATTGAGCTACAGGCCCTACGAAACCGAAACTTTTCGAAACGGAGGATAGCAGATGCTCGCCTTCACATCGCCGAGTCGATCGCACCTGCGAGGACGCTCTTTGAAACGAGTCCGACAAACTTCTTGTGCATCTCGCCGTTCTTCATCACGAGAATTGTTGGAATTGACTGGATGCCAAACTTCAGCGCAACTTCGCGACTGTTGTCGACGTTCACTTTGCCGATCTTGGCCTTGCCTTGATAGTCGTTGGCAAGCTCGTCAATCGCTGGACCCAAGGCGCGACAGGGACCGCACCATTCTGCCCAAAAATCGACGAGCACTGGAACTTTCGATTCCATGACATCGGTTTGAAAGTTTCCATCCGTAAATTCAAGCGTGTTCGCGCCAGCCATGTGTGTCTCCAATGAAGTTTGAAATGAAATGCGAGGCGAAATAGTAGCAATGCGCGGCGGCGAAAGCGAAGCCGTTTTCACAGTGTTTTTTTGGTCTTTTCGTCGCGGTTGCGCAGCGAACGGTGGTGCCCCGCCACATCGTGTGCGCGAACCACCGCAACGCCGGCGCGCGCGAGTTCGATCGCAACTGCGATGCTCGCTGAATCGCGCGCTGCCGGTCGACTTTCGCCGCTCGTCGCTCCAAGGAACGACTTGCGACTCGCAGAGACAACAACCGGATAGCCCAACGCGACGATCTCACTCATGCGCGCGATGAGCGCGAAGTTCTGCGCAACAGACTTGCCGAATCCGAGTCCTGGATCGAGAGCGATCGATTCACGCGCGATGCCTGCCTGCTGCGCGGCGTGCGCTCGAAGACGCAGCCACTCGGCAACATCGTCGACGACATCGCAGTACTCGGGCTCGTGCGCATATCGGTCGCTGTACGAATCTTCGCTCGGCGGGCGAAGCCGATGCATCAAGACATAGCCACACCCGCGCTCAGCGACGAGTGGCCACAGTGCGGCATCATCATCACCCGCGCTGACATCGTTAACAATCGCTGCGCCTGCGTCGAGCGCGGCACGTGCGACATCGGCGCGTGTTGTGTCGATCGAGATTGTCGCGCCGCCCCTGTGTCGAGAGACGCGCGTGATCACAGGTTGCGTGCGCGCGATCTGCTCACTGCACGAGACGGATGATGCGTGAGGTCGTGTGCTCTCACCGCCGATGTCGACGATCTGCGCGCCGGCCACGATGCACTCGTCGGCAAACGCGCACGCTCGCTCGAGGTCGTTGTGCGATCCACCATCTGAGAATGAATCAGGGGTGACGTTGAGTATCGCCATCAGCAGTGGATCACCACTCGACCACCGCAGCGTGCGCTCGAGCGAGAGGCGCCACGCCGTTGCGGGGCTCATTCCTTCGCGGGCTCCGCGGGTGGTGCGGGCTCAGTGCGCGGACCGCCGAGAAAACTGTTGAGCATCTGGTCATATCCCGCGGCGAGTGTCGCCGTCGGAATCATCACAGCCAGTTCGGCCGCCTGTGGATCGATGCGCAATGCACATGCGATGGGAGCACTCTTGGATGCGATCGTTGGAAGTTGCATCTCGCCCATGCCAAATGTTGAGGCGAGTTGTCGCACGACTTTGAGAATCTGTCCCGCTGAAATGAAGAGCTCGCACTGTGCGCCAGGAATCAGCCATGGACGCATCGACACGAGCACACTCTCATCTTTGAGTGATTCACCGCCGTTCGCCGCTGCAAGCGCGCGCGCGAAAACATCGGGGCGCTGACTGAACGTGACGATGACTGAACCCGAAAGTGCCTTTCCGAATCCATGCATGCCGCGCGCTCCGAAGAACGCTTGACGCATCAACTGCTGCATCGGCACTCCGCTGAGGTCTTCGCCGACCGCTTCACTTGCGCCAAGCGGCGAGACCTTCAGCTCGAATGCGTCGACGACGGCGCCATCCTTGAGAGTTCGTGCATCTTCCCACGCTGGCTCACGCCGCACGCCATCGCCGACTCCAGCCTGGGCGAGCAACGATGACTTAAAGAGATCGCGAATTTTTTCAGGATGCTCTGTTTCAATCACGAATGCGCTGTCGTTGAGAAGTCCACCTGCCAAGAGGCCGAGCTTCGATGGATACGCGGCAAATCGCACCGAACGCACGCCATCCTTCGCTTGAGCGAGCCACGCAGGCATGAGTTCGGTCACCCCCAGCGCAGTCGCGAGCGCATCGACCTTTGATCCACCGCCGAGTGCAGTCGCATCGATCGCAGCCGCGACGTAGAAGGAAGCCTTGGGCAAACCTGCGAGCGTCGCTCCTGCATTTCCCGCAACACGCTTCGTGTCGGCCGCGAGTCGTGCGAGTTCGCTGGCGGGCGCATAGACCACGTATCCACGCAGCGAGATTCCGAGTGCATCGGCGTCGACGACGAGAAGTCCGCCGGCGATTCCGCTCAACAGTGCCGCGACGCGTGTTGGTGTCGCCTCATTTTTGGCCGCCATCTCTGTGAGTGCCATGCCGCTGCCCCACGCGATGAGGTCACCGCCGTTGGCGAGTTGCATCCCCCGCTCACCGAATCTTGTTGCGAGTGTCGCGCCACTTCCACCTTTCACGTCATAGCCATCGATCACTGCCTTCGACGACGAGATGAGCGCGTGCTTGGCGAGTGCTTTGCTGTAGACGGGTTCGCCGCGAAATGAACCGATGCCCTCGGCGCCGGGCGCAAGATTTGCGTCGGCGCTCGGCGTGAGATTTGCCTTGATGAATGCCGCTGGATCGTCACACGGCACAAGCAGCGCGGTGCCTTCGAGCATGGTCCATCCGGCGAACGATCCGCTCTCGTCGAATCCCTCGCGAAGTTGCAGCGCACGTTTGAGATGATCGATCGATCGTCCTGCGACGAGAGTCTCTTTTCGGTCCATACGCGCGATGCATTCATCGAGACCGCCTGAGAGGCGCTGCATATCGGCAATCGCGATCGCGCTCACCACATCAGCTGGAATCAGCACGAGCAGGTCATCGAGAGAATCACCGCGTGCGATCGGTGATGTACCGAGCGCGCAGCAGAGCGCACACGCGAGCGCGCGCATCCCGCGAGTCGTGTCATTCATATCCTTCATGGCGCCACCGCCAACGCGCTCTCGATGCACTTTCGAAACTCGGCGCTCGACGGTTTGATTGCGCTTGCGAAGAGTTCGATTGGTTGTCCATCGCGACCGATCACATACTTCGAGAAGTTCCACGCGGGCAACTTGCCGGTTCGTAAGGCCAGAAACTCATAGAGCGGCGACTGACCCGCGCCCGCCTTGGTCTTTGATTTTTCGAGCATCGGAAAAGTCACTCCGTAGTTCTTGCTGCAGAACGACTGTATTTCTTGGGGAGTTCCAGGCTCTTGCGCGCCGAAGTCATTACTCGGCACTCCGATCACGACGACACCCTTGCTCTTGAAGTCGTCGTAAAGTTGTTGCAATTCAGCGTACTGCGGCGTGTAGCCACACTTGCTCGCGACATTCACGATGACAACGACCTTGCCTTTGAATTGCGCGAGGTCGAGTTTCTTGCCATCGAGATCCTTGGTTTCAACTGAGTACATCGATTTGTCCTTCCACTTCTCAATGAGTGCGGGATCGGGCACCGCCGTCTGTGCACATCCAATTCCAAGAGCAAGTAAGAGCGTCCGAATCATCGCACGCTACTCAACGGTCACGCTCTTTGCGAGATTGCGCGGCTTGTCAACGTCTTTTCCCCGCAACACAGCGGCGTGATAGGCAAGCAACTGCAATGGGATAACCGAGAGCAGCGGCTGCAATTGTTCGATCACATCGGGCACATAGAACACATCTTCAGCGACGGTACGAATGTGTTCGTCGCCTTCGGTCGCAACTGCGATCACATGCCCGCCGCGACTACGCACTTCAGAGATGTTGCCGAGCACCTTTTCATACTGCGAGTTGCGCGTTGCAACGAAGACGACGGGCATCCCCTTATCAATCAATGCAATAGGACCGTGCTTCATCTCGGCCGAGGGCATTCCCTCTGCGTGAATGTATGAAATCTCTTTCAACTTCAGCGCCCCCTCGAGTGCGACGGGATAGTTCACACCGCGACCGAGGAAGAGCCAATTCTCACGCTCGACGTAACGCGCGGTTGCTTCGCGAATCGCATCGCTGGTTTCGAGGATGCGTTGAATCTTGTCTGGGATGCTAACCATCTCGCGGATGAACGAGGTGACGAACTCCTGTGAGAGAAATCGTCGACGTCCGACATAGAGAGCGAGCATTGCGAGGGCGAGAATCTGTCCTGTAAATGCCTTGGTGCTCGCAACTCCAATCTCAGGACCGACGCGCAAGTAAACGCCCGCATCCGTCTCGCGTGCGATCGTCGAGCCAACGACGTTGACGACGCCAAGCGCGAGTGCGCCGCGCTGCTTCGCCTCTTGCAACGCGGCGAGCGTGTCGGCTGTCTCGCCAGACTGACTGACCGCGATGACCGCCGTTCCGAAATCGACGATCGGATTTCGATAGCGAAACTCGCTGGCATAATCATTCTCAGCCGCGATCTTGGCAAGATCTTCCATCAAATACTTGCCGACCATGCTCGCGTGAAAGGCGGTGCCCTGACCGACCATCACGATTCGCTTGGCGTTGGCGAGGGTTCGAGCATGCTCTGCGATGCCACCGAGCACGATCGATCCAGTGCGACTGTCGACGCGACCTTGCATCGTCATGCGAAGCGAGCGGGGTTGCTCGAAGATCTCCTTGAGCATGTAGTGCTCGTAGGGACCGAGGTCGATCTCGGCGAGTTCGAATTCGAGTTCGCGCACCTCAGTGGTGAAGGCGACGTCGTCGATCGTCGAAGTTCGAAAGGCGTCGCGGGTCAACTTGGCGACGGTGAAATCAGGAAGCGTGAAGGCCTGCGTGGTGTGAGCGACGATCGCGCTCGAATCGCTCGCCACGATGTACTCGCCGTTGCCGACCCCGACCATAAGAGGCGAACCCTTACGAGCGACGACAAGCGTGTCTGGTTCTTGGGCGCAAATCACTGCAATGGCATATGCACCAGTGACTTCGCGCAGCGCGGCCTGCACCGCTTTCTCAAGATCACCGTGGTAGAGCTCGCCGATGAGATGTGAGAGAACCTCAGTATCAGTCTCGCTCGTGAAGGTATGTCCCTTTTCCTCTAAATACTTCTTTAGCACCGAGTAGTTCTCGATGATGCCGTTGTGGATGATGGCGATGCCGTGACCGGCCTTTGAGTCGTCGCAGTGAGGATGGGCATTAGCCTCGGTCACTCCACCGTGCGTGGCCCATCGCGTGTGAGCGATTCCGATTGTGCCGGTGAAGCCGTCGACCGCCGAGAGTTTCTCTTCGAGCGCGCGCACGCGACCGATTGCCTTGCAGATGTGCAGACCATGGTTCATGAGTCCGACTCCCGCCGAGTCGTACCCGCGGTACTCGAGTCGTTTCAATCCTTCAAGAAGAATCGGCAGTGCTTGCTTGCGACCGATGTAGGCAACGATTCCGCACATTGATTGAGACTCCTAGGAAGGGAAGATGCTCTGAGAAATTCTCGCCACGAACTGTTGGGTAAGGTAGCGTACGCACGCAGGTCGGCGCACGTGTTGTGCGCCCCAATTGGCAGGACGCTCACTTGAGGACTCTGGCGCATGGATGCGTCGCAAACCCCTCCCGAACTCACTGATCGCAAGAATGCGATTCGAACCGCGATGCGCGCGCGCTTGGCTGCACTCACAGACGAGCAGCGCGTGAGCGGTTCAGCGGCGGCCTGCGCGAAACTCATTGAGTGCGAGGCCTTTCAACGCGCTTCGACGGTCATGCTGTACATGCCGATGCGCAGCGAGATTGATGTGATTTCAGTCGCGCTTGAGGCCTTTCGCCTCGGGATGACTGTCTGCGTCCCGCGCGTCGAAACAGGACGCAAGTCGATGCACGCGATCGAGACGAGCACCTTCGATGATGAATCGATGGGAGCTGATGAACTTGGAGTGCGCACTCCTACGACGGGCGCGCAGATTCCACATGAGTCAATCGAACTGGTCGTGGTGCCAGGCGTCGCATTCGATGCTCGCGGGTTTCGACTTGGCCGCGGAGGCGGCTACTACGACCGATACCTCGCTCGACTCTCACGACACACGGCGACCATCGGTCTCTGCTTCGACTTTCAATTCGTCGACACAATTCCAACCGAACAAACGGATATCGCTGTGCACTCCATTGTGAGCGATCGCCGCCGAATCGATACGCAACCAAACCACTCGACCGCACCACCGAAGGAACCACTATGACTCTCAGCAGCCAACAACCTCGTTCATCAGCTCTCACGTCACCTGCATCTTGGAAGCGCAGACTCGTTCCGATCACGCTCGCGCTCGTTGCAGCCGTCGGCTTCGGCGGTGCGACCTATTTCTTCTCGCAGGGTGAAGATAAAACGCCCACAGCCGAGTTGGTCTCGGTCAACACGGTGCCGGCGTTGACGGGTGTGCCAGCGCCAGCAGCTTCGACTGCGGTTGTGACTGCCCCAGCGGCAGCAGCGAAAGCGCCTGAAATGCAGGCGATTGCGCCGTCCGCTACAACAAAGCAGGTCGCGATTGTGAACGCGACACTCGCACCGACGGTCGTGCCACCTGCGGCGCTTGGGGCGATTCTCGCGCTGCCAGCCGCGGTGAAGAGTCCCACCGCCGCTGCGAAAGTTGTCACCACGAGTTCGAAGGCATCGATGAGCTTCGCCACAGCGCTCGAGATGAAGCAAGGCGATCCGGTTGGTGCGCGTCTTGCATTGACGCAGGCGCTCGATCGACGCGAACTCGCACCAGCCGACGCGGCGCTCGCGATGGCGACACTGCGTGAGATCAACTCGAAACTCTTCTTCTCGCCGATGTCGAGCATGGGCGATCCAACGATCAAGCTCTACACCGTGGTCGCTGGTGACACACTTTCGAAGATCGCCAAGCGCAACGATGTGCAAGCGGACTGGCGAATGATTCAGCGGATGAATGGAATGAAGAGTGAGAAGTCACTGCGCGTTGGGCAGCAGTTGAAACTTCCTGTCGGCGCGTTTCACGCCGAGGTCTCGAAGAGCAGTTACGAGATGCGAATCTTTTCGGGTGAAGGCGCGAGCCGCGTGCTCATCGCGGCGTTTCCAGTTGGACTTGGCGAATTGAATTCGACTCCGCTTGGAGCGTTTATGGTGCGACCCAAGAGCAAGCTCATCAATCCACAGTGGAAGAATCCACGCACCGGAGAGAACTTCGCGGCAGACGATCCGAAGAATCCAATCGGAGAGCGGTGGATCGGACTCGTTGGAGTCGAAGCACACAATCAAGGCTTCAAGGGTTACGGCATTCACGGCACCGTCGACGCTGCATCGATTGGAAAGCAAGCATCGATGGGATGCGTTCGCATGAATGATGCCGAAGTCGAACTCGTCTATG
Organism: Singulisphaera sp. GP187; assembly: GCA_945869475.1. Classification (GTDB taxonomy): domain Bacteria; phylum Planctomycetota; class Phycisphaerae; order Phycisphaerales; family SM1A02; genus F1-60-MAGs104. Next base: position 60,623 of record CAMBOV010000006.1, on the reverse strand, counting down.
AATTGCTCACTGAGCCAAACAGCACGATCGTGATCGCGCCGTGATGGGAGCACCTCTGCTCGAAACATGCCTGACCGCTTGATCGACCTGAAGTGAGTCCAGCCCAATTGTCGCCGCACTGCGGCGACAATTCGCTCGCTTGAGGGCACATTGTCACCGTCGATGAAGAATTTTCGCTGCGACGCTCACCCCGTCGTTGTGCCGCCTTACGACCATTCGCCGCGCGCGGGTCCATCGGGATGCTGCTGGTTCGTCTTCGCGCCACTCGATGTTCTCGGAGCGCGCGCGAGTTTCGCGGCCAAGAGCATCGCTTCGCGCATCGCCCCTGCGTCGGCGCGTCCCTCGCCTGAGATTCCAAAGGCGGTGCCGTGATCGGGGCTCGTGCGCACCACTGAAATTCCAAGCGTGACATTGACGGCCGAATCAAACGCGAGCATCTTGACTGGGATCAATCCCTGATCGTGATACATCGCGACGACCAAGTCATACCTGCCTTGGATCGCATCACGGAAAATAGTGTCGGCTGGCCACGGCCCCGACGCGTCAATGCCCGCACTACACGCCATCTCAATCGCTGGACGGATGACGCGTTCTTCTTCGTCGCCGAAAAGTCCATTCTCGCCCGCATGTGGATTGAGACCGCAGACTGCGATGCGAGGAGTCGCGACTCCCATGTCGTGACAGAAACAATTCCCGAGATCGATCGGATCGAAAACTCTCCCGATCGTCAAGAGATCGCGAATCGTCATGAGCGGCACGTGCGTCGTGGCGAGTGCGACGCGCAGCTTGGGCGCTGAGAACGCCATGCAGTGGCGACGAGCGCGGGTTCGAAAGGCGAAGAGTTCGGTGTGACCAGGCCAGCGATAGCCAGCCATCGACCACGACTCTTTGCTGATGGGCGCAGTCACGACGCCATCCACACGACGCGGATCGCCTCGCGGCCGCATCGCATCGGCGATCGCAGCCTCAACATATCCCTTGCTCGCGAGCCCGCCCACCTTTGATGGTTCGCGACGATCGAAAAGTCCCAGCACCTGTCCATGATCGAGCACGACGTAGTCCGCATCGATTTCATGTTGCGCGCGCTCACTGCCCGCAGCGACGCGCAACCAGTCAACGGGCAGTCCACTTTTTTCTGCCGCGACGTGCATCGAATGGTTCGACCCATGCACAACCCACTTGGCGGCGCGTCGAACAAAGGGATCGCACAACGCCTTGACGGTGACCTCGGCGCCGATGCCAGCGGGGTCACCCAGCGAGAGTGCGATGGTTGGTCGCGCAGGGTTCATAGCGAAATAGTAGCGAAACAAATATGCAGATTTCGTGGGCTTTCATCCGATTCGCCACAGTAGAGTGAACTGCGCACCAAGATGAACGCGACGCCGTCGATGACTGACCGAGATCCGAGGTGCTGTCCTCATGTGGAGCGCAACGACCACCGGTGCACGGCCCGTTTCGCGCTGGGCGAAGTCGAACAATTGTTCGACTACTGCTGCGGGGGCTTTCATGGATGCGCGCTTTTTCACCGGATCAATATGGAGAGTCGCTTTCGCGCGGCGGGTGGCTCACAACAGCAAGGTGTCTTGCAGCCACATCGCGTTCCGGCACTGATGCAGCCCACTGTGCGCGGCGCGATCAACACACATGCAAACACTCTCCGTCGCAGCACGAAGACATCGTGATTTTCTGGCCTTCTGCCGGATCGAATGCGGCCTCGCCCCGCTCACGCTCGAGGCGTACGGTCGCGACCTCGAACAACTTGCGACGTATCTGGCTGATCGCAACATCGATGATCCTGCCGCTGCGACGATGGGTGATCTGACAAATCACATTCGCTGGCTCTCGCGCGAGCGCGAGTATGAGGCGACAACAGTCACTCGCCACCTCGCGACGATGCGCGTCTTCTTTCGGTGGATGCATGCAACCGGCGCGATCGCGCGCGATCCTGCACGATTGCTCGAACGTCCCACCACGTGGAAGCGACTTCCTGGTGCGATGACTGCGAAGCAGATGCAGACGCTCGTCGAGTTTCCATCGCCAGAACAGGGACCACTCTGGTTGCGCGATCGCGCGATGCTCGAACTGATGTACGGGGGCGGACTGCGCGCGAGCGAAGTCTGCACTGTGAAGGTCAACGACTTTCACCCGACGATTGGCGCGATTGCAGTCACTGGCAAAGGTGGCAAGCAACGCATTGTTCCCATCGGCGTGCCTGCGATCACATGGACTGAGCGCTATCTCGCCGAATGCCGACCGACGCTCGTGCGTGCGGGCACGACGCGCGATGCATTTCGCCTGCTTCTGTCATTTTCTGGACGCCCCCTCGACCGTGTCGCGATTTGGCAACTCGTCAAGAAGAATGCCGCGCGCGCTGGACTTGATGATGTTCATCCGCACACGTTGCGCCACTCGTTCGCGACGCATCTGGTGCAGGGCGGCGCCGATCTGCGTGTCATTCAAGAACTTCTGGGGCACTCGAGCATCACGACGACGCAGATCTACACGCATGTCACGCGCGACCATTTAAAAGATGTGATTGCGAACTGCCATCCCAGAGAGGCAATGGCGCGTGCGGCGAAGGCCAAGGCAAGCGCGGCGACGAAACCCACGGCGAAGGCGGCTCAGCCGATCGTCAAGCGACGAGTGAAATAGCCCAACTTAGCCGCGTCTTTCGCCATCGCAAGAGTTTCTTCGGCGACTCGATTAGCGCGCGTGCATCCATCACGCAAGATGTCGATGACCACATCGTCGTTGCCTTCGTACTGTCGTCGTCGTTCGCGCATCGGTTCGAGCAATGCGTTGAGCGCCTCTGCGACTTCAACCTTGACGTGACCATCGCCGAGGTTGTCACCGCGCGCATATCGATCTTTCAACTCGGCGACGCGCGCAGGATTCGTGATGAACGCATCGACGAATTGAAAGAGCGCGTTGGTGACATCCCCTGGCTCGGTTGGGGATTGCCGTCCTGTGAAAATGCGGCCGACCTTCTTCTGGACATCTTTCACACTGTCGGCGATAAAGATCGCGTTTCCCAAACTCTTGCTCATCTTGTTGACGCCGTCGATTCCCATGAGGCGACCGACGGCTCCGACATCCGCCCGCGGCACGGGAAAGGTTCCGCCGAGTTTCACGTGATCGCCGTCTTCGGCGTGTTCAGAGACTCCGCAGAAAATCTGATTGAACCGGCGCGCAACTTCGCGAGTCATCTCGAGATGAGGAATCTGGTCTTCGCCGACAGGCACGCCAACGGGGCGAAAGGCCAAGATGTCGGCGGTCTGTCCAACCGCATAGAGGGGAAAGCCAAACGAGTAGGTCTCGCCGAGACCCTTGATCTTGATTTCATCCTTCAGTGTTGGATTGCGCATCACGCGGTTGAACGGCAAGAGCATCGCGAAGAGAAAGGTGAGTTCGGCGATCGCGGGCACTTCGCTCTGCAAGAAGATCGCTGACTCCTTGGGATCGATTCCCATCGCGAGATAGTCGCGAACGATTTCGATCGAATCGCGACGGATCTCTGCCGCTTGATCAACGCGCGTCGTGAACGCGTGCATGTTGGCGATCAGAAAATAACACTCGTGCGAGGTTTGTAACTCAACGCGCCGCTTCACGCTGCCCACCCAATGCCCCAAATGCAGTGTTCCAGTTGGCGTATCGCCCGTCAGAATGCGTGGTTTCGAGGTCGACGGGTTGTGAGCAGTCATGCAGTCCAGAACAATATCAGGTTGATGAGATTGAAGAGTGCATGCGCGACGATCGGCGCGGTGATACGCCCCGTGCGCTCCATCAACCATCCCAGAATCACTGCGAGAGTGAAGAGTGTTGCGAGTCCAGATGCCATCGCACCTGCAGTGAGTGCGGGCACATGTACGGCCGCGAAGAGCAGACTCGTGATCGCGATCGCGAGCCATGGGGGAACACGCAGCCCGCGCAGGGCGCGCAAGAGTCCACCGCGAAAGGCGAGTTCTTCGGCGATCGGTGCGAAGGCGAGAACGACGACGATCATCGCAACATTGAGCGTGATGTTTGGTGAGGTGCGAAGTAGTTCGAAGGTCGAGTGACCCTCAAGTGGCGGCACCGCTCCACCGAAAGAGAGTTGGATCGACGATGCAATCGTTCCCACTGCCTGTAGTGGAAACCATGCAAGTGCGAGTGCGATCGCGGCGAGTGCGACGGCGCGCGCGTGGGTGAAGGGTTCAGCGCCGCAGTTGCCCGTTGCAGAATCGAACTCGTGCTGTCCGCGAATCATGCCGCCGCGTCGCGCTGTAAAGAGCGCGGCGAGCAGCAACATCTGAAGGGCGAAGGTACCGCTCGCGTGAATCACCGATGCCCGCAGCGACGTCTCATCGGGTGCGATCGAGAGCAGCGCTGCGAGTGCGGCACCGCCCTGCGGTCCGACTCCGAGCAGCAACATGAAGAGCACGAGCGACGCGCCAGAACTCAAGAGCCACGCGCTTCGCGGCGCACCGCTCAGTTTCATCGCTCGTGTTGCGATCACCATGGCCGTGATCGCCAGTCCGATCGCGAGCGAGATGATCGGCCAGAGGTTCGACGCGGTCGGCGAGGGCACGAGCTCGCTCGCCCCTCTACTCTCTGCAGCGAACACGACCATGAGTGACACACTTGCAAGAATTGTGAAGCGCAAACGCGCCGAGGTGGCGCAAGCGCGACTCGATGTGCCACTCGAAGAACTGCGCGAGCGCATCTCAGAACTTGGTCGACCGAGAAATTTCTTCCAAGCGGTTGTGGACCATGGCAGCACCTCTCGCACTCGGCTCATCGCCGAGGTCAAACACAAGAGTCCATCGGCTGGGGTCATTCGCGAACACTTTGACGCGGTGGCCATCGCGCGACAATATCACGCGGCGGGAGCTTCAGCGATTTCGTGCCTCACCGATCACGAAGATTTCGGCGGCAAACTTGAGTTCATTCACGCGATTCGAGATGCGATCCCCTTGCCGGTGCTTCGCAAGGATTTCATTGTCGACCCCTATCAGATCTGGGAGGCTCGAGCCGCTGGCGCCGATGCGCTCTTGCTCATCGCCGAGTGTCTGCGCGAGAGTGAGATTATCGACTTTCAGATTCTCAGCGTCGAGCTAGGCATGACGACTCTGCTCGAAGTTCACGATGCCGACAATCTCTACCGCGTCGTCAACCATGTTGGGTTTCCCCATCCTGGATATTCGCTGCTTGGCATCAACAATCGCAACCTTCGCACGATGAAGACAGACATCAACCATTCGCTTCGGATGGCCGACCTCGTCGAGGACCCACGCGTGCTGGTGAGTGAATCTGGAATCACCGCCCCCGCTGACCTCGCGCGACTGCGTGAGCATGGAATTCACATTGTGCTTGTTGGTGAGCACTTGATGCGACAACCCGATATTGCGCGAGCGACGCGCGACTTGCTGCGCTAACGCGCGGGGCGATCTTCAACTCTGCGTGCGCTCAGCGATCAGCTCAGCGATGCGCCATCCTGTGAGTGCGGCGCCGATGCGAATCTGATCTCCCGCGACGAAGAGTTGCAATCCCATGCCTGGGTCGAGGCTCCAGTCGGAGCGAATTCTTCCCACGAGCACGGGATCGCGCCCCGCAGCGTTGAGCGGTTCTGGAAAGCGATTGTTCGCGCGGTCATCGACGACTTCGACTCCCGGTGCACTTCGCAAGATCTCGCGCGCTCGCTCTTCAGAGAGTGGACTCTCAAACTCGAGGCCGATCGCTTCACAGTGGGCTCGAAGCACAGGCACACGAACACAGGTCGCGGTGATGCGCACGGCGGAGTCCTGCCAAATCTTGCGTGTTTCGTGCAGGAGTTTCGCCTCTTCGTCGTTGTAGCCCTCGGCACCGATGGGGCTGTTGTGACTGAAACAGTTGAAGAGGTATTGGCGGCCGAAGATGGAAGTGTTCATCGCGCGACCTCCCGCAAAGTCGTGCGCTTGAGATTCGAGTTCACGCATCGCCGCCGCACCCGCACCACTTGCTGCTTGGTAGGTGGCGACGGTCATTCGCCGAACCTTCGCCACTCTGTGCAGGGGCGTCGCCGCGACGAGCGCAACGATGGTCGAGCAGTTTGGAACGGCAACAATCGCTGGTCCGCCGCGCACATCGACTGCATCTGGATTCACTTCTGGGATCACAAGCGCGACGGCGGGGACCATCCGAAACGCGCTTGAGTTATCGACAACCCACGCGCCCGAGGCGACCGCTCGTGGCGCCCACTCTTTCGAGATTGACTTGCCGGCCGAGAAGAAGGCGATGTCGATGCCAGCGAAGCATCCCTCTTTCAAGGCTTCAATCACGACAGACTCGCCACCAACAAGAATCGACTTGCCAGCGGACCGCTGGCTCGCGAAGAGGCGCAGTCGACCCGAAAATGCTCCGTTTGCAGCCAGCAACTCGATGAATTCAGTGCCAACAGCGCCGGTCGCACCGACCACTGCGACCGTCGGAGCGCTGCCACTGCGCGAAATTCTCATAAGAAATACCTGCTCACACTTGCCATTTTGAATCTGTATCGTAGGTTGTCCATGCGGTTGTGGCTCGGTTGTGTAGACCGTCGCACCAGTCGTCTTTTAGAGGAAATCATCATGTCACCAAAGCCAGAGAATTCGTCGAAGAGCAAACCGAAGTCCGTCAAACTGACTGACGCAGAACTCGAGAAAGCAAGTGGAGGCGGCTCAAGCCGCGTCGCTCGCAACTCAACTGCAGCCCGTCGCGCGCGGACGCCGAAGCGCTAATTTAGCGTGTCTTCTTTCGACCGTCACCAGCCAAGGTGAATGAATGCCTTGTAGTCAGCGCCCGTTCTTGCTCCGAACGGTCGTTGACTACTTTTTTTGTTTTCCTTGGATCACCGGGGCTCAGATCAACGTCTCATCTTCAAAGTCGACCATCTGTCGGCGGGCCATCAATTGGAAGGGTCCTTCGACGGCGATCAACTCGGCGAAGGTGCCGCACTGCACGATGCGCCCGAGTTCCATGACGTAGATCTTGCTTGCACTTCGGATCGTGCTGAGCCGATGTGCCACCACGATGCGTGTCGTCTGCAACGACTCCAAACTTCGCACCACCTGCGCCTGCGAGATCTCGTCGAGCGCGCTGGTTGCCTCATCGAAGATCAGAATGCGCGGTCGCGTCACAAGTGCGCGCGCGATCATCAGTTTCTGCACCTGTCCCCCCGAAAGCGTCTGATCGGTGACGTAAGTGTGCACCCCCATCGGCATTTTCTTGACCTCGTCGCCGAATCCAGCGGCATCGATCGCAGCCTCTGCGTCTTTGGGAGTGAAGAGAGTGCTGCCGACGATGTTGTCGAGAATCGACCCTGGAATGACGCGCGTGTTCTGAACGACCGACCCAATCTGACGGCGCACTGAGACGAGGTCGAGCCGTCCAAGTGCCTTCTCATCGAAGAGCACTTCACCGCTGCTGGGTCGGCGCATCCCAAGTATCAGTTGAAGCAGTGTCGACTTTCCACTTCCAGAGCCACCCACGATCGCCACACTTTCGCCCGCGGCGACATGCATCGTGACACCGCAGAGCACTTCGTTGGCACTTCCTGGATAGGCGAAATGCACATCGGCGATTTCGATCTTTCCGCCGAGCACCCCAGGTTGTTCGCGGTCGGCCGTTCGCTCAGTCGGCGCGCTCAAGATCGGCGCGATGCGCCGCAAGGTCGAGCGCAGCGACGAGAGGTCGCCGAGGTGTTCGCCGAATTCGAGGACCGAATAGAGCGCTGCGACAAATGCCGCGTTGAACATCAGATACTCAGCGACGCGGTCGGTGGCTCCGAGCTGTTCGAGCGCGACGGCGCCCGTCGAATCGACTGGCAAGAACATGACCCAGAAGATCATCAAGCAGAGCATCGGGAAGCCCGAGGCGAAACTGTCGAAGAGCCGTTCAAGGCTGCGAATTCGCATCGTGGCCGCACGGGTTTCGCGAAAGGGACCCATCCACCGCAGCGTCGCATACTGCTCGCTCGCAGCACTGCGAATCGTGTCGATTCCGGCGATGAACTGGAGGGCCATCGATGAGAGCCGTCCCTGACCTTCGAGAACCGTTGTCGAGAGTCGTGAGCGCATCGCGCTCAGCACGATGCTCCAGAGCACCGCGATGACGAGCAGAGCGCATCCAACGAGTGCCGCGGCCGTGTTGACGTACAGCATCACAGCGACGTACATCAGCGAGAAGACGCCGGCCATGATCGCTGAGATTGCCGCGCCAGAGAGCACCGTCTGCAGATCACCAACCGAGAGGATGCGGTCAGCGAGATCGCCGCTCGTGAACGAACGAAAAGCTTGCGTGGGCATACGCAAGCATCGATCGAGCACACCGCCGAGTGCTCGACTTGCGATGCGCGATTCGGATCGCAGCAGCAGATTCGAGACGACAAAGCCGCAGGCGGCAGCACACAGTGTCGTTGCGAAGAGCACGCCGCCGAGGAAGGCGAGGGTCCATCCACTGCCACTTGGCAAGACCCTGCTAACGAGTAAACCAGTCGCAATTGGAATCGCGAGATTTACGAAACTCGCCAGCCCTGAGATCAAGAAGGCGTGCAGAAAGTCCCGCTCCGATCCGCGAATCACAAAGCGCAGAAACTGCGCCATGGACGTGTGGTGGGCTGCAAGCGTGGGATGGAGTTGCGAAGCCATCCCAGTCAGTTGTGCCGCGAACGCCGCGTCGACCGCGACAGGACCGATTGTCGCGCCCGCTGAGTGCACGTAGGCGACAAGTCCGCGGCGCGTCTGAAGAATCGCAACTGGCGCGTGATCCTCGGCGCGAAAAGCGAGAAGCGATCCAACGCCGCTGTTCCACCATCCCGGATCGAGGAAGACGGGGCGAATGCCAAGTCCCGCAACGTGTGCAAAGATCTGCTCGGGTCGCCGAGTGTTGTCGCGCGGAATTCTCGTTGGAATCGTCGAGAGCTCAGTACCGATTTCAATGGCAATCTGCGTGCACGCGCGCACGATCGGAGGAAGCCGCGCGTCGGGCACTGCTGTTCGACCACTTGGAGGTCGCTCGACGAGCATCGATTGTAATTCGTCTGAAAACGCCAGTCGCGACGTCGCGACGTTGACGAGCCGACGCAGGTGTCGCGAGAAGGCCGAGGTGATCGTCGCACTTCCGCGGCGAGCGAACTCATTCGCGCAGTGCGCACACGCCGCCGAGAGTGAGACTCTTGGTGGAACAGAGGTGCCGCACGCGGCGAGCGCGGCGCCGATAGCTGCACAGAGCGCGCGTTCAGCACTCGACCCCGACGCGATGCGCGCGCGATCGCTTGGCTTGACTCGCACCAGTTCAGATTCGCTGATGGGTACCGCTTCGATGCCCTCGGCTCGACCTGAAAAAGCACCTCCCGCTGGAACGACACCAATACGGTGGCGCCGCCCGCCCACATGTTGCCTCGCGAAGAGCACCATCGCACCCTGCACTACAACAAAGAGGTCATCACACGCCCCGAGCGAGATCCGACTTCGTCGATCGAGATAGAGCGACTCACCGCCAGAATCAAGCGCGTGCTGAGCGACTGTCTTCTGATCGTCGCTCACGACTCTTCTCCCGCGATGAGATCGCAGTAGATGCCGTCGGCCACGATGAGTTGATCGTGCGTGCCGCGCTCGACGACCTCGCCATCCTCCATGACGATGATCTCATCCGAATCGCGAATCGTGCTGAGTCGATGCGCGATCACGAGGCAGGTGACTCCTCGCCGTCGCAGTGCCTCATCGAGGGCGAGTTCTGTGACTGGATCGAGCGCACTCGTTGCTTCATCCAAGATGAGTACAGCCGGTCGCCGCGACAACGCGCGCGCGATGTCGAGTCGCTGCGCCTCGCCGCCAGAAAAATTGCTTCCGCCTTCAGCAATCAACTGATCGAGTCCGCCACGCGCGGCGATCAGTTCGGTCAGTTGGGCATCCTCGAGTGCTTCGGCCATCCACGCATCGGGAATGTCTGGATTCCACAACGAGAGATTCTCGCGCACGGTGCCTTCGAAGAACGCGGGGCGCTGCGAAATCGTCGCGACACTCGCCGCGCGCACGTGACGTGCGATGTGGCGAAGTGACCGACCGTCGATGAGTACATCGCCCTCCCAAGGCTCGAGCAATCCTGCTGCAATTCGTGCGACGGTCGACTTGCCCGATCCAGTTCCACCCACGAGCGCAACGCGCCCGCCCGAGGCGACCTTGAGCGAAAATCCAGCCAAGAGCGGAGACTGACCGTGACCGTATCCGAAGGTCACGTTGCGCAACTCGAGGTCGCCATCGGCGTACTCGATCGTCTGTGCGTCATCGACCTCTGGATCGACTGCGAGTTGATCAATCTCGTGGCACATGACGTCGTCGAGACGACCCAGATCGGCGCGCACCGTTTGAATCTCGCGAATCAACTCAGCAAGTTGAGTGACAGGCGTCATGAATCCAAGCAGCAGAATCTGCAGTCCAAGCAATGTTCCGATGGTCATCGATCCCTGCATGACTTGCCATCCACCAAACGAGAGCACGAGGACTGAGACGACGACCGCTTGAAACCACGATGGAAGAATGCTGATCGCATTGGAAAGCATGTTGGCCCGCTGCCGCCTGTCACTCACGCGTGCTGCGAATCCCATCGACCGACCAAAGAAGTCAGCCTCGCGACCGCCAGCCTTGAGCGACTCGAGGGTCAAGAGTCCTGCGACGATCGCTCCCTGTTTCATACCCTCTTGCTGTTGCAACGACTGCGCCTGATCGACGCGCGCGCGCGCGACACCGAAGAGCAGCGCAAGCGTGACGAGCACCGCGGCGAGTGCGATGATGCCCATGGGAATGTTGATCCACGCGATCGCTGCGAGGAAGGCGAGAAGGGTCAGAATCTGCACGATGGCCGGGGCGAATTTGCTTGCGAGGAGCGCGGCGACGCCATCGTTGCTCTGCACACGCTCGACGATGTCTCCGGGATAGCGCTGCGCAAAGAAGGTCGTCGGCAATCGAAAGATCTGCTGCAAGAAATCAGAGGTGCGTTCGAGCGAGAGTTGTTGCTCGAGCCGCGCGAGAATCAGGTGCTGCAAGAACATGAGCCCGTTCTCAAGGATGAGTGCGATGAATGCCCCAAGCAGAATCCACCGCATCCAATCGGATCGCCCTTCGGCGAGGACGCTGTCGACGTATCCCGCCGCAATTCCTGGGATCGCAACCATCGGCACCGCGAGCAGCATGCCCACGAAAACTGTGAGCCAGATGGCCGTGCCACCCCCTCGAAGCCACGCCATGACGAGACTCAACGAGGATGGAGCGCTTCCAGTGCGCTCGAATGTTTCGCTCGGCTCCATCGAAACAACGATGCCTGTGAACTCTGCGTTGAACTCTTCGGGTGAAACGAATCGTCGGCCCGTTCCGGGATCCATGATGCGATAGCCCTTCTTATTCCATCCCTCGAGCACAACGAAATGGTTGAGTCCCCAGTAGAGAATCGCCGGAAGGGCGAGCTCATCGAAGCAGTCGATGTCACACTTGAGACCATCCGCGTCAAGACCGAAGTGACGAGCGGCGCGAGCGATGCGTGACGCGTTCGATCCGTCGCGGTCGACGCCGACGGCCTCGCGCACCTCTTCGAGCGGTCGGTAGGCGTGGTGGTAGGACAAAACGCTTGCGAGACTCGCTGCGCCACACTCGGCTGCGACGACTTGCATCGTTGTCGGCACGCGTACGCATCGGCACTTTCCCGGCGGAAGCGCTGGCGATTCTTCAGTCGACTCTTCTTCGATCTCGGACGACTCTTCGGTCGTCATGGCGAAGCACCATCACCCTGGTCAAGTCCAGGCAAGATGAGCGCGACGGGTCGAATCTGCCTCAGGATGACTTCGATATCGCAGGGAGTTCCATTGGCAACGGCTCCTGATCCAGGACTCTGCGTTGTCCAGCGAAGACCATCTCGACCAGCGGGGTCGCGATCGAACTCGACGACGATTGCGCTCGCCGTGCTGAACTGTTCCTGAATCGACGCGATGACATCTGTGCTTGGAATTCGTCCAAACATCTGGTCTCGACCAGTGACGAACCCATCCACCGAGGTCACTCGGCCGATCGCTTGCGCTTCACCGTACGAGTCTCCATGGGTAAAGGAGGCGCGAACTCTCATGCCGAGGCTGAGGCGCACACCCTCAGCGAGCGGCACAAATGCGATACAAATCGGATCGTCTTTACCAGCTGCAACGATGGCGATGACTTGCCCCGCGGTCACGAAATCCCATGCCTCTGCTTCGAGCGAGACAATCATTCCATCGGCCGATGCGAGCACGGGCGTGAGAGGATCGTCTGCATGCGCCGTCGTTGACATGATCGCGATGCACTCTCCTGCTTTCACTCGGTCGCCGCTGTTCTTTCGGAATTCGCGGATCAACCCCTGCACGGGAGCGTTCACCGAGTCGAGCCGTTCGCCGCGAATAAAGATTCCCCGTCCCACAACCGTGCGTGGAATGAGCCCAGCAAATCCCCAGGTGACGAGCGCAACGAGCAAGAGCGCGAGCGATGCAGTCACGATCCACATGCGCGGCGAGATCAGCGGGCTGAGAGAATTGAGACGATTGCGACCCCCGACCGACTCGAGTGCTGACTTACGAAACAGGGTGGGTTCACTTTCACCTGGTGGACTCATGGAATGAAAGACTACCGCTGAATCTCGAAGGTGTTGCGTCTCAGAGCGTCGGAGCCGCGAAGTAAAACCGAGAGACCCGCGCCGCGAATGTCGAGTCGTCGGATCGCTCGAAGGTGAAGTGACCTTCCATCGTTCCCCATGCGGTCGGGAGCGGGCAGAAACTCGAGTACTCAAACGTCGCACCGGCGGCGAGTTCAGGATGCTGACCGACGACACCGGGACCTTCGACATCGTGGCGTGTTCCGTCGGCGTCGACGATCTGCCACGAACGGCTCGTCAAGCGAGCGAGTTGCGTGCCTTCATTGGTCATCGTCACCTTGTAAGCGAAAATGAACCGCCCACGCTCGATGTCTGAGTGGGACTCGACGAAACTCGGCACAACGACGACGCGGATTCCCTCGGTGAGGGTCTCTGAGCCAAGGGGTTTGGTGGCAGCAACGGTCATGTTCAGAGAATAGGCACAGTCGGCTCGCTCGTTCACTCACGATCGATCGAGATTTCAATTGGATGCCCCTCACGAATGAGTCGCCACGCGATCAACTTTCGACTCGAGCGATACCCCTGGCGTGACGCGGTCACGGAGAGGTTGTGCGCGTCTGGAAGTCGCACGGTTAGGGTGCATCCACTGGCATCGGTCCGCACCGACCATCCATTTGGATCGCGTGCGACGCCATCGAACATCTTTCCGCACTGAACAGTGGCATTTGCAATGGGAGTGCCGGTCGCGGCATCGACAAGGCGAATGACCGCTGACTTGAACTCGACGTTCGGCAGCGTGAGATCAACTTGAGTGTTCGCAGCAAACTCGTCGAGTGAGATTCGTTCGCAATCGCGTCCAACACTCCGTGCATAGAGGTAGTTGCGCAGTCCACCGTACACGGTGACCTCCGCGTATCCATCGGCACTCGTTGCAACGATTTGGATGGGTGGAAGTCCCCACTGCGCCTCGGTGCCATCCTTCGGAAGAAAGAGTCCAGTGTGTGCGATCACTTCAACACCTTGCAGTGGAAGCGCGCTCTCACTTCGCACACAGACACGAACGGTGCGCGCAACGGTTGGCGTCAACTCAATCTCGACGAGCGCATTGGACGCGAGTCGCTCGAACTCAACGTAGTTGCTCGGAGAAACGTTGATGAGGTCGGTCGTGGGCGTCCCGCCACGAGGAGCGCCTGACTGGGGCACAATTGCAAGTTGCGTCGGCACATATCCAGGTCGCAGAAGCACCAAATTCGTGCCGCGCGCATTGAGCACGACTGCGGCTTCGCCCTGCGCGTCCGTGGTCACTGCGGGTTCGGTCTCTGGGAAAAAAGCGAACCACCGCGCACCGTGTTGATGAACCGCGGCATCTGCGACTGGCGCGCCGGTCACGCCGTCAACAGCACGAAGGTGGATCGACTTGGACACGCATCCACCACTGGTTGCGAGCAGTGCGCAGAGCAATCCGTACAAGGAGTCAGACCAGAATCCATCTCGTCGAAAACGCATTGTTGAAGGGAGTGTGAAAAGAACGGGTCTTCGCTACTATGAAAAGCCAGTCACTTTGGGGATTGGTGTAACGGTAGCACAACAGACTCTGACTCTGTTTGTCCTAGTTCGAATCTAGGATCCCCAATTCAGTTTCAAACGCTCAAAGTTGAAAACGGGAGACTTCGTCTTTGAGTTCGCCCACAGCTCCGCGCAATTCAATCGTCGCCTGCTTCGATTGGTCGAGCGACGCAGCCGTGCGCGCGGCTCCATCGGCGAGGCGCATCATCGCGTCGCGAATCTGAGTGGCGCCTTGCGACTGGGCGAGCATGCCCTCGTTGACCAGTCCAAACTTCTGGGAGATCGACTGCACCGCCGAGATGATCTCGCCCAACTTGCCCCCAATCGCTCCGATTTCATGAACTCCACCGCGGACATTCTCAGTAAAAGAGTGCATCTCTTTCACTCCTGCGGAAACGCTTCCCTGCATCTCTTTCACCGTGCGCTCGATGTCGAGCGAGGCGATCGCCGTCTGATCGGCGAGGCGCGAAATCTCGCGTGCGACGACCAAGAAACCAAGCCCATGATCGCCCGCCTTTTCAGCCTCAATCGATGCGTTGATCGAAAGCAGATTCGTTTGGTCGGCGACTTTCACCATTGTTGAGATCACGACATTGATGGTGGACGCGCGCTCACTAATCGTCGCGAGCTTTTCACCGATCGAGTTCGTGCTCTGCTCGAGTTGGCGCATGGTCTTGTCCATTCCCTCGAGATCTTGCCGTCCATCCAATGCCTTCGTGCCGGTACTCGCTGCGAGCGCGTTGACTTCAGTCATCGTGCGCGAAAGCTCGTGACTCGTCGCTGTGATCTCGCGAACAGCAGCGACCGCGTCGATCGTCGAGGCGCCGAAGTCAGTGACGACCTGCTGCTGATCTTCGCTCGTCGCTTGAATCGCGGTCGCAGTCGCACCCAAGGTCGACGACGAGTGCTGAATGCGTCCGATCAATCCGCGCAAGTCACTTGTCATTGTTTGGATCGCCTTGAGAAGCGCTCCCGTCTCATCGTTGGATGGCGTGCCGACGTCCGCGCGCAAGTCGCCAGCGGCGACCTGTCTCGCGGCGGTGATCGCGATTCGCAAGGGGCGAGAGATGCTTCGCGCCACGACGAGCGCGGCAACGATCACAGCAATGAGTGTCGCCAGTGAGAGCCAGAAAATCGCGCGACGCTGAAAGTTCAAGATCGCAAACGCTTCGCTTGCATCTTGCTTGACGTTCATTCCCCACCGGTAACTCGGCAGGTAGCACCACGCGCCAACGACTTCTTTACCACGGTAGTCCGTGACGGTTCCACATCCGCGGTCGCCCCTCGCGCCGCGCGCGACCGGCAAATCCGCCGAACTCCTCAGTGGAAGTTTCAGCCGAAAAGCGGCATCCTCAGAGTGGCGCAGTGGTGCCGTGACAAGCATGGAATCTCCAACGCGCTCGGCCGCAATGATTTCACCCGTGTCGCCGAGTCTCGTCATATCTGTGAGCACGTTCCAGACGCGCTCAGGTGTGATGCCACCTGCGAGCACGCCGATGACGCGACCATCTTTCAAGATCGGACTCATTACAAACGCGATCGGCATCGCCAACGCCGGATAAATCTCGAAGACAGTCATCTCGGCCTGCATCAGTGTGCGCGAACGAACAAATCCCGCGGCGAGATCAGT
Organism: Singulisphaera sp. GP187; assembly: GCA_945869475.1. GTDB lineage: Bacteria > Planctomycetota > Phycisphaerae > Phycisphaerales > SM1A02 > F1-60-MAGs104. The sequence goes on along the minus strand of CAMBOV010000006.1, from coordinate 44,824 downwards.
TCCGCTCAACGCTGGATCAGAGAGCGACGAACCGACGACGAATGCACCATCGAGCGAGTAGGTGATGCGGCCCGATGGATCGATCAGCAAGAACTGCACGTAGCCGATCGTTGTCGCGAGCGCCGTCAGCGTCGTCGACGCGCCCGCCCGCGCGGCGGGGTCGTCCGCGGCAAGTGCGAGCGTGGCGTTGCCAATTGAGACATCGTGTGCGAGCGTCGTTGCGGCGGCGAGCCGCTCACGGGCATAGTTCTCGAGTTCGGCTGCTTTCGATGCTGCGATCTGAATGAGGTTGTCCCTCACCGCCGCCTCACGCGCTTCAACCGCCACACGACTCGTGATCGTTGTCAGGATCGCACACGGCACGAGTGCGATGACGAGAAACCACAAGACCAGCCGTCCGGCGATCGTGCGGTGGATCGCCAACTTCGTCAGATCGGTGGCGTGGGAGCCGGGATCACTCATGGCGCAGCCCAACGATTTCCCCATCCTCGGTAGAGGTCTTGCACAAACTTCTCCCATTGCGCACGCGAACGTGACATCGGAAATGGAACGGGGCGAACCGCTGTCTTCGTCGTCCAAACAATGTCGAATTGACCGTCGGGACGGATGCGACCAATCGAGACTGGACGCCACGTGTGTTGCGTCTCGGCATCCACCGCGATGATCCCCTCGGGCGCATTCATACTTTGATGGCGCATCGCGTAACGAACTTGCCTGACATCGCTCGTGTTTGCTTCGCGCACCGCTTGCGCCCAGAGCATGACACTGTTGTACGCCGTGCTCATCACGTCAGAGGTTGGGCGATCGTTGCCGTAGCGCGCCTTGAACGCCGCGACGAAGGTTGCATTCTCGGGTCGATCGATCGACTGAAAGTAATTCCATGCGGCGTAGTTTCCGGTGAACGCATCGCGCGCCATGGCGCGAAGTTCATCTTCTCCAAGAGCAAACGTGAGCAGTGGAATCTGTTCAGAACGCACGCCAGCCTCATACAGTCGGCTCGCGAGTGCAAGCGCCGAGTCTCCCACGACGCTGCTGAGAACGACGTCGGGTTTCGCCGCGAGAATGTTGCGCACCGCGGCATCGACATCGGTGCTGCCAAAGCGGATGTACTCCTCACCGACGCGTTGTGCGCCAAGTCCGGCGAGTTGATCGCTGATAATCGCATTGACGCAGCGAGGCCAGATGTAATCCGATCCCACGAGAAAAAACCGTCGCGCGCCGAGGGTTTCGTGACACCACTGCACGGCTGGAGTGATTTGTTGATTGGGCGCCGCGCCGGTGTAGATGATGTTGCGCGACTGTTCGAGCCCTTCGTATGCCATCGGATAGATCAGCAAATGATCGTTCTTCTCGAAGACTGGAAGCACACTCTTTCGGCTCGCGCTTGTCCAACAACCGAAGACCGCGCAGACTCGATTGTCGCGAATCAGCCGCTCTGCTTGCTGCGCGAACGTTGGCCAATCGGATGCGCCATCGGCGATGACCCACTCGACTCGTCGACCGAGCAATCCTCCTGCGGAATTGATTTCTTCGAGTGCGAGTACCTCGGCGTCGATCATCGACTTTTCACTGACCGCCATCGGACCGGTCTGCGAATGAAGGATTCCAACGATGATCGGAGATCGATCGACGAGGAGCCCGTCGAGCGTTTTCCACGCGACGAGTGCCACGAAGCCGACGAGTGCACACCAAAGAACGCGGCGAGTGATCACAGTGAGATTGATACCCGATCGAGTGGCTTCACGCAGACCACGCCGACAAGAGCACCGCGAGATCGAACCCGTCGACCGTGCCATCGCGATTGATGTCGGCTTGGCACGATGCGCAGGCGCCCCATGCGCTCAACACAAACGAGAGGTCGATCCCATTGACCACTCCGTCACCGTTGATATCGGCTGGATTGGGAAGTCCGACCGTGCCTTCAACCGTCAATGTCAGTGCAGCACCCGATCCACCCGGTTGCCACGCGCCACTCGAGAGTGTCGTCGCACTGAACGTATTGCCGACTGATGCGTAGTTCCAGACGGAACTGCTGCCGCTCGAGGCAGTCGATTCGGCGACGACCCAGTACTTGACGCCTGATTGAAGTGCGACTCCGCCGGTGGAGAGCAGGACTTCTTGAATCGGATTCCACCCCAGCGCCTGAATGTTGATCGTCCACTGTTCGATCACCGTGCTGCTTGGTGTGCTTACCGTGCCTGCCGTCTGATCCGTTCGCAACGTTATTTTCACTGTTGGATGAGTGGTTGAACTGTTGTTCATGAACCACATCTTGATCGACGTCAGCGTGAAATCGCCGCTCGGAATGAACCGCGCGCCCACGGACTGCTGGCTCGACACATCGGGGCCCCAAAGACCGAAAAATCCACCGAACGGACCCGCGGTTGTGTGGACGACGGCTGCAAGGGCGCTCCCCGCGATGGCGAAGGCGAGAATCGCCGCGGGGATTTTGTGGCGCATCGCACGCATATCAGGCGAATTGTGACACGAGAGCAGGTGAAGTCAAGGCGGATTGCGCCGATTGGCACTAGTTTCTCGCTCATGCGCGTCGTGAGTCTGCTGCCTTGCGCGACTGAAATTCTCTGCCGAATCGGCGGCGCGAGCTTGCTCGTTGGACGCAGTCACCACTGCGATTGGCCTCACGAAATTCTCGATCGACCCGTGCTGACAGCACAGAATGCTGGGGAGTCGCCCTTCACGCTTGATCTTGAACTGCTTGGTGAGTTGCGTCCCGATGTGATCCTCACGCAAGATCTCTGTGCTGTCTGCGCGATCGATCTCGCGACCGTGCGCGCCGTCGCAGCGACGATGCATCCCGCGCCCGAGATTGTCTCGCTCAATCCAACTTCGATGTGGGATGTGCTCGATGACTGCCTCAAAGTCGGCAGCGCCGTCGGGCGCGCTACGCAGGCCGAGCGCGCGATGGTCGAACTTCGTGAGGGTTGGTGGACGGCTGTCGACTTCGTGAACCCCTACAGCGAAGGACCCGAGGTTCTTTTTCTCGAGTGGATGGATCCACCATTCTGCGGCGGTCACTGGACACCACAACTCATTCACGCCGCGGGCGGTCGTCACTCGATCAACACTGCGGGCGCGAAGAGTCGGCGCATTTCCCCCCAAGAGATTCTCGCAGCGGCTCCTGAGCGCGTGATCATTTGTCCCTGCGGATATGGCATTCCCGAGATTCGGTCTGAGTTGGCGGCGCTCCAAGGTCAACGCTGGTGGCCCCTGCTTCCGGCGCTACTTGAGGGCGAAAATCGCGTTGTGCTCGTCGACGGACACCAGATGTTCAATCGCCCTGGACCGCGTCTGGTCGATGCTTTTCGCTGGCTCACAGGATGGCTCAACGATCGACCCGAACTCATCCCCCCTGGATTTCCGGTCGAATCGGCGTGAAATGACGGGCCGCGCACTGGCACATGGGTTGCTTTGAAGGAGGCACATGAACTTCGAAAAATTCACAACACTCGCTCAACAGGCTCTCTCGCACGCGCAAGCGATCGCAGTGCGCGATCAACACAGCGAGGTCACCTCATTGCATCTGCTCAACGCGTTGCTCGCTGAGAAAGATGGACCCGCCTCGAGCGTGCTCACGAAAGCTGGGCTCGATCCCGTGCACGTGGCCGCGACGGTGACCGCACAGTTGTCGCGCGCCCCGCGTGTGCAAGGTGGCACCGCGAGTGCGAGCCGTGAGTTACAAGAAACCATTGGCAGCGCCGAGCGCCTCGCGCAGAAGATGAAAGACTCGTACGTCTCGAGTGATCACTTGCTCGTCGCCATCGCGCAGACGCGCGGCGCGGGCAAAGACGTTCTTGCGGCGCTCGGTGTCGACGCGGGCGCGCTTGAGAATGCCGCCCGCGAGATTCGCAAAGCAAGCGGCGTGCAAGGCATTCACGATTCCGGCGCAGAGAGCACCTACGAGGCACTCAAGAAGTACGGCAAAGATCTGAACGAACTTGCCGCGAGCGGAAAACTTGATCCGGTGATTGGGCGCGACGAAGAGATTCGACGCTGCATGCAAGTGCTCTCGCGTCGCACGAAAAACAATCCAGTGCTCATCGGCGAACCTGGTGTTGGCAAGACTGCAATCGCGGAGGGGCTCGCGCAGCGCATCGTCAACGGGGACTGTCCAGAGTCGATGCGTGGTTCTCGCATTATCACACTCGACGTCGGACAGTTGCTCGCCGGAGCGAAGTATCGCGGCGAGTTCGAAGAGCGACTCAAGGCCGTGCTGCGTGAAGTTGCTTCAAGCGAGGGTCGCATCATTCTCTTCATCGACGAATTGCACACCATCGTCGGCGCGGGACAAGGCGAAGGTGCTGTCGGCGCTGGGCAGCTGCTCAAGCCTGCGCTCGCACGGGGCGAGTTGCACTGCATCGGCGCCACGACGCTCGACGAGTATCGCAAACACGTTGAGAAAGATGCGGCGTTCGAGCGACGCTTCGCTCCCGTCTTTGTCGGCGAACCATCACTCGAAGACACCGTTGCGATTCTGCGCGGACTGAAGCAACGGTACGAGGCGCATCATGGTGTGCGCATTCAAGATGCCGCGCTCGTGACAGCCGTTGAACTCTCGCATCGATACATCAGCGATCGATTTCTTCCTGACAAGGCGATCGATCTCCTCGATGAGGCGGCGAGTCGGCTGCGCATCGAGAATGATTCGATGCCAGCAGAACTCGATGCGATCCGTCGCAATATCACTCGTCTTGAGATCGAGAAGGCAGCGCTTCACATGGAAAAAGACGCGGCGAGCGCCAAGCAACTCGCGTCGGTCGATCACGAATTGGCTGGATCGCGCGAACAAGATCGCACCATGACCGCGCAGTGGGAGATCGAAAAGGCTGACCTCGACACGATCAAGGGAGTCGATCGTCAGATCGAAGCGCGTCAGATCGAGTTCGACCAAGCACAGCGCCGCGGCGACTTCGAACGCGCCGCCCGCATTCAGCATGGCGAGATTCGCGATCTTGAACTTCGTAAGGTTGAGGCTGCGGCATCGCTGCGACAACGCATCGCCGCAGGTGGCGCGATGGTGAAAGAGGAGGTCGACGCTGAAGCAATTGCTGAAGTCGTTGCGAAGTGGACTGGCATTCCACTCTCGAAACTCGTCGAGAGTGAGCGCCAGAAACTGCTGCACATCGAAGAGTCGCTCGGGCGACGCGTCATCGGTCAAAGTGAAGCTGTGCGCGCGGTCGCGCAAGCGGTGCGCCGCAATCGCGCGGGACTCGGCGAAGCGAATCGTCCGATCGGATCATTCTTGTTCCTCGGTCCAACCGGAGTCGGCAAGACCGAACTCTGCAAGGCGCTCGCTGAACTGCTCTTCGATTCACAGGATGCCATCGTGCGCATCGACATGAGTGAATACATGGAGCAGCATGCCGTTGCGCGACTGATCGGCGCACCTCCTGGATATGTCGGCTACGAAGAGGGTGGACGATTGACCGAGGCCGTGCGCAGACGGCCCTACTGCGTCGTGCTCTTCGATGAATTCGAGAAGGCGCATCCCGATGTCAGCAATATCTTGCTGCAAGTACTCGATGATGGTCGCCTCACCGATGGACAGGGTCGCACGGTCAACTTTGCCAACACACTCATTGTGATGACGAGCAACATCGGATCGAACGCGATTCTCGAGATGTCGCAGGCCGATCAACCCACTGAGGTGATCGAAGCGCACGTACGAGGGCTCTTGAAAAAGGCGATGCGTCCCGAGTTGCTCAATCGCATCGACGAGACGGTGGTTTTTCATCAACTCGATCGATCGCAACTCGCTGGCATCGTCGAGATTCAAGCACAACAGTTGCGGCGCAGGATGGTGCAGCGCGGCATCGGGTTGACGATTTCAACCGCTGCCCTCGCCGCGCTCGCCTCAGAGGGATACGACCCGCACTTCGGCGCGCGACCGCTCAAGCGAGTGATTCAACAACGCGTCGAGAATGGCATTGCCACTGGAATTCTCAGCGGGCAGTTCACCGACGGCGACACAATTGCGGTCGATTACGTGGGCAAGTCGTTCACATTCTCGAAGAGCGGCCAGACCCAGAGCGACCAGACCCAGAGCGGATCACCGCGGTAGCGCTGCGATCGGCGCGATCGGCGCGATCGGCGCGATCGGCGCGATCGGAAACCTCATCCCGACCAGCGACCGCAGAGGGCACGACCCCATTCGAGCAGCGCAAGGTGCTCAACGGGGGTGAATTCTCGCGGAGCGAAACTCGCCACCCCGAGCACCCCGACAAGCTCGTGACCGTCTGTGCCGCCAAAGCATGGGATCGCAATCGCCCCCTCCATACCAGTGGCGCGCGCGCCAGGGCGAACGTCGCCAGAAATGTCGCTCTGCAAGTTGCAGGCTGTGACCGGTGCACGACGCTCGGCCGCGAGACCGGCCATCCCCTTGCCGATTGGAATCGTTCGAATTGCCGCCAGCACAACTGGCGGAAAATTTCCGACGACGGCCTCGAGATGCAGCACTCCGTCGGGCCACTTTCGATGCAGTGTTCCAGAGTCTGCGGCGAAGGTGCGAGTCACCAGCGCAAGCGCCTCAACAACGGTCGCGCATCCGTTCAACTCTTGATTCCAACTCTTTGGGAGTTCAGCCATAAGGCTCGTGGAGGTTACATCCAACGATCGCACACGATTGACTCGTAAGCGACTCTGCCGCGCCAAATTTTTGCGCTATTCTTCTACTCTTCGAGCCGAGGCGTATCCGACGTTTGAGACGCCTCGACTCACTCGCATCCGTTCTGGGGAAGCAGGACTGTTGCCGAAACAAAAAGCGCGAAACATCCTCATCACTCTCATCGCGAGCATCCTTTCGCGGTTCAGCGGACTCGCAACGCAGTTCATCACCGCGTGGTATCTGACTCCCGACGAGTTCGGTCTGTACGCGATCGCCTTGGGCATCATCACATTCACACACTTGATGCGCGGAGGCGGAACGTCGATCGTCTATCAATCGATGAAGGTCGACGAATACACGCACAGCGGCGGCGGGCTCTTTCGATTCGCGCTCATTTTTGGCTGCCTTGGGGCGCTTCTCACGACAGGCGCTGCTCTGCCAGCGCAGGAGTACTTCAACCAACCCGCGCTTGGAAAATTGCTTCTGTGGATGGCAGGGCTCTCGCTGCTCACCCAAGTCTCGACCTATCCGCGGGCAAAGATGGTCTCGCTGCTTCGATTCAAACAGCTTGCGTCGATCGATGTCGTGGGCGCAGTTGTCAAACTCGCCACGGCGTACATCTGTGCGAGCAGTGGATGGGGGGCGCTGACCTTCGTCGTTGCTCAAGTCGTTGCACTGCTCTTGCAATTCGCGTTGTCGTGCATCTGGGCGGAGTTCAAACGATCAGATTTCGTCGCGCAACCGGACTGGGTGACGCACACCTTCTCGCTCGTGAAGTGGCCGATGGCGATCAGTGTGATGATCTCACTCATGGAGCAGGTCGATTCATTCATCGCGAGTTTGTTCGTGCCGATCGCATCGCTGGGCGTCTACTTCTTCGCGGTGCAGATTGTGGCTCAACCCATTCGTCTCATCACGCAAACGTTGGTCGGAGTGCTCGCTCCCTACGGGGCGCTCGTGCGCGGCAACCGAAAGCTCGAGAGTGCGAGCCTCACGACTGCATTCACGGCAGGCCTGGTCTTCTTGCCATTGTGCGTGCTCTCGATCGCCGCGGTCTATCCAAGTCTTGAGCGACTGATCTGGGGAGCGAAGTGGGAAGCCTCGATCTGGCCGGTGATGTTGACATCGGTCTTCCTCGTCTATCCCACCGTGCAAGGAGTCTTGGAAGGACCGATCCTTGGGATGCGCCGCTGGACGACCTACCTCGAGCTCATCTCTTGGCGCGCGGGAGGCAAGATCATCGGTGCATTTGCTGCAGTATTCGTGATCAAGTGGTTCGAGTTGACGGGTCCCTCGATTGCGATCGCCCTTGTGATCGGAGTCGGCGCAGCTGGCTCGATCTCTGGCTACATCCAGATTCGCAAGCATTTGCTTGCGACTGGTAGCGACCGTGAGATGGTGCACTACGAACTCTGGGCAACACCGCTCTACGCGCTGCTTGCGGTCGTCGCAACGCACGGAGTGATGACGAGTGTGATGACGCACCTCAGCCTTGACGCCTATGGAGTGCGAATCGAAGCGACAGTCGAGCTCGTACTTTCGGCGATGCTTTATGGTGCGATCGCGATGACGCTGCTTCGCTTCGCCTACATCGAGAATCTCAAGTCTGTGCTCTTCTTGGTGCCACTGCGCTGGCGCGTGCGCATCTGCAAGGTGCTGGTGATTGATGATTACGAATTGACGCACAATCCCCTGCAGCATTAGCCATGCTGCACAATCCCCTGCAGCATTAGCCATGCTGCACTGGCCCCTGCAGCATTAGCCGCGCCCGGCGCGCGTCGTGTTCAGCCAACTCTGAAACATCAGGATCGCCCACACGAGGTGGCGATCATTCTCGCGGCCAGCAAGCAGTTCAGCCCACAGCCCACGCACGGCCTTTGGATCGAGAAATCCATCGCGCGTGAGTCGATCGACACTCAGCAACTCTTCTGCCCACGGGCGCAGATCGGTGCGCAGCCAATCGGTAAGGGGTACGCCAAATCCGCGTTTGCGGCGCTTTGAGCTCAGCCCCGGCACGAGAGAGTGCGCGAGCTCGCGCGCGATGAGTTTGCCGCGTGATCGCCCCACTTTGGCACGCATCGGCAGCCGCCATGCCCACTCGATGAGATGGTGATCGAGAAGAGGCGAACGCACTTCAAGGCCGACCGCCATCGAGGCGCGGTCCACTTTGACCAAGATGTCGTCGACGAGATACGAGACCAGATCGCGCTGCATCATCTGCGCAGTTGGATCGGTGAGCCTCGTGCTGAAAAGGGCGTTCGCTCCCTGGCCAGCCGTGACTCTCGCACCGATCACGAGTCCGTCACAGCGATCGCTGGTCGAGGAAAGCGCGCCGTAGACACCATCAAACGTAGGTGATTCGATGATCGAGGCGATTCGAGTGAACCTTTCGACTCGTCCATGGTCACGCAAGAGCCCCGCGAAGAGCTGCCGCACCGGGAGTGACGCGTACTGCGCCATCTTGAAAATCTTGGGAGCAAAGACGTGGCGGTCATATCCGCCGAAGACCTCGTCGCCTCCATCGCCAGAGAGTGCGACGGTGACACGAGAGCGCGCGAGCACACTCAACATCGCCGTTGGAATCTGGCTGCTATCGGCGAAAGGCTCGTCGTAGATCTTGCAGAGCGATGGAACCATCGCCATCGCATCACGGGCCGACGCACTCACATGATTATGCTTCGTGCCAAGCGCGCGCGAGACCGCGAGCGCCTCTTCACTCTCGTCGTAGCGTGCATCGTCGAAGCCGATGGTGAATGTCTCGACGGGCATTTCGCTGATGCGCGACATCATCGCGACGACGAGCGCGCTATCGATGCCTCCTGAGAGAAACGCACCGAGCGGAACGTCACTGACCATTCGTGCTCGCACTGCCCGTTCGAGGTGCGCGTCGAGTTGATCGACGAGCGTGATCGTTGCTTGGGGCAGTGGATGGTCGAATCCAGCCTCTGCGATGTCGGCGGCGCTCCAGTAGGTCTCACACGTTGGCGGCGTTCCGAGCGCGAGAGTCTTCGTCACGTGCATCGACGCGATCTGACCTGGAGGGAGTTTCGAAATGCCGTGGTAAATCGACAACGGACCAGGTACGTGCCCGAATCGCAGCATTGCGGCGAGTGCATCACGGTTGATCTCGAGGGGCGGTCCTGGCAATGCACGCAAGGCGTCGAGTTCACTTGCGAAGGCGAAGGTCTGTCCGATCCACCCGCAGTACAAGGGCTTCTTACCGATTCGGTCGCGAACGAGATACAGCATCTGCGCGGTGAAGTCGTAGAGCGCGTACGCGAACATTCCATCGAAACGTTTGGTCGCATCAACGACTCCCCACGCCTCAAACGCAGCGAGCATCACCTCACTGTCGCTGTGTCCGCGCCACTCGCGCACTTCGCGCGTCATCAGCTCGGCACGCAACGCAGGCGCGTTGTAAATCTCGCCGTTGAAAATGAGCATGAATCGACCGGAGGCGCTCGCCATCGGCTGATGTCCCGCTCCTGAGAGGTCAATGATCGAGAGTCGACGGTGGGAGAATCCGATCTGTCCTGTCTCATCCCACCAGAGTCCGCCATCATCGGGACCGCGATGCGCCAATTGCGCTCCCATCGCACGCAAACGCTCTGGCGCATCACGTGGATGACCGCATCGATCGATGAAGCCCGCAATGCCGCACATACAGAGAGCATACGAGTTGCGTCTAACGCCTCGTGCTAGCCTTCACCGATGAACATCACACCAATCTGCGCGGCTCTCGTCTCGATCACTCTCTCTGCTCTGACTGCGTGCGGAGTCTCAGACGCTCTTCCAGCCGTCGCGGTGAGTTCAACAACGGCGGCAGTCGTGCGCATCTCGACCAGTGGACTCAGCAGCGAGTCGCTTCGCCAGAGCGTCGACTCGTTCGCCCCGATGCTGTCGAAGTCGACCATTCCACAACTCGCGCAGGGGGCGCAGATGCTCACTGAGCAGTCGGCAGAGTTCGATCCAGCGAAGAATGAAGAGATGCGGCGGCTCGACGAAACGATGGCAGCGATGCGTCAGATCAATGCGAAGGCGGTCTACATCCTCGCCGACGGCACAGCGGCTTCGACGATGCCAGAGACTATGACGGCGCTTCCGATCGAACAGGATGGCATCATGATTCTCGTGCAGACCAATAGCACCCGTTCGCAATCAGACATTCAGAGTCTCGTCGGCAGGGCATTCAATGTCGCGGTTATGGTCGAGAGTCTCGGTCAGGGTTGGTATTGGCTCAAGGCAGACGCGAGTCAAACGCTTCCCGCAGTGCCAGATATCAGCGGCGCACGACAACTCGATGTCGCGCTCAACGCGCTTGCGCCCAGTGCGGTCTCGGTTGGAATGCGCGTCACCGCTGAAGTTCGAGAAGCCTGTGCGACGGCGCTCGAAAGCGACGAGTCAGGAATGGCGATGTTCCTCGGCGGATTCATCGAACCGCTCACCAAGCTCAGTTCGATTTCCGCGTCGATCGGTTTCGGATCGAATCCCACGATGTGCACCGCGATGACATTCGAGACCAAGGAAGCTGCGGGAGAGTTCAATTCAGCGTGGGCGAGTACAACGCGCAGTCTCTTCTCGATGGTTGGAATGATGGCAGCGGGTGGTGGCAAGGGAGAGAAGAAGATCGATCCAAAGACTTTTAGTGCGATGGCGACCGCGCTCGCGATGGTGCAAGACGAGGCGAAGCTCACGATGACCTTGGATGATCTCGCCTGGAAGAAGTTGATTCCCTGAGCGTCTCGCCTCACGCAAGTCGACGCGCAGCAGCCAGAAAACCCTCGTAATTCGCGCGCATTTCATTGAGTGAATCGCCGCCGAACTTCTCACGCAGGGCGCGTGCGACTTCGAACGCGACAACGCTCTGCATGACAACGCTCGCCGCTGCGATCGCGCTGATGTCAGACCGTTCGTACTGACTCTGGCTCGGTTCATTCGTCCGAAGGTCGACGCTTGGCAGTCCGCGCAGAAGCGTCGAGATCGGCTTCATCGCGCCGCGCACAACGATGGGCATGCCGTTGGTCATTCCACCTTCAAGTCCACCTGCATTGTTGGTCGGGCGCACGAATCCGAGGTGTGACTCACCACGTCGTGCCGCATCGAAGTGAATCGCATCGTGCACTTGACTGCCGGTGCGACGAGCAACTTCGTGTCCAAGACCAATCTCCACCGACTTGAATGCTTGGATTCCCATCACGGCCATCGCAAGTCGCGCATCGAGTCGCAGATCACAACTCGCGCACGAGCCGAGCCCTGGCACCACACCAAAGACGTGCACTTCACAGATGCCCCCAACGGTGTCCTTGTCGATCTTCGCTTGATGAATCGACTCAACAATTGCAGCGGATGCGCTCACATCGGGGCAGTAGACCTCGCTCGCCTCGCGCTCCATGCGCAGTGCTTCGAGTGTTGCCTGCGTCGGCTCAACTGCGCTCGTCGTTGCGAGCGCGCCTCGTACAAATCCAAAGCACTCGATGCCGAAGGCGCGAAGCAAGCACTGTGCGAGCGATCCAGCCGCCGTTCGCGCGGCAGTCTCGCGAGCGCTCGCCCGCTCAAGGGTCGCGCGGCAATCGGTCGTCAACCACTTAATGCTTCCCGCAAGATCGGCGTGTCCAGGTCGCGGACGAAAGACCGGCGGGGTCTTTTCATCATCCTCCATACGCGAATCAGCGTTGGCAATCTGCACGGCGATGGGCGATCCAATGGTTTCACCGTGGCGGAGTCCTGAGAGAAACACAGCGCGATCACTCTCGATGCGTTGTCGCGCGCCGCGACCATAACCCCCTTGGCGACGCTGCAGTTCTGCGTCGATAAATGTGTGATCGATCGCGACACCCGATGGCATCCCTTCAATGAGTGCGATCAGAGTTGGTCCATGCGATTCGCCAGCGGTTCGGTAGGTCAGTTGCGACATGCGTGCGATGCTAGAGAGAGGATGGAGGTGGCGAACCCGTCCAGAGTTCGAACTGCCGGCGAGCTTGCGCGAGAAACATCGCCTCGCCCGTGACGCACACCGAGCCGCAACTCGCGGCATGTATCAAGAGTGGAGTCTGCGCCGGTGTGTAGACGGCGTCCATGACAATCGTTCGTTCGTCAAGTTTCACGCCACAAGGAAGTGGGTTCTCGCTTCGCGCCTCACCCCCCTGCATGCCGGCGCTTGTGCAGTTGACGATGACGTCGAACTGTTGCGTGGCAAGTGATGCGAGCGACTGAGCGTGGACATCGAGCGCGGGGAAATCGTCCTGCGCCGTGGCAAGTTCTTCGGCGACGCGCGTCGCGCGGCTCGAGGTGCGGTTCGCGATCACCACAGATCCACCTGCGAACGCGAGCCCGCATGCCGCAGCGCGCGCGGCACCTCCTGCGCCGAGCACGAGGATGCGCTTGCCAGCAATGTTCGCTGCGCCGACTGCTTCGACGACTGCATCGGCGTCTGTGTTGGATGCCACGAGTGTGCCATCCGCTGCGCGAGTGATTGTGTTGGCGGCACCGATGCGCCGCGCGCGCGCATCGACTGTGCCGCCCGACTCATCGACGAGGCGAATCGCATGCTCCTTGTGCGGAAGCGTGATCGAGGCTCCATAGAAATCGAGAAGCGACGAGCCAAACATCTCGGCAAGTGTTGCCTTGAACGCCTCCCACATCGGCGCGACGCTGATGGCGAAGAGGCGTGCATCGACGTTCGCCGCGCGAAACCACGCATTGTGAACAGCGGGTGAACGCGAGTGAGAGATGGGATGCCCCACAACTGCATAGACCTTCGTTCGCGCAGTGATCGCGCGAAAGTTCCACTCGTCGATGAGCTCGTGAATCGTCGGCTGCCCCGGTGCGGTGCCGTGGTCGTCGGCGCGCGCGTAGGTCAGAAATCCACCGAACTTCGGCGCAAGCACGCGACTCATCAATCCATGCTCTCCCATACAGAGGGCGATGGTCGGCTTTGCGCGCCCCGCGAGCAATTCGAAGGCCTCGAGATTGTCGCGTGCCGTTCGCGCGGTCCAGACGATCTTCGAAATTGTGCTTCCCGGATCGGCCCACATCTCCGCAACCCGCGACGAGAGACCAGCGGGGCGTCCCCGAAAGTCATGAAAAGAGAGGATCACCCTCGGGCGATCTTCAGCCGGCCGCTCGCCTGCGTGTGCGATCGCTTTCACCGCGTCTTGAATTGGCTGGCGCGTGTGATAGGTCGAGAGCTCAACATCGATGTAGGCACAACTCGCATTGGCTGCGTTCGCCGCCTGCCACATCGCGATGCGTTCTTCGTCGCTCCCTGCGAACGATCCGCCTTCACTCTCGTCTCGCACAGTCACGATGCATGGAAGCGGCGACTCGGCAACGAGTCTCGCGACCGCCGCCGGACCGCTTGGATCTTCTGCGAGAGTGTCAACCCGCCACTCGACGAGGTCAGCTCCCTGCGAGCGGGCGAGTCGAGCGCAGTCGAGCGCACGAGTGACCGAGTCTGCACGTGCGACGGGAATTGCAACCGCGATAAACGTCACGATGCCTAGGGTACGCCTGCGCCCAAAGTGTGTCGGCGCTCGCGCGCCGTCGATAGCATCGCGGAATGGAAAATGATCTCGCGATCGAAGAAGATGCCTACCAATGGTTGCGTGGGCACTTGTCTGGATTTCTTCGGTTTGACGGCGAGCGCGTCGCAATCAAGATCGCTCCGATGCCCGACGGCACATTCGTCGCCTCGGTGATGGTCGCGATGCTGATGGCGGCCGACACAGTGCTCGAACTTCCAGATGATGGAGAGAATGATCTGCACCTGATGGTCTCGCTCGAGAAATTCGACGAGCGTGAGGATGCCAACGGATGCGCCGATCGCTGGCGCACCTACCACGGTGATCCGCCCGATGTGAATTGGGCGCATATCACCATCGACGCTGTGAAGTTTCGCGGCTACTTCATCGACGGCGAGGTTTTTCTGCGTCCAAACGTTCTTGCGACGGATGAATCGGCGATCTGCCGCACGATCAATCGCACCAAACGCGATGGCGTGAGCGCAGCGATCTTCGCGCAGTTTCACGCCGATGCTGAGAACGCGCTGGTTGTCGGCGTCGACGCGACTGGACTCGACGTTCGCCGACAGTTCGACGTCCTGCGACTGCGCGCCCCCGCCGAATGCGTGATTTCGGATGAGACCACGGCCCTCGAGGCGCTCAAGTCACTCACACAGAGCACCTAGACTCACCAGAGAGAACACCTATGGCACAACACGACGGAAAACAAAAGTTCGCAGGCAGTTTGAATAGCGCGATGATCGATGGACCCGAGGGAGTCGCGGCGCAACACTACGCCAACCACTTCGGCGAGCCTGGATACGACGAGATCTCGCGCATCTACGTCGCACAGCACTACGCGGGATACACCGCTGAGAATCAAGAGTGCTGGCAGACGCTCTTCGACCGTCAAATGAACTATCTCGACTCATGCGCATCGAATGTCTACCTCACTGGGGCACGGTCGATTCGCCTCGTGCGCGAGCACATCCCGTATCTCGAGGGACCTCAATCAATCAATACCTATCTCAAGCAACTCACTGGATGGCAAAGCCGCGCAGTGCCCGGCTATCTGCCCGCGAAAGCATTCTTCGCCTGCCTCGCGCGACGCGAGTTTCCAACGACGGTTGTGATTCGTCCCAAAGAATCACTCGATTACCTGCCTGAGCCGGACATTTTTCACGATGTGTTTGGTCACGTGCCGCTGCACGCCGATCCAATATTTGCTGACTTCTTGCAGACGTACGGTCTCGCCGCTTCGACCACAGAAGATCCGGCGCATATCGAACGACTCTCGCGACTCTTCTGGTTCACCGTCGAATTTGGATTGATCCGCGAAGGTGGGAAAGTGAAGCTCTATGGATCTGGACTCATCTCAAGCCCCGGCGAGAGCCGTCATGCGCTCGAGAGTCCAGAGGTCGAGCGGCGACCATTCGATCTTGAAACGGTCTGCTCAACACCGTTCGAGATCGATCACTACCAGCCGATCCTGTATGTGCTCGAGAGCTTTGATCAATTGCGCGAGGCGATGAACACCTACGCGCAGCGACTTCTGAGTGGCACGGCCACGGCGAGGGTCTAACGATGGCACTCAAGATGGCGAGACTTTCGAAACCGACTCTTGCAGTTTCGGTCAGTGAATATGCAGGTCGGCGCGAACGAGTGCTCGCGCAACTCAAGAAAGATGGCAGCGCGCTGGGTCTGATCCTGGCTGGCGACGCCGATCCGTCACTCTCGCAGAGTTGGCGTCCACATGCGCACTTCGAATATCTCACGGGAGTCACGGATGAATCGGGAGCGATGCTGTTGCTCGATCCGACGCATCCTGTGAAGGCCAAGCGGGTGCAACTGTTTCTTCGGCCATTGAATCCAGAGCTCGAACGATGGGATGGCTTTCGCGCGCCCCTCTCGACTGATCTCAAGGCGCAGTACGGAATCGCGACGATCCTGCGCACGAATTCGTTCTCGCGCTTTCTGCTCGAGAGCGCGAAGCGTGCGAAACGCTTTGCGTGCTTGCATCCGCTTGCCGCACACACATCGCCACTCTCGCCAGATCTCGCGATCTTTCGTGAGAGTGCTGCACGCATTCCCGGCGCGACGATCACCGACCTCTCGCATCTCGTGCCCGCGATGCGCGCCGTGAAGAGCAGTGCCGAAGTCGCACTCATGCAACGCGCCGCCGACATCACGGCCAGCGGATTCGCAGCGGCACTTCGCGCGGCCCGTGCAGGACACACCGAGTTCGACGTGCAAGAAGCGGTCGAGCATGCCTACAAGTCAGCAGGCGCGCGCGAGACGGCCTACCGAACGATCGCAGGAAGCGGATTCAACGCGACCGTGTTGCACTACCACGCGAACAAGAGTCCCATCGCGCCAGGTGAGTTGCTCGTTCTCGACTCGGGAGCAAGCTTTGGTGGATACGCAGCCGATGTCACCCGCACCTTCGCAGTCTCTGGACGATTTTCGGCACGACAGCAAGTCGTGTACGACACCGTGCTCAAGGCGCAGATCGCTGCGATCAAGGCAGCTCGCGTCGGCGCGAAGATGAGCGATGTCGATGGAGCCGCGCGAAAAGTTATTGTTGCTGCAGGATTCGGCGACTTTTTCATCCACGGCATCGGACACCATCTCGGACTCGAAGTGCACGACGCCGATCCAGCGACTCCCCTCGAGGCGGGGATGGTGATCACGATCGAACCTGGCATCTACATCCCAGAAGAATCACTCGGCGTGCGCATTGAAGATGACATTCTCATCACGCGCGGCGCGCCGAAGGTGTTGACCGCGGCAATTCCCAAGTGACCGTCACGCGGCAGACACGTCAGGTCTCAGGTGTGGAGTGGGTAGCGCCAGTGATAGCCCAAGAGCGCTAACGAATAGAGAACGGGGATGGCTGAGATCAAGATGCCCGTCCACACGAGGCGGCGAGCAACGAGCGGTCGGTCGCGTGCGATCCACTCACACGCGATGATCACGAAGAGCACGAGGCTGAACTTGAATCCGATCGCTCCCCAAAGCCCCCACGCGGCGATCACGGCGTCTGCGATTGGATTGACCTCTTCGCCCCCTCGGCGTTCCAGGATGTACCACGTCAGCATGATGTCCATCGCCGCGAAGAAGATGAACCAGACATATTCGTTCTGATATCGCAGGGCGGGCACGCCAAGAAAATGCGGCCGCGGCGTCGGAACGAGATGCGGCCGCACCTCGGTCGAGTTGCCATTCAACGACGCGGACAGCTTTTCATTCTCCGATTCACCCATCATGAGTTGTGATCATACGAACATCAAATCACTGAATCGTGCGTTGAGAGATTGTGCGCTGGCGCGGTGTTCAACTGAACGAGTCGTTCACCCTGCACATTCTTGGCCGTGTCGGGATCGACGTAGTCGCTGTGACAGGATGCCTTCGCCGCATCCGCGCCCACCGCCACCTTTGTCTTCGAGGCGAGTCGATGAATCTCATCGGGCGAGAGCACTCCGCGCTTGGCGAGAATCTCTTGCTGCTCACTGTTCAGTGCGGCGCTTCGCGCTGGCTTACCGCGCTGGTACTCCTCTTCTTTCCCGCTGGCGAATTCTTGAATCTCCTTGCTGATTCGCACGCTGCACCAATCGTGACCGCACATCGCGCAAAAATCAGTGTCGACATCGAGATCTTCGTCGTGATAGGCCCGCGCAGTGTCCGGATCGAATGAGAGTTCGAAGTGTTTCTCCCAGTTGAGCGCGGCGCGCGCTTTGGTGAGCTCATCGTCGCGGTCACGCGCGCCAGGAATTCCAAGCGCGATATCGGCGGCGTGCGCTGCAATCTTGTATGCGATGCACCCCTGCTTCACATCGTCTTTCTTGGGCAGACCAAGATGTTCCTTCGGCGTCACGTAGCAGAGCATGCTCGCGCCGTGATACCCCGCGGCCGTGGCGCCGATGCAGCTTGTGATGTGGTCGTAGCCCGGAAAGATGTCTGTGACGAGCGGTCCCAATACATAGAACGGAGCGCCATGGCAGAGTGTGCGCTGCAACTTCATGTTGTATTCAATCTGATCGAACGGCACATGACCGGGCCCCTCGACCATCACTTGCACTCCCTTTCGCCACGCACGTTCGGTGAGTTCGCCGAGCGTCGTGAGTTCAGCGAGTTGCGCGGCATCGGTCGCGTCGGCGAGTCCACCGGGGCGCAGTCCATCTCCGATCGAGAAGGTCACGTCGTACTCGCGCATCACATCGCAGATGCGCTCCCACCCCGTGTACATGAGATTCTGCTGGTTGTTCATGAGCATCCATTTCGCGAGCAAACTTCCACCGCGACTGACGATGCCGATGAGTCGCTTTCGAATCAGCGGCAAGTGCTCCTTCAAGACACCTGCGTGAATCGTGAAGTAGTCCACGCCTTGTTTCGCTTGATGCACAAGGGTCTCAAGCACAATCTCTTCGCTCAGTTCTTCGAGCTTGCGACCGATGATCATCGAGTAAATGGGCACGGTTCCGATGGGCACGGTGCTGTTGCGAACGATTGCCTCGCGACACGCATCGAGATCGCCACCCGTTGAGAGGTCCATCACTGTGTCTGCCCCCCACCGCTCAGCCCAGTGAAGTTTCTCGACTTCTTCTTCGGTGCCAGAGCTCACCGGACTCGCTCCCATGTTTGCATTGATCTTGGTTTTCGAAGCGCGTCCGATCGCCATCGGATCGAGCCGATACTTCAAGTGAACGCGATTCGCTGGAATGACCATGCGACCAGCCGCGATCTCGTCGCGAACCTGCAGTGCCGTCAAGTGGCCTTCGCGCTCGGCGACACGCTGCATCTCAGCGGTCACGACACCGAGACGGGCGTGCTCAAGCTGTGTCACGGCCACAAACCCGGCTGGCGCGAAAGCACGAATGAACGGACCATGTTCTATGGTGCCATGACCCGAGCAACCCTCGCTGTGCGATGGCGCGCTCATCACCGTCCAATCGGCAGGTAGAAAATCCCACGCGGTTTTCAAACTCGGCAGTGGCATCCCTGGGGTGTCGGGCGAACTAAAGGCAAGTGGACCACCAACTTGCGGCGCATTGGCGAAACTGCCTGGATTGGTGCACGTCGACGGTGGGGATGGTGGAACAAAGGTGCTCATACTGGTTCTCTTTCTACCGAACACGCGGTCGCGATCGACCGGGACGCTGTCGGTTGCGACGGGACGGAAGTATAGGCATCGTTCGGGACAGAATTTGTTACCCTTGCGCTTTCGATATCTGGGGCTGTGTTTGTTCGGCTGCTCGCGAGTGAGTGAAAACTCCGCAGGAGCCGGGGGTCCCGCCCTTTCTCTTTCTCGTTGGCGATTCATGAGTTCGCGCGAGGTCCCTACTTGATCAAGACATTTATCGCTGGTCGCGCTTCAGTCGAACGTACTGCAAGTGAATCGGATCGAAAGATCATCGAGATTCTCCAAGAGAACGGTCGCGCGATTGGTCGCGTCTTTGCAGGCGGAACTGGGCTGTCAGAAGCGACCGTCAGCCGCAGGCTCTGCGCGCTCGAGGAGTCTTCGCTCGTGCGTGTCTGCGGGTATCGCGATCCACTTGCCTGTGGATGCCAAGCGATGTCGATGATTCACTTCTCGACCGAGGATGCCCCCGCAGCCTTTGCGACATCGCTCGCACAGCGGCCGCTTTTTCACCGCGTCGCAACCATCGCCGGAAAGAGCGACATTCTCGCACTCGTTGTCGCTCGAGACAACGCACAACTGCTTGCAGAGATCGATGCCGTGCTCGGCGAAAATTCGGCGGCGCATATCGAGAACGCGAGCGCAGTCTTGTCGATCATCCCTCCACGTGAGGCACGCGGGGCACGAGCGCATGTCAACGGTGCGGGCAAGACAACGCAGACTCCTCGGCAGCAGCAGATCGAGTGCAAACTCATGCGCGCGTTGCAGAATGATTTTCGCGCGACCTTCTCGTCGCTCAGTGAAGCTGCAGGGCTCTCGGCGCCAGCGGCGTCAGCGACCCTGGAGGAATTGCTTGCGGACGGCACCATCCATCACGCGGTCGTTGTCGATCCGCGCTTCCTTGGGCGACCTCTGAGCGTGCAGTTCAGCGTTCAGGTGAGCAAGGGCATCGAACGCGTCGCAGAGACGATCGCGCAGACGCTGAATCCAGACTGGATTTTTCTTTGCTTGCACGGCGAACAAGTGCTCGTTGAAGTCGCACTTACAGGAGAAGATGAGCTCTTTCGCTGGCAGCGCGACATGAACAAGATTGCCGATGTGGTTTCGGTCTCGTCACACCCATTCTCAGCGATTTACAAGCAGACGTTTAACTGGTCGGCCGATGTCCTCGGCTGATTCGTCCAGCGCGCACACCGCTACTCTCGCCGCATGACAATTTTCGCGGCGACGCTCAGTGACATTCAATCTGCGGCACGGCGCATCGCGCCGTTCATTCACACGACGCCCGTGATGCGTTGCACGCACTTCGACGCGCTTGCGAACCGTCCACTGCACTTCAAGTGTGAGATTTTTCAGCGCACAGGATCGTTCAAGTTTCGTGGAGCATCCAACGCTGTCTGGTCGCTCACTGATGCGCAGGCGGCACACGGAGTCGCGACGCACTCCTCTGGAAATCATGCACAAGCACTCGCCTGCGCGGCGCGGATGCGTGGTATCCAAGCACATGTTGTGATGCCGACCGACTCAGCGCAGAGCAAGCGCAGCGCCGTCGAAAGTTATGGTGGACGGGTGATCGACTGCGAACCGAACCTCGCCTCGCGCGCGACGACCGCAGCACGCGTGTGTGAAGAGACGGGGGCGACGTTCATCGCTCCATACGACCATCCTGATGTCATTGCCGGGCAGGGAACGATCGCACTCGAATTGCTCTCGCAAGTCAGCGACCTCGATGCGATCATCGTTCCCGTTGGGGGCGGCGGGATGATCTCTGGAATCACGATCGCCGCGCGCGCGCTGTGCCCCAAGATTCGCGTCATCGGCGTCGAGCCAACGACTGTCGGCGATGCGGCCGAGTCGAAGCGCATGGGATCGCGCCAACCCGCGACGGGTGCTGTCACAATCGCCGATGGGCTTCGCACCTCGCTGGGCGACCTGACGTGGCCCGTGGTGCGTGAGCTCGTCGACTCAGTCGTCACCGTCTCAGAGGATGAGATCGTGGGCGCGCTTCGACTCGTCTATGAGAGGATGAAAATTGTGATCGAACCGAGCGCGGCAGTCGGCGTTGCTGCGGCGATCGGTCCGCTGCGCGCGCGAAGTGACTTTGGTCGCGCCGGCGTCATTCTGTGTGGCGGGAACATCGATCCACTCCTGCTGAGTCGGTGCTTTGGCACCAGCAGCTCTCGATGAGGCGCGCTCGTGCGCACCGACCTCGCGTGGCAGAATCAGCCACCCCACGCGCCGAGCAACTTGCCTAAATCGCCCCCTGCGATTGTTCCGCCGCTGCTGTCGAGGTCTGCGAAAGGCGCATCCTCGCTTCCCCAGTTTGAAAGGATGAATGCAAGATCGATGATGTCGACAGATCCATCCCCTGAGAGATCGCCAAACGCGCCCGTGCGTTCGCCGCCAACGTTGCTCTGCCCACTCGCCTCGAGCGTGACCTCACCCGCTGTGAAGGCGCCAGACATCAACAGATTCGCAGTGCCACCTGGAGGCAAAACCGTTGGAATGGGCAGCGCGATATCTGTGAACTTCCCAAGGGCAGGAAGTGGCGCCGTTTGCAGGAGACCAAGGGTCGTGGTGATTACAACGTCGTCGTGACCGATGAATGTGCATACGCCTTCGAGCGGGAGGATCGCAGGAACATCAATTGCTCGCAGCGGAAACTCGAAGAAGTCGCCCGCAATGGTGATCATCACTGGAATCGCCGCGACGAAATCGCGCACGCCACCTCCTCGCGAGGTCATGACGACTGGAGCCGGTGCGACCTGCGTCACGGTGATTTGTGAAATGCTCCCGCCGCCGAGAGGAATCGGGAGTGAAAAGCCACCTGGATAGATTGCACTGGGATTTTGCGTGTGAAATGTGCTGTACTGCAAGACAACCCCGACATCGATCACTCCAGGTTTCCCGCCCAAAAAATCAGCGGTGTAGTTCGTGATGAACCCTGCCGTTCCCGCAACGGATGTGAATGTGAACGATCCTGTGGGATCCGAGTTGATTTCAACACTACCGGTGGCCGTCGATGTGTAGCCAATTGGATTGTTGCCGCTTCCTCCGAAAAACCCTGGGATCGTCTTGGTTCCGGTCGGCGTGGTCTTCGCGTTGTAGTTGCCTTTGAACGTGCCACCAAACGGCACGCGCAGAGCGAGTTCGCTTGTGAGCGACGTTGCCCCGTCGAGTTGCGTTGAATACTGCTGACTATGCGCAGATGCCCCTGCAAACACACTCAACACCATGACCCCAACACTGTGATTGAATCGTTTCATTGAAAGCCCCTTCTGAGAAGTACTGCACGGACTGTCCAGAGCCCATGGTACGACGTGCAGAGCGTTCGCGCCCCCACTAGGGGAAATTTTTCCTCCGCAAGTGGGGGTGTAGCGCCGCACCCGAGTGATGTTCGACCCAGACTCCTTGTTAGAGTCGCGCTCAAAGCTCCAATGAAATCACTCTCAACCGCAACGCGCCTCGCCATTACCGTCGCCGCACTGGGCTACTTCGTCGATGTCTACGACCTCATCCTTTTCAACGTCGTGCGCTGGGAGAGCCTCGCTGATCTCGGACTCGACAAAGCAGCTGCGACAACGACGGGTGTGTGGCTGCTCAATCTGCAACTCATCGGCATGCTTGTCGGTGGTGTGATGTGGGGAGTGCTCGGCGATCTGCGTGGACGACTCTCGGTGCTCTTTGGATCGATCATCCTCTACTCGGTCGCGAACTTACTCAACGCGGGGGTGGGTGCGACGAGCGGTCCACTTGCATTCATGGGTTCGTTCGATGCGATCACGAGTTACGGCGTCTTGCGATTCGTCGCAGGTGTCGGCCTCGCTGGCGAACTCGGCGCCGGCGTCACGCTTGTCGCAGAACTCACTTCGCGTGAGCGGCGCGGCATCGCGGTCACGATCATCGGCGCCGTCGGAGTCGTCGGAGCGGTTGTCGCTGGCTTCGTCGGCGAACTTGCGGGATGGCGCATGGCCTATGCGATTGGCGGAGTGATGGGACTCGCACTGCTCGCACTGCGCGTGGGCGTCGTCGAAAGCGGCATGTTTGCAGCGCTCTCGCGCGAGTCGAGTGGCGTCACGCGCGGACTCATCCCAATCATTCGCTCTCCACGGCTCGCGATGCGCCTGCTCAAGATCGTTCTCGTGGGCATGCCGATCTGGTTCACACTCGCGGTGTTGGTTGGACTCGCTCCAAAGATCGCAGAGTCAATGGGTGTGACACCGACACCAAAGCCTGGCACACTCGTCGCGCTCTACTACTGCGGCGCGATTTTCGGCGATCTCTCGAGCGGATTTCTCTCGCAGTGGTTGAAGTCACGCACGCGCGCGATGGGCGTCTTCATGGCGGGCACCGCAGTGGGCGCGGCACTTGTTCTCACCGTTGGATCGCAGAGTGCCTTCTGGTACGGCGCCGCAACGGTCGTGATGGGCTTCTTCAGCGGCTACTGGATCGTCGTCATCACGACGGCAAGCGAACTCTTTGGCACCAACGTGCGCGCGACGGTGACGACGATGACGCCCAACTTGATTCGCGTGAGCGCGGTGCCTGTGACGATGGCGTTCACCTTTCTCACCGGATCGACGGGTGATGTGTGGGCCGCTGCTCTGACGGGCGCGTGCTGCTTCGCGCTCGCGGCAGTCGCGCTGCGCACTCTTCCCGAGCCCTTCGGACGCGACCTCGACTTTACTGAAGAGTGATCACTGGCATCTGATCACTGGGGGTGATCACTGGCATCTGATCACTGGGGGTGATCACTGGGAGTTGACTTCGGCGAGAAGCGCGTCGATTCTCTCGAGCCGCTTTGTGTGTTGCTCACGTGTCGGCTCAATCAACGTCAATGCGAAAATGTGCACGCGCGCTGCGGTGAGATTGCGTGCCTCCATCGCGCACGTCGCAGCGAGCTCACGCGTCGCAGCGTCATAGGGATCAATTCGCGCCGCGCGCTCAGCCGCTACAAGCGCCTCGGTGCTTCGCTTGAGCACGCGCAGGTTGTCGGCCAGAGCACGTGCGAACGATGGGTCGTTGTCGGCACGCGCATCGAGAAACTTGAGATGCTCAACCGCGCTCGTTGCATCGTGAAGTGCCAGCGCGCGGGCGGCCATCCGCTGATGCGGCCACGGATCGAGCGGACGGCTCACGCTGTAGCGCGTCAGCAACACCGCACTGCTCGCGTCGATGCCCCCGGGCGCCATGCTCTCGTCAAGCGCCGCACTTCGCGCAACGCTTCGACGCGCGGCGAGTTCAAGCACATCTGGATGGTTGGGATGCGCCGCGAGCAGTGTTGCGACCGCACTCTCAGAGAGTGGCGCCTGCGGATCGTCTTTCGATCGCGTCGCTTCAAGGAGCGAATCAAACGAAGGCTCTGCGGCGAGTCCCCACGTTGCGACTTGAGCCGTTGCCCACAGTTTGAAGTCGGCCATGAACTGCTCGCGGGTGATCCCAAGCACCGCCGTAAATGCCTTGACCTCTGTTTCGCCGCGCGCATAGCGATCGAGCAGATTCACGACCGTTTCTTTGCCATATGACTCGCGCATGAACTGCACCATCCAGTGACCCTGCGCGTAGGCGAGCGCGCGATCCTGTTTTTTCTTGGGACGGACAAACGCCCACTTGATGCCATCGAGGTCGAGCAGTTCATCCTTCTGCAAGGTGTGCGCGAGCAATTGGTAGGTCTCCCAGTCGCGGGCGCGGTGCTCCATGTCGACCGCAGCAGCTTCGGTGAACCAGTGCGGAATGCGATTGCTCGTGCGATCGAGCGTCACGGTGTGCACGAATTCATGGCGAAGCGTGTCGAGCCAATCGAAGCGACCAAGCGACTTGCTCGACGCCCCCTCGCGTGGCGGCTCAAGCGCAATCACAGGACCGGTACTCGCCGCAACCGTGTGAATCTGCGGCATTCCAGTGATGCGCACAGCGAAGTGTTTGTGGTCGGGCATCAACTCGATGGTCGTGATCGTCTTGGGTTCATGTCCGTAGTGGTCGCACACCTCGCGGTACATCACCTCGAGTTGCACGGGCATGCTCGATGCGAGAATCTCGTCGACTCCCGCGCGACAGCGCACGCGAAAGTGTTCGCTGGTGAAGACTTTCCATCCAGAGATCTCTTCGATCAAGTACTTACTGAACGCGATGCGCTTGTCATAGGGATCGAGCCGCGCCGCCTGTGTCAACGACTCGAGCGCCGCGGCGTCGTCGCCCGATTGCATCTGCAAGAGTCCAAGTTCGTTGCGGGGGACGCTCCAATTGGGCTCACGCCGCGCCGCCTCACTGAGCAGGTCGATTGCGTCGGCATACTGGCGAGCGAGCGCGAGAAATCGCCCGACTTGCCAATAGGCGCGACCACTCGTGGGGGCCAGCGCGTCAGCGATGGCAAGGGTGGCGCGCATCGCATCGAAGTCGTATTGCAATCCGTAGGCAGACGCTTCGAGTGCGATGGCACGGGGCAACTGTGGCATCGCCGTTCGAATCGGCGCGAGCATCGCACGCGCTTCATCCGCGTCGAAGCGACAGCACGCAGACTCTGCGCGAAGCAGTGCACTCGGAGCACAGGCCAGTGCAGGGTCGACGGAGGCGGCGGCGGCGTCAATCTGCGCGGCCGCGCGCTCGGCGCCGTCGAAATCAAATCCCATCAACGCAACGTGGCCAAGCAACTCCCACGCATCCGCCGCGCGCGGATTCAGCGCGAGCGCCTCACGCAGTGCGGCGACCGCCTCTTGCGCATTGTGTTTCTCGATGAGAAAGCGCGCCTCGGCAACGCGCCCTCGCCAATCGAGACGGTCGAGTGCACGCGCGTCAGCGAGCGTCTTCATAATCGCGTCACACGCTGCGGCATCCGCTGCACGAACGCGCGCGAGCACTTGCATTGCCTCTGCGACCATGACGATGTCGACCAGAGTGATCGCTTTGCCATCATCGAGATCACGCACCGCTTCGACCGCGGCGAGCACCGCCTCGGTGTGTTGTCCGAGCCCCTCGAAAGCTGCGGCGCGCACCGATGCCGCTTGCGCGCCAGGCAAATCGGTGAGCACCTTGAGTGCATCGACGAAGAGTCCCTGCTTCACAAGCGCTTCAGCAGCGACGACTGCAGAGACTCCAGCAGGAACCGTCGCGGTCGTCGTCACGGCCTGTGGAATTCCTGCATCGATCGCCGCGCGCGCTCGACGCGCTGGGTCGGCGAGGTCGGCGGCAGTCCACTGTCCATGATGAACGCGCGCGTTGGCTCGCTCTTCGTCGCTTCGCCATGCTGCGGTCACTGAGGCAACTGCTGCAGCTGATGGTTCGACTGACTGTGGGACGGCAGAACCCTGCAGTGGATGCGCCTTCGCGTTAAGAGCCATGACGCCCAAGGCGATCGCGAGAGCGACGATGATTCGCAACGAACGTGAAGTGAGCGACTCGGTCATTGAGCGTATGAGGCTATCGCGCCGAGTGCGTCCAGAGATGCTCACTCCATCGGTCGCGAGTCGACTTTCCATCCTTCAGTGGATGGCGCCTCGAGCAGAGCCCGCGCCCACTCTTCGAGACCTGCGTTCAGCGTGCCGTTGCGAAGAAGCACGCGTGTGCGATCGCCGTTCACCGCTTCAACCTCGACGGCACGAGGTGCGAGCAGTGGTCGCTCGAGCACCATGACAATCGCAGCTGTGTCGCGGGCCATTGGAGTACCCGCGCGCGGCACGAGTCGAAGTGCCACGAGCGTGCTCGCCGCGGCGACACCCTTTGCATCACTCGAAGGTGGGGTCAATGACTTGAAAAATGGCGCATCTGGAAGTGGCGCAACAGTCGCGGTGAACTCGCGCAGCACATCGGCTTTGGGCTGACCAAGCGGCACCGGAAAAGCTCCTTCGCCGACACGAAGCGGATCGAAGACCTCGCCCGCGCGTGCAAGTTGCCTACGGATTGCCTGCTTTCGTGCGAGATCGAATTCAGTGAGCCATCCCGCGCTGTAGATGAAGCGGCGCGAATCGGTCGAGCCACGACCCGAGCTATCGATCGTCTCATCGAAGATGATCGCGATGTGTCGCTGCGCACCCGATGGACCAACCACAACGACGCGACCTCGGCGAATCTCGCGCTCATCGGTGAGCGACTCGAATTTCTCCATCGACGCTGACGCTGTGAAATCTTTCATCGTGCGCCCTTGCGCTTCCATCCCATCGAGGATCGCATCCACTGACTCTTGCGCGGCTGACTCAGTCTGCGCTGCTGGCACGACCGGCGCAACTGGAGCAGGTGGCACAGCAGGTTCCCCCTGACATCCAAGCAGTAGCACGAGCAGCAGTGTGTTCATCGTCAGCAACTCCTTCATTCAATTGGCACTTGATCGACGATCTCGAGACCGAACCCGTGCAGTCCAGGCATCGCCTTGGGGCGATCGGTCAACACGATGAGACGACGCAGTCCAAGATCGCGCAGAATCTGGCCGCCAATTCCAAACTCACGCTGATCCATCGGCTGCGCGCGCGCGCCGATGCCTCCGGGACGAGTGAGATCTGGTGCGTTCACGTCATCAACGACCGATCGCCGCACTTGATGAATCAGATCAGCCAAGTCTGCGCCTTCAGGCTCTGATTGCAAGTACACGAGCGCGCCGCGACCAGCCTTGCGAATCGCGCGAAGTGATGCGCGAACCGTCTCTTGACCAGAGCGCTCACTCGCAGAACGCGTCGTCGCAAAAATGTCTCCCAAGATGTCTCGACGGTGCATACGAACGAGCACACCGTCGCTCTGCTCAACGGGCGATCCATTGGAATGCAGCGCGCCAACTCCTCCCAAGCAAAGCGCAAGATGAGGTTGCGGATCAAGCGAACTGTGCCAGGCATAGAGAGTGAATTCACCTTCAGGAGTCTCGATCGCAATGCCGTTCGCTGGCTCGATGCGCTTCACGAGCGTCTCCTGCCGAAGTCGATACTCGATGATCTGTTCGACCGAACACATCTTGAGCGTGTGCTTCGCGCAGAGCACAAGCAGGTCGTCCATGCGCGCCATCTCTCCATCCTCGCGCACAACTTCGATGATGCACGCAGCTGGTTTCATCCCAGCGAGTCGGCAGAGATCAACTGAACCCTCGGTTTGTCCGGTGCGCACGAGAACCCCTCCATCACGTGCACGCAGTGGATTGATGTGCCCCGGTCGCACAAAGTCATCGGGGCGTGACGCACCATCGGCGAGCATGCGAATCGTCGTCGCACGATCGCGTGCACTGATGCCGGTGCCAACGCCGTGACGTGGATGGCCGTCGACCGACACAGTGAATGCCGTGGCGCGCATGCTCGAATTTGCCCCAGCTTGCGGAGTGAGCGCGAGCCGATCGCACGTCTCGCCATCGAGCGCGACGCACAGGTATCCCGCGGCAACGCGCGTGAGAAAGTTCACAACTTCAGGCGTGACAGACTCGGCGCAGCAGACCAGATCTCCTTCATTCTCGCGCTGTTCATCATCGACAAGCACGATCGTGCGTCCACGACGCAGCTCATCGAGAATCTCAGGGATCGGGGAGAAGTTCGTCAGGTTCGTCACGCTCGTCATGGGGAGGTTCACTTTATCCTTCCGCCATGTCTCCCGCACCACGACCCACTCTCTCAGACCGCACCACCCGCCGCGATGAACTCTGGCTTCTCGAACTCACCAGCACCCCCACTGCTGCTGGACACGAAGAACGCGTCATGGTGTGGGTCGACAATTGGATCGCACCTCGCCGCGCGCGGCTCGATATTCGGCGTGATGACGCGGGAAACTTTCTCATTCAACGCAAGGATCGCTCACGCACGGCGCGGGCGATCCTCATCACTGCGCATCTCGATCATCCCGCCTTCGTCGTCGTGACGCCGCCTCCATCGAATGGCACTCCGCTTGCTCGGCGCACTGCAACGCTCGAGTTTCGTGGCGGAGTGCACGATGCCTACTTCGTGAAGACGCGTATCGAAGTCATTGACTACTCAGGATCGCGCCACGGCGCGGTCATCACCGCGCTCGACACCGCTGCGAAACCATTCAAGCGCGTCACGGTGCGATTCGACGAGGCGCCGAGCGCCGACACCGTTGCGGTGGGCGACATTGGACGGTGGCAACTTCCTGCCCCGCGCATCGCCTCGCGTGAACTTCCACCGATTGTGCCGGGCGGCGCGCCTCGCCTCGCGCGCGTCATCGAGACGCACGCGTGCGACGATCTCGCTGCAGTCGCGGCGGCCTGCGCTGCATTCGATCGACTGCTCAAGAACACGTCAGCGCGCAACGTTGGACTGCTCTTCACCGTCGCAGAAGAAGTTGGATTCATCGGCGCGATTCATGCCGCGCGCAATCGACTCATCCCAAAGAACGCGCGACTCATCTGCCTCGAGAACTCGCGTAGTTTTCCGCACGATTCGCCCATCGGCGCAGGTGCGATCATGCGGGTGGGTGATCGCTTGAGTGTCTTTAGCCCAGCGCTCACCAACGAACTCTCAAAGCTTTTTACCGCGCATACGAAGAAGACTGCAGGCTTTCAGTGGCAACGCAAACTCATGGCGGGTGGCGCGTGCGAGGCAACGGCGTTCGCCGCGTACGGATTCGAGTCGACGTGCCTCTGCCTGCCGCTTGGCAACTATCACAACATGTCCGAGATCGATGCGGTCACTTCAGGAAAGCGCCCCGCGATCATCGCGTGTGAGTTCGTCGCCGTGAGTGACTTTCATTCGCTTGTCGAAATGCTGCTGGTTGCGCTGCTCGGACTTGCCAAGGCTGCCTCGACTGTGTCGAGAACGAAGACGCCCGTTCCCACCCACTTCGCACTCATGGAAGAACTCTATGAGCGCACCTCGTGCGTCCTCGGCGGATAGCGCAACGCTCTCGCGCAGTCTCTCTACGATCGCCCATCCATGTCGCAAACCCACGCGCGAACTTCACGTCCCGACGACCTCGCCTCTCAACTCGAGGCGGGTTTTCGCACGGCGATCATCGCGGCGCTGGCAGAGTGCACGTCGGTCGCCGCGGCGCAGATCGATCCACTCATCAAGGCCGCCGCGAACCCGATATTCGGCGACTTTCAAGCCAATTTCGCAATGAGCCTCGCCAAGACTCTTGGCAAGAATCCGCGCGAGGTCGCGCAGATGGTCATCGATTGCGCTCCAGCCTCACTGCTCGAACTCTGCGATCCATTTGAGATTGCCGGACCCGGCTTCGTCAACATTCGGCTGCGACCTGAGACGATCGCCACGGCACTCGCGCAGATGGATAACCCCTCTCTGGGAGTCTCCAACGCAAATCACACCCACACCGTCGCGGTCGATCTCTGTGGCGTCAACGTCGCCAAGCAGATGCACGTCGGTCACTTGCGTGCGACGATCATCGGCGACACAATCGCGCGACTCTTCGAACGTCTCGGATGGCGCGTCCATCGTCAGAATCATCTCGGGGATTGGGGACTCCCCATCGCGATGACTCTCGCTGCGCTGCGGCGCGCGAAAGTCGACATCGCGCGCGTCACGCTCGACGACCTCAACGCCGCGTACCGCAACGCGCAAGCGCAAGGACGAGACGACGAGGCGGGTCTTGCAGCTGCGCACGCAACGGGCGTGGGCGCTCATCGCATCGCTGAACTCGAGGCGCAACATGAGGGAGCCGCCGCCGCGATCGCCGATGCGCACGACACTCTTCGCCGCTTGCAATCAGGCGAGCGTGGCGTGGTCGCTGATTGGCAGAAGCTCATCGATGTGACGATGCACGAGGTCTACGAAACAGCGCAGGTCCTGGGCGTCGACCTCAAGCCTGAGCACAATCGAGGCGAGAGTTTCTTTCGCGATCGACTCGCGCCGACCGTTGACGCATTCGTCAAGGCGAATCTCGCCGTGCGCGATGCGGGAGCGCTCGTCGTGCGGTTCGATGGTCGAGAGCGTCCACTGCTGATTCAGAAATCGGATGGCACCTCGCTCTACGCAACGACTGATCTCGCGGCCGCGCGCTACCGGGTGCAAGACCTCGGCGCTGAACTTGTCGTCTACTGCGTCGATGCTCGCCAGCGCGATCACTTTAAAGATGTCTTTGACGCTGTGAAGCTCATCGGGTGGACCGTCCGTCCCGATCACTCGCAGGCATCGCTGGTGCACGTGCCTTTCGGTGCGGTGCTCGGCGCCGACAAGCGACCACTCAAGACACGCAGCGGCGAGAACTTCACGCTGAAGGCGCTGCTCGATGAAGCGATCGCGCGTGGCCGTCGCGAAGTGCACGCGCGCGCAGCTTCGCCCGACGCCCCCACCGCATCACTCTCACCGAGCGAACTCGATGCGATCGGGCGAGCCGTCGGCATCGCAGCGATCAAGTACGCCGATCTCTCGAGCGATGTCGGTCGCGACTATGTCTTCGATCTCGACCGGATGGTTTCATTCGAAGGTGACACGGGTCCGTACGCGCAGTACGCGCACGCGCGCCTCGCAGGAATTCTTGCGAAGGCGACCGCGCTCGGCGCCACGAGTGGTGCGATCGTGATCGCAACTCCGCAAGAACGCGCGCTCGCCTTGAACTTGCTGCGATATGGATCGGCGATCGAGGATGCCGCAGCGCAACTCGCCCCCAACCGAATCGCTGCATTCATCTTCGAACTCGCCAACACTTTCAACGCCTTCTATCAAGCCTGCCCAGTCTTGCGTGGCAGTGACGAAGCGACACGCGCTTCGCGACTGCATCTCTGCGATCTGACGAGAAAGGTGCTCGCGGACGCCCTCTCAATCATGGCCATTGAGGCCCCATCGCGAATGTGACCCATGCCGCACACTTATCCAAACCTGCACATTTTCGACCATCCGCTCATTCATCACAAGCTCTCCTACATCCGCGATCGACACACGAACACTCGCGACTTTCGCCGGTTGCTCTCTGAGATCGCCACGCTCATGACCTACGAGGTCTGTCGTGGGTTTGCGACGGTCTCTGCCGAGGTTGAGACTCCACTCGAGCGCACGCACGTGCGACGACTCGCCGCTCCGATCACACTCGTCCCTGTCCTTCGCGCTGGTCTTGGGATGACCCGCGGCGTACTCGAGATGCTTCCAGAAGCACGCGTAGGACACATCGGTATCCGCCGCGACGAATCGACGGCGCTGCCCATCGGCTACTACACCAAGTTGCCCAGTGACATCGCTGCGGGCCCGGTGATTCTTGTCGACCCGATGCTCGCAACAGGCGGCTCGTGCGCACACGCGATCACGTTGCTGCGCGAAGCAGGATGCGCCGATGTTCGTGTGGTCTGTCTCGTCGCCGCGCCCGAAGGAGTTGCGCGCATCACGAAAGAACATCCTGACGTTCGCATCTATGCAGCGGCTCTCGACCGCGAACTCGACAGCAATAAATACATCCGTCCCGGACTCGGCGATGCAGGTGATCGCTGCTACGGCACTGGCTGAACCCGCTCACGCATCTTTCTGCCACGCAACATCACCAACGCCGCGCGCGAGGTTCGCCCGTCGCGCCATCGCGAAGAACAAATCGCTCAATCGATTGAGATAGTGGATCGTCTCTGCCCCCAGTGGCTCGCTCTCATTGAATGCGACGAGCAACCGCTCTGCGCGCCTGCAAATCGTGCGCGCAACGTGTAAATGTGCACAGAGCGGCGTGCCACCCGGCAAGACAAAGACGCGAATGGGCTCGTTTTCACCGTCAATCTCGTCGATGAAGGCCTCGGCCTCGGCAACGTGCCGAGCGCCGATGCGCGCAACCTTCGTCTCACCTGGCGAGCCCGCGGGAGTCGCGAGGTCGGCTCCGAGATCGAAAAGCCGCGACTGAATATGAATCAACATCGCGCGCATGCGCTCTTCGATGACACTCTCACGTGCGCAGGCTTCCACGCACATGCCGATCCATGAATTCAATTCATCGACTGTTCCATATGCCTCGATGCGCGGATGATGCTTCATCACCCGTCCCGCGCCGAAGAGTCCAGTCGATCCATCATCACCTGTCTTTGTGTAGAGCTTCATAGGATTGTTTCTCTCGATGGATGCAAGATAGGCTCGCACGGCACTGTGCGAATGCCCGAACCATCGGCCACGCTGACGACGAATCCTGCGTGCAGCGCCCCTGAACTCCACGCGCCATTCTTCGCCAATGCGATCACGCCGATTTGCTGATCTGCCGCAGGATGAAATCGTCGCTCGATTCGTTGCAGCACTTCACGAACTGCCTCGAGCGGCGTCGAACCTCGACGCATGCACTCGACGGCGAGAAACGATCCACTCACTCCCATGATGAGTTCACCGTTGCCCGTTGCGACCGCGCCGCCCACTTCAGGATCGACATACAAACCGTGACCTGGGATCGGTGAGTCGCCAACCCGTCCAGCCATCTTGTATGGAAGTCCGCTTGTGGAACATGCCCCCGCCATCACTCCATTGCAATCGATCGCGAGCACCCCGATCGTGTCATGCGGCACATGCACCTCGCCGATCGATGACCTCGCGGGCGGTGCGGGCACAATCTTCCCAGCTCGCCACTGCTGCCATTTCGCCTCTGCGTCTGCAGAGAGAAGCGGGCTCGAACCAAACCCAAGGCGATCGGCGAATGCATCTGCCCCTTCGCCTGCCAGCATCACATAGTTGGTCCCTTCCATGACCCGGCGCGCGAGGTCAGTGACGTGCAGATGGCGCGTCACCGCACAAACCGCTCCGCACCGCTCTGGAGCCAACATCACGCAGGCGTCGAGGCTCACTGCGCCATTTGCGTCAGGAAACCCACCAAAACCGACTGAATCGACCGTCGGATCCTCCTCTGCCTCTCGTGCGGCTGCGCACACCGCATCGAGCGATGATCCGCCGCCCGCTAATCCAGGCCACGCTTTCGCGCATCCTCGAGCGGAGAAACTCCAGGTCGCCAACATCAATGGATCGGCCATTCTCATTCTCGGACTGAGAGTAGCCACTGCCCCGATCACCTCAATGGAGCCCACAAAAAGATCCGAAAGCAGTGACCGCTCGGCGAATTGTACGTATGTCCTTTGAGCCCTCCGAGGCAGTGCGCGTGCGTTTCCACCATGATCGCAAACTGCTTGCAAGTCGGTCGCATGTTTAGGTAGTATTCGAGCGCAGTTTCTCGGGGTGTTGGTTTCGTGTTCAGAGTCACTGTTTATCTCAAAGATTCACACCCAAGTTCGCAAGGTCACCACACTATGAAGAGTCTCACACATCGTGCATTTACTATCGTCGAGTTGCTCGTAGTTGTCGCGATCATCTCGCTTCTGATCGCCATCCTCTTGCCTGCGATCGGTAAGGCAAAGGACGGAGCTCTCGTCACACAGAGCATCGCCAACCTGAACAATTTGGGTAAGGCCAACGCGACCTACGGTGCTGATTGGCAAGATCGCCAATTCACCGCCTGCGCCGATGACTATGGCTCGGTCGCCGGAGTGTGCGGGACCTACATCGGAAGCGTCGCCTGCCCACCTCAGCAGATTCTCGGCTGGGATGCCGGCGGTGGTCTCTGGGGCTACTGGCTCGGTGGTGGACTCTGCCCAGGAAACTATCCAGGAAACTGCGGCAATTGGATCGTCTATTGGCCGCAGGAATGGGCCTCAACCAATGGATACTTCGGCGCGTGGCGCATGCCAAACGTGAAGGCATTCAATGACTACGTCAACGGAAAGTTCTATGACAAGGTCTATTGGGCTCCGAAGGACAAGGTCTATCTCGAAAAAGCGACCGAGGCGATGGCGAATCCAGGCGAGTTCTCGGTTCCACCGAATCCTCCGGTCTACTCGACCTATTGCTGGAGCCCCGCAGCGATGTGGTCACCCGACGTCTTGAGTTCGACCACCCTCGATTGCACAAACGCTGGAAAGCCGCAGAATTGCGGACCAGGCGCGTGGCGATCACCAGCATCGAGCCAGGCGTCTTACCCCGATCTCAAAACTCGAATGATTGAGCACCAGTGGCTCCAGAACAAAGAAGGCGGCGAGTACAACCCAGGATTCGCTGGTCAGGTTCCTTGGATCTTCAATCAGGGATACAACTCTGCTCCCGCGACTCTTTACTTCGACGGTCACGTCACGCTCGCGGGTGTTTCGGACGCGATGGAAGCAAATGCTCGTGCGAAGGGGCAGAATGCGGCAAATTCGAACATGTGCGCCGCGGGCAAGGGTCTCTGGCACTCGGGCACCCCGATGGGCAGCGCCGGCTACTACAGCAACCTTGGATATGACATGTTGGTCGCGTCCAACTACCACGTCCTGACGACCGACGGCATTCAGGGCCGCGACGTCACTGGCGCGAAGTAAGTTCAGACTCGCAATGTTCAACAGCCACACCGGCGCTCCAGATGGGCGCCGGTTTTTTTGCCACTGGTTTTTTGCGCCTGGTTTTTCATCGGAATTCTGAGCGCTCATGTTGCATTCGCGAGATAGGCTCTCACGAATGAAGAGACGATGCGAAGCAGTCGTGAACCGAGCGTTCACGATCGTTGAGTTATTGGTGGTTGTTGCGATCATCTCACTGTTGATCGCCATCCTCTTGCCGGCCATTGGCAAGGCGAAAGAAGCGGCGCTCGTCACGCAGAGTGCAGCGAATCTCAACAATCTCGCGAAAGCCAACGCAACCTATGGCGCCGACTGGCAAGACCGCCAATTCACAGCGATCCCAGATGACTTTGGAGCGCCTCCCGCAAACGGAAACTGCGCGATCTACCAATCGTCAGTCGCCTGCCTTCCGCAGATGATTGCTGGATGGGATGCGACGGGTGGACTCTGGGGATTCTGGATCGCCGGCTCTCTCTGCCCTGCTGGCTTTCCTGGAAACTGCGGCAACATTCCCGTCTACGTCGCCAACGAGTGGAGTTACGCCAACGGAGTCTTCGGCTCGTGGCGCCTACCGAACTACAAGGCATTCAACGACTACCTCAACGGTCGGTACTACGACCGAGTGTTCTGGGCTCCAAAGGATCGGATGAATCTTGAAGCTGCAGCGCCAGCGCTCGCCTATCCAGGGGAGTTTTGCCCTCCAAACTCGACGGGCGGAAGTTCTATTCGCTCAACGTATGTGTGGAGTCCTGCGGCGATGTGGGCTCCCGATGTGCTCTCATCAACGATCGCTGACTCTCCAAACGCAGGCAAGCCAAACCAATGCGGGCCGGGCGCGTATCGAGCACCAGGTGCTGGAATGGCGACCTATCCCGATCTCAAGACACGCATGATTGAGCGCATCTGGCTGCAGAATCGTGAAGGCGGCGAGAATTGCAGTGCCTTCTCGCCCGCATCGCCGTGGCTCTTCAACCAGGGCTACAACTCTGCGCCAGTCTGCCTCTACTTCGATGGACATGTTCAGATGACCGGAGTCGCCGACGCGATGGAAGCGGACTCACGCGTCTCGGGACAGAATGCAACGAACACGAACGTCTCAACAACTGGCAAGGGACTCTGGCATCGCGGCACTCCGCTCGGCGGCAACTTCAACGCTTACTACACCGCGCAGGCGTATGACCAACTTGTAAACACTGCCTTTCACGTTCTCACGACCGATGGCATTCAAGGTCGAGACACCGTCGGCGCGAAGTAAGAAGTTACAGACTGAACATGGGAGGCGCGGTCGGTCCCTTTTGTCCGCCAACGGGTGACGATTTTTTCCCGCCAAGCGGACGAACTTCTGGTGCGACGGGTGCAGCAACTGGATCTGACGTCTTACGGCCGGTGGGTGCGACCTCGAGTGCGCCATCTTCTGAACTCGCCGGCGGTGCGTCACCATCGGTTGGTGGCGATTCTGGAAGTGGGGTCGTCGGCAGCGGACTCTGCGGCAGCGGATGATCGTCGCGTGTGACGATTGCGTAGAGGTGCCGTCCACTTGCGACGTCGTTGAAGTACGCAACATCGATCGCACCATCGAGCGGCGGTCGCGCGTTGGCGTCGAGTGGTTCTGCTTTCCAGGCGCTTCCGGTGCGACTCGTCACGCGCAGCAATTCCCCTTCTTTCGAGGGCATTCCTGTGAAAATGATCTGGGCCTTGTCGCTGGTGGCCGAGCCTCTGAAAGTTGCACCAGCGTCTGCATCGGCGGCATTCTTCGGTCGCATGGGACGCATCACCGAGACTCCATCACCAACTGCGCAAGCGTAGAGGAGTGGCTCGCCTTCGTTGGAGACTGCGATCAGGATGTACGTCGTCGAACCAACTGTCGTCGCCGAGAGATCGAAGAGTTCTGCTCCTGCTGCGATCCGTTCATCGAGCGGCATGTTCTGTGATGGCTCAACGCGCCATGTTCGCCCTTGATCAGTCGAGAGCGCAGACAGAAGCACGCGCGCTGGTTGCGGGGCTGAGTAATCACGCGCGACGAAATACATTCGCAACTTGCCGGCGCCGGCAGAGCAGACGCATGGATTTGCGGGACCGTCCATCACGGCGGGCAATCCCTCAAATGTGCATCGCTCGAGTTGGCTCCAGTTCGATCCACCATCGCTGCTTGTCGCGCGCGCGATCGAACCAAATGCGAGGCCGTCGGTGATTGGAAAGTGTTGCACGAAGAGTCCAATCGAACCGGGAGCGAGGTCGATCACAGTCGGCGAAGAGACAGCGAGAAAACTCTCGGGCGCGAGTAACTCGGTCGACTGCGCAAAGTAGAGCTGCACCGAGTCATTCCACGCGCCAACAACTCCGCCGCGTGCCGATGCGACGCGCTGCGCGTGTGCCATCGCGACGAGTGCCGCAGCGTCGGCCTGCGAGAGTGTGCCGCCTGCGGGCGCGTCATCGTCGTCTTTCGAGGCGGACGATGGCGATTTCGGCGACGAGGACGGCGGCAACTTCCAACTTGATCCGCCCTTCTTCGGCGCGTCCGACTGCGGCGCGCCCACCGCTGGCGCGGTCGCGAGCGATACGAGCACTGCGACGAGTCGTGCAGAGTGCGCCTTTCGCGGGTGGGTCATACGACTGATCGTACGGATGGAATTGGTTGCATGGTGAAAAAGAAAAGGCCCCACCCGGTGTTGGGTAGGGCCTTGCGGATCGACGCGAGTGCGCTGCGCGGAGACGCCCGCGTGCGGCACTCCCAGTCAATGCGTTCAATAATCCATATCGTCGTCGCCGCCAGCTGCTGGCGCCTTCGACTTCTTTTCCTTGATATCGGTGATCGCGCAATCTGTGGTGAGCAGCAGTCCAGCGATGCTCGCTGCATTCTGCAACGCAACACGCTCGACCTTGGTTGGCACAATCACGCCAGCCTTGACGAGGTCTTGGTACACGCCCGTCGAAGCATTGAATCCGAATGATGGGTCGGTTGATTCTTCAACCTTCTGCGCGACGATCGATCCATCGAGCCCGCAATTCGCAGCGATCTGCTTGATTGGAGCTGAGAGTGCACGCAAGACGATGTCGACTCCGACTTGCTCATCGCTGAGCAGCGTCTTCTTCAACTTCTCGAGTGCCTTGCGTGTGCGAAGCACCGCAACGCCGCCGCCTGGAAGGATGCCTTCTTCGACCGCTGCGCGACACGCGTGCAGCGCATCTTCGACGCGAGCCTTCTTCTCTTTCATCTCGACTTCAGTCGCTGCACCGACGTTGATCTGCGCAACGCCGCCTGCGAGCTTCGCGAGACGCTCTTGAATCTTCTCACGGTCGTAGTCGCTGCTTGCTGCTTCGATCTGGCTCTTGAGTTGCTCGATGCGACCTTGGATGTCCTTGGTCTTGCCGCCGCCTTCGACGATCGTGCAATTGTCCTTGTCGATGGTGATCTTCTTCGCGCGACCGAGATCGGCGATTGTGACGTTCTCGAGTTGCATGCCGAGTTCTTCCATGATTGGCTTGCCGCCCGTGAGCACCGAGATGTCTTCGAGCATCGCCTTGCGACGATCACCGAATCCAGGAGCCTTGACTGCGCAGACCTTGAGCACGCCGCGCAGCTTGTTCACAACAAGCATCGCGAGCGCTTCGCCATCGATGTCTTCTGCAACGATGAGCAGTGGACGTCCAGCTTCAGCAACTTTGCCGAGAATTGGCAAGAGGTCTTTGGCCGATGACATCTTCTTCTCATAGACGAGCACGAGTGCATCTTCAAGCACGCTCTCCATCGCAGCTGGATTGGTGACGAAGTGTGGGCTGAGGTATCCCTTATCGAACTGCATTCCTTCGAGCAGTTCAACTTCGGTCTCGAGGCTCTTGCCTTCTTCAACGGTGATGACGCCATCCTTGCCAACCTTGTCCATCGCCTCAGCGATAATCGCGCCGATTTGCGTGTCGTGGTTGGCAGAGCATGTTCCGACCTGCGAGATCTCTTTTGAGTTCTTCACTGGCTTTGAGAGGCGTTGCAGTTCAGCGACGACTTCACGAACGGCCGCCTCGATTCCACGGCGAACCATGTTCGCATTGGCACCCGCGGTGATGTTCTTGAGTCCTTCAGCGAAGATTGCTTCGGCGTAGATCGTTGCGGTGGTGGTGCCGTCGCCTGCATCCTTACTGGCCTTGCTGGCGACTTCTTTCACCATCTGCGCGCCCATGTTTTCATAGGCATCTTCGAGTTCGACTTCTTTCGCGACCGTCACGCCGTCTTTGGTAACGGTTGGTGCGCCGAACGACTTCTCGAGAATCACAACGCGACCGGATGGTCCGAGTGTGACCTTCACGGCCTTGGCGAGCTTCTGCACGCCACGAAGAATGCGCTCGCGCGCGTCATTGTCATAAGTAATTTGTTTTGCGGTCATTGATTGCTCCGTATGGATTGATGAGTGTGAATGATGTGATTAGTCGATGATGCCCAAGACATCCTCTTCGGTCATGATGAGGAACGTCTCGCCGTCGATCTTGATTTCAGTTCCTGAGTAGGTCGTGAAGAGAACAGTGTCACCCTTCTTCACTGAAAAAGGCATGTACTTGCCAGTGTCCTTGTTGAGGATTCCCGACCCGAGCGCGATGATCTTGCCCTGCTTTGGCTTGTCCTTTGCGGTCTCTGGAAGGAAGATGCCAGAGTCGGTCTTGGTCTGCGCCTCGTTGCGCTTGACGATGATCTTGTCTCCGAGTGGTCGAACTTTCATGGGTGATTGCCTTTCTTAAAAACTGCTGTCAGAAACTGGACTCAATACGCGGGCCAATGACCTGCGTAATGACGTTGAACGACCCGCCGGAGAGTTTCCAACATGGACTCCAGCGGGACGGGACGCTCAAGAACTGAAAATGCGCCTTCGCGCAGTGCTTCAACAAGACCGCGCTGAGATTCGCGCGGCGAAATTTGCTTGGGTCGAACCACCACCATCGGCGGCACCGGACTCATCGCGCGAAGCAAGTGCAAGACGCGCGCGCCGAGCTTGTCATTCTGGGCGACCTGCGAGTCATCAGCGGGTGTTGCAAGATCGATGACGGCGATGTGCACACGATTGTGCAGGATGACGCTTCGAGCCTCTTGAGCCGTGCGGCTGCGTATGCAACGGATACCCATCGGCTGCAAGAGCGGCGGCAATTGGTCGGCGAAGGAGTCTTCACGCCATCCTGCATAAGCCAGCAGGAGGTTGAGACGGTGCGTTCCAACGGCGCCATGCATAGGCTGCGCAGACTGCGCGGCAGCGGAGGCGTCAAAAGACTGAAGATGGTGCTGATTCGCGACCATGAGCGGTGCGGTAGAGCAAACTGTGTGCCATCCCGTGAACGGGCACCCCTGCCGTCAAACCACTCCACCGTCCCCCGAGCGAGGTTTTGTGGCGAAATCTGCCAAATTGGCGGGAGCGGGTGGAAGCGCCGACCCCCTGCTGCGGGCAGAACCGAGTGCTGCAGCATTTGGATTTGCACGTCGCGCCTGGGGTACGCGCGCACCCCACACGAAAGCCGCAAGCGCCCATATACCTTTGGCGAATGATCGACGTTTCAGTTGCGCAACTCTTTCGTGACCCGGCCTCGTACCTAGGAAAGTCCGTCCGCCTCAAGGGCTGGGTGCGCACCCGCCGCGACTCGAAGGCGGGCATCTCATTTGTGCAGTTGAGCGACGGCTCGTGCTTCGATGGATTGCAGGTGGTCGTGGCAAGTGCCGCCGCGAACTACGCGAGCGAGATTCTGCGACTCACGGCGGGATGCGCAATCATCGCAGAGGGCGAGATCGTCGCGAGCCAGGGCAAGGGACAGTCGGTCGAGATGCAGTCGACGTGCGTCGAGGTTGTGGGATGGATCGAAGATCCAGACACCTATCCAATCTCACCCAAGCCACATTCGTTCGAATACTTGCGCGAGGTCGCGCACTTGCGGCCGCGCACGAATACGTTTGGTGCGATTGGTCGGGTGCGTCACTGCCTCGCGATGGCTGTGCACCGATTCTTCAGCGATCAAGGATTCTTTTGGATCCACACGCCGATCATCACCGGCAGCGACTG
The DNA here is from genome assembly GCA_945869475.1 of Singulisphaera sp. GP187. Taxonomy (GTDB): domain Bacteria; phylum Planctomycetota; class Phycisphaerae; order Phycisphaerales; family SM1A02; genus F1-60-MAGs104. Next base: position 3,282 of record CAMBOV010000006.1, on the reverse strand, counting down.
TGAAGGTGCGGGACAGATGTTTCGCGTCTCAACACTCGACCTGGCGAATCTTCCGCGCACTCCAGATGGCAAGGTCGACTTCTCGCAAGACTTCTTTGGCAAAGAGACTCACCTCACCGTCTCGGGGCAACTCAACGTCGAGACATGGTGCACTGCGCTCAGCAAGGTCTACACCTTTGGACCGACCTTTCGCGCTGAGAATTCGAACACCAGTCGCCACTTGTCTGAGTTCTGGATGATCGAACCTGAGATCGCCTTCGCGTCGCTTGTCGAAGATGCGCAGCTCGCGGAGAGCCTTTTGAAACACATGTTCACTGCGCTGCTCAACGAGCGTGGTGACGACATGAAGTTCTTCGCAGATCGCATCGACAAAGAGTGCATCACCCGCGTGCAGAAACTGATCGAGGCTCCCTTCGAAAGGATGGACTACACCGACGGAATTCGCCACCTCGAGGCGGCGATCGCCAAGGGACATAAGTTTGAGTATCCCGTTTCGTGGGGAACGGATTTACAGAGCGAGCATGAGCGATATCTCACCGAGCAACTCGTGGGGCGTCCTGTGATCTTGATGAACTACCCCAAAGACATCAAGGCTTTTTATATGCGCATGAATGACGATGGCAAGACCGTTGCGGCGATGGACATTCTTGCGCCTGGCATCGGCGAGATTGTGGGCGGCAGTCAACGCGAAGAGCGACTCGACATGCTCGACAAGCGCATCGATGAGATGAAGCTCGATCGCAATGCGTACAGCTGGTATCGAGACCTGCGCAGATACGGCACTGTTCCGCATGCTGGATTTGGACTCGGTTTCGAGCGAACGATCCTCTACGCAACGGGCATGGCGAATGTGCGAGATGTCATCCCGTTCGCTCGAACACCCAAGAGTTGCGAGTATTGAGTTTGGTGCGGCGGCTGATCAGTTGGAGATCGGCCGCACGACGACTCGTTGGCCTTCGATGATCTGCCGGAAAGAATCGCTGGTGGATGCCCAGTCGACGAGATCCACTTTGTATGGCAAGTCGGATTGAGAGAATGCATCACTGAGACTCGCCGCTGTGGAGATGCTCATGGGCTCGCAAGTGATGATTGCGAGATCGAGATCTGAGTATTCTTTGTGCGTTCCCGTCACGCGTGAGCCAAATGCCCAGACTTCGTGCGTGGGAACATGCCGATTCAGAATCTCGTGGACGAGTCGCAGGTGATGAGGCTCGATCGCCAACACACTCTCAGCCATTGCGGGATTCCAAGTTCTTCAGCAACTCGGTCGCATCAGCCACGAACGCCATCGTGCCTTGATAGACCTTCTGCGCGCGGTCATGGTCATACGTGTGCGCAGTCGTGTTGCGCATCTTTCGATACTCAAACCAGGCTTCGACATTCGTGATCAATCCCCGCTCCGCTGCGGTGCGAAGCAGGTCACGAAAGTTGTCCTGGTCAATCTCAGTCGGGCTCGCCGCATCGAGTTCAAGCCGACGGCGGAGCATCTTGATGCTGATCTCGTAGACGAACTCAAAGTTCTGGATGACGCCCGCGATCAACGTGTTCTGCACGGCATCGGTCTGCACGTAGAACCATTTCGTATCGCTGACCACCGCGATGCCATCGCTCAGCGAGGTCAGCGCGGATTTCAGCGAGGAATGATCAAGTCTCACATTCATTCGATCCGCAGTTTACGGCAGGATTCCGACGGCGGAATGCGTGAGGGACCGCCCGACTCTCCTGCGAACTCCTGCGTTTTCAGCGTCCTGTTGGGGCTCTTGGGGAAGGGATTCGACGCATCACATGATCCCATGATCCCATGATCCCATTTCCGCGATGGGCATCGTCGCTGTCGCTCCTGAAGCGAGGACTCGCTCTACTGCGCCTGATAGCGCGGCACCATCGGCGGAATGACACCTGGCAACAATCGATCGCGAAAGTGCATCCAATCGCGTCGCCATGGACCTTCAGAATTGTCTGGGCCTTGCACCAATCCGTGCGTCTGGCCAGCGCTCTGCGACTCGTACATCGATGCGAGCAGCGCAGAGTTTTCAAGCGTGTACGACTGCGTTGATCCATCGACATTGCTCGTGGTAATCGGCGCGGGCTTCCAAATCGCGGGTGCGTCGATCCATCCCTGCCAACCTCCGGTGAGCGCCCAGAGCGCTGGATTTGGGACTCCAGGTGGAGGTGGCGATCCAGTGGGTGGTCGCGGATCGATCACGAATCCATGGGTGTTGTGATTCGTTGCGCCGCCATCCTCTTCAATGATCGAAAGCATTGTGGTGGATGGATTCTTCACGCGCGAGAGTTGTGTGGTGTTCCACTGGCGCGGCGTGACCCCCTGCGCGCAGAACCAATCGATCCAACTCTTGCCGTAGTTCGCGACGTCGTTTGGAAGTGTGACGCCGACAAATGCGCTGAGTGAATAACTTCGCAGTCGACCCGTCGGATCATGCGGCGAGCGATACACCGGAACCGATCCGACGTATTCGAAGAGTCGACCCTTCGTGAGCGCGCCTTCGTTCTCGAGATTGCCGGTGAGTTTCGGATTGCCATTGGCGTCGAGTCCTGGGTACGACGAGACCCACGAGTGATACGAGTCGTTGGTCAGACTTCCGCCGTTGAGGAGCACCGGAAAATTGCCGCAGGTGCTCGAGAGATTGAATGCGCCTGACATTCCGCGAAAAGATGTGCACGGACTCGCGAACGCTCCGCCATTGTCAGTCGCGTAACTCGTCTGCGCGAGCGAGATTTGCCGTTGATTCGAGAGGCAGAGCGATGTGCGCGACATCAGTTGCGCTTTCTGAAATCCGATCATCGCAAGCGCGACCAAGAGCGCGATGATCGCGATGACGACGAGCAACTCGGTGACGGTGAATGCGCGGCGTGTGGTATCTCTCATGTCATTGCTCCTGATAGCGCGGAATCATCGGTGGAATCACGCCTGGAAGCAGTCGATCGCGAAAGTGCATCCAATCGCGGCGCCAAGGTCCAGTAGCGGGATTGTCAGCAGGTTGCGGAAAGTTGTGGCCATAGCCAGCACCCGGTGGTCCTTGAATGAGCGAAACAAGCTTTGGATTCTGGAGCGCATACGACTCGGTCGATCCATCGACCAAACTGTAAGTAATGTTTGATGGATGCCAAAACGCCGGCCAGTCAACCCAGCCGATCCATCCACCTGAGTTCGCCCACGTCGCTGGATTCACAGTGCCCGGCGGCGGCGGCGAGCCAAGCGGCGGACGAGGATCGATGAGCCATCCTTCATTGTTGAAGTTGAATCCGTCGCTGTCATCTTCG
>CAMBOV010000005.1 GCA_945869475.1 Singulisphaera sp. GP187 | reverse complement strand
GCCGATCTGCGGGTCGAAGTTCGCCACGCGGAGCACCTCATGCCATGCTGTGGCTTTCGCATCTCGCGTGACGGCGCGACTCTTGGATGGAGCGGCGACACGCGCTTTGATCCAGCCCATATTGATTGGCTCTCTTCGGCAGACGTCATCGTGCACGAAACCACTGAATCACGGGTGCACACCCCCATCGCGTGCCTCAACGCACTCCCCCCCGAGGTGCGCGCCAAAATGCGATTGATTCACATGGACGATGCGTTTGATCAGGCGAGCACAGACATCGCGGTCTTGACCGACGGCGAACTGCTCGACGTCTCGCCATCGATGCGCTGACCGATCGGCTGGTACGTCAGTCCGTGTGGACCGGTGTAATCAGCGTGTGGACGGATGAGCTTGTTGGCAGCAAGTTGCTCGATGCAGTGGCCGGTCCATCCCGACATGCGGCTCGCCGCAAACATGCAGGTGAAGAGGTCGAGATCGAGTCCCAGCGAGTAGTAGGTCGTCGCAGAATAGAAGTCGACGTTGGGAAAGATTCCCTTCTCGATGATGTTGGGTTGCGCGAGCACGATCTCTTCGATGCGCCGCGTCATTTCATAGAGGGGAAGGTTGCCCGTATCAGCAGCGACCTGCTTCGCGAACGTCTTGAGGTAGGTCGCACGCGGGTCGTAGGCCTTGTAGACCCGGTGACCGAAGCCCATGATGCGCTCTTTGCGCGCGAGTTTGTCCGCGATGTACGCGTCGACCTTTGCGAAGTCGCCAATTTCGAGCAGCATCTCCATCACTTCTTGGTTCGCACCTCCATGCAGTGGACCCTTCAGCGTTCCCACCGCCGTCGTTGCCGCTGAATACATATCGCTCTGTGTCGAGATCGTCACACGCGCAGCGAAAGTCGAGGCATTCAACCCGTGATCGGCGTGAAGCACGAGGCAGACATCGAGCGCGCGTTCCATCGACGCGGTTGGACGCGCCCCCGTCAACATCCACAGAAAATTTCCTGCGAGCGAAAGTGTTGCGTCGGACGCGACGAATGACTTTCCCTTGCGAGCGCGATCGAAGAGTGCAACAAGTGTCGCAGTCTTGGCGACCAATCGCGTCGACTTGCGCTTGTTTGCGGCAACAGATGAATCGTCGGCTTCGAGATCGAAGTGTCCCAGAGCCGAGACGAGTGTTCGAAGGGCATCCATCGGCGCTGCGGTTCGTGGAATCGACCGCACGACATCCAACATCCGTGCATCGACTGCATACTCGCGCTGAAGTTCGACCTTGAATGCGGCAAGTTCGCGCGCGGTTGGAAGTCGTCCATTCCACAAGAGCCACGTCGTCTCTTCAAAGGTCGAGTTGCGAGCGAGCGAATCGATGTCGTAGCCAACGTATTCAAGGACCCCCTTCGCTCCATCGATGAACGAGAGCGTGGTGTCGGCGGCGATTGTGTTTCCAAGACCTTTATCAACAATGAGTGGCATAGAACTCCTATCCTAGGGGTCAAGATGATACCCATCGGGACCGATCGACCATCGAAGAAAACGCCCGTTGTCACGATTTCTCTCATCGCTCTCAACATCGTCACGTTTCTGTTTGTCTCGCTCGGACTCAACAGCAACTCTGCGCTCGCGGCAGGGGTCATGGACGTGGGCGTTTTCTATCCGGGCACGTGGACCGTCATTACTCACCCGTGGACTCTCATCTCGTACGCCTTCCTGCACGACCCAACCGGACTCAGCCACGTCGCGTTCAACATGCTCTTTCTCTGGATTTTTGGTGGAGCCGTCGAAGATCGTCTTGGATCGCTCTGGTTTGCTCTCTTCTACCTCGCGGGCGCAGTCGCCGCCGCACTCGGGCAGTGGTGTATCGATCCAGCACCAATGATTGGGGCGAGCGGCGCCGTGTCGGCGGTGACAGGAGCTTTCGCAGCGCTCTGCCCCCGCTCGAGAGTGCGCGTGCTCTTCTTCTTCAGTGTCATCGAAATCCCAGGACTCGTTCTCGTTGCGATCTTTGCGGCGCTCGATCTGCTCGGTCAGATTGGATCCACCATCTCGTCCGTCGGCGGTATCGCTTACTCAGCGCATCTCTCTGGGTGCGCCTTCGGACTCGCCACGATGATCGCGTTGCTTGGTCTGCGTGTGCTTCCACGAACTGAGTTCGACCTTTTCTTTCTTTTGAAGCAAGCGCAGCGACGGCGTGCGATGCGCGCAGCGCTCGATCAGAGTTCGAGCCCGTGGATGAACGACAGCGCGAAACTGGCTGCGACTGCACCGGGTGTCGCAGCCGCGACGAAATCGACCACGCTCTTTGCTCCCCGATCGATGAGCGAGAGTGACGTGAAGGACGCACTCAACGATGCCACCGCGCGCTGGTCGCGAGGCGAGTTTGCGACCGCGGCTGCTGCGTGGGAACGAGTCGCCTCGCGTGCGCCGACGCACCCTGAATCGAGCGGTGCCCTGCTCCTCGCTGCAGTGACGCACGGTCGAAAACTCAACGCGCCCGCGCGTGCTCGCGAGATTCTTGCGGCGCTTCTCACAGCTGTGCCCGCACCGAGTCGCGAGGTCATCGAACAGACCAAGGCGTTCCTGAGCGAACTCGACGAAACGGCTCCCGCGTGAATTTGTTCATCAAGATCTGCGGCATTCGTGAATGCGACACGGCACGCATCTGCGCCGATGCGGGGGCTGATGCAGTCGGAATCGTGCTTGCGCACGGGAGTCCTCGAACGCTTTCGTTCGAGCAAGCATGTGCTGTGCACGCGGTGCTTCCTCCGACGGTGGCGTGCATCGCCGTGCTGCGAGATTCTCCCATGAGCGACTCGCAACGCGCGCAGTGGCGAGGGGGAGTGCAGTTTCACGGCAGCGAAACACAGGATGACATTGCGCAGGTCGTTGCGCCGCGCCCCCGCGCGAAGCAGCCCTTCATTATCAAGGCACTCACGGGTTCGACTTCAGAGATTCTGCAGTGGAACTCCGATCCGAACATCGACGCGATTCTCGTCGACGGCACCACTCCCGGAAGCGGCACGGCGCTGAATCAGGAGTGGCTGTACCTGCTCGCATCCCTTCGTCCGCACCTCACGAAGCCCTTGATTCTCGCGGGTGGTCTCACTCCAGAGTCGGTCGAGCGGGCAATCGAGGTCGTCCGCCCGGCGGGAGTCGACGTCTCGAGCGGGGTTGAGAGTGAACGGGGGATCAAAGACCCGGCGCGCATTCGCGCCTTCATCGCCGCTGCACGAGCGGCGCATCGCTACTCAACGACCGACTGAGATCGGCGAACCGGTGACGAGACGTCCAGCCGCGCGCTCGCGAATCCATCCGCTCATGTTTGCTTTGGTTGACTTCCACTCGGCGCCGAGTCGCACACGCAAGAACGTCTGATAGAGCGCGCCGAGTGTGCGCTCGAATGAAAGTGTGCTCTCGATGCGCTCTTCGATGAGTTCACGGATCGACTGCGGTGGTTCGATCGGCTTTGGTAGTACGAGTCCGCCGACCGTGAGACGATCTCCTTGCAATGTGCACCGCCAGACCTGCCCATCGGCGGCAACGGTGAGTCCCAAGCGCCGAGGCATCTTGCCACTCTGAAGCGCACGCGCAGCTTCGGGGCTTCTCGTCGGTGCATCGCCGCGCAAACTCACCGCGCCAGTGACTCCCCACGCACACTCGAGGTCGAGATGTCGCTCGGCGACAAGCGCAACTTCGGTGGTTTCGCTACCAGGCGCGCCAACTTCGACGAGACCTTCGGCGCAATCGCACTTCCACCAGAGCCACAAGAGAAAAACATTGCCGAAATAATCTAGAGGATCCCCCGCCGCCCACGTCGGTTCAGGACGATCGCCGATTCGCCGCGGCGCTCCATCTGCATCCGTCGCAATCGCCGCGGGCGGCGAGACGAAGGCATCCGCCTGTGCATCGCGCAGTTCACGTGCGAGGCCCAGAGCCTCTGCGTCAGCGACGGCGCGCCGTCCCGCTGCCTGTCGTTCGATGTGACAATCAAACGTCTCTGCCATGACCAACTTCAGCTGATTGAAAGCCGCTTCGCCATCGACGGCAGAGAGCACGAACTTGTTCTCAAGATCCCACAGCACAGGTCGCTCGGCAATCTTGCGCCAGCGCCCTTCGCCGATTTCGTGCATCGCACGCTGCTCGGCGCGCTCCTTCGCCTCCATTCGATCCGCGCGAGAGAGTTGCCGGTCGCTCTGCGCTCCCCCTCGCAACTCATCCTCGGCCATCGCGCGATAGGCGCGCTTGAGCGCCGGAGGAACGCCAACCGTATCGGTGCGAAGTGACGCAAGCAGCACCGACGAGAAGCTGTTCGATTCGTGGCTGAACTCGAGATCAAAGACGTGGCGACCAGCGATCCATCCGCTCGTCATCGCAACTCCATTGCCGCACGCATCAGGGCGAATGCGATTCGCATTTAACTTCGCCAGCGCCGCTTCATCGATGGATTGTGGGGCAGCACCTGAGACGACCGCGCAGCGGGCGTACGACAAAACTCCGTTGCGAAAGGGCATCGGCGAACTATCGGTCAATTCCTTGAACGCCGCACCACTCCGACAGGTTGTCCACGCAGACCTCCAAGTCACTATCTTGGTGGCATGCCATTCAACATCGACGACATTCGCGCTCGCCAAATCCTCGATTCTCGCGGTCAACCAACGGTCGAATGTGAGGTGCGACTGAGCGGAGGAGCGGTCGGCCGCGCTGCGGTTCCCAGCGGGGCCTCGACCGGCGAACATGAGGCAGTTGAGCTTCGCGATGGAGACAAGAAGCGGTGGATGGGCACAGGCGTGTCGAAGGCTGTTGAAAACATCAACGCGCTCATCGCTCCTGAATTGCTCGGAGCCGACGCGCGCACACAAGAGTCGATCGATCAGTTGTTGCGTGCGCTTGATGGAACAAAGAACAAGGCGAAGCTCGGCGCAAACGCAACGCTCGCGACGAGTCTTGCCGTCGCACACGCGGCAGCAATCGCGACCGACCAACCGCTCTACCGATACGTCGGAGGCACGCACGCGCGCACTCTTCCTGCGCCGATGCTGAACATTCTCAACGGCGGCAAACATGCCGACAACACCGTCGACTTTCAAGAGTTCATGATTCAACCGTGGGGGTTTTCTGATTTTTCTGAAGGACTGCGCGCTGGAGTCGAGATCTACCACGCACTCAAGCGCGTCTTGCACGAGCGCGGGCTCTCAACATCGGTCGGCGACGAGGGCGGCTTCGCACCGAATCTCAAGAGCAACGAAGAAGCGCTTGATCTCATCGCGCGCGCCGTCGAAGTTGCAGGCTACGACCTCGGTCGCCAGATTCTCATCTGCCTCGATCCCGCCACGAGCGAACTCGCCAAGGAAGCGCGGGCGCGCGGCAAGAAGGGCTACTGCTTCTTCAAGAGTGATCCCAAGCGCATCCTCTCGAGCGACGAAATGATTCGACTCTGGGAGACCTGGTGCGCGAAGTGGCCGATTCGTTCGATCGAAGATGGACTCGCCGAGGGCGATTGGGCAGGATGGAAGGCGCTCACAACGTCGCTCGGATCGAAAGTTCAAATCGTGGGCGATGACTTGTTCGTGACAAATCCAGAATTTTTGAAGCGAGGCATCGCCGAGGGATGCGCCAATGCGATCCTCATCAAGGTCAATCAGATCGGAACACTCAGCGAGACTCTCGACGCGGTCAACATCGCGCACCGCGCGGGCTATCGAGCGATCCTGTCCCATCGATCTGGAGAGACTGAAGATTGCACGATCGCTGATCTCGCGGTCGCCACCAATTGCGGACAGATCAAGACAGGCGCACCCTGCCGATCGGATCGCACCGCCAAGTACAACCAACTTCTTCGAATCGCCGAAGAACTCGGCGAATCGGCGACCTACGGCGGAGTCGCGCCACGTTCGAGCAAGCCGACGAGCAAGCCGACGAGCAAGGCGACGAGCAAGGCGACCATCAAAGCGACGCTCAAGACGTCGCGCCCGCGCACGGCGAAACGCCCATCACGCGTATCAGGCGCATCAGGCATATGAGTGCAATCCCGTGATCACAAAGTTGATCACGATCCAATTGAAGATCATCACCGCGGCGCCGATCACAGCCAAGATTGCCGTCCACAGCCCCTTGTCTTTCACGCGATAGCGCACATGCACGAGCACGGCGAACACCACGAAGGTGTTGAGCGCGAAGACTTCCTTTGGATCCCATCCCCAGGGACGACCCCACGAATGATCAGCCCAGATCGCGCCCATCACGATTCCCGTCCACAAGAGCACGAATGAGAGTTTCATCAGCAACATCGTGACGCCGTCGAGCACTTCGCCGAGTTTTTCCCCGCGAAGTGGTGTCTCCCCAGTAAGAGCGAGCCCACCGCCACCGCCGACGCGCGCAAAGACAGGCGCGCCGCCACAGAGTCGATAGACGACGTAGAGCGCTGCACTCACCGCGGCCATGAAGATCAAGCAATACGAAAAGATGATCACATTCGTGTGGATGTAGAGCCAGACATCATGCAGCACCGGCATCATGTTTGAGATCTGCGCATTCAGTTGCACCGGCAAAAAGTGAGCCGCCATCAGCGCGGTCGCGCTCGAAATTCCACTCGCGAGAGCGAACATGCCGGCGGCAGCCCGTCGACGCAATGCGATTTCGAGAATGATCGCCGCGCATCCGCCGAACCACGCAGCGGTCGTGACCGCTTCAAACATGTTTGAGTTGGGCCAGCGTGATGAGATCCACCAGCGAAGCGCGAGCGCAGCACTCTGCAGAAGGAAGGCGAGGCCGAAGACCGCGAGTCCCGCGACGCGCGCCGACTTCCAGCGATAGACCACACCGAGCAACAAGAGGATGACACTCAGCGCATAGACCAGCCACACCGCCGAGAGGTTTCCGTTGGCGAAATACCACGACTCCCAGTGCAGTCGATTGCTCTCAGGATAGACCGCAGGATTCATCGATCGCACGAGTGGCGCGAGCGCCGCGACTGCTCGGTTCACTTCATTCGCATTGCCGTTGGTCCACCCCTCGACCAGCGATTTCCATGCCGCAGCGCACGCTCGCTGCGTCTGTTCATCAATTCCCGCGATCGGCTCTGCGGAGGCTCCTGCCGCCTTGACTGCTGAAGGATCGGCTGCGAGCAACATCACATCACGCATCGATGACCAACGCTGATCCTTGTCAGACGGCGCTGCCGGCACAATGCGCAATCGATCGAGCAGAAACTCTGGACTCATCACCGTGCGCGCTCCGCGCACAGCATCCATCGCCTTCGCTGTGCGCAAGAGATCTGATTGAAGCGACCGAACCACGCTCTCAAGCTCTGGCCGGCTCAGCAACTTTTCCGAAATCAAACCTGTCGCCATGAACGTGTCCATGCGCGCAGCGAGCGTTGCGTCTGCCCCCACCAACGCTTGCGCGATCGGCGCGCGCACCACGGTGCCCTTGACGAAGATCACATCGGCGTCGCTGTACGCATCGGGACGCATCAGCATGTCGAGGTAGGTGAACGTGGCAGTCTGCCCGTTGATCTTTCGCGGACCACTCACGAATGCCATCTGCCCTTGCGCAAACGAGCTAAAGCTCTTGAGACGTCCCTCAGTCTGCACGGCCACGCCATCGAGCGGCGAAAGGTCGAGCTCACGCTCAAATGAATCCGCTGCCAGCAGAGGCATCACCAGCGCGATGAGCGCACACAGCATCCAGTACATTTTCACGAGTTCACACTCCCTTTCGCTCGAGCAGTTCTTCGTCGAATCAAGACTGGCTTCACCCAGAAAGCGTAGATCATTCCCATGACCGCGATGATGCAGCCACCCAACTGCGTAGAGACGCCGTTGCGGTTCCCAACACCAAGCACCGTGTAGTTCAGCCCCATCGATCCGCGATCCTGTGCCGAGGTCGGAGGTTCTGGCGGATCCCACTGCGCCTGGAAGTACGAGAGACCGTTGTGCTCAATGGGGCTATTCACGCTGACCGATGTTGGCTCTCCCCACACGCCACCCGCATCTCGAAAGCGCACCAGACTTGTGTAATCGCGAATCGTTCCACCCTCGCCCGTGTATCCACCCGCGTGACTCGTCAGTACAAATTCCTCGAGCGCGATTTCGGTGTCGAGTGGCAACCGACGACGTGAAAAGAGCAATTCCATCTCGCGACCATCTGCAAGCGTGACCGAGATGGGGTGATAGGGATGGCGCCGAAGTGCGAATCGAAAATCATCGACCGCATAGGGGCTGAACTCCATCCACTGCGACGCTCCTCCAGGCACATTCACCAAGACCTGCGCGAAGAGTTCACGCGCGTCGCGCATTCGTTGTGATTCAGGCACGATCATCGGACGGCTCTCGACGACGCTGTTGGCGATGAACGAGGTGACGCGCAGTGAGAGTCCCGCTGGAAGAACGATCGCCTCATTCAGAATGACTGGCTGCACCTTCGCTTGCGCATCGCCGATTGCGGTCATGATTCGCAGTTGTTCGTGGGCAGGACCCACAGCGAGCGTCAGGATCGCCCGACCGCCACCGCGCGCGTACTCCATCTGCACGCTCGGATCTGGCGCGATCGGAACACCGTGACCACCACCGTCAGCGGGAACATCTCGTGTGAGCGACGTGTCATCGAAAACCCACCGTCGAATCGTCGCGGTCGGAGTCTTGATATCGACGACGAGCACGCTCGCGGTGCGCGATCCCACAGGCAGTTCATCCTGTGCTGCGAGAACGCGGTAGCCATATCCAGAGTCAATCGCCCCCAGCGGCACGAAGGGACCATCACTCTGCGCATCCGCGACTCGCACTGGTTCGACAATGTCGATTCCCACCGCGGGAATCACGACGTGCAAGGTCGCGCTTCCCTGCATCTTCGTGAACTGTGCTTCGCTCTCAACGGTGACGATGCGAATCAATCCGTCATCGCCACTCGAACGCGCAGGATCGTTCGCCACCAATCGGTAGGTCGTGTGCGCACCTTCTGCGCCAGAAACTTCGATCGCGGCGGATGGATTGAACGCCGCGCGCGCCCCACCATCCACGAGTCGCGAGCGAGTCTGCGCATATCGCAGGTAGCCGCTCACGGAGAACGTCACGTCAGCGCACGGATCGTTCGCATCAACGGCGCCGACCGCCACATGGATCGGATCGAGCACAAGCGGTGGCGCATCAGGCGTCTCAAAGACATCCGTGCTCACACCGACATAGTCGTTGTAGAGCGGCACGCCTGTCATCGGGCGCTCGACCCAGGTCGACGCACCCTTGGCTCGCACATAGAGCGCCCACGCCTTGGCCAAGTCGTTGCGTTCATAGAAATACCGTTGGCTTTCGTACTCGAGCGCCACCGAAAGGCGCGGCTCGACAAGTGCACTGCCGGTCGCCTTGATCGACCGCTTCATCGGCTGCGCTTTGTCATCAGTGAAAATGATGTCTTCGGTGTACTGCGGGTAGTTGGCGATCAACTGCCGAATGAATCGTCGTGACGAATCGGTGACGGTCACATTCACGCTGTACGCACGCTTGCCGGCATCCGGTCCAGAGAGCAATTCCCAGGCTGGATCGATCTGCGACACTTCGACGCGCATCGCTCCTGCTCCGCTGCCAATGGTCGCCGAGGCCCCGACCGCTGCGAGCAATTCGACCTGACCATCCACCCCTTCGAGCGCGAGCACAATCTTGCGGCGCGCAACGGGGCTATCCCCTTCGACCTTTGTGTCGAAATAGATGACGCTTCCGACGATGAGCACAATCAAGCCCGAGTGAATCGTCCACACCCCGAGGTTCACAACGCGCAGCGGGATTCGGCGAATCGTCGTGGTGATGAGCGTGAGCGCGATCAGGAAAATGATCGTGGTGAATGGCCACCAATGAAACCACTCGAATTCAGTCATCTCGAGTCCGCGCCACTGCCGCATCTGCGCATGCACCCACGCATCGGGATGAAAAATGTTTGGATGCACTGGATAGACAATCCCCGCGCTCCCGACCGACATGTAGATGAAGAGCAACACCATCAACACAATGCCAAATCGAACACTGCTCAACAGGTCATAGATCGCGCGTCCGAACTTCAACATAGCCCTTCATGCTAGAGCGAATGCACTCTGTAGGATGCCTTTCTATGTTCAACATCAATCTTGTGAATTCTCGACGCGCGTTCATCGTCGCTGCCCTCGTGATCCCCCCCCTCGTGGCACTCTGCGCACCTTTCGCGGTCGCTCAAGAGGCGACTAAGCAAGCGGCACCCGTCTACGTTGCGATGACGACAACCAAGGGAACGATCTATCTCGAACTCAACGCGGCGAAAGCCCCCATTTCCGTTGAAAACTTCACCGCCTATGCGAAAGAGGGCTATTACAACGGCACGATCTTTCACCGGGTCATCAAGTCATTCATGATCCAAGGCGGTGGTTTCATCGCAGATCTCGGGCAGAAAACGACGAAGGCGGGCATCAAGAACGAGTGGACCAACGGACTCTCCAACGGACTCGGAACAATTTCGATGGCTCGCCAGGGCGGACGCGCCGACAGCGCCACGAGCCAGTTTTTCATCAACACCGCTGACAACAAGATGCTCGACGATCCACGAGATGGCGCTGGCTACGCCGTGTTCGGCCAAGTCATCAAGGGGATGGATGTCGTCGAAGCGATTGAGGCAGTTCCCACCGGTGTCAACAAGGGCATGCTTGACGTTCCCAAGGAGACGATCATGATCGAAAGCGTTGTCATCATGAAGGCGCCGCCGGCTGCGGACGCTCCCACACTGCGCGCTCCACCAGCAGCTGTGACACCTGCTGCGCCCGCAACGCCTCCCGCCCCTCCTGCGAGTGGAACAACCAAGCCATGAGAGCGACTGCGAGCGAGTTGCACCCACTTCTGACGCAACTCGCAATCGCGAATCATCCGCTGGTGAGCAGTTCACGAAGCGCCGATCCGTCGCTCGTTCAGTCGATCAATCCAGCGACGGGCGCGCCGATTGCGGCGGTGCGATTGCAATCGAGATCCGAACTCGATGCGACGATCGCGCGATCGACGGCACTCTTCGCCGCGTGGCGAAATCTGCCAGCGCCTGCGCGCGGTGAACTTGTGCGGCGAATTGGAAACGAGTTTCGCCGACTGAAAGAGCCGCTTGGCGAACTCGTGTCGCTCGAGATGGGCAAGATTCGCGCCGAGGGTCTTGGCGAAGTGCAAGAGGCGGTCGACATCGCTGACTTTGCCGTGGGACTCTCTCGGCAGCTGTACGGCAATGCGATGCACTCTGAGCGCAACCGTCACCGGATGTATGAGCAGTGGCATCCACTGGGACCCATCGGCATCATCTCTGCGTTCAATTTTCCGTGCGCGGTGTGGGCATGGAATGCACTGGTCGCTGCGGCGTGCGGCGATACCTGTCTCTGGAAGCCGAGTCTGATGACGCCACTCGTCGCGATCGCGTCGAACGAGATCGCGCGACGAGTCATGACCGAGCAAGAGATCTTTCGCCCCGCCGGACTTGATCCTGCGGACGTTTTCACACTCATCATTGGCACGGACGCAGAGGTCGGCGAACCGATGCTTGCCGATCGCCGACTGCCCCTTATCAGCGCGACGGGATCGTGCCGCATGGGACGGCGTGTCGCACAAGTCGTCGGCGCACGACTCGGACGAACACTGCTTGAACTCGGTGGCAACAACGCGATCATCGTCCACGCAGATGCAAACCTCGACCTCGTCACCCGCGGCGTGCTCTTCGGTGCCGTCGGAACGGCCGGTCAACGCTGCACCACCACACGAAGACTCCTCGTGCACGAATCGGTGGTCGATCAACTCACCGCGAGACTCGCTCGTTCCTATCAATCGATCCCCATCGGCGATCCTCTCGATTCCAAGACATTGATGGGTCCCCTCATCAACGCGCACTCCGTCGCTGCGATGCGCAGTGCGATCGAGCAGGCGATTTCGCAGGGATGCACTCTCGTCTGCGGAGGAACCGCTGGCATTGACAAACACACGCACACCCCTGGATTCTTCGTCGAACCAACGATCCTTCGAGTACCCACCGGATCGATCCCGCCGATCACCACAGAAGAGACCTTCGCCCCGATTCTCTACATCTTCTCTGTGAAATCACTCAACGAAGCGATGACGATTCACAATGGCGTCGACCAAGGACTCTCGAGCGCAATTTTTACCGACAGCATTCGCGCGGCGGAAGAGTTTCTCAGTGCCTCGGGCAGCGACTGCGGCATCGCCAACGTCAACATCGGCACGAGCGGCGCGGAGATCGGCGGAGCCTTCGGTGGCGAGAAAGACACTGGCGGAGGACGCGAATCTGGTTCAGATTCGTGGAAGGCCTACATGCGTCGACAGACCTGCACGATCAACTGGGGCGGCGAGCTGCCTCTCGCTCAGGGCATCCGCTTCGGCGAGTAATCCGTGCCACTCGATCGCAACCAACTCGCTCAACGCGCCGCACGCGAACTCCACGATGGCTTCTACGTCAATCTCGGCATCGGAATTCCAACCCTTGTCGCGAACTACGTGCCGCCACACATGACCGTGTGGCTGCAATCCGAGAATGGAATGCTCGGCATGGGAGCCTTCCCAACCGAAGCCGAAGTCGATGCCGACCTCATCAACGCCGGAAAGCAAACTGTGACGGGAGTCGCGGGGCATTCGTTCTTTTCGAGCGCTGACAGCTTCGGCATGATCCGCGGCGGGCACATCGACCTGGCCATTCTTGGCGCGATGGAGGTCTCGCAAGAGGGCGACCTCGCAAACTGGATGATCCCGGGAAAACTCGTCAAGGGGATGGGTGGCGCGATGGACCTCGTCGCCGGCGTGAAACGACGCATCGTCGTCATGGAACACGCAAACAAGCGGGGCGAAGCGAAGATCATCCCCCACTGCACGCTGCCTCTCACAGGAAGACGGTCAGTCGACATGCTGATCACCGATCTCTGCGTCATGAAGATGGACAACTCACAGCAGCGCTTTGTGCTCACTGAGATCGCGCCAGGGGTGACCCTCGACGAAGTTCGCGCGCGCACGACCGCTGAGTTTGCCGTTTCGGCAACCGTGTCCGAGATCGCGGTCGAGCGATAGTGCGCCGATAACGCACCCTCAGGGCTGGTGGCAACGGGCACTGGTATGAGTATGTCACGTCACCAAGTCAGTGGGCTGCGGCGCAAGCAGCTGCAGTATCGAGTGGCGGACATCTTGCGACGGTGACAAGCCCCATCGAGAATTTGTTCGTGCGTTCGGTCATCGGCACGATCACCCCATCGATGCACGGAGTCTGGCTCGGTGCAACAGCGCAACCAGGCCTGCTGGGGAATGACAGACGTCCCCATCGCAGACTTGGACGGAGACGGCACCGTCGGCGGTGGAGATCTCGTCACGATCTTGGCTGGCTGGGGCTGCGGACCGTAAGGAGTTTTCACTGAACTCAGACACCTCAGGGTGCGCCACTATCCTTGCGTGAATGAACACCACCATCGCGTTGCTCGCTCTCTCGATGCTGTGCTGCACCTCGCGCGCCGATCAAGAGCCACTCTTGAACGGTCGTGACCTCACGGGATGGGTCAACGTCAACTGCTCCGACTCAACGTGGAGCGTGAAGCAGGGCGACGATGGCATTCCATACATCCTCTGTTCGGGAGTGCCCACTGGCGTGTTGCGCACCGCGCAGATGTATGAGAACTTCATCCTCGACTTCGACTGGATGCATGAAGAAGAGCCTGGAAACGCCGGGCTTTTTCTCTGGAGCGATGGACTTCCAGCCAAGGGCGTGCCGTTCACTCGATCGATTGAGGTGCAGATCATGTTGACTCCCGACGTGCGTGATGAGCAGCAGCGGTTGCTCTACACCGGCCAAGGAGACATCTTCGCGATTCACGGTTCGAAGATGACTCCCGATCGACCCCATCCTGCAGGATGGAATCGCTGCCTTCCATCAGCGCGCATGACCAAGGGCAAGGGTGAGTGGAACCACTATAAGGTCACGGCGAATCTGGGTCGCATCACACTCGCTGTGAACGGCACCGAAGTCTCTGGCGCTTTCGATATCAATCCTCGAAAGGGATTCATCTGCCTCGAGAGCGAGGGAACCCCCATTCGCTTTCGCAACATTCAACTGACTCGACTTGCGGATGCAACCCCGTCGCTCACGCCAGAGCAGGTGGCTCGCAGCGACGATGGCTTTCAAGATCTCCTTCGAGATGGACTCGTGAAGTGGAAGGAATCGGATGGCGCTGCAGGCCACTGGAAGCTCGCTGATGGCGTGCTCGCCTACGACGGCAAGGGTGGCGATCTCTGGACGTGTGATTCGTTCACCAATTTCGAATTGGTGATCGATTGGAAGTGGGTCGGAGCCTCACAGGGAAAGCTCATGCGCCCTCGTTTCGGACCCAACGGCCGCGAACTCAAAGATGCGGCTGGCATCGTGCAGTCGGTTGAAGTCGAGGAGTGGGACAGCGGCATCTACCTGCGTGGAAACTCCAAGAGCCAAGTCAACATGTGGAATTGGCCAGCTGGAAGCGGCGAAATCTATGGATACCGCTCCGATGAGTCGATGCCACCCGCCGTGCGCGCTGGATGCACTCCAACGACGAAGGCGGACGCTGCCATCGGCGCATGGAACCGATTTCGGATCGTGATGAACGGCGAGAAACTCGCAGTCACCCTGAACGACACACTCGTCATTCCAGATGCACTCTTGCCTGGAGTCGCTTCGCAAGGACCCCTCGGCATCCAGAGCCACGGATCGGCACTTGAATGCATGAACATCTTCGTGCGGCCGATCGCTGCTGCCGTTTCGACAAGCATCCCGACAAACAAGTGAACCGACTACTTCTCGCTAACTTCTTTGAGTCGATGCTTCATCTGCGACTTGAGTCTGGCGAGAATCGACGAGTGCATCTGGCTGACGCGACTCTCGGAGAGGTCGAGCGTCATCCCGATTTCTTTCATGGTGAGCTCTTCGTAGTAGTAGAGAATCACGATGAGTCGTTCAGATCGGGTGAGGCCGCGTGTCAACAGCATCTGCAAGTCTTGTCGTTGGAGTGTCTGAAATGCATCGGCATCGCCACCCTCTTTGGGTACGTCGATCTCGCGCGCTTCACCTGATGAATCTGGATCGCTCCACTTCTTGTTGAGGCTCACGATGCCGACGGGTCGCGAGTCGCGTGAGATCTTCTCAAACTCCTCGGCGCTGACAGCGAGCTGCGCGCGCAATTCTTCGTCCGTCGCGACGCGACCCTTTTCCATCTCGATCTGCTTGCGCACGCGGTCCATCTTTGAGGTGCGTGATCGCACAAGGCGTGGAACCCAGTCCATCAGGCGCAATTCATCGAAGATTGCCCCGCGCACGCGCTGGGGGCAGTAGGTTTCGAACTTGATGCCACGACCTGGGTCGTAGGAATTGATCGCGTCCATCAGTCCAAAGAGACCGGCTGAAATGAGGTCATCAACCTCGACTTCGGCCGGAAGGCGAGTGCGCATTCGCTCAGCGGTGTATCGCACGAGGTGGTAGTAGGTGCCGATGAGTTGATTGCGAATCAACTCACGCTCCTTCTTCCCATCAGGTTCGTCGCGCAGTTTGCAGTAGCGCTTCCAGAGTGCATCCGCCGTCACCTTCGCGGCGACAACTGCGGCACCGGTTGGGGCAACAGTCATCGAGACTGCACCACGCGAGGTGTTCTTCAGCAATGCAGGAAGCACGAATTCCCGCACTGCGCGTGACTTTTTCGACTTGATTGTGACTTTGGGCATCTGGTCTCTCCTTGACCTGTTCGAACTGAATCACCATTGCAACGATCCTTGTCGCAACGTCTGCGCGCACTATACAACACGATTTCAGAATGACGCAACCCGACTTTCGTTTTTCTTTTCGCGCACCTCTGCCCAGCCGAGTCCGAATTTCGTACGACGACACGCGCGACGCAGTCGCTGCCACGACTCATCGTGGAGAGTCTCGACATTGACCACAAGATCTATGGGGGGCTGGTCGAAGTGATAACCCGACTCCGACCTCCGCTCGATTGCGTAAGATCTTTTGGAGTGTCCCCCAAAGTCACGCTCCTTCGGTTCATTCCCATGGTCATGCTGGCATTCATTGTCGTCGCGACCTGCACGAATCATGCGCACTGCCAGGAGACTCTGAAGCTCTCAGCAGACGATCGATGGATGCCGCCAGCCGACAGCGATCCAGAGAGCCCTGCGAGTCAACTTCGACAAGCACAACTCGCGCTCGCTCGTGGAGATGTGGCTCGCGCGTACAACCTTGCCACGGGATGGCTCGACCGGTATCCCGCCGATCCTCTGCGCGCTCACGCGTTGCTGCTGAAGGGTGATTCACTGCTCGCGCAGGGCGACGAGTACAAGGCCCTCTACGACTACGAAGAGCTCGTACGGCTCTACCCTGGCAGCGATGTCTTTGTGACGGCGCTTCAACGTGAGTATCAGATCGCGGTGGCGTATGCCAATGGACTTCGACGCAAGTTCTTTGGCACCTTTCGTTGGCTGAATGCCGACGAGGAGGCGCAAGAACTTCTGATCCGCATCCAAGAGCGATTGCCTGGGAGCGAGCTCGCAGAGCGGGCAGGGATGGAGCTCGCCGACTTCTATTTTCGCAAGCGCGACCTGCAACTCGCCGCCGATGCGTACGACCTGTTTGTGCAGAACTATCCGAAGTCGCGGCAGGTTGAAAAGGCTCGTTTACGGCTGATTTACTCGCTCTGCGCCTCATACAGGGGACCCCTCTACGACGCGCGCGGTCTGTTCGAAGCGAGCGCGCGATTGCGCGAGTTGCAAGCGCTCGATCCGATCACCGCGCAGCGGGTCGGCGCCGATGCGTTGCTCATCCGAATCTACGAATCAGAGGCGGCCAAACTGCTCTCCGAGGCTGGCTGGTATGAGCACATGAATGATCCGATCTCGTGCGAGCTCTACATTCGACGACTCGTGGCCAAGTACCCAAAGTCAATCGCAACCCTCATCGCTCTGCGGGAGATTCCAACCATTGTCGCTCAGTTGCCCCCTGAGGTTCGCGCCATGTGCCCTGACTACACCCTGCTTCGCAAAGAACTGCTCGGAATCACCGTCGAGCCAGCACCACCGATGCAACTGACGCCACCAACACCATGAACTCAGCGCGAACGCCTCTCTCGCTCTTCTCGAATCCCCTGCTCCTCGCGGGCGCGCTCTTGCTCGCGGTTATTCAGAGTGGCTGCTCGACGAGTGACTACACCTCGGGAGGGCTCTACTCAAGGAAGTACCGCACCGTCGCACTCCCGATCTTCAAGAACTCGAGCCAGGATCGCGCGGTGCCCTTTCAGCTTGCGGACGCCCTCGTGAAGGAGGTCGAGTCGATGACTCCCTACAAGGTGACGTCGGAAGGTCGAGCCGACACGGTGCTCCGGGGGACCATTACTCGGGTCGACCTGCAGAACCTCTCCCAGAGTCTCGCGACGGGACTCACGGAGGAAATGGCATTCAAAGTGACCGTTGACTTCGAGTGGATCGACATGCGAACTGGCAAGCCGATCATCTCGCGCACTGGATTTCAGTCCAGCGCGGTGTTTGTTGCGAGTTTGCCAAACAATCAACCGATCGACTTGGGAAGATTTGCCGTGGCGCAGCAGATGGCGCGGGATATAGTCGCAAATCTTCAGGGTGAGTGGTAAGCACAGAACGTGACAAGGAACTGGAATGACTCGTGAAACCGAAATGACTGAGATGACACCGATGACCCAGAGTGAATCGATCCGGATTGCCAGCGAGGGCGATGATTCTCGCCCAGAGCGCAACGCAGGTGGGAAGCCCGGTCCTGACGGAAAACCAACGCAGACGCCTCCGAAAATGCGTCGACAGTTCATGACGTGGATTCTCGTGCTCGCGCTGATCGCGGTCATCTGGACGGTGCTCACCAATAGTTCGCAGCGCGGAGAGACGGTTCAGACGCCGCAGGAATTCTTCGTCCTGGCCAAAGAGGGGTACTTCGAACCTGCCTCCGTCGTCATTCAGGATGACAAACTCATGGCAACGCTCGCCAAGGCGCTGCCTGGTGCGACGGAGCGCACGGGTCAAAAGGGCGGCCAGGTGTGGGTGCGCATCATCCCAGGCAATTACGACTGGGTGCGAGAGCAACTGACGACCGCTGGAGTCAAGTGGCAAGAACAAGTCGGCCAGAGCATGTTCATGCAGTTGCTCTTGACGCTCGCCGCGCCGCTCTTGATTCTCGTCGTGCTCTGGTTCTTGATCGCACGCAGCATGCGAAGTGCAGGCGGCGGCGGTCCAGGCGGGATGCTTGGATCGTTTGGAAAGAGTCGCCACCGGGTCACGAACAAAGAAAACGTCAAGGTCACCTTTGGGGATGTTGCCGGCGTTGACGAGGCGAAAGAGGAGGTTCAGGAAATTGTTGAGTTCTTGAAGACTCCAAAGCGCTTCAGCAAACTCGGCGGTCGGATTCCGCGTGGGATTTTGCTTTCCGGCCAGCCGGGATGCGGCAAGACACTCCTTGCCAAGGCGATCGCTGGCGAAGCCGACGTGCCCTTCTTCTCGATTTCAGGGTCAGACTTCGTCGAAATGTTCGTCGGAGTTGGCGCAAGTCGCGTGCGCGATCTCTTCAAACAAGCGAAAGACAACTCTCCCTGCATCATCTTTCTCGATGAGATCGATGCGGTTGGTCGTCGCCGAGGTGGTGGTTTCTCGTCGGGCGGTCACGATGAGCGTGAACAGACGCTGAACGCGATCTTGGTTGAAATGGATGGATTCGAGGTGAGTGATCAGGTGATCGTGATCGCAGCGACGAACCGTCCGGATGTGCTCGATCCTGCGCTCACCCGTCCAGGTCGCTTTGATCGACAGGTCGCGGTGCCCCTGCCAGACCTGCGGGGTCGCAAGCAAATTCTGGCGGTGCATGCACGCAAGGTGAAGACGAGCCCAGACCTCGATCTCGAGCGCGTCGCGCGGGGAACTCCGATGTTCTCAGGAGCAGATCTCGCCGCGTTGGTCAATGAAGCGGCGATCATCGCCACGATGGCCGACAAGGATTTCGTTGAACTCTCCGACATGGAAGAGGCACGCGACAAGGTTCGATGGGGCCGCGCCAACAAGAGTCGCAAGATTGAGCAAGAAGAACGCATCGCGACGGCTTATCACGAGGCCGGACACGCCGTCTTGCAAGTCTTGCTCGACGATGCTGATCCACTGCACAAGGTGACGATCATCCCTCGCGGCCAAGCAATGGGCGCGACTTTTTCGCTTCCAGAAAAGGATCGCTACGGCTACTCACGGCGACACCTTCTCGCGACGATGCGCGTGCTCTGTGGCGGACGGATCGCCGAAGAGCGCAAGACCAACGACATTTCGAGCGGTGCCGCGATGGACATTCGGATGGTGACCTCCTACGCGCGCACGATGGTGTTGCAATGGGGAATGTCCGATCGATTGGGATTCGTGAACTACGCGAGCGCAGACGACAAAGAGTCGTTCATCCCAGAGAAGGATTACTCCCCCGAAACTGCTCGCGTCATCGATGAGGAAGTTCGGACGCTGATCGATGCCGCCTATCGGGATGCAACCAAGATGATCGACGAGCACTGGTCGAAGATTCTCGCCGTCGCCGAAGCACTCTTGACTGCTGAGACGCTCTCGAAAGAAGAAGTCGACCGCATCATGCGCGGAGAAATCTTCGAACGCCCCTCGGTTGCTGAGTTGCTGGCGCGAGAGATTCCAAAGTCGCCTCTCACGAGTACTCCACCCAAGCAAGAGCCGACTGAAGAACTTCCGCCAGATGCGCTGGCGAATCCGGCTTGACCGAGGCAACCCCTGTCGCGCTCACCGCGAGTCATCAAGCATGCGCTTTGAGCGCAGGATGTGGTGGTAATGCTGCGCGAATCGGTGCGCTTCATCCCGGATCGCCTGACAGAACTTCAGACCCGCATTCTCGCGGCCGAGTCGCAGAGGCTCGGTTCTGCCTTCGCGGTAGATGAGTTCTTCTTTCTTGGCGAGGCCGATCACCATCGGAGGCTGCCCACCGAGAGTTGCAAACGCAGCAAGGGCCGCGGTGAGTTGTCCAGCTCCTCCGTCGATGAGAATCAAGTCGGGATAGAGCTCATGACCCTCCGCTGCTTCTCGATAGCGACGTGAGACAACTTCTTGAATCGCCTTGTAGTCATCGTTCGCAACCGATCGAATGCGATACCGACGGTAGCCATCCTTGAAGGGACGGCCGTCGATGAAACACACCTTGCTTCCAACGGTTTCATCACCAGAAAGATGCGCGATGTCGATCGCCTCAACACACCGAATGGGTCTCTCGCTCTCGAGCGATCGTTGCAGTGACGCGAGACCTTTCAGCGGATCTTGAATCAGCGACGTCACCTCTGGCTGCCAATCAAACTCGCCCTCCTGTCCCCGACGCTCGCGTTCGTCGAGTCGCTCGATGGCACGAAGCTGATCCCGCAACACGGCGGCGCGTTCGAAGTTCTGTTCGCGCGAGGCGACGTCCATTTCATCTCTCAATTCTCGAAGCATTGCGCTGCGTTTGCTCGAGAGAAACCGAAGAAACTGATCGATATCCTGGCGATACGCCTCGGGCGAAATACGATTCGCGCAGGGTGCCGTGCACTGTCCGATCGCGTGAAGCAGGCAAGGGCGAAACGAGCCATTGCTTGGATTGTCCGAACGAATATCGAGGTCGCACGTTCGGTACTTGAAGACGCGCTGCAAGAGTTGAATCGCGTGGCGAAGAGAACTCCCGCTCACGAATGGACCGAGCGTTCGCCCTCCTCGAAACTTCTCATCCTGTGGATTATGCGTGACGAAGACCGCAGGAAACTCGTCGCGCGTGGTAACGACGAGGTATGGAAAACTCTTGTCGTCGAGCAGTCGTTCGTTGAACCGAGGCTGAAGGTCTTTGACAAGCCGAGCCTCCATCAAGAGCGCCTCCCACTCCCCTTCGCATGGGATCACATCGAAGTCGTGGATCAATGCGATCATCGGTTGCTTGCGCGACCCGAGATCGGCGCTTGGGATGAAGTACGAACTCACTCGGTCGGGCAACTCGAGGGCTTTCCCGACGTAGAGCACGCATCCAAGCGCATCTTTCATCAAATAGACTCCAGGCACCGCCGGCAATTGCCGAGCCCGAGTCAGCAATTGGTCAAGAAGTGGCTGGGGCATTTTGAGCAATCCTAGTTGCCGTGGGGCGTTCGCTCCCTATACTGTTCTCGAAGTTCAAGTCACCACAACCTTTTTAGGAGTCTCACACATGAAACGATTCGCACTCATCGCCGGCACCGCACTTCTCGCCCTCGCCGCATGCAACAACGACCAGAAGACCGCAGCTCCAGGCGCAGTCAGCGGCAACAAGTCAGCCTGCTGCGCGACAGCAAATGTTGCAACGGAATGCCCAATGGCTGCAGGCGTAGCAGCAACTCCAGCTCCAGGCGCAGTTGGCGCAGCAAAGACCGGCTGCTGCAAGGACAAGGCTGCAGCTCCAGCCCCCGGCGCAGTGAGCGATGTCAAGTCGGGTTGCGACAGCAGCGCCAAGCCAGGTTGCAGCAAGTCGGGCAACTCATCGTGCCCAATGTCGGGCAAGACCAACGGATAATTCGTCCGCGCAATCAACGATCTCAAGGATCGAAGCCGCACCTCCGAGCAATTGGGCGTGCGGCTTTTTTTCGCACTCGCTCGCTACTATTGAACCGCCATGAGTACTCCGTTTCTTCTTCGCGGCGGAAGAGCCATCGATCCAGCAAGTGGTCGCGATGAGACCGCCGACGTGTTGATCGCCGATGGACTCGTGGTCGCGATCTCGACGAAGCGCGGAGAATTGACCCCACCCGCTGGCGCCCGCGTGATCGAGTGCGAGGGCAGACTCGTGGTGCCTGGGTTGATCGATCCACACGTGCATCTGCGTGAACCTGGAGCGGATGACAAAGAGACGATCGCATCAGGTGCGGCGGCAGCAGTTGCGGGCGGATTCACAAGTGTCTGCTGCATGCCCAACACCACCCCGGCCATTGATCTTCCAAGCACTGTCGAATTCGTGCAAATGCGAGCACAAGCGAGCCAACGGGCGCGTGTCTTTGTCGCAGGTGCCGCAACTGTGGGCCGCGCCGGCGAGCAACTCGCGCCGATGGGCGCGATGGCGCAGGTCGGCGCTGTGGCATTCACCGACGATGGAGATTGTGTCGCGAGTGCTGGAATGATGGGAAAAGTGCTCGCAGTCTGCGCCTCGCTCGACAAGGTGTTCATGCAGCACTGCCAAGATCCGACGCTGACCGCAGGCGGCGTGATGAACGCGGGCGTGGTGAGCGCTCGACTCGGCCTTGGCGGATGGCCTGCCGTTGCCGAAGAGGTCATCATCGAACGAGACGTTCGTTTGAACCGAATTCATCAAGCGAGGTACCACGTTCAGCATCTCTCGAGCGCAGGAAGCGTCGAGATCGTTCGCGAGGCTCGCGCGCAGAAGCAACCAATCACGGCCGAGGCGTCGCCCCATCATCTCTTGCTGACCGAGGAGATGTGCGGTGGATACAACACGCAAGCGAAGGTGAATCCGCCGCTGCGAAGCGACCGCGACATTCACGCGATCATCGAGGGAATCGTTGATGGAACGATCACGATTCTTGCGACGGACCACGCACCACATACCTCGGCTGAAAAAGCACGCGATTTCTCGACCGCACCCTTTGGAATGATCGGAATGGAGTGTTCGCTTGCGCTCTACATCAAGGCGCTCGTCGAAAGCGGAGCGATCTCATGGGCTCGGTTGATCGCCCTTCTGACGATCGAACCGGCGCGACTTCTTGGGATCGACGCGCGCGGCCATGGTCGACTCGAGCCTGGACTTTCGGG
Organism: Singulisphaera sp. GP187; assembly: GCA_945869475.1. Taxonomy (GTDB): domain Bacteria; phylum Planctomycetota; class Phycisphaerae; order Phycisphaerales; family SM1A02; genus F1-60-MAGs104. Next base: position 117,810 of record CAMBOV010000005.1, on the reverse strand, counting down.
TGATGTGACGGTGATCGATCCAACGGTTGAATGGACCATCGATGCCGACGAGTTCAAGTCGAAGAGCCGCAATTGCCCGTTCAATGGATGGAAGGTCAAAGGACGCGCGAGCAACGTTTTTGTGGCGGGACGATGCCTCTTGATTGGCGATGGCGTCGCCTCTGCGGCGCGAGTCCCAAGTCAAAGTGTGCGACTCGATGCCCTTTGATCTTGCGAGTCTGATCGCAGCACATCGGGGCGAAGCGAGTGCGCCGCATCGTGCGAATGTCAATCCCAAATGGGCGAAGGCACTCAAACTGATCGGCTTCGAAGACACCTCGCACTTTCTTCGTGCGTTTGAGCGTGTGATGGAATCGCTTCACACGGTTGGACGGCCGAGTGTCGACATCCTGAGCCGAATTGCGGTGAACGCAGTCCGCACGCGAACCACCGATTCGCCATGAAAAAAAGCCATCCAGAGCGCGCAGCCACAGGTGCGTGGCGTGCAACCCTTTTAAGTCGCCTCGCACACCTCGTCACGGGATGGCCTGGGTCGATCGTCGTGGCGACGATTGTGATCTCTGCGTTCAGCGCTCTGTATGCGTCGCGTCATCTCACGCTTGATGCGAACACCGACTCGCTCATCTCTCCCGACCGCGCCTTCATGCGCACCTATCGCGAGTTCATGCGTGAATTCGGCGACCTCGAGTATCTCTACATCGCGGTCGATTCGCGTGGTTCTCCCGAGGCCGCGAAGGCTGCAGTCGACGCGCTCGTGATTGAACTCCGGTCGATTGAGGCGCTTCCCGCGGTGCATGCACGCATCGATGGCAGCGAGCAGTGGCGGATCGCCCCGCGCGCGATGGCGACGCACGAACTCAGCGGGCTCGTACGCGCATCGAGTGGATTCGCGACGCTGGTGCAGAGCAGTGCGAACGGTGGCGGCGCGACTGCGGTGATCACTGAGGCCGGCCAACGACTCGAGCGACTGCAATCGCAAGGGCTCGCAATGAGCGCAGACGAACGCGAGAGTCTCGGCGCATCGGCACTTTTTCTGTTGAAGACAGTGACGGCGCATGCTGGCGATGGTTTCGATTTCGCTCAACCGCGGCCGAACGAGTATCTCGTCTCATCGAGTGGCGCGCTCTTTTTCGTCGAGCTCATGCCGCACAAGGATTTCGGCGGGCTCGCGACGATCGAACCCGTCCTCGCCGCCGTTCGGCGGGCGATCGAAAGCGTGCACGTGCGATTTCCGTCGGTCGATATTGGGCTCACTGGAAAGCCCGTGCTGCAGGCGGATGAGCTTGCAACCACCAACAGCGATATGACGCGCGGCACGATTGTCGCGGCGTTGCTCGTCGCAGTGCTGACGATGTGGACGCTCGGCAGTTTCGTTCGTCCTCTGCTCGTGATGGGAATGCTCGCACTGACCTTCGCGTGCACCTACGGAGTCGCCGCGGTGCTTGTGGGTCGACTCAACCTCTTGAGTCTCGTCTTCATGTTGGTGCTCGTCAGCGCCGGAGTGGACTACGGCATTCACACCGTCGCTCGCTACACCGAGTTTCGACTTCGACTCGGCACGATCGAGGCGATGCGCGCCGCGATCATTGCGAACACGATCCCAACATGGGTCGGTGCGCTGACCAGTGCAGCGGTGTTCTTTCTCGCGCTGGGCACTGAGTTTGGAGGACTGCGCGAACTTGGAATCATCGCTGGATCTGGGTTGATTGTCTGCGCGGTGATCTTGACGATCGCGCTGCCTGCGTTGATTGTGATCGTCGACCGGTGGCGCGAACGACGCACGAGTCGACACGTGGGGTTGAGTGAGGCATCGAGCACGCCGACGCAGGCGGGAGTCGTTGAGGGAGGCACGCGACGCGATCGAAAGATGCTCATCGCATGCGCTGCGATCACCGTGGCACTCTGTGGTGCGATCCCATTTCTGCGGTTCGAGACCAACTTGCTTCGCTTGCAGGCTGATGGACTCGAGTCGATTCAGTGGGAGCATCGAATCCTCAATGACTCGGTGAGTGCCTCGTGGTTTGGCGCGGTCATCTGCCGCTCGCAAGAAGAGGTCGCGGCGGTTGTCGAGCGCGCGCAGGGTGATCCCCTCATTGCCCAAGCTCGAAGTGTGCTTGACGTCGTCGAGACTGACACGCCCGAGCGGGTGAAGTTGCGCGAGGCTCTTGGCAGTGCGATTCCTCAGCGGAGCGCGAGCGAGACTCCCGCGACTGGGCCAGCATCAGCTGCGACCGCAGAGCGAGCGATGCCCCCGCGCGACCCGCTGACCAGCGGCGCGGTTGCTGGCGTGCACGAACGACTCCGCGGATTGATCGCTCTCGCATCGCTGAGCGCGGCATCCACAGAACTCGCTGAGTTGCGCGCAACTGAGCAGGCACTCGCGACGCTCAAGGCTCAACTCGACAATCCTGCCGAGCGAGCAGACGCTCAAGCGCGCGCTGAGTCGTCGACTGCAACCACCGCCCACGCACTCAGCGAACTCGGGCGCGGAGCACGCGCGGAGTTGCGCGAGAGCCTGCCGGCGGCCGTGCGCGACCGATTGGTCTCGCCAGAAGGCGGACTGCTGGTCTCGCTCTTTCCACGCAATGACATCTGGGAGTTCGTGCCGCTGCAAGAATTCGTCGCGGCACTTCGCGCGATCGATCCAGAGGCGACGGGCGTGCCGATGACTGTGTACGAATCAGTCGTCGATATGCGCAGCGCATTCATCGCAATGTCGACCTGGTCATTGGTTGTCATCGCACTCTTGGTCTGGATCGATCTGCGATCAACAGTCGCCACGGTGACCTGTCTCGCGTGCCTGTTGCTTGGAATGAGCTGGACTTTCGGCGCGCTCACCCTGCTTGGAGTCTCGCTCAACCTCGCTAATTTTTTTAGCGTTCCGATGCTGCTTGGATTCGGCATCGACAGTTGCGTGCACGTCATCCACCGAGCGCGAGAAGGAGGCGGCGCACGATCGCTGGGCTGGACGATGCGCGCCGTGGTGCTGAGCGCCCTCACGACCGCCGTTGGTTTCGGCACGTTGTTGCTCGCAGCACACAAAGGACTGCAGAGCTTGGGATGGGTGATGTGCATCGGAAGCGCGGCATGCTTCGCGTGCGCAGTGGTCGTGCTCCCTGCTGTGCTGCGAAGATTCCCGCGACTGCTCGGACTTACGACTACGACTTCGGCGCTGGAACTGCCTTGACCGTGTAGCCGAGCGAACGGATCGCTCCCTCCACCGTGCTCTCGAGTGCCGGATCTGCGACCTCGACTCGAGCCGTGTGATTTTCGAGCGAGACCTGCGCGCCCCTGACGCCTGCGATCGCACGGACGTCGGCGGTGATCGCCTCGACGCATCCATTGCAATGCATTCCCTGCACGTCGAAGACGAGTGTGGTGCTCTTGACGGGCACAACAGGCTGCGCAGGCTGCACGGTCGGTGAATCGCACGCAACGAGCGCGATCGCGAGCGCAATGCAGAGTGTTGGGACGAATGATGAACGGCGCGTCATGATTCAACTCTAGCAGTCTGCTTGGTCCCTACCGTGAATCCCACTCCACCTGAAAGTGGACCTGACTTGGGTCAAGATCACCATCTTGTTGGTGGCGACAAGGTCAGACGACCGGCGTGAGTCGCATCAATTCGCGTTCAACTTCGAGCCGCGCCTGATCGAAGGGCAGTTTGAACTTCGCTCCGGCGGCGTGAACATGACCGCCTCCACCGAACCGCGCGGCGAATGCATTCACGTCGATCGTCGGCACCTCGCCGAGCGATGGCTTACTGCGAAAACTCGCTTTGGTGAGATTCGGTTCGGCCTCAGTGAGCACGATGGACATGGTCACTGAACCGATGGCGAGCGGCATGTTGACGAAGCCGCCGAGATCCTCAGAACTCGCGCCTGTCTCGGCGAGATCTTGAAGTGAAATGCGCATCAACGCGACGGCGCCGTCCTGATGGAATGTCAGTGACGAGAGAGCGCGCGCCATCATTCCAAGACGGGTCGGTCGCCAATTTTCTTCGAGGCGTTGGTAGAGCGCGATCTTGTCGACACCGAGCGCGAGCAAACGCGCGGCGAGCGCATAGACCGCAGCGTCAGCATTCTGAAAGCGAAACCATCCTGTGTCAGTTGCAAGCCCTGTGAACACGGCTTCGGCAATCGAGAACTTCGCAGTCGCTCCAGGGGCAACCAGCGGCACACCGAGCTCATCGATGAGTTTCACGACAAGTTGGGTCGCAGAGGCGAGCGATACGTCGACAACACGATCACCCGCGATGTCATCGCCGCGTGCGTGATGATCGAGCCCGATGACGCGCCCCGCCATCGCACGAAGGAAATCGTGCAACGGTTCAACTTGACTCCATGCGCCTGTGTCAACGACAACAACAAGGTCTGTCGTCAGACTCGGCACAACTGCGGGCGCGAGAAGCACTTCGCCCGGAAGAGCCAGCGACATGAGATTCGCTTCGACGGCTCCCGTAAAGAAAGCGTCGACATGCTTGCCGAGCGCGCGGAGAGCGCGTGCGAGGGCGAGAACCGATCCCGCAGCATCTCCGTCAGGTTTCGCGTGGGTGAGGATCGTGACATGCGCGGCACTGCGCAGTCGTGCGGCGATCGAGGCGAGATCACTCGTCGAGGCGTAACGACTCACGCGACCACTTTGGCGCAGTCTCGAGCGATTTGCGCGACAAGTGTTTCGACGCTGTCGAAGCGGATCATCTCGCGAATCCAGCGCGTGAACGAGACTCGCATCACGTGACCGTACAGGTTGCTTTCGAATGGAAGTGTTGGCATGTGCACTTCAAGGGTACGGGGGCACGATCCAAATGTTGGATTCGTCCCAACGCTCGCGGCACCCTGCCAGTGCGTTCCATCGACATCCGTGACGGAGACCTCATAAACCCCATTCGCTGGCAGAACCGCATCGCACGCTGCAATGTTCGCCGTTGGAAATCCAAGTTGCCGTCCCCGTCGTGCTCCCTCGACGACCACTCCACTCACGTAGTGGCTTCGACCGAGCATCACGCGCGCATCGGCGACTCGTCCCCGCGCGAGAAGCCAACGCACCATCGAACTTCGCGCTGCGGCAACCTGTCCGTCGTGAAGTGTGACGTCAACCTCATCGACGATCACTGTCTGAAATCCCAATTGATGACCGAGTTGGCGCAGCGTCTCGACGCTGCCGCTGCGATTGCACCCGAACCGAAAGTCTGCGCCCTCAACAATGTTGGAGAATGGCAGTCTCGCTGCGAGCGCCTCGATGAACTCGTGCGGAGTCTGCCGCAGCAGATCCTCACTCACCTGCAACGACTCGACGCGCCTCACCCCGCCGGCGATGAGCAATCGCTCGCGTTCGAGCGCGGAGGTCAACTGTGCAGGAACTTCGCCTCGGGTGATCCCCACTGGATGCGTTTCGAAAGTCACAGCAACGACCTCATCGCCGGCTGAAACATCGCGTGCTCGGCGCAGAAGTGCCTGATGCCCGAGATGGACTCCGTCGAAATTTCCAAGAATGATCGTTCGCATCAGTGGTTTCGCTCACCTTCAAGTGAGCGCAGCGGGTAGTTTTACAGGATGACCTCTGCGCAATCAACTGATGCCGTCACGCGCGCTTCGACTGCCAACGGACTCTTGAAGTCGCTCACCGAAGAGTTTCACTCGACGGCGAACGAACTCGTACCGTGGTTTCTCGAAAACATGCCCCAGATGTACTTCCAAGACACCTCGGCGGAGGATCAACGTGTGCATCTGCGATCCATCTTGGCAGCACGCGCCTCTGGTCGCCCCGTCGACGTGATGCTTCGCGGAACCGATGGCAGCACGATCACTGCCATTCGCTCGGACAATCGCTCGGGCGTTCTTGCCGACATCGTGCGAGACTTGCCGCTTGATGCATCGCTTCGAGCAGCGAAGATTCACTCATCGAAGGATGGATCGCTCGTCATCGACACGTTCGAGTTCGGTGATCAAGAGCCGTTCGATAGCGCCAACCCAGCACAGTCGGCGGCCGTTGCTGCCACGCTCGCCTACGCCACGAGCGAACACGCCGACATCGATCTCGATCGATTGCGCCGCTATCTCGCAGGATGCTCGGCGCGCTATCTGCTGACACTCACGCCTCTGCGCATGTGCAGCCACTTTCGACTCTTCTGCACGATTTCTGGCAGTGACAAGCCGGTCGTCTCGCTCGAACACGAGTCCAATGCGACCATGAGCCGAATCACGTTTGCCGCATCGAACGCCCGCATGCGAACGATGCTCGAACGGGCCGCGCGCATGTTGGCGCGCAATGGCGTCAATATCGCTCGCGCACATCTCGACATCGTGAAGGACCCGCCGCATGGCACCGTCACGTTCGTTGGGTTTATCGTGCAGTGGACGAATCAGACGCGCATCGACGCGACCGATCCGCGATGGGCGACTGTCAAGAACGAGTTGCTTCGCATCAAGTGGATGGACTTTCGCGCACTCGAAGTGCTTGGACGCCGACCTGAGTTCACGTTGGTCGAGGGCGAGCTCATCGGCGCGTACGCAGATCTCATTCGACACATGCTGAGCCCGACCGATCCACTGGCGTTCAGTCGCGATCGCGTGACGGCCACGCTTGAAGGTCGCGTGACCCTGACTCGCCCGATTCTCGAACTCTTCCTGAAGCGGTTCGATCCTGCGAATCCGATGGGCGATCAGGTCTTTGAGAGCCGCTGCAATGCGCTCAGCGCTGATATCGCAGCCGTGGTCGACTCAGACGAGTCGCGCGAGATCTTCGGCGCGTTCTTGCGGGCGGTGTGCGCGGTGCGCCGGACGAATTTCTATGTGCCTGGGCGGTTCTCATTCGCGCTTCGACTCGATCCGACGCTGCTCGTGGGGCCGACCCGTCCCGAAACTCCCTTCGGAGTTTTCTTTGTGAACGGTCGTGGATTTCACGGCTTTCACGTTCGCTTCAAAGAAATCGCACGCGGCGGACTGCGCGTCGTCAAGCCTGCGACCGCTGTGCTTTTCGAACGCGAGTCGGAGCGGTTGTTCGACGAGGTCTACGGACTTGCATTTGCGCAGCAACTCAAGAACAAAGACATTCCAGAAGGCGGCGCGAAGGCGGCCATCGTGCTCGAGCCACCTGCCGAGACGAACCGCTGCGTGAAGGCCTTCGTGGATGGCATCCTCGATCTCATCACGCCTGATCCTGCGACGCGATCGCAGATCGTCGATCGACTCGGCCGCGATGAATTCATCTTTCTCGGTCCCGACGAAAACATCACTCCGATGCACATCGAGTGGATCGTCTCGCATGCCGCAGCGCGCAACTACCCGCTCGCAAACGCCTTCATGAGTTCGAAGCCCAATGGTGGGCTCAACCACAAGGAATATGGAGTCACCAGCGAAGGGGTCAACGTCTTCTTGAGGATCGCGCTCTTGTCGCAGGGTATCGATCCGACGAAACAACGCTTCACCATCAAGATGACCGGCGGTCCCGACGGCGATGTCGCTGGAAACATGATGTGCATCTTGCACCGCGATTACGGCGAGAACGCTTGCATCGTTGGAGTCGCCGATGGAAGCGGTGTTGGAGAAGATCCACACGGACTCAACCACGCAGAACTCGCACGGCTTTTTCACGCGGGGCTTCCGATCGCAGCGTTCAAACCATCCGCACTCTCGCCGGATGGCCGCATCGTGAAGGCCGATACGGCCGAGGGAGTGCAACTGCGCAACACCCTGCACAATCGACTCGTAGCAGATGCATTCATTCCTGGTGGCGGTCGCCCTTCGACGATCAATGACCGCAATTGGTCGGAGTTCTTGCTGCCAAGTGGCAAGCCGTCGAGTGCGCTGATCGTCGAAGGGGCGAATCTCTTTCTCACTCCCGACGCGCGCATCGAACTCGCCAAAGTTGGAACGCTCATCATCAAAGACTCGAGCGCGAACAAGTGCGGAGTGATGTGCTCGAGCTTCGAGATCGCTGAGAGCATGCTGCTCAACGAAGAGCAGTTTCTCAAGATCAAGCCGAAGTTCGCAGAGCAAGTTCTCGAGAAGTTGCGCGAAGCTGCGCGACTCGAAGCCGTCATTCTTCTTGGCGAGGGACGGCGCCATCCATCGATTCCGCTGCCTGAATTGTCGACGAGACTCTCGCGTGCAATCAACAGCGCGGCCGATGCGATTCAACCAGCGGTGGCGCACTGGGCGACCAACGACCGCGAGCTCTTTCGCGAGGTGATCCTGCGACACATGCCGAGCGAACTCGTCGCGACGGTTGGCGAGCGAATCTTTACTGAGTTGCCTGCCCCGTATCTCGAGTGGGTGGTGGCCAAGGGAGTGGCGAGTCGCATCGTGTATCGCGAGGGGATCGACTTCTTCGCGTCGATGGAATCGACTGCCGTCGCTGAGATCGCCCTTCGCTATCTGCAGAAAGAGCGCGAAACTCGCGAACTCATCCGCGAAGTCGAGGCGGGTCGCTTGCCTCACGGAACCCGAATCGCCGCGCTTCTTGAACGGGCCGGCACACGCGCTGCACTTCTTGAGATTGAAACCTGAGACATTGAAACCGAGACATTGAAACCACGCCGGAGGATTCGCATGACTTCACTCACCATCTCACTCGCACTCACGTGCTTCGCACTGGCCTCGAACGCCCACGCGCAAGGGGGTGCAGAGGTCGACCCGACTGTTGCTCAAGAGCGCACGGTCGATGCGAAAATCGAAGCGGTGATGCTTTACCAAGGTCGCGCGGCCGTCACCCGCGTCACGACACAGACGCTCACAGAGGGACTCTGGAAACTTCGGTTCGAGGCACTGCCGCTCACAATTCAACCCGAGACCATCGAGGCCAAGAGCAGTGGTGGGCGAATTCTCTCAGTTGACTTTGCCCTTCGTCCCGTGGCCGATGCCGCATCGACTCCCCAAGCCGCTGCACTCGATGCGCAGATTTTGAAGTTGAACCAAACGATCGCAGTCGCAGTCGATTCGCTCGCTGGATTGCAGAACGAACTCAAGGTGATTGAATCGGTCGGCGTGCGCGCAGCGGCAGATGCGGGCAAGGATGGCGGCACCTCGAAACTTGACCTGCCAACCCTTGACAGCCAACTCACGTGGATGGCCACGCAACGCGCGCGCGCATCTGCCGGCATGCGCGACATCAGTGAAAAACTCGACCTGTGGCGCAAAGATCTCACCGCGGCGCAGACGCGACGTGCCGCACTCGGCGGTGAGGGGACGGCCGTCCCAAGTGCTGAAGTCTTGCTCGCTGTGACGGCGGAAGGTCCCGTTTCACTGCGACTCTCCTACCTCGTCACCGACGCGCGCTGGGAGCCCGCCTACTCACTGCGCGCACTTCCAGAACGCAACCTGATGACGATCGAGTTCGACGCTGTCGTTGTGCAAAGCTCGGGCGAAGATTGGAAGGGCGTGCGCCTCTCGCTCTCGACGGCCCGACCGAGTCACGCGTCGAGCCCCACCCCGCTCGCGCCGTGGTATGTCGATGTTCGAGAGCCGATCTCTGAAGACTCAGGGTTCGCAGTGGCTCGCTCGATGGTCGGTTCAGAACCACAAGCGCCACCTACGAGTACGGCCCCCGTCGAGAACGACGCAGAGTCGTTCACTCGCGATCGTCGCATGGTTGCGCAGAAGCGCAAGTCTGTGGCGCAAGAGATGGCCGTGGACGCTGTCGTCGGTGGGTCGGGGCCGAGCGTGACCTACACCATTGCGCTTCCATTCGATGCGCCCAGCGATGCGCAGTTGCGACGGCGCGCGCGAATCGCCTCGTTCGATGCACCAACGAAGTTTGTCTATCAAACGCAACCGGTCGTCTCAGACGGAGTCTTTCTGCGAGGCACCGTCACCAACGCGAGTGCCTTTCAACTCTTGCCCGGACGCGCATCGGTCTTCGTGGCAGGTGACTACGTCGCGGCGTCCTCGTTCGCCGGAGCTGCACCCAAGCAAGAACTTGACGTCTTCTTCGGTGCTGATCCCGCAGTCACCGCCCGACGTGAACTCGTGAAGCGCGAAGACCGACAATCCGGACTCTTCGGCGGCGGACTCGACAGTGTGAGCGACTATCGCGTCACGATTTCAAATGGCGCGGGGCGCCCGATCCAAGTTGAACTGCTCGATCGACAACCTGTGAGCCGCAGTGACAAGGTCGACGTGCGCCTCACCAACAATTCGACGCCGCTCTCAACCGACGCGCAGTACGTCGCGAGTCAACGTCCCCAGGGCATCCTGCGATGGGATCTCTCGATGGTGCCAACGCCAACTGGAAGTGAAGGATCACTCATCAACTGGACTGTGACGGTGAGTCGCTCGAAGGACATCTCGATCACTCCCCTGCCTCGCGAGTAATCCTCTACGTCCACCACGGCGTCGCGGGCGGCGCTTCGATCATCACATCTTTGAGAAATCGCACCGCGCGAGAGAATCCCTCGTCGACACTGAGCAGTGCATCTTCATGTTCGATCGAGAGCACGTGGTCATACCCCTGACGGCGAAGCATCGCGACGAATGGTTTCCAGAATTCATGCCCATGACCATCACCGCAGGTTCGAAAGTTCCATGAGCGAGTGTTAATCGCGCTGTAGGGCCGCGTGTCGAGATAGCCGTTGCGCGGTCCTTCATGTCGGTCGAGTTCAGTGTCTTTGGCGTGCACATAGAAGAGGATTCCCGCTTCGCCGAGCATTTTCGCTGCGAGCACAGGATCAATTCCCTGCCAGAAGAAATGGGATGGATCGAGATTCGCGCCGAGCGTTGGCTTGCCCTTGATTCCGGACGCTGCCATCGCACGGCGCGAGAGTTCGATGAGCGTCTGCGGGTTGTAGGCGCAGAATCCGGGATGCCCCTCCCACGCCGTTCGCACACCGTGCGTGCGACAGAGCTTCGCTTGCGTCGCCCAATAGGGCACGAGCACATCGTTCCACTGATAGTCGAGCGTCTGCGTAAAATCGCCAGGCCACGGACAGGTCACCCAGTTTGGAGACTTGTCGCCCTTCGCTCCGCCGGGGCATCCAGAAAATGTGATGACAATGTCGGTGCCAAGCTTTGGCGCGAGTTTCACTGCAGCGACGTAGGCATTGTGATGCACGCGCGCGATGGTGCGATCGGGATGGACAGGATTTCCGTGCACGGCGAGCGCAGAGAGTTCGAGTCCATGATCCTTCAAGAGCGACTTGATGCGCTCCTGCGCGCGGCGATCCGAGAGCACAGAAGAAGGCTCAAAAAAAGGCTTTCCAGGATAGGCACCCACGGGAAGTTCGATCGCGCCGAGCCCCTGCTCAGCACACAACCGAACGACCTCTTCGAGCGAGCGACCAGAAAACAACGCGGACATCACTCCAAGTTTCATGATGGCGCAAGCGTATCTCGTACACTCGTTTCTGAGTCACCGCCGCCATGAAACTGCGCACACCATCGATTCTGATTTTGGCTCTCTATTTTGCGATGGTCGCGCCATTTGCCGTCGCTGCGGACGATCCGCCGCCAACGAGCGTGGCCGCGACCACCGCGCGACGGGTTCACCTCGTCATTGATCGCAAGAAGGAAACAGGCGGAGTCGTCGTCTACGAAGATGAAGATCGAATCGTGATTGAGCGCGACGGGAAGCGCAGCGAGTTCAAGAAGGACGAGATTCTCGATGTCATTCCACTCGTCGAGGTGCGTACGCCGACACCCGGCGTGATCTACCGTCGCGACGGCACGGGTTTTCCAGCAGATATTGTCGCCGACGATTACGACGAGGTGCGCTATCGGGTCGGCGTCGTGCCAGGAAAGGTCGCGCGAAGTGAGGTCTACCGGGTGTCGCTGAGCCGTCCCTTCGACGAGCGCTACCGAGCGATCAAGGCGACGTTGCAGAAGGATGACACGGTTCGCCGACTTGCGATGTGCGACTGGCTCATCAGCGAGGGCAAGTACGTCGAAGCTCACGCTGAACTGACCCAACTCGTCGAGGATGCCAAGATGCCCGAAGCAGTCGCCTTGCTCCGGCAGGTCACGGCGCAACTCGCGACGAACAAGGGGCGCGATCGTGATGTGCCGCCGTCAGGGCAGCCCGACCATCCTGACTACGTGCCTGACGAACCACCGCCCGTTGTGACGTTGCCGACGCGCACGATGACGCCCGACGAAGTCAATCTCATTCGTGTCTATGAAATCGACATCAACCAACCTCCCAAGATCTCAATCGATCACGCCGATGCCCGCGCACTGCTGAGTGACTACAGCGCAAGTCCGTTGATCCCAACTGATGGGATCGCGCAAACCGCACTCGTGCAAGGCGATCCGCTGCAGATTGTGAAACTTGCATTTCAGCTGAAGGCGCGCGACTTCTACAACAAGATTCGCGTCGTCAGCGAACCAGCGAGCCTCAGCGCATTCCGTCGCAAAGTTCATGATGGATGGCTCATCACAAACTGTGCGACGAGCCGCTGTCATGGCGGTCCAGATGCTGGCAAGTTTTTTCTCTTCGGCCTCAACACAACCGAAGCACGCATTCGCTACACGAATCTGCTCAACTTGCTGCGCGGAACAAGTGGTGGTCGACCGCTGATCAACTTCGAAGATCCACTGCAGTCGGTCATCGTGCAGTACGCACTTCCTGCGAGCGAGGCGACGACTCCCCATCCCGCAGTGAAGGGTTGGAAGCCTGTCTTCGGCAAGAAGCTCTACCCGCAGAAACTCGAAGAAACACTGCAATGGATTCGCTCGATGTATCAACCCCGACCGATCTATCCGATCGAGTACGTGCCGCCCGATCTCACGCCTCCACTTCCGGGCACGCCAGCCGATGCTGCCGAACCGACACGCTGAGTTGGTCGCGTGCGCACTGCGCCGCTGCCCGTAGACTCCGTCGCCTCCTGACAGATACCCCATGAAAACAACTGCCCTCACCATCGTTGCCACGTTCGCAGCATCCCTTGCACTTGCAGGATGCGAAGACCCCACCGTCGCGCAACGCGCGGCAGCGCAGGATCAGATCGATCAAGCTGCCGAGTCAATCGAACTCGCTGCGAATCGCGCAAGCCTCGACCGCGTCGCAGCGGCAGAAGATCTTCGGAGTGCTGGACGTCGAGCCAACTCGGTGCCCAATGCAACCGATGCGCAGCAACAAGCTGCGGCAGGACTCGTCGCAACGGCGACGACTCAAGCTGCACTTCTCGAACTCGCGCGTGCAGCACAACTTGAGAGCGCCAACCGCGCGAGCCGATCGCTCGCCCTTGCGCTGACACGTGTGGCCGATGAGGTGAATCTGCGGCTCGAAGCGAACAAGAATGCTGGTCTCGATGCGAACGCCGGCGCTTTGGCGCAGGTGTATTCGCAAGCGACTGCGCAGAGCGACGCCCTCGCCGCCGCCCATCGATCGATGGAAGCTGCGGTCGACGCGTCGAAGTCAGAGCGGGATGCTGCGATCGAGCAGGCTCAAGAACTCATGATCGTCGCTGAAGAGATTCGACAGCGCGGACTCTCTGCCCCACGCGGACAGGCGATGGTGATCGCGCAAGAGGCTGGCGACAAACGCGACGAAGCACGCGCGATTCAGAGTCAAGCGTCAGCGAGCACCGTCGAAGCGAATGCACGCCAGGTCGAGTTGCGACTGGCGGCCGGGCTCGCGGCGAGCGCCTCTCGTCAGGCTGAAGCGCTCTCGCAGGCACTGGCCTCGCTGAAGAAGATGCAGTCGAACTTCGACTTGAGCAGTGCTCAGGCGACTGAAGTCATTTCGAATCTCGCTGAAACGGTGCAGTCGCTCTCGACGGGCAGCGATTCGCTCACTCATCCTGAATTGACTGGTTGCTATGAACGCGCGCTCGCAGACCTCGACGCTGCAGAATCATCTGCGCGCCGCAGCGGCACCGCAGCGAGCGCAGTGAACGCCGTCTTGTCTGCGCGCGCACGGGCGCTGCTTGCGCGGGGCGAGGGAGAGTTTCAGACAGCGCTCTTGTTGAATTCACTCGCTGGGAGCCCGAGCATCGGATCGGCGAGTGATTCACTCAGCGACGATGCCAACAAAGCGCTCGCGAAGGCGCAGGCATCCACCAAGGAGGCGCTCGAGGTCTACTCGCTGCTGAAGGATGCGCTTGCCAACGGAAGCGGAGGCAGCGCAGCAACCATCGCACTTCAAGTGACGGTTGATCGGGCAGTCACAACGATTCAGTTGCCCAGCTTTGACATTCCCGCGGCGACGTCGCGTAAGGTTGCTACCGCACCAGCAGCCCCGTCGGCACGCAACGAGGCTGCGCCGAGTGATGCGGGCGATGATGCATCATCAGGCCCGCCCTGCGCAACAATCGAGGCGCTCGCGGCATTCATCAGCTCGATCGCGAAGAGTCCAGAGAACGCGCTGCGCATCGACGAGTGCTTGATCGCGCAGACCGCGGGCGGCAAGACGCTTCGAGCGATGGTGTTCGAGGCACCCAAGGCAATGGCGACCTTGCAGATTGCGATGAAGGCGAAGTTTCAGAGCGACAATCTTGGACCGCTCGCCGCAATGGCGGAGCAATCGATTGAAGCCACTCCATCGGATGTCACCGATGAGAGCGCAACACTTTCGGTCGGCGGCGCACGTGGTGCGATGCCATTTCAAGCTGTGAATGCCGATGGCGGTTGGAAACTTGACCTCGATGGGACGGCCGACACGATGGGTGCGCCAATGATGATGCAGCTCTCTATGGCCGGCAAGATGGTCAAGGGACTGATCGACTCGATCAACGCAATCACCGCGCAGATGGAGAGCGGCGAACTCGATTCGAGCAGTGCTGTGCAGGCGGCTCTGGGCGAAGCGATGCAGGAGCTCATGCAGAAGATGGGTGGCGGAGCGCCGAGCCCAGAAGGTCCGTGAGCGTTCGCGCGGCGCGGGTCACTTCGCGGCGAGTCGCGCGATGACATCCGCAGCAGCTGTGCGAACAATTGGATCGTCCTGCGCATCGGCGGCGATCCGCGCGAGTGCCGTTGAGAGCGCCGCGTCCCTTGAACGCTCGAGCACTTCAAGCGCGCACCAGACCGCGTTGCGACGGAGTTGCGTGATCCGCACGCGATTGAGTGCGCTCGGACCAAACGCAGCGCGACGAGTTGGCTCATCCCATCCCAACACTTCGTTGAGTGAAAAGGTCGAATTTCGCCCATCATATTCGGGGTGAAATCCAAGACGCTTTGAGAGCCGAGTCGGCTGATTGTGCGGGCAGACTTCTTGGCAAATGTCGCAGCCGAGCAACCAGTCTTGCGCCTTCGATGCGTACCGCGAGTCGGCCATCCCACGCTCTTCGATGGTGATACCGCTGATGCACTTTGCGCCATCCACCGACCACGGAGTGATCGCACTCGTGGGACAGGCGTCGATGCAGCGAGTGCAACTTCCACACGGATCGCCCTGCAGCAGCGGGTCGGGCTTCGTCACGCGAAGTCGTGTCGTCGTGATGTAGCACGCGAGAAGCACCCACGAACCGAGTTCACCAGCGATGAGCAGCGTGTGCTTGCCGATGCGACCAACCCCCGCGCGCTGGGCCATCTCGCGTTCCATCACGGGTTCGATGTCGCAACAAACTTTTCCTCGGGAACCTGGCAGCGCCTCTTCCATCTCTCGCTGCAGTCGGCGCAAACGCTTCTTAATGCGTCGGTGGTAATCGCGTCCACGTGCGTATCGCGCTGTTCGGCCCGCAGGCTCTTCGAGTGCACTCTGTGAATTCACGCCGTGCGCTGGGCGCTCGTCGGGGCGTCCATCGTGATATCGGTCAGCGACCACGACGATGCTCTGCGCACCCTCGACGAGCTTCGATGGGTCGAGCCGAACGGCGACGTTGTGGCTCATCCACTCCATCGATCCATGCTTGCCTGCTGCGAGCCAACTGTGAAACTCGTCGGCTCGTTGACTCGGTGATGTATCGCAGATTCCAACGGCGGCGAACCCCAGTTCGTGCCCTCGCGCGACTGCCCACGCCGCAAGTGCGTCACGGTCGCTCGCGTCAGAGGGGCAGAGTGAGATTCGCACCTCGTCTGCGTGCATCTCAGAGCCCCAAGATGCGCGCAAGTCGCGCCGGTGGAACGTCCGCGACGACGCCCCGGCCGGCGACCACTCCCTGCGCTGCGAGGTACCCGCTGCGCACCGCGCCTTCCATCGTCGCAGGCCACTCGGTCGCGCACCAATCCCCCGCGAGAAAGAGATTGTTGATGCCTCCGCGCACTCCATCGGCACAGGCGGTGGGACGGATCGCGTCAATGCCTGGGCGACACAAGAATGTCGCGCGCTTTTCTTTCACTGTGCGCGTCATCTCAGGATGCATCCCGACCGTTTTCGGAAGCGCCCAGTGAATGTCGCGCATGAGACGATCGATGATTTCGCCCTCATCAAGTTCCATCCACTCATCCGCTGCGCTGACGACTGCGTGCACATGAAAGCGCCCGTGCGCATCGCGCCCCTTGTCGAAGAGCCAGTGGGTCGCGCGCCCGGGCAGCACGAGGTGAGGAGTTGAGAGGACGGGTTGCGAGAAGAACAAGTGCGCCCCAAGAATCGGACTGAATTCAAACTCATCGAGGTGCGCGAGTCGGCAGTCGGCGCGGCGCACGACCTGCGAGCAGAGTTTCGAGAGTCGATCGGGAGGCACCGCAGCGATGACCGCCGACGCTTCGATGACTCCCTCGTCGGTGACGACCCCCGTGATGCGCCGTCCATCAAATGCCAACGCGAGTGCGCTGATCCCGGTGCGAAGCGATCCACCTGCATCGGCGAGCATCGTCTGCGCCGGGTCGTAGAGCGACCAGAGCGGCACGCTCGAGAGTCCCATCACCGGGCTCCAAGCATCTTGCAGGAATCCGCCTTGAAAAACATACATCGCGTGAAAGGCGTCGGTGCGCGCGCAAGTCGCGTTGCACGCACTTGTCACGATGGGTTCCCAAAACAATTCACGTGCACGTTGCGTCTGCTGCATCTCGTCAAGAAATGCGCCAAACGACCGCCCCCGCCAGAGTTCTCGACCGTCGCGACCCATGCGAATGAGTCGCCACATCGCTCGAGCGACACCGCGCTTGTCACTGCGATCGAGAAACCGCATGCGAAGAAAACTTACCGTGAAATGTGCGGGCGCTGGCAGTCGCCCGGGCATCATCATGTCAGGCTCATGGGGCGGATTCGCCCACCAGATACGGGGATGCCACTCGATGTTTGCAAGCACGCCGAGTCGTTCGTAGAGGTCGAGCAGGTTCGTGCAACTTCCCATCAGCACATGCTGACAATTGTCGAGCACATCTCCGGTGCGCGGATCGACGAAACTCGTCGCACGACCGCCGAGCTTCTTGCGTGACTCAAGCAGCACCACGTTTTTTCCGCCATCGATGAGCCGCATCGCCGCGGCGATGCCCGCAAGCCCACCTCCGACCACGACAACTGGTGGCATCACGACCGACCACCTATCGACGTGGCGCGCAGTCCAATCAGGATCTTTCGCACGGTTGAGAGGGCGACTCGCTCACGCGTGACGCGCGATGGATCACGCGCGATCTGCTCGAGCAACTGTCGGTAAATCTCAGTCATCGCGCGCAGAGTCGGTCGACATGCTGGAGTGATCATCGCCTCAAGCGGCGCGCTGCGTTCGAAGTGGTCGCGGGCACGGCCGATCATCTGTCCCATGAGATCGGCGCACGCACGTGGGTTCGACCAGCGAGAAAGTTCTTCAGGGGTGATGCCAACGCGGGCGAAATCGCACGCAGGCAGATAGACGCGCCCTCGTCCAATGTCCTCGACGACGTCGCGCACGATGTTGGTGAGTTGAAATGCGATCCCTCGATCGATGGCAAGGCCAATCGCTGCGGGATCGTCATACCCCCAAATGCGCACGCATACGCACCCAACCGTGCTGGCGACCTGGGTGCAGTAGGTGCGCAACTCATCCCATTCGTGAATGCGGCGCGGCTGAAGGTCGGCGATCTGACCATCGAGCATCGAATGAAAGTCGCGCGCATCGAGCGAATATTCGCGAGAGACGACCGCGAGCGCCTTCCAGATTGACGCCCCATGAGGTGTCGCTCCCGCGAGGGCTTGATCGGTTGCCGCGCGAAAGGCGGCGATGCGCGTCGCGCGGGCTGATGGATCTGCGTCGAGTTCGTCGGCGATGTCATCTGCTTCACGCATCCACGCATAGATTGAATACATCGCAGAGCGCTGCGGCTCAGGAGTCAGCCGCAGTCCCCAGTAGAAATTTCCAGCACGTGTGCGGGTGATCTCGCGGCAGTCAGCGACTGCTCTTCGTATCTGCGGATCACTCGTCAGCGCACTGCGACTCATGACGCCGATTCGTTCGACTCGATCGCACGCCTTCCCCACCACCGCGCACGACCCACGAGCTGCAGTTTCGCAACCATTGAGAGTTTCGGACGGTTGATGCACGTCTCGTAATTCCACGACTCGATCTGGCGCAGCGTTCCAGTTCCGCCGGCAAGAAAGAGCCAGATCACGGGACGGTGTGCAGGTTGAATCATCGAGAGCAACGTTGACCCCGTCTCATAGAGCGTCCACGTCTTGGCGACTTGCGCGCGAAGTGCCTCGCGCCACTCGCCCAGAAAGGTGCGATCGGGGGCGTATCCATGCGTGCATGTCGCGGCGAGGCGCTCTTCAAATCGTTCGCCGGTCCAGCAATCTGCCGGCAGATAGATGCGGTTGCGCTCGAGGTAGTCGCGGCGAACATCCTGCCAATGATTCGTCAGTTGCAATGCAGTGCAGAGTGCGTCGCCCGCTGCGAATGCCTCGCCATCGCGTCGCTCGCCGAGCACCATCAAGACCAGCCGTCCAACGGGATCGGCGCTGAGTGTGCAATAGTCGAGCACCTCCTGCCACGAAGCGTATCGATTCTTGAGCTGGTCACTTTCGAATGCAGTGATGAGGTCGTGAAATGGTTGTGCGGGAAGTTCGTGCCGCACGATGCACTCGCGAAGTGCGACGAAGACAGGATGGCTCGCCTCCCCCTGCATGCACTGCTCGAGAGAACTGCGCCACCAGGCCAAGAGTTCGGTCGCGCGCGCAGTCGAACCCATCTCATCGCCCAGATCATCTGAGACTCGGCAGAAGGCGTAGACCGCCGCGAAATCGTCGACGCGATCGGCTGGAACAAGTGCGCTGAGCACCGAGAAATTCTCTCCATGACGACGGGTGAGAGCGCGACACCAAGCGCGCGCTTCGCTGACCGAGGCGACGCGCGCACTCGCGGGTCCATACTCAGCCAACCCAACCGATCGCTCACTGCGCGTCACACTCATTGATCAAGAAGCGTACACCGACGAACGCACCGTCGATGGCTATGATCGCGAATCACCCATGAAGATCTTGCTCGCGAATCCCAGAGGTTTTTGTGCCGGCGTCTATATGGCGATCGACGTCGTCGATCAGCTGCTCGAGATCTGCCCCAACGAAAAGATCTACGTCTTTCACGAGATTGTGCACAACCGACATGTGGTGCAACGCTTTCAGCAACGGGGCGTTGTCTTTGTTGAGTCAATCGACGAAGTGCCCAATGGAGCGATCGTCGTGTTCAGCGCCCATGGAGTGAGCCCCGCGATCCGCCTCGAAGCGAAGGCAAAGAACCTCGCTGCGATCGACGCAACCTGCCCGCTCGTGACCAAGGTGCACGCTGAGGCGATTCGATACGCGCGCAAGGGTTTTCAGATTCTGCTCGTGGGACATCGACACCACCAAGAAGTTGTTGGAACACTCGGCGAGGCTCCCGCTGCGATGCAAGTTGTCGAAAGCCCCGCCGACATCCCCAACCTGGTGATTCACGACGCTGAGAAACTGGTGTATCTCACGCAGACGACTCTCTCACTCGACGATGCGACGATCGTGATCAAGGCGCTCAAGGCGGCATTCCCAGCGATCAAAGAGCCACCCGTCAGCGACATCTGTTACGCGACCACCAATCGCCAACTCGCCGTTCGCGCGATCGCCCCGCAGTGCGATCTTGTGCTCGTCGTCGGAAGCGCCAACTCATCCAATTCGGTTCGCCTCACTGAGATCTCGATAAACTGCGGAACTCCAGCGCGGCTGATCGATGATTGCAGCGAGATGGATCCCGCGTGGTTTGTCGGCGTTGAGACGTTGCTCGTCACCGCGGGCGCGAGCGCTCCCGAAGATCTGGTTCACGATCTCATCGAGCAACTCGTTCGAGACTTCGGCGCCGAGGTCGAACAACACGACGTCTGCCACGAAGAGGTCGAGTTCGGCCTGCCTGGCACTCTGAAGACGATGATGCGCAGCCGCAACATCGATCCATCGGATCGTCGCATCGTGCGCGGCGATGAAGGTGAACAATTGCGCGAATGGTTCGCCAAACATGAGATCCCATTTCGAATCGTCGACCTGACCGTTGCGGGCGTGACCCCAAAGAACTGACCGCATCCTCTCTCGATTCGAACTCACCATGGACTCCTTTTTCTCACTCAATCACGAGACACTGTCCGCATGGATCGCCGCGCGCAGCATGCCGCGCCACACCACCGACCAACTTTTCGACTGGGTCTACCGCAAGAAGGTTGCCGATCCGGCGCAGATGACGAACCTCTCACGCGGCGTTCGGGCGCAGTTGAGTGAGCAGATGCTCTTCACGACTGCGCGCACGGTCGCTCACCAAGCGGCATCGGATGGCACCAACAAGATGTTGCTCTCGTGGGCACAGCAGCCCGATGCACCGGCGCAGGCCGACGCCGCGTGCGATGCGACGGCGCAGTCAGTTGGCGGTGCAACGGGCGGTGCAACTGGCGACGCGGGTGGGGATGCAACGGGTGACGCGGGTGGTGACGCGGGGCGACCATCGCGAAAGATCGCGCTTGGGCTCGCGCCGAGCAGCAGCGGCCACACGGCCGTCGCACGCGGACAGGAGACTGAGTGCGTCATGATTCCCACGGACGATCGGCGCACCGCCTGCATCTCGAGCCAGCTCGGCTGTCCGGTGCGCTGCACATTTTGTGCGTCGGGAATCGGCGGGTTCGAAGGCAATCTCACCGCCGCACAGATCATCGAGCAGGTCTATCACCTCACCTGCCTTCCCAAAGTTGAGCGGATCTCGCACGTCGTTTTCATGGGGATGGGCGAACCGCTCGCCAACTACGACGCGGTGACCACGGCGATTCGAACGATCAATGCTCCGTGGGGATTCGGTGTGAGCGCGCGGCGCATCACACTCTCAACCGTTGGATTGCCTGCAGCGATTCGCAAGTTCTGCGACTTCGAGATTCCTGTCACTCTCGCGCTCAGCTTGCACGCTCCCAATGATGCCCTGCGGCGCGAAATCATTCCATGGGCAGAGTTCAGCACCATCGACGAGTTACTCGACGCGTGCGATGAGTGGTTTCGACGCGCCGGTCGCGAGATCACCCTCGAGTACATCCTGCTGGGCGGTGTGAACGATCGTCCTGAACACGCCGAAGAACTCGCGACCCACGCGTTGCGCATTCACGCAAACGTCAATCTCATTCGATACAACGAAGTGAAGGGGATGCCCTACCAACGTCCCGCGACCGAGGATGTCTTGCGATTTCAAAACATTCTGCGTGGACGTGAAGTGAACGTGCACATTCGTGCAAGTCGTGGGCGAGACATCGCTGCGGCGTGCGGACAACTGCGCCACGAACAGGCGCAGGGCTCGCAGGACGCTGAGTCTGCGCCGAAACCATCGGCGAGGTGAAAAAACTGCCCAAAACGGGAAGGTTTTTCACCTACACGGGCACTACTGGTGGATCGCGCCAACGCGCACTGCGATCTCTTCGATCTCATCGCCTGTCATCGACCGAATGCTTCCATCGACGGCTGCGTCGTGCATCCGGCGAGCGAACTCGAGCCACGCGTGAGCCCCTGCGTGATCACGCGCTGCGTCGTGAAGCAACGCGATCATCCGCTCGCGAGCACCACGTGACTGAATCGTGCCTCGCATTCCCCGCGGAACAAACTGCATCGTCGCCCGCAAGATGCGGTCGGGCCAATCACTCGAGCGGAACTCGACCACCCACTTGCGCGATGCAAGGCGCACCTCGAGTCGATGCAGATAGCGCCTGCGAATCTCATCGCCACGCGCGAGACGCACGCCAAGCGTGTCGCGGATGCGGTGACTTTGGTCGAGGCTCGTCGTGAGCGCGCCGACATACCAGATGTCGCGAATCAGAAAACACTCGGCGAGTGGTAGGGTGAGGAGTCGCGCGAGTTCGCATCCCTCGTCGGTGCGCGAGTCGGCGCGAAGCGCCGTGATGCATTGCGCGTATTGAGTCGCGTAGTCGAATCCCCCCCACATTTCGCATCGTCGCATCGCCGTTGCGAGATCGCGCATCGCCTCGCGTCCGTGGCGCGTGCTCGCAAGCGGACTCAACTGCCCAAGTGTCGCGACGACGGCCTTTCGCAGTCGCTGACCTCGGCTTCGCTCGCGCCGTCCACCGAGTTGGCGATCGGCGCTGACCCGTCGCGCGAGGCGCAGTGTCTCGTCGGTGGTCGGCTCTGCGGCCGTGACCCCCGCTGTCTCAATCGCGCCGGCGCCCGTGCGCACCGCGAGTAGTCGGCCGAGTTGAATCGCCTCGAAACTGCGGGCATATCCGCGCACCTCCATCCGCCGTGCCGAATCTTCGAGCGCGTCGATCGAGAGTGGGATGAATCCTCTTTGAAATGCGATCCCAACAGCGATGAGATCACTCTGTCGATCGCTGAGAAAGATCGACCGCGACTCTGAAACAATGTCGATGAGCACACATCGAGAGGCGAGCGTCGTCGCCTGCGCGATCGCGGCGAGGCGACTCGCGCACTGAACAGTGGGTTCGTCGATTTGATCCTCGAGCGGTGAAGTGTTCGCAACGAGCGCAGTGCGTGCAGGATCTGCGACGCGCAACTGCGCATCGGTCGCGATCGCGCGAATCGTTTCAACGGGGTCGATGCCAATCACGAGATCCGCCTCTCCGTAGGGAATCTGGATTGTGCAACTCGCACTCTCGGAGGTGATCGACTCATCCATGCGCGTGAAGAGCAGTTGCGACCAGGCCCGTCGACCCGGACCCACCGGCACTCCGAGGTGTGTCCACTCAACTTGAAATCCCATTGAGCGCCCGGCCTCGGCGAGCAACTGTCCTGCGGCGCCCGGAGCATCTCCGCGAAATCCCGCAATGTGCACCCGCCAGATTCCCTGGTCTGCATGTGCCGGTCGCGGAGGTGTCACGCGCACTGAGGTGCGAAGCGCGTCGATGCCGGCAGGAGGTCGCGTTCGAATGATCTCGACCTGCTCGAGCAGTGACTCGAGACGAACGAAGAGACCACGTGCACCTGGCACGATCGAACGCTCGATGAGCGGCTCAGGTCGAAGTGGGTCCGATCCACGCAGAAGTCCACGGGCGATCTGGGTCGCGAGACCGGGATCGCGCAGCTCGCATGCGTTGTCAGCGGGAAGAATGAACCGCTGAAATCGCAGGAAGCCGTCGAGGTCGATCTCCCGCGCGGTACGTTCGAGTGCCGCAACATCGAACCGTGGCGGCGGACCATCCTGCGCAATAATGATCGTGAGTGCGGTTGAACCAGCGCCCGTGAGAAAGGCCTCGCGCATTGCCTCGCGGTCGTTCACATCGATCCGCGCAAACGCCAACTTCGACTCTCCGTGAACCCCGACCGACGCGCGTGCAAACCGCTCGACATCGATGGACGATTCCGAAGAAAAACTGCACACCACAACCACGCGAGGAGTGCGCTCTGAGGCGGCCTGCCGCACGAGTGCAGTTCCTTCGCGTGCAAATCGACGGGCGTCCCACATCTCGACCGTGCAGACGATGTCGGCCGTGCTCGCTCGCGCGCGCTCTCCAACGATCGCACGCGTCATCCCATCTGCAAATGCGCGCTCCGCAATGATCTCAGCGGCTAAACGAATCTCGGCTGCGATGAGGTCAAAGCCGGCGGCGAGGCCGATGCCGAGTCCTCGTCGCGGAAGTTCGATGGTCGCCACTCCTGGAGGAATGCGCGCGAGGCGCTCGGTGAGTTGCAATCCAGGACGCACTTCATGCAGCAGCCGAATCACCCGCCGCGTGAGAAGGCTCGTGCGCAGTCCGTCGTTGATGCCTAGCGGTTCGACATCGCCAGCGCCGGGCGGCATTGAATCCCACCACACGTGCGCGGGCACGCCCTCGCTCACCCGAAGAGACTCAGCGATTGCAACGATTCGCGGCGCCACGGATCCTGGACGCGCCTCGACAACGATCACGTGATGGCACCGCTCAAGAAGTCGCGCGACTGCCGCGTCGTCGAGTGGTTCAGTTACCGTGAGGCGCAACAACGGAACACGACCCGTCATGCTGAGCTCATCAAGCATGTGTCGGACGGCCACTGCGCACGCGCCGAGCGCGATGAATCCATACTGCTCGCGCTCGCCAGGACTCGGCAGATGCTCGAGTCGATTGAGCTCAAGGCGACGCACAATCTGCAGTGGATCGGCTGAGTCGCCGACGCGTGTCGTGTGCCTGCGCCTCAGCCACGCATCGTGGTCAACCCGCGCGACTTGACGATTCGGAGCCATCGCTAGCGTCGCGCCAGATCGCAGCAGTGAGATGTGCGCAATCAATGCCGCGGGCCGTCTCGTCGCTCGCGAGAGGCGAAAGGCCGCGTCGCAACCATCGCGCAGTCCAAGTAAATCACACGGTTCGATGGCGGTGATTCCACTGCGCCGACAGACGCGACGGGGACAGGTCGTCTGGACAGCGAAGGGATTGTCCTCGAGCACGATGCAGATTCCCGCACCGTCACCCAGGGGCGACTGCGCGAGGTCGGCGAGTGCAATCACGACCTGATCCAGTTCATCATTAGCCAGAAGCACCACCGCGCGGCGACCGCGCGATGCTTCCTGCGCCGCAAGTTCGATCGCTCGAACCGCGTCGAACGCCGCGACCACGCGCAGTCCATTTCGCGAGAGGATGAGTTGTGGCGCTTCACTTTCGGCTGCCTCGAAGACTCCTTCAAATGGCGCGCGTCGAACACCCACGATGAGATGCACATCGAATTCACTCTCAAGAAAACCCTTGAGCAGCGCTTCGGACGCTGTGCAGAGCGCGTGACCATCGGCTCGCCCAAGCGGGATCGTCCAGTTCGCCTGTGCCGTCGCACTACTGTCCATTGAGAATGTCCTCGACGACGAATGCGAAGGCATCGTTGTCATGGTCAGGAGCCCGCCGCTTGGCGAAGTGCGCCACATCATCCTGCGCATTTGCGACGGCATACGACCGTTCACATCCCTGCAACATGCCGATGTCGTTGAGTCCATCTCCGATCGTGACGACCTCGCGCGGATCGACGTCGCGCGAGGCACAGAGTCGCTCGATCATCTTCCACTTGTCGACATCGGCGTCGAAAATCTCGAGCAGGTGCGTGTCGACGCCAGCCTGTCCGAGTGCGACCAATGCGGGCCAGTGCTTCACCGTCAGACGCTCTGGCACGTCGGCGCGAATCGTTGCAGCGACCCGCGCGAGTTCACTCGCGACCGCGACCGTTCCGACCCGCAGCACATCATCGAGTTGCTCACTGCGCAGCGCAGCATCGTGTGCAAGTGCGGCGACCGCACGAGTCTGCAATGGATGCACGCTGAACCACCACCGGCTCGCCTCGTCGAGTTGCGCATCGCCCACGAGCAGGTAGTCGTACCCAGCGCGCGTTGCATCTTTGAGCAGATGCGCGAGGTGTCCCTGGTGCACGAGGCTCTGCGTGCAATGCGCCACCAAATCATGTGGGATCACGATGCGATCCTGACACGTTCCAGTCGCGACCTCATGCAGCGCCGCCCCTCCAGCGGTGATGGTCATCCCCGAGCCAAGCGCCGACTTCGCGACCGAGCGGCACTCGATCCATGAGCGCCCAGTTGCGAAGACAACCTCAATTCCAGCCTGACGCGCCCGGTCGATCGCTTGGAGATTCCTCGGCGATACTTCGCCCCGTCGATTGAGCAGTGTGCCATCCAGATCAGTCACAAGGATTTGACATCGCATTGGATCGCGGTGCGATGCTACACTTCGCCCCCTTATGGATCGCAAACGACTCGGTAACGTGCAACAATCCGACCTCACCGAGGGTCGAATCAACGATGACTTTCTGTTCTGGCTCAAGACGAGCGGACCGAACTGGCTTCTCGCCGTTCTGGTTGTCGCATGCGTCGTGATGGGATGGAATTGGTGGAAGGGTCGCGCGGCGCAAGCCCGTGACATCGCCTGGGCTGAGCTCGAAGCTGCGGACATTCCATCTGCGTTGAAGGATGTCGCTGCCAAGCACCCCGATGTCGACTCGATCGCGACCTACGCCCTGCTCAATGCAGGCGATCGCTATTTGCAGAGCGTGCTCTCGGGACAACGATTCGACCGAGAGGCGACCGCGACCGATGCATCAATGACTCCCGAACTGAAGACTGAGTGGCTCACCGAAGCCGATGCGCTCTACGTTGATGTGATCACCGCTGCCAAGGACGACAAGAGCAATGGATCGCGCGGTTTCGAAATCGGCGCACTCTTTGGACGCGCCGCCGTTGCAGAGTCGCGCGGCGATGTCGCGGCCGCCAAGACGAATCTTGAAGCGGTGCAAGCGGTCGCAGGCAACGACTATCCGTGGCTTGTCAAGAATGCGACTGCGCGCCTCGAAACTCTTGGAGTCATCGCATCGCCCTATCCCATTCCGGCTGCGCCCGTCGCAGCGCTCCCTCCAATGATTGATCCCGCGACGGGACTCGCACCGACCGCACTCCCTCCTGACACGGACGCGCTCAAGTTGCTGCTTGGAGATCTCTCGAAGACCAGCACAGCGCCGATGATTCAGCCGCCAGCACCAGTGCCTGCGCCTGCGCCAGATGCTGCGCCTGCGCCTGCGCCGACACCGTGATGCGGCTGCCGACTTGATGACTCACGTCGCACATGACCCCCGATCTTCCGAGCGATCCGCCGGGCGAGGCTCAAAGAATTGAGAATCCACTGCTCTCGGACGCGGGCACCGTCGACCGCGACGCACTCTTCGCGCTCTACGAAGAGTCTGCGGCGAGCGATGAAGACCGTCCCGTTTCGGTGACCTTCACGCTCAGCCACGATCTCAACAAGCGACTTGATCGCTACCTCGTCGACCGCGTTCCATTTCTGAGCCGCACATCACTTCAGCGACTCATCGACGAAGAGGCAGTGCTCGTCAATGGACGGGTCGCGAAGGCGAGCACAAAGTTGCGACTCGGAGATGTCGTGGTTGCGACGTTGCCGCCGCCCCCAAGTAGTGAGATCCCACCCGAAGAGATGCACCTCGATGTGCTCTTCGAGGATGGCGAGATGATCGTGATCAACAAACGCCCTGGACTCATCGTGCATCCAGCGCGAAGCCACAAGTCTGGAACGCTCATCAATGGACTCGCCTGGCACTTTCAGAATCGCACGAGTGGGCAGCTTTCGGGGGTTGGCAAGGAATTCGCGAGACCGGGAGTTGTTCATCGACTCGACAAGCACACAAGCGGAGTGATGGTTGCTGCCAAGACCGATACGGCGCACTGGCGACTTGGCAAGCAGTTCGAAATGCGCCAGACGCAGAAGCGCTACCTCGCGATTGTGCAAGGTCATCCAGAGCCCCTCGTCGACTTGATCGACCTTCCTCTTGGAAAGCATCCGACCATCCGCGAGAAGTACGCGGTGCGACATGATGAGACGGGCAAGCCATCGCAGACTTTTTACAGAGTGCTCGAAAACTATCTGGGCTACTCGCTCGTCGAACTCGAACTGCGCACGGGGCGAACCCATCAGATTCGCGTGCATCTCGCGCACATTGGCTATCCACTCATGGGCGACGACATGTACGGAGGAAGCCACATTACTGAACGCGAGATTGGTGGCGACAACGATGCTCCACTTATGACTCGGCAGGCGCTGCACGCTGCGTTCTTGGGAGTGCGCCATCCAATTTCAAATGAACCGATGACTTTTCAGGCGCCACTCTGGGCTGATATGCAGCGCACCGTCGATCTGCTGCGCACCCACCGCTTTCAACGAAAGATCGAGAGTGGCGGCACGATCGTGGGCGTGCCTGATACGCGCGAGCCACGCGTCACCGGCCGTTGACTCGCGAACGAACACGCACCCTCACACGACGTGTCCTTGCGCGGCGCGGGCAACGTGAACCGCGGCGCGGGGTCAGCGTTTCCCGTCAGATTCGCTCTTCACCGCTCGTGCGTCGCATCAGCACTTGCAGCGCGAGGCGAGGATCGACGGCATCGAAGAGCACGGAGTGCACCGCCTGCGCGATGGGCATCTCGACCTGGTAGCGCGCGGCGAGTTGCGCGACAACCTTGCACGTGTCGACACCTTCGACGACTGAGACCATCGATCGCAGCGCCGATTCGCACGACTCACCCCGTCCAATCTTCTCTCCGAAGGTCCGGTTGCGACCATCCGCGCTGAAGCACGTCGTCGCGAGATCACCCATCCCCGCAATACCGAAGAACGTGTCGCGAGATCCACCCATCGCGATCCCGAGCCGTGAAATCTCTGCGAGCCCGCGCGCGAGCAGCGTCGCCTTGGCATTCATGCCCAGATCCATCCCATCGATCATGCCAGCTGCGAGTGCGATGACATTCTTGATCGCCCCTGCCGCCTCGACCCCGACTTGATCGGTGCTGCAGTAGATGCGCCACGCGTCGCTCGTGAGCGCGCGCTGGACGCGCTGTGCCGCCGCCGGCCTGCCAGCGGCGATGAGCGCAGTTGGAAGTCCACGCGCAACCTCGGTGGCAATCGTCGGACCCGAGAGCGCAACCCGTTCGCCACCGACGCCGATTTCAGCGAGCACTTCAGTTGGTCGCAGCATCGATCCCATCTCGAAACCCTTGGCGACACTCACCACGATTGCCGTCGGCGGACAGTCGGCGACAAGAACCTTCCAGACCGAGCGTGCGTATTGGGCGGGAATGGCCGTCAAGACGAGATCAGCACCATCCATCGCTCGGCGCGCATCACGCGTGACCTCGAGCGTTTGCGGCAATGTGAGCCCCTCGATGCGAGGACTGGTGCGGTCGCGTTGCAGTGGATCGACCTCGTCATCGGTTCTCCCCCAGAGCACAACTGCGTGGCCGCCACGTGCCGCGTGGCACGCGAGGACTGTTCCAAATTGCCCACATCCAATCACGGCGATGCGCTCTGGCATCGACGCACCCTACCACGGCGCTGAGCAGTGAGCGGTGCTACCCTCACATCATGACAACGATGGATGGCGCCACCTCAACGATGCAGTTCGACCGCGAGCGCGAAGCCGCTCAGGGTGGAGCCCGACTTGAACGACGACTCTTCGTTGCGCTCTGCGGCGGCACGCTGTTGCTCGTTGCGTGGCTTGGCGAAGCATTGCTCGGTATCGAACATTCGGTCGCGCAGATTCCCGCGGTGATCGGCGCGCTGATTCTGACCGTGCCGATGGCGACGGGTGCGGTCAAAGAACTGCGCGTGGGACGTCCGTCGAGCGACTCACTTGCAACCGTTGCGATCTTGGCCGCGATCGCGAACCACCTCTATTTGGCTGCGGGTTTTCTTGCATTTTTTCTCTGGCTTTCCGAGCTCATCCTCTCGCGAACGGCCTGGGGAGCGCAACGCGCGATCCGTGAATTGCTCGAGTTGACTCCGGACATGGCGCGCATCGTTGATGACGCGGGCACCGAGCGCGAGGTCAGCCGAAAAGTTGTGCGCGTGGGAGACATCGTGCGCGTTCGCCCCGGCGAGAACCTGCCCGCCGATGGCCGCATTCTTCGTGGCACGAGCAATATCAATCAAGCATCACTCACGGGTGAAGCAGTGCCCGTCGATGCGCAGCCAGGTCTTGATGTGTATGCGGGCACGACGAACCTCACTGGGCAAATCGACATCCAAGTCACTGCGGTCGCAGGCGACACGACGATCGGCAAGGTCGAGTCGCTCATCCGCGAGGCCGAGAATTCGAGAAGTGACCGACAAGAACTCATCGAACGGTTGGCCTCGTACTACGTGCCGGTCGTGTTGATGGTCGCTGGACTCGTCTGGTTCTTCACGAGCAAGAGTGCCATCGCAAGCGTGCGCGATCAAGCCGCCGTTCGTGCGATCACGGTGCTTGTGGTGACCTGTCCCGGAGCACTCTTGATTGCCTATCCAACCGCGATGGTCGCTGCGTTCGCCGCTGCGGCGCGACTCGGCATCATGATCAAACAGACACGCACTCTCGAAGCGGCTGGTCGCATCGACACGGTCGTGATGGATAAGACTGGCACGCTCACCACCGGCAAGTTCAGCGTGAGTCGACTCGCTCCTGCCGATGGATGCGAAGGAGCGGCGTTGCTTCAGGGCGCCGCCGATTGCGAGCAATCGTCCAACCATCCGCTGGCCAAGAGCATTCTCGAAACGGCACAGCGTGCACGCATTCAACCTGCGACCTTGACCTCGTACGAAGAAATTCACGGTCGCGGAGTCGTTGCGCGCACGGCATCTGGGTCGACACTTCACGCGGGTCGCTCGCGCTGGCTCTGTGAGTTGAATCCAAGTATCGCGAGCGAAGTTGCGAAAGTTGAGGAGCGCATCGAGGGAATGTCGAGCGTGCACGTCATGCAAGACAACCGCTACCTCGGCGCCGTTGGGCTCGAAGACAAACTGCGCCAACACGCTGCTGAAACCGTCACACAACTTCGCAATCTCGGTGTGCGGCGCGTGTGCATTTTCACTGGGGATCGCCTCGCAGTTGCTCAACGCGTTGGCGAAGCCGTGGGCGTCGACACCATCGAGGCGGAGTGCCTTCCTGAAGAGAAGCATGAAGAATTGAAGTACCTCTTGCAGCGCGGGCACAAGGTGCTCGTTGTGGGAGATGGAATCAACGACGGTCCGATTCTTGCGAGCGCCGACGTCGGTGTTGCGATGGGACTCTCTGGATCGGACATCGCCACCAACAGCGCTGGTGTTGCACTCATGAACGATGACCTACGCCACATTCCTTTTCTGCTCGAACTCGCGGGCAAGGCACGCGGAGTGATCGCAGTCAACATCGCGGCGAGTCTTGCGCTTGCACTGGTGGGACTTGCGCTCGCAGCCACCGGGCAGATTCAGATTTGGGTCACCCCCTTCTATCAAGCCGCTGCGTATGTCTTCGTCATCGCCAACAGTCTTCGTCTCGTGCGATTCGGCGAGGAATATGCCGACACCGAAGAGGTGCGGCGCATGACTGAAGCGCGGCGCACGCAGAAACCACTTCGCGACGCCCACCGACTCTCCGCCACCTCCTAGCCTTTTCAATGCACGCACATCACCACCCACGCACTCGAAGAGGTGTGGTGTGGTGGAGGGTGCTGTGCGCGTGGGCGGCCACCTGTTCGACGGCGCTCCCCTGCCCCGCAGCGCAGTCCGCGAGAGCGCACGCCCACGACGGCGAGCGCGTCTTCATCCGCGCGTGCCTTGATTGCCACACCGCCTCGGGAGGATCTGGACTCGACCTCACTGCACCAGGAGTCTTGCAGCGACGTGCGCTCACAGCGGCGAAGGTCGTTCGTGACGGCACGATGCCTCCGTGGCTACCGAATTCACATGGCGCATCCTTGCGAGATGCGCGTGCACTCACTGCGAGCGACCGTGCGGCGCTGATGCAGTGGCTCGAGAGTGGCGCGGCGCAGACTGTTGCGAGTGTGCCATCCGCTGTGTCACAAGATTCGCCCGCCGTCCTGACCGTGCGCCTCGCAGAGGGATGGAGAGTGCCCGCGGATCCTGGCCTCGCGGTTCGCTCATTCGCGCTCACTCCTGAGATTGACCAGGCGACACTCGTGGGCGGATTCGAACTCGTCGCGGATGCTCCGGGAGTCTTGCACGGCGTCTCATTTCTCTGGGATCAACTGGGCTACGGCATTCGCCTCGACAATTCTGAGAGTGCCCCAGGTTACGACGCTGTGGGAGACATCGGACTCAACGCCTCAGGATCGGCTGGCGCGATCTCTCGGCTCGCTCCACGCGTGACGCTGCCGCGCGAATATGCGATCGAAATTCCCATGCGCGCGGCGCTCATCGTCGAGGCGCACGCGCAAGGACGCGGCAAGGTCGAATCTCCCGCAGCGACGATCCGGTTTCTGCCGGCACCACCGAACGCGCGAGTCCTGCGACCGCTCTCGATGCATCGAGCGCTTTGCGCCACGCTCGCCGATGCAAGCGAGGCAGTTGCAATTTCTGTGCGCGCGGGACCTCGCGTGCAATCGATCGAAGTCGTCGCAATCGATCTCCGTGGATCCACCGTGCGCCTGCTCGAGATTCCTCGTTGGAACGAGCAGTTTGCAGAGCCTTGGTTCTTCGATCCCCCCGTCGCGCTCTGCGCAGGCACCCGCCTCGAAGTGCGGTCCACGGTGAACCCCGCTGCCGAACTGGTTCCGCTCGATGCGCACGCCACCGCCATGAGTGAGCCGACCGTCATCGTGCTCGTCGCAGACGAACCCACACCTGAATCCCACAAAAAACCGAACTAACTCTCTCGCTTACGCGATCGTGACCTTGGGGCTCAGATAGACATCTTGGATCGCATTGAGCAGTTGAATTCCTTCAGCCATCGGCCGCTGGAAGGACTTACGCCCCGAGATCAATCCCGTTCCACCCGCGCGCTTGTTGATGACCGCAGTCCGCACCGCATCGGCGAGATCATTCGCGCCGCTCGCTCCGCCAGAGTTGATCAATCCAGAACGGCCGCAGAAACAATTGAGCACTTGGTAGCGCGTCATGTCGATGGGATGGTCGGTGCAGAGATCGGTGTAGATGCGTGGATCGAACTTGCCGTAGCTCGACGATCCCATATTGAGCGCTTGGTATCCACCATTCAATTCAGGTTGCTTCTGCTTGATGATGTCGGCCTGAATCGTGACGCCCAGATGATTCGCCTGACCGGTGAGGTCAGCGCTGGTGTGATAGTCCTTGCCATCTTTCTTGAAGGCGTTGTTGCGCAGATAGCACCAGAGCACCGTCGCCATTCCGAGTTCATGCGCGTGCTGAAAGGCTTCGGAGACTTCGATGATCTGTCGATCCGAATCTTCAGAGCCGAAGTAGATCGTCGCGCCGACCGACGCTGCGCCGAGATTCCATGCCTCTTCGACCGATCCAAACATAATCTGCTTGGATTGATTTGGAAAAGTCAGCAACTCGTTGTGATTGATCTTGACGAGAAAGGGAATCTTGTGCGCGTACTTTCGCGCAACCGATCCAAAGACTCCAAACGTCGTTGCGACTGCATTGCATCCGCCCTCAATGGCGAGCTTGATGATGTTCTCGCCATCGAAGTAGATGGGGTTCTTCGCGAAACTCGCACCTGCCGCGTGTTCGATGCCCTGATCGACTGGCAGGATGCTGCAATAGCCGGTGCCTGCGAGGCGTCCATGGTTGAACATCGCATGCAGATTGCGCAAGACCTGCGGATTGCGGTCGCTTTGAATCCACGTGCGGTCGATGAAGTCTGGCCCGGGAAGATGCAACAACTCTTTGGCAACCTTGGCCTTGTGATTCAGCAGTGAATCAGCCTCTTTTCCGAGCAGTTCATCAATCGATGGAGTCGCGGCGCAGGCAGGTCGAGTTGGTGTTGAGGTCATTGAAATTTCAGGATACCACGCTCGCATTTGCCCTTCGCACTGGTCACAATGCGCCGCACGATGTTGGTCTACGCAGGAATCGACGAAGCGGGTTACGGTCCATTGATGGGACCGCTCTGTGTCGCCACGTCGCAGTGGTGCATCCGCGACGCGAGCGATCCTCTCGCTCCGCCCGATCTCTGGAAACTTTTGCAGCGCGCGGTCTGCCGCAGTGCGAAAGATCGTCGAGGTCGAATCGCCATCAATGACAGCAAGAAGTTGAAGGGGACAGGTGTGGCGGGTGAGCATCCGATGCGGGCGATCGAGCGCGGAGTCTTGGCGAGTTTGACTCTGCATCCAACTCCACCCGCGATTCTCGCGACGGACACCGAACTCTTCGCTCACCTTGGTGTCGATGATCCAGCACTGCACGCAGCGTGGTACGCAGGATCGATCGCACTTCCGTGGGCATGCGATCGGCCTCGACTGCAGATCGCCGAGTCGATGCTGCGCAGTGCGGCGAAATCGGGCGCAGTCGCGAGTCACACCCTTGCATGCAAGGCGGTCGATGCAGAGTCGATCAACGCAGCTGCGCAGCGCGGCATGGTGAAGACGAGCATCCCGTGGGCGCTCCTGATTCAGATCGTGCAGGCGCTGAGTGCGCAGTGGCCAACGACTGCAGTTCGTGTTGCCGCCGACCGGCAGAGCGGACGGATGCGCTACCTCGACGACCTGATGCGCGCCTTTCCTGATGATCGGCTGGCGATCCTGCATGAAGATCCGCTCGAGAGCATCTACCGTCTTGATCGCGCGGGGGCACCAGCGAGCGCACCCTTGGTGATCTCGTTCACCGTCGAGGGCGAATGCGGTCACCTTCCAATTGCGCTCGCGTCGATGACCGCGAAGTACACGAGAGAGCTCTGGATGGCCCGCCTGAACCGCTGGTTTTCGCAGCACGTGCACTCGCTTGTACCCACCGCCGGATACGTCAAAGATGGCCGTCGCTTTCTGCAGGTCGTGCGACCCACCCTTGCCGCGCAGGGGCTCGCCGAAACGCGACTCATTCGCGCGATCTGAACGAAGCGCCCCCCCGCGAGCCAAGGCAAAAACACGCCATCCAACGTATTGACCCAACGCGATCCCTTGCTAGACTTCGGGACTCTTTACTACTGGAGCAATTGAACAATGGCAACTGATCTCAACCGCGTTCGAAACATCGGAGTCTGTGCACATATTGACGCTGGAAAGACCACCGTCACCGAGCGCATTCTGTTTTACACAGGCAAGATTCACCGCATGGGTGAAGTGCATGAGGGCACGGCAACCATGGACTCGCTCGTCGAAGAGCAAGAGCGCGGAATCACGATTCAATCGGCCGCAACGACCTGCCCCTGGGAGCACAACGGCGTTGAATACAAGATCAATCTGATCGACACGCCGGGCCACGTCGACTTCACGATCGAAGTTGAGCGCTCGCTTCGCGTGCTCGACGGCGCAGTCGCCGTGTTTGACGGCAAAGAAGGCGTCGAAGCGCAGAGCGAAACAGTCTGGCGTCAGGCCGACCGGTACGGCGTGCCACGATTGTGTCTCATCAACAAGATGGACAAGCTCGGCGCAGATTTCGATTTCTCGTTCGCGTCGATTCTCACTCGCTTGGGGGCGAATGGCATCGCGATTCAGTATCCAATCGGATGGGGAAATGATTTCAAGGGAATCATCGACCTCATGACGATGCGCGCGATGTACTGGTCGCAAGCCGATGACGGTCAAGAGATCAACGAAACAGACATCCCAGAAGAGTGGATGGAAAGAGCGACCGAGTGGCGCCACAAACTGGTCGAGAAGGTCTCTGAACTCGATGACGCGCTCACCGAAAAGTATCTCACCGATCCAAGCACGATCACGACGGCTGAATTGAAGGCTGCGTTGCGTCAAGCGACGATCACCCTTCGTGCATTCCCAGTGCTCTGCGGTTCGGCGCTGAAGTATGTCGGCGTGCAGAAGGTGCTCGACGCTGCAATCGACTACCTGCCCTGCCCGACGGAATGCCCAGACGTCGAAGGAACCGACGTGCGCGATCCGTCGATCAAGCTCACTCGTCCCCACTCTGAAACAGCGCCGTTTTCTGCGCTCGTCTTCAAGGTCGTCTCAGACGTTGCTGGAACGCTGACCTACCTGCGCATCTACTCAGGAAAGTTGACCAAGGGATCGCGCGTCCTCAATCCAGGCAACGATCGCAAAGAAAATGTCTCGCGCCTCTACGAGATGCATTCACAGCATCGCAACGCTCTCGACGAGACTGGACCAGGTCAGATCGTCGCCGTCGTCGGCTTGAAGGATTCCTTCACGGGTGACACGCTGTGCGATCCAGATCATCCCATCGTGCTCGAGCGCATGGTCTTTCCAGAACCCGTCATCTCGATGTCGATCGAGCCAAACACGGCCGATGACAAGAAGAAGCTCGGCGAAGCACTCACGACCATTCGTCGCGAAGATCCTTCGTTCCGCTCGAACTACAACGACGAGACGGGCGAGACGATC
The DNA here is from genome assembly GCA_945869475.1 of Singulisphaera sp. GP187. Classification (GTDB taxonomy): domain Bacteria; phylum Planctomycetota; class Phycisphaerae; order Phycisphaerales; family SM1A02; genus F1-60-MAGs104. The sequence goes on along the minus strand of CAMBOV010000005.1, from coordinate 81,776 downwards.
ATCTCAGGCATGGGTGAGTTGCATCTTGAAATCATCAAGAACAAACTCGTACGCGATATGAAAATCGGCGTCAGCGTCGGCAAGCCACGCGTGGCATACCGCGAAACAATCACCGGCGTCGCCTTGAAGGTGCGCGGACTCTTCAAGAAGCAGTCGGGTGGACGCGGTCAATACGGCGATGCCGTTGTGAACGTGCGCCCAATGACCAAGGAAGAAGCCGTTGCGCAAGAGTTTGTCATGAAGAACGGAGTCGTCTTCGAGGATCAGGTCAGCGGTGGAGTCATCCCACGCGAATTCATCCCGAGCATCGAGTACGGAGCCCGTCAGGCCGCCGCAAGCGGAATTCTCGGCGGCTATCCCGTGATCGATGTGAAGATCGAGCTCGTCTACGGTTCCTACCACGACGTCGACTCGAGCCAGATCGCCTTCGAACAAGCTGGAGCGCTTGCGTTCCGCGAGGCATGCACCGAAGCAGGCTTGGCGCTTCTCGAGCCGATCATGAAGCTCGTTGTCACAACCCCAGACGAATTCTTCGGAAGCGTTTCGGGAGACATCGCGAGCCGCCGTGGTCAAATCACCGACAGCGAAGTGCGCGGAGTCTTGCGAATGGTTACTGCAGAAGTGCCACTCTCTGAACTCTTCGGATACACAACGAGTCTTCGCTCGATGAGTCAGGGACGCGCATCAAGTTCGATGGAACCTCTGACGTACCGCATCATGCCAGAACGCCTCAAGGACGAAGTACTCGCCAAACAGTGATCGCGACACCTGAACGAACCGCATGAGCGCCTCGCACGACATCCACTGGTTGGGTGTTGCAGCGAGGCTCGCACTGCGAGGTCATGGTGGAGCAGAACCAAACCCGATGGTGGGTTGCGCGATCGTGGCACCCGGTGACTCACTTGTTGGATGGGGATTTCACTCGCGGTGCGGACAGGCGCACGCTGAAGTTGCCGCACTTGCACGAGCGGGCGCGCGCGCACGAGGCGCGACTGCGTATGTCTCGCTCGAACCCTGCGCACATCATGGAAAGACTCCCCCCTGCGCCAATGCGTTGATCGACGCCGGGGTTGCACGCGTGGTCTACAGCGTTGTCGATCCACATCTTCGTGCCGCAGGAGGTGCGTGCGTGCTGCGAGCAGCGGGCGTTGTCGTGCAGTGCATCGATCACCGAGGATGTGCACGAGTGAGCGCGCCGTTTGTGAGGCGCATCACAGCGCAGCGGCCGTGGATCATCGGCAAGTGGGCGCAGACCATCGATGGTCGCACGGCAACTCGAGCAGGAGACAGTCGATGGATCAGTGGACCGGTGAGTCGCGCGATGGTGCACCGACAGCGGGCGCGCGTTGACGCCGTTATGGTCGGCATCGGAACCGTGCTTGCGGATGACGCGCATCTCTTGCCGCGCGTGAGCCACACCGCTGGCACGCGACGCATTCCCCTGCGCGTGATCGTTGACCCACGACTCGCAACTCCAACGGACGCACGAGTCGTCCGCACGAGTGGTGAGGGACCGGTGATGATTCTCGCTCTTCCCACTGCAATCGAACGGCTGCATCACGAGCGGGCGAAGGCATTCGGTGCGGCGGGTGTCACGCTTGAACCGCTTATTGATGGCGAGGCGAGCGAAGCCCATCGATCGTTCCGTGGACTCCCCACCGGTGCACTCGACGCGAGCATGCGCCTGCTCTTCGCACGCGGAGTCTCGACGGTGCTCGTCGAAGGAGGCGCTGGACTCTTGGGCGCACTCTTTCACGAAGATCTCATCGACGATGCGTGGTGTTTTACCGCGCCACTCGTGATCGCTGATGGTTCAGGAGCGCCGATCGCAACGGGACCAGGCTGTGGACTCATGATCGACGCGCACAAATTTGAGTTGCTCGACTCGCGCCGTCGAGGCAATGACTCGATGACTCTCTGGCGACGAATTCGCTAGCCTCTTCGCACCTGGGCGCCTATGCGATTGATGACCCGCAAGATTCACCGCGCCTTCCCAGCCCTCGATCACTTTTCAGACGCGCAATGTTCTCTCATCGTGCCCGCGGCGCGAGGGGGCATCGTTGCGCGAGTCCTGCAGATTGTCATTCAAGTGGTCATCGCGACGGGCATGGGATTGCTCACGTACACACTGCTCTTGATGTCGACTTTGTTGTCGTGGGGCAATTCACTCGAGTACATCTGGCTCTGGCGCACCTACGTCTCCGTATTGATCTTCCTGGTCGGGATGCTCGGGGCGTTCGGGTTGACCTTTCTCATCGTTGGAGATTGTCTCCTACGTTTCAAGGTGTATTTGCTCTTGCGCCGATTCGCGGCGTGCCTCAGTTGTAACTACTCGCTGGTTGGACTGCGCGTGATCGAGTCTGCGATTGTCTGCCCTGAGTGCGGCCTTGAGAATGACGTCACGCAGTCAGGCGGCGAAATCGTGATCGGAACGGATGGTCTTGAGAGATACATGCCCAACCCCGCGAGAATGCAACGGCGTCGCGAGCGGGCGATCAGGCGGTGGCAGGCCGTTCGACGGAGTGCGATCGTGCTCGTCGTCTTGGTTGCGCTGCTGGCGACCTCGTTCGAACTCTTTCTTCACTGGCAAGCGGAGAAGGCGCAACAGAGCACGATCGACATCGCCCTACAATTCACAACACTCGCACGCGGGATGCGTGGTGGGGTCACGCTTCTGCCAAGCGAAGATGCGGCACCGCTGCTCACTCGCGCGCTCGAAATCTACGGACGGGCAAAGGTGGGAGCCTTGCCCGAGCAAGAGAACTCTGCACACTGGAACGAGTGGCAGGAGTGCGAGCACTACCAGGGCAGATTTCTCGAAGAGGGGCGGTTCGCAGAACCTGCCTCGTTGCGATTGCACGAACCAAGCCAGAGCCGCGGAATCGTCGTCATGGTCGATCGATTTCGCAACGCCGGATTCTTCACACACCTCGACGCACTGACGAACTGCAAGGGAATCGAGTGCGATCCGATTGCGCTCACTCGTTCCTGGGTCGCGCAGAAATGGGGGCGCCTCGGTGACATCAACCTGATCCGAATGCACACCGCGTTGGCGACCAACGACCATCCAGAGTTCTTGCGCGCGTTCGAGAGCAACCTTGCGCTCGCCCGGCTTTTGCGCAGTCTTCCAACCGGGCTCACGAACATGATTGGTACCAACACGCTGCGCAAGACTCTTGCTCTGGGGATCATCGCCGTTCGCATGCGCCCCGAAAGTGATTGGATCGACGCGATCGAGCGAGCCGCCGGCCGCCAAGCCGAGACGATGCCCGACAGTTTTTCGCTTGAAGGAGAAGAGATCAACGCGCTTCACTACCTCGCGGCGTTGTTCGCGTTGCCCGACAATGTGAGGTTTGGACTCTTGGGCAGCCAAGGCCTTGGGCGCGCCACCGGGAACGATGTGTCCTTCACAGATCTCTGGGCCGGTTCGTTCGAGAGCGTGAGCGCTGAAATTCGCCAGTACGTCGCGAGGGTGACACCTGATCTCGCAACCGAGGCGTATGAACGAGTCGAGGTCAAACCAGATATGCACGCTGAGATTATGCACTCTGAGATGGCGCGCTGGTTTCTTCCTGGAGTCTATGAACTTGCGTTTGGGAATCCCATCGACCGGCGACTCGTCTGGCAGCGGGCGCTCGCAACTGTCATCGCGCTCGAGCGATATTGGATCGCGCGCGGCGCGTATCCAGCGACGCTTGATGAACTGGTTCCTGAGTACTTGCCAGAACTTCCGCGCGATCCCTACAGCGGAGTTGAACTCCAGTACGAGCGAGTCGATCCACAGCCAGGCGAGCAGCAAGATTTCATACTTCAGTCAGCGGGACCACACATACGAGCGTGGAACATGTCGGGGCCGCAACCGATTGATCTCGCTCCGTGGCGTCACTCACTCAGATAACCGGTCGCGTCGAAGGGCACATCGGTCGAGGGTGGAAAGATTCGCAGCACTCCCGATCGATCATCGATGCCGAATCGTCCGCCGTCGCGTTCGCGCGAAACTGTGAGCACCGCGAGATCTCGACCGTCGAATGACTCCAACACGATCGTGCCAAGGATCAATTCTGCCGGAGCCGAGCCGAGCATGATCTCAGTCGCGCGTCGCTCACACAGTTTCTCGAGCAGCGCAGCCACTCTCGCGGGAGTTGCGGCGAAGGTGCCGTCGGTCGTCGTGAGCGTCCACCCTCCCGCCGCTCGTTCGATTCGCAACCTCTCTCCTGACGGGGGTTCGATGCGAATCGCGCGAACATCGGCGGGGCGCAATCCACTGGCCGTGGGATCGATCATCAGCAGCGATGGCGGGATCGCCGCCGCGACGGCTGTCCCGTCAATCTCCATGATCGCTTCTGGATGGGCCGTGAGCCGAGCGAAATGTTCCTGCGCCCCACTTCGAACGGGCGATCCGATCTCGAGTCGTTCGACGAGTGGCTCAACGACGACGACGCCATCACTCGCCGTTCGCCGCGCGGACGCGTGAATCTCGAGAGTCGCCGCTGGAGAGGCGAGACCAAAGACAGCGAGGTCGGTTGGAAGATCGGCAACGAATCCGTTGGCGTGTGCGCGCGCGAGTGCTTCGAGCCAGCGCTCGACGGCGCCTCGGTCGGCGCGCGTTGAAACGGGAGCGACGACCATCCACAGTGTGCCATCGCGTGCAACTTCGAGTCGCTGGGTCTTGCCGTCGCGGTCGAGACTCTCGCAGATGATTCGATCGCAGTCGATGTCTGCGCGCGAGAAGAGCGCAGTCTGCCGCCACTGCGTGAGGTCTCTGCCGAGCACAGCGTCGTGCAACGTTGCGGGAGCGAGATGCGCGCTCGCAGTTGCGCCGACGAGTTCAATCCACGCCTTTCCAGCGGGAAGTCGTCGACCGAGTCGGATGCGCGTCTCACCCCCCTTCCACGAGAATTCGACCGTCGCGGCGTCGCCATCGAGCCCCGTCGAGGCGCTGTGTGCCTCAAACTGCATCGGCATCGGCTGTGCGCTCAAGGTGCTCGCGTCCGTGATGAGTTGCAGCGGTCCACTCGCATCGATTGGAAACTCGAAAGGCTCAACTTGCGACCAGAGCGCACCAGTGCGGGTGAAGACGAGTGCTGCGCGATCACTGCCCGTGATTGTGATCCCGTCGACGTCGTTCCACGGCACTGAATCAACGGCGAAGAGTGGCGTGAATCCTTCGGTCAGTCGATTGACGCGAGCATCATCGGCAACGCGCCAGAGCGACCACGCACACGACCAGAGTGCGAGTGCGACGATCCACAGAATGAGCGTCGATCGCCACTTCATGCGCGTCCCCTCCACCAGCTGATTGCGACTGCGATCAAAAGCGAGAGCAGTGGGATGCCAACTGCGAGCCCCCCAGTGATCTGCAATCTCTTCGCGACCGTGACGGCGCCGATGCGCGGAGTTTCGCGTCCACTTCCAAGGTCACCGATGCGATGATCGAGCGAAGCGAGCCAGAGCACGCCATTTACTGCGAATTCGCGGTTGCCTGGATTGAGCAGCACATCGCCAATGCCGCCTTGCGGGCGCAGTGCATCGACGGTCGCGCTGAGCATCCACGTCGAAGATCCAACAACGATGGCACGAACCGTCTCTCCGTCGATCGATCGACGGGTCGTGGCCACTGCAACGCTCACATCATCGGGCATCGAGAGCGCCGAACGTCGATCGGGATCGCGCCGACGCCAATCGCGCTCGATCGACCTCCCCGCATGCGGATGGGCGACGAGCAGACTTTCACTCGACGCACTCGAATTCGCCGCAGCCAATCCAGCGACGGGCACCGCAACTGGAAATCCGATTCGCTGACCTGCGAGCGCCTTCGCAACGCGCGCCTCACTCTCACTCGCGACAAGTTCGATGCGCGTTCGTCGTTCGGTGCGACCCTCGGCTACTGGCATATCCTCGACGATGACTGCATCCGTCGTCGCCCGCGCGCCCAGCGACGCAGCGATCTCTGCCCAGGGATCACTGCGACCCGCGAGAGGGCGCACGCTCGGTCCGACCGAGAAAAAGAGTGCGCTCTCACTCTTGACGAGTCCCCCCACCGCTTCGAGAAGCGCGCGCTCGCGTGCATCCGATTCGATGGCGATCGTGCGCGGCGGAAGGAGCATCCAGACGGCATCCTTTTGAGCGAGCGGCTTTGGATCTGCTGTCACTCGCCACTCACGCACTTCGATGCGCGCTGCACGCAGCGCATCTGAAAGTGCTCGTGCGTCGCCGCCGTCGGCTGAGGCATCGAGCACCGATCGATCTTCTGCGTGCACGAGGATCACCTGCGGGCGCTTCGAGTCCATAATGCTGCGAATCGCCGCGCTCGCGAGTTGTTCGATGCGAAATCGCCGATCAAATCGCACCGTCTCGTGCTGATCGCCGCTGCCGACGGTCATCTCCTGATCCGAAATCACAGCGATTCCTTCGGGAGACTCGACGACGATCGCTCCGCCTTGCGCCAGTGCAATCGAGAGTTGTGCGAGGGCGTCTGGGGGAAGCGCGTCGAGCGCATCGGCACTTCGCAAGAGCGCACGTGCGCGTGCACTCAGCTCGGCACGAATCCCCACCGCACACTCACGCACCGCGTCAGGGGCGCGTTCATCGACTGCACGACTCGCGAGCCAGTTTGTGAGCGATCCAAACTGCATCGCCCAGTCGCGGTGATTCTGTGCGAGGATTGCAGCGGCCTCACTCTCTGAAGGCAAGGCACGATCGGTTCGTTCTGAGCGCATCGCCGCGATCGAGGCTTCGAGCAGTGGACCTCCACTCGCGAGAGCCTTGAACGCTCCAAGCGCTTGTTCGATCGGTGCTCGGTCGGGCGATTGAGCCGGCAGTTGTTCGGCAACGACCGCGAGTCGCTGTGCGGCACTCGCGGCGAACGCGCAGAGATGCGTGAGTTCGCGCACACCGTCGTCAAGCGCCTCGGCCGTTGCAGCAGGGTCACCCCGTCGCTGCTCAACCGTTCGCGCGAGCCACTGCGCGTACTGCACGACTCCAGTCGAAGACGTCGGATCGATCCGCTGCACGAAATCGCTTCTCGTTCCAGCGATCGCTTGCACAACTTCGTCGATCTGCGCTGTCATCGCGCGGTCGAGGGCGCCGGCGGGGGCGATCCACGTCATCGACCAACCGGCGGGAAGATCACGCACAATGTCAGAGGTTTGCGCGCTCACCACCCAGAGCCGCGACTTCGTTGCATCGATTGCGTTGCGTGCGATCGGCGCGTGCGCGACCGCTGCGACAGCACTCGCACATGCGAAGGCGCCAACCACGCAGAGTGCAACTCGAAGTCGAACGCCCACGGCTGCGCGCCGACTCCCCCGCTCAGCTTCGGTTGCTTGCACGGCGCACGCACTGAGAAGAAAAGCACCGGTGACCGCTGCGAAGTAGACGACGTTGGATGAGTCGAGAGAGCCTCCCAAGAAGCCTTCGAGTCGGCGAATAGGATCGGCTGCGAAAAGAAGATCCGCCTGCTCACTCGCGAGCAGCGGCGCGATCGAACGAATCGACACGAGCACCACGAGCCACGAGAAGAAGGTCGCCATGTAGGCGACCGCCGCGCTCTGCACAAGCGATCCGAAAAAGATTCCAGAGGCCAGGTACATCGATCCCGCGAGCAAGACTCCTGCCGCCGCGCAGAGCGCCTGGCCCAGATCGGGTCGCGCAAGCGTCTCGAGCACAGCAAGTGGACCCCCAAGCGCGACGAGCACGATCACAATCAGCGCGAACATTCCAGCGAGATAACGACCTGCCACGAGTGCACCGACCGAGGCTGGGCTTGTCGCGAGCACTTCCCAGAATCCACTGCGCCGATCTTCGGTGGTTGGACGCAGTGACAGCGCTGGCGCCGTCAACAACATCGCCCATCCTGCAGCAGCCGCAACGGTGCGCAATTCTGCGGGCGCTCCCGGAACGATGACCGCGATGCCAGTGATGACTCCCGTTACACACGCAAAGATCGCGAGCACTCCCCACATCGTCGGAGTTAAGAAGAGCGCACTGCACTCGCGCCGCGCGACCGCGATCATGTCGCTTGTCATGCCTCTCATCGGCTCCCCTCGTCGCGCGTCGTTTCAACGAGGCGCGCAAAGATTTGTTCGAGCGGCGGATTCACCTGTTCAAAGCGACGCACCGATCCACCGAGTGCAGCGATTCCCTGCCCAATCGCTGTCGCCACTCCGCTCCCCGCCGTCGCGTCGAACTCGACATCGATGCGGGTCCATCCATCTGCGAGGGATCGCGTCTGCACTGCGACGACTCCAACCACTGCGCCAATCACTGCAGCATCAAAACGCGTCGCTTCAATCTCGAAACGCACGCCAACCGCTCCCTGCTGGCGCAACTCAAGGGCGCTTCCAGTTGCAATCAATTTTCCTCCACCGATCAACACAAGATGGTCGCAGGTCGCTTCGACCTCGGCCAAATTGTGGCTCGAAAAAAGCACAGTGTGTTCGCCGCGCAACGAACGAATGAGTTCGCGAAACGCAAGTGCGGTGGTCGGATCGAGCCCCGTGCCTGGCTCGTCGAGAATGACGACCGATGGCGACGCGACAAGCGCAGCTGCGAGCCCGGCTCGCTGGCGAAAGCCACGACTGAGTGCACTGAGAAGTTTTCGCCGCACCTCGGTGAGCCCACATCGCTCGATCACCCGGTCAATTGCACTGCGACGACGGGCGCGGTCGACCCCCCAGAGCGCACAGCGAAAATGCAGGTACTCGCTCACCGTGAGTTCACTCGGCAGCGGGTTGGACTCGGGTAAATAGCCCAGATTGCGCCGCGCCGCCCGTGAATTCGCCGCCGTGTCGATGCCGGCGATCGAGAGCGAACCGCGCGTTGGTGCGATCGCACACGCGAGCATTCGAATCGTTGTCGTCTTGCCCGCACCATTGGGACCGAGAAACCCACAGACCGACCCCGCGGCGACTGTGAATGAAAGATCCGAAACCGCCGTGAATGATCCAAACTTCTTATGCACTCTTTCGACAACGATCATGGGAAGAGTGCCGAGTGTAAGCGACCGTACACTCAGCCGATCGATGGTTGATTCTGCACAAACGGCTCGGTCAGAGACCAACGACTTCTTCGCACACGTCGGCGTCGGCGCTGGCGTCGTCGATCGCTCAGGCGAGGTCATCTGGATGAACGCTCGCATGTCGGAACATGCGCCCGAGACCCTTCGACAATTCACTGAACTCTGTGCCGACGCCGCGACGCTCTTCGCACGAGAGCCAACAGCGCACGTTCGCAAACGCTTCTCTGCGAACGAACTGCACTTCGATCTGATGATTTCGATGGCGCCTGGGCAGCGGGCGACTGGCATTCTCTTTGATGTCACAGCACGAACGAAACTCAGCGAACGCCTCGACGCAGTTGATGCCGCTGGAGCAGATCTTCTCGATCTCGACGCACAAATCGTGAACCCGCTCAATGTTGCCGAACGGCTCGCGCTGCTCGAAGGAAAGATTTCAACCACGATGCGCCTGCTGTTCGGCGATCACCCGTTCGAAGTTCGATTGCGCAATCGAAAAAGCGAACAGCTTGAACTTGTCATGGGCCATGGCATCGAACCGCTGCGGATTGGCGAATCGATCTATGCGCGCGCCCTGGGCAACGGCATTTCGGGATTGGTCGCCTCGAGTGGGGAGAGTTACATCGGTCGCAATCTCGATTCGGATCTTCACTACCTGCCTGGACTGCCAGGGGCGCGTTCGAGTTTGACGGTGCCGCTGCTTCTGCGTGACCGTGTCATCGGCATGGTGAATGTCGAGTCTCTGAAGGCCGATGCGTTTTCAGATGAGGACCGAATGGCCCTTGAAACGTACGGCCGCTACCAAGCGATGGCGCTCAACATTCTTGACATGCTGATCGTTGAGCGATCGACCACGAGTGGTCGCGTCTCAGACACATTGCGCGATGAATTGACGGTGCCACAGCAACGACTGCGCGACGCGACACATGAACTCGCGTCTGGAAAGCTCGGCGCGTACGAGTCGCTTGAACGAGCTCTCGAAATGCTCTCGGCGCGTATTCGAGGAGCGACGGCCGGTCCACAATCCGTCCTCGGCATCGATCGACTTCCGCGCGATCGAAGTCGCGATCCATTCATCGCAGAAAAACGAATCCTCGTTGCGGATGACGACGCAAACGTGCGCGAGACGATTCAGTGGTTGCTGCAAGAAGTGGGCGGGTTCGTCGAAAACCGTTCCGACGGAGGCGCCGCGCTCGAACTCATTCAACGCAGCGCCGATGAAGGCCGTCCATTTGATCTTGTGATTTCGGATGTGCGCATGCCCGACCGCAACGGATATGAGGTCTTTCGCGGCACCCGCGAATCCTCTCCTCGCACGGCCTTTGTGATGATGACTGGATTTGGATATGACCCCAACCACTCGATCGTTCGGTCGACGCAAGATGGGTTGGGTCACTTTCTTTTCAAGCCATTTCAGGCGCAAGTACTGCTCGAAGAGGTTCGCAAGGCGCTCGGAGCGCCGGCCTGATTACCCCCGAGCCCGCGCAGCGAGAACGCGCGGATGCCCCTCGAGATCGTGGATGATTTCGACATCATCGAACCCCGCCGCTCGTGCGAGCGCCATCGCAGCATCGCCTTGACTTGAGCTGATCTCGACGAGAAGCGATGCGCAAGGTTTGAGCCAACGGGGTGCACTCGTGATGATTCGGCGAACGAAGTCGAGTCCATCCACTCCTCCGCGAAGGGCACTCGCGGGCTCAAAGTCGCGCACATTCTTTGGAACATCAGCCCACTCTGCGTCGCTGATGTAGGGCGGATTCGAAGCGATGAGGTCGAACGAGTGTTCGAATCCCCTCTGCTCAAACGAGCCATCGAGATCGCCCACTTCAACGTGGATGACTCCACCCAATGTGTGCGAGTCGACGTTGCGCTGCGCGAGCGCCGCGGCTGCGGCGACAAGTTCCGTCGCGTAGACCTCGATCTCGCTCGGCGGAGGTTCCTCGGATGCGCTCACTTCGTCCCCCAGTTTCCACGCGAGTTGACGTCGTCCCGTGCGCGATGCGAGCAGCGTTCGCGCGATGGCGATCGCGATGCATCCACTGCCTGTGCAGAGATCGGCAATTCGCACTCTGCGCGCTCCCTCAACGCTCACATCGACGGCTCGCAGTCGCTCGATCGCTGCGGTGACAAGCGACTCCGTTGCTGATCGCGGAATCAACGTCGTTGGTCCCACTTCGAGTTCACACCCGAAGAAACTCCACGAGCCAACGAGATATTGCACAGGCTCGTGCTGACCCGCACGTTTCACGAGCGCGCGCAATTGTTCGAGCTCGCTCGGGAGTGCCACCCGCTCGACATCCATGTAGAGGCGCATCCGGTCGCACGTGAGCACATGCCCGATGAGCAGGTCTGCGCAGACCGTCGGGGACTCAACCCCGCGTGAGGTCAGAAACTCCTTGATCCACTGGCGAAGCCGGCGAACTGTCCATGTTTCTGCCATGACGCAATCCTAACGCGTTCTGCGGTAGCCTCAACAATCCGGTCTCCCATGACTCCACACGACGCACAACCGTTCATCGAATCGATCCGCACCGACGCACAATGCGCCGAACGCTTTGCGCAAATCAGACGCGATGGTGCGCGATTGACGTGCACGGCGAAAGACGCCGCGGCTCCAGCGCAGTACACGCTTGAAGCACTTGCAACAGGATGGCGAATCGCACTTTCAACCGGTGACCGATGGCTCAGCGAGTCGATCGAGTCGCAACTCGTCGAGTCGCGCGATTCGCTTGAAGATCTTTTCGAAGAAGAACTCAAAGATTTGGACTGCACTGGCGCCGCTCCAAAGGTGCGTCACTTTCGCGACGAAGAGAAACAGTACGTCTTTGAATGCACGCTCGCCGCCGCGGACGAGACCGCCTCATCACTCGCACTCGTGCGCACGTACTTTCTTGCATTCGAGTCGACCTTTCGCCAACTCGGCGACATGTCTGGAGCGGATTCCCATTGACTTCGGTGCCGCGGGTGCTCATGCTCGGGTGGGAGTTTCCTCCGTTCATCACAGGTGGACTCGGCACCGCCTGTTACGGACTCACTCGAGGTCTCACGAAGGCCGGGTGCGACATCACCTTCGCGCTGCCGAGGTCGATCGATCGATCACACTCCTCGCACGTTCGTCTGCTCTCGCCTGCAACTGAAGTTGCCGAGCCCGCAGCATGGACGGCACCACCCGAGGGTGACGTGCTCGAGTCTGTTTCCCTCGCGCAAGAAGATGAGATGGCAACCGAGCACCGCACGGCCACAAGGCGGCTCGAGTTGCTGCGTCAAGGCACTCCCGAGCGAATTCGAATTCTCGATCTGCCAGCGATGATGCAAAGTGCCTACTGTTCAGGCAGTGCGCGCGGGCGACTCATCGACACGATCGCGGCGGGCGATCCAGTCTTTTCTGAACACCTCGATGCACTCTCGAATGAGGAGTTCAACGCCTACTTTGCGAGTGTTCAATCAAGCGAACACCTTGAAAGATCGCCTATCGATCTGGCGATTCGCCGTGCCCTTCCAGAGGCGATCAGTTCACCGCACTCACATGCGCACGGTTCGCACGCCCCCACCGGCGGATACGACGGCGATTTGATTCTCGAGGCTGAGCGATACGCCCACTTCTGCGTGCGTGCCGCGCAGAAGATTCCCTTCGACATCATTCACGCTCACGACTGGCTGACCTATCCCGCAGGCATCGCGCTCGCTCGATTGACCGGCCGCCCACTCGTCGTTCACGTGCATGCGACTGAGTTCGATCGCTCAGGCGATCACGTGAATCAAGCCGTCTACAACATCGAACGGCGAGGGATGCACGCAGCGGTTCGCGTGCTCGCGGTGAGCATGCTCACGCGCAACTTGCTCGTCAATCGCTATGGCATCTCGCCAACGAAGATTGATGTCGTCTATAACGGCGTCGACCTCGAGCCCTCCGCCTACGGCATCAAGCGCATCGAGCGCGCTGAACGAATCGTGCTCTACTTCGGTCGCATCACGATGCAAAAGGGGCCTGAATATTTCGTGAAGGCTGCCAAGCGCGTACTCGACGTCGAAGACAATGTGCGTTTCGTCGTCGCTGGATCGGGCGATCAGGCGACCAAGATGATCGAAATGGCTGCAGAACTCGGCATCGGTGGTCGGATGACCTTCACGGGATTCTTGCGCGGCAAAGACATTCAACGCGTCTTCTCGCTCGCTGACCTCTATGTGATGCCGAGCGTCTCCGAACCATTTGGGATCGCCCCGCTCGAGGCGATGGGACACCGCGTGCCAGTGATCATCAGTCGAAATTCGGGCGTCTCAGAGGTGCTTACGCACGCGCTCAAGGTGAATTTTTGGGATGTCGACGAGATCGCCAACAAGATCGTCGCGGTCTTGCGCCACCCGCCGCTTCGTGCCGAGTTGCGCGACCGAGGACTCTTTGAAGTTCGCGGCATCACATGGGATGGCGCCGCAAAGCGCTGCCTCGACAGCTACCGCAAGGCGCTGTCGGTTTTGCACACTGAGGCTCCTCGCCGTTCGGTTTCGGCGCACTGACTCGCGCGCGCGGCGTTCCTATACTTGCCATCCTCTATGGGTTTGTTCACTCGCCGCAAGCCGTCCGCGACAAAGGCCTCGCACTCCCCGCTCACCGCTGCTGCGTCGATCGCGCAGAGTGAGATTCCACCGACGCCGCTCTGCGCCGATTCACAGCTCGAATCCGCGGCGCAATCGCACGCCACTGCAATTCTCAACAGTGCTCGCAACGACCGGGCAGGAGTGATGAGCGCGGCCTTCTGGTCAGACAAGCTGATGGCGTGGTCGATGAAAGACCCTGACTTCAAAGTGCAGCTTTTTCATTTCGTTGACTGCTTTCCAGCGCTGAAATCATCCGATGCGGTGTACGACCATCTCGTCGACTTCATGTCGAAGCCCGGACTCAACGTTCCGCCAGGGCTCGACATTGGATTGCGCGCTGGCGGGCTCGCGAAGGGACTCGTCGCCAAGACGATGGCGGGACAGATTGAATCGATGGCGAGCAAGTTCATCGCCGGACGCGATGCCAAGAGCGCAGTTCCAACGCTGAAGAAACTCTGGTCCGACGGAATGGCATTCAGTGTCGACTTGCTCGGCGAGGCATGTTTGAGCGACGAAGAGGCGCAGATGTACCGGGCGAAGTACATGGACCTCGTCGGCAATCTTCCGCGCGAGGTCGCGCTCTGGACACCAAACGCGCGACTCGAGAGCGATCATCTCGGCGCGATCCCACGAACGAATGTCTCGATCAAGATCTCGTCGCTTTTCGCGCGAACCGATCCAATTGATTTTTCTGGATCGCTCAACGGACTTGTGGAAGCGCTCACTCCGATTCTGCAGAGTGCGCACACCCACGGCGTCTTTGTCAATTTCGACATGGAACATCATGCGTTCAAGGACTTGACGCTCGAACTCTTCATGCAGTGCTGCGAGAAGGTGCCATTCGCCGCGGGTCTCGCGATGCAGGCATACCTGCGAAGCGGCGAGGCAGATGCACAGCGCATCATCGACTGGTCGAAGCGCACCGGCCGCGTCGTGACCGTGCGACTCGTCAAGGGTGCGTACTGGGATTCCGAAACCATCCACGCAGAACAGAATGGATGGCCCGTGCCCGTCTGGGGTGGCAAGCGCGATACCGATGCATGCTTCGAGCGGATGGCAGCTCGATTCATCGCGTCAACGCCGCAGCGGACTGGCATCGGTGGAGTCAAACTCGCACTTGGAACGCACAACGCTCGTTCAATCGGCGCGGCACTTGCGCTGGTCGAGCACGCAGGGCTTCCAACCGCTGCGATCGAACTTCAAATGCTTCACGGGATGGCCGACGCACTGAAGTCAGCAGTAATCGCGCGCGGGTTGCGACTTCGCGAGTATCTGCCGGTGGGCGAAATGATCCCGGGAATGGCCTACCTCGTGCGACGACTGCTCGAAAACACCAGCAACGAGAGTTGGTTACGCAGCGGATTTTCAGATGGCGCCGATGCGTCGGTGCTCGTTGCGAGTCCACACCGCGCGTCGGGCGTTGGATCAGGCAGCGACGATGGACTCAAGCGAATCTTGCAGGGGCCTGAGCGCCACCAACTGAGCCGTTGCCATCCAGATATTGCGGATGGGCGCCCCTTTTTCACCGAGTCGCTTCGAGACTTCTCGAACCGCACGCAACGTGAGAACTTCGCAGCCGCAGTCGCCAAGGCGAGTCTGCCGGTGGTTGCCAACGACACAACCGTCGACGCCGCACTGCAGAGTGTCGCGCGATTGCACCGTGCATTCCCAGCGTGGCGCGACACTCCATTTCTTGAGCGCGCCGCCGTGCTCGTGCGCGCGGCTGCGACGATGCGTGCGCGTCGCGATGAACTCTGTGGCATCATCATTCGCGAGGCAGGCAAGACCTGGCGAGAAGCTGACGGCGACGTCTGCGAAGCGATCGATTTCTGTGAGTACTACGCCCGCGACGCGGCACAACTCTTCGACCCCAAACGACTCGGAATCTTTACCGGCGAACTGAACGAAGAGTGGTTTCAACCCCGCGGCGTTGCGGCGGTGATCAGTCCATGGAATTTTCCGCTCGCAATTTGCTGCGGGATGACCGCCGCGGCACTCGTCACAGGCAACACTGTGATCGTCAAACCCGCCGAACAAACACCTGCAATCGCGCGGGTGATGTGCGAGATTCTGTGGGCGGCAGGCGCTCCAAAGGATGCACTCGCGTTCTGCCCAGGACTCGGCGAAACCGTCGGCGCGGCGCTCGTGCGTGACGCACGCATCGCACTCATCGCATTCACCGGCTCGAAGGGCGTCGGGCTCGACATCGTCGAAGCCTCGGGCCGAGTGCAACCGAATCAAGAGTTCGTCAAGAAGGTCGTCTGCGAAATGGGCGGCAAGAACGCGATCATCGTCGATGAGAGCGCCGATCTTGATGAGGCCGTCGTCGCGGTTCGGCAGAGCGCGTTCGGGTTTGCCGGACAGAAATGCTCTGCCTGCAGTCGCGTGATCGTCGTTGGAAGTGCGCACGATGAATTTCTTCACCGACTCGTCGAGGCAACGCGCACGCTCACGGTGGGCGATCCACGATTGCCCGGCACAGACATCGGACCCGTCATCGACCGCGATGCGGCCGAGAAGATTCGCCAGTACATCGCCATCGGCGCGCGCGAAGGAAAACTCGAAATCGAGCTGCCCGTGCCCGATGGTCTCGAGACGCGCGTGGGCAAGCCGTTTGTTGGTCCAACGATCATCTCGGCGATTGGGCCCGACCATCGCCTCGCGAACGATGAAATCTTTGGACCGGTTCTCGCAGTCATCCACGTGAAAGACTTCGATGAGGCACTGCGCGTCGCCAACGCAACCCAATACAAGTTGACTGGCGGCGTCTTCAGTCGGCGCCCGTCGCATCTCGCCAAAGCGCGACGTGAGTTTCGGGTCGGCAATCTCTATCTCAACCGTGCCATCACCGGCGCGCTCGTTGGACGGCAACCCTTCGGCGGATTTGGCATGAGCGGCGTCGGAAACAAAGCCGGCGGTGCGCACTATCTCTTGCAGTTTGTCGAGCCTCGTACGGTCTGCGAGAACACCATGCGCCGCGGATTTGCCCCGGGTCTCGAGTGATCGCCCCTACCGCCCTCCGAGCGTTCGATACTGAATCGCTTCGGCAACACAGACTGCGCTGATCTCGCTTTCTCCAGCGAGATCTGCAATCGTGCGCGCGACGCGGCGAATCTTGTCATGCGCACGCGCACTGAGGCCGAGTTCATCGAGTCCACTCGTGAGAAGGTCTGCCGCCCGCCCCTCGAGTGCGCAGTGGCGGTCGAGCACCTGCGCGCTGAGTCGCGCATTGGGCGTTGTGCCCTGTCGCGCGAACGCGAGCGAGCGAGCACGACTGACCTGATCGCGCATTGAGGCGCTCTCACTGCTCGGCTTCAATCGCGCGAGATCGCGTGCACTCACTCGGCGCACTTCGACGTGCAGATCGATCCGGTCGAGGATCGGTCCTGAGATTCGTCCGAGATAGTCGTTCATTGCACGAGCGCCGCCCGCGCCCGCGACACGGTCTCCGCGTGCCGTGGGATTCATCGCGGCGACGAGCATCGTCATCGCGGGCCAGCGGATCGATCCACTCGCTCGGGCGATCGAAACAACTCCGCCCTCGAGTGGTTCGCGCAGTGCCTCGAGCACATCCCGGCGAAACTCTGGAAGCTCATCGAGAAAGAGCACGCCGTGGTGTGCGAGTGTGATCTCGCCTGGACGGCCGCTGGGTCCTCCACCGACGATCGCCGTCGCGCTCGCGCCATGATGCGGAGCGCGAATTGGACGAGGAATGTTGAGCTTTCCTCGGCGCATGCTCGTGGTGCAATCGAGTCCGGCGCACGATCCGATGCGCATGACTTCAAGCGCCTCTTCGGCGTGAAGTGGTGGCAAGATGCCCGCGAGTGCGCGCACCAACATCGTCTTGCCACATCCCGCTGGCCCGAGCAAGAGCGCGTTGTGTCCCCCCGCCGCCGCGATCAACATCGCACGCTTCGCGACGGCTTGTCCTTTGATGTCGCGAAAGTCGACTGACGTAAGCGTCGGGGTCTGAGCGCCATCGCGCGTCTCGCCATCGCGCGTCTCGCCATCGCGCGTCTCGCACCACGGACTGACCTCTGGCGATCCTTCACCGCGAAAGAACGCGACGACTTCACTCAAATTGCGCGCGCCGACGACGCGCACATCTGGAACCAGCGATGCTTCGAGTGCGTTCTCAACTGGCACGATGATGCCGCGACCATTTGCTCGCGCCAAGAGTGCCGCGCTGACAGCACCGCGAATCGGGCGCAGCCGTCCATCAAGTGCCAGTTCGCCTGCGATCAACCATCCACTCGCATTGGGTGCCTCGGCTCGCTTGGGCTCGGCAGTGCCCGCGGCGAAGAGCACTCCCATCGCGATGGGAAGGTCATACACCGATCCCTCTTTGCGCGTCCCAGCAGGCGCGAGATTCACAACCACGTGGTGGCGCGGCACCTCGTATCCCGACGCCTCGATCGCACGGCGCACGCGCTCGACCGACTCTCGGATCGCCGCGTCGGGAAGCCCTACCACGCAGATTTGCGGCAATCCATGGGGCGAAATGTGCACTTCGACCTCGCACGAAAGTGCGTCGATTCCGCGAAGCATGAAGGCGTGAACGAGCGCATGCACACCGCGAACCTACGTGGTCGCGCGCGCGCCTCGACAATTCTGCCCCTTTTTCTCTATCGTCACTCGCGAGCCACTATTGGATCCCACCACCCTTATTCTGACGCTCGTCATCGGCACAATCGGCGGAGTGTTCGGCGGGCTCTTTGGCATCGGCGGTGGAATCGTGATCATTCCGCTGCTCACGCTCGTGCAGGGCAGCGATCCACATCTCTACCAAGCGGCGAGTCTTGTCGCGGCGATCTTGGTGAGCCTCGGCAGCATTCCACGCCACATTCGCGCGCGCGCGATCGAGTGGGGATTCGCATGGCGCACGATTCCGATCTCGATCATCGCTGTTGCGGGTGGCGTGTGGATTTCGAACTCGATCACAGACCCCGTCCTCCTCGAGCGAATCTTCGCAGCGTTTCTGCTCTACGTCGCCGGCGCTGAAGTGTGGCGGCAGGTCGCGACGCGTTCAACTGCGCATTCAACTGCGCCATCAACTGTGCCATCAACGGCGCGACCGACCGCGCTCGTGCCTGAACCCATGCCCCGCACCGGATGGGGCCCCGCGACCATCGTCGGAACGCTCATGGGGGCGCTCGCAGGACTGCTCGGCATCGGCGGAGGCGTCATCGCTGTTCCACTCATGCGAACTGTCAACGGCTTCTCGCTGCGCACGACCATTGCAACAAGCGCATTCATGATTCTTCCCACGGTGATCGTCGGCATGCTGTTGAAATTCTCGACACTCTCGCACGTGCGATCACCCGCGGGCGATCCGCTCACGATCACGGCCGCGCTCTGGATTGCAAGCGGCCTCGCCCCAGGCGCATTTTTCGGCGCGATGGTGGGAGCATCCTTCGTACACAAACTTCCCGCGCGACAACTCGCTGTTACGTTCGCACTGCTCTGCGTCGCACTCTCGCTGCGCATGCTCGGCATCGGACGATAGAGTCGCGCACAAGAACTCCCCCGCCGTTCATGAACGAACACACCACGCAACTTCTCGATCGCTTTCATCACCTCGCACTCTGGCGCCGACGCGCAGTCTTCGTGCTTGGGGGGCTCTGGATCACCGTTCCCCCACTCATGGGATTCTGGCTGATCGCGCGCATCGGTCCCGTTGGCGATTGGCTGCGCGAGCGCCCTGAAGATGGACTCATCATCTTCACATTGGTCTTCGCCGTTACCTCGGGCATCGGAGTCCTTCCAACCTATGCACAAGCCATTCTTGGAGGATGGGTCTTCGGCGCGACGCTCGGGTCAGCCGCATCGATGTGCGGATTGGTCGCAGGAGCCGCGATCGGATTCTTTCTCGCGCGATCCATCAGCGGGGGCGCGATCGTCGCACTCGTCGACCGTAATCCCCGCGGCGCAGTCATTCGCAATGCACTCGTCGACGCGAATCAAGGAAAGACGTTTTTCTTGATTACCCTCTTGCGACTTCCACCGAATTCTCCGTTCGCCTTCGCCAATCTTGCGATGGGCGCCGCTGGAGTGCGAGCCCTGCCGCTGCTCGCTGGTACAGCCATTGGGATGCTCCCCCGCACGATCGTGACATGCACCGCGGCTGCGACTGCTGCAGCAACGGGCGCGCGCGACATTCAACAACTCGTCAATGAAAAGGGATGGATCGCTCTGGCCATCGGACTGTGCACCCTTGTCGTCGTGATGATGATCATCGCCGCCATTGCCCGAAAGGCGCTCACGAGTGCCGGTCTGAGTTCAGATTCGAAACCCGCCTAGCAGGGCGCTGACGCCTCTCCCACTGGTGACGGGCAACACTCGACCGTTTTTGGGCGGATTCTGCCCGTAAATAGGGGGTACGCACGAAGGCTTCGAAGCCCGCTCAGGGCGCCTGCATCGGCGGTTGCGCTGCACCTTTCGCCGCTGCACCTTCCGCCGCTGCGGGAGTCTCTCCACTCACTGGCGCGACCGGTGGGCGCTGCGCCAACCGAGAATCAATCTCACCAAAGAAGTGATCGGTCTGCTTCCAGAAGCCACGTGAGCGCAGAGTGCTGCGCGTGTCGATCACGACCTTCGGAATGCGATCGTCGGTCTGTACGCGCACCGAGAATGTCCAGATTTCACTCTGGCGCTGCAACGCAGCTCCAAGAGGAGCGTGATCTCGCGTCAACTCACGGTAGATCTCGATGCGCTTGCCGGGCTCATCAACGAAGACGCCGTTCTCAGTGACCATCCAGTCGGTGTAGCGCGGACTCTCTGCCGCGCCGACGGCGGCCTTCCAGAGCGCGTCAGGAGCGACACCGGGATAGTCGCGCGACGTCATCGTGCATCCGCTCAACGCGATTGCGCAACAGACACAGAACGCCACGATTCGTACGAGGTCACTCGAGATAGTTCGCATTGGTAAAGACCTTCTGCACGTCGTCGTGCTCTTCAAGGGCATCTGTGAGTTTCGTGATCTGCTCTGCATGCTCCCCCGCTGCATCAATTGTGGTGGATGGAACCCACGCAACCTGCGCATCCGTGGCTGGTGCTCCCGCCGCTTCGAGAGCGTCGCGCACCGCGGCGAGCGATCCAGGATGTGTCGTGATCTGCCAGATGCCATCCTCGGCAACAACGTCTTGGGCACCGGCCCCAATGGCGAGGTCAACCATCTGCTCTTCACTGAGTGTCGCGCCATCGAGAACGATCACGCCGAGCAAGTGAAAACTGAACGCGACCGATCCGGGAACCCCCAAATTGCCGCCATTCTTGTCGAAGATCACGCGGATATCTCCGGCAGTTCGATTGAGGTTCGAGGTCAAGCACTCGACGATCACCGCGACTCCTCCAGCGCCATACCCCTCGTATCGAATCGTGTGAAAGGTCTCGCCGTCGAGTCCACCAACCCCCTTCTTGACGGCCTTCTCGATCGTGTCGCGAGGCATGTTTGCCGCCTTCGCCTCATCGATCGCGAGGCGAAGTCCAGAATTGAATCGCACATCTCCTCCTCCCGCACGCGCCGCAACACTGATCGCACGACCGCATTTGGACCACACCTTTCCGCGCTTGGCGTCGACGACCGCCTTGCGGCGCTTGATGTTCTTCCATGCACTATGTCCAGCCATGTGGAGAGTCTCAGCGAGTGTGCGCGATTCGGCTTCGTGTGACGTGGCTCGCTCAGTGCGACTTGGCTTTGCTCTTGGAGGCAGCCTTCGCCTTCTTCTTGGCCGATGCGGCGACAGACGCTGCCGCAGCACCGGATGGCTTCTTCACACTCTCACGCTCAATGCGTGCCGTGTCGGCCTTGCCCGAATTGTGAAAGGCGTCTGCTGCGGCGACGAGTGCGAAATGCATCAACGTCGCTCGGTCGCTGCTGAACTTCTTGTAGAAGATCTCAGTCAATTCGCTCGGCTTCACTGTTTCAGTGAGCACCTCGTAGTGCACAAGCAGATCGACCGTCGTCAGATCGATTGGGACCAGTGGCACCTCGAATCCCAGCAGCATGACGCGCGCAACCACATATGAAGGCATCCCTTCGAGATTCTCGAGGTAGGTGCGAACGTCGCGCTTGGGCTTGCCGACGAGTTGCTCGAGACCGACGCGGTGATGACGGCGATAGAGATCAAAGAGCGACATGCGCAGATGACGCATTCGTTCGAATCCCTCTCGGTACTTCACGCCAACCGTCGTCACCATCTCATCGACAAGATTCACACGAAACTCATTGAAGTCGACATTACGACTTCGAATGCGCTGAATCGCGGTATCCGCCATCTCGGTCGTCGCGTCGTAGAGAAGCGACGAGTGAATCATCAACCCCAAGAGGTCGGTCGCATTGGGCTCCTCGGTGCGAGCCTTCGCGCTGTACTTCTTCACGAGCGAATTGAGGCGGTTGATATTGAACGCTGGTTTCTTTTCGGTCACGAGGGGTCCTCGACGATTGGGGTGCTAGAAAACGAAGATGGAATTTCTGTTGGAACGATGAGTTCGAACTTCAGGTCTGGGACGCGCCGAAGACTGGTCGATTCGCGAAGCGATGCACGAAAGAATCCCACGGCGCTTCGGAGGGCCGCCACTGAAAGTGGACCGCGATCTGCAGGAAGCACCGAGACCTTGACGCGTGCACTGAGCAGGTCGGGGCTCATGAGCACCTCTTGAATCGAAACCATTCCCTGCATGCGAGGGTCTGAGAGTCCGCGCACGATGCGCTCCTGCAACGCTCGTTGCAAGACACTCGCGACCTGCGCGGGACGCGAACTCGGCGCTTCATCGCGCATCGATCCATCGGCCGAGAACGAAACGCCTGGAGGAAGTCGCGGACCTTTGGAGCGAGACGCAGACCGAGGCTCAGACCGAGGCCCAGAGCGAGAGTCAGACCGAGAGTCAGAGCGCTTTTCAGCCCGAGGCTCACGCATTTCCGCCACCTAGTGGTCGAACCGTGATCGTGCGATAGCACTCGAGCACGTCGCCCTCGCGAATGTCGTCGTAGCCGTTGATCTTCATGCCGCACTCGTTTCCAGAGCGCACCTCGCGTGCATCCTCTTTGAATCGCTTGAGTTGCTCGAGACGGCGATCCTTTTCAACGACGATGCCATCACGCGTGACACGAATCTGTGCGTTT
Organism: Singulisphaera sp. GP187; assembly: GCA_945869475.1. Taxonomy (GTDB): domain Bacteria; phylum Planctomycetota; class Phycisphaerae; order Phycisphaerales; family SM1A02; genus F1-60-MAGs104. The sequence goes on along the minus strand of CAMBOV010000005.1, from coordinate 59,040 downwards.
CGCTCGACGACTCCGTCGGTGACATAACACCCTGCGATCGCTCCAACCTTGGTGATCTTGTAGACCGCACGTACGTCGGCATGGCCGAGCACTTGCAGACGCACCTCGGGCTCGAGCAGTCCGCGCACGGCTTTTTCCATGTCGTCGGTGAGTTGATAGATCACTTCGTAGAGACGAATGTCGATCTTGCGAACTTCGGCGAGCTGCCGCGCCTTTGCGTTACTTGTGACGTTGAATCCGACCACGACTGCCCCGGTGGTCGCGGCGAGTTCGACGTCGCTCTCGTTGATTCCACCGACGCCGGCGTGCTTGATCGAAATTGAGACATCCTCAGCCTTGATGCGTCCAAGCACCATCTTGAGCGTCTCAACCGAACCTTGCACATCGCCCTTGACGACGAGTGGCAGCTCTTTCTTCTTCGAGTTCGCCATCGCCTCGAAGATGTTGTCGAGCGTGACCTTCGGAGCCGAGAGTTCGCGAGCGCGTTCCAACGCCCGTCGTTCCTTCGCCGCCTGTTCGGCAGCAGCGAGCGACTCGACGACATAGAACTTATCGCCAGCGTCTGGCAAGAGATCAAGTCCAGAGATCGCGACCGTGGCCGTTGGATCCGCCGACTGAATGCGTGCGCCACGATCGTTGACGATGTCACGAACGCGTCCGAAGGCTCGTCCGACCACGACGAAGTCGCCGCGGTTCAACACACCCTCTTGCACGAGCAACTGCGCAACCGAGCCTCGGCCCTCTTCCATGCGCGCTTCGAGCACCGTGCCCCGCGCGTGACCTCCCCAGTCGGCCTTCAGTTCGAGAACGTCAGCTTGCAATGCGATGAGTTCGAGCAGTTCTGGAAGGCCTGTGCCTTTGAGTCCGCTGACGAGCGCGACTTCGACCGATCCGCCCCACGGCACTGGATTCAGCTCGTACTTGGCAAGTTCTCCATAGATTCGCTGCAGATTCTTCTCGTCAAATTCTGGCCGGTCGATCTTGTTGAGCGCCACAATGACCGAGACCTTCGCGGCCTTGATGTGGTTGATGCTCTCGATGGTCTGCGGCATGACGCCGTCAACCGCGTCGATGACAAGCACGACAACATCGGTCACCTTCGCACCGCGCGCACGCATCGCCGTAAAGGCTTCGTGACCTGGAGTATCGATGAATGTGATCGTGCGGGGTTGATCGCCGACTTTCACTTCGACCTGGAATGCACGCGTCGACTGGGTGATTCCACCCGCTTCGCCCGCAGCGATGTTCGTGCTTCGAATTCGATCGAGCAATGTCGTCTTGCCGTGATCAACATGACCAAGAATCGTCACAACCGCAGATCGTGGACGCTCGTCCGATCGTTCGCGCGTCGCGAATCCTTCTTCGATCTCATCGGCAGCTGTCTTGGATGCCTTCACCTCGAGCTCGATGCCGAACTCCATCATGAGCTCTGCAGATTGCGTTGCGTCGAGCGCGCTGTTGATCGAGATCATGTTTCCCGCGAGCAATGACTTCTTCAGAATCTCCGTGACCTTGACGCCCGTGAGCAGCGAGAGTTCTTTCACCGAGACCGGATCTGGAACTTTCACTGGACCCTGCGGCTTGGCAACGACCACGCGCGCCGTGTGTCCTCCAGAACGGCCCAAGGTTGGCTTGTGCTTGCGAAAGAATCCATCGGCGCCGGCGATTCGATTCTTTCGCTCTTCCTCATCCTTCGTCGATCGAGTTCCGCCGCCTCCACCTGAGTCGCCCGAGCGTCCTGACCGACCGGCATCTGTTGGACGGGGTCGCTTCGTCGCACCGGGTGTGAATCCGCCGACGCGCCGACCCGCCGTGCCAGCGCCAGCGCCGCCTGCCCCGCCTGCCCCCCCCTGTGGGGTGAATCGTGCACGCGGAGTTGGAAGCACATCTGCCTTATCGATGCGAATGACCTTCGGGCCTGAAAGGCTGGTCTTCGTTGGCTGCTGCAACATCTCACTCGTGGGCTTCTCTCGCACCGGTCGCGTCGGAACATTCATCGCCGCTGGCTTGACTGGGATGAGTGGATTGGGTGCAACGACTGGCTTGTGCGGCGCGACATGCGCAACAGGTGCAACCTGCGCAACAGGTGCAACAACACGCGGCGGAAGAATGATGGCCGCGGACTTCTGCACCGGAGCGACGGGTGCGACGAGAACGGCAACTGCCGGGCGTTGAGCTGGCACAACAACAGCGGGTGGAGCGACCGAGCTCGCCGCAACCGCGGTCAGCGCTACCGAGGTCGGCGCTGCGATCACGACGACAGGAACACTCGCGACTTCAGGCTCGCCTAGTTTGCCCTTGCGCTTGGGGGCGAGTTTTACAGCACGTTTCTTGGCCTCAGCGAGATCGACGCTTTGCGCTGTTTCGGTCGCGGTCGTCGCACCACCTCCGCCGAACCACTCCTTGATCGTCTCAGCCAATCCGAGCGGGATGGACGCCTGCGGTGTCGTGACGTCTTCAACGCCTTCACGAATGCATTTCTCAATGATGTCCTTCGTGGTGACGCCGAGGTCCTTTGCCACTTGGGTGATTCGAACTTTCTTCAATGACTTCACTGCCACGAGTTACTCCAATAAATGAACACGACACACCAGACAAGAAACGATCCATGAACAAAGAAGCGAGACCGACACACCAACCATTCGCGCGTTAGCCCGCGCCTGACCCGCCGATACCAAGGATGCTGTCCGCAGCGGCTTCGCTACCTGCATCGATCACCGGCGCAGCAGCTCCAGAGGCGCTGCGCGTTCCAAGAAGTGCATCGACAACAGCACCCTCTTCAGCTTGCAACAATTCAGCTGCAGCACGTTCGTTCTGCATCTCTTCGGCGACGACCTTCGCGCGATCCGAACAGGCATCGACGACGCGCACGGCCAACTCTTCGGACATGCCACAGTCAGCAACGAGCGATGGCTCGCCGATTTCTTCGACATCGAAGACGCTGATCATGCCAAGCGCACCCATCCGGTCGAGCATCTCATCGGTCGCGCCCTCGACAGCCTTGACGGCAGCCTGCAGAGTTTGCAATCCCTTCTCGAATTCTGGCGGAGTGAGAATGTCGACGTCCCATCCGGTCAATCGCGCCGCGAGTCGCACGTTTTGACCTCGGCGGCCGATCGCGAGCGACAACTGGTCGTCGCGCACAATGATCGTCGCTCGTCCGAGTTCGAAGCAGAGGCTGACCTCTTCGACTTCGGCTGGCTTGAGCGCGTTTGCGATGAGCACTTGGCTCGACTCATTCCAGCGCACGATGTCGATCTTCTCGCCACCGAGTTCGTCGACGATGTTGCGGATGCGCGATCCACGCACTCCGACGCAGGCGCCGACGGCATCGACCTTCGAGTCAACCGACGAGACTGCAAGCTTTGTTCTGAATCCTGGCTCGCGCGACATCGCTTTGATCTCGATGGTTCGCTCGGCAACCTCGGGCACTTCAGATTCAAAGAGTCGGCGGATGAAGTCGGGATGCGCGCGGCTCATGACGATTTTCACTTGGCTTCCTGCGTCGCGCACATCGAGCAAGATGCAGCGCACACGATCGCCTGCCTGAAACTGCTCACCCGGAATCTGCTCACTCTTGGGCATAAATCCTTCGGCTCGTTCGAGTTGCACAATGAGCGCATTGCCTTCGTATCGCTGCGCAACACCGGTGACCAATTCACCTTGGCGCTTCGAGAACTCATCGAGAAGCGAAATGCGCTCGTTTTCTCGGAAGCGCTGAATCATGACTTGCTTCGCCGTTTGAGCTGGAATTCGACCGAGGCGCTCGAGCGGAATCACTTCACGCGTCGCATCTTCATTGTTGCGCCACAAGACGATGCCGCCCGCGAGTCGGTCGATCTCGCACCCGAACTCGTCGGGATCTTCTGAGTTGAAGTGCTTGCGTGCAGCACTCACCATCGCGAGTTCGAGGTCTTGAACCAAGAGTTCGCGGTCAATGTTTCGGTCTCGTGCAACGGAGTCGAGGAGGCGGATAATTTCATTCATGGGAGGATCCTTTCAAATTGTCACCGCGAAAAAAAAGGGTCACGGTTGCGCGGTGCAACCATGACCCGTCCGACTGCGCTCGTGGCGTCGATCAGCCCAGTGGGGCCTCCGACGAAACGATCGCCTCTGCCGAAACGAACAGCGGATGGACGCAAAGACGCGTCATACGCAGTTTCGAAGTGCCGATGTGACACGGACCATATGAACCAGATTCGCTGAGTCGCAATGCATTGATGTGGTCGCTCTCATGGATACGGCGGACAAAGGACGGACGGGCACCTGTGAGGTCCAACCCCGCAGGAAGCGCGATTATAGCCGAGCAATGCATATTTTTCAAGTTGGTCTTCGCAATGCGACTCGACGCGCCCCGTTACGATGAAAAGATGCGCCTTGCGACCTCACTCCTGTTCGCCCTCGTTCTCGCACTCGTCTTGGCGCGTCCCTGCGCGGCTCAGAGTGGCATGGCGACCTCGGAAAGTGTGGTGGCGATCGAGGTGGTGGCGTCCACTGTTCAAGTCGCTCCGGGGGCAGACCTTCCCGTCGCGATCCTGCTCACGATTCAACCGGGATGGCACATCTGGACTAACGCGCGCCCTTTTCCTGAGGGAGTCGCCGAGTTCGACGGCGCGGTCTTGACAACTGTGCGGCTCGAAAAGTACTCGCCGGCGCTGCGAGTTTCTGGGGTGGTTGGGTCGAAGTGGCTCGGGAGTGATGCGTTTGGGGGCGATCCCGTCGACGTGCACGCGCAGTGGCCTGCCTACCACCAAGTGAAGGCGGATGTCGGCGAAGGCGAGCAGAGCTATCCAGTCTTTGAAGGAAAAACGGTTGTTTTTGTGCCCATTTCGGTCGCTGCAGATGCCGCCAGTGGCGCGCAAACCCTCACGCTCACCATCGAGTTTCAAGCGTGCACGGCAACGAATTGCGTCGCTCCATCGACCGTCGAGATTCCGCTCACCGTTGAGGTTGTCAAAGGAGCCGCGGCTGGAACCCCACCCGACATCTTCTCGACCTTCGACTCAACCCTGTTCGCAGCGGTTCACGGGGGCGATTCAATGTCAGCAGTCGTTGAGTTCGACGTCTTTGACTTTCGCTTCTCGATCGATCCGCGCGGAAGCGGGTTCGCCTTGCTGCTCGCCGTCGCCGCATTGGGCGGATTGCTCTTGAATTTCACCCCGTGCGTGCTGCCGGTGATCCCACTCAAGATCATGTCACTCGCTCGCTCTGCTGGCAATCGTCGACGCTGCCTCGCACTGGGCACCGCGCTCTCACTCGGCGTGGTCTTTTTCTGGATCGCACTGGGATGCGCCGTCGCACTGATCAGCGGCTTCACAAGTTCAAGCCAACTTTTTCAGTACCCACTCTTCACCGTCGCTGTCGGCGTGATCATCGCAGTGATGGCATTTGGAATGTGCGGATTCTTTGTCGTGCAACTTCCGCAGTCCATCGCTGGAATCGACTTTCGCCATGACACTCTCGCAGGATCGGTCGGCTTTGGCGTCATGACGGCGGTGCTCTCAACTCCATGCACTGCGCCGCTGATGGGCGCCGCGGCAGCGTGGGCCGCGACGCAAGCTCCGTGGGTTGTGCTCGTTGTTTTCGGTGCGATCGGCAGTGGGATGGCCCTCCCCTACTTCGTACTGAGCGCGTTTCCACAACTCGTCAGCCACGTGCCAAAGAGCGGACCCGCGAGTGATCTCGTGAAGCAAACGATGGGGCTCTTGTTGCTCGCGGCCGCTGCGTATTTCGTGGGAGCCGGACTCTCAGGATGGATGGTCGCACCGCCCGATCCGCCGAGCGACCACTACTGGTGGTTCGTTTCGATGTTGGGCGTCGGCGCTGGCGTCTGGCTGATCTGGCGCACGATCCGCTTGACGAAGCGATTCACATTTCGCGCGACTTTTTGCGCGCTCGGGCTCGTCATCGCACTCATCAGCGGCGCCATTGGCATTCGCATGACCGACGATGGCGCGATTGATTGGATTCCCTACACACCGCAGCGCCTCGCCGCCGCACTGAAGGATGGCGACGTCGTGCTGATCGATTTCACCGCGGAGTGGTGCCTCAATTGCAAGACGCTCGAAAAGACCGTGCTCGAGAGTTCATCGGTGCTCGAACGACTCGACGCAGGTGGAGTGAGAGCGATCAAGGTCGACCTCACCGGCAACAACGAAGCTGGACGGGCGCTGCTCACGTCGTATGCGCGACTCACGATTCCGCTCATTGTGATTCTTGCGCCCGATGGCCGCGAAGTTTTCAAGAGCGACGCGTACACGCCCTCGCAGATCACCCGCGCGATCGATGAGGCGCGGGCGCCGCCTACGCCGCCTACGCCCCGCCTGTAGGTGAGATCGAAGCTCTGCAAGGGCTTCTATTTCACCTACAGCGATACCGCCGGGCAGGGCGCCGTACAGACCGGTCGCAAAGGTGACCCAAGTGTTCGGGCACATATGTCACCCACGTGATCGGATGAATACCGCTCACGACGCACCCCGTAGCATCACCCCCTCGATGCAGATCACCACCGACACGCAACGCGACCGGCGAATCGTCGTCGTCAACGGCAACCTTGACACCAACACCGCGCCGGAACTTGAGGCCCACCTCGATGTCACGGGATTGCAGGAAATCGTGGTCGATTTCACTAAGTGCCCCTACATCTCAAGTGCGGGCATCCGGACCCTCTTGATGGCGCACCGGCGCATGGCTGCCGCGGGCGGCAAGTTCATTGCGCGCAACCTTTCGCCGGCGATGCGAGATGTCTTCGATATGACCGGTATCTCCAAGGTCATCACGGTCGCTCGGACTGCACGCGAGATCTCGATCGAAGGTCGTGAGCTTCTCTCCTCGGGCGTATGCGGCGAGTGCTTCCGCCTCGACAACGAAACGGTGGTGAAGCTCTACAAGGATGGCGTTGACCTCAGCATGGCCGAGCTTGAGAAGCGCTACGCGCAGGCCGCGTTCGTGCTGGGCATTCCAACCGCTGTCTCCTACGACGTGGTCACCTGCGGCACGCGCTCGGGGATCGTGTTCGAGTTGCTCAACGCTGAGCTCTTCAGTGCTGTGATCCGGCGCGAACCGCAGCAGATCGACCGGCACGCAAAGCGGCTTGCCGACTTAGCCACGAGCCTGCACGCCGCTACGGGTGACGCCGAAGTACTACCTCGACTGAAGGATCGCATTCGCGCTTACATCAACCAGCTGCACGGGGTGTTCGAACCGGCGCAGATCGCCCTGCTCTTAGAGCGTCTGGAAGTGATTCCGGATGCGGACACATGCGTGCACTTCGACCTGCACTCGAGCAACATCATGGAGCAGGACGGCGAACTGGTGATCATCGACATGGGCGATTTCTCGATTGGAAGCAACTACTTCGACATCGGTCTGCTGTACTTGATCTACGGCCTACCAGAGCTGGGCATCTGCGCGCTTGCCACCAAGATTGACCCCGCGCAAGGCGTGCAATTTTGGAACAGTTTCGCGGCGCACTACTTCGCGGGTCGCCCAGCGAACGAGCGCGCTTTTTTTGATGCCAACCGATACTTCCTGGCATCGCTCCGGATTGTGTGTGCGATCAACTATTTGCCGCACATGCGCGATCAGTTCAGCCAGCAGGTTCGGGAGTTGCTGCTGCCGAAGATTTTGGTGGAGGCGGGTGGGACCTGATTTGGGGGTCAAACCGATGGGGAGGGTGGTCTTTCCACGTTGACCACGAAAGGTCACCCGTACCCCGTGGTAGTCCGCATCTTCAGCGATTCGAGCCCTGGCGAACGAATGTGCGCGACAAACCGCCACTCGAAGTGCGGTTCGAGCAGCGAGACAATCGCGTGATGTGCCACGCGGTCGCAGATTGGTGCTGCGCTGATCATTCGCGGCTTGGGCTCTCGAATGTAGAACGCTGTAGATTCGTCTGGTCGCCAGCATTCGTTGGCGAGTTCTGCCGCGAGGCGAAAGCATGCAGGCACGAGGTCGAGCAGAAAACGCGAGAGATCAGGCTTTCGCCGTTTGGCCCAACGCCTTTCGCTCATTGATCAAATTGATCAAACCAGTCCCACCTGGTTTGCGAGTTCGACTTGAAGACCCGCGTCAACCTGCAAACGACGATTGGTGAGCACATCGAGATGCGCAGACTCGATGCGACAGCCTTCACAGCCTGCGAGCAAAAATCGCCCGCAAGCGGGCGATTTTTGCCCACAGCCGAAGGGGGACCACGATTTCACGCCTCCGCGGCGAAGGCCGCGGACTAAGACAGAAGAAGTAAAAATGAAAAAGAGAAAATGGAAAATGGAAGCAGGCTCCGCTTGGCGGAGCCTGCAAGGGTAGATGAAACTACGGAGTCCTCACGACGCGGAACCCGATGCCGAAGTAGATGTCGGCGGGCGCGGTGAAGTAGCGCCGCGACGCGCGGCAGGAGTTGGAGTTGCCGCCCCAGAGGCCGCCGCGCAACAAACGGTCCGTGCCAGTCGCGGGCCCTGTGGGGTTGGTCACGCTTGCTGATGAATAAGGCCCATACCAATCCTGGCACCACTCCCACACATTGCCTGACATGTCGTGCAAGCCAAGCGCGTTGGCAAGCTTGCCGCCGACGGGTTTCGTTCCATAGGTAGTAGATCCTTGTAAGCCATTGTTTCCCCAGTACCACGCAATGTTGCCAAGAAGTGTGTCGTCGTCGAAACCAGTTGGCTGCGTTGGATAGCTGTGAAACGCCGTTGTTGTTCCGGCGCGATACGCATATTCCCATTCGGCTTCAGTTGGTAAGCGCAAACCTGTGAGAGACATAAAAGAAGTAGGCCCTGATGCAATCATGTTCCAAGAGACTCTTTCGACAGGACGATTCGCCGCATCGGGATAAAAGCTTCCTTGGAATTGACTCGGATTGCTCCCCATCTTCGCTGTCCACTGAGCCTGAGTCACTTCATAGCGGCCCATATAGAAAGCCTGCGTCAGAGTCACTTGATGCGTCGGGTTCTCGTCGGAATTGCACGTATACGCAGTCGACGCGCTGCATCCCATCGTGAATGTCCCAGCTGGAACCAAAAACATTTCGATATTGCTTGAGTTGTCTCGCACGCGCCATGGCAAACCCGAAGCGATGATCGCTGCGCGGAGATTCGCATCGGTCACAACTGCCGTATCCGGCGTTACCTCCAACAGCGTTGCCCAAGCGGGAACGACGATGGAAACATAGGTAAAACCGCTCAATGAGGTGAGAGTTCCTGCTGGTGTTGTCACAATCACATCTGCTGGACCAAGTGTTCCTGTTGGAGTCACCGCCGTGATCGTTGTCGGTGAAACCACAACCAAGTTTGTCGCAGGCGCACCGCCGATGGTCACACTGGTTGCACCACCAAGATAATTCCCCGAAATGGTGATGAGCGCACCGCCGCCAACCACTCCCATGTTTGGAAAAACCGAAAGAATGGATGACGACGCATACAAAAACGCATTCTGAAATGTCGATATGCGACTTGGCGTCGTGATAGTGATGCTGACAGAGCCCGCAGCATGCGCTGGAGTCACAGCTGTGATCGTTGTTGACGAGACCACGACCAAATTTGTCGCTAGTGCGCCACCGATTAACACGCTTGTCGCACTCGTGAAGTATGCACCTGAAATTGTGATGGGTGTTCCTCCAACAATCGATCCTTGGGCTGGTGCAACGGATTCAATGAATGGCGCACATGGACCCCATCCACTAAGCAGTTGTCCAAGATCGTCCCCAGTCACCGCACCGTCACGATCGATATCACCTTGGCAGTTTGTGCACGGACCCCAATCCGCCAGGAGTTGAGCAAGATCGGCAGCGTCAACAAACTCGTTTGGATAGACATCGCCAGTGCACTGCGCATTTACTCTTGGCGCTGCGACGCCGATGATCAATGCGACGAGCGAGAGAATGCAGATTTGAAATGATGTGCGCATTACGGGTTCCGCGCGACGCGGAAGCCGTGGTCGTTGTTGCCGATATTAGGCGTTTCGGGTCCGCGCCAGGACGCGCGGCACCTGCCGGACCCGTAGTAATAGGCGCCGCCGCGCACCAAACGGTACGAACCAGTCGTGGGTCCTGTGGGGTTGGTCACGCTTCCTGATGAATAAGCGACATACCAATCTTGGCACCACTCCCAAACATTGCCTGACATATCGTGAAGGCCTAAGGCGTTGGCATACTTGCCGCCCACGGCGTGGGTTTGGGTATCGCCGTACCACGCAATGTTGCCAAGAAGAGTGTCGTCGTTTGTACCACTCGTATATCCAGGAAAACTGTGAAACGCCGTAGTCGTCCCGGCGCGATACGCATATTCCCATTCGGCTTCAGTCGGTAAGCGCAAGCCTGTGAGAGGCATAAAAGAAGTAGATCCTGATGCAATCATGTTCCAAGAGACGTTGTTGACAGGACGCGTAGGGCTGTCAGAGTATCCAGAATGGGAACTCGGATTACTCCCCATCTTTGCCTGCCACTGAGCCTGTGTCACTTCAGTCTTGCCCATATAAAAAGCATTCGTCAAAGTCACTTGATGCGCAGGGCTTTCATCGCCGCCACACTCCGTATCGCCAGCACTGCATCCCATCGTGAATATCCCCGCAGGAACCAACAGCATTTCGATGTTGCTTGAAGTGTCTTTGATTCTCCACGCAAATCCACTTGCCACAATCGCCGCACGAAGATTTGCATCAGTCACAACCGCCGCATCTGGCAGTGCTTCCAAGAGCGTTGCCCACGCGGGAACAACGATGGGGATATATGTAAACGCATTCGTTGCAATTGCTATTCCCTTCGCAGCTGTGACCTCGACGGTCGCCGGACCGACCGATCCAGCAGGAGTCACTGCAGTCACCGTCGTCGAATTGACTGCAACCACATTGGTCGCAGGCACTCCACCAACTTTGACGCTGATCGCACCATTGAGCAATGTCCCCGTGATCGTGATCGCAGTACCGCCAGAATAACTGCCATTATCTGGCGAGACCGAAGTGATCGACTGAAGCACATACGAAAATGGCGTTGGAGCGAGAGTTGAGCCAGCGGCAGAGACAATCGCAATCGACGCTTCACCAGCTGCGCCTGCCGGCGTGACTGCCTTGACCAATGTCGGTGATAGAACTTGCAAGTTGCTGCATGCAACTCCGCCAATCTTCACTGCAGTTGTTCCAGAGAGGCTTGTTCCGTTGATCGTGATTTGAGTACCGCCCAAGACCGACCCTTGCAGTGGAGTCACGGATGTGATCACCCCTGGGCATGAACCCCAGTCCGCCAGCAACTGAGAGAGGTCTGCGCCGTTGATCTGACCATCGCCAGTGATGTCGCTCGCGCACCCTTGCGCGTGAACGGGGGTCACCGCCGGACTGAGTGAGAGCGCCGCGAGTGCGAGGCAACAGAGCGCCATTGTGACAACGGCACACGACGAGCCAAAGTGATGAATCTTCATTAGACGAACTCCTGGAAGAACCCCAAACAACCGAACTTCGATCAAAACAAGCCTGCTTCAAAGTACACCCACCGCACGCGAAGTCAATCGTTCCTCGTGCGATTCACCCTCGTCTCCGGTCGGAAAGTGCCCGCATCAGGGCACAATCTCACCGCAGAGGCGGTTTGCCTGCCGACGCCTCGAGCGCGCGCATATGCGCTTCGATCTCACTGCGTCGCTCGACCGAAAACTGTCGAAGTGGATCGAGCGCGAAGGTCGCATCCGACTCAAGCGCACGCTTCAACGCTGCACGCGCGCCGACACGATCGCCCATCTGCTCACGCACCACCGCGAGTCGCAACCAACTTTCGGTGTGGCGATCGTTGAGTGCGAGCAGCGCGTCGAGAGCGCGCGCGGCGCCATCCCATGATGCGCCTGTGAGTTCTGCCTGGCGGATCGCAACCGTCGATTGCACCAAGAGTGCAGAAAACGCCTGCGAATCGAGTCGCGCAAGCCCGTCGACCGAAACGCGCGCGGCGAGCAACCACTCAGCAGCCTGCGCAGGAGTTGGATCGGCCGACGCCGCGGTGAGCCACTGTTGCGCAGCACAGACGGCGTACGCGCCCCGAACTGGCCACGATTGCGACGCATCCGCGAGCGACTGCGCCGCGTTGGCGCGTGCCTGCGCGAGGCGCTGCGTCGAGTTCGCCTGCGCCTCACTGTTGATCAGCATCGCACCGCTCATGGCGACGTTGTCTTGTCGCGCGAGCGCCGGACGCACGAACGCAACGAGTGCAACTGCGACTGCCGCGAAGAGTGCTGCCACGGCCGCGCAGATCTTGCGCTCACCACTCCCCTGCGCTGCTTCAACGCGGCGACTGTTCCACGCCGCAGCGAGGGCGAGTGTGAGCCATCCCCACATCGCGCTTCCTGGGAGCCAGAAAACCATATCGATCTGCCCGTGCGTCAAGACAACAACACTCATCGCCGAGAGTCCAATTGCAATTGAGTTGTGCGACTCGTCGGGTCGCTGCGCCATGAGTCGCACCAGAACCCACGCCGTCGCCGCGCCGAGTGCGAGACCGCCGAGTCGCCAAAGCAACACACCCGCATCGTCAATCGCCGACGCTTCAAATGCGATCGAGATCACCGATGCGAAAACCACCGACGCGACGGCGAGTTCGGCGACTCCTGTGCTGGGCGGCGTTGTCGCCACAGTCGCAGCGCCCTCAGACCGTGGCCGCCCCCACCACACGAGCAACAACTGCGCTGCGATGAGACCAAGCCCCGCGAGCCCGACGGCGATCATCCAGTCAGCGAATGCGCCGTGGGCGCTCAGCACCTCTTCGACGCACTCGGTCGGTCGAAACTGCAAGAAAGCCCGCTGAAAACCCGCGGGACCAACGCCCGTCCACGGCTCGCTGAAAAAAGTCTTCGCCGCTCCAACGAGGTAGTACCAACGAAAGAGAAGACTCTGTTCAGCCCACTGCGCGCCCGCGAGACCGCGCACAACAACTCCTGCGATCGCTGCCAGCGGAAGTGCAACGAGCAAGAACGAGACCCCGATGGTCTTGCGGCGCAAGAAGACTGAGACGATCACACCAATCATGAGCGATGCGACTCCGCCCTTTGATCCACTCACGACGACGAGTGCCGCGCAGAGAAACGCAGCGACCGCGAGCCACAACCGAAGTGCGAGCGAGCCGCGGCCGATCGCGATGTTCGCCATCAACACCGACGATGCGACAGCGACCGTTGCAAAGACGTTTGAGAATCCAAACCATCCACTCGCTTCGTTCTGCATCAACCGGCGCTCATATGCGAGAGCTTGCGCTGACTCTGGCAACCACCCGTGCGCTGTCAGAAAAGTCGCACGCGTCGCTTGGTAGTACTGCACCATCGCGGGGTGCTCTGCAGAGAGTTGCGAGAGCCCGCGAACAGCCATGACCACTGCGAATCCGCCGAGTGCAGCGAGAGCGGCGCGCCGAAGCACGACGCCCGAGTCGAGATTCGCCTGCGCCACGACAGCGATCGCGAGCGCGATTGCGCCGATCCACGTCGATGCTCGCCAGAGTTGTTCAGCGTCGCCCACTGCGTGCAGGATGAGCAGCGCGATCGCAGGAAGGCACAGCAGCGCAACCACGAGTGCGCCGATGCCCATCCCCCGTGAACTGAGCGCGCGTCGAACGAGAAGCCACGACGCGCCGCCGAGTGCGAGTGCGTCGAGCAGCACGCTTTCTGCCGGAAGCGCACCGACGAAAGCCGACGCCTCGATTGCAGGATCCATGTCGAAGACTGCGATGGGAGCGAACGAAAGCATCGCGCGCGCGCCGACCGCGACAAGAATTGCGCCCATCGAAATTCGGTCGGCGAGTGGCAACTCAGTCTCGTTCATCTCGTCGCTATCGTAGGAGCGCATGACTGCTCCTGCGCCCCGCCCAACGATCACCGTCTACTGCGCGAGCGCGCGCGGACTCGATCCCCTCTTCCTCGATTCGGCGCGCCATTTCGGCCAAGCGATCGGTCAGTGCGGAATGAACCTCGTCTACGGCGGCGGTGGCATCGGATTGATGGGCGAAGTTGCGCGGGCAGCGCAGACCTCAGGGGCGCATGTGACAGGCATCATCACGGAGCAGTTTCTCGCGCTCGAACAGGGTTGGAATGGCTGCGATGAACTCATCGTTGTCGACTCGATGCGCACGCGCAAGCACCAACTCGAAGAGCGCGGCGAGGGATTCGCGATTCTCGCCGGCGGTCTGGGCACGTGGGAAGAGTTCTTTGAAACACTTGTTGGACGGGTCATCGGCCGGCATTCCAAACCGATTGGACTCTTGAACACCTGCGGATTCGCAGAGCCTCTCTTGCAACTCGTCACGCACGGAGTCAATCATGGATTCGTGCGCTCTGCCGCGCGCGATCTTCTCTGGATGGAAAACGATCCACTCGCGCTCGCGCAGCGACTGCACTGCGCGATGAGCTCACCCGCGCCGAGCGATCACGACGCAAGGGCACTCTTGCCGATGCACGGACGGGGCAACTCTGCCACGGGTGACGGCGCGAGCTAACGCATGCACCCACCCGTCGATCACATGCAGGTTGGAATGATTGCAGGCAGCGGATTGCTGCCGATTCTTGTCGCCGATGGAATTCGCGCGAGTGGTCGACGGGTCGTGTGCGTCGGCTTGCGCGATCAATTCGACGTGACCCTTCCCGACCACTGCGATGTCTTTCACACTGCGGGCACCTTTCAGATCGGCAAGTGGATTCGTCTTCTTCGCCGCGCTGAAATCCACGAGACTGTCATGGTTGGGCGCGTGGGAAAGGCGCAGATGTATGAGCCTCTGCGACTCTTGCGACAGCTGCCCGATCTGCGTGCGGTCCTGCTCTACTATCGGCGTCTGCGTTTCGATCGACGAAGCCACGTGCTGCTCAGCGCCGTCGCCGATGAACTCGCAAACTCTGGAGTGCGCCTCATCGATTCGACCACCTACATTCCTTCCCACCTCGCAACTCTCGGAGTGATGGGCTCCGTGCAACCGAGTGCCTCGCAATCGCGCGACGTTGCATTCGGTTGGCCGATTCTCGGCTCCATCGCAAATCTGGGAGTCGGCCAAGGCATCACCGTTCGCGCATGCGATGTGATCGCCGTCGAGGCGATGGAAGGCACCGACGCGATGATCGATCGAACCTCGTCACTCTGCAAGAGCGGTGGATGGCTGCTTCTCAAAACCGCACACGATTCGCATGACATGCGTGCCGATGTTCCGACCGTCGGCGTCGCGACGGTCGAGCGACTCGCACAGGCTGGGGGACGGATGCTCGTGCTCGGATCGGGTCGGGTGATCATGCTCGAGAAGCCACAGATGATCGCGATTGCCAATCGCCTCGGCGTCGTGCTGCTTGGCGTGTGAGAAGCGAACCCGTGCCCTTCGTCTCCCGAGCTGGACTGAAACTCGCCCGCGCCCTCGAGGCGTTCGCGATCGACGTCACAGGACTGGAATGCGCCGATTTCGGCTGCAATGCTGGAGGTTTTACCGATTGCCTCTTGCAAGGTGGCGCGACCAGAGTGATCGCACTCGACACGGGATATGGCATGCTCGAGTGGAAGTTGCGCAACGATCCACGTGTCGAGGTTCGCGAGCGAACCAACGTCTTGTATGCCGCGCCGCCAGCGGGTGGAGTCGATCTGGTCGTGCTCGACATGGCGTGGACCAAGCAACTGCACTCGATTCCGGTGGCACTTCGCTGGCTTCGTCCCAGGGGACACATTGTCTCGCTGATCAAGCCGCACTATGAGTCACACGGCGACGAACGCAAAGCGCTCGTCAAGGGAATCTTGCCCGCCGACGTGGCTGCACTCGTCGTCGCCCGGGTGCTCCGTGAGATGGCTGCACTCGGCGTGCGGGTCGCAGGCGACTGCCCAAGTCCCATCGAAGGTGGAGGTGGAAACACCGAACATTTGGCGCATCTTTTTCCGTCGAATTGACCTCGCACACGCGCCAAAGATTCGTCAAAATTGGTAGCCTTTCGAGTTCGCTGTGACTGCTGTTCCACCTCCTCCTCCCGACGGATTTTCGACGCTCGGAAACGTGATCGACAAGACGATCGACCGTGAACTTCACGAGTCGTATCTCGTCTACGCGATGAGCACGATTACCGATCGCGCCCTGCCTGATGTGCGCGATGGGTTGAAACCCTCGCAGCGACGCATCCTCGTTGCGATGCACGATCTCAACCTCTCGCCCGGGCGCAAGCAGATTAAGTGCGCGAAGATTTGCGGCGATACAAGTGGTAATTACCACCCGCACGGCGAGTCGGTGATCTATCCAACACTGGTCAATCTCGGACAGTCGTGGAAGACGCGCGCGCTGCTCATCGACAAACAAGGAAACTTCGGTTCGATCGAAGGCGATCCCCCTGCTGCGATGCGATACACCGAAGCACGAATGACCGGACCGGCCGTCGCGATGCTCGAAGATCTCGACAAAGAAACGGTTGATTTCAAGCCGAATTACGATGATCGACTCGTTGAGCCGATGGTTCTTCCTGGCAAGTTTCCAAACCTGCTGGTGAACGGATCGTCAGGCATCGCCGTCGGCATGGCAAGCTCGATGCCCCCGCACAACCTCGCTGAGATTGTGCGCGCGATCGTCGCGACGATTGACAATCCAGGCATTGATCTCGCTGGACTGCTCGCCATCGTTCCTGGGCCAGATTTTCCAACCGGCGGAGCGATCGTCGGACGGCGCGGCATCGCCGAGGCCTACGCCACAGGGCGAGGCCGTCTCACGGTGCGCGGTCGCGTGCGACATGAAACAAAGGATGGTCGCAACACGATCATCATCGAAGAGATTCCATATCAGGTGGTGCAGAGTCTGCTCATCGAGCGCATCGTCGATGCGAAAAAGGATGATCGCATTCCAGACATCGTCGACGTGCGCAACCACTCGGGCCGCGATGCACAGACGCGCATTCTCGTGGTGCTTCGCAAGGGTGCCGACCCAGCCGTCGTCGAACGACAGCTCTATGAGTTCACGCCGCTGCAGACCACCTACAGCATCATCAACATCGCGCTTGTGAATGGTCAACCTCGCACCCTTCCCTTTCGCACGCTCATCACGAGCTACATCGACCATCGCTGCACGGTCATTCGCCGGCGTACTGAGTTTCTCTTGCGTCAAGCGCGTCAACAAGCGCATCGCCTCGAGGGATTGGTCTATGCCGTCTGCGATATCGATGCGGTCATCGCGATCATCCGTGCCTCACGCACGCGCGAAGAGGCGATCGAAACCCTGATGCAGCGGGCCTTTCGCATCGCAGAGAACCATCCAAGCAGCCATCTCGTGCCGCAGCGCATCGCCGAGGCGAGCCGCGTCGGAGAGGGCATCAAGCTCACACGCGTGCAGGCAGACGCGATTGGCGCGCTGCGTCTGATTCAACTTGTCGGACTCGAAATCGAAAAACTCGCAAGCGAGTTCGCCGCGCTTCTCGCCGAGATCGACGAGTACGAAAAGATGCTCGGCGATCCTTCGCTCGTGCTGCAAGTTGTGCGCAAAGACATTCTCGAGATTGGCGCGAAATTTTCGGATGATCGGCGCACCACGATCGAGACGGACGAAGCAGGCGATTTCGACCTCGCCGAACTCATCCAAGAGCATGACGTTGCGATCACCGTGAGCCACGAGGGCTTCGTGAAACGCTCGCCCGTTGGAACCTTTCGCACGCAAGGTCGCGGCGGCGTCGGCGTGCGAGGCTCAGATGCAAAGGATGGCGACTACATCGTGCGCGTCTTCATCGCGAGCACGCACGACGACCTCTTGTGTTTCACCAACACCGGTCGGGTCTACCGCATGAAGGTCTGGCAGATTCCAGAGATGTCGCGCACGGCCAAGGGTCGCGCGATCAACAACGTCGTCGAACTGAAAGAGGGCGAGCGCGTCATCGCCTACTTGCCGATCAAAGATTTCGAACGAAGCGAGGACTACCTCTTCTTCGCCACCTCGAGCGGTCGCGTCAAACGTTCGTCGCTGAAAGAGTTTCGCAACGTCAATCGCAGCGGCATCATCGCCGTCGGATTGAACGAAGGCGATCGACTCATCACGGCCGTCCAGACTCGAGGCAATGATCATGTCTTGCTCGCAACCGCACAGGGAATGTCGATTCGATTCGACGAGAACGATGCGCGCGTCATGGGTCGTGGTGCAGCAGGCGTCGCAGGAATCGACCTCGCGGCTGACGATGCCGTCGTTGGACTCGTGCGCTGCGACGATCAGGCGACGCTTTTTACCTGCACCGAAACTGGGTTTGGAAAGCGCACGCCGATGGTCGAGTACCTCGTGCAACAAGAAGATGGCCAGACACGCGCGCAGACTCGCGGCGGCAAGGGGCGCATCGACATCAAGACCGACAAGCGAAATGGACTCGTCGTCGCCGTGCATTCGACCCTCGAAACCGACGACCTGATGTTCGTCTCACGCGGCGGAATGATCGTGCGCATCCGCGCGAGCGAGGTGCGACTCATTGGTCGCAACACGCTTGGCGTTCGCGTCATTAAGTTGCAGGAGGGCGACGCTCTCGTGGGCGCGGCCTGCTTCGAGGCCGATGAATCAGTGGCGACGGCTGTTGAGACGGCTGTTGAGACGGCTGGTGGGCCCGTCGACCCACCGGCATTGCCTTCTTCCTGAAACGACTCGTGATAGGATCGAAAATATGCCGCTGAGCGATTGGTCTGACAACGTGATTCTTGGTGAGATGGCCGATGAACCCGTCCTTCGCGAGGATCTCGACACCCTCTTTAGGCGCCTCGAACAAGAGTCGACCCCGTTTCACGTCGTGCTCGACATGCGCGCCGTGACCTATCTCAACTCGTCCAATCTTGCGCAATTGCTTCAGTTGCGCAAAGCTGTGATCGCGAATCATGGCTCGCTGCACTTGTGCGGAGTGCGCGACTCAGTGTGGTCGGTGCTCTTGATGACGGGACTCGATCGACTCTTCAAGTTCACCGACGACGTCTCAACAGCGCTCGCCGCCGCGCAACTCGGGCTTTAGTTCGACTTCGAGAGTTGCATGAGAATTCGCCGTACATCCCATGAACCACGCATCGAGTTGATCCCACTCATCGATGTGATGATGTTCTTGCTCTCATTCTTCATCTACTCGCAGGCGCTCGCGGTGCGCGTGAGTGTCATCCCGATGGAACTTCGAAAGTTTCAGAGCGGACAGAAGGCGACCCCTGCAACGGCGGCGACCATCTCGATCGCGCTCGACGGAAAGCTCTACTACAACCGAATTCCCTGCGAATTGACCGATATTGCAGGACGAGTCGCCGAGTCGAAGAAAGAAGACGCCAAAACCATTGTGTACATCGCAGTGGCCGATGGGCAGGGCACGGTCGACCGCGCACCTGTTATGCAGAGCATTTGGGACAAGTTGCGCGGATGTGGGTTGCAGGTGAACTTTGTCGGCAAGCCCCTCGACGATGACGCCACGCAGCCCGCGTTACCTACGATCACCCCGTGATCGCCTCGCGCAACATCAATACGCCGCTCTACTGGGGGGCACTCATCGCCCTCGTCTTGCACATGGCCGTCGGCTTTCCAATGTTGACTGCATCGTGGGGAGTTGGCGGAAAGAGTCCGCTCGACTCGGCTCTCGACGGAAGCAGCGAGAGCGAACGCCGTCAACGCGAGCGAGTCGAAAAGGCGCTCAAAGAAGCCGCAGATCAAGCATCCCGCGAAGAAGAACTTATTCCCGGAGTTGAAAATGGATCAGATGAGGGGATGACATGGATCGGCTACGACGAATACAAAGAGCACATCGCCGCGCACGGTGAAGTCGATCAAGCAGCCTTCACTGAGCAAGATGCCGCGGGCGGAGGCGCGCTCGCCGCAGGCGAGAACAAGCCAGATCCAACTCAGCAACCACCGCAACCCGCAGAACCTGCACAGCCGGCGCAGCCTGCGCCGCAGCCGCCGCAACCTGAAAATCAAGTGCCACCAACTCCAGCGGTCGAAGCCGTGAGTGCTGCGAGTCCAGCGCCGACGCCAGCACCGAGTGATCAGAAGGGATTCGCCGCGCAGCCGACTCCAATCAGTGATCTGCCGACTGCTCCGACAACTCCCGATGGAGAGATGCCCGCAGCGATCGATCGTCCCAATGTGCAGCCAAATCCATCGAAAGATCCAGCGCCTACCGCAGAGATCAAGCCGACAAACACTCCAGATGCGGTCGCGCGCGAAGCGACACCGCCGACGCCGCCAACGCCTGCAACTCAGCCAACGACTGAGCAAGCCGCGGCAAATGGCGCAACGAGCCCAGTGGTCGCACCAGTGCCCGGACCTCCTGGCGCGCCAGGCACGAGTCAAGCGCAAGGTGAAAAATCAGACCGCGAATCAGATGCGACGAGCATTGTTGATGCGCCGCCTTCGACCTGGCGAAATGGAAAACCACTTGCGCGCAAAGGCGTTGAAGTCAAGACGCGAAGGCCTGAACTTCCGATTCTCACGCGGCTCACGACCTTTCCGCAGAATCCTATTTGTGAAATCATCTTCGGCCGCGATGGAGTGCCAGTGACCTGCCGCATCTTGCAATCAAGCGGCTACCCCGATATTGATGGACCGGTTCTCGACGCGCTCTACCGCTGGCGCGCCAAGGGATCGCAACTCGACAAACTTCCGCCCGGCAAGACGCTGCCATTTCGCGTTCGATTCATCTTGAATTGACGGCGAGGGTGAACGGGGCGTCCCGCGGACGAGACGCCGCACTCACGTTGCGTGCAAGCGACTCTGCCACGTCGCGAGCGATGCATCATCGGTGAGGTCGTACCAGAGCGGGGTGATCGTGACGTTGCGCTGCATGAGCGCTTCGACATCGCTTCCCTCTGCGGTGTGTGCGAACTCCATCCCATTTCCGGTGGGCCAGTAGTAGGCGTGACCCTCAGGCGACTCGCGTCGTTCGTGACGATCGATGCCCGCCGCAGTGTTCATGCGCACGACGCGAATCGCAGGCATCGGTGCATCTGGCGATTCGGTGCGCGGGATGTTGATCGAAATCACCCGGTGTGCATCGAGTGGATGGGCGATCACCCGGTCGATCGCGTGTCGCGCAATCTCGGCGGCGCGTTGCCAGGCGATGCGACCCGATCCACCGAGATGCAAACTCACCGCAATCGCAGGAACCCCGAGAAAAGCCGCTTCAATGGCGGCGGCGACGGTGCCTGAGTAAATCACATTGATGCCGACGTTCGCACCGCTGTTCATCCCACTGATGACAAGATCAGGACGGCTTCCCGCGCCGAATCGCTCGCCCCACATCGTTCGAAGTCCAACTTTGACACAGTCGGCGGGTGTGCCTTCGAGTGCTGTGCCATGCATGCGCTCGTTGACTTGCACTTCGCGCGTCAAGAGTGGTTTGTGAAAGGTGATCCCGTGGCTCATCGCCGATTGAACCCCCGCTGGAGCGATCACGAAGATCTCGCCAAGCGAGGCAATTGCGTCGTAGAGCGCAGCAATTCCCGGAGCGGTGATTCCATCGTCGTTGGTCAGGAGAATCTTCATGGACTGCGCACGATAGTGCAACGGTGGGTCAGCGAGTGCCGCTACCGCTGCGTCTCAACGCTCAGTGGGTTCGAGCCGATACTCACGCCCGCCCCATCGCACCGGCGCACTGCGTCGAAGGTCTTTCGCCCCTCGCCACAAGATGCGCGCGACGGCGAGTGATGCAAACGGATAGGCGAGCGTCGCGATGCGCGGAACGCCCACGAGTTGATAGATGCGCATCAACGTGAGTTGCTGAATGATGAGTGCGAGTGCGCCGAGGGTGAATCCCACAAGTGCGAGTGGTCGATCATCGAGCGACAACGCCGCTGCCCCACCGACGATCGACGCGAGTGCGACACCCGCGACTCCGGTACCGAGCCCCATGCATTCAAGCCCATATCGGCGCATTCGCCGCGGATTTCGGTGGCACGCCTCGATAAAAATGCGCCGCCATCCCTCACGAAACTGCGCGTACGTTTCGTACATCTGCACGTGCACGAGACCGTCCGAGAGAAAGAGTCCAGCTTTGCGCTTGATGATGCGAACGATCTGTTTAGCAAAGGCGAGATCTTCAAGCAGCGCGTCCTTCACTGCGGCATGCCCTCCAATCGCCTCGTATGCCTCGCGTGAAAACATCATGAACTGGCCATTGGCAAATGGCATCGGATTCTCGATGTCGTTGACCCGAGCGATGGGATAGAGCTTCATCAACTGCAGCGCCGCGACGGGTTGCGCAACGGCCTCAAAGAAATGTCGCACACTCACTGTGCTCAAGACCGACAACAGCGCAAGACCGCGATCGTGCAGCAGTTTCACTGAAGCACGAATCACTCCAGGCTCGAAGGTCGTGTCGGCATCGGTGAAGAGCAGAATCTCGCCGGTCGCCACGAGTGCGCCTTGGTGCGCGGCGTTGCACTTTCCAGCCCACTCGTCTGGGCAATGCGTGTTCTCGATCAACGAAACCTTGATCGCTCGAACCCCCGCCGCGTGATCGGCGCGCACTCGTTCGAGCGCGACAAGCGTGCCATCGGTGCAACGATCAAGCACAAAGATGACTTCGAGCTCGCCGAGATAGTCCTGGGCAAGCAACGATCGAAGCAAATCTGGAGCGTGCCCCTCTTCATTGTGCGCTGGAATGATTACTGAAACTGCGGGCCAGTGCGCGAGCGATCCGGTGAGTCCCTCGGTCAAACTCGGACGATTCTTGCCATCGCGGCGCACCCGCCACGCGACAATGGTCCAGTACACGCCGCCCACAACGGAGAGCGAACCGAAGCACCAGACAAGAGCGAGCGCGATGCCATGCATCGGCGCAGACTAGCGATTCTGTACGCAGCGACCGCGACTACTCTTCGCGCGTGACGATCCGATTCTCGCGCGCGCAGTCGATTGAGTATGACCGCGCGTGTTCACAGGATCTCGGTCTGCCGTCGATCGTGCTGATGACGCATGCTGCGGTTGAATGCGCCGCGCTCATTCGCGCCATGCTGAGTTCGCGCACAACGAACATCATCGCCCTCTGCGGCAGTGGCAACAACGGAGGCGATGGCTACGCGATCGTTCGCACTCTGCAGAGCTGGGGATTTCGCGCTCGTGCGATCGAGGTCGCGCCCGCACGCATCGGCTCAGATGCGCGCATCATGCGCGATGCCGCCGCGGCGCTTGGGCGCGTCGATCCTTTCGAGTCGATCAACGCGCTTGGGCGCGGCGATGAACCAACCATCCTCATCGATGCAATCTTCGGTACTGGACTCACCCGCGCCCCAGTCGGTGACGAACTCGCTGCGATCGAGTGGATCAACGCACAAGGGTTGCGCGGCAGCCGTATCGTCGCGATCGACATTCCAAGCGGATTGGACTGCGACACCGGCCAGCCTCTGGGCTGCGCAACCTCCGCCGTGCGAGCGACGCAGACGCTCACAATGGTCTGCGAAAAGGCTGGATTTGCGAGTGACAGCGCTCGGCACTATCTCGGGGCGGTCTCAATCGTGCCAATCGGCGGAGCGCCCGTCACACAAGAGCATCAAACCGTGGAATAATGAGGGACTGTGTACGCCGCGCTGCTTTCAAATCGCTATCTCACTTCTCGACTGATCCCGTTCATCGCGATCGCTGCAGTCGCGCTCTGCGTCGCACTCGTGGTCACAGTTGTCTCCGTGATGACTGGCTTTCTCAACATGCTCAAAGATTCTGGACGGCAAATCGTCGGAGACGTCATCGTCTCGACTGGAATCGGCGGCATGCCCTACGGCGACGAATTCGTCGCTGATCTTCAAGGACTTCCATCCGTGCAAGGTGCCTCGGCGCTCATCGACACCATTGGACTCTTGCGCATGCCCTATCCCCGCGGAGATCAGAAAGAGATCACCCACGTGCAAGTCTGGGCGGTCGATCCTGCGAGCCTCGCAACTGTGACCGAGTACGCCAACGACCTCTACTGGAAACCCCCAGTCGACAGTGACGCGGCGCAAGCGATGGCTGCTGATGATCCACGCCGCCGTCTTGACGCGAGCATTCTTCACGATGGCAAGACCCTCACCGAGTCGCGCACGGGCACACCTGGAATCGCCCTTGGAATGCATGTTTCTGTGGGAAATGCCCGCCAACGCGACGGCTCGTATCTGCCCCGCTACGGATGGTTCATGCCTGACTTCGATGTGACGCTCACGGTTGTTCCGGTCTCGTCGCAGGGCAAGATTGCCGAACCGCGTGAGCAGATTTTTCCGGTCGTCAACGAAGTGCAGACGGGCGTGTATGAAGTCGACAAGAATCGCGTCTACATCCCACTGAAAGAAGGACAGCGGCTCTTGCGGCTCGATGAGGCTCCGCTCTTCGATCTCGACGCTGAACCTGATGCGCAAGGCCGCTATCCACTGATCGGCATGACCCCAGCGCGTGTCACCAAGTTGCTGGTGCGAGCCAAGAGCGGCACGACGGCGAACGCCTTGCGCGATCAAGTCGAGGTTGCCTATCAGGCATTCGCCGCGCGTATCGCAGCAGATCCACTGCGCACCGCCACGATGCCCGAGTTCATCAACGTGCTCACCTGGGAGCAACAGTTGCGCGATCTCATCACGCCAGTTGAAAAAGAGCGCGAGATGATGCGCGTGCTTTTCTCATTGATCTACCTCGTCTGCGCAGGACTCATCCTTTCGATTTTCTGGGCAATCGTCATCGAAAAGACGCGCGATATCGGCATTCTGCGCAGCGTCGGCGCCTCGCGCGCTGGCGTGCTCTGGATTTTTCTGCGCTATGGATTCATCATCGGCGTTGTTGGCAGCGCGCTTGGTGTGCTCATGGCGTGGGGCGTCATTCGCAACATCAATGCGATCCACGAAGCGATTGGCAGCGATGCTCCGCAAGCAATTTGGATCGGCACCTACGTGCTCTCGGGTCTCTGCGCGCTTGCACTCATCCGCGCAATCTGGCGCGGCAAACTGCTTGCGATCCTGCTCTGGCTGCTGGGAACGAGCGTGCTTGCACTCATCGCGACCGCACTCGCGCTGCATCACGGCACTTTGATTTGGGATCCAAGCGTCTACTACTTCACGATCGTTCCAGATCAAGTCGATTGGACGACGGCGTGGAGCACGGCGCTTGGCGGAGTTCTCTTCAGCGTGATTGGTGCGGCCATCCCAGCGGCGAAAGCTGCAGATATCGATCCGGTGGAGGCGCTGCGCTATGGGTGACGCCGCCGCCGCCCAGGCCCCCGCCCTCTTGAGTGCGCGAGGAGTTCACAAGACCTATTCGTTCGGCGCGATTCCAGTCGAAGTGCTGCGCGGAGCCGACCTCGAAGTCGTGCAAGGCGAGTGGGTCGCGGTGCTCGGATCATCAGGTTCTGGCAAGAGCACGCTCTTGCATGTGATGGGTGGACTCGACAAACCCGATCGCGGACGTGGCGAGATTTGCTTTCAGGGAGCACCCATCGCGACGACTCACGGCGCACGACTCGATGCGTATCGAAATCGCGATATCGGATTCGTCTTTCAGTTCTATCACTTGCTCCCTGAACTCGATGTGCTCGAAAATGCGATGTTGCCTGCGATGGTTGGCAATTGGTTTCCGTGGCTGGGCACTCGCGCTGACGAGGCGCGCGACTCGGCGCGCGCGCTGCTTGAGTCGTTTGGACTCGGACACCGACTAACCCACCGTCCTGCACAACTCTCAGGTGGTGAGCGCCAACGCGTTGCGATCGCACGAGCGCTCGCCAACACTCCCAAGGTGCTACTCGCAGACGAACCCACTGGAAACCTTGACGTGAAGACCGGCGAGGGCATTCTCGACCTACTGTCAGAACGGCATGCACGGGGACTCACCGTGGTGATGGTGACTCATGATCCTGCCGTCGCCGCGCGCGCGGATCGGGTCGTAAAACTCACCGATGGCCGGGTGGAAGTTGCCTTCGAAATCGAGCGCTAAGCGATTGCACAAGAGAATCGCAACAATATCGACCACTTTGTTGGAGTCCCGCCCAAATGAAACCGATTGTCTGCTCGATGGCATGCCGAATGCTCAGGGTGATGGCGGTTTCTCCCCGTCGTTCGTAGGATTCGGCATTCGCCCATATCTAGGAGGTTTGCATGTTTGAACGTTTGACCGACCGTGCCCGAAAAGTGATGGCGCTCGCTAACCAAGAAGCGCAGCGCTTCAACCACGAATACATCGGAACCGAACACATCCTGCTCGGTCTCGTCAAAGAAGCATCTGGCGTTGGAGCCAATGTTCTCAAGAACCTCGGCATCGACCTGCGCAAAGTGCGCCTCGAAGTCGAGAAGCTCGTCAAGAGCGGACCTGAGATGGTGACGATGGGCAAGCTGCCACAAACTCCCCGCTCGAAGAAGGTGCTCGAGTATGCAATCGAAGAAGCGCGCAACCTCAACCACAACTATGTCGGCACCGAACATTTGCTGCTCGGACTCTTGCGCGAGCAAGATGGCGTCGCAGCGCAGGTGCTCGTCAACCTTGGACTGAAGCTCGAAGAGGTTCGTGAAGAAGTGCTCAACCTCTTGGGCGCTGGCGTCGACCAAGAAGAAGCGCAACCGCAGACTCCACCAGAAAACGCGGGGGAACCAGGTCCTGGCGACCGCGGCGAGGGTTCGACAAGGCGGGCGACAAAGAGCAAGACCCCTGCTCTCGATTCATTCGGTCGCGACCTCACCGAACTCGCGCGCGCCAACGAACTCGATCCAGTCATTGGACGGCACAACGAAATCGAACGACTCATCCAGGTGCTCTGCCGCCGCACGAAGAACAATCCAGTGCTGCTCGGTGAAGCAGGCGTCGGAAAGACTGCGATCGCTGAGGGACTCGCGCAAGCGATCGTCAATCAGAGCGTCCCAGACATTTTGTACGACAAGCGACTCGTTGTGCTTGATCTTGCCGCGATGGTTGCAGGAACGAAATACCGCGGTCAATTCGAAGAGCGCATCAAGGCTGTCATGAACGAAGTGCGTCGAGCCAAGAACATCATCCTCTTCATCGATGAGTTGCACACACTCGTTGGCGCTGGTGGTGCTGAAGGCGCGATCGATGCATCCAACGTGCTCAAGCCTGCACTCTCACGAGGCGAGATTCAATGCATCGGTGCGACGACCTTCGACGAGTACCGCAAGTACATCGAGAAGGACGCGGCGCTCGAGCGACGCTTTCAGTCGATCACCGTCGAGCCGCCAACGGCTGCTCAAACCATTGAGATTCTCAGGGGATTGCGCGACAAATACGCCGCGCATCACCGTGTGAAGTACACCGACGACGCACTGCGCAGCGCCGTTGAGTTGTCGGGGCGGTACATCACCGGACGCGTGCAGCCCGACAAGTCGATCGACGTACTCGACGAAGCGGGTGCGCGTCTTCGCCTCAAGAGCATGACCAAGCCGCCGGACCTCACCGAACTCGAGGAGCGCGTTGAGAGACTCGCCATCGACAAGGATGAAGCCGTCAAGGGTGCCGACTATGAACGCGCCGCAGAGTTGCGCGACCAAGCTGAGAAGTTGCGCAAGGAGAAAGAGAAACTCCAGCAGTCGTGGCGCGACCGGATCAACGAAACCGAAGCGATCGTCGACGAAGAGGTCATCCGCGAAGTCGTTGCAAAGATGACGGGCGTTCCATTGACTCGGTTGGCCAAGGGCGAATCAGAACGACTCATGCAACTCGAAGTTGAGTTGCACCGAAAAGTTGTCAGCCAAGATGAAGCGGTCAAGGCCGTCTCACGTGCGATCCGCAAGGCACGCGCTGGACTTAAAGATCCAAAGCGTCCGATGGGTTCGTTCCTCTTCGTTGGTCCATCAGGCGTGGGAAAAACACTGCTCGCCAAGACCATCGCTGAGTTCATGTTCGGCGATCCCGATGCGATGATCTATCTCGACATGAGCGAATACATGGAGAAGCACGCAGTCTCGCGACTCGTCGGCGCCCCTCCTGGATACGTCGGTTATGAAGAGGGTGGACAGCTCACCGAGAAGATTCGACGACGCCCCTACTCAGTCGTTCTCTTGGACGAAGTCGAGAAGGCCCATCCCGATGTCTTCAATATGTTGCTGCAAGTGATGGAAGAAGGCAGACTCACCGATTCCTTTGGACGGCAAGTCGACTTCAAGAACACCATCGTCATCATGACGAGCAACATCGGCGCAGACATCATCAAGGGTGGATCAACCTTTGGATTCACCAAGCGCGCCGAAGTGCAAGACTACGAACGCATCAAGAAGGCACTCTTGGCGGAGTCTGAGAAGTTCTTCCGTCCAGAGTTCATCAATCGCCTTGATGAGACGATCGTCTTCCGTCCGCTCGTCAAAGACGACCTCGTGCTGATCATCGATATCGAACTCGCCAAGGTGCGCGAACGACTCGCCGAACGACAGATGGCTCTGCTGCTCGATCAAGCTGCGAAGGACTTCCTCATCGACAAGGGTTACAACCCAGACTTCGGTGCGCGTCCCCTCCGCCGTGCGATCGGTTCGTACATCGAAGATCCGCTCGCCGAATACTTGCTCACTGGCGAATTCAAGGCTGGCGACACGATCAGGGGCACACGACCTGAAGGCAAGGATTACCTCGCCTTCGTCGTCGACTCTTCGGCACCATCGTTGGTCGAGCCAGCGCCGCAGCCTGAAACACCTCCTGCGAAGGCGTAAGTCGCGCGACGCACTTGTTCGACGCGACTCGGTCGCTTCAACCCGCAATGCACCCCCAACTCTCGGCCTCGCGCCGAGAGTTTTCTTTGTGCACCGACTGCTACGCTCTTTGGATGGCACTGCGAACCACGGTCCTGCGGTCGATGCTCTGCTTCCTCATTCTCGCGGCCGTCGGCGGGGCCGGATCAGTCTTCATCCCAACAAGTTTCGGCGTGCGGATGGTCTTCACCAGCGCGATCATCGCCGTGGCAAGCGCGCTTTTCATTCCTGTGCTTCCCAAGCGTGAGGGGTATGCAGTGCTTCTCAGTGGCCGAGTCTGGATGACCATCGTCACGCTCAGCGCACTCGGCGGGATCGCTCTTGCGTGGAATGACCTCATCGGACGCCCCTTCGATGAAGAAGTCATCCTCATCTCGCAGACGCTCCTTTTTCTGGGCATGTTCGCGGCAGTCATCCCGCTGAAACTGCTCGACCACTCGGTGGTGAGATTTCGATCGGTTGCACTGGGCTCGGTGCTCTTCACAGGTGGATCGACCCTCGTGATCATCGGCGCACTTTTCTCGTCGAACCTCTCGGGTGGAATCTCGAGCAACTTTCGTGGCAATCTCTTTGGCGAATGGGCGGTGCTCGTGCTCGGTGGAATCGCCGCAGCAGCCTGCTTCGCTGGATGGGTCGCGGGGACACGAGGTCTGCGCAGCATCCTGTCACTTGCCGGGATCGTTGCGACCGTGATCTGCGCGGCACTCTGGCAACCGATCGTTCTTGAAGCAACGATCAATCAGGCGGTGCCCGCGACATTTTCCTACCCCCTTCTGTTGACGGGAATTTCGGTTGGACTCGCGCTCTACTCACTCGGCACGGCTCTTGCACTCGGCCGCATCGAACGACGGCTGCTGCCGGTGATCGCGCTTCTCGCGATGGTCATGGGTGGCATCGCCTCTGCAATGACAACCGCCCCGAAAACTACGCAATGGCTTTCGATCGATCAGCTCGGACGGATGCTCGCCGCTGTGTCGATTGTCGAAGGGTGCCTTGCGCTCGCGGTCGTCGTGCTCTGGCAACTCGGCAGGCGCGCCTCGCGACCGTGGGTGATTACCGGCGCTGAGATCACCTGTCCGCGCTGTGGAAAACGTTCGACGTTCGAAACAGGTGAATCACCCTGTAAAACATGTGGTTTTCGCGTGCTCATCGCCTTCCGCGATGCCAACTGCGCTCGGTGCCAACACGATGTGCGCACACTCGAAATGGGACACCCCTGCCCCGAGTGCGGACTTGATGTCGAACGGTCGTGCGAGAGTTACTTGGCGACTGGGGCGACTGGGGCGACTGGCGCCACTGGCGCAGCAGGCGTGGCGCTCTCCGATTGAACTTCATCGGGTGCGTACTGCGCAATCAACTCGCGCGCCGAAGCGATCAATGCATCACGATTGGCGAGCTGCACTGTTGCGGCCGTCGTCACAGGCGGCGTGGGTTGAATCTTCGCGGCATCTGCGAGAGCGCGCTCTTGCTCGAGCATCGCCGCGTCAACTGACTCGGGCAGTCTGGGCGTTCCAAACCAGATGCGCATTCCTTCTGTGTCACGGGCGAGCGCGCCCTTCTCACCCACCGGCGATGGAACAAAGCACACGCGGTGACCACTAGCGAATCCATGATTGAACCACTCAACCGACTCGATCCACTTTGCGCCACTCGCAAGGACGAGAGGCTCGGCGAGTGCACGCGGCGCAAGCACTGCTTTGTCAGCTTCGATGACGATGATCCATCCACCAGAGACTTGTGGATGCTCGCTACGAAAGTCAGTCGCATACGACTCAGCGAGCACGACCCCCTGCATCGAAATCACTTTCACGCCAGCCGCAGTCGAAGGCGTCACCGGAAGCGCCGGCATAACCGATATGACCGGCATCGCAACCTGCTGCGCCGCAGCCGTCATTCCCGCGGGCATCGCTAGAGTGAGGCTTGCGAACAGCGCGATGCGAGTTGTGAAAATGAGGCTGGTTGTGCGTCGTTTCATGCGCGTCATTCTTTCGTGAATTGCAAGTCATCCAAGATAAATCGACCGATCGAGGATCCAGAGGTGCCGCCAACTTCGAGTCGCACAGCGGCGATCGTTTGCAGATTCAATCCACTTCCAAGCGCCTGAAAATCCCGCAATCGCAAGCGAATCGTGCGAAGTTCGGTTTGCCATCCTGCACCCGTGCCGCTGCCGGTTCGTTGATAGGGACGATTGACCGCCTCGCCCGAACCGTTCGACGAGACGCGCGCTTCGATTCCAGCGCCATCACGCAACACGACCGAAAACGTTGCGCCACCATTGAGGGTGACTGAATTGGGATGGCGACTGCCCTGCCCGACGCGCACCTCGATGTAGGCGTGCTCGCTCACATCTGAGAGCGTTGGCAGGACGGCCCACTCCATCGACTGGGGTGAGGTCCAATCCCACGCAATCATCCGCTGCGTATCGCTTGCAGTGTCACGCACCGATCCATTGTGAGGATTGCCCGTGCTCCACGTGAAAGTTCCATCTGTGTCGCGAGCGAGCGCCTCAGAAATGTTCGCGACCGTTGCGCTGACGGCGCCACCAGAACTCGAGAGTGTTGTCGAGGACTGCGTTTGAAAATTGTCGATGACGATGGGGTTCGACGTCGCAGGCACGACAAACTCTTTCACGAGAATTGTCGTCGGCGCGATGTCTGCTGGACGAAGGCTCGCGCTCGGTCGCCAGAAAAATTCACCCAGACCGAGTTCACTCTCGAGGTGATACTTCAGCCCCGCGAGGATGAAAGGTTTGGCGACGTCCTTCGCCTCAATCGCACCGATCTCAGTACCCGCGGGACCGACAAAATCGTTGAGTGTGCCCGAATTGAAGTCGTTGTGATCGGCGCCGTGCACGATCATCGTGTTGCGCACACCCGTGCTGCGCTCTGCGAGATCGAACGACCAGGCAACCGAGTTTGTTGGGATACCGCTCACATCGCCATCCGCTGCACCCCAGAGCAGCATGAAATTTGCGGCGTGTGGATTCGCGCTGCCGACTCCCAAGAAGTCCGTGGGCGCGATCGCGCAGAGAAACTGGATGCTGCTGAGCGTGTACCCAACGGCCGTCGATGGCGTATCGAAGATACGGTCGTACGCACGCACGATTCCCTCGCCGCCGCGGCTATGACCGATCCATCCGATGCGAGATGTGTCGATTTTTCCGTTGATCGCGCCGCCTGCAACAGTCGCCTGCTGCGCGATGATCGCCGCGGTGTGTTGCAAGGTTGTCGTCGAGGAAGTTTCGATTCCGGGCACGGTGTTGTTCTGATGGCTGATGACGATGTACCCCCAACTCGCCAAGTGTGTGCCGAGGTAGTCATACCAGGCGTAGTTGTGCCCATTGCCGTGCGAGATCACAACGAGCGGCCGCTGTCCGAGCGTGGCAATCGCCGTGGGGTACCAGAGTCGCGCGAGAGTGAATCCAGTCGTCGCACCGCTTGCGGTGTAGCTGCTCAGAGTTGTCACCGGGTAGGAACCCACACTTCCAGGATCGCGGGTGATCCACAGTGCGCAGCGATCATCGCTGCCGTCAACAAGATCGCCGACGGACAAGGTGCCATCGCGATCTTGATCGATCACGAGGTCGTAGCCGCGACCCACGGCAAGTCCACCGTTGGCAGAAAGCGTTGAGCCATCCGCCACCGTGAATCGGTTCTGCTCGACTGTTCCTGCTGCGTAGGTGATCGCCTGCGAGACTCCGCGCACATCGACGAGCGCTGGGTTGCTCTCCCACTGGACCGCTGTTCGCGCATCGACCACGAAAAGATCGGCGACTTGCCCAGCAGTGACCGCAGTCAGTGTCGGGTCGACGGCGATGGTCACCGCCGCGCCTGCGAGAAAGGTGCGAACGAATGAGGCATACGGTGCAGCGACAAGTGGTTGACACGCGAGGCGAATCTCCGTGGCCGATCCTGGACAAACGGCTGCCCAATTCGAGAAGAAAAGCGTGAGATCTTCGCCATCGACGTATCCGTCGCCATTGGCGTCTCCATCACCAGAAGTCGCCCAATTCGCGAGCAGGATGCCGAGGTCCTCGGCAGTGACCATGAGATCACCATTGAAATCGCCGATGCACTCGCCGCGCGCCCCGCTGGCGGTCGCAAACGAGGCGGCAGCCATGAGGGTCCATCCAAAAGTGATTGATCGCATCGTCTCAAGGTACTCCGCACCGAGCGTGACGCAAATTGATCTTTCTCGATTTCTCTTTCGCACGTGCGAGTCTTTAAGTCGAGATCGCTCGATGATCGTCAAGACCGTCAGCAATGCAGCAAGAACTCGCTAGGATTGGTGGGATGGCACTCGTTGCAACAGCGAAAAAGAAACGGGTTCTCTGGCTGGGCGCATATGGGATTCTCTCACTCGTGCTCGCAGTCTGGGGGGCGTATGACTATTGGGTTCGTATCCCCGACCATGAACGCGATTTCGCGCTCTTTGCGAGCAACAAAGAAGTATTCGATCAACTTGAAGCGAAGGCTGCAACGACCGCGTTGACCGAAGGTGAGATCCGCTCGTACTCAGAGGCGAAAGAAGTCCTTTCGAGTTTTAAAGACTCGACGCCAGAACCAGTTCCCGCGTACGACCGTCCACTTCAACTGTGGGTCTACATCATTGGATGCGGTGTGCTGGGAGTTCCATGGTTGGTGTTCGAAATCGTCAGGCTGCGTAAGCAGCGGCTCGAACTCGACAATGATGGCACGCTCACGTTCAACGGACTGTCGTTGACGGGCGAGCAGATTCAGTCGATCGACATGTCGCGCTGGATGAGCAAGTCGATCGCCACGGTGCACGGCACGAACGGCGAGCGCGTGAAAATCGACGACTACCACTTGCAAGACGCCCATCTCATTATTGGTCGGATCGCGAATCGCTTCACCCCCGACATGTGGAATCTCGATGCCACGAGAGTGAAGCCTCCGGAAGAGGTTGTCGCTGCGAGTGACGCGTCTGTGGGCGACACTTCGCCGAAAGATTCGAACTGATGGCGCGGGGACTGACGGATCCGACAACGGCAATTGAGAAACGGGATCGCTGCTCGGATCTCCCCCACCGACCGCGCGTGCTGCTTGGAAAGATGGGTCTCGATGGCCACGACCGCGGCGTGAAACTCATTGCGCGCGTCTTGCGCGATAGCGGCGTGCATGTGATTTATTCGGGACTCTGGCAGACTCCTCGCGGACTCGCCATCGGAGCCCGCGACGAAGATGTTGACTGCGTGGCCGCGTCGATGATGAGCAATTCGCATCTCGTGCTCGTTCCTAAATTGCTCGAACAATTGCGCGCCGTTGGGAGACCCGATATCAAGGTGAACGTCGGCGGAATCGTTCCACAAGAGGATGTCGCGGCACTGATCGAGAGTGGCGTGGCTCGTGTCTATCACACGGGCACGAGCATGGATCAGATTGTTGAGAGCGTGCGCGAAACCGTGCGCGACTATCAACCCCTCGAAGCCAGTGCGAACGTCACGGCGAAACTTTCACGACTGCTCTCGATGGCGAGCGCTGGCAACTTGCCCGCGAACACTCCGCGCAAGCGTCCAACACGAGTCATAGGAATCACCGGCGCGCCAGGCGCGGGCAAGAGCACTCTTGTGGCGGCGATGGCATCTGAGGGAGTTCGCCGAGGGCAGCGCATCGCGGTGATTGCGTTTGATCCGATGAGTCCAATCACGGGCGGGGCGTTACTCGGCGACCGATTGCGTGTTGATTTCAATGCCGTCGACGACAACGTCTTCTATCGAAGCCTCGCGATCGTTGGCGAGGACTACCGCGCACTCGATCAACTCGTTGGACTCGTCGGCGCCGCCGGGTACGAGTCGCTCATCATCGAAACGGTCGGCGCGGGACAGAATGATGTCGCGATTCGCCATCACGTCGATCGCACCGTCGTCGTCACTGTTCCGGGCATGGGTGACAGCGTGCAGATGGATAAAGCTGGGATTCTCGAAATCGCCGATATCTTCGTTGCCAACAAAGCCGATCACGCGGGCGAGGCGCAGTTGGTGCGCGAACTTCTCGATGTCGCTGGTGGACGAAAGATTTACGAGACGATCGCAACGCAAGGCAAGGGCATCATCGAGTTGTATGAAGCGTTGTTGACCAACGGCTAGCGGATCGCGCGGCTGCATCACCGAGCGCTTTTACTAGACTCCCACGCTCGAAACTGCGAACCACACTGCGCACTCTAAAGGACTTCACATGACTGCAACAACGCTTCCACGCACGACCAATCAAGCACTCGGCATTGGCCAATACGCCATCGACTTCATGCTCAGCGGCGACCCCGCGGCGAGTGTGAGAGTGCGCACAACACTTTTTCACACCGACAGCGTTCTCTGCGGAGTCTCGGCGCTCGCAATGGGCACCAACGCTCCGCGCGTCTTGCGCGAAGAGGCGCTGGGCTACCGGTCGAAGAAGAGTGGCGCGTGTGTCTTTGGATCGCGCCAACGCGTCGCGCCTGAGAAGGCAGTCGTCGCAAATTGTGCCGCAGTTCGCGAGTGGGATTCCAACGGAACGAACTTTGGTTACAACCCTGCGCTCGGCCACACTGCCGGCGAGTTTGGCCACAACGACTTCTATCCAGTGGCCATTGCCGCCGCACAGGTCGCAGGGCTCGATGGCGCGACTGCGCTGCGCGGCATGATCGCGATCGATGAGATTCGCGGACGCCTCGCCGAAGTTTTCAGTCTCAAGACATACAAGATCGATCACGTGGTGCACGGCGCGATCGCGAGTGCGGCGGTCTACGGCGCGATGGTCGGAGCAACCGCTGAAGAGATTGAGAGTGCCATCGGCATGGTCGTTGCGCACTACATCCCCTGGCGGGCGATCCGCGCAGGAAAACAACTCTCTGATTCGAAGGGTGCCTCGGCCGCGATCAGCGCCGAAGTCGCTGTCCTCTCGATGCTGCGTTCAATGCGCGGATTTCTTGGACCGCGCGACATCTTTCGCAATCCTGAGTGCATGTTTCGACAGTTTGAAAAGACCAAGGGCGATAGTCCCTTCGATCTCGTGCTTGGATTTTCTGGCGAGGATTTCGCCGTCATGGGAATGCATTTCAAGTTGGGGCTTTACGAGCACCAATCGGCGGGCGCATTGCAGGGAGTCATCGATCTTCTTGTGGCCCATCCGACGCTGTTGCGCGACAACGCCGACATCGCCACGATTCGGATCAGCGCGTACGAGCCCGCCTTTGGAATCATCGGAGATCCTGCCAAGCGCGATCCAAAGACCCGCCAGTCGGCTGATCATTCAATGCTCTACATCGTCTCGACCCTGCTTCGCAAAGCGATCGACACGCACGAGATCGCCGGCGGCGATGGTCTTCCTGCGAACAGCGACGAGTGGTGGAAAGAAATCATGCTCGCGCCCTACGACTACAGCAGTGAAGCGATCAGCGATGCGCGCACGCGCGAGCTCATGTCCAAGGTCGCATTCAAGCACGGTGGCGCTGACTATGACCAGCGCTATCCCGATGGCATTCCGACGTCGATCGTCATCGAGATGGGTGGTGGTCAGAAGTACGAAAGCGGACTCATCATGTATCCCGCAGGCCACGCGCGCAATACCACCGCAGATCTTGCGGGCATCCTCGAACGAAAGTTTCAGTTGCTTGGACGCCTCGGCGTCGAGAAACCAAAGCGCACGATCAAGGCGCTCGAGCAGCTTGAACAACTCTCGTCGAAACAGTTGCGCTCAATCTACGACGTCGACTTGCTCGATCGCGGCTCGTTTGAGTGAGTGCCCGCGCAGCGGGACACGTTTGTCCGCGGCGCGCTGCTACCTCACCATGGCGAGGCGGCATCCACCCTGCTCCATCGTGACTTCGATCATCTCGAAGCGGATGTTTGGGATGTTGCGCCGGTCGAGTCGATATCGCAACCGCGACGGCGTGACTTGTTCAGTCATCACTTCGGCACCGCTCCAATTTGAACCCATCCGGTTGAGAAAGATGAGCAGCGGCTCTCGATTCGCCGTCGCCCACGCGACGAATGTCGCCTCACCTCCAGCGCGGTCATACGCCTGCCGAGTCTGATCTGAAAGCATCTGCGCGTAGAGCGGTCCATACTGCTCGCTCTTGAGTGCGTCGAGCAAGTGCCCCATGACTTGCTCAGGCATGATCGCTCGCAGGATCACCTCGCCACTCTTGCTCTCTTCACGTGTCTGAAAATCTTTGGGGGTCTCTTGCTTTGGCTTCGGTTTCACTGCAACAGGAGGTCCTGGATTGCTGTAAAAACCAGTGGCAGGCTCAGGCGGCAGTTGCGGCTCGATGCGACGAATTGCATATCCATCATGGACCGTCGCCGATTTTTTTGTGGACGGCAAATCGCCAACGACGATGACGCGTGTGCCATCCTCGAGAACTTTTTCATCGCCGACATCACCCTCGAGTCCGAGCATCGCGCTCCCCCGCTTGACGTGCACGGTCTTCTGCTCTTCGCAGCCGACAGTCGCAATCATGAGGCTCAGCGTGCTCAGTGCGACGACTGCCCAGATCGCACGTGCGGGCTTCATGATCGAGTCGATGCCTCGTCGCCAACTGCGGTTCGCCTCGGCGAATCTTCGCCGAGTTGCCAACTGAGGTGAAACGCGCCTGCGGGATCTTCGCGTGGCCAGTCGATTCGCACGTGGGTTCCGCGTGTTTCGCGACGCTCAGCGGCCGCGCGCGTCATCAGGTGGCCGACGGTGAGCAAGTTCTGCGTCTCCCAACCTTCGGGAGTCTCGAAGACCGACCCAAGTGCGTATCGACCCCAGAATGAAAACATATCGAGGCAATCGCGCAACTTGGCTCCATCGCGCACGATTCCGACATTTCTCCACATCGCGCTGCGAAGACTCGAGCGCACGTCACTGAGATCGAGTTCTCCCGCGACCGATGTTCGCACGCGACTCTCCCACTGCATCGGCACTGGATCAGGAAGCTCATCCTTCAGCGCCGCCGCAACAACGCGCCGACCGAAGACGAGTCCCTCGAGCAAGCTATTGCTCGCCAATCGATTTGCTCCATGCACTCCATTGGATGCAACCTCGCCGCACGCATAGAGCCCCGCGCGATTTGTGCGACCATCGAGATCCGATTGGACGCCGCCGATTGTGTAGTGCGCCGCCGGATGAATCGGAATGAGATCCTTTCCTGCATCGATGCCGTACCCGCCAAGCATCGCTGCGAGACCAGGAAAGCGCGCCGCGAATCCTTCGCTGCCAAGGACGCGTGCATCGAGAAATGCGTGCGAATCTCCCGTGTGCGCAAGATGTTCGACGATCGCACGCGTCACGACATCGCGCGGAGCCAGATCTTCTCTGGGATGGCGCCCCTTCATGATGCGCACGCCCGCTCGGTCGACGACAACCGCACCCTCGCCGCGCACCGCCTCACTCACGAGATGGCGCGGCGCTCCTGCGACGTACAACGTCGTGGGATGAAACTGCATAAATTCAAGGTCTCGCACGATCGCTCCTGCGCGCCACGCCATCGCGATTGCGTCTCCAGTTGCGACCCGCGGATTGGACGTCTCGCGGTAGACCTGCCCCGCTCCACCCGCAGCAAGAATCGTTGCGCGCGCCCACACCATCTGCAATCCATACCGTGGATGCCACGTCAACGCACCCACGACTCGACCCTTCGAATCGGTGCAGAGATCAATCGCAAAGCAGTTGTCGAAGAGCCGAATGCCAGCGGTCGCGCGCACAGCGGCCGTCAACGCACGCATGAGTTCGCGACCTGTTGCATCGCCATCCGAATGCAGAATGCGCGCGTGGCCATGGCCGCCTTCGAGTCCGAGCGACATCGATCCATCATGCTTTCGGTCGACGCGCATTCCCAATTCAATCAACCGTTCGATCTCTTTGGGACCCTCTTCAACCAGAATCCGAACGGCCGCGGGTTCGCAGAGTCCAACGCCGGCGGTCATCGTGTCGTCGAAGTGCGATTCAGTTGAATCGCGCTCATCGATCGCCGCGGCGATTCCACCTTGGGCCCACACAGAGTTCGAGTGCTCCACCGAATCCTTCGCGAGCACGAAGACATCACCATGTTGCGCCGCCTCGAGCGCAGCGCGAAGTCCCGCGACGCCACTTCCGACGATCAGCGTGTCTGTGAAGAGTTGCGGCAGCAGTTGGCTGCGAAAGGGAATCAGATACCGGCGCTCGTCGAAAATGCTCATCGCGTGTGCGCCGTGACGACGTCTGCAATCCAGAGTTGGCTCGAGCGACCGGCGCCGCGCTGACTCGTCCACATCATTTTCGATCCGTTGGCGTTGAAGACTGGAAGCACATCCGCCCCGTCAGCCTGGGTGACGCGCGTTCGTGTCGGCGGCGCACCACCGGCGCTCGTGGGGGCTTCCACCGAGAAAATCTCATAGTTCGTATGCCCGACTTCGCTCGACGCGTAGACGAGTCGCAATCCAGTTGGATGCCAGTACGGGGCCCAATTGACATGCGCGTTGTCAGTCAACTTGCGCTCGTTGGTCGTGCCCGAAATCGCGCCGCTCTCGTCGCGCACGATGTCGCAGATGAAGACCTGCAAGAGGCTGTCGTTGTTGCGATCGGATCGATAGCAGAGTTGACGTTCGTCGGGCGAGAAGAATGGTCCTCCGTCATATCCCTGCGCTGCAACCAGCGAGGTCACTTTGCCCGTCTGCAAATTCTTCACAGCAAGATCGCCTGCGCCGCCTGCACCGCCTGCGCCCTGTGCAAGCGTGCAGAAAAGAAGATGCACTCCATCAACCGAGGTCGTGCACTCAGCTGTGTACGCGAGACCATCGCCAGCGAGAACTTTGGGTTGCTCAGTGCCCGCAGCGATCGCCGCGGCGTGCGTGAGATCGACTTCAACCACGCGCATTTCAGGGGGAAACTGCCACTTGTAGCGACCTGTGCCGCGTTGGTATCCCGGAGCATCTGAGACCTTGGGTGCGACGAGCGTCGATCCAAAGACGACGGTGTTGGGGCGCGAGGCGTCAAACCATCCACAGGTATTTGCTGAACCCGGAGGACTCACCCGCTGAATATTCTTGAGCGCTGGATCGCCCGCTGCATTCACTGCGAGATCGGCGACGTACATCGAATAGAAATCTGCCGGTGGCTGACCATTCTCTGGTTGCTCAACGGCTTGAAAGATGATGCGATTTCCTTCGGGAGAAAAATACGCCTCGCCTGCCTTCACGAACTGCTCTGGAAATGTCAGCTGTGTCTGCTTCGTGAGCTGCGCACTCTCAGCGGCCTTCCACACTGAAGGGTCTTGAGTCACTGCCGGCGGAGTCACCGGCGGCGGAGTCACCGGCGGCGCCGGCAGAACTGCGGGTGACTGTGCGAGAAGCGTGATGAAGACGGCAAATGGGAGGAATGAAATCATGGCACAATAAGTCGAAGTGAGTGACGAACCGCAGATCGTAGAACAGGGTTACAGCGTAGTGCACATCGATGCGTGGCTCATCGTGCTCAATAAGACAACGGGATTGCTTTCAGTTCCGGGCATCGGCCCCGAAAAAGCCGACTGCCTCGCCGTGCGTGTTGCAACTGCATTCGCTGGAGCGCGCATCGTGCACCGACTCGACCGCGACACGAGTGGACTCATCGTGATGGCGCGTGACGGCGAGACCCACCGCGCACTCTCGATGCAGTTCGAAGCGCGCACCGTTGAGAAACGCTACTGCGCGGTCGTTGCAGGCCATCCAGTGTGTGATTCGGGAACGATCGATTTACCGATTGCCAAAGATTTCGAGCGCGCACCCAGGCAGAAAATCGATCACATCCTTGGACGCCCCAGCGTGACGAACTACCGAGTCGTCGATCGATTCATCACACCCAGTGGCGTTGCCGTTGCGCGCCTCTGGCTCTCGCCGACGACAGGTCGATCCCATCAACTTCGACTGCATCTGCAGACGCTGGGGCATCCAATTCTTGGAGATGATCTCTACGCATCCGAGGCGATCCGCGCGCTCTCTGCGCGACTCTGCTTGCACGCCGATCAACTCGTGGTGACACATCCAGCGACTGGTGCGCGACTCGCAAGCGAATCGCCTGCGCCGTTCTGAGCAGTGCGGGCGCGCACGAATCGTCCCAGCGCCATCAACGGAAAGTACAAACGGTAAAGGTGGTATCGCAGGTAGAAGACCTTTGGAAAGCCTGTGCCAGTGAACTCTTGTTCGCACCACGATCCCGCAAGGTCACCATCTGGATTGCGCGCACGGTCAGCCGCCGCTTCTTCATCGAGTTGCGTCTGCGCTAACCACATCAACGCTCGTTCGAGTGAGCGATCATGCTCGCCATATATGTCTTGCAGAATCATCGCCGCCCATGCGGTCTGCGATGCGGTCGCGACACCCTTGCCTTTGAGCGTCGGGTCGAGATAGGAATCTGCGCTCTCGCCAAACGCCCCGCTTTCCTGCTGGATTGAGCGAATCCACGCCCCCGCCCGTTGAATCCACGCGCTCTCGCGCGGCACACCACATCGAATGGGACCGATCACCGACTGCCAGGTTCCATAGATGTAGTTCACTCCCCACCGGCCGAAGAAACATCCTTCGGGTTCTTGCTTCGACTCGATGTACGCAAGCGCGCGATCGACCGCGCTCTCACCCACGCGCATCCCATGCCACGCGAGACACTCGAGCACCCGTCCTGTGATGTCTGGACACGATGGGTCTTGCATCGCGTTGTGATCGGCGAATGGAACACATTCAAGAATTGGACGGCTTCTCGTGCGATCGAACGCCGCCCATCCTCCGTCATCGTTCTGCATCGCGAGAATCCACGCGACGCCTCGGCGCGCCGCGGCCTCTGCCGCGAGACCACCGGTGCGCATCAGCGCCATCGCCACCATCGCTGTGTCATCGCAATCTGGATACCACCCATTCTGATACTCGAAGAACCACCCGCCGCCAGGGGTTTTAGCTGGGCAGTTGTCCGCCCAATCCCCGCGAAACGTGCACTCT
This sequence comes from Singulisphaera sp. GP187, assembly GCA_945869475.1. Classification (GTDB taxonomy): domain Bacteria; phylum Planctomycetota; class Phycisphaerae; order Phycisphaerales; family SM1A02; genus F1-60-MAGs104. The sequence continues at coordinate 17,513 of CAMBOV010000005.1, read as the reverse complement.
TTCTGCACCAGCCAGGACGCAGCACGTGCGAGCGCAGTGTGGCGCGCGTCGAGTCCGCAATCGTTCAGTGCATAGAGCGCGATGCCCGTATCCCAGACGGGCGAGAAACAGGGCTGAATATGAATCGTCTCGTCGCGCTCGATGAAGAACGCGTCGAGGTCGCGCTCAGCCGCGACGACGCGCGCATCATGGCGCTCGATGCGCAGCGCATGCATGACGACTTGCACATAGACCATCGGAGGAAAGATCGCGCCGACTCCTTGCGTCGGCACAGGATGCTCCTGACTCGCGCGGCGCATGATCCAGACAAATGCATCGGCAACGGCCCGGTCGCGCCACGGCGTGCCGGCGACGAACTGATGCGCGACCTTGAGCGCCCGGTCGACACCACCGAAGACCGCTCGCCAGAATCGTGAACCATCCTTTCGCGCGTAGAGCTTCGCGCGTTGGCGCTGGCAGACGAAGAGCTCGTCGATCCCCTGCGCCGGCGTGAGGGCGCGCGTGGGACGCAGCGCGCTCACGATGGCGAGTGGAAGAATCATCGTGCGACTCCACGCGCTTACCTTCGAGAGGTGAAAGAAAAACCACCGAGGTAGATAGACAAGTTCGGGTGGAATCGTCGGCACCGCCGACCACGGAATCTGCCCGAGCGCCGCGAGATAGAAATTCGAAAACGAGTTGCACTGCTCGGCGCCACCGAGCGCGTGCACACACGCTCGCGCTTTGCGCATGTGCGGCGCATCGGCGCTTTCGCCCCCAAGTTTGAGAGCGAAGTATCCCTTCACCGTCGAGCTGAGGCACGCCGCCGAGCCTGGATACTGCCCCCATCCACCATCGTCGCGCTGCTGCGATCGCAGATACTTCGTGATCTTGGCGAGCACCGCCGTGCCCTCGCGTCCGTCAGCCATCGCAGCGTTCTCTTGCGAGAGAATCCATTTCATCAAGAGATATTCCGATTGCAGAATCGAGTCTCCCTCGAGTTCGCCGCACCAATGGCCATCGTTTCGTTGCAGCGCGCAGAGCGCAGCAGCGGCTCGCGTCGTCGCTTCGGTAAGTGTCGCTAGGACGTCACAAGGCAGTTGAGAAGCAGACGTCGTCATCGCTCAGTCGATCTCTGAGAGTGCAATGGGACGGCGCAACCGCGCGCTTCGAATGGCGGCTTCGAGCACTCGCTGCGTTTTCCATGCATCCTCGAAGTCTGCAAGAGCCACCTCGCTCTTTGCGCCGCCGAGCACGCGTGCGATATCCGCAGCGTGACTGACGAAACCATGCTCATACCCAATGAGATGTCCGCTCGGCCAATAGTTCGACATGTAGGGATGCACCCCCTCCGTGCAGAGAATGTTCGTCCACCCGCGCTGCGCCGGTGGACGCGACTCATCCCAGAATTCGAGTTCGTTCATTCGCTCAAAGTTGAAGCGAATCGAGCCAAGTTCTCCGTTGATTTCGATCGAGTTCTTGTTCTTGTTGCCCGTGGCGAGTCGCGTCGCTTCGAACGATGCCACTGCGCCGCCGCTCATGCGCGCGAGAAAAAGGACGCAATCGTCGACCGTCGAGCGACCCATCGTCTTGCGACCGCGCGCCTTCGCATCAGCGATCACGGCTCGTTCTTTGATAAACGTCTCTTCGAGCGATCCAACAACTTGCGTGACCTCTTCGCCGGTGATGAAGCGCGCCATGTCGATGATGTGCGCGTTGAGATCGCCGTGCGCTCCGCTGCCCGCATGCGCCGCTTGAAATCTCCACACCAGCGGCGTTGATGCCCCTCCCCAGTCTTGCAAGTAGGCGGCGCGAATGTGAAAGATGCGGCCGATGCGCCCTTGCGCAACAAGTTGGTGGGCGAAGGCCACCGCAGGCGCTCGTCGGTAGTTGAACCAGACAAAGGTCTTCACTCCGCGCTTAGCTGCCTTGCGTGCCGCAGTTCGCATCGCACGCGCATCGTCGAGCGATCCCGCGAGCGGCTTTTCGCAGGTGACATGGCGTCCAGCCTCGAGTGCGGCGAGCGCCATCTCGCAGTGCAGATCGTTTGGAGTCGCGATATCGACGAGCTGCACCTGCTCGCTCTGGACGGCCTCCTGCCAATCGATCGTCGATGCGTGCCACCCCCACTTGCGCGCGAACTCATGTGTCTCAGATGCATCACGTCCGGCCGTCCACACCATCTGCACGGCGAGCGGAAGATCGAAGAACTTCGGAGCGTTCGCCCACGCAATCGAGTGCGCGCGCCCCATGAACTTCGTTCCAATCAGCGCGACTCCAAGCGTGTTTGTGCGCCCTTTCACAGTGCGTGCTTTTGCCATCGTCGTATCCTAACGATCACAAGGAAAGCCCCATGAACCATATGAACGACATGAACAACACCACCAACTCATCGGATGCAACGACTCCACACGACGCGCTCACACTGCGGATGCAACGGCTCGAGGGGCAACTCGCCCACCTGCACACAACGCAGACCCGCGCGCGCACCTACAAGTTCGTCGCGACTCTATCGACGCTCGGACTTGTGGCAGTCGCCACCGTTGCTGCGACGCAAGCAGCGACGCAATCCGCGCGCACTCCCGATGTCATTCGCGCCCGCCGCTTCGAAGTCGTTGACCAGAATGACAAGGTCGTGCTGCTTGCGGGCATTGGCTCGAGCGGCGGTCAGCTTGATATCTGGGGAAATTCTGGCACAAATGTCGTGCGCTTGGGATCGAACAACGATGGCGGCGACCTCGCCGTGTGGGACTCGGCCGGACACGGCATCGCAGGCGTCTACGCAACGGCGCAAGGCGGACGCGTTGAAGTCGTGATGCCAGATGCGAGTGGCTCAGCCGTTTTGCGCGCCGAAGGCGGTGGACCCGCACTGGCCATCGCAGATGGTGAAGGGCGTCCACGAATCGCGGCGACGCTCGCCGGCACCGCCGCGGGACTCAGCGTGCGAAGCGCAGCTGGACAAGAACTTGTCGCGCTCGGAGCAGTTGAGGGTGACGGAGGAATCATGCGTGTCTCGCAGATCGATGGCACAGTCGCTGCACAAGTGATGGCACTGCCGACGGGTGGATCGATCGGCTGCGCATCTCGCGGCGGATCGCGCGCGGCATTGCTCGAGTCAACGACCGCTGAGAGTGGCGGCACATTGACGCTCTTCGCGCCAGATGGTTCAGAAGCGATTCAAGCGCACGCTCGCACTGAAGTCGGCGCCCGCCTCGCGCTCTTTGGAGCGAGCGCTGGCGCGAACAAGACTCCGGTCGTCGTGATTGAAGCGACGCCAGAAAACACTGCGATCATCGCGTTCTTGCAGAGTGGCGCGCGCGTCGCAGGGCTCGGCTCATCCGCAACGGGAGGCCTGCTCAATCTTGCGAACACAGAGGGCAAGGCTGTGATTATCGCTGGAGCTGCGAGCGACGCCGACGGTGGAGCCATCAGCATGCGAAGTGGCAGCGGATCACAACTCGTGCGCATCGGCGTCGATCGAATCGGCGCGGGAGAAGTTGCAGTGTTCGACGGTCCAGGCACTCGCAAGCGCGTCTTGAGTGCGATCGCCACGGCGCCATGAGGCGCCATGCGGCGCCATGAGGCCGGCATGAGGCGCCATGAGGCGGCATGAGGCCGGCGCCAGCGCCCCAGACGAACTTTGCGGCCGCACTACCCAGCGGTTGGCGTAAAGGTCGTTCCACTCTCAACGTAAAAGTTGACGAGGTCGCCCGTTGAGAAATCCGATGCAGCCTGACCTTGTGGAACGCTCACCCACATCGGAAGCACGACATGCGCGAGAACTTTATTGTTCACGATGTCCGTCGCGAGGATGCGACCCTGCACACTGCGCGGATGGCCATGCACGGGTTCGATGAAGACACCGCCTGCGGTGGCGCGGTGCATCTTGAGCGCGCGCGCGTGCACCACTCCACGGATGTGCTTTCCAACGAGTGCCTTCGCTGCGCCACCTGGCCCGATGGTGAGTTCAACCTCGTACTCGGTGTGGGGAATCGAGACGACGATGCGTCCCTCAGAACTCGAAATGACGACGACGCGCGCGGTATCAGATTCAGTCTGCTGCATTGGTTCGAGAGGGTAGCAAGGGCGAGGAGGGGCTCGTCAGTGATTCTCGGCACGGCGGCCGAGCAGTGGCGTGAGCGCCTGTACCTGACGCGCGACGGTGGCGGCATCCTGCGCTTCGAGATTGAGTCGAAGCAGCGGCTCGGTGTTGCTGAGTCGAACATTGCACCACCACGATCCCGCATCGAGGCTGAGTCCATCAAGTTCAGTAAAAATCCCCTGCGGAAAAGCCTTGCGAAGTGCCGCGAGCGCGCCGAGTTTGTCTTCGTTCTCAAAGTTGATCTCGCCGGACTGTTGATATCTCTGAAACGGACGGATGATCTGCGAAAGCGGCTTCTTCGCGCGTGCGATCAGCGACGCAACGGCGAGAAAGGCACGCACTCCACTATCGGTGTTGAACATGTCAGCGAAATAGAAGTGTCCAGAGAGTTCGCCGCCGATGGGTGCGCCAGTCTCTGCGAGCCGTGCCTTCATAAAGACGTGGCCGACACGACTCTCGACGGGCACTCCGCCCGCTTCAACGATCGCCTCACGCACACTGCGTGACGAACGCAAGTCGTAGACGACCGCCGCGCCTGGCGCGATCTTGAGTGCTTCGGTCGCGAGCGCTGCGAGCAGTAAGTCACAACCAACAGTCACCCCGTTTTCGTCGAGCACAACGCAGCGATCTGCATCGCCATCGAAGCAGACGCCGAAGTCTTTCTTTCCAGCGATGACGGCACGGCGCACCGTTTCAAGATTCGCTTCAACGAGTGGATTGGGCTCATGCACGAATTCACCCGACGAGTTGTCGTAGTTGATCTCTTGCATGTCGAGTCCTGCGACGCCGCGCAGAACCTTCGGAGCCATCGTGCCGGCCATCCCATTGCTCGCATCGATTGCGATGCGAAGAGTGCACGAACCATCGAGCACCGATGGATCGAGAAGGCGCAAGAGATGATCGCGATACTGCATCCACAGATCGATCTGTTCTTCACGACCTGCGCGCGGTTCAATCGTTCCGGGGTCGCACGCTTCTGCGTATTGACGAATGACCTCGAGGCCGCTGCCAGTTCCCACCGGCTTCGCCTGCACACGACTGACCTTGAATCCGTTGTAGTGCGCTGGATTGTGGCTCGCAGTGACTTCGATTCCGCCTGCACATCGCAGGTGATTGATCGCGAAATAGGTCATCGGCGTGTCGACCATGCCGACATCGATCACCGTCGCTCCGAAGTCGCGAATGCCCTGCTTCAATGCCGCGGCGAGCTCGGGCGAACTCTTGCGCATATCGCGGCCGACGACGATGTGGCGCATCCGTGGATGGTCGTTGCCATCTTTCTGCGCTCGTTCGGTCAGCCAACGCGCCGCGCCGTAGCCAATTCGCCACGCCACGAGCTCATTGAGCGGACTGGGATAGGTGGCCCGCACGTCATACGCCTTAAAAACCTTTTCGAGCATAGGAGCCCGATACTAGTTGCAGATGTGCGGGGGTCTCGAGTAGGCTCCCGATCCCCCACTTCGGCTCGAATGTGCGTTCGAACGGGATGGTGGGAGCTCCTGACTTCGGTGAGTCGCGAGCTTCTTTTGTTTTTCCACGCAAGCGCCCTTATCGAGTGCGCGGCGCCGCAAGGCTCACCGGCCGTTCATTCGGGTGTCGCTGCCTCCACACACTGGAGGTTTCAAGAAAGGTTTCGAACCATGTCACTTGTCAACGAACTCATTGAAGCAGGCATCCACTTCGGTCAACGACGATCGAATTGGAATCCAAAGATGGCTCCCTATATCCAGGGTGTCAAGAACCAAATTCACATCATCGATATCCGCGAGACCATCAAGGGTCTGCTGTTGGCGAAGAAGTTCATCTGCAAGACTGTCGGCGAAGGACGCGAAGTGCTCTTCGTCGGCACCAAGCGCCAAGCGCGCGGCGCGATCGAAACGCACTGCGCTGCATGCGAGATGCCATACATCACTGAGCGATGGCTCGGTGGATTGCTTACAAACTTTCGCACCGTTCGCGATCGTCTCAAGCGACTCGAAGAACTCGAAGCATTGGTCGCAGGCGGCGGCATGAAGAGCTACTCCAAGAAGATGGAGTCGCAACTCACACGCGAACTCAAGAAGATCTACCGCAATCTCAACGGTGTGCGCAGCATGTCGCGACTTCCGGCGGCGATGGTCGTCGTCGACGTCAACCGCGAGATGAACGCAGTGCGCGAGGCGAAAAACCTCGGCATTCCAACGATTTGTCTCATCGACACCGATGGCGATCCTGATTACTCAGACATTCCGATTCCAGGCAACGATGACTCGATGCGCTCGATCGACTTGATCCTGCGCGAACTCACCGCATCGGTGATGGAAGGCAAGACGCAGCGCCAGACCTCAGCTCCAACAGGCGAAGCGGCAGGCGACGCAGGCGATCGTGAAGCGGCGCCTCGCCGTCGAAGCGTGCGAAGTCGGTTCCGTGTTGATGAAGTCGGCGGTGGACTTCCATCCGCCGGCACTCTTGAACCAACGGGTGCAGCAACTGGCGCAACTCCTGGCGAGTCAGCACCTGGCGCGACTGCCTAATCGCTCGGCACTTTTTACTGAGAAAGAATTTCGAATGAGCACCGTAAATATTGACGCAAAGGTTGTCATGGCACTGCGCAATCGCACTGGCCTTGGCTTTGGTGATTGTCGCAGCGCACTCGCAGAGGTCGGCGGCGACTTGACGAAGGCTGAAGCACTGCTTCGCGAGCGTTTGAAGGGCAAGATGGATACTCGTTCGGACCGCGCCGCGGGCGAGGGTTGCATCACGGCCCTCATCAACGGATCGCACGCAACGATTGTCGAACTTCGATCTGAAACTGACTTCACCGCGAAGAACGACGAGTTCAGAGCGCTCGCGACAGAATTGGCAACGATGTCGCTCGCTGCTGGAGCTGGCGAGATCGTGATGACACCGCCGATGACCGCGCTTCTCGACGTCGTTCGCATCAAGACTGGCGAGAACATCTCATTCGCTCGTGGCACACGCCTCGAGGGTGGATCGTTCGCCAAATACATCCACCACGACTGGAAGCTCGGTGTGCTCTTGCAGTTCGAAGGCGAGATGAGTGAAGAACTCGCCACTGGAATCTGCCAGCACATCGCTGCGGCCGTGCCAACCCCAATGGCAGTGGATGAGCATGGACTTCCAGAAGATGTCATCGCAGCCAAGCGTGCTGAGGCACAAAAAGAGGCAGAAGCCTCTGGAAAACCAGCGCAAATCGCTGAGAAAATGGCCGAAGGCAAGGTTCGCAAGTTCTTCGAAGAGACGACCCTGCTCGGTCAGAAGTACGTCAAAGAAGAGAAGAAGAGCATCCGTGAACTCTTGCCCAAGGGCGTGACAGTCACGGCGTTCATTCGCTACCGCATGGGCGGCTGAAGCACTCACAACGTCGACCTCAAGAGACCACGCAACTGCGTGGTCTTTTTTTTCGCTCGGCTTTGCTTTTCGCTCGCGAGTTTCGCCGATAACTCACATCCGTATGTTGGATGCCACACCCCCTCGTTTCTCCGGTCGCTGCCGGATCCTTCCCTTCGCAACACTGTTCATCGCCACCTGCGCGTTGATGGCCGGAGCCGCGCCCGTCCGTGACGTGGCGAGCGCCATTCGAGGCGAGGTCGCATCGCTCGGACTCAAGAAGGCGGTCATCGCCGTGAGTGTGCGCGAGGTTGCAAGTGGCACGGCTGTGCTCTCGCTGCACGGCAACGAACCGATGGTGCCCGCGAGCAACATGAAGTTGCTCACCACAGGCGCGGCGCTGCTTGGACTCTCGCCACACTTTGTCTTTCGCACGCAGCTGCTGCGAGATGGAGACCGACTCATCGTTGTGGGAGATGGCGATCCTGCGCTGGGGGATCCAGAATTGCTTGCCGAGTCGAGTTACATCGATGCGCAAGGTGTCGCCCACACGGGCATGACGATCGAGCATCTGCTGCAGGCGTGGGTCGATGCGGTGCGCGCGACTGGCGTCAAGAGCATCAGTGAAATTGTGGTCGACGACCGCATCTTTGCTCGTGAAGGACCCCATCCACTCTGGCCGAAAGATCAACTCGACGAAGAGTATTGCTCGCCTCCATGCGGTGTGAACTTTCACGGCAATGGACTGCAACTCACCGCAGCGCCCAAGCCAGGAGGCGCTCCAACGATTACGTCGATGAGTCCACATGCGCCGTGGGTGAAGATCGTGAACAAAGCGACGAGTCGCACGGGTAAGAATGATCGCAACACGATGTGGGTTGCGCGCGATGGCACCTCGGGCGAGCTCACGATCTACGGCAACGTGAAGACGGCGTATGTTGCGCCGATCGCGGTGGCGTTGAGTGATCCTGCACTCTTTCTCTCGCAGTGTCTCGCGAGTCGGCTCGCAACCGCGGGCATTTCAGTTGGTCGCGCGCGCACTGCCGGTGCGAGTGATCCAGCGCCTCGCGGAACTGCGGTTGGACCGGTGATTCAGACGCCGCTCAGCGTCGTGGTGACGCGATGCAACGTTGAGAGCCAGAACATGTACGCCGAGAGTCTCATGAAACGGCTCGCCGCCGCGCGCACGGGCGGCGCAGGTTCGTGGACCACGGGCGCGACAAGTGTGAAGAGTGTCATCACGCAGCGCATCGGCACACTCGCTGATGCGTTCGTCATCTCGGATGGCTCTGGACTCTCTCGCGGTAATCGCGTGACCGCCGACGGAATGACCGCGTGGCTCGCCGCGCTCGCGAACGACTCTGCAGTCGGCCCGACCTTTGTCGAGAGTCTCGCGGTCGGCGGAAAGTCAGGCACCGTGCGCAAGCGGATGAAAGACATCGATCCCGCACTCGCGACCGTAGCGTGCAAGACGGGATACATCGACAAGGTGAGTTGCCTCAGCGGATTCGTCACCGGTCGCGATGGAACCCGCTACGCATTCAGCGTGCTCGCGAACAATCTCTGCGAGAAAGACTCGGTTGGCAAGGCGAAGAAGTTGCAGGACCGCGTCGCGAAAATTCTGGCCGATGCTGTTGGCGCGCGCGCGCGACCTGCGCTTGGTGGGTGAGCTACTTCGGTCGAAAGGCGAGTCGCGCCGCTTCAATATCTGGATAGAGCTCGAAGATGCGATCAAGTTTGGTCATCCGGATGACCTGCACGATCGATCCCTTGAGTCCGCAGAGTTTCACTTCGCCGCCAACGCGCTTGATGCGCGTGTGCAACATGAGCAGCGAGCTGAGCCCGAGGCTCGAGATGATTTCGAGTTGCGAACAATCGACGATGATGCTGCGAACTCCACCCGCAACGAGCGCGGCAATCTTTTCAGAGAGCTGCCCCGCGGTGCCGCTGTTGAGCCCTCCATCAGCCCGCAGAATCATGAGATCTCCGACAACTTCGATGGCATAGGTTTCCATAGTTTCACCCCTCGACGACACGCATTGCAACAAGATCTTGAACGTCAACGATTCCGACGGGTTTGCCATCCCCATCAACGACTGGAATTTCATCGAGCCGCCGCTCTTGCACGAGTCGCACGGCATCGCGCACGAGTGCATCAACGGTGAGCGAAACAGGACGCGCGGTCATTACGGTGGCGACGGGAGTCTCGAGCGCGTCAGCCCCTTGCGTCGTAACGAGTCGGCGCAAATCGCCGTCGGTGAAGATGCCCGAGAGTCGGCCATTGGCATCCACCAACAGGATCGCTCCCGCGCGACGACCCTGCCCCGCAGCGGCGAGTGCCTCCCGCACCGAGAGTGAATCGCGCAGCACGCTGAGGTTGTGACCGACGCGAAAGCGAAGTGCCTCGGTGATTTGACGAAGTCCCGCGCCGAGCATCCCGCCCGGATGGTGGCGATGAAAATCATCCGCTCGAAAGTTGCGCCGACGCGCAAGCGCGAGTGCGAGTGCATCGCCGGCCGCGAGCATCGCCGTGGTGCTTGCTGTTGGAGCGAGATTGAGTGGACATGCTTCGATGATGTCGCCCAGCGCAAGGTGCGCATCGCAGAGTCGAGCGAGTGTGGTTGTTGGTCGGCAGGAGATTCCGATGCGCGCGACTCCATCCGCCTTGAGGTGCAGCGCGAGATCGACTAGTTCGGCCGTCTCGCCGCTGAAAGAGAGCAAGAGCGCGATGTCTCCCGCGCGCATCCGTCCAAGGTCGCCGTGCACCGCTTCGGAGGGGTGAATGAAGTGGGATGGCTGCCCGAGACTTGCCAAGGTCGCTGAGATTTTAGCGCCGATGAGCCCGGACTTTCCGAGTCCAGAGACGACGACGTGTCCAGTGCATGGCTCGAGCAAGTCGAGCGCGCGGCACCATCCCGCAGCTTCGTCGGATCCTCGGCGCAACACATGCGCCATCGCGGTGAGAGCTGACGATTCAGCCTCGATCACCTCGGCCATGAAATTCAACTCGGCGATCCCGACTTCGGCTTTCATCATTCCAAGGGTAGCGGATAGCCTCTCTGAATGGCATTGCAAGACGACTACGAAGTTCGACTCTCGAGTTTTCAGGGACCGCTCGATCTCTTGCTCTTCTTGGTGCGGCGGGCTGAGGTCGACATCTCCGACATTCCAATTGCGATGATCACCGAGCAGTATTTCGCTTTTTTGAAAAACATCCACCGCATTGATGTTGAGCTCGCAGGGGAGTTTCTCGTGATGGCTGCATCGCTCGTCGAAATCAAAAGCCGCACGCTCGCTCCGCAGCAGCCCTCGACGCGCGAGTCGTCGGCGCGTGAGCGATCATCGGATGACCCGCGCTTTGAACTCGTGCAGCAATTGTTGGCGTATCAGCAGTTTCGCACGGCCGCCGGATCGCTCGATCGACTGCGTCAAGAAAGCGCCCGTCGCTACGGAGCTGGCGCGCACGGCGGCGCGCTCGCATCGGATTCGACCGACGATGAGTTCTTTGTCGACATCGAAGATGCGCATGTTCTCGATCTCGTTGAGTCGTTCGAGAAGATCATGCAGTCAGTCGACATCTCACGACTCGGCGATCACCGCATCGAGTACGACGACACGCCGATCAGTTTGCATCAGGCTGACCTCGTCGATCGCCTCGCGCGAGCTGACCGCAAACGCATGACCCTGCACCAGATGCTCGATGGGCGATCGCGCGGCGAAATGATTGGACTCTTTCTCGCGCTGCTCGAACTCGCGCGTCAACAGCACGTGGCCGTGCGACAAGATGACGCCGACTCACCCGTCGAAATTGAACTACTGCAAATGAGCCCAGAGCCTGGCACGCTGACGCACGAGCCCACCACAACGCACGAGACGACGACCGAAGGCAATTCGTAGCGCACGCCCCCCACGCGACGATTAGCACTCCCAGATCGCATCCGTTTACGGTGCCATCGTTGTCGATATCGGCATCGCTCGTGCCGCCACTTGTTCCCCATGCAGTCAGGATGGTGATCCCATCATCTCCATCGACAAGACCATCGCGATCAAGATCAGAAGGACAGGAATCGGCGAGGATCGCGGCGATGGGATGCCGTCGATCACCAGCACGAGTCCAGGCTGCGTTTCAAGGCCGTACGAGAGCGATTCGCCAACGACCGTGTCGGCCACACATGCGCAAGCGCGCGGTCAATGCGGTGCGGGAGTTGCTGCTGGTTGAACTGTGGGCGTTGCTGCTGGCGTTGGTGCATTCTCGGTTTCATATTTATGAAGGGACGCGCGTATTTCTGAATTCCATTTCAAGTTCTCTTCGGTATCCACTAATAAATGCCCAACCGCCTTGCGCTGAATTTCAATTGCTTTTACTTTGTCCCCAAGTTCCCAGTGCGCACGAGCTAGCGTATCTAGGCTCGCCGCTTCATTTCCAAGATTCAATTCAACACATTTCTGCGCCATGCGTAGAGCAAGCCTTACATCACGCACGCGGTCGTTTGATTCCCATTCGGTTGTGATTTTCCAAGCAAGTTCGTTCAGAGTCGTGGCATCCAACTGTTCAATCGGCAATGATGCAGCCAGTGTCACTGCTTCTGTGAAGTTCCCAGTTTGAGCAGCTCCCTGTATCAAAGTGATTTGGTTCTTTATGCGATTTTGGTTTTCCAGATCTCTAATTTCTATCGCCAATTCAGTTTCTCGAAGCACAATCATTGTTGCAATACGTGCATCACCAGTGAGGCCCGGATCTGCAAGCACTGTTGTTTTTAGATTTTCTAGCGCGGCACTATCTGTGCCAGCACTTGCAAGATCAGCGGCAAGATTTTTCTTTGCCGTGGCAATTTGCGCACGCCGCGCTTGGAGCGCAGGAAAGCGATCCCGCAAAGCAACCGCATCCCAAAGCCGGATGGTCGTGTCACGAGATGCCGAAGCAATGGTGTTTCCATCTGGGCTGAAGGCGACGAAATAGACAATATTTTCATGCCCTGTGAGTACAGCAATTTCCTTTAGAGATGCGCGGTCCCAAAGCCGGATGGTTTTGTCACTAGACGCCGAAGCAATGGTGTTTCCATCTGGGCTGAAGGCGAAGCAAAGGACTTCTTTCTCATGCCCCTTCAGTACAGCAATCTCTTTTGCTGATGCGCGGTCCCAAAGCCGGATGGTTTTGTCTAAAGATGCCGAAGCAATGGTGTTTCCATCTGGGCTGAAGGCGACGCAAGCGACTTCTTTCTCATGCCCCTTGAGTACAGCAATTTCATTTGCTGATGCGCGGTCCCAAAGCCGTATGGTCTTGTCTACAGATGCCGAAGCAATGGTGTTTCCATCTGGGCTGAAGGCGACGGAATTGAACTCATTTTCATGCCCCTTGAGTACGGCAATTTCCTTTGCTGATGCGCGGTCCCAAAGCCGTATGGTCTTGTCTACAGATGCCGAAGCAATGGTGTTTCCATCTGGGCTGAAGGGGACGGAACCAACATAACTTTCATGCCCCTTGAGTACAGCAATTTCCTTTGCTGATGCGCGGTCCCAAAGCCGGATGGTTTTGTCTAAAGATGCCGAAGCAATGATTTTTCCATCTGGGCTGAAGGCGACGCAAAGGACTTCTTTCTCATGCCCCTTCAGTACAGCAATCTCTTTTGCTGATGCGCGGTCCCAAAGCCGGATGGTCTTGTCCCAAGAACCTGAAGCAATGGTGTTTCCATCTGGGCTGAAGGCGACACAATAGACCCTTTCCTCATGCCCTTTGAGTACAGCAATCTCCTTTGCTGATGCGCGGTCCCAAAGCCGGATGGTTTTGTCTCGAGATGCCGAAGCAATGGTGTTTCCATCTGGGCTGAAGGCGACGCACTTGACAGAACTTTCATGCCCTTTGAGTACAGCAATTTCATTTGCTGATGCGCGGTCCCAAAGCCGGATGGTTTTGTCTAAAGATGCCGAAGCAATGTTGTTTCCATCTGGACTGAAGGCGACGGAATTGACCTCATTTTCATGCCCTTTGAGTACAGCAATTTCCTTTGCTGATGCGCGGTTCCAAAGCCGGATGGTTTTGTCTAAAGATGCCGAAGCAATGGTGTTTCCATCTGGGCTGAAGGCGACGGAAATGACAGAATCTTCATGCCCCTTGAGTACAGCAATTTCTTTTGCCGATGCGCGGTCCCAAAGCCGGATGGTTTTGTCAAAAGATGCCGAAGCAATGGTGTTTCCATCTGGACTGAAGGCGACGGAAATGACTTCTTTCTCATGCCCCTTCAGTACAGCAATCTCTTTTGCTGATGCGCGGTCCCAAAGCCGGATGGTTTTGTCTAAAGATGCCGAAGCAATGGTGTTTCCATCTGGGCTGAAGGCGACGAAAGTGACCACGTTCTCATGCCCTTTGAGTAGAGCGATTGATTGGTCAAGAAGCGAGCCCAACAATCTAGTGGTAAAGCGATCGGCCCAACCACTTTGTTTAAGTTGGTCTTTCTCTACAAACGCAAGCGAAGGGTTGTTTGCATTCAGCGCATCAAATCCGCGACGCGTTGATGCAATTGCAACTTCGGTCTTAATTTGCTTCAGGGCTTGTTCTGTTTCCGTTTTTTGTGTTTCAGCAATTTTCGTTTGCGCTTCCGCGCGGACGGTTTCTGCTTGTGCTAATTCACGCGCGCTATCGGCTTCAATTGTTTGCGCTTCCGCAATTTGCTTTTGCGCCTCCGCCACACGCCACTGCCAAGAAGCAACACCAAGACCAATCACCAGCGCGGAAACAATCGCGCCCACCGCAACAACAAGGCCGCGATTGCGCCGCACATATTTGCGCATGCGGTACGCCTTTGAAATCGGCGCGGCGATCAGCGGCCTGCCATCTATATAGTTGCGAATGTCGTCGGCCAAATCTCTGGGGGTTTCGTAGCGCTCATTGCGTTCTTTGCGAAGCGCCTTCAGCGGAATCCATTCCAATTCACTTTTCAGTGCGTGGTTCAGCGACACCGGAAGTTCACGCCGCGCCGTTGCAATGCGACTAGAAAGCGCGGTGTCACTTTTCGCAATAGAAGACAGTCGCGCCGCGGGAGTTGGCGGATCGTCCTCCCTGACCATACGCTGAATTTCGCGGTACGCCTTGTTGCGAAGTTCCTTTTTCTCAAATGGAAGCGCGCCGCAAAGAAGTTCATACAACACAACGCCCAGGGAATACACATCACTGCGAGTGTCAATGTCGCTCGCGTCAGGTTCGGCCTGCTCGGGACTCATGTACTCGGGCGTGCCAATCATTTGGCCGGTCTCGGTGAAAATAGTTTGCTCGCTCATGCGCTGTGTCAACGCCTTGGCCACGCCAAAGTCAATCACCTTTGCTTGCGCAGCGTCGCCTTCGCCAGAAGTCACAAGAATATTTCCCGGTTTCAGATCGCGGTGAATAATTCCCTTTGTGTGCGCATGCTGAATAGCGTCGCACACTTGCGTGAATAGTTGCAAACGATCCTTCAGCGAAAGTTTTCGGTTGTCGCAGAAGTTGGTGATGGGTTCGCCCTTGACATATTCCATGGCGAAGTAGGGGCGACCCGCCGGCGTTAATCCGCCGTCAAGAACTTTTGCAATGTTTGGGTGGTTCATTACCGCAAGCGCTTGTCGCTCTTGATCAAAGCGCGCAAGAACATTTTTGGAATCCATGCCGGCTTTGATAATTTTCAGCGCTACGCGCTGCACAAATGGTTTGCGGCGCTCGGCCATCCACACAGTTCCAAAGCCGCCTTCGCCAATTTGAGTGAGCAGTTTGTAAGGACCAATTTCGTCGCCTGGTTTTTCCAGCGAAGTGGTGTCGGCGGCATTTGTTTTTTTGAGGAAGCTGCCGACAGCATCTTTATCTGGATATTGCAGCGTTTCGTCACCGTCTTGCGGCAAGTTTGGCTGTGGCGGGATTATGTCTTCATCACCCATGGAAGAGCAGAGAGTAGTGCGAAGGGGCGGGTCAGCGCAAAGTAGGGGGTGGGTTTAGGGTGACCCAGACATCAACACTTTTAAGGCGCTTCACGGTTTTGTGTGGGCAAGTGACTTTTGGGGGTACAAATCCAGTCCGCCCAGGTGGAACATGATCGCGTTGCGGAAGCGTTGACGATTGCGGTAACCGCAGGCCTGCGACTTGATCTTTTGGATCTTTGCGTTCATCGATTCGCCAAGAGCATTGGTCGTTTTCAACACGATCGCGTTGATGATTCCGTCCAGATGTTTCTGCACCATCTGCGCCGCGCGAATCATCGGTTCGAGTTTGCAGTTCTTCGTCCAGCCGATCCATTCGTTCCACGCACGACGCGCCCACGTTTCACTGACGTAATGCCACAACTTCGATGCGGTCTCTTTCAACGCCCACGCACGCGCGGTGCGCAGCGATGAGTAAATCAATTGCGTCAACAACATCCGTCGCGAGCGTTTCATCCTGTTGGGCTTCTGCAGCCACACGTACTTCGTCTTCGCAAGTGTTGTGTCGCCTTCGGCAAGAAGTTCGCGGTGCTCATCTTTGCGCACAGCATTCACCGCATCGCCAAGATGCTTTGCAATATGGAATCGATCAAACGCGATCTTCGCGTTGGGCAAGTGCTGCTTCACCGCGTTGATGTACGCGGGCCACATGTCCATCGCTGCGACCTTGATGGCGCTGCGGCGTGGCTCGTCCATCGCGCCCAAGAATGAGCCGAGACTTTCTTCTGTTCGTCCGTCCATCACTGCAATCACACGGGAATTGTCGATGTTTGTCACCACCGTCACATACTCGTGGCGCTTCTGAAAAGATGTTTCGTCAACTCCAATGCGTGTCGGCGAAATCTTTTCGCGGCGTGCGAGTCCACGCGCAACAGCCCGCGACATGATGCCGTCGACTTCGTGCCAACTCAGTTGAAGTTGGCGACCGACTGCGGATTGATTCGCCTCTCGCAGCCAGTCGATCACAACGCACTCGAAGAGCGCCGTGAAGTGCGAACCGCGATCCGCCCACGGCGCGTCGATTTGCATCACACCGTGCTGTGCGCATTCCACACGCGGAATGTCGGCGACAAGAAATGTTTTGTATTGACAACTATCAAGATGTCGCCACGAGCGTCGACGAGAGTCGTAGCCCGCGCATGCCTTGCGGCATCGCGGGCAACACGGATCGCCGCGAAACTCGACGAGCACTTGGATGGTCAACGCCGCGTCGTCCATGGTGACTTGAGAAATGAACCAGGGTTTGTCTATGCCCAGGAATTTCTTGTAGATGTCTTTGTCTTGCATCGATGCAAACTGGTCGCGACACGGTGACGTGACCCCAAAAGCTGAACGCCTCGAAATGCGATCGCCGAAACAATCTGGTGTGGTGTCGGGGGCTTTCCGGCGTCCAACTGGATTGAAATCCAAGAAACTGGCCAGGATTCACCCACTCGAAAGTCCGAAGCCCCACTTTTAAAACGTTTGGCACACTCACTGTTGCGGCGTTCCAAAATGTTTTTACTTCAATACCAAAATACTGGTGGACAACAACATCTCGCATGCCAGGCATTTCCATCCACGGCAGGTTGGGGGTCTATATCGCCGATGCGCGCTTCGTCACTACGCGGCATAGCGAAAAACACTCTTACAAAACATATAAGAAACTACTTAGGCTTCACTGATTGCTCATTTAAAGCATTCGTACGATTAATTTCTGCTGCTTCGCGCAATAGTGGCTCTGCCTCTGGCAGTTTATTTTGTTCTCGAAGCAGTGCTGCAAGGTCGTTTAAAGATGTGGCAATAGCTGGATGTCCAGCAGGAAGAGCCTTGCGCCTGATTTCGAGCGCTTCGCGCAATAGTGGCTCTGCCTCTGCCAGCTTGTTTTGTAATTTCAACAAATCACCCAGGTTATTTAAAGTAGTGGCAATAGCTGGATGTCCAGCAGGAAGAGCCTTGCGCCTGATTTCGAGCGCTTCGCGCAATAGTGGCTCTGCCTCTGCCAGTTTGTTTTGTAATTTCAACAAATCACCCAGGTTATTTAAAGTAGTGGCAATATCTGGATGTCCAGCAGGGAGATCTTTGCGCCTGATTTCGAGCGCTTCGCGAAATAATGGCTCTGCCTCTGCCAGTTTGTTTTGTTCTCGAAGCAGTGCTGCAAGGTTGTTTAAAGCACGGGCAA
>CAMBOV010000004.1 GCA_945869475.1 Singulisphaera sp. GP187 | reverse complement strand
ATCCATCCAAATGTCGATTTCCCTTGCGGTATGACTTATTTCGTCCTGGGTATCCCAGTTCCGCAGTACACCCCGATCTTTGTGGCTTCGCGAATCACGGGTTGGTGCGCCCATATCATGGAACAGCACCAAAACAATCGTATTATCAGACCTTTGGCGACATACAGCGGCCCTGCGGTCCATTCCTGGTAAATTTTTGCGATCGCGAAATGTTATTTTTTTTCATTTTTGCCTCTTAAAAATTTGACAAGGCCATATTTGGGGTTATGTTTCAGGTTCATGGAGAGGTCGGATAAAAGGAACCAAGGAGTTTCTATGTCCACATCCACTACATTCAAAATCACATTCGCTCTTTCCACCTTGCTTGTTTCATCAATTGCAAGCTCAGCCCTTATTGTCACTGATAGCAGTTCAACTTTTGCTGCAATTGTTGCGTCTGGGGGCGGATCTATTTCGACTGAATCATTCGAGACTTACAACGGCTTTTACGCGTCTCCTCTGACTGGTGGATCTGGCGACAGCGCTTGGAGTGCGGCTGCGGTTGGCGGGATTTTCTGCGGTGCCGTCGGAACTTCGCAAACTCTGTCAACCAACAATCCAGTCCCCCTCACCATCTCCTTCTCGAGTCCAAATGTGTTTGCAGTCGGCGGAGATTTCTTCAACACGGACTCCAACTTTAACATTGTTCCAGGAACTATCACTATCTCAGTTGCTGGGGTTTCGTACGTTTACGAGTCCAATGGTTCATCCACAAGTTTCGGTGGGTTCATCAGCACCAGCGGAGCAATTGACTCGATCAAAATTGAAAGCATTCAAGGAGGTCCAATTTTGAATTTATACCCAACAGTCGACAATCTCGTGGTTGGTATCGTGCCGTCACCCGCAGTTCTTGCGCTTGGCGCGTTGGCTGGAATGGTCAGTCGCCGTCGACGCAGCTGAGTCACTTCGCAACTCGTTTGGTTCAATCAAATCGATCATCACCCCCGCAATAGACTGCGGGGGTGATTGTTTTTGACGAACTGAACTTGCCAAAACTCTGGGCCGAACTCTCTGCGGGCAGAGTGCAGGAGACGGTTGCGGCAACACTGAGCGAAGACGGAGCCGACAACGATCTCACGACACTGGCATTGTGCGAAAGGAACGGCATTCGAAGTGCACGAGTTGTCGCGCGAGAGTCTGCAGTCTGCGCTGGACTCGGGTTACTCGACGGGTTTCGCGCGAGCGCGCACAATCTGAGCGGTTCGGTCGAGAGCGGCGTTGCTGACGGCATGCACGTCGCAGCTGGCACGACGCTCATGCATCTGCACGGACCTCTGTCGAGCATCTTGCCGATCGAGCGGGCGCTGCTCAACTTGCTCGGGATCGCGATGGCGAGTTCGACGCTCACTGCGAGATACGTCGAAGCTGTTCGCGAGACGCGCGCACAGATCTGCGACACGCGCAAGACCATCCCCGGGCTTCGCTGGCTGCAGAAGTATGCCGTTGCATGTGGCGGTGGGCGTCTGCATCGGATGGCTCTCGACGATGCAATCTTGGTGAAGGACAACCACGTGGCAGGGCTCGCACCGAGCGAATACGCACAGCGCATCTGCGAGTGTGTCGAGCGAGTTCGAGCAGCAGAAACCCCGCTGCGCTTTGTCTGCGCCGAGGCCGACACGCTCGAACAGTTCGAGGCGTTGCTCACACTGCCAGTGGGCACGCTTGACATCGTGCTTCTCGACAATTTCTCAGTCGAGCTGCTGTTGCATGCGGTGAAGCTGCGCACAGACCGCGCGCCGACGCTCTTGCTCGAAGCATCGGGAGGAGTTCGTCTTGAAACCGTCGCGGCGATCGCTCGAACTGGAGTGGACCGCATCAGCGTTGGAGCGTTGACCCACAGCGCGGGCTCAATTGATGTCGCGCTCGACATGGATGATTGAAGCGTGCTTACTATCGACGCCCTATGTCAGATCCAGTGAAGACCATCGTCGTCGTCGGAGCGGGAACCATGGGATCGGGCATCGCTCTCACCGCGGCGCAGTCTGGGCTGCGGGCCGTGCAAATCGATCTCAGCGCAGCACAGCTCGACAAGGCGCGCGGTTACCACACCAAGCAACTCGCGAGACTGGTTGAGAAGCAGAAGATGAGTGCTGAGGACGCCGCCGCAGCAGCGAGCCGGATCTCATACGGCGCAGATTTCGACGCGTTCAAGGACGCCGATTGCGTCATCGAAGCGGCGAGTGAGAATCCGCAAGTCAAGAAGAAACTCTTTCGAGCGTTCGCAGAGACCTTTGCGAGCGATGCGCTGCTTGCGACCAATACGAGTTCAATTTCGATTACTGACATTGCGACCGCCACCGGCGCGCGCGCGAGTCAGGTGATTGGGATGCACTTCTTCAATCCAGTTCCCGTGATGAAGTTGGTTGAGGTGATTCGAGGACTCGCCACCAGCGACGAGAGTGTTGCGCGCACGCTTGACCTTGCACGTGCGATGGGAAAGACCCCTGTGCTCGCGAATGATCGCGCCGGATTCGTTTCGAATCGCGTGCTCATGCCGCTGATCAACGAAGCGTTCTATGCCTGGATGGAAGGGGTCGCTGAGCCACACGACATCGATCAGATCATGGTGCTCGGATGCAACTTTCCGATGGGGCCCTTACGCCTCGCTGACTTCATCGGGCTCGACGTCTGTCACGACATCATGATGGTGCTCTACCGCGAACTCGGCGACGCGAAGTTTTTCCCCTGTCCAAAGTTGCGGCAGTTGGTGACGGCGGGACGGCTTGGAAACAAGACGAATCTCGGCGTGTTTGACTATTCGCCGAAGGCGTAAAGCGCCACGGTCCACGTTACACGCGGCGTCGCAGCGGCGCGTCAGCGCGGGTTCGATCGAAAGACGAAGAGTCGCGAGCCGAGATAGTTGAAGAACATTCCCGCGGCGACGCCGCAGAGTGCCGCCGCTTGCAATCCGAGAAAGACATCTCGCCATTGCACTGCGAGTCGTGTCGTTGCCCACCAATTCACCACGCCACCGACGAGACACACGGCCACGAAGGTGAGGTACTCGCGTCGAAGACTTCTGCGCACCTTGTCGCCAAAGGTGAGCATGCGATTGAGAAAGAAGTTTGTCGTCATGGACACCAGCACGGCGATCGTGACGGCGGTGTTCAGTCGTGCAGTCGCGGCGAAATCCATGCGAGCCATCTGATCGCTGACGAGTGTGACAACGAGCAAGTTCACGACGACGCCGGAGAGTCCGACGAGTCCGAACTCTGCGACCCGCGCAAGCTCTCCGTACTTCCAGCGCGCGAGTCGGCGCACGTGCACGACGTACCGAATCTGCTCTTTGAGTCCCATCTTGCTCTTGCCAAGTGCGCGGTCGCTGAAATGAATCGGCACCTCTGCAACGGTGCGACACCGACACTTCACGATGAGTTCGAGTCCGATCTTGTATCCAATTGGATCGAGCTCTCCAACGGCGCGTTGCAAGATGTCGCGGCGCATCGCGAGAAAACCGCTCATGGGATCTTTCACCCAGGTGAAGAGGCGTGCGAGCCAAGTTGCCGCGCGACTGTTGATGTGACGCAAGATTGACCATCCGCCATCAATGGTTCCACCAGCCGCATATCGCGAGCCGATTACGAGATGATTTTCAGGCTGCTCTGCGGCGCGCACGAGATCTGGGATTCGCTCGGGTGGATGGGAAAGATCTGCGTCCATGACGACGAGAATGTCGCCAGGTGCCTTGCGAAGCCCTTCGAGCACTGCGAAACCAAGCCCGCGGGGTGGCGTTCGCGTCACGAGATGCACCCACGAATGTCCGAGTTCGGCAACGACGCGGTCGATTCCATCACCCGATGGATCATCCATCAACCAGAGATCGAATTCATGACCGGTCGGACGCATCGCCGCGTCAATTCGTTTCGTGAGTTCGGGGATGTTGAGCGCCTCGCGGTAGGTCGGCACGATGATTGAAACACGCGTCGGCACAGTGAAGAACGATGGTAACGATCCTGCCGACCCCGCTACTATCACGAGGGAATATGGACACGCTGCCTACCCCATCCTCGGTGAGTTCGACTCCTGCGACGAAGCCGTCGAAGGTCGATCCTGAAACTGTGACACTCTCTGGCTATGTCGTCGACGCGACCTACGGAGCTGAGAGTGTGAAGACAGTCGACGCGGCCAACGCGCACACTCCAGATGCGCGCATTGGTCACCCAGGGAAGTTTCCCTATACGCGTGGAATTCACGAGACGATGTATCGCGGACGGCTCTGGACGATGCGACAGTTCGCGGGCTTCGGGAGCGCCGAAGACACGAACAAACGATTCAAGTATCTGCTCGAGAACGCCAAGGGAACAAAGGCAAACACGGGTCTTTCAACTGCGTTCGACTTACCGACTTTGATGGGGCGTGACTCAGACGATGCGCTCTCGGTCGGTGAGGTTGGACGGTGCGGCGTCGCGATTGCGACGATCGATGACATGGCGCGTCTCTACAAAGACATTCCAATTGGCGAGGTCACGGTGAGTCAGACGATCAACGGTCCCGCCGCAGTGATCTGGGCGATGTACCTCGCGATGGCGCAGGAGCGCGGCATCGGATGGGATCGACTCGGCGGCACTCTTCAGAACGACATCCTCAAAGAGTTTCACGCGCAGAACGAGTTCATCTATCCACCTGAAGCGAGTGTCAAACTCGTTGTCGACACGATGGAGTTTGCAGGACAGCACACGCCGCGCTGGAACAGCGTCTCGATTAGTGGCTATCACATTCGCGAGGCGGGTTCAACTGCGACGCAAGAGCTCGCCTTCACCTTGCGCGATGGAATGGAATATGTCGAGTGGGGACTCAAGCGTGGCATGCCTGTTGATGCGTTTGCGCCGCGCTTGTCGTTCTTCTTCAATAGTCACAACGAGTTCTTCGAAGAGATCTGCAAATTGCGCGCGGCGAGACGCATTTGGGCGCACGCGATGCGCGAGCGATTCGGCGCGAAGCAGGAGCGCTCCTGGCTCATGCGCACGCACGTGCAGACAGCGGGTTGTTCGTTGACCGAGCAACAGCCACTCAACAACATCGTTCGTGTTGCATATCAAGCGATGGCCGGAGTGCTGGGCGGTTGCCAGAGTCTGCACACCGACAGCATGGATGAGACGCTTGGATTGCCAACCGAGCAAGCAGTGCGCGTTGCCCTTCGCACGCAGCAGATTCTTGCGCATGAAACGGGAGTGCACCGCACGGTCGATCCACTTGGTGGATCGTGGTATGTCGAAGCGCTCACCGATCAGATGCAACAGGATGCCGACGCGATCATTCGCGAGGTCGATGAGATGGGTGGCGTGGTCGCAGGCATTCACAAGGGATATTTTCGCCGCGCGATTGCCGAGGCGAGCTACCGCGTCGGACAGGAGATGGAAGCAGGGGATCGCATCATCGTCGGAGTCAACGCCTATACCGAGGGCAACGAAGATCGCAACATGGAGATCCTGCAGATTCCCCACACCGTTGAGACCGTTCAGTGCGAACGCCTCGCAGCATTTCGACGGGCGCGCGACGGGGACACTGTGAAGCGATGCCTCGACGAAGTTCGTCGCGCAGCGCGGTCAGATGAGAACACGATGCCATCGCTCATCGCTGCAGCGCACGGTCGCTGCACGCTTGGCGAAATGGTGCAGGCGATGGGTGATGTCTTTGGTCGTTACTCGGGCGGTCCCGAGTGGTGAGCGGTTGCTACCGATAGCAGCCGCGCGCACCGTCGAGACGCGTGCGAAGCAATCCCAGAAACATACTGCACGAGTCGCGCATGATGCGAACGTTCGATCCGAGGGCGCTGTGGTTCGCGCTGACTGCTGCGGGAGTTTCAACAACATCGAGACTCAGTCGCTTGGCAATAAAGAGCAGTTCGGCGTCGAATCCGAAACCGCCGCGCCGCCTTCGTGCGAAGAGTTCTTTGGCGGCCTCGCGGCGGAATCCTTTGAGGCCTGCTTGTGTGTCGCGAAATGGAAGGCCCAGTACGAGTCGCATCAAGAGGTTGTATGAACCGCCTGAGAGTCCACGAAGCAGTCGTCGACTCTTGACGCCCCCGGCGACGGCGCGCGATCCTATGGCGATGGGCGCACGGTCGAGCGCACGGTCGAGCGCATCGAGATGATCGAGTGAATAGGCGAGGTCGCCGTCGATGAAGAGCACTTTGTCCGTGGTCGATTGCGCGATTCCCAGAGCGATCGCATCGGCCTTGCCACCATTGCGTGGCGTGACGATCAGTCGCAGTGATCCGCCGGCAGAGTCACTGCGCAGTGATTCGCGAAGCACCTCGACGGTGTCGTCAGTCGATCCATCATCGATGAACGTGATCTGCCAGTTGGGATGGCTCGCCACGAAGCGCACGAATTCGCCGTGCACCGCGCGGACGATTGCAGATTCGTTGTAGAGAGGCACGAGCACCTCAGTGGACGGATGAGAACTCATGCGAACGAAGCCTACCGCCGCGCGTGAAGTGCATTTTCATACACTCGCAACCATGTCGGCACCCGCGCATCGTCAACCACCTAAGGGCACGCGCGACTTCTATCCACCTGAGATGGCCGTGCGCCGGCACATTGAAGGGGCATGGCGCCAGGCATCGATCGACCATGGCTTCGAAGAAATCGATGGACCAACATTCGAGCATCTCTCGCTCTACACGGTGAAGAGTGGCGAGGGAATCATCAACGAGCTCTTCAGTTTTCGTCGCGCAGGCGGGGACGATGACTACGCGCTTCGTCCTGAATTCACCCCGACGCTTGCCCGCATGGTTGCTGCGCGCGCGACTAGCCTTCCTCAGCCGATCAAGTGGTTTGCGATCCCAACGCATTTTCGTGCGGAGCGGCCGCAGCGGGGGCGGTTGCGCGAATTCATCCAGTGGAACGTCGACCTGATCGGAGTTGAGGGACCGCAAGCAGAACTCGATGTGCTCTCAACGGCGATTGTGGCGATGGAACGCCTCGGGCTCGGTCCCAGTGATGTTCGCGTGAAATTGAGCCACCGCGGCGTCGTCGCAGCGGCACTTCACGCGCTCGGTGCGCAGAGTGAGCGGCTCGCTGATGCCTTCGCGCTGCTCGATCGACGCGACAAGATGGAACCCGCAGAGTTCGACGCGCGTGCGCTCGCGATCGGGCTCAATGGCTCGGCATCGCAGCGGCTCACTGAGATTGCTCGAACGAAACTTGCGATTACAAGCGACGCAGGCGCGATTGCGACCGCGCTCGGATGTGCGCCCGAAGATGCGCAGCCACTCGTCGAGTTGACGCAGCGCCTCATCGCAGCTGATCTCGGCGCATGGTGCGAACTCGACTTCGGCATCGTTCGCGGACTCGCCTACTACACGGGATCCGTTTTCGAACTGCATGAAGCAACTGGTTCGGAGCGGGCGATCGCAGGTGGCGGTCGCTACGACAAGCTGATCGAACTCTTTGGCGGTCCATCAATGCCCGCAGTTGGATTTGGGATGGGCGATGTTGTGCTCGGACTGCTCTTGCGCGATCGTGGCAAGTTGCCCGCCGATGAAGGGGCGTCGCTGTTACCTCGACCGGATGTCTTTCTGATTTCGGCAGGCGCGGCCGATGCCGAGGCGCTGCTGTTGCAACTCGCTGCGCAGATGCGACGCGAAGGATTGCATGTCCGCCACACATACAAGGCAACGCGCAACGTTGGAAAGCTGCTCAGTGAAGCTGGAAAGTGTCGCGCTCGACATGCGATCATCTTGGGCGCAGAACTCGAGCAGGGGATGGTCGCATGGAAAGATCTCGATGCGAGTTCGCAGGCGCTCGTTCCCGTCGGTGAAATTCTCGCGAAGATTGTCGCGGCGCCGCGCTCGTCGTAAGCGGTGCCGTCGGCTACCGCCAGAACGCGCCGACCACCAAGATCAACCACGCGGCGACTGCGAAGGGAATTTTCGCGAGTGTTCCCAGAATTCGTCCCCCAGCGGCGCCCGCGGCTGGAGCGACCGACGCTTTGAGCGACTTCTTTGATCCCAGCATCTCGCCAGAAATCGCACCGCACGCCGCCCCGAGTGCTGCGCCGCCGAGCGTTCCAACAACTGGAATCGGGATGAGCACCGTTGCGAAAATTGCTCCGAGCACTCCACCGATGAGCGCGCCGAGCATCCCCCATTTGGATGCTCCGCCTGCCTTCGCTCCCGCGGCACCTGCGAGAAACTCGACAGCCTCGGCACCGAGTGCGATGACGACCGCGAGTGCGATTGCGGTCCAGGCAAACCAATCTCCTCCTGCTCCAAGCCACCAATTGTTGGCGAGTTCATTGATCACAGCGAGTGCGATCATCATCCAGATTCCGGGTAATCCAAAGGCCACAGCGATTCCACAGAGGGCACCGAGAAGCGCAAAGAGTGTCGCGTTTGAGTAGAGAATCCACACGGTGAGGAGAGGTTAGCGGTCGGCCGCCTCGAGCACCGAAATCAAGCGCGACTCGTTGATGATGCGACAGGCCCGCACGACCCCGTTGGGCGCGAATCGAACCTCGATCAGCTCGCTTGTTTCCTGGGCTCGCGCGTCGCTCGCCGTCGTGGTCGGCTCCTCGGCATCGCGCCAGTGGCCAGTCGCAATGGGGGTGACCAACCCCCGATGATCACTGAGTTCGTGGATGTGTGCGAGAATCAGGTAGAACCACCGATGATCATCGACTCGTTCAAGCGAGATCTCAAACGGGGTGGTGGTGTCAGGCCGTGTGTGGCAGCGATAGGTGCGCGCCACCCGTGCGTCGTGGTCGCCGCAGTCAGCGACCCTGCTGAGCAACCAGTCGTAGTGCGAGGCTGTGCCGATCGGTTCATGGCGGAGCAGTGCCATCGGTTTCCACACGCTCGCAACTCGTCCTTCCATCGCGATCACCGTACAATCTTTTGCAATGGACTGCCACACTCCCGTGCGATGGATCGCTTGTTCGTTCGCCTCGACCCTGTTGCTGCTGACTGCCTGTGGGGGACCTCGGTCCACTGAACAGTCGATCGACTTGGGGAACCACTACCTCGAATATGGCGAGTGGCAGAAAGCGGCGGACACCTTTTCGCCCGTCATTCAAAATACGCCAGGGCTTTGGAAGGGCGAGTATGGATATGGCGTTGCGATGGCCAACTTGGGCGACCTCGTCACGGCTCGTCGTTGTCTCGAGACCGCCAATGATCACTCGCCAGGCAATCTTGTGATCATCGCAGCGCTTGCCGACGTGATGTTTCGCCAAGGCGACACAGGACAGATGTATCAGTTGCTGCGGGGCGCGGGTGCATCGCTCGGTCGAGTTGAGCCCTATCTCGTGCTCGGTGCGTACGCGGTGAAATTGAAAGATGATGACAGCGCGCTGCTCGCCTATCAATGGGCGATCGAAGTGAACAGCGGCACCCTTCGTCCGATGACGACCGAGCCCTACTACCAACTCGCAGTCTTGCAAATGCGTCTTGGTAATCCAACAGAAGCGCAGCGACGTTTGCGACAGGCGTACGGAGTGTCGGCGACCGATCCACGCGTCGAAGAAGAACTGCGCCGTCAGGGTGTCGTGATCGACGGTTCGACTGCGATTCCACCGGGGCTCTGAGAGATGGCGAGTGGCGCTGAAGGATGGACAGATCTCTTGGCAATGTTGAGCGATCCTGCGAGGCTTCGCGTGCTTCGCGCACTCGAATCACACGAACTCGCCGTCGGTGAACTTGCACGCGCCCTGCAGATGCCACAGTCAACGGCGAGCCGACACATCAAGCCGCTCTTCGACGCGGGGCTCGTGAGTCGCCGTGTCGAGGGAACGACAAGCCTCTATCGAGTCGATCACGCAGGCCTCGCCGGCGATGTGCGTTCGCTCTGGGCACTCACCCGTCAGCGGCTCATTGGAAGTGCGCAGGCACAGGATGACGATGCGCGGCTCGGCGCCGTCATCGCATTGAGGCGTCTCGGAACCAGGGGTTTTTTCGGTCGAATTGGCGGAGAGTGGGATGCGGTGCGGCGCGCGCTCTTCGGGGAATCCGTGGGATCAGATGCCGTGCTTGGGCTGCTCGATCCAACAGGTGTGATTGCGGATATCGGGTGCGGCACGGGAGAAGTTGCGCAGCGCATCGCTCCATATGTTGCGCGTGTCATCGCAATCGACCGAGAGTCTGCGATGATCGAGGCGGCGCGCAAGCGACTCGCAGGGGTGCGACACGTTGAGTTTCGTCGTGGCGATGTCAAGAAGTTGCCACTCAAGGATCGCGAACTCGATGGCGCGGTGGCGATGCTGCTCTTTCACCACCTCGATGACCCGGCGGCAGCGACCATCGAGATTGCGCGAACACTCAAGAGCGGTGGACGGCTGCTCGTGATCGACATGGTCGAACACACTCGCAGTGAGTATCGAGCAACGATGGGTCACCGGCATCTTGGATTTTCGCAGCGCGACGCGCGCACATGGGCGAAGGCGAGCGGACTTTCGCTCGATCGCTGGCAGCGCATCGTTCCTGAGACAACCGCGCAGGGGCCCGGACTCTTCAGCGCGCTGTTGACGCGCCGGGCGAAGGCGTAATTGATTCGTAAAACATCGGCGATTTACGGTGTTTCGTGCCTTGCTCGAACGCAAACGCGTACTTGATGAGTCGTGGTTCGCTCCACGCACGCCCAAAGAATGAGATGCCCACAGGCAATCCGTTCACTTGCCCGGCGGGGACGGTGATGGCGGGATAACCCGCAACTGCGGCAGGCGATGAACTTCCACCGCTGACAGCATCACCGTTGACATGGTCGGTCAACCACGCTTCGCAATTCGTTGGTGCAACGAGAGCATCGAGTTGATATTGATCCATGACGGCATCGATTCCCTCGGGACCTGCGAGTCGACGATTCATCGCGAGAGCATCAAGATATTGTTGATCGGTCAGTGGCCCTTTCGCTTCAGCCATCTCGAAAAGTTCCTGCTTAAAAAACGGCATCTCGCGCGAAGCGTTTCGTTTGTTGAACGCAATCACATCGGCGAGCGAATGCATGGGAGACTTATCACCAAGCCACTGAAAATACTTCGGCAGGTCGCTCTTCAATTCATAGAGCAACACCGTCATCTCGCTTTCGTCAAACTTGCCAAGCGTTGGAATGTTTGCAGGATCGACGATGATTGCGCCGAGGCGCATGAGATCCGCAATCGCAGCTTCCATCACCAGATCGACGTCTGCGCTATATCCCATGAACTTGTCACGCACAACGCCAAGGCGTGCGCCGCGCAGTCCATTGCGATCGAGCGATGCCGTGTATTCACGCTTGCCCATAGAAGTCGATTCGGCGGTGATCGGATCTGCGTCATCATTTCCCGCAAGTACGCCGAGCAAAATCGCTGCGTCGGTGACAGTCCGCGCCATTGGTCCTGCGGTGTCTTGGCTATGCGCAATTGGAATGATTCCCGTTCGACTGACAAGTCCAAGTGTTGGCTTGATGCCGACCAATCCATTGTTGTTCGCCGGCGAGACGATTGAACCGTCGGTCTCGGTTCCAACTGCGACCGCTGCGAGGTTTGCCGCAATAGCAGATCCAGATCCTGAACTTGATCCTGATGGATTGCGATCAAGTGCGTATGGATTCTTCGTCTGTCCACCGATCGCGCTCCAACCGCTGGACGAATGTGTCGACCGCATATTTGCCCATTCGCTCAGATTGGTTTTTCCAATGATCACAGCTCCCGCCGCGCGAAGTTGTTTGACGATGAAAGCATCTTGAGGAGAGATGCACCCTTCAAGTGCAAATGATCCAGCCGTAGTCGTCATTCGATCTGCGGTCGCAATATTACCCTTGATGAGCACGGGAATTCCATGGAGAGCTCCGCGTGATCCACGAATCTTGCGATCTTTGTCGAGCGCATCCGCAATCGAAAGCGCATCAGGATTCAGTTCGATCACACTCTTGAGCGTTGGACCGTTGCGGTCGATCTCTTCAATTCGTTTGAGATATTTTTGGGTCAGTGAGCGCGCTGTGTCTTTGCCATTGGTCATACGCAGTTGCAAATCGGCGATGGTGGCTTCATCGAGTTCAAAGACATCCGTTGCTGTTGATTCAGTGGTGGTGACGGTTGTTGTCGTTGCGACTGTCGTGACAACGCTCTCGGGGGCTTTCGGCCGCGTGGCGCATCCATCAAAGGCGGAAAGCGCAAGCAGGAAAAGAAAAAAGCGCCCCAGTGTTGGGGCGCTCAATTTGCTTGGAATCATGTGCATTGCCGAACGCAAATCATTTCGTCGTGGTTGCTGGAGCAGCTGGCTTTGTCGGCGCAGTCGGCGCAGTTTTGGTTGTTCCCGCATCGAGTTTCGCGTAGATCGCGGCGGGATCTTGAAGTGCCTTCTTGGCGCATCCACCACAGCACAATCGCACGAGCCGCTCGCCGAGCACGATCTCAGCCGAATCAGCATCGAGGGCTTCACCTGAAACTGGGCAGGTCGTGAGCGCGTAAGTTTTCTTTTGTGCAGCCATGACAGCCGCTTCAACGGTTGCCACGAACTTTGCAGGATCTTTCTTGACCTTCTTGATGCAGCCTGGGCAGCAGAGTCGAACGAGGTCATTGAGAACCACAATCTCCCGGAGCTTGTCAGAGTCTGGCGAGCCCGGCAGCGGCAGATCATCGTCGGTCATCACGACGCACTTCGTGAGTGGATAGAACGGCCGCTGCTGCTCGATGATCGCGGCGTCGATCGCTGGGAGAAACTTTTGCGGTTCAGCGTTGAATTTTGCGATGCAGTTTGGACAGCAGAAGCGAATCTCGCGTCCGTCGTTAAGTGGATTGGTGGAATCCTCGATCACGAGCGCGACCGAATTCTTGTCGAGTGCTTCCCCTGAGACTGGGCAGGTTGTCAGCGGATAGGGGGCACCCTTGGCGGTCGGTGCACTACCCGAAGCGCCAACGAACAGCGTCGCGGCGATGGTTGCGAGGGCGAGTGAGGCGATGACGACGCGTGGGGTGGAGTTGCTCATAATGATTCGATCCTAACAATCACCCGGCACCGAGTAGACATTTGGATTCGGCTTGCTATGATTCGTTCATCCGGATAAACGGATACTTGATCGCACCCCCTCGGAGAACCACCCATGACTATGACCACGACCACGACCCCAACCGCAACCGCACCATCCAAGAGTTCCACTTTCATGGCTACGACCCTCTCGCTTGCCGCGAATCCGGCGTTCTCAGTGAAAGACCTTTCGCCCGAGACGGTGCGCTTCGGTCGCAAGGAAATCGAGCTCGCTGAGATTGAGATGCCAGGCCTCATGGCGCTTCGCCACGAATACAAGGGGAAGTTCCCACTGAAAGGTGCGCGCATTTCGGGATCGCTGCACATGACGATTCAAACTGCGGTACTCATCGAGACCTTGGTCGATCTCGGCGCCGAGGTGCGCTGGGCTTCCTGCAACATCTTCTCGACGCAAGATCATGCCGCCGCGGCCGTCGCCGTTGGACGAACGGGCACGATCAACAATCCACAGGGAGTTCCAGTCTTTGCGTGGAAGGGCGAGACACTTCCAGAGTATTGGTGGTGCACCTACCAGGCGATGAACTGGCCAAATGGCACTGGTCCGACGCTCATTCTCGACGATGGCGGCGATCTCACGCTGCTTGTTCACAAGGGTCTCGAGTTCGAGCGCGCCGGTGCCGTGCCCGCGGCGAAGGCTGACGACAGCGAGGAGTACCGCGTCATCCTGCAGTTGATTCGCGACCTCGCGGCGCAGCAAAAAGGACTCTTCACACGCATTGCGCCACAGATTCGCGGCGTGAGCGAAGAGACCACGACCGGAGTGCACCGCCTCTATCAAATGCAAGAGCTGAAGCAGTTGCTCTTTCCGGCGATCAACGTGAACGACTCGGTCACCAAGAGCAAGTTCGACAATTTGTATGGATGCCGCCACTCATGCGTGGATGGCATCATGCGCGCGACCGATGTCATGCTCGCAGGCAAGATCGCTGTCGTGCTCGGCTATGGCGACGTCGGTAAGGGTTGTGCGCAGAGTTTGCGCGGGCAAGGGTGTCGCGTGAAGATCACCGAGATTGATCCAATTTGTGCGTTGCAAGCATGCATGGAGGGCTATGAAGTCGTGACCATCGAAGATGCGGTCGAGACCGCGGACCTTTTCGTGACGGCGACTGGGAACTGCAACGTGCTCACGGCCGACACCATGAAGCGCATGAAGGACAAGGCGATTGTTGGCAACATCGGCCACTTCGACAATGAAATCGACATGGCAGGACTCGCCGCACTTCCTGGAATCAAGAAGGTCAACATCAAGGCACAGGTCGATGAGTGGGTCTTCGCCGGTGGCAAGTCAATCATCGTGCTTGCGGAGGGGCGTCTGCTCAATCTTGGATGCGCCACGGGGCATCCATCGTTCGTGATGAGCAGCAGTTTCACAAATCAAGTGATCGCGCAGATTGAACTTCACACAAACGCGCAGACCTACGAGAAGAAGGTTTATACGCTTCCAAAGTTGCTCGATGAAAAAGTTGCGCGGTTGCATCTTGGAAAGTTGGGCGCGCGGTTGAGTAAGCTCACGCAGAATCAGTCGGACTACTTGGGCATTCCAGTGGATGGTCCTTACAAAGCTGCGCAGTATCGCTACTAAGATGCGCCGATGATCGTTTCGAACGTGCATCGTTTTCTTGCGGGTTGCTCGCTTGTGTGCTCTCTCGCGGCGTGCGTGAGCGCGCCGATTTCAACGGCCGGTACGACCGAAGTGCCGACAACTGAACCCGTCGTGTCTGCGGTTGCAGTGAGGGAGAGTTCAGCGTCGTTTGAAGTGCTTCCGCCTGAGCTCGACTGCGGTCTTGTCTCGCAGTGCGAACCGCCGACGCCGCTGCTCGTGCGACTTCGCAATGGCACGGCAGAACCCGTTCGTATTCGCGGCTTCGTTGCGACGTGTGGTTGCACGATTCCAGATCTCAAGCCAAACATCACCATCGCCCCAGGCGAAGAAGTCGTCGTTCGCATTCGACTCGAACTTTGGGGGCAGGGGCGCAAGCAACAATTCATTCGATTTGTCGGCGAGAGCGGTCAGCCGATCGGTCGCGTGCGCATCCAATACGAGGTGAGTTCATCGCTGCGCACCACTCCGAGCGGCATTTCGCGAGACCTCAACCCCGATGGGACGTTTCTGATTGAGGCCACGGGGAAGGTCGCCTTCGCAATCACGCAGTCTGAGCCCGCTGTGGTGGTCGCGCGGTCGAGTGAGCGGGCGCTCGAACAGTCGGCGTCGATCAATTGGACGGCGATCGACGCACTCGCTGCGATGACGCCGCCTCCGACAGCATTCACCTTCGATGAGAACGGAAGGTGGACGACCCTACTCGTGCGCATCGCGACCGATGCCGCCGAATGTTCAGAAGTTTTTCTGTGGGTGAAGAACGCCGCTCCCGCACGCGCCGCAACACAATAGACTTCGCGCCCCCATGGCGACGCGAAAGAAAAGCAAGAAGCGGACGTGGCGAACCGCAGCGAATTCAGATCGACATGAACTGTACGAACTGGCCGTGCAAGGCACGGAGTCGGACTGTGCATTCATTGACCGCGTCTACCGACAATTGCACCACAAGACCCCGCACACATTGCGCGAGGATTTTTGCGGCACGGGGTTGATGGCGCGCGAGTGGGTCGCGTGGCGAGCGACGAATCAAGCAGTCGGCGTTGACTTGGACGATCACGTACTTCGGCGGGGTCGGGAGAAAATCTCGCATCTGCCGGCCGCATCACGAAAGCGCATCTCATTGAAGAAGGGCGACGTGAACCGGGTCAAGAGTGCACCGAGCGATGTTGTCGTCGCGCTCAATTTCAGTTTCTTTCTCTTTCGAACTCGCGCGCAGTTGCGCGAGTATTTCATCAACGCTCGCAAGAGTGTGCGTGCGGGTGGGATCATGGTTGTCGACGCCTATGGTGGCTCTGGCTCTTGGTCCGTGGGTGAAGAGGATCGTTCGCTCGATGGATTCACCTACGTTTGGCATCAAGCGAAGGTCAGTCCAATCACGCACGATGTGACAAATCACATTCACTTTCGCTTTCCAGACGGAAGCGAAATGCGCCGAGCCTTCACCTACGTCTGGCGGCTCTGGACACTGCCTGAGATCAAGGAGTTGCTCATCGAGGCTGGATTCAAGCGTCCTGTCGTGTATTGGGAAGGCACGGAACGCAAGACCGGAGAAGGAAACGGCGTCTTCAAGCCTTCGCGCCTAGGCGAAGCATGCACGGGATGGATCGTCTACATCGTCGCTGAGAATTGATCGCACGCATGCCGCTACTCTCGTCGTGAGCGAGTATGAGTTCGATGCCACACACTGATCAGATGAACGTCAACCTTGCGACGAGGCTCGGTGAGGTGGCTGTGTGCTTCGAGCGCGCATTGGTGAATGATCTCGCGCCAGTGAACGCGCTCGCATGTCATGTCGAACGCTACCGAGGCAAGATGCTTCGTCCAACGCTTGTGCTGACGACCGGCATGGCGGTTCGCGAGGGGATGGTGTCAAGCACGTCGATCGACCAACAATTGAATTCACTCGCGGCAGTTGTTGAGATGATTCACATGTCAACCCTCGTGCACGACGACGTACTCGATGAAGCCGATCTGCGGCGGGGCGGGGCGACGATCAACATTCTGCGCGGCAATGAAACGGCTGTAATGCTCGGCGATTTTCTGATTTCGAGTTCGTTTCATCTCTGCTCGAGTGTGGGTGAGCCGTGGCTCAACTCAGCTCTCGGCGAGATGACAACGCAACTCTGTGCGGGTGAGATTCTTCAACTTTCGCACCGCGGAAATCTCACGCTCGACGAGGCGACCTACTTTGATATCGTGCGGCGCAAGACTGGCGTTCTCGCTGGCGCGTGCTGCGGACTCGCCGCGAAACTCGCGGGTGCTTCGGCCACCGTCGCAGAATCGCTACGGCTCTATGGAGAAGAACTCGGCATCGCCTTTCAGATACAGGACGACGTGCTCGACTTGGTCGGCGAAGAACAAATCGTCGGCAAGACGCTCGGGATCGATCTGCGCAAGGGCAAGTTCACCCTTCCAATCGTTGTGCATCTCGCGCGCTGCTCGCTGCTCGAACGGGCAGAGACGATCGCCGTGATCG
Source organism: Singulisphaera sp. GP187 (assembly GCA_945869475.1). Taxonomy (GTDB): domain Bacteria; phylum Planctomycetota; class Phycisphaerae; order Phycisphaerales; family SM1A02; genus F1-60-MAGs104. The sequence continues at coordinate 130,544 of CAMBOV010000004.1, read as the reverse complement.
AAGCATGCGACGCCGAGAGGCTCATTCGGCTCGTTGAATCAACCGGAGCGCTCACCGCCGCGCGCGAGCGCGCGCGCCAACTCGTTGAACATGCCAAGGGCCGACTCGCCGTGCTTTCAGAGAGCCGTGCTCGTCAGATGCTCGTCGAGATTGCGGACGCTGCGATTGAGCGCACGTTCTAGAGTTGCGCGTCACGCGCGCAATTCACTTTGCCCAGCCTCGCGCATTTTTGTCGGGCTTTCCTACGCCAGCGAGTTTCGCATTGGCCGCGATGATCGAGTCGAGCACGGCGGGGGTGAGTCCCTGAGGCGATCCCTGCCAGCGCACAATCTGGTCACTTGAAATGATCGCAATGCTTGGGATGCCCCGCACGCCAAATGCACTCTGCATGCGCGCGGCCGGGTCGAGCGCGATGGAGTAATCGAAATCATTCTCTTTGAGATGAAGTTTCTTCAGACCATCGGTGAACTTGTTGTTGGTTTCGGTCGAGAGTCCTACGACGACCACGTCCTTTGAATACGCGCGTGCGAGTTCATTCATGTGTTTTCGGGCAGCCATACATGGACCGCACCACGTCGCAAAGAAGTCAACTACGACGACTTTTCCAAACATCTTCGGTTGCTGTGTGATCCACCGCTCGACCGAAAGTTCTGGGCTCTTCTGTCCGCGCAGATCAGCGCTGTACTGGAGTGGCTCGGTGAATGTTGGAAACTGCACCGCGGCGGTGTCGACGACGACCGCGACGGGCTTGGCGACTGCTTTCACTTCACTGACTGGTTCAGCGAGCAGCACCTTCGCGGCAAGTGCTGTGCCCTTCTCAGTCAACCCGACAAATCGAACTGCCCCATTGCGATCGACGATCACATTCACGGGCTTCTTGAATGCACCCATCGCGTCGCAGAACTCGCCGCGCTCATCGACGCAGATGTTCGCCTTGCACTTCGACTTTTCCAGACGCTTGGTCGCTGCATCGACTTTTGATGGCACTTGCACTCCGACAACAATGACGCTTCCGTCGGCGGCGAGTGCTCCAAGCGACGCGATGGTTTTGTCGAGCACGCCCGTGCCGCCAGAGGCGACATCAAAGAACTGAATCACGATAATTTTTCCAGCGAGTTGTGGCGCGCCATCCTTTGCCGTTGCGCCAACCCACTTCAGATCCGAGCTGATCCGCGCAAGGGAATATCCAAGGCCCGCCTCGATCGCGTCACGATCTGCACTCTCGAGCTTCGCCATCCACGAAGCTTCAGGTTGGGCGCAGGTGATGCGCTGCGGCGGCAATTCTGGCGTCGGGGGTGCAGTGGCAGGCGGAGCCTTCGGGCGTGGAGCCGGCGCGTCGGGATCTTCTTCGTCATCGACGACGACTGGAGCCTGTTGCGGCGGAGGAGTCGGTGCGCCGGGTGGCGTCACCGTCGGAGGTGTGGAAGCCGGAGATGACGCAGGCTTCGCCGGTGCGAACCCTCCACCAAACTGTCCATGCGCTCCAGTGGCGAGTCCACCCAACAGGACGACGATTGTTGCACGCGCGAGAGTCTGCATCAAAAAAGTTTATCAATGTATGAGTCATGCGCGCCGAGCGAAATTGAAACGTTGTCGATCAAGCGCACGTGACCAAGTGAAGCGGCGATGAGCGCGCGCCCGTGGCGCGTCTTCGCAGAGACGGGAGTGAGCGAGTGCGCGTCTCGGATGACCGCATACTGTTTTTTTAGGGCATTTTCAGAGAGAATCTGCTGCATTCGAGCCTCGGCGTCGGGGATGTCATCCCTTCGAAGAGGTGCACGTGCGACCTCGCTCAGCGCGGCGAAGATCGCGAGCGCCAAAGCCCGTTGGGGTGGATCGAGGTAGCGATTGCGACTGCTCATCGCTAGACCATCCGCTTCGCGCACTGTTGGCGCGGCAGCGACGGTGAGCCCTGGCCAACGGGCAGGGTGCTGTTCGACCAGTTCACTGATCACCCGAAGTTGTTGAAAATCCTTCTCCCCGAAGAGAGCGAGCGATGGTTCGCAGAGATCGAAGAGCCGGGCAACAACCTGACAAACTCCCGCGAAGTGCGTTGGTCGAAAGGCCTCTTCGAGCTGTGGTTCAGTCGCGACGCGAGGCAGTTGCAGCGCTGCCGCTTCTGCCGACGCGGCATAAACACCACTGGGATAGATCGCCTCGACCGAGGGGGCGAACAGCGCGCGCGCCCCACTGCGCATCGCGAGCTTGAAGTCTTTGTCAAGGGTGCGCGGGTAGCGCGCGAGGTCTTCGGTCGGTCCAAACTGCGTTGGATTCACAAAAACGCTGACGACGACTGGAACGCCGCTCGCTTGGGCAGCACGAATCAGCGACGCGTGCCCCTCATGAAGGGCTCCCATCGTCGCTACGAGGGCGCAGCCGCGAAAGGGCTCAAGGTGTTCTGGTCGCTCGATAATTTCCACGAAGTTTGCCTGAATTGGTGGGGGACGTTACTACACTCTGGAGTTGAGAACGAGTCTCAATCTACGAGAAGGAAGTCCGTGATTTCATCCAATAAACAACCAATCTACCTCGACAACGCCGCCACCACCCGATGCGATCCCCGAGTCGTTGAGGCGATGCTTCCTTACTTTAGTGAACGATTTGGAAACGCCGGATCGCGCAACCACCAATTCGGCTGGGAGGCCGAAGATGGCATCGAGATCGCCCGTGAGCAGGCTGCCAAGCTCATTGGGGCGCAATCCAAGGAAGTGATTTTCACCTCTGGATCAACCGAGTCGAACAATCTCGCGATCAAGGGCGCCGCCGAGATCTACGCGCGCGCTGCAGCAGGTCAGATGGGTCGCGGACACATCGTGACCGCGGCACACGAACACAAGGCCGTGCTCGATCCCGTTCGCCGACTTATGCGCGAGGGATTCGAGGCAACATTCATCCAGCCTCCAGCCGACGGTGTGATCACCGCAGAAATGGTGGCTGCGGCACTGCGCCCCGACACGATTCTGGTCTCGATCATGTGGGTCAACAATGAGCTCGGAACGATCAATGAAGTTCCACAGATTGGACGGCTCTGCCACGAGCGCGAGGTGATCTTTCATACCGACGCGACGCAGTGGGTCGGAAAGATGCCAACCAACGTCGAGACCGACCAGATCGATCTGCTCTCGTGGAGCGGGCACAAGATTTACGGTCCAAAGGGAGTCGGCGCGCTTTACGTGCGCCGTCGCAAGCCGCGTGTTCGTCTCGAAGCGTTGCAGGATGGCGGCGGCCAAGAGCGTGGGATGCGCTCGGGCACGCAAAATGTCTCGGGAATCGTCGGGTTCGGCAAGGCTTGCGAACTTTGCGCAGAATCGATGGACGCCGAGGGCGCTCGCCTTCTCGCGATGCGTACGCGACTCGAATCTGAACTCGTCAAACGCATCGAAGTGACGGTTGTGAACGGTCATGCCACGAAGCGCGTTCCAAACATCGCCAACATTTCATTCGGCTTCGTCGAAGGTGAGAGCCTCATGATGGGCGTGCGCGAGATCGCTTGCTCATCGGGATCGGCCTGCACAAGCGCAAGTCTCGAGCCCTCGTACGTGCTCAAGAGTTTGGGCATCGGCGATGACCTCGCGCATTCGTCGCTTCGCCTCTCGCTCGGTCGCTGGACGACCGAAGCAGACGTTGATGCTGCGATCGAGATGATTGAGAATGCCGTGAATCACTTGCGTCGCCTCAGCCCGCTCTACGACTTGCACAAAGAGGGAATTGATCTCTCGAAAATCGTCTGGCAGTCCCACTAAGAAAGAATCTCACTATGGCGTACAGCCCAAAAGTCATCGACCATTACGAACACCCAAGAAATGTCGGATCGTTCGGCACCTCCAAAGATGTCGCCGCCCGTCGCGACATTGGCATCGGAATCGTCGGCGCTCCAGAGTGCGGCGATGTGATGCAACTGCAGATTCGCGTGAGTGACGCGGGCATCATTGAGGATGCCAAGTTCAAGTGCTTCGGCTGCGGTTCAGCGATCGCAAGTTCGTCGCTCGCGACCGAGTGGATCAAAGGAAAATCAGTCGATGAAGCGCTGACGATTCGCAACACGCAAATCGTCGAAGAACTCAGCCTGCCGCCCGTGAAGATTCACTGCAGCGTGCTCGCCGAAGACTCGATTCGAAGTGCGATTGAAGACTGGAAGAAAAAAGCTGGAGCGGCAGTCGTCGCTTCGAATTACGCAACAACATAAGGAACATCGAATGCCTCTCATTGTGACTGAAACCGCCGGCCGCGAAATTGACACCATCATTCAGCAACAGGGACTCGATGCGAACAAGATCTGTTTGCGCGTGGGAGTGAAGGGCGGCGGTTGCTCTGGATTCTCATACATCCTCGACCTCACCGAAGTGCAGAAGGATTCAGATGAGTGCTGGAGTTACTCGTTTAATCGTCGCGCGGCGAAGGGTGCCGCTGCGGGTGGCGAGGGTGCAGCGACTGCGACTGCGACTGCGACTGCGGTGATCGACCAAGCGGGCGAACCATTCACAGTGCGCGTGGTCTGCGATCCAAAGTCGTACCTCTATCTGAATGGCACAACCGTTGACTTCAAAGATGAAATCATGGGACGCGGGTTTGTCTTCAACAACCCAAACGCCAACTCATCATGCGGCTGCGGTAGCAGTTTCAGCGCATAAGAAGTGCCAGCGCCTCGCGGGTCTCTCGCGCAAGTGGCTCGATTGAGACACCAGCGCCAACTGCACGTTGCATCCAAAGTTCTGGTGTCAGCCGTCCAATGGATGTGATTCGCTTTGTCTCTGCGGCGATGTCTTTGCCTCGCATGAATGAACGGATCTGGTGGCTCATCACGTGTCCGAGGGTGTAGTCGGGCAGGTAGAGGGGATGCGCGATCATGTGCTGATAAGCCGCGAGAAGTCGCGAGGGATCGGTGCCAAAGTCACGCGCGTAGAAGCGAGCCCAGAGTCGATCGGCGATTGCGAGCACTTCGGTGCGAAGTTCAGCTGCGTTTGCCGACGGATTGGCGTAGAGCCAACGCCACACATACAACTCGAGCAAGCTTGGACCGGCGATCTGCGCCGCAGCGAGCATCGTCTGCACGCTGTCGATCGCGAATGCGCGCTCGGCGCCGCCCTCGGGCTCGATGCCGAGGACACGCTTTCCAAGCGACTGATAGAGAAACGCGAAAGCCTCCGTGCATGCAGTGTTTGGAACGCCGCGCAGTGACGCGCGAGGCGCGAAGAAAGTCGAACAGAGTTGCTCGAGGTTGTGACCGAGTTCGTGCATCGCAGTGTCGAAGCCATCCCATCCCAGTTCGTCTTTGAGCCTGCCAGTTCGAAGCCACGCGCCGTACTCAACGAGGTAGGGGCGCATCGCGTGACCTGAGCCGCGCGCGATTTCGACCTTGATGCGCGATCCAAGAAAGTCTGCGTCGTCGGGGGAGTAGCCAAGTGCTCGCAAGACTTGCGGAAGGGCGCGCTCAAACGCCTTCTCGTCTGCAAAGAGTGCGTGGACGGCCGCGTTGAGTTCAGCCGCTGGTCGCGACTCGGCGATGTCGTCGAAGTAGATGTCGAAGGGCTCAAGGTCGCGTCCGAGGCGCGCGCGCAAGAAAGTCGCGAGTTCTTTTCGCACTGGATGGTCGAGCAAATCGGTGAGCAGAGTTTCGACACTCGATTCAGACATCTCGCGCGCGAGTTCGAACTTTCGCGTGATTGCCGTGGGATATTCGGGGTAGTAGCGGTCGTACTTCTGGGCCAAGGCAAACTGTTCGAGCCAGCGCTCGTACCTGGCGAGACCCATCGTGTCGGCAGTGACGGGGGCGCCTGCAAGCGTGTTCATCTGCGCATTCCAGTCGCTTGTGTTGGTGCGGCTCATCACCGTGTTTGGCACGCCACCATCGATCGCGCGGCCGAGCACGCCCGCGAGCGCGCGCTGACGAGTGACACCAGTTGGACTGTTGTACTGCGCCTTGATCTCTTCGCGAACGATCCAGTGGGTGAGCAGGGCGCGATCTTTCTCGAACCAGCGCGATCCAGTTGAATCGACGAGTGTGCCAACTGGAATGTGAAACGCTGCGACCCATTGTTGGCAGGCGTGTCCGACGCGGCGCGACTCATCAGCGAGTTCCTTTGGAAGTCGCGCCGTGAAATTCTGCGCGATTCGCACGCGCGCCCATGTTTCATCACTCCAGGTCGCGCCCTTGGTGAGCATCGCACCAAGTGTCTCACGCGGAAAGTTCAGCAGCGCGACGAAGCCGAGCTTCTGTCGGTACATCTGCTCAGAGAGATCAGGCGCAGGATCGAACGTCGCGAGCATGTCATCGATGCCCGCAAACTCATCCCCAGCGAGGTCACTGTGCCGCCGCAATGTCCGCCGCATCTCGTAGAGGTGTCCACCGATCTGTTCGAGTGCTCCTTCGAGCCTGTCGAGCAAACGGGTGAGTTGCGTTCCTTCAGCGACGAAACGCGCCGTGCAGAAGTCGGCCATTTCTGTGGGAGTGCCATCATCGGCTCGCCAGCACGCCGCGACTTGCGAGAGGCCTCGTTCGATTCGCGTCCGTTCGCCTGCACCATGGGTCGTCATGAGTGCTTGAATGAGGGTCGAGGTCGTGTCGTGCGTGGGCGCCGCGGGGGAGGTGAGTGTCATCGCCCGCGCATTGTGCGCGATGAAGCCGTTATTCTCAAGCGAAGGCGTTATCTTCAAGCGATGGCGTTATCTTCAAGCGATGAAACGACGCCCCCGATTGCTCGAGATCTGCAGGTTCTGCCTCGCGGGCTGCCTCGCGATCACGACCTGTGCGCTGGTGAGCGGGTGCAACACTCCGCAGCACGGCACATTCGAACAACTGCACAAGGGGATGGATCAACCCGCAGTACTCGCGCTCGTCGGCGAGCCATCGTCGCGCTATCCGGCACAGCTCAACAAGAGTGGCGCCATCGATGTACCAGCGCGCTGGCAGTACGGCGACAACTTGTCGTCGCTCGCGTCGAGTGCGATGTTTCAAGATCAGCCGCCGTCGGAGCGCGTTTGGGTGATTTTCTTTGATGGCTCAGGCAATGTTTCCGAGTGGCAAAAACCCCACTGGGAGCAGTAGCGCGCTGGCAAACTCCCGGCATCGCCACGGGGAAAGTTGCCCGCGGCGGACGGACAGTCCCAGCCAGGTTCAACTGCGCAACTTCGTCGCACTCAGTTGCGTCGGCGACGAGTCATCGTCATCACAAGTGCCACTACCGCGAAGGCGCCTGGTGCAGGAACGGTGACCACCGAGGAGTATCCGGGAAGTTGGCGTGTCGATTCGACGCCGTTCGACCAAAGACCAAGCGACGAATAGGGCGGACCGAACGGACTGTTTGGGTAGCTGTAGATGTTGTACGCAGGCCCCGTCGCAGCGCTGAGGCTGATGCCCGAGAGCATGTTGTCGAAATCGCCAGAGGCAAACGTATTCACATTGAACTGAAAGAGCACATCCGCAAGTCCGCGTGCAACGCCTCCATTGGATTGGACGACTGCGCCGACGATCACATTGTCGGTGTAGATCAGAGCGCCACCACCCAGAAGGCTGATGCTCCAGTCAGTGAGGTCGCCTTGTCCGATATCACCACTCGTCAGCGCTGTCGAAAAGTTGACGACCACATGCGAGACGTTTGGTGATGAAGCCGTGTACGGCGTGTTAAGCGTGTAGGTCGATGTGAACATACCCGCATCGGCGGTACTGCCGAAAAGCGAAGCGATGACCAAGAGAGCGAAGCACTGTTGCTTGCAACGAAAAGAAGGGGAGGTAGGGTGCATAGGGACCCTCAGCGTAGTCCGCAGAGACGTACGTTCCTACTGAAAAATCAAAAAACCAAGAGGCAGTCCACCACTCAGAGCGCGGCAGCCATCTTGTGCGCCTTCTTGCGCGCATCCTCAAGTGTGCCGACATACATGAACGCGCTCTCTGGAAGGTCATCACCTTCGCCATTGCAGAGTCGTTCGAAGCTGTCGACGGTGTCCTCGAGGGAGCACGTGACGCCTGGAAGTCCGGTGAAGACTTCGCCGACATAAAAAGGCTGCGAGAGAAAGCGTTCCATTTTTCTGGCGCGCGAAACGGCCAACTTGTCTTCTTCAGAAAGTTCGTCGACTCCGAGAATCGCGATGATGTCTTGAAGATCCTTATAACGCTGCAAGATTCCTTGCACGCGACGGGCAACGCGATACTGGCGCTCTCCAACGACCTGTGGATCGAGAATGCGGCTCGTCGAGGCGAGCGGATCGACTGCAGGATAAATGCCCTTCTCTGCGATCTTGCGCTCGAGCACGATGAACGCATCCAAATGGCTGAAGGTTGTTGCGGGTGCGGGATCGGTCAAATCGTCTGCAGGCACGTAGATCGCCTGAACGCTCGTGATCGCGCCGGCCTTCGTCGAGGTGATGCGCTCTTGCAACTGTCCCATCTCGGTCGAGAGCGTCGGCTGATATCCCACGGCGCTGGGCATCCGGCCCAAGAGTGCCGAGACTTCCGATCCAGCTTGCGTGAAGCGAAAGACGTTGTCGACAAAGAAGAGTGTTTCTTTCCCGCTCTTGTCGCGAAACGCTTCTGCCATCGTGAGTGCGCTAAGCGCAACGCGAAGTCGCGCGCCAGGCGGTTCATTCATCTGACCGAAGACCATTGCGACCTTGTCGAGAACGTGGCACTTCTTGCCAGTCGAGTCGGTGTACTCGGCCTCTTGCATTTCAAGCCACAAGTCGTTTCCTTCGCGCGTTCGCTCGCCGACGCCAGCGAAAACGGAGTATCCACCGAAGTTTCGTGCGACGCGTGCAATCATCTCTTGGATCACGACGGTCTTGCCGACGCCTGCACCGCCGAAGAGTCCGATCTTTCCACCGCGCACGAATGGGCACAAAAGATCAATGACCTTGATGCCTGTTTGCAGCACTTCGGTCTTTGGATTGAGGTCAACAAATGGAGGCGCGAGTCGATGAATCGGCATGCGCTCAGTCTGAGCAATTGGACCGCGCTCATCGATTTCTTGGCCGAGCAAGTTGAAGACGCGACCGAGGACGGCTTCACCCACGGGCACCGTGACGGGCGATCCGGTGTCGAGGCAGAGATCGCCGCGGCGGATGCCGTCGGTCGAGGCGAGAGCGACACAGCGCACAACGCCGCCGCCAAGATGCTTGGCGACTTCGCCCATGAGGGTCATCTTTTCGCCGCGAAAGGTGAATTCAATCTTGAGCGCATTGTAAATCTCTGGGAGGGCATCCTCTGGAAACTGTGCGTCGAAGGTCGATCCGATGATTTGAGTAATTGTGCCTGTCGTTGCCATAGTTTTCTCGTTTTTCCTCGAATTGAGGGAGCGCAAGAGTAGCGGGCGAGGGGCGACTCGTCCACGCCTCAGGCGAGGTGAATCGCGCCGAATTCTGCGTGCTTCTCAAGGTGCCCCGGAAGGGTCGTCACCAAGAGCTCGACGCCGTCGCGACCGCACGTTCCGCACAGTCCAGTGTGGTCAGCTGGAAGCACAATCGTGGCTCCTCGTTGCAGTGTGCCGTCGAAAGGTTCGGCGTTCAAAGTGCCATCCAATATGGTCCACGTGACGGGCACGCCGATCCCATCGTGAGTCAGGGGAGTGTTCGGCTTGACGACCCATCGCTCCACATCGAAGAACTCCGTGCGCACGAGTGACTCGATCGCGACCGACTCGCCGTGGATGACATGCGCACCGCCACTGTTGCTGAGCTCATCGAGTTTCTGAGCCTCACCCAACAACAAGCACTCCATCGCCATCTCGAGGTGCAATGGTCGCGCTGGATCGTTGCGCCCCCAATCCCAGATGCGAAACGTCGTGTCGCTGGGCGTCTGCACTTCGGCGACGAGTACACCACTGCCAAGCGCGTGACAGACTCCAGATGGAAGCCAATAGCACTCGCCACGCTTCACGTGTTGCGCGATCATGATGTCGAGCAGCGTGTCGCGCTCGACGTGTTCAAGAAACTGCGCGGGGGTGATGTCGGGTCGAATTCCTCTATAAATGACCGCGTTTTCGCTCGCGTCCAACACAAGCCACATTTCGCTCTTCATGTGCGCGTGCGGATTGCGTCTGCTGTATTCGTGCGTGGGGTGCACCTGTACCGAGAGGTTTTCTGCAGCATCGAGCACCTTGACGAGAAGTGGAAATGCGTTGGGCGTTGACGACGTGTGGCCGCCTCTCGCCTGCGCGCAGTTTCGGCCGAGCAATGCGCGCCGCAACTGCGGGTTCTCGAGCAAGTCGTGCAACGTTGGCGCCGAATCGTCGCCGCCGATGATCTGCGTGCGGCCATCCAAAATCGTCGCTGGAAGATCCGCGAGCAGCCACGCCTCGCCGACTGCGCCGTGAGATCGCGCCGCGAGGTAGCCCGTGCGCGCGCCGGGCGACGGTGCGATCCATGTGCCGAGCCTGTCACCACCCCAGACGCGATTTCGAAAGAGCGGAGTGAGGAGCAGTGGCGAGAGCGAACTCACAGGCGCTCCTAGATCGCCATCCCGGTGATCGTCGCTTCAAAGACAAGTTTTCCATTCACGAGCCCCTGCGTCTCGCTCACGAAACGGCGAGGGTTGTAACTCAGCTCACGCGTCAAAACGTAGAACATGTCTCCGGGGACGACCTGTCCTCGAAAGATGACGTCTGTGCAGCGGGTGAATCCAAGAAAACCGGTCGTGCGGCCGGTTCGGGTGTGGGCGATGCTGCAGAGTTGCGCGGCTGCCTCGATCATCAGGACTCCCGGAAAGAGGGGCCGGCCTGGAATATGACCTGCGACCCAGAATTCATCGTCGCGGATGAACCTCTCACCGTAGGCGCTGGTTCCTGGGGCGGAGAGCCAGATCACTCGGTCGATCATCCGCATGACTCCGCACTGGGGCAGATAGCTGTCGATCTCGGCCTTGTCGCATGCTGTGACGGTGGTGTCGATCTGGTCGATTGGGAAGAGGAGTTGGGATGCCAAATGTTTCTCGAGGGGGTGCGGTGGCGCAACGATAGCAATTCGCTAGACTTTGAATCCATCAGGAGGTCATTTCATGATCATGCAAAGTTATGAGAAACTTCTCGCGGTCGTCAGTAACGCCCGTGAGGATGTCGAGAAGGCTGGTGGAGGCAATCGTGCTGCGGGTACCCGCGCTCGAAAGCACATGCAAGAGATTCGTTCTGCAGCACAAGAAGTGCGCAATGCGATTCTTGCGGCGCGAACTGAGCCACCGAAGGCCTGAGGAAAGGGGATGCCCCCCAAGGTTCCCTCGTTGTCGTGTGCTCGATTGGCGCGATTCTCGCGCTGCAGTAGTGCTACGTGCTTGATTCGGGCGAGACGACGGTCTCTGCTAGAGCGACACCACGGTCTGTGCTAGAGCGACACCACGGTCTCTGCTAGAGCGACACCACGGTCTGTGCTAGAGCGACACCACGGTCTGTGCTAGAGCGACACCACGGTCTGTGCTAGAGCGACACCACGGTCTTGGCAAGTGGCAAGATTGCGCGAAAAGAGGGGTGCTCGCACGTTCCCATCAATTCATAAGTCGCCGAGAGCACGCCAGTAGGGATGCTGCCAGCGCGTTCCATCCTTCGAAATGCCGGGGCGATCTGATCGGGTTGACCGCACGAGATCGCATCGGTGGCATGAAAGGTCTGGATGCCATCCGCACAACAATCGAGAACTGTTTGCAAAACACAGACGTGCGCTTCGATTCCGCAGATGAGCAGGTTGGCGCAACCGCTCACTCGCAGGTGCTCGCGCACCGCCGGTGTGAGGGCAGAAAATGAGTTCTTTTCAAAGACAGAGGTTCCTGGTGGCAGGACCGTAGCGATCTCACTCACCGTGTGACCGAGTCCCTTCACGTACTGCTCCGTCGCGATGATGGGAAGTTTCAGAAGTGCAGCGGCACCGATCAGCGCGCAACAACGCCTCACCATTGTGTCGTGTTCATGAATCGTGTGAATGAGCCGCTCCTGAATGTCAATGACGAGCAGGGCGGTCGTTTCTGGATGGATTCTGGGAATGGGCATGGCAGTCTCGCTTGTTAGACGCGCAGTGCAGGTTCTTGGCGAAGCGCTGTGGCGTACCGAGCGCGGATTGGGTCGATCACATCACGCACGAATCGGTCTGTCTGTTCAACGGAGCGACCGACGAATTGCGCAGCGTTGACGATCGATCCGAAATGCACGCCAGCAAAAAGATCGTCGCCGGCGAGCCGCGTGAGCAGGTCATTGGGAGCGCCCTCGTCTTTGATGCGATGCGCCGCAGCGTGCGAATGTTGCCGCAACCGTTCGTGCGCTTCCTGTCGGTCGATTCCGCGCGCGACAGCGGCAAGGAGAATCTCTTCGGTTGCCATGAACGGCAATTCGGCCGCAACGCGAGCAGCGCATTGTCCTGGGTAGACGACGAGACCGCCTGCAACATTGGCCATCACCTCGAGCGCACCATCGAGCGCCAGGAATGACTCGGGGATCGAGAGGCGACGATTCGATGAGTCGTCGAGTGTTCGCTCGAGCCATTGGGTGCTCGCGGTGTCATAGGCGTTGTGTGTGAGCGAAATCACGAAGCGCGCGAGTCCGGTCGCTCGTTCACAGCGCATTGGATTGCGCTTGTAGGGCATCGCGCTCGATCCAATCTGTTCTGCTTCGCATGGTTCGTCGATCTCACGCAAGTTGCAGAGCAATCGAATGTCGTTGGCAGTCTTGTGCACGGCACACGCAGCGACCGCGAGCGATGAGAGCATCTGCGCATCCCAGATTCGTGGATAGGTCTGACTCGTGAGCGTCCAGAGCGACTGCGTCTCACCCCAGAAGAGCTCAGCGAATCGTCGCTCGAGTTGATCGACGCGCGCGGGATCACCGCCGCAGAGCGAGAGAAACGATGCTTGCGTTCCCGTCGCGCCGCGCAATCCACGAAGTCGAAGCGATGCGAGGCGCGACTCGATCTCGGTGAGCGCGACCACAAATTCTTGCGCCCAAAGTGCCGCTCGTCGTCCCATCGTCAGTGGTTGCGCGGGTTGATAGTGGGTGAATCCAAGCACCGGCAGTTCACGCCATTTCACGGCGAAAGTACCGAGTCGATCGATGACGCGAGCGAGACGTGTTGCGATGAGTGTGAGTGCCTCACGCTGCAGCACAGCATCGGCGTTGCAAACGACATCTTGACTCGTCGCCCCCAGGTGCAAAATTGCGCGCGCAGCGACGGCTTGATCGCCCAGAGCATGCACGTGCGCCATCACATCGTGACGCAATCGAGCCTCGTGTTTCGCCGCGGCGTCAAGGTCGACCGAGTTCAGCACTCGTCGGATCGCCTCAACCTGCTCGGCGGTTGGGCCGAGTGAAAGTTCCATCTGCGCCTGTGCAAGCGCGAGCCAGACTTGACGCCACGTCGTGAATCGATGGTGCTCGCTCCAGATGACACGCATCTGCTCGGAGGCGTTTCGCGTCTCAAGTGGTGATCGGTAGCCGTGACTCGCGGGGTCAGAGATCATCTCTGCAGAGTAGCGCAGGTTCAAAGGGCGGGCTTTGATGCGCCGATGCGCGGTTCACTGCCTGCTCGCAATCTCGAGATGTTGCCGCGATGTTTCCAGATCACCAAGAATGCAAGCGCAGTGACGGCAATGAGCAGCGGCAATACGACATCCGCGGGATGAGAGTTTCTGTCGGTGAGCCAGAATGCGCGCACGACGAGCAAGAGTGGCAGCGAGAGTGCGGCACACATCGATGCGAGTGAGACGAATCGAGAGATTTTGAGCACGACGATCCACACCACGAGTGCGCCCAGTGCGGGGTAGGTCATCAGTGGCCATATCGCGAGCAGCGCGCCAAAGCTTGTTGCGACACCCTTTCCACCGCGAAATCCAACCCACGGTGAATAGACGTGCCCAAGAATCGCGGCGATTGCGACGAGCGGCATGAGCATTCCAACAAGCGAGGTCTGCTCTGGATGCGCGGCAACAAGAACGAACCAGACAGCGAGCACGGGCAGCGCTCCTTTGAGCGCGTCAAGCGCGAAGCAGAGAAAGCCGAGGGGGCGGCCGAGCACCCGTCCCACATTGGTCGCGCCAATGTTCTTCGATCCGTGCTCGCGAATGTCGATGCCTTTGGCGCGACCGAGAATCAATCCAAAGGGAATGCTGCCAGAGGCGAAGCCGAGAACGATCATCGTGATCCAGAGTGGTGCGCTCACGGCGAGAGGTTACTTGGATGGCTGCGCGGCGAGTCGCAACTCGAGCGTGCGCGCAGCGGCAACGACGTCGGCGACTGAAATGCGATCGATCGCGCAGAGTTTCTTGTGATCATCGGCGATGGATGTCTCGGTGACGAATGGTTCGGCGAGAAGGCGAAGCTCGTTTAGATAATCGAGGGGAGTCCACCGGCAATCGGTGGGACCGAAGAGCGCGATCGTCGGCGTGCCGAGCGCTGCAGCGATACTGCGAGGTCCAGTGTCATTTGAGATGAGCAGTGCCGTGCGCTGCAGGATCGCTTTGAGTGATCCCAGCGTGACGCCACGCGCGCAGAGATCGATCGCACCGCACGCGCGCGCGACGTCAGCGCACAGGGCTGACTCGGATGGATTGCCTGTGACTGCGATGCGGCGGGGGGTTCCCCTGGTGGTGCATTGGGCTGAAATCGCGAGCGCTGCACGAGCGAACGCGTGCGCTGGCCAGCGTTTGTCGAGCCGATTCGCGCCAGGATTGAGCAGGATGAGGTTGCGCGCGGGATCACTGCCACTGGTTGCGTGATCATCGAGAAGTAGCCGCGCCTGAGCCTGTTCTTCAGCAGTGACTGCGAGTTCGACGCGTCGATCAACGAGTCGAGCGCCGGTGCACCACTCGGCGAGATCGGCGTATGAATCGACGGCACTTTGCATTCCCCGTCGCTGGTGGAACGGGTGCGAGAGCAGCCATGAGCGACCGTCGCGTGCGGATCCGGCTCGGTGAGGAATTCCAGTCAGTCGACCAAAGAGCGCGCTGCGAAATGAGTTTGGTAGAAGCACGAGTGCATCGAATCGCTCGCGATGGATGGCGCGCAGTTCGCTCATCGCAGCGAGACCGCGCATCGATCCACCGATGAACGCGTGGGCGAAGGGCAATCCAGCAACAAGCGGAGCGAGCATCGGTCGACCCAAGAGCACGATTCGCGCAGCGGGGTATGTCGCGGCAAGATGTCGCACGACGGGTGTCGCCATGCACACATCGCCGACCCACGAGGGAAGGATGACAAGGATGCGCTCAACACTTTTCGGGAGGACGGGCGCCTGCCCCAATTGCAGCGGCACGCTCATCCGCTCACCCGCTCACCCAGAGTGGAGCGATCCCATGCGACGCTGCCCAGTGATTCGTAGTGCGCCGAAGTTCGGCGGCGAATCCGAGCGCGACAATTTCGGCGCCGATGATCTCGAACGCAACGCCCGCTTCGTCGACTGTGACATGTGCGAGAGCGACGCCGGCGCGCTCGGCAAGCGCGTGCGCCGTCGCTCGCACGACCTCGCGCCTCTGTGCGTCACTCAATTGTCCCGCAACGGCCAGAATCCGAGCAGAATTCGTCTCTTTCCACATCGACGCACCTGGACGTCCATCACTGTGCACGATGCGGTTGCTCGCGTGCAGCAGGTCGCACTCGACGAAATCAGCAGCGCTTGATGCACGCACCTCGGCGTGGTCGATCAGGCGTGGCGAGATGCGAATTGCTCGGCACCCGGCGGCACGTCCTGCCTCGACGTCGCGCTCTTGATCGCCGACCATCCAACTTGTCGCGAGGTCGATCTCAAATCGCTTC
Organism: Singulisphaera sp. GP187; assembly: GCA_945869475.1. Taxonomy (GTDB): domain Bacteria; phylum Planctomycetota; class Phycisphaerae; order Phycisphaerales; family SM1A02; genus F1-60-MAGs104. The sequence continues at coordinate 114,831 of CAMBOV010000004.1, read as the reverse complement.
GCAGCCTCGAGCAACATTCCCGGAGCGGGCTTTCTCCAGGGATGCTCTCTGCGAAACTTATGAACTGTTCCCTCGGGGTGGTAGGGGCAGAAAAGCCAATCGCAGATGAACGGGTCGGTGCCGGGCCACTGGGACTCTTTCTTGAGCAGCGCGTCAATCTGTTCGTGCACGCGCAGCACGTCTGACTCGACGTACTTGCCGCGCGCGACTCCGCCTTGATTGGTTACGACCACCACGAGATAGCCTGCTTCTCGAAGAGCGCGAATTCCCCACGCTGCTCCCTCGATCAATCGAATATGCGTTGGATCGCCGAGGTCACCATCGTTCGCGATGATGGTGTTGTCGCGATCAAGAAAGACGCACGGTTGCACGACCGAAGGCTATCGCACGCCATGATCGCCGCGGGCAACGTGGACCGTGGCGCACGGCTCTTCGCGTGCGAGTTCGCGCGCGTCAGACGACGGACGAGGTGCCCGATGCGCCGCGTGCGAGCGTGGCGCGATCCCCAAAGGAAGTTCCCACCGCGCGCGCAGCCGTGATCAGCGCGTGATTCGTTGGCACGAGGCGTTGCCGTCCTGCAGAGACCAGCAGGTCGACATCGCTGAAGACGTTGTTTTCGCGCACGACGAGCCGTCCTGAAGCGCCTTCCATGAGAATCGAGATCGCGTGATAGCCGAAGTTCGTCGCGAGAATGCGATCTGCGGCGATTGGCATTCCACCTCGAAGCACGTGGCCAAGCACCGTCGTGCGAACCTCCACATTCGTGCGGGTGCCAATGGCATCGGCGACGCGTTGCCCAATGCCACCGAGGCGAACGGGATCAGCACTCGTTGGATCGATCCGCGCGATGACTTGCGATCCACCTGCCCGTCGCGCTCCCTCGGCGACCACGACGATCGCGAAGCCTGGGCCACCCTCCATACGCTGCGTGATGTACTCGCCGATCGCATCCTCATCGAAGGGGATCTCTGGAATCAAGATCATGTCTGAGCCACTCGCGACCCCTGCGGTGAGTGCGATCCATCCTGCGTTTCGTCCCATGACTTCGCAGACCATCACGCGGTGATGCGAGTCGGCAGTCGAGTGCAATCGGTCGAGAGCCTCTGTGGCAGTCGCGACTGCGGTGAGAAAGCCGAAGGTGATTTCTGTTCCAAAGAGATCATTGTCGATCGTCTTTGGGATGCCGATGACGTTGACGCCAGCTTCAACAAGTGGAGCGGCGCAGCACATCGTTCCGTCGCCACCGATCACAATCACTGCGTCGAGTTTGTGACCGCGAATCGTTTGCAGACAGGTCGCAGTGACATCCGAAAAAACAGGAGTGCCATCCGCCAATTGCGAGGTGCAATATCGCTGAGGATTGCACCGATTGTTGCTGCCAAGAATTGTGCCGCCTCGTGTCAGAATGCCTGAGACATCGCGAAACGAGAGGGGGCGCACACGATTCTCGATGAGTCCCTGAAAGCCATCCTCGATTCCGAAGACCTCCATGCGAAACTGCAGCATCGCAGTCTTTGCGACCGCGCGAATGACGGCGTTGAGACCTGGACAGTCGCCGCCACCTGTGAGAATTCCAATGCGTTTGATCGTGTCTGGACTCATAAGAAGTCGAGAACTGTAACCCATTCGCGCTCACGGTGGCAGATCGGTAATCTTCGATGCAATGCAGATCGCTCACCGAATTGCCGACATGAAAGAATCTGCCACGCTCGCCGTGGGGGCACGCGCCGCGGCGCTCAAAGCACAGGGCGTCGACGTCGTCGGGTTTTCGATGGGCGAGCCAGACTTCGACACGCCCGCGAACATCAAGCGCGCTGCGATCGCTGCACTTGAATCGGGAATGACCAAGTACGCGCCGACTGCTGGCGACGGCGCGGCACGCGAAGCGATCGCGCGAAAGTTGCACGACGAAAATGGCATCGTCTGCCGCAGTGCAGATGTGACGGTCACCGCGGGAGCGAAGCATGCCGTCTACATGGCGCTGCAGACGATGATCGAACCAGGTCGCGGCGACGAGGTGATCTTGCCGACTCCGGCATGGGTGAGTTACCGTCCGTTGATCGAACTGGCAGGAGGCGTTTGTGTTGAGGTGCCCGGCTCGATCGACAACGGTTTTCGCGTCACCGCCGCGCAAGTGCATGCAGCGATCACGCAGCGCACGATTGCCATCCTCTTGAATTCGCCAAGTAATCCCTGTGGAATCGTCTACCCAGCCGATGAACTTCGGGCGATTGTCGATGTCATCGCCGCGCACCCCAACGTCGCGATTCTCTCAGACGAGATCTACGAAAAGCTGATCTTTCCTGAGATCTGGCCTGGCATCTCGCACTGGTCACCAGGCAGCGACCCACGCGTTGCCGATCGCACCATCACGATCAACGGCATGAGCAAAGCATTTGCAATGACAGGATGGCGAATCGGCTATCTCTGCGCGCCGGGTGCGAACGGTCGCTTCGCGAAAGAAGTCATCAAGCTGCAAGGTCAAATGACAAATTCGATTGCAAGTTTCTTTCTTCCAGCAATCGTCGAGGCACTCTCCCCAGCATCGGCCGCCGAAGTCGAGAAGATGCGCGCAGCGTTTGCGTCGCGCGCGGTGCTCATGCATCGATTGTTGAGTGCGATCCCAGGATTTCGCACCACGCAACCGACAGGTGCCTTCTACTCGTTCCCCGACATCAGCCAACTCTTTGGACGGCTCTCGCCCGCGGGTGTCGTGATCGATTCGGCGCAGGCCTTCGCCGATGCGCTCTTGAATGAAGCCCATGTCGCCGTTGTTCCGGGCGAGGACTTTGGCGTATGCGCCCGCGGACACGTTCGCTTCTCATTCGCTTGCGCTCCCGCACAGATCGAAAAAGGAATTGCTCGCGTCGACGCTTTTACCCGTTCGCTCATCATGGGATCTGCCCCATTGCCGTCCGCGCCGAGCGCTGCTGCTGCCGTCACGTTGCGCCGATTGTGATCGGTCGAGGCTGACTGCGCGGTTCGTAATTCGGAGTGAGCGCGATGTTGAGCGAAAGACGCTTGCCTGTTGGATCGCGCGGGATGTTGTCGGCATCGATGATCCGCTGAATCGCCATGATCCCTTCGATGAGCATTTCAGGTCGCGGCGGGCAGCCAGGAACATAGACATCGACGGGCAGGAATTGGTCGATCCCTTGCACGACGGCATACGTGTCGAAGACTCCGCCAGTCGACGCACAGGCGCCCATCGAGATCACCCACTTCGGCTCGGCCATCTGTTCGTAGACGCGTTGCAAGACGGGGAGTGTCTTCACACTCACACGACCCGCGACAATCATGAGGTCCGCTTGGCGGGGCGAGAATCGCATGACCTCAGCGCCGAATCGAGCCAAGTCGAAGCGCGAGCAGGCCGTCGCCATCAACTCGATGCCGCAGCAAGCCGTCGCGAATGGCATCGGCCAGACGCTCGAGCGCCTCGCCCAATTCACAACGCGGTTTAAATTCGTCGTCAGGACGCTGTCGTGTGGCAGTGCAGATTCAAGACCCATAGTTCCGCATTGTATCTCGGTGCGCCGCCGGCGTTACTCAGCGAGCAGTTGTTTCTTCTTGCGGTAGTAGGTTTCAGGGTCCTTCCCCTTGGGCACTGGCCCCCACATGACTTCGTCGAGTTCGGTTGTCTTCTCGTTGAAGTCGGGTTCGGCGACCTCGGTGGTTCGATCGCCCGTTTTCACACGGATGACTTTTTGGTAGCAACCGCTTGCGCCCGTGGTGCCCAGAATGCACAGCGCGGCGGTGAGAGCGCGCTGTTTCACAGAAGCAATCGCTCGAGTTCGGTGGTCGAGGTTACAATCGAGAAGAGTCGGTCGACGCGCATCATCTGAAAGAGGTCGGCGAGGTGCACGTTCATTCCCGTGAGAACAGGGCGCAATCCAGCGTCGACGGCTCGATTGCGAAGGTCGACGCAGAGTCCAAGCCCCATACTAGAGAGCGAATTCGTTCTCGAGAGGTCGATGACAAAGCATTTGCCTTTGGTGGCGCTCGAGAGTGCGTTCGCGACTGTCGCAGCGACCGCCGTTGCTTCGCGCGGGCCGATCGACACCGCATCGAACCGAGCGATCGTGTGCTTGTTCTTGGTGCTCACGGTCACGAACGACTTTGGTGATGATTCGGGGATGCCTTGGGTCATGATCGGGTTTCATTCAATTCTGCAGTGGCGCCATCTATTTTGCAAGTCAGATCTGCTGCAAATGTCTGATTTTCTACAGCCTTCAGTTGCGCCGCTCGTAGTCTATTGAACAAACTGCGGTCGGTGGCCTGCTGCTCTCCCGCGAGGCGAAAGCCCACCGCAAGGGCGTCGCAAACGCAGAGTAATTCTGCGGGACGGGCTGGAATGAGCACCCCTCCGTCGGTGACGAAAACGATCAGATTTGAACTCGCAAGCGCGGACGCGAGCCTCGTCGTCGTCGTGAGGTCGATGTGCAGATGCTCAGCGAGGCGGGCCACAGTCGCCTGCTTCGACTCGGCATACTGCGAGCAGAGCCACTCCATCGCGGTGACCGCGAGCGCCGGCTCGAAGGTCGTCGCCTGCTGCTTCAACACGCCGCGCATTCGCTCGTCGCTCATGAGTGCGTTGAGCAGCGAACTCACTTGCAGTCCAAAGAGCACGATGAGCCACATCGTGTAGACCCAAAACATGAAGACAGGCACTAAGCCGAGCGAACCGTAGAGGCGATTCACGGTGAACGCATGGTCCATGTAGATGCCGAGAAACCCCCGCCCGAGTTCGAGGCCGATGGCACCAACGAGCGCTCCCGCGGCGAGTGTCTTCCAACGCATGCGCTCGGTCGGAATGACCGAGTAGGAAAACGCGAGCAGGGCGAAGAGCACGCCGAAGCCGAGAATTGGGCGCATCGTGACGTATGCGGTGGGCAGCGACATCTCGCCATCCATGAAGTTTCGCAGTTCACCATCGAGCAGCGGGATCATCGCGAGCAGAATCGGTCCAAGAGTGAGCACCGACCAATAGACGAGCACCCGTCTATGCCACGGACGCGAATTGGGCGCGCGGCAGACGAGATTGAATGTGTTCTCGATTGCGACGATGAGCCAGATTGCAGAGAAGAGCACTGCGCCGAATCCAATCAATCCGAGTGTTGAAAGATCGAGTGTCGCGGAGAAGCGCACAAGTTCTTCGATCCAGAGACTCAGTTGCTGCTTCTCAACGCCGTCAGCCCCTTCGGTCGCGACGTTGAGCCCGATGTCATTCAACCCCGCCATACCAGCGAGCGCCTTCACAAAGGCTGGAAATCGATCGCCCGCGAGCGAACGCGTGACGAGGGTCGCAACGAAGAGCACCGGAACCAGCCCAAACAGAGTTCGAAACGAGAGCGCTGCGGCCATGTCGGGGGCGCGCACCTCTGCAAGATGCCGCACACAGTAGCGAGCGATGTCGATACCACGGCTCGATTTTCGCAGGACATCCACGATCGCAGTCTATCGACTCTCTGCACGACTCTTCACCAATGGAAGGTCGATCGCCATGCCAAAGAGTGGCGCGCTCGCGGGCAGATCGCTGCGCCTCGCAGGCCCCGTCACCGTCACGCCGTGGATGACTCTGTTCGACGAGAAGAAGTCGATGCCATCGCCTGCGTCGATGAGCACACTGAACGAGCGGGCGCCCGAGTGGGCGAAGTGATAGGCGTTGTCGCTCGATTCGCCTTGCACGCTCGAGTGCGTTCCAACATAGTGATCGCTTCCGCCGAGATCGCAGAGTGCGGCGATCCCTTGTTCTGCAGCGGATCCTTGCGCGAGAGCGCCACCGCGATAGGAGTCGTTGCCGTCGCCATCGACCAGCAGTGAGGTTGCGGTATCCCACGCCGCTCCTTGCGAGGCCGAGGTGGTTGACCAGTAGCAATCGTCGCCGCGCACATCGATCAAGACTCCAGCCGCTTGATGTGCGGTGAACCCTTGCGCGAAATGGTCGCCGCGGTAGAGATCGTTTCCGAGGTGATCGATCAACATTCCAAAGCCGTAGTAGTAACCACCGCCTTGAGAGAACTCGCCGCCCTCATATCGATCATCACCACCATCGTCGAGCAGAATTCCAACGCCTCCGCCGCAGAGTGGACGCGCGCCAACACCAATCCCTTGGCTCATCGAAAATGAAACCGTCGCATCTCCGTACGCGCTCGCTCCGCCACCATCGGCTCGATAAAGATCATTGCCTGCACGATCGACGAGCGCGCCGACTCCGAGCGGACCGCCCACACCCTGCGAATAGAACGCACTCACATACGAGTCGTTCCCGCGCAAATCGAAGAGAAATCCACCGCCGAAGACGCCAACTCCCATGCTCCACGATGTCGCGGTGTATCGATCGTTTCCAGCGCGGTCGATGAGAATCCCCACACCGAACACTCCGGCGCCGCATGCGAACGATTCGCCGAGGTACACGTCGTCGCCGCACACATCATCGATGAGCGAGAGACCAAAGAGTCCAGCCGCTGGTCCCTGTCGCGCGCCACCGATGTAGCGGTCGTTTCCCGCTCGGTCGAGAATCGCTTGGTTGCCGACGAACAGCGCGCTCCACGTGTAGGTGTCATCGCCACCTGGATCGAACACCGCGGCAATGCGGTTCATGTCGTAGGAGTTGTTGGCGAGCGAGCCGACGACGACCCATCCAACACCTGGCACGTTTTCCCCAGCGAGCGCACTTCCGGTGACCGCCGATGCAATTTCTGGCGCGAGTGGTTCGTGCGGCACTCTCGACCAATCGCACGACGAGGAGATCTCTGCGTCGATGTGCGCGAGCGAGTATGCGACTGCGCGCATCAATCCTCGTTCACTTGTGTCGATCTCGCGACGGCCGAGCTGTCCTAACGAGACGAGGCGCTCGGTACTCTTACTGTCGAGCGTCACGCCATCCAAGAGCACGTCAAGCAGATCGAGACTCTCACTCGCGCTGGGGCGATTGGCGAGTGCAGGTTCGAAATGCAGACGCGGTTGGTTCAGCAGAAAATCAAGCGCAAAGATCGCACCCTGTGGGTCGTTGATCGCAAGCGTGCCTTGATATGGGGGCAGCGGCTCACTCGGCGCGCCGAAGATGTTGCAAACAAGTTGCGCGCCTTGACGCATCGTTGAGTGCGGAGTCACCAAAGTCGTCTCGGACCCAGGTGTGAGCAACGGCGCGACGGTGTGCGCCGAAATCTCTGCGAGCGCAAGAGGACGGCGAATCGCATCACGCATCGGCAGTGTCAGGAGACCGTCGGGGCTGCGCAGACAGAAATGGTTGAGGTCAGCCATCACCTGTTCGAGTGGAGTGCGCAAATCATGCGTATCGAGCAGGGGCCCGAGCAATTCTGCATGTGGTGCGGGATCGAGTAATTGCGTTGCTCGCGCGCAGGTTCGGGTGAAGGCGTGATCGGTCGGTTCGACTTCGACGGCACGCAGCGCATCGGTCGTCTGTGTTCGCGCACGATCACACGCGGCAAGCAGTGCGCCACTGCACACGAGCGAACCAAGAGTCAGCGAAAAGAGCCCAGAACGCAGCGCGCGACATTTCATCACTCGCAGAGCATAGTTGCCGCAAAAACCGCTACCTTGTGGAGATGCCTCGACGCGCGCGAAAACCTACGCATTCCTACACCGACGCCTCGCGCGGCGTCCGCATCCAGAAGGTGCTCGCGGATGCAGGAGTCGCCTCGCGGCGCACTGCCGAGGTCATGATTGCAGAGGGACTCGTCAAGGTGAATGGCGAAGTCATCGACGCGCTGCCGGCGTGGGTCGATCCGCTCAAGGACAAAATCAACGTTGACGGGCGACCACTTCGAGCGGCGCAGCGACACATCTATGTGATGTTGCACAAGCCAGCGGGATTCGTCTGCACGAATTCTGATCCTGAGGGACGCCGCCTCGCGACGGCACTCGTCGAACATCCCAGTCAGGCGCGGCTCTATCCCGTGGGCCGCCTCGACATGGACTCGAGCGGATTGCTCTTGCTCACCAACGATGGCGAATTGGCGAATCGGCTCACGCATCCTCGGTACGAGGTGCATAAGGAATACGAAGTGTTGGTGAAGGGTCGACTCGAGCCCGCCGATGTCGCGCGACTCGAAGAGGGAATCTTTCTTCCAAACGAAGCCGCGCCAGGATCGCGCACCCGAGAATCGCATCTCAAGATCTTGCGGCGTGATCCCACGCGCACGCTCTTGACGATGGAACTTCGCGAGGGTCGCAACCGTCAGATTCGCCGGATGCTCGCCGACTTGGGCCATCCCGTGAAGACCCTGCGACGCATTCGCATGGGACCGGTTCGACTGCGCGGACTCGCCATCGGCGCGTGGCGCGATCTCACCCACTCAGAACTCCTGCAACTTCGCAAAGAAGCCTTCGCCGATGCTGCGACGATTCATCGTCGACGCGAGCGCACCACCAAGAAAACAGCGTCGCGCAAGACCGCGCGCACCTGAGCGAGAGTCAACCACCAATGCCCCAATACGAATACATCAATGAAGAGGATGGCGAAGTCATCGTGCTGCTGCGCCCCATGTCAGAAGCAGATGCGCCTGTTGAAGATCCTGCTCGAAAGGGTCGCGCCTTTCGCCGCACACTCAGCGTCTTTGGCGTGACGGGAACCAGCGCATCTGCGTCAACTCCTCACGTGCACTCCGGCGGATGCTGTCCGTGTGGAAAGCCGCAGTCATCCTGCGGAAATTCGTGACCGCGATGCAGCTGCACGGAGTTGATTTTTCAGGCGCTGACAACGGCGGCAAGCACACGATTCGAATCGCGACGCTGAAGTCACCCACCGAGATCACGGTTGAACGCGCCGACCGCGGTGCATTGTTGCGCATGATTTTGGCGTCGGCCAAGAGCGCCGATCAACATCTCTGGCGGGTCGACGCTGCTTCTGGGATGCCGCTTGGCACACTGAAGGCGCATGCGATCGACGCGAACTGGCTCGCGGCTGCGCGTTGGTCAGCAGCAACCGCATCACCTCGCGGATGGCGCACGCAACTTCGATTGATCTCGCGCGAAGAGCCGCGCCGAACCGCCGACAACGAGGCGCGAACGCCGATGGCACCGATGAACTTGCGCGTGTTCAAGGCGACGTGGACCTTCCTCTGCGAGGTCTTGCTTCCACTTCACGAGGCAGGGATTTCAATCGCGCCGGTGGCACCCACCAGATCGAACGCGACCGTGTGTGAAGGCAATTCAACGAGCGTCTTGTATCGACTGGGGTTTCCAACGCGCGGATACAAGGGCGAAGGTGATCCTCCCAAGCGCGTGCGTGCACTCATCGCGCGGCGACTCGAAGAAGCGGGCATTCCCATCTCGACCGCGCTGATGCAACACGCAGTTGCCGATACCGAAGGTGACATTCTCGATGCGCTGATCCTCTTGACGCCGCCCCTGCACACCGTTGTTCCCGCTGAGGCAGCCGTTGAGGGATGGGTGTACTAGTCGCGCCCGCTCACACCCCACGCGTCTGCGGATCCCAGATGAACTTGTGCATCTGAAGTTGCAGCCGGACATCGAGTTGATCAGCCAAGATCCACGCTGCGAGTTCACGCGGCGCGAGCCCGCGCGCCCCAAGAATCTCGAGTCCCGCGCGTTGCTCATGCACGGGCGAGAACTGCACGGCACGGCAGCGTTGAATGAGCTGGTGCTGAGTGGTGGTCTCGCGCGCATACTCATAGTCGCCTCGCGAAGCGATCACAAACTTGACTTCGTCGTGCGGTTGCAACCGATCGAGATTCGCCCACTGCATCCGGTGAGACTCTCCCGAATCTGGAGTCTTGATGTCGAGGATGATGTGCGCTCGTCGATCGACGGGTTCGGTGTCGATTGCGCCTGAAGTCTCGATGAGCACCGTTCGTCCGGCGTCGAGAAGTCGCCCGATGAGCGCGTGAACATTGCGCTGCGCGAGGGGCTCTCCTCCGGTGATCTCGACGAGGCGGCATGGGTTTGCCATGACCTCATCGACAAGCGAATCGATCGTGCGGGGCGATCCCTCACGAAAGGCGTATTCGGTATCGCAGTAGTTGCAGCGCAGGGGGCACCCAGCGAGGCGTACGAAGATGCAGGGAGCCCCGACCCACGTCGACTCGCCCTGTATCGAAAAGAAGATTTCATTGATTCGCAGCGTCATGTCAGGAGGACCGAAAAAAAAGTTGCCGCCACTTTTCAGTGACGGCAACATATCCAAGAATGCCCAGAAGAGGACTTGAACCTCCAAGGGATTGCTCCCGCCAGCACCTCAAGCTGGTGCGTCTGCCAATTTCGCCACCTGGGCAATAGGAGGGGGCGGAGAGTATACGGTTCAGCCTGACCACGCGGAGAGCAACACTGCCAAATCTGCACCGTCGGTGGTTCCATCACCAGTGATGTCACCGGCGACTGTTGCCCATCCACTCAGAAGGATCGCAAGATCTTGTCCGTTGACTGAGCCGTCTTGATTGAGATCCGCTGGAACAAAGGGAGGTGTGCACGAAATGCCGGCGATTGCAAAGTCATCAACGCCCGCCTCGACGAGTGATCCCGTGCCAGTGTCGCTCGCAACGAATCGAACGCGCATCGTTGCAGTCGGAGTCACGAAATCTGAGACTCGAAAACTCTTTGCAACCCACACGTTGAGATTCTCAGTGACGAGTTCGAGTTGCACCCACGACGTACCGCCGTTGTTGCTGATCTGAATCGCCATCGAGTCGGCGTTGGGTGATCCACCGGTGTCATTGGAGTACCAGCGCCAGTAGCTCACCGAGGCGCTTGGGTCATTGACAAGACTGAACGATGGCGAGAGCAACGTTGTCGCTCCGCCGTCGATGTCCGCTTCGCCCAGCGCGCCGCCAGCAGTTCCCTGTCCGGTGATGTAGCAGAGCGCTCCCGCGGCGGTGTGATCGTTCTCTGGTTGCGCTGCTGTTCCGATTGGATCAACACGAGTCCATATTCCGGTCGTCGCGGTGTCGCCAGTGACGCCAGCGGTCCATCCGCTGGCAACTTCAAACTGGTCCGACATCACAACACTCTCGCCATATCCACCTGCAGTCGAATGCACGGTCGTTGGTGCCGTTGATGGACTGAGCACGATCGCATTGGCGGTCGTCTTCGCTTCGAAGTAGTACTGCACCGAGGTTCCGCAGGCAGGAACTGGAATCGATGTCGTGTAACTGTTCGCAACGCCCTGTGTCATCGCAGCGCTCGAATAGGCTCCAGTTCCAGTGCGCCAGTAGACCTTTCCGGTGTTCGGCTGAGGTTGCGCTCCGAGTGCGCTCACTTGCACCGCGATCGACATCGACGTGTTGGGGGTCGAATAGGGTGGAATACCATTTGGGAATGTGAACTTCAGTGGCTGGACCGTTGGTCCAGGAAGTCCATGCACCGTGAACGCACTGTTGAGCTCGGTGTAGTGCGGTGAACCATCGCCTATGTCACTGTTGTCATCGTCGAGCGTGAGCACATCGAGTGTGATGTCGCTTGCGATGGTTGTGCCAGTGTGCAACAGCACTGAATTCACCACGATGTTGCGAAGGAGAGTTCGAGAGGTCGATGGGTTTGTCGCGAGAAGATTCGTGCGGGCATCCCAAAAACATCCTGAGAGGAGTTGACCGCATGCATGAATCTCACTGCCGCAACTCGAACATCCAGTCGCTGCGAACTGGCATGCGTTCGCTGCGTTGCGAATGCCAGTCGCGCACGATTGAAACCCAATTCCGAGCGACGGATTATCACTGATGAGTGCTCCAACCACGTCGCCCATACCTTCACCGTAGGCACCTTGGCCGCTTCCGCCCGCGGCGACTAGGTGGTGGCCGTACTCATGGTGAACGACGGTCGAGAAGGCTGTGTTGTTGCATCCCCCGCCTGACGAATAGAAGTTGATGGATGGTCCGTTGTAAAAGGCATTGCAGGTTCCAGCAACGCCGACGTTGATCTGAAACGCGGTCGCTCCCTGCTGCGTCGAAATCGTTGGATAGGTTGGATTGGCCGCGATGATGTAGTCGCGGCAGATGTTTGAGTGCAGATACGCGTTCACTTGCGCTCGTTCTTGCTCAGTGAGATTTCCAGCGTTGTGAAGAAAGTTCGCTGTTCCGCCTGAGGCGCCAACGGTCGTCAGCGTCAATTCGCTTCCGGCGACGTTGTCGACTTTGAAGTATCGCCCACCCACAAAGAGATCCGAGGTGAGCGAGAGGCTTCCTGTTCCTGCATTTGGAAAGATGAATGCGCCATCCGCATTGGCGTAGACCGTCGTCGCGCCGCTCGAGACCGCAGCGTATGGAACAACTGCTGCAGCTTCGGCTGCGCACGCATCGGCTGCCCATCCAGTGGTTACGAGTCCTTGAACGGATCCCGTGATATCGATGTTGCAGATTTGCTCCTCTTCAAAGAGCACCTTGCCGGTCGTCGCTTCGGTCACGAAGAGCATCTTCGAAAGGCCAGCTCCAGGAACTCCTCGCTCAACGATGAAACTCACTGCGAGTGTGGGAGTGGCAGGGGAATCGTCGGCTCCTGCGAAGATCACGAGTTGCGCTTCGGTGGGCTGGGCGATCGCAGCGAGGCGGATCGCTTGACCCGACCACGTGCGCTCGTTGAAGTCGGCGAGTGAGGGGCGCGCAACGAGAGTCGTCGCGAATGCGCCGATGTTTCGCAAGTCAACCGACGCAAGCACGAGTGGATATCCAACTTCATTGCGCATCAGCAACTTGAGCGAACTGCGGAAGACGGGAACCCCTTGAACAAACTGTGAGTATCCAAGCAACGTGAATCGAAACCCATCGAGGTTCTCATCCCAGTAGACATCGACTGCATGGCTGCCATCTGGAAATGCGCCCATCGGCAGAATCTGATCAGCGGCGACTCCGAAAATGTCGGAGTGCTGAGCGATAAATGCGCCCGCGCTTTCGCTGGCGCCGCGACCTTGCGAGAAGGCCCGTCCATAGACGCGGGTGATTCGATCGCCCCGTTCGAAAAGATCTGATCCAGGATTCGCATCAAAGAAATCACGGCGTGCACCGGCCACGTCGATCGCGGGCGCCGCGACATCAACTGAAGTCGCTTCGGCGCGAGCAGCTGGGGTGGTGACGCGTGGCGCGTCCGCGTGCCCGGTCGATCCAAAGTAAATTGTTGCTGCTGCGGTTGTGAGAATGCTCAGGAGAACTCGGGTCTTCATTTGTGAACGTGCCTTTTTTGGGGATGGTCTCGATCGATCACGGCCTTGCAAAAAACACCGGGCGAGCCATCTGGCTCGCTCGGGCAGAAAGTCATACGAGCACTGTGCCCGTAGGACTCATCTATTATGCCGCAATCCAGTCAAAGAGCAAAAAAACCTTGCCAGAGTTCGCTCGTACATGCGAGTGAGCGGCGAGTCGCGAGTATGTTTGGCACCTCGTGAGCAAGCGCGAAAAACCTCAAGATCAATCGCCAACGATCGAGAATCGGAAGGCTTTTCATGATTTTTCAATTGGAGAAAGCATCGAATGCGGCATCGAACTGCTCGGAACTGAGGTGAAATCAGTTCGGGGGTCACAGGTCAGCCTCGCCGAGGGATGGGTGATGGCTGAACTCAACCCAACCCGCCTGAACCTGCACGGGGTGCACATCGCCGAGTATGCCCCTGCCGGGCGCGATCGCCAGCATGCTCCGCTTCGCATTCGCAGGCTGCTCGCCAAGAGGCGCGAGATCGAGAAACTCGCCGGGCAGATGCAGGCGAAGGGAGTCTCGCTGGTTCCGCTCAAGATCTATTTCAAGAATGGATTCGCGAAGTTGCTCGTCGGTGTTGGAACGGGACGCACCAAGGGCGACAAACGACAAGTGATCTCGAAGCGCGAGAGTCAGCGCGAGATCGATCGAGCATTGCACCGTCGACGGTGACGCGAACGACTATGGACTCGGCAGTGCGATGCACATGCCGTGCGCTGAGTCATGCGATCCCTCGAGATATTCGCCCAACGTCTGCGCGACGCTCGCCGGCGAAAGTGTGCGCGACTTTGCGACGAGCGCTTCATCTGCGAACGACCGCAAGAGTTCAGTCTCGACGCATCCGAGATTGATCGAGAACGCTTTGATGCCGAGCGGGGCACCCTCTTTGTCGGCACTGCGTGTGAGCGAGTCGAGCGCGCTCTTCGATGCCGCGTAGGCCAGGAATCCAGCAAATGGATCGCTCGTCGCGAGTGATGAAACATTCACGATACGACCAGATCGTTGCGCGGTGAAGTGCGGCCAGCAACGGATGATGAGCGCAGCTGGTCCGATCGCGTTGACGCCAAAGCACTCGCGCAGGTGGCGCTCGGTCGTCGCTCCGATGAGAGCCATCGGTGCGATTCCCGCGCAATTCACGAGATTGTCGATACGTCCGAATCTCGCTGTGACCGCTGCAACGAGTGCACTCGCCGATGTGTCGTCGCTGAGATCGACACTGTGAACGAGCACACCTGGTGATCCACCGCAGAGCGCGGCGGTCTCGAGGAGTGCAGTGTGCCGGCGTCCGGCGAGCGCGAGTCGGTGTCCGCGAATTGCGAGCAACTCTGCAAGTGCGCGTCCGATGCCGCTTCCGGCGCCTGTGATGATCGTGACGGGCGAGTGCATCGCGTGTGCGCTCGACTAGCTCACCAGCCGCATGACATCGTTGTAAAACGTCACAGCGAAGAGCAATCCAACGAGCACGAGTCCTGCGACCATCGCACCATTCTGAAAGGATGGGCTTGGTGGTCGACCGCGCAGTTTTTCGTAGATCAGAAAGACCATGAGTCCGCCGTCGGCGATGGGAATGGGCAAGAAGTTAACCACCGCGAGATTGACACTGATCATCGCGAGAAAGAAGAGCAGGTAGGTCGTTCCACGATCGGCGACACGCGTGCCGATGTGCACGATTCCAACGGGACCGCGCAACTGCGAGACGCCAACGGTGCCGCGAAAAAGTCGATCGAGTGTGAGGTAGGTCAGCAGCACCATCTTCTTGGTCTCGGTGAAGCCCATCCCAATCGCTTTCAGTGGATCGCCCCCCGCCGTGAGCACGACTTCTGCAGGAGAAAACCACTCTGGCCCGAGTGCCGATCGCCATCCGAGTGTCGCGAGCTGCTGTCGTTGCACGGCGTCAACGAGGATGGTCGAAGACTCAGCTCGCGCCGATGGTGTGGGCGGAGTGAACACGACGACGAGATCGCTTGACGCAGGCGTTTCACTGACGAAGTTCATCGTTGCGCGAAAGAAGTCGGTCCACGTGCCAATCGAGTGACCATTGACTGAATCGATGCGCGTCAGCGGCATGAGGTCGAGTGGAGCGACCGCCGTTGCGACTCCGGGAGCGGCGCCGGTCACCGCAAATGGTTGCGCGATGAGTGGCGTCTCCCACGCGAAACCGACCTCGACGCCGAGTTTTCCGTCGCGACCGACTCTCGGCGCTGTTTCGACTTCGACTCCGTCGCGCAGCACGCGCATGGCGATCTCTCGACCCGCGTGCTTTGAAAGTTCGATGCGAAATTCCATTTGTCGCGGTCCGGCGAGTTCCCCCGCGCGAAGGATGACGTCACCATCTTGAAGCGAACCCTTCGCAGGCGAACTCTCGAGCACGCGACCGATGCGCACGAGAGGGGAGATGCCGAGCAATCCAGGTTCGTAATCAATCGTGGCCGTCGCTGGTTTGTTCGTGTGCTCCAAGACCTGCCAGATCGGCGCACACTCCACGGCAATATCCACCTCGCCCTGTGATGGAAAGTTCCATCGCGTCGTGATCGGTTGCCCAGAGGATGATCGCGCGGCTCGATCGAGTGCGTCGTAGGTGGTGGCAGCACTGCGGTTCACTGCCAGCAGGGTGCCGCCGTGAAAGCTCTGCGCAAACGTCTCGCGCGTCGCAGATTCCCCTTGAATTCCCCACGCGTGATCGCTGGGCATCCCGTCGGGCGCGTGGTTCCAGAAACCAGCGCGCGTCAAGGCTCCGAACAAGAACGGAAGCGCTTCATTGTCGTCAACGAGCCGGGTGCTCGCCGCCGGCGCGATGCCGATCGACATCACTCCAGCGAGCGCATCTTGTCGCGCGGTGACATCAAGCGTGATCTGCTTTTTCGAGCCTGCGACCGTTCGCTCAACAGTCACATGCAGTGGCTCTGAAGGTTTGGCCATCGCCGCGGCAATCTGCAAATCTGCAAAGGTCGATACGGGTGTCCCATCGATCGCGACGACGAGATCGCCCGCTTGAATCCCAGCGACGGCTGCCGCAGCTGTTGGAACGACTGCGCCTACGACTGGGGCTTCGAAACGCACACCCACCATGAACGAAATGACGAAGAGCAGGATGGCCATCGCAATGTTGAGCGTGACGCCTCCACTCACGATGATCATCCTTTTCCACACAGGCACTTTGTTGTACGACCGTGCGTCCGAACTCGCGGCAGTTGGATGCAGGTCATCTTGTCCGAGCATGCGCACGAATCCACCAAGAGGCAGGGCGCGAAGTGAGTACTCAGTCTCTCCGAGATTCAGGCGTTCCATCTCGCTGTCCGAGAGTTCGATCGTGCGCTTTCCAGTCTGCTTGAGGATGAGCGGCTCGGTCGATCCGAGTCGCACTCCAACGCCCGTGCGATAGGAGACGAGCACGGGTCCCATGCCGACGGCGAAACTGTCCACACGAACGCCCGCCCACTTCGCGGCGATGAAGTGTCCAAACTCATGCACCGCAACGAGCAGCCCAAATCCGATGAGTACGAGCACAATGTTTACGCCGTTTCCGAGAAGTTCCATCGTCAACCAAGCGTAGGCGAGAGCGGCGAACAATGAGCAGGGATGCTCAGCTATCGCACGGCGGAATGTTGGCTCGCAGCGTGCGTTCGATTCACTTCTGCCTGCACCCATGCCCGAGCACTTGCATCCGCGCGCGAGACCGATGAGAGCGATTCGACGGCAATCGGTGCAATTGCATCGAGGGCACCCAACACGAGCGTGCTGATCTCTCCGAAGCGAATCGATCCAGTGATGAACGCTTCGACCGCCGCTTCATTGGCGGCATTGAAAATCGCGCCGGATGTTCCGCCCGCGCGAATCACCCGCCACGCGAGTTGGACGGCAGGAAATCGATCGAAATCGATTGGTTCAAACTCGAGTGAGCGCAGGGCCGTCCAGTCGAGCGCCTTAGCGCAGCGTGGACCGCGCTGCGGCCAGGTTAGTGCGAGCTGTATCGGCAGCCGCATGTCGGGAGGCGAGAGCTGCGCCACCACACTTCCGTCGACGAATTCAACGAACGAGTGCACGATCGACTGGGGATGAATGATTGCGTCAATGCGCTCAGCAGGAAGATCGAAGAGCCAGTGCGCCTCAATAATCTCAAGCGCCTTGTTCATCATCGACGCGCTATCGATCGTGACTTTGCGACCCATCGTCCACGTCGGATGGTTGAGCGCGTCTGCGAGGACGGCGCGGTCCATCACGTCCTTGGGAGTTCGGCGAAAGGGTCCACCGCTCGCGGTCAGCACGATTCGCTGAACTTCACTCGCAGACGATCCTGCACGCATGCACTGAAAAATTGCGCTGTGTTCGCTATCGACTGGAATGATCGAGACTCCTGCGCGTTGTGCGGCGCGCGTCACGATCTCGCCGGCGGCGACGAGTGTCTCTTTGTTGGCGAGCGCGATGTCGCATCCCGCTTCGATCGCCGCCAAGATGGGAGGGATTCCCGCGGCGCCAACCATCGCTCCCATCACCAAATCGCCGCGGCGTGCGTGCGACTTGATAAGTTCGAGCGCAGAATTCGCGCCCGAAAAGAGTTCACATGACGTTGGACCGGGCCACGCACGTGCCGTCTCGCCATCAGCGATTGCCACCGCAGTTGGTCGAAACTCCTCGACTTGCTTGGCCAAGAGATCGACGTTTGATCCAGCGGCAACTCCGACGATCGTGAAGTTGATCGTCCCCTCACTGCGCAGATGGCGCACAACTTCGAGTGTGTTCTCGCCGATCGATCCGGTCGATCCGAGGATGAAGAGCCTGCGCTGCGTGTTCATAGCTACGTCGAACCGCGCGATTACTCAGGACGTCCTTTCGCTTTCGTGCGTTCGAGCGATGAGAGCAAACGCACGGCCGCTCCGTAGAGTGATCGACGCTTTGGTTTCGCTGGTGCGGCAGACTCGCCTGCTGAAGGCGCGGGTGGAGTTGACGGCTGAGTCGCAGGAGGCGCTGAAGGTGCGGGTGTTGACTCTCGCGCGGGTCGCGCCGACGCAGCGCGCGAGTCACCCGTTGGTTGCGCACTCTCCTGTGCGGTCGATGATCCGCTGGCTCGAGCAGAATCGTTGCGTGGTGCGCCGCCGCGATCATCGCCATCGCGCGGACCGCGATCGTTACCGCCGCGTCCACGTCGGCTGCCCCGTCGGCCGCGACCGCCGCGACCACCTTGATCTCCACGACCACCTTGATCTCCACGACCACCTTGACCAGTCTGCCCGCGTTGCCCACCTTGGTTGTCAGGCTCGCCATCGTTGCTGTTGCCCGCCTCGGGCTGTGCGGCGACATCTTGAACAGGATTCCCAGCGATCTGTGGATACAGCGTTTGCGCACGCGCGATCAATTCGGGTGGAAGCATCGTCGTCGTCGCATTCAAGAGTGCGGCAATCTCAGCGTCAGCATCACCTCGCAACCGTTCGATGAGCTCTTCAACCGAGGTCTGCAGGATCGCTGCAACACGGCTGGTTTCGAACGCAGCCTTCTCCTCGACCATGTCGAAGATCGAATCAATCCCGCGACGGCCGCGACCTCGTCGCCGACGGGTCGATGGTTGATCGCGATTCGATCGCTCGCCCGCAGCGGGGTTCTTGTTCTGCGCTGCACGTGGCTGGCTCTCTTGCGCAGACGATGGCCGTCCGCCCTGTGGGCGCGCCTCGCGAGCTGGTTGTTCGCCGCCTCGTCCTCCGCGCTGTCGTCGACCGCCGCGTTGACCGCCGCGATCACTGCCGCGCTCACCCCCGCGTTGCGCACGATCGCCTATTGCTGATTCATCCGAGCGGGTCGCCTCTGCGAGCGATTCGCGAACAGACAACTCATCGTCTGAAACATCCGGAAGATCTTCAAACCCTCCAGCGAGTGCGATCGCAGTCGCATCGGCAGGGGCAGGACGCCGCTTGCGTCGACGGCGGCGCGCCAACACCTCTGCGGGCGAGAGTTCAGCGATCTCTTCTTCAGGGAGTTCGTCGTGCAGCGCTGCCTTCCCAGGACGGGGTGCCGCTGGCAATCGATCGAGCTCAAGGTCCGAGTTTTGCTCGTCGTAGGCGTAGAATTCGATGCGGTCAGCAGCAAACGCCTCGCTGATTCGCACATCAATTCGCTTGGATGCCCGCTCTTCGAGTTCGTGCATCGCTCGTCGACGGTTGGACAGCAACTCGCCAGCAACCCGCACCGAACAGACAAGCTCGACGCGCTGCACATTGTTGTAACTGAACAGGAGCGCAATCCGACGCATCGCATCGGCGGCCACCGCGCCTGAAACGCGAATCTCGCCGCTCCCGGTGCAATGGGTGCAATCGGCGTAGTGCATCTTTCGAAGACTCGGCCGCATGCGCTGTCGCGTCATCTCGATGATGCCGAATTCGCTGATCGGCGCGAACGAGCTCTTCGCGCGATCGATTTTGAGAAGGGCGGTCAACCGTTCTTCGATCTCACGGCGATGCTTTATGAATCGCATGTCGATGCAATCGACCACAATCAGACCGCCGAGGTCGCGCAGGCGCAGCTGCCGGCAGACTTCCTCGATCGCTTCGCGATTTGTTTGAAAGGCGTTCGTTTCAGAGTCGCGGGCGCTGCGGCTGCGTCCGCTGTTGACGTCGATGGCAACGAGTGCTTCGGTTTGGTCAAAGACGAGTGCGCCTCCCGATGGAAGTGGCACAACACGCGAGTGAATCTCGTCAATCTGTCGTTCGATTCCGAAGGCCTCAAACACCGGAACCTTGCCGTTGTAGTACTGAACCGTGCCCGAACTCTTGGGGGCGATCACATCGAGGAACATCTTTGCACGTTCGAATGCGCCTGGACTGTCAACGGTGATTGACTCGACCGTCGAGTCAACTTGATCGCGCAGGGTGCGCACGAGCACGTCGCTCTCGGTGTAGAGCTCGCACGGAGCTCCAGTCTTTGAACTTCGTTTTTCCATCGCATCCCAGAGTCGCTGCAGATACGCGGCGTCGCGCTGCAGTTCGGTCTTGGTGCTGTCGAAGCCCGCGGTGCGCAGAATGAATCCAAAGCCACTTGGCAATTCGAGTGAGTCAAGAATGCGGCGCATCTCGCGGCGCTGATCTTCATCTTCGACTCGTCGCGAGACCCCCACGCGGTCCATGTCGGGCATCATCACCAAGAGTCGGCCCGGCAGACTGAGGTAACTCGTCAGTGTCGGGCCCTTCGATCCAAGACCTTCTTTGATGACCTGCACGAGAATTTCTTGCCCCTTGCGAAGCGCTTGTTGAATCAGTGGACGCTCGCTGCGTGCGATCTTCTTGCCGACCTGCTCTGTGCGTTCTTCGCCCGGGAAATACTTCGGGTGCAAGTCGCTGATGTGCAGAAATCCATTCTGCCCAGAACCGAAGTCGATGAAGGCAGCTTGGATCGCCCCTTCGATGTTCATGACGCGACCCTTGTAGATGCTCCCGACGTTTGTGGCGGTTGCCTCGCGCTCAGAGAAGTAGGAATCGAGACGACCATCTGCGAGGATCGCAATACGGCACTCGTCGCCAGGCTCGTCGTTGACAACGAGTTGCACCGTTCGTGCGGGCAACGCCTTTGCGCGTGCCCGTGAACGCGGCTTTGGAGTTGCGACTGCGTCGCCTACTGGCAGCGCAGGAGCGTCTGCGTCAGACTCCCCATTCGCACCAGGAACACTTTCATCGCTCAGCGACTCTTCGCGTGTCGAGGCAGTTGCGTCCATGGCATCTCGCACATCGTCCGAGTTTGCGCAATCGGTCGATTCATCGCTCGTGTCGCTCTCAGAGTCGTCGTTGAGCGCAGGGGTGTCGAGTTCTTCGAGTTCACGTGCGCGCTCCTGCTCGACGGCGCGTTCGTGTGCCTCGTCGGCATAGTCGTCAATATTTATCGGGGCTTCAGTCTGGGCGTCAGCGGGGATTTCGACGGCGTTGTCGCCCGTGGTCCCGCCGGACGCGTCGCCCGGAGTGTCAGTCTCTGCGTCGCTCTTGAAACGCTCATCGGCGTCTTCGTTTATCGGTGTGTTGTCTTGTGGCACGTGGTCATCCTGCCGCATTCGTGCGGCGCGTAATGACGGAACGCGCATCGATGAGCTTCGACACAACTGCGCGTGCAAGGACGCGCAGTCGTGGTGCAGTCGACCAACAAGGTCGAATGAAGCGGTAGTTGTTGAAACTTCATCGTGTCTGTTCCGTCGGCATGCTGATGGGGGTCCGCAGGTCCGAAGCGCGGCGACGTAATTCACGTGCGGCGATTCGCGGGTCCTTCCCGTTCTCAGTCATGCATTTGTTTGAGAGTTCTTTCTGTGTCTTGCACTAGCCGCCTTCTGAGCCTGCGAGTGCTTCCGGGTCGATCTTTCGAAGTTCGTCTCGCAAGCACGCGAGTACTTGCCGGTCTGAGTCAAACGAGCCGACTCGCCTCGCGAGCGCCTCACAGTGTTCGATCTCAAGCCCCCGAACCACCCGCTTCACTGCGGGGATCTGTCCAGGCGACATCGAGAGTGTACGCACTCCCATCCCAAGGAGCAACGCGGTGAAGAGGGGTTGCCCGGCAATCTCGCCGCAGACGCTCACGTCGATGCCGACGTGGCGGCCGGCTCGCACGATGCTCTTGATGAGCATCAACACCGCGGGATTCGCCGCGTTGTAGAGCCCAGCCACCCGTTCATTGCCTCGGTCGACCGCCAGCGTGTACTGGATCAGATCGTTGGTGCCGATCGAGAAGAACCGTGCCTCATGGGCGAACGTGCGCGACATGAGAGCCGCGGCTGGAGTCTCAACCATGATTCCAATTGGAATATTGCGATCGAATGCGATACCAGCCTCGTCGAGCTCTTCAGCCAAGTCGTTGAGCAGCATTCGGGTCTGCCGTAACTCCATGACGTGGGTGACGAGCGGCAACATGACCTTGATTGGACCGAACGCACTCGCTCGCAGAAGGGCGCGCAATTGCGTCTTGAACAACTCCTGATTCGCGAGGCAAAATCGAATACTGCGCAGGCCAAGAAATGGATTGCGTTCGGCTTCGGCGAGTTGACCCTGTGTGTATTTATCTGCGCCGAGGTCAAGGGTTCGAATGACCAGTGGACGACCCGCAGCGAGTTCGATCGCTCGACAGTAACTCTCCAGTTGATCCTCTTCGGTCGGTGGCAGATCGCTCATCAAGAACAGGAATTCCGTGCGGTAGAGGCCAACTCCAGAGCCTCCGTTTTTAATAACTGCATCAATTTCCTCTGGAAACTCGATGTTTCCAAGCAGAGTGATCGGCATTCCATCGCGCGTGACCGAGGGTTGGCTCGCATCGCTTCGCAGTTCGCGCTGCCGCTGCTGTCCTTCACGCGCAAGTAACTGATAGCGCGCGAGAAGCACATCGTCTGGTCGCACAATCACGACGCCGCCATCACCGTCCACGATCACGGTGTCGCCATCCTCGATATCCGAAGTCACCCTCGTGCAGCCGACCACCGCTGGCATGCTGAGTGCTCGTGCGAGGATCGATGTGTGACCGGTCAACCCTCCGGCGTCGGTTGCGAAGGCAACGATGTGAGCTCGGTGCAGTTCAACCGTTTGGCTCGGCGTGAGCTCATGGGCAATGACGATCACTGGTCCAGTCACGCCGACGAGTCGGTCGGTCGCGCGACCACTCAACCAGGTGAGCACCCGCCGGCGAAGATCGCTGATGTCTGCAGCCTTTTGAGCGAAGATCTCTGATCCCATCTCGCGAAAGCGGGCGGCGAGTTTGTCAAAGTTTTCTGCAACCGCATACTCGGCCACGACCCGCTCCCGCAGGATGTCATCGCGAATTGGCTGAATCAGCGACTGATCGCTGAGCAGTTCAAGGTGAAAATCGAAGATTTTCGCAGCTTCGTCACCCCCTCTGAGGCTCATTTTGTTTCGTATCTGCAGAATCTGTCTCTTGGCTTCTTCGAGCGAGCGCTCCATCCTCGCAACCTCGGTTGCGACATCGTCGTGAGCTGTTGTCCGAAAAGAAGTTCTGCCCTCAGCTTCGAAGTGCAAAAGCGCTCTGCCTATGGCGATTCCGGAGCTGACACCAATGCCTTTAATCGCTTCCATTGAGGCTTCCGAGGTGAGTCAGTCACTGCGATCCCAGACCATCTGGAATCTGAAGTGTCGGTCGAATCGGGTACTGCCTCATCGTAACAACGCCGCGCCCCGCCCTCGAGCTGGTGAACCAAAAATGAATGCAAAATCCGTCTAAGTGCATTTGCAATGGCAATTCTGTGGGGTACTTTGAACTCGGTTGGCGAGGCAATTGGGCGGTCAGTCGAACTGATCGACGTCATTGTTCTTGGAGCCTTTCGTGAAAACTATTTCAAACTCGATAATCGTTGCGGCTGTTGCTGCTTCCACGCTCTCCCTTTCAGCTTCTGGAGCGGTCATCGCGAGCTGGTCGATGCCGACGGCCGTTGCGGCTACGACCGGCGTCTCGTACACCTACGGCGTAGCTGATTCTGGCGATATGACCGCGGGATCGAGTCTCTCAAGTTCGCACGCTGCGGCAGCGACGGCATACTCGAGTCCAACTGGCAATGGTTCAACCTACTCGCTGAGCAGCAACAACTGGGCGATCGGTGACTACTACCAAGTCAGCGTCTCGACGACCGGCTACCAGGACGTCTCGATTTCGTGGGATCAAACCCGAAGTAGCACTGGCCCAGCGTCCTTTGAACTCGTCGCAAGCACAGACGGTGGTGCGAGTTGGTCAACCCTGATCGCGAGTTACTCGGTCGTTCAAGCGGGTCTCACAGGAACGGGCACCACGAGTTGGAACGCGTTGACGAATCAACCTGGGTTCTTCACAACGACATCCGCCGCAGTAGGGGCGAGTGACAGCACGAGCGTCCTCTTCCGTATCCGATCGCTTGTCACGACTACCGCTGCTGGTACGAATCGCATCGACAACGTAATCGTCTCAGGCTCAATGGTGCCTGCTCCTGGAGCAGTGGCCCTTCTCGGTCTTGCAGGACTCATTAGTCGCCGTCGCCGCTGAAGCGCGCGATTTTGATTCGCCTCGACCTTTGAAATAGAAACGCCCCTGGCAATTGCCGGGGGCGTTCTCTTTGGGGTGGGGGGGGGTGGGGGATTCGAGGGCGAAACTAGTTGCCGTCCTTCACCTCGTACTCGGCATCGATGACATCATCTTTGCCTTTGGTCGCAGTCGCGCCACTCTCGCCAGACGCTGCGCCTTCAGCCTTGGCATTCTTCGTCGCTTCGTATGCAGCTTTTCCGAGTTCCATCGACGCATCGTTCAAGGCCTTGACGGCAGCTTCAATCGCTGCACGGTCATCCTCTTTCACCTTCGACTCGAGATTCGAAACGGCACTTTCGATCTTGGCGCGACCCTCGGCCGAAATCTTCGTGCCATGCTCTTCGAGCGACTTCTTCGTTGCGTAGATCGCCTGCTCAGCTTGATTGCGAACATCGACGAGTTCGCGACGCTTCTTGTCTTCGCCGGCGTTCTCTTCAGCTTCTTTGCGCATGCGTTCGACTTCGTCCTTGCTCAATCCGCTCGAGCCAGTGATGCGAATCTCTTGCTTCTTTCCGCTTGCCTTGTCAGAGGCGCTGACGGTCATGATTCCATTGGCGTCGATCGAGAACTCAACTTCAACTTGCGGAATTCCGCGTGGAGCGGATGGGATGCCCGTCAAGTCGAACCGTCCCAAGCTGCGATTGTCCGAGGCAAACTCGCGATCTCCCTGCAGCACATGAATCGTGACCGAGGTCTGATTGTCTGCCGCAGTTGAGAAGACTTCTTTCTTGCTCGCGGGAATCGTGGTGTTCCGCTCGATGAGTCGCGTCATCACGCCGCCGAGTGTCTCAACGCCAAGCGAGAGTGGCGTGACATCGAGCAGCAGCACGTCTTTCACTTCGCCCTGCAAGACGCCGCCCTGGATTGCCGCACCGACCGCAACGACTTCGTCGGGATTGATGCTGCGATCGAGTTCGGTCGTCTGAAAGATCTCCTTGGCGATCTCTTGCACCTTGGGAATGCGGATCGATCCACCGACCATGACGACATCTTGAATGTCCTTGGCGTTCAGTTTCGAGTCTTTGATGCAGGCCTGGCAGGGACCGCGAAGACGATCGAAGAGGTCAGAGCAGAGCTCTTCGAATTTCGCTCGTGTCACCGTGACTTGCAAGTGCTTTGGACCATTCTGATCGGCCGTGATGAATGGAAGATTGACCGTCGTTTCGAGCTGTGTCGAGAGTTCGATCTTCGCCTTCTCTGACGCTTCTTTGAGGCGCTGAAGCGCCATCGGGTCTTTGCGCACATCGATGCCCTCGCGCTTGCGAAACTCTTCGCCGACAAAGTCGATCAGTCGCTGATCAAAGTCATCTCCACCGAGATGTCCGTCGCCATTCGAGGCGAGCACTTCGAAGACGCCGTCGCCAACGTCAAGAATCGAGATGTCAAAGGTTCCACCGCCGAGATCGAACACCGCAATGCGCGAGTTCTTGCGCTTCTCAAGTCCGTACGCGAGCGCGGCGGCCGTTGGTTCATTGATAATGCGCTCGACCTTGAGACCGGCGATCTCGCCCGCGTCTTTCGTCGCTTGTCGCTGCGCGTCGTTGAAGTACGCGGGAACCGTGATCACCGCGCGGTCCACTTTTTCGCCCAAGTAGTCCTCTGCCACCTTCTTGAGGTCTTGCAGGATCATCGCCGAGATTTCGGGTGGCGTGAAACTCTTGCCGCGGATATCGACCTTCACGAGATCATCTGGACCGCCGGTGACTGTGTACGGCACGCGCGTCTGCTCTTCTTTCACTTCATTGCCGCGTCGACCCATAAATCGCTTGATCGAGAAGACCGTGTTCTTTGGATTGGTGATCTGTTGGTGGCGCGCTGGCTGGCCAACGAGGCGCTCACCCTTCTCGGTGAAACCGACGACCGATGGGGTCGTCCGATTGCCTTGCGAGTTAATGAGGACCTTTGGAACTCCGCCTTCCATGATGGAGACCACTGAGTTCGTAGTGCCCAGATCGATTCCAATGATTTTTGACATGTTGTATTGATTCCGTTTCTGCCCATGAGCGGGGCGGCGTGGGAGAGCAAAGTTCGTGCCAACTCGCACGGTCTTGACCCCACGCTATTCTCGAAGAATGCCTCAGCACACACGAACTGACGAACGTCTCGAGATCGCTCTTGAGGCAATATTGGCAGGACTCGGAGCGCTTCGGGTCGTGCTGAGGGATCCTCGCGCACGGTTGCCCGTCATCAAGAGCGATGGATCGCCCGTGACCGCGGGCGACCTTGCCGTCCAAATGGCAGTCTGCGCAGTTCTCGCTCGACGATCGAGCGGCCTCGCGGTGGTTGGCGAAGAGGGGGAGGCAAGCGTGAGTGGCGCGGGCGGCGATGAACTGCTCGCCCGTGCGGTCGCGGCGGTGCGCGAGTCAATGGGTGCAGAGGCACCCGCTGATCCGATCGGCCTCTTGATGCAGCCGCCCACGCGACCAGGCGAGAGATGGTGGACGGTCGATCCCATCGATGGCACGAAGGGATTCCGCAGCAGCCGTCACTACGCCCTTTGCTTGGCTCTCGTCGAGTCAGGTAAAGCGACAGTGGGAGTGCTGAGTTGCCCGACACTTGTCATGGGACGCGATCCCCTCGAGATCGGAGCAGACTCACAGAATGGCACGATTTACGCGGCGGTGCACCGACAAGGCGCGTGGAAGTTTCAACCGACCGATGGTCAGCGCACGCTCCCCGATTCGATGACAGAGTTGCGTCGACCCATCCGCACGACCTCTTCGATTCGCGTCTGCGATTCGATCGAAGGAGGGTCGCGCGCCGAGCGCATGCGCGAGGTCATGACCGCGACAGGACTCGCGTGGAACTCAATCGCACTCGATAGTCAGTGCAAGTACGCGCTCGTGGCCGAAGGGGCAGCGGACTGCTTCATGCGCGTTCCAGGATCGCGCGGCGCTGAGAAGGTGTGGGATCACGCCCCCGGAGTCGTGGTCGCCGAAGAAGCGGGCGCAGCCGTCAGTGATTTGTGCGGAAATGAACTTGTTTTCATGGGAGAATCACTCGATCGAAACGTCGGGACACTCGCGTGTGATCGCGAAATCGCGCCGGTCATTCACGCCGTCGCGGCGCAGCAGTGGGGCAGGTGAGGCGCGCTTCTTCAAAGTTTGTTTCGACCGGGCTGTTCGCCTTCGCGTTGCTCTGTTGGAGTGGATGGTTGGTCGGTCGAATCGTGACGGATCGTTTCGCGTCTCTGCAATTTCTGCACTGGATTCCAACACTGCTCGCGCTGCTTGTGACTCTCACGTGCGCGATCCTGCTGCTCTGGTCGAAGCGCCGCTCGATGCGACAGACACTGTGGGCACTCGCACTCGTGCAAGTGGTCGTGCTCGCGTCGCAAGACATCGCGTGGAGACGGCCGACCGCGCCAGACGCATTGCGAAATCAACCACTACTTCGCATCGCACACTTCAACGCGAACTGGCCCGGCAAACAATCGCCGCGACTCGCCGATGCGATCGCACGAGGAATGGCGATTGCCTTTCGAGGCGAGCCGCTCGATGTACTGTTTCTCTCGGAGTGTGGAGCACTGCTCGCAGGTGCGTCGATCGGCACCTACGCGCCGGCTGATTCAGTGGCAATGAGCATCGGCCGGTTCGGCGTCATTTCGGCTGTGCCTATTGTCGAAGCGCTCCCAATTTTCGATGATGGAAAGAGCACCGCCGCGCTCGTTATGTTCGCAGCGTGGCGGGGAAATCCATCGTTCAGTGCTCTGCTCGTCGACCTTCCATCAGACCCGAGCCTCTCGCGAAGTGAAGTGTTGACTCGGTTGCGCGCTCGCTTGGACGCAATGCAGTTGCCGTCCCCTCAACTCATCGTTGGAGATTTCAACGCCGCGCGCGGCGGCCATTCGCTTCGCGCGTTTGCGCCGGGGATGCATCACGCTTTCGACGAAGGCGGGGTTGGATTTGGTGCCACGTATCCGCGCGCCTGGCCGCTCTTTCACATTGATCACATGCTCCTTGCCCCTCGAGTGCACGCGAGGCAGTATGGGTGCATCGATCTCGGTCTCGGTCAACACCGAATGCAAGCGGCCATCATTCAGTTTCAGGAGTGAGCGAGAGACCGCTGCGCGACTACTCGAGCTTTGACATCGCCGCCCAGATCGCGTCAAACGATTCTGGGCTCGGCGGCGCATCGGTCGCAGTCTGCGTGAACGTGTTTCGCAGGATGAACGCGTTGTCAGCCCAATAGCTCACCGAGCCATCGCCTCGCAACGCGTTTGCGCCGACCTTGTGATTGATGTCAGACTCTGTGCGCATGCCATCGGCGACGAGCACAGCGCTTGAGTACTGAAAGAGACGGCGTTGCGTGCTCTCGCCGCCTTCTCCAAGATCCTTGTCGCCCACGTAGTGATAGTTGCAGTAGAAGCGCTGCGGCGAATCTCTGCGAATCGCATCCTCATAGACGTGTTGGGAGTGCTCTCCGCGGTGGCAGGGGCAATACATGACTGCGGGTGAGTCGATAAACATCTTCGAATCACCGATCAAGTGCCCGAGTCCATCCCAATTGCCGCTGACGCCGCCCGTGTCCACGCCCTCCACTCCAGTCGTCAGTGCCATCATCTCTTGCGGGTTTCTGCTCTCGCCATCATCGAAGATGGTGTCGGGCAAGCGCTCTTCGTTGTGCAGTGCAAAGAGATAGAGCGCGGTTCCGATTTGTCGCAGATTCGAGCTGCATTGAATTCGCTGTGCCCCCTCGCGCGCTGCGCGAAGTCCAGGAAAAAGGAGTCCCATCAGAAGTGCAACGATTGCCAACGTCACGAGCAGTTCAACGATCGTGAATCCGCGACTCGTGACCGACACCCTAGTCGCACGCGCTCGCATGCACTCTGGTCGGAACCGATTATCACCGATCGCTCTCAGGGCCATTGTGTCTCCACCGCTTGAAACGGTTCACTTCCCTCGCTCTGGGGTATTGTGCCACGGGATTTGAGCCGCGTGAACTAATCGTTAAAGTTTTCTTCAATTCTCCCAAGTATTTTTCGCTCGGAATCGCGCGTTCCTCTGGACGCCCTTTCGGGGTCGAAAACTCTGAAAATTTGGTTGGCAGATTTGCTTTTGATCATCCTTGAGGCATCTTGACCAACAGAGAGGAGAAGATGGACCTCTCGTTGGTCGTTCTCCGTGGGGGAGAACTTCAAAGTTGTTTGGAAGGAACTGCTTTTCCATCAAGTATTTGCGGTCCCGTGTACTGGGACGTTTGGAGTGGAAATGGGAATCGACAACGAAGACTGGATTTTGATGCAGCGAATCGCGCAGGGCAACGAAATTGCCGTGCGAACGCTCTACGACCGCTTTGGAAGCCTCGTCTTTCGCAACGCCTGCCAGGTGCTCGGTTCTGTTGCGGAGGCTGAAGATGCCACCCAAGAGGTCTTCGTGCAGATTTGGCGCACCGCTGACCGCTACGACCCGACTCGTGCAAAGCTCGTGACGTGGGTCATGCTCATCTCGCGGCGGATGCTCATTGACCGGCTTCGCCGACGAATGGTGCGGCCCAATGCGATGTCCCTCGATGAGGGGTTGCATGACACATCCGTTCCACCGGTGCAAGATTCTGAAGTGAAAGAGGGGAGTGCGAACGTTCGACGGCGAATGAGCGAACTTCCAGAACTTCAGCGCGAGGTTATTGAACGGGTCTACTTGCAGGGCTATTCGCTGCGCGAGGTCGCGGAACAGCGAAACATGCCCGTTGGAACGATTAAAAGTGCGCTCAGTCGGGGACTTTCTCGGCTGCGCGACAAGTTTGGCATCGAGCAGACTGGCTGATCAAGAGATTGATCGGCTCGGACTGAGGTTCGGTGCGAAAGGTTGAGGGAATACTGCGGCAAAAGGGAGCCGCAATACGTATCGGTTTCGTAGAGGGAACGACTGACTCTGTGTCAGTCTCCTCAGGAGGACTGTGCGCCAGGTGGCTCACAGTGGGAAAAAGGGAAATGGGCGAGCAGTTCGCCCCTATCTCGGACTGAGGGTTGGGAGACCGTCAGTTTTAGCCAGAGGTGTATATGGCAAGTTGCCCATCAAATCGTGAAGAAATCATCGAACTCGCACAGTTGGAAGTTCTCGGCGCTCTTGAAGGCGTCGACGGCGCACGTTTGGAACGGCTCTTTCGAGATGCCCTGCCAGTTGTGCAGCGTGAGGTCATCGACCTGCAAGCCTCAATGGCGGTGCAGTCGCTGCTCCTGCCAGTGATCGAGCCAGAGCGATCGTTGCGTCTGCGAGTCTTGGCATCTGTTGCCCAGGCCGTGGAAGCAACGGACGCACAACTCGCACCGATCGCCTTGATTGGGCGACCCTCGGCCGCAGGACGAACCATGGCGACTACGGACGAATCAACTTCATCTGCGGCGAGCGAAACGCTTCCTGCGATCGTCGACGGCCGTTGGCGTCGGTCGGCACGATTGTGGCGTGTTGGGTTCATCGCCGCAATCGGGTGCCTCGCAGCAACACTCGTCATTCTCGTCGCAACCGCTCGATCGGTCGCACGAATCGGCGAACTCGCTCTGCAGAACTCGAGCTCTGATGAATTGAAGGACTTGACTGGTACGGGTCGAAAGAGTCTCAAGGCGGTCCTTGAGGAAGGCTGCATCGTGAAAGGACTCGTCGGCGCCACAGCTCGTGACAATGGTTGTGCATTCGTCGCGCTCACTCCGAACTTCGAAGAGGTGCGGATCGTCTGGGTTGACCTTCCTCGTGGTCAAACGCTCTCGTTGCATGCCGTCGACCGAGTGAGTGGGGCAACGCGATTGGTCGGCGACTTCACAGTTGAACTTCCGCTCAGTGGAACGTGCCGATCTCTCGAAAAGGGCGCCGCCAACGCGAACACCGACTGGCGTCTCCTCGACGAGCGTGGGTCAGTCGTCTTCGCCACTCGCCCCACGAACTGAGGGCGAGTTCAAACGGAGTGCGAGTGCGCACGTCGGTCTCAGACGTCCGTTCGACGCAGCCACTCTTCTTCGAGTCGTAGTTTCTGTCCTTCGACCGTCGTGCGCTCATCCAAAAGTGCGTTGGTTTTCTTTCGGTCTGCATAGACCTCAGGATCGCCCAACTTTGCGTCGATCGCCTCGAGTTTCGCGGTGATCGCTTGCACGCGAGCGTCGAGTTCATCAAGTGGAAAACTGGAGAGTGGATTGCGCCCGTTGGTTGCGGTGCGCGCTTGTGCTTGCACGGATTGAAGTTTCGCCTTGACATTCGCCTTGACATCTGTTTTTACAACTGCTTTCACAACTGCTTTCACAGGCGTTTTTACAACTTCTTTGACCGCTGTTTTGGGAGTTTCTTTGGCAGAGGGCGCGGCCTCGCTCGCAACTCGCTGCGCATCAAACTCTGCGTAGGTGCCCTGGAAGAGTCGCCACTTGCCATCCCCATCGAGCGAGAGAATCTGATCGCACGTCGCCGTTAAGAGCGCGCGATCGTGGCTCACCAGAATGAGTGTGCCGTCGTACCCACCTTCGTCGGGCGGAAGTGAGAGTGCCTGCTCGAGGCGCTCGGCGCTTGGAATATCGAGATGGTTGGATGGCTCGTCGAGGATGAGCAGATTGTGGGCGCCAGCGACGAGACCTGCCAAGACGGCGCGTGCGCGTTCGCCACCGGAGAGCGATCCCAAAAGAGATTCTTGTGCCCCACCAGAAAACAAGAATGCGCCTGCGAGATCGCGCGCCTCTTGTTCACTGAGCCGCACGCCATTGGCACGAGGTGGAACGGTGAGTTGCAGATGGCGCCAGACTTCAAGGGTCTTGTCAAGGTGATCGTGCGTCTGTCGAAACCATCCCACTGAGAGGCGAGGACTGCGCTTGAGTGATCCAGTGTCGGGGCGTTCATCCCCCATCAAGATGCGCAGAAGTGTGGTCTTTCCTGTGCCGTTCGCTCCAACCACTCCAAGGCGATCGCCTGGTTTGAGAGTGAGTTCAAAGTCGCACAAGAGCACGCGTGGGCCGAAGGCCTTCGAGACCTCGTGCGCCGAAACGACGATGTCGCCGACCCTCTCAGCGCGCGGAAGTTGCAGCCGCATGACATCGAAGTCCACCGGGCGTTCAACAAGGTTGTCGCGCTGAAATCGTTCGAGGCGTGTGGCGCGTCCCTTGGCTTGGCGCGCGCGTTGACCGGCCTTGTACCGAGCGATGTACGACTCTTCGCGCGAGATCTTGTCTTGTTGCTTTTCATGGATGCGCTGCTGAGTGAGTGCGCGCTCGCGTCGCAAGACGACGAAGTCGGCGTAGTTGCCTGGATACTCGCGGATGCTCGAATCGTGAATCTCGATGATGCGCGAGACCACGCGGTCGAGCAGCCATCGATCATGGCTGACGACGAGCACAGCGCCTGGAAACTCATCGGCGAGAAAGTCCTCGAGCCAGCGGCGGCCTTCGATATCTAAGTGATTCGTTGGCTCATCGAGTAGCAACAGGTCGGGCTCTTCAAGCAAGAGTCGCGCGAGCCCGGCGCGGGCGCGCTGACCGCCCGAGAGCTTGCTGACGAGGGTCGAAAACTGTGCGTCGACAAAGCCGAGCCCGTGCAACACTGCGTCAATCTTGTGATCGACCGCGTAGCCGCCGCCTCGTTCAAACTCTGCGTCGAGAGTCGCTTGCTTGGTGAGAAGTCGATCGAGGTCGTCGGCGCCCGCGTGCGAGAGCAACTCGTACACCCCCTCGAGTTCATGGCGAATCTCGTGCAGTCTCGTGAATGCGCGGGCGGCCGCCTCGCGCAGTGTGTCGGTCGGTTCGATCGTTGGATCTTGCGTCAGAAATCCGATGCGGCAATTGCGTTGAATTCCGACGATCCCGGCATCGGGCTTGGATTGCCCAGCGAGCAGACGCATCAATGTGCTCTTACCGCATCCATTGCGTCCGACGAGTCCGAGTTTCTCTCCAGGCTCAATCGTGAGGGTCGCTCCATCAAGAAGGAGTCGGGTTCCATGTCCAAAGCGGACATTCGTCAACGTGGCAATCGGCATTCGGCGATACTACGCGGCTACTCTTGGGCGATGAGTGAAATGTCGAATCAACCGCGCAGCTTGATCGCGCGATGGCGCTCGGTGCGGTTGATCGTGATGCCGCTCATCATCGTTGGCGCGGGACTCTGGATCTCGTCCGCGCAGTCGAGGAGCGCGAACCTCGAGACCGATCGAGTGCGCATCCTCTTGACCCAGTTGCTTGAAGAGTCGGCGCGTGGTCCAGCACAACTTTCTAACGCGCTGCAGGGGAGTGATCCGGTTGTCATCGAGGAGTTTCGTCTGCGATTGCAGCGGGCGGCGGGTGCGTCCAAGAGCAAAGCTGCGCTCGTGATTGTGCAGCCTGGTGACTTTGGCGCGGGCGCACTCGGGAGTGCGACGCATACGGCGTTGGCTTGTTACAAGGACAGTGAGCGCGTTGCGGTGCGGGTGATCGCGATTTCGGGCGACTCTCAGGTGAAGCTCGTTGGAGTTTTCACCCCCGATGAAGGCGATTTTGCGGTGCAAGCAGTTGAGCCGGTGGTCTCGCGATGAAAGTCTGGATCAATGGAAGATTCGTGCCCCCACACGAGGCTCAGGTCTCGCTCTTTGACGCGGGCTTTCAGCATGGCGTTGGACTGTTCGCAACGATGAGCGCGCGAAACGGCTGCATCTTTCGAGTGATGTCGCACCTTGAGCGAATCAAGGCGTCTGCGGTACAGCTCGGACTGCTCGAGGTGCTTCAACTCGAACCACTCGCAGATGCGATCGAACTCACGCTTGTAGAGAACAATGCGACCGAGGCTCGTGTGCGACTGACGCTCACTGCAGGTGATCTGCGAATGCTCAAGTCGCCAGGTGTCGTCGGCGAGTCGCCGCGCAATGATCCAACGATCGCGATTGTGGTGCAGCCACCGACTCCGTATCCCGCCGAACTCTTTGAGCGTGGAATTCGAGTCTGCGTTGCGGAGCCTCGACTGAGTACACAAGATCCTTTCGCTGGCCACAAGACCATCTGGTACTGGCCTCGACTTGCCGAGTTGCAACGGGCAGCGGCGCGCGGTTGTTCTGAGGCGCTCTTCTTCACGACGAGCAATCGCGTCGCGAGCGGCGCGGTGAGCAATCTCTTTCTCGTCAAAGACGGAGTGCTCTGTACACCTCGAGCACGCGACGCCAGTGAGGGCGGCGCGAATTCGCCAGTGTTGCCCGGAGTGACGCGCGCTGTTGCGATCGAGTGCGCGCAAGATGATGGCACCGAGGTACAAGTGCACGATCTCACGATCGATGACCTCTTGGATGCCGACGAGATCTTTCTCACGAATTCAAGTTGGGGAATCCTGCCAGTCGTTGGAGTCGAGGAGAGTTCGATCGCAGGTGGATCGCCCGGCGAAATGACCATGCGTCTGCGCGCGAAGTACCTCGACCTCGTGCAGAGTGAGACGCTGCAGTCGCAGGCCGATCGCGTCACGCCCGACGAATGACGCGCACATTTTCACGACCGTCGTTGTCGTGCGAGATGCGCGGTCGTCGCACGGCGCGAAACAACCACACAATGAGGCTCAGCACAATGACCGCGGCGATGATTGCCATCCCAGCGATGAGCAAGAGTGCGACGAGAGGCACAGCGATGAGCAAGATCGTCAGCAGAATCAACAGTCGGATCACGGGTGAGCGGCGCGAAACTGGCGGCGCGTGAGTCTGCGCGGGGGGAAGGTGCACGACGCAGAGGGTAGGGCAGAGACGCGCACAAACACCGACGAAATCGTCGGTGTAATTTCAGCGTGGTGACTACTAGTATGGGGTGATGGCGGGCGAATTCGTTCATCTTCACCTGCACTCCGAGTACTCACTGCTCGATGGCGGCAATCGAATCGATGCGCTCGTCAAACGTGTCAAGCAGCTCGGCATGTCCGCCGTTGCGGTCACCGATCACGGCAATCTCTTCGGCGCGATGGAGTTTTATGAGGCGGCGAAGAAGGCGGGAATCAAGCCAATCTTGGGGATCGAGGCCTACGTCGCTCCCGATCACGACGGAGTCGAGGGTGATCGACGAAGCCGCGTCTCGATCAAGCCAACAGTTGGAAAGGCGCAAGACGGTGGCTTTCATCTTGTCCTGCTCGCGCAGAATCTGACGGGATGGCGCAACCTGATGAAGTTGTCGAGTGACGCCTTTTTGCATGGGTTTTATCACCGTCCTCGGATGGACAAGTCGACTCTGACGCAGTGGAATCAGGGGCTCATCGCGATCAACGGCCATCTCGGCTCGAGCATCGCTCACCACCTGACGAACTACGTGCAGAGTGGCAATGCAAGTCACTGGGCAATGGCGCTCGAGGAGGCGCGTTGGCATGCGCGCACGTTTGCCGCTGACGAACATGGCGAGCCACGGTTCTATATCGAACTGCAGCGGCATGTCGTCGAACAGGAGCGCATCAATCCACTGCTGAAGAAGCTCGCGAGTGAACTCAACCTGCCCCTTGTCGTCGACAACGACGCGCACTTTCTGCTCGAGAGTGACCACGATCTGCACGACACGCTCTGTTGCATCTCGATGGCGAAGAACAAGGATGACACCGAACGCATGCGCTATCCGGCGCAGCTCTTTGTGAAGAGCCCTGCAGAGATGGAGGCGACATTCACGCAAGAGGATGAGCAAGAAGCGCTTGCCAACACTGCGCGCATCGCGGCGCGCTGCTCGGTCGAACTTGCCCACGGCGAGAACCATGCGCCGATGGTGCGGGTGAAGATTCCCGCTGTCTGTGCCCCGTACAACGGCGGAGACTTGACGGAGTGGTTCAAGGCGTACTGCCGAACATTTGAGTTGAGTCCATTCGATGGTGGTGATCATGCGGCGCGTGACGAGACCAAGACGCAGTGCGATCGTGCGCTCACACTGCTCTGCGAAGCAGGACTGGTCTGGCGCTACGGACCACACGGTGTGACTCCCGCAATTCGATCGCGACTCGAACGCGAACTGCAGATTCTCGCCAACAAGTCGATCAGCGCATACTTCTTGATCGTCTGGGACTTCGTGAGTTGGGCGCATCAGCGGGGCATCCCAGCAACCGCTCGAGGCTCGGGTGTCGGCACGATGGTGGGATATGTGCTGGGACTTTCGAACGCCTGTCCCGAAAAATTCGGACTGCTCTTCGAACGGTTCACCGATCCAGATCGCAGCGAGTATCCAGACATCGACATCGACATCTGTCAGCATGGTCGGGCGTCGGTGCTCGACTATGTGCGCACAAAGTACGGCCACGTCGCGCAGATCATTACCTTTGGACGGCTCAAGGCGAAGGCAGCGATCAAAGATGTCGCCCGCACGATGGGATTGTCGGTCTCTGATGGACAGCGACTCAGCGATCTCGTTCCCGCTGAATTGCATATCACCATCAAGAAGGCGCTCGAACGTGAGCCAGCGCTACGCGAAGCTCGGGATGAAAATCCAGTCGTGCGAAAGGTGCTCGAGCACGCGCAGGGGCTCGAAGATCATGCGCGCAATTCGAGCGTGCATGCAGCGGGTGTTGTCATTTCAACGCAACCTCTCGAGAACATCGTGCCACTCTGTCGGGCGACGGGCGGAAGTGAAGATGTGATCACACAGTGGGATGGGCCCACCTGCGAAAAGATCGGATTGCTCAAGATGGATTTCTTGGGGCTGCGAACGCTCTCGACCATTGAGTGCGCAAAGAGCCTGATCCGCGGATCACTCAGCGCTCGCGCGCAGTGGACGGCCGTTGGTCGCGGCGAAGAGTTTTCAGACGACCCTGCGAAACGGGGAGCCGATCCACTCGATCTCGATCGCATCGATTTCGCTGACCAGCGAGTCTTCGCGCTCTTTCGACGGGCAGAAACGGGTGGCGTCTTTCAGTTTGAATCGGGTGGTATGCGCAAGACGATTGCAGAGATGCAGCCCGATCGCCTCGAAGATCTGATCGCCGCCAACGCGCTCTTTCGTCCGGGGCCGATGGAACTCATCCCAGATTATTGTCAGCGAAAGGCTCGAAAGCAGCCGGTGCCTCGCGTGCATGAAGTTGTCGATCGTCTCACTGCAGAGACGTACGGAGTGATGGTCTATCAAGAACAGATCATGCAGGTGCTGCATCAGTTGGGCGACATCCCACTGCGAACGGCCTACACCATCATCAAGGCGATCTCGAAGAAGAAGCAAGATGTCATCAATGCTGCGCGGGCAGATTTCATTCGCGGAGCGGGCGCGCGGGGGCTCGCAAAGGATCAAGCCAACGAACTCTTCGATCTCATCCTGAAGTTTGCGGGATATGGATTCAATAAAAGTCACTCGACCGGCTACGCGATCATCGCCTACCAGACGGCGTACTTGAAGAGCTATTTTCCGGCGCACTACATGGCGGCGGTGCTGACGTTCGAAAGTCAGGCGCAGAAGGTCGAAGATTGGGCGGTCTATCTCGAAGAATGCAAGCGCATCGCATGGTCTGACTCGACGCGCGAGCACCGACACGTTGGCGTCGAGGTGAAGGGTCCGGACATCAATCTCT
This sequence comes from Singulisphaera sp. GP187, assembly GCA_945869475.1. Classification (GTDB taxonomy): domain Bacteria; phylum Planctomycetota; class Phycisphaerae; order Phycisphaerales; family SM1A02; genus F1-60-MAGs104. The sequence continues at coordinate 77,215 of CAMBOV010000004.1, read as the reverse complement.
CGACGGCAGATTTTGCGGTGGTCTTCGCGCCCGATGAGCCGCACGATCACTTGCACGGCCATGTGCGATTTGGACTGCGCGCGATGAAGGGTGTGAGTGATAATGCGATTGCGGCGATCACGGACGAGCGCGCGAAGGGTGGAAACTTTCGTGATCTCTTCGATCTCTGTGGTCGAGTCAACTTGCGCGCGGTGAATCGATCGTCGCTCGAGACGTTGATCAAGGCGGGGGTGCTCGATTCACTGCACGGCACGAGTCAGCGGGCGGCAGTGCTCGCATCACTCGAAGACGCACTGCGCGCTGGAGCGACGTCCGCGCGAGACCGTGCCGCAGGACAGATGTCGATGTTCTCGCAGCCTGACGCCGAGACGCACGCACAGACGACTGCGGTCGCGATGAACCTTCGCCGCACCGATCCATGGGATCGCATGACCGCGTTGAGTTACGAACGTGAGGCGCTCGGATTTCACGTGTCGGGCCATCCACTCGATGATTATCGCGGCGAAATCTCCTCGTTCTGCAACTGTGATAGCGCGCGACTTGCTGAGTCAACCAGCACAGGAACAATCGTGATTGCCGGACTCATCACGCGCGTGCGGCAGATCATCACGCAGCGCGGAGCGCACGCGAATCAACGGATGGCGATCGCAACACTCGCCGATCGCGCTGGCAACTTCGACGCGGTGCTCTTCGCCGAGACGTTTGCCACCTGCGGCGAGTTGATGCAGGATGGCAGAGTCGTGCTGCTCGCTGGATCGATCGATCGATCGCGAGCGACTGCGGGAGTCATTGTCGACCGCGTCTTCGCAATAGAAGATGCGGGTGCGCACCTCGCAAGTCGACTCGAGATTCGGCTCAGCGATCCTGCGCTCGATGCGAGCGGCGAGTCAGACTTCGCTGGCACACTTGCGATGGTCGCAGGGGCGCTTCGGCAGGCGGCGGGAAGTGTCGTGAGTTTGAAGGGACGCCCCGTCGAAGTTGTTGTGATCGTTGAAGTCGAGGGCGGCAGCGCAACTCTTCTGCCGCACGGAATGCGCGTGGTCGCAGAGAAGGGGTTGCTGCGCAAATTGACGGAGATTGTTGGTCCTGGCAGAGTTGTTGTGCATGGAGGATGGGTTCCTCCAAAGCGTGAACGCGAGAGTCGATTCAGCTCACGGAAACAAACGAGCGATCTTCCAGCCACCTTCTAATCGTTGATAGACGATTCGATCGTGCACACGAAAAAGATCTCCCTGCCAGAACTCGATTGAGTCGAGTGCGACGCGGTATCCACCCCAATGCGGAGGGCGTGGGACCTCTTTTCCTGCGAAGCGTGCTTCGGTCTGCGCGACGCGCGCGTCGAGCTTCTCGCGACTCGCAACAGGTTGACTCTGATCGCTCGACCACGCGCCGATGCGACTTTCGCGTGGTCTTGTCAGAAAGTATGCATCGCTGATGGCGTCACTCGTCTGCGACACTCGTCCGATGATGTGAACCTGACGGGCGAGGTTGTCCCAATGAAACGAGAGTGCAGCATGCGGATGGCTCTCGAGAGCGCGTCCCTTGCGGCTCATTCGATTCGTGAAGAAGAGGGCTCCCTGTTCGTCGAACCCCTTGAGCAACACGGTGCGAAGCGACGGCGTTCCGTCTGCGTCAACCGTCGCAAGCGCCATCGCATTTGGATTAAAGAGCGCGAGTCGATGTGCTTCATCGAGCCAACGGCGAAACTCTGTGACCGGATCGCTTGGCGGCGCGTCAAAGTTCATCGGCACTGGAACGAAGTCGATCATCGGCACAGGCCGTTGGCCGACATCGATGAACTGAATCGAATCATCGCGTGCGTCGCTCATGCGTGAGAGAATAGAGACTGTTGCTAGTCGAGTTTTCGAGGCGTCCGGCGATCGTGTGGCTTCTTGTGCGCTGGACCCTCGCGTGCGGCGGTTCGGAGCGCCTCGACCTTCGCCTCATCATCGAGCCCGAAGTAGCGCTTCCATGCATCGACCTGGCTCTGTGTGAGCGGATCGATAGTCGATCGATCGGCGAGGGAGCGTCCAGTGCGGTTCGATCGAGAGCGCTTCGCGTAGTCGCGCGAGAGAATCTCGAGAAAATCTTCGCACGAAATCGTGGGGCAACGTCGACGCTTCGCATGCTTGAGAATCGCGCGGTCGCCCGAAACGACTGTCAATCGCCTCGGTGCAGAGCACTCCTCGACCATCTGCGCGATGATCGAATCGGCAGAGACTCCCGCACCCGCGTAGTGAAAGACGACCGATCCCATGTCGGAAGTCTGCCTGCCGCGCGAGGGTCCGTCACACACGAAGCAGATTGCCTCGCCAGAAAAACGGCTTTGCAGGATGAGTTCTGCCATCTCGCGCTCATTGGGTCCAGCGATTTCAGCGGGTAGGACCCCCGTGACATGCATGAGATTGTTGACATCGATGAGCAGGGGCATGAAGGAATTCTCGGAGGAGTCGAGGGGCATTTTGCCAACTTCTTCGACCGCTTGCCTTGAGGCTGAAAAGATGCTCTAATTCGGGACTCACCCCATACAAGGATCCATACGCATGCCCATTCGAGTTAAGAGCAGAGGAAACGAAACCGCCGAGCAGATGTTGCGCCGCTTCAAGAAGATGTGCGAGCGCGAAGGCATCACCAAAGACTTGAAGAAGCGGCAATATTACGAGAAGCCCTCTGAGATCAAGCGACGCGAGACAATTCGCGGTCCGCAGCGCACCTTCACGATGCGCAGCGAGGGATCGAGTGGTCGTGACGGCATGAGTAGCGGTGGTCCGTCCTCTGGTGGCGCATCCTCAGGTGCACGTGGACGTTCGACCGGCGGCGCACGAGCAGGTGGCGGTCGCACTGGTGGCGGTCGTCCGAGCGCGGGTCGCAGCGGTGGCGGACGCACAGCTGGTGGTCGCACCGGTGGCGGACGAACCGGTGGCGGCGCACGCTAATCCGAACTGAAACGCTGGATGAGCCGAGCAACTCTCAAGTCTGATGCCGCGCGAACGAAGACGTTCGCGGTCGGTGCTGCCCTGCGTATGTCTGAACTGAAGTGCTCAGACGTCGTGGTGCTTGATCTCGTCGGTCGTTCGCAAATCTGCGATTACATGATCATCGCGAGCGGCACCAGCCAGCGGCAGATGAAGTCGGTCGGCGAAGACATCGACAAACTCGGAAAGACCCTGGGCTCACCCGCTTGGCGCACGAGCGCAGATTCTGGAACCAGTTGGATCGTCGTCGATTTCGTCGACGTCGTTGTGCACCTCTTTGAGCCAAATCAGCGGGCCTTTTACGATATCGAAGGTCTGTGGGCAGAGGCGCCGCGACTCCCGTGGCGTGCCGCGATAAAGAAGTGATCGCCTGCTGGCTCATTGTGGGCGCGGTGAGTTTCTGCCCCAGGGAAAGCCAGCCGCAAGAAGTTGCGCCGAGTGCGGCACGAGTGACACCTGCGGTAGCTCAGGGCGACGGCGTTGAAGTCAGAGTCTCGAGCGTTGAAGGAGTCACACTCGCTGGCACGTTTGTTGTTCCGACGAGCGATGACGCCGCGGTCAAATTTCCAGCGGTGGTCTTCATCACAGGCAGTGGACTGCAAGACCGCGACGAGACGATCTTTGGTCACAAGCCATTTCGAGTGATCGCCGCCGCGCTTGCGCAGCACGGGATCGCGTCCATCCGCTGCGACGACCGCGGATTTGCAAAATCCACGGGTGATGGAAAGTTGGCAACGACTTTTGATTTCCTCGAAGATGCAAAGGCTCAGGTCGCATGGTTGCGCTCTCGACCAGAAATTGATCCCCAAAAAACTGGGGTCGTCGGACACAGTGAAGGCGGCCTCATCGGAGTCTTGATGGCGCAGGGTCCAGACGCGGCGATGAACTTTGCAGTGTTACTCGCACCTCCAGGAATCTCGGGTGCGCGGGTGATCGTGACGCAATCGGGTGACATCTACGCACAGATGGGAGTCGCTGCTGGCGACGCGGCTTTCGCGCTCGAGTGTCACCGCGAGATGTTTGATGCGGTCATTGCGGGTGCTGACGAAGCGACACTGAAGCCGATCATGCGGCGACTCGTCGAGGCGCAACTCGCGATCGTCATGAAGACAAAGCCATCGGAGGCACTGATCGAATCATCCGTGGCACAAGGGATGGCACAGGTCAATTCTCCGTGGATGCGCACGTTTCTGCCGCTCGATCCAGCCGATGCCATTGCGAAGATCAGCGTGCCGACACTCGTGCTGTTCGGTGAGCACGATGTGCAAGTCTCACCCAAACACAATCGCAAACCGTTCGAGGATGGCGCGCGCGTCTCTCCGATGAAGCCAGAGATCGTCGTGATCGCACAGGCGAATCACCTCTTTCAGACTGCGCAGACTGGGATGCCAGATGAGTACGCCTCGATCAAGGAGACGATGAATCCGGCGGTGCCGACTCTGATCGCCGACTGGATTGTTCGCACGTTGAGCGTGCCGCAGACTCCGCCGGCAGTCGCACCAACGTCATCGCCATAAACGGTCGCCCCTCGCGGGCAAACTTGCGCTCGAAATTTGTTCCAACAACCTCGCCCGCTTTCGCTGAGTCTGGCGAGATGAATGGCTTGACCGCAAAGAGATGCGCGTTGCGCAGTGCGTGTTCTTCGTACCACTTCCAGAGTTCGGCGTGATCGGTGACGATTCGCAGTTCGCCGCCGGGGGCGAGCACCCGGTGAAAGTGCCGCAGGCTTTCATCTTGAATCACTCGCCGTTTGTGGTGTCGCGACTTGGGCCATGGATCGCTGAAGTAGAGGTGAATGACGCGCGCGATCGCATCGGGCAGCCAGAAGCGAAAGAGTTCGGTCGCATCGGTGTGCAAGAGTCGTACGTTTGAGAGTTCTCGCCGTCGAACTCGATCGCTCGCGTATCGCCAGAATTCGGCGGTCCATTCGATGCCTAGAAAGTTCGTCTCTGGCTGAAGCACAGCCTGCTGCACGAGAAATGTGCCCTTGCCAGAACCGATCTCGATCTCGAATGCATGCGTCGGGTTCGCGAAGAGTGTGCGCGCATCGAACGGTCCGCTCTCGTGCGAAGGAAGGTGGGAGCGATCGAGCCCGATCTGACCAACATCCATCTGTTTTCCGCGCGCTGCATCCATGGGTGGGCTCGGTCGATCGAGGCGCGTTAGGTTGACGCCTCGTCGGTTGGGAGCGTCCAGTTGCTCTCGGGATCACGCGCGAGCGCCTTCGCCGCCATGACGATGCACCGTTCACAAATCAATGCGTCGCTGAATGCGGGACTTCGAAAGCAGGCATCGGTGCGCTCTTCGAGACACATCACACACTTCGAGGGTTCGCCGGCGGCTGCGTCGTTCTGTGCTGAGAGTTTCACCGAGCAGTAGGCGATGCGAAGACAACTGCCGCAAATGCACGCACCTTGGTGACCCTCGATCATCGGTCGATCAAGCGTCCACGCAGTGTGGCAATAGTCGCAGAGCACGTCGGTCATCTCGACGCTTTGTGAGTTTGTTCCTTCGCGGCGCATCTCGAGAGGATAGGCAGAGATCGATCCCGCTAGGCTGTACCGATGGCACGCGGACCCTCACTCGCCAACAAATGCCAGATTCTTTTCGGCGGAGCGATTCTTGTCATTCTCGCCGGAGCGTTGGGTGTTCCATGGATGCGCCTCGAGCAGACCGTCGACGAGAGCCAACGCGAGATGTCACGACAACTCGCAGAGACGTGGGTGCGCAATGGGTTCGACCTGAACCGAAGTGAGGGCATCCCGATACCGATTCGCGTCGTGACTGTTGAGCGGATCGAAGAGGGTGGGATCGCTGATCTCTTCGTCGAGCAGTCGTACCGGCAGTTCGTGGCCGAACCGAAGGACGAAGAGTTTTTCTCGACGGTAACAAGCGAGAATGGGGTCGTCTATCGGTATGCGCATGCGCTTCGCGAGAGTCAGTGGAGGGCGATTCAAGATCGTCAATTCGTTGACTTCGCTCCGCACGCGTCGGAGTTGTCGCTGGGCGATCCGCTGCGCGCGATCCTGGTGATCGAACGCACCAGCGCGTTCGCCGCAGCGCAGATTCAGGCGAACCGCTGGTACCTGGTGGTGGGATGGGTGGTCGCGGTCGCACTCGCAGTGGTCGTCTTCTCGCTCATCCTCACGAAGCTCATCTTTTCTCCAGTGCGCCGATTGCGCGCGAGTGCTGAAAGGGTTCGACGGGGCGAGGTGCACGTGCGAAGTGCGTTGCGTACGGGCGATGAACTTGAGGAACTTTCGCGCGCATTCGACGGAATGCTCGACGAGGTGAACAGTGTTCAAACGTCGCTGCGGTCGATGAATGAATCGCTCGATCTCAAAGTGGTTGAGCTCTCCGAAGTAAATGTTGGGCTCTTCGAATCGAATCGGTTGAAGAGTGAGTTTCTAGCCAACGTCTCACATGAATTGCGAACGCCGCTCAATTCAATTATTGGTTTTGCAGAATTGCTCGAAGAGATCGCGCGGGCAGACACGCACGCTGACCCCAAGCGTGTTCGCTACATCTCAAATATTCTCACCAGCGCGCGCATGCTGCTTGACATGATCAATGAGCTGCTTGACATGGCGAAGATCGAAGCAGGTCGGATGTCGTTGGCTGTTGTTCCAGTGAGCGTCGCAGACATCCTCGAAGGACTCGAGACGATCATGCGTCCTCAAGCGATGGCCAAGCAGATCACGTTCGTCGCGACGGTCGACAAAGAACTCACCTCGGTCGAGACCGATCCTGGAAAGTTGCAGCAGATTCTGTACAACTTTCTATCGAACGCCGTCAAGTTCTCGCCCGCAGGCGGAATCATTCGCATCGATGCGAAGCCGATCGGCGTCGACGCGCGTCCGGCGGTGCGAATCTCGGTGAGCGATGAGGGCGAGGGAATTCCAGCAGACTTGCAAGAGACGATCTTCGAGAAGTTTCGCCAAGTCGATGCAAGCCACACGAAGGTGCATGGAGGCACGGGGCTCGGACTCGCCATCTGTCGCGAGCTCGCGCAGATGCTCGGATCGACGGTCGGTGTGGTCTCAGAACTCGGACGCGGGGCGACATTTTTCGTTGAGGTGCCAGTCTATTTTCGCGTGAAAGAACGCAAGCCGCTCATGAGCCAATCTGAAGGTGCTCGCTGATGAGTCGATCGGCCAGAGGGATGCGCCGTCGAATCGTGCTCGCGTCGAACTTCACCGGAAGCACTGCCTGCACACCGTCAACGGATGGCGCGCACTGCATCACTTCAACCACCGCGAGTGCAACGCGCGAGGGTGAGTGGCGACCATCGGGTGACCACCAGTCGTAGTCCGCCCACGCAAGAGTCATTGTCGAAATGGGATCGCTCTGCGCCCCACTGCAAATCTCGAAGATCCAGCAGGCCGTCCCCTCGCGCTCGCTCGCAACTTGAAGGCGTCCATTCATCGGGCGCAAGAGTAGCCACGGATCACTCAGAATCTTCTACGCTTTGAGCGTGCTGTTTTTTATCGAGATCTTTCGCCTCGGACTCGGCAATCTGCGTCGACATGCGCTGCGGTCGATCCTGACCTGTCTTGGTGTGATTCTCGGAGTTGCTGCGGTGATCGTGGTCGTGTCGATCGGCGAGGGTAACAAGCAGTCCGCGCTTCGTGACATCACGGCACTCGGCGCCACCAACATCATCGTGCGCAGTTCAAAACCGCCCGATGCCGCGAGCTCGACGCAAGCCCGCACATTCATCTCGCGATATGGCATCACGTACCAGGACGCGCGTCGGCTTCAAGCGGCGATGACCGACGCGAAACTCGTCGTGCCGTTGAAGGCCGTTGGCAGTGAAATCAGCAGGGGAGCGTTTCGCACCAACAGCCAAACCTTTGGAACGGTGCCTGAACTCTCGATCGCTGCAAACTTGCGTGTTGCGCGCGGGGGTCGATATCTGACCGAGCATGACATCGAGACGCACGCTCCAGTGGCAGTGCTTGGTGCAGAGACGGCGCGGCAACTCTTTCCTGCGCGCGATGCGCTTGGCCAGGATTTTCGCATCGATCAGCAGGTCTTTCGTGTGGTTGGGGTGCTCGAACAACAAGGATTCGCAGGGGGTGCGGGAAGCGCGCTCGTGGGGCGTGACCTGAATCGTGATCTGCATATTCCACTTTCAACGGCTGAGCGGCAGTTTGGCGATGTTGTTCAGCGGCGCACCTCGGGCACATTCAGCGCCGAAGAGATTCAGCTCAGTGAGATTTATGTGGCGGCGCCGTCCACTGAGGCTGTCAATCAAGTCTCGGAGCGCGTCGAGCGAATCATGGAAGCGGGGCATCCTGGATTGACCGATGTGCAGATCGTCGTGCCCTGGGAACTGCTTGAAAATGCTCGTCGCGCGATGCTCGTCTGGAATGTCATGTTGGTCTCGATCGCCGCAATCAGCCTGCTCGTGGGCGGAATCGGAATCATGAACATCATGCTCGCGAGCGTGACTGAACGCACGCGCGAAATCGGAATTCGCCGCGCACTCGGTGCGACGCGGCGACACATCACGCTGCAGTTTCTCGTCGAGACGGGTTCGCTTTCAACGGTCGGCGGAGTGCTGGGGATCGCGCTTGGAATCGGTGTCTCGATCGGACTCGGCGAGATCATTCCAGCTGTGCAGAAATGGCCGATGTTTCGTGGAGTTTTCGGCGGGGGTTTCTCGCTGCAACCCGTCATCACGACTTGGTCGATCATCGTGAGCTTTGGAGTTGCTGCGGCCGTGGGATTGATCTTTGGCATGTACCCAGCGATCGTCGCGAGCAGAAAAGATCCGGTCGTCGCCCTTCGACACGATTAGCGAGGGGACGAGAAAGACAGAGTCGCCGCGGATGAAGGTGTCCCGCGGCGTGGCAGTGCGCGCCGTGACAACTTGCTTCCGGCAGTAAACAAGCACGTCGCCGTTGGTCCAGTCGACCCATCCTCGAAAAGTGTGCACGAGTGACCAGTCGCGCTCAAGCGCGGCGCGACCCTGTTCAGTAAGCGACTCTGGATAGAGCACGATCAGCCAGCCGATTTCGCGTGCGAGCGTGTCGAGGTTGCTGCCTCCGGTTCCTGCATTTCGGATATCGAAACCAGCGAGAACACCGTAGTAGGCGACGACGTTGTCAGCGAGTCCAGCACTCGCGATCGTCGTGAGCGAACGATCCTGCTCGCGGATGAAGAGCACCGCATCTCGAATCGGTTGCTTGGCTGCAAGGGTGCAGATGTCAGTGGTCCATGCAGCTGCGAGCACGACGGCGACGAGGGTCATCAATCGCTTCGTGCGAAGGTCGCACAGCCCAAGCGTCATCGCGAGCAAGACGCCGGGCATCGCGAAGAGTGCGAATCGTGCGTACATCCAACTGCCCGCGAATGATGTGCCCACGACGATGAGCGGCAGGGCGAGCAGTGTCACGGTAAGTGGAAATCGTCGCGTGCGATCGCTGACCGCACCCTTGAGACCGAGCAGAAAAAGGCCCAGACCAAGTGGGGCAGACCAGAGCGTCCACGACGCGCCGAGTCCAAGCAAGACGTGCAGTCCCTCGCGCGAGAAGAGCGATGGTTCGTTTCCGTCGAGCGCCTGAAACTCACTGCGAATGCGCAGCAAATCTGGAAGCAGGGGAGAGAGCACTGCAAACGCTGTGATGGCTGCAAGAACAAGCGCGAGCAGTGCCCTCCGTGCCGCGATTCGATCGTGCGGCGAACTGCTCGAGCGCACGACGAACCACAGGGCAATCGCGCCGTGGCTGATTGGAAGTACGACGAAGGTGAGATGCGCCCACACACCAAGAGCGCAGACGATCGAGTAACAGATCCACGCACTCGTCGCTCCGGTGCGCCACGCGCGCAGGTAGTTCCACGAGGCGAGCGAGGCGAAGAGAATCATCATCGAATAGCCGCGCGCCTCGACCGATTCAACCACCATGATCGGACTCAGCGTCGCGAGGGCACAACCAATTGCCATCGCCGTTCCCGCGCGAGCACCTTGCCAACGAGCGCACTCGCGCACGAGCAGCACGATCGTGGGTATCGCTGCAAGCCCCGCAAGAAGTGCAGGCAGTCGCAGGAGTGGTTCGCTCGCTCCACCTGCGAGCGAGATCGTGCACCAGCAGAGCAGCGTGTGAAGTACATGATTCGATGGAACGAAGTAGGTGCCGACAATCGCTCCGGGACCGTACTGCGCGTAGTCGAGCAGTGCCGAGATCTCATCGAACCAGAAACTCTCACTGAGTCGCCAGACACGCTCGGTCACACCCAGCAGCAGCACAACGCAGACGAGCAGCAGTGTGCGGCGAGAGAACGCAACTGGCGTGTCAGGTTGTTGTGAAGTGCTCGCCCCTCGAAGAAGCCTCGGGATCGCGAGCCATGCGAGTGCCGCCGCGACACAGGCGAGTCGAAAGAGCTGCGCACCTTCGATCGTGACGGGTCGAATCGCGACGTGCGCGCGTGTTGCGAGAAGTTCGTGCGTGAAGAACTGCGCGAGTCGCGTCGTGTCGATGAACGCGAGCCCAAGAAACGTCAGCGCGATGGCGACCGATGCGAAGCCCCACCACGTGACACCCAACCGAAATCTCACGGGGTCGGTCCGCCTCCGCTGCCGCCGCTCCCGTTTCCGCCAAAACCGCTTCCGCCAGCCGATCCACTCACACTCGCAGGAGTGAATCCACGGAGTTGCGAGAAACTCATCGGCACGCTCATCGAGACGTACCGTCCAGTGCCGCTCTGATTCACCATGCGTGGTGGGGGAAGAAAGTCATAGCCCCCGAGCGAGCGGTGCACGAAGTCAGGCGCACGCACGACGAGGCATCCTTGTGTGTAGTCGATGAACGCCCAATCGTTGATCCATGCTTCGGGTTCGACGAGTGTCTTGATGAGTTCGATGAGTCGGCTCGCCTTTGCGGCGTCGGTCTCGCGCTCTGGGCTAGCCCCTGCGTTGCCGAACAAGTTTCCGCCGCCTCCGCCACCGCCACCACCAGATCCGCCGCCACCGCCGCCGAATCCTCCGCCGCCACCCATTCCACCACCGCCTCCGCCGCCGCCGTTTCCTCCGCCGCCTCCGCCGCTGCCCTGATTGAACGCGGCATCGATGTTAAAATTCGGAGCGTTGTCGAAGTATGGAGCTTCGTACATCAGATCCTTGATTGGATAGAGCTTCGTCTCGCGCGCGCCTGGTCGCGAGAGATTCCCCTTCGTGCCAACCTCAAGAAATCCGCGGCGCAATTGCCACGTGCATGAGTCTTCAGTCGAAAGTTGTTCGAGCACCGATTCAAGCGCAGTGAGCGCCGACACCCGCTGCAGTTTCAACGTGATCAGTTCGGCGGGATCCATCCCCGTTGGATTCTTGTCGCTCTGCCAGCGCACGAGCATCTGCGCTTGGAGAATTTCTTGGATGTAGTTGAGCGCATCCTTCGCTGAAGTCTCATCAAAGTCGACGGTGATTTCGGTGTGCATCAACCCAAAGAGAATGTCGGGCGCGTCGCTGAGCAACTCACCCGATGTGGCAGTGGGAGACTCCTGCGCGAGTGGAGTCTGCGGCGCCTTCACAGGTGCGGGCGCTTTCGCTGTCGGCGCGGCGGCCTTGGGCGTGGTGGGCGTGGTGGTCGTGGGCGGCACCGGTGGCGTCGCACCCGCCGCTGCTGTCAGTAGTGCACCGATGAGTGTCGCGCGGGGAATCCAGTGAACGGTCGTAGCCATGGCAAACCTCCAGAAGAGAGGATAGGCACTAGCGCGCCGATTCGAGCACCGAATTGATTTGGGCGAGGGCGACCGCCGACTCCTTGAGGCAGAGCAGTGCCATCGCATTTCCGGCGACGGCGACGCGGGAATCCCAGGGTGCCGTGCGAATCGCGCCATTCGTGCGCCGAGGGTCGGGCGCGAGATATGAAGAAACGTCGTCATATGTGAGCTGTGAGAGAAAACGGATGAGCCCAACCTGCATCGCGCGCGCTCGGAACTGCTCGCCAACAGGGGTCATCGCAGGGTCGGCGAGCATGAGGGCAAGGGCATGTCCGGGCCGAGCTGACTGAGCGGTGGCACCCTGACTTCCGGTGCCAGAGAGGGCGAAGGCGCCCACGAGGTCTGGAGGAAGGCTCGCCGCCGCCGGCACCTCCTGTGCCGCATCCATTCCGAGTTGCGCACGTGAGAGCGCGGCGCGGGCCGCACGGGCGAGTTCGGCGTGCGCCGGCACGCTGCTGCCGAGATGTTGATCTGCAAGCAGCATCCATCCGAGCACTCCGACGAGTTGCGCGCGCGACTGCTGTTGCCACAGAGTGTCGACCTGCTGCACAAGAAGCGCGTGATCCATTGCGGGTCGGCCGGCGTGGTCGAGTGCGGCGAACGCGGCGGCGGCGAGCGCACGCTCGAGTGGGTCTCCTTGGATGCCGTCACTCTTCAGCGCGTCGATTGCCTTCACCGAAAGAGCCTGAGCCTTCGGCGAACTCGCAAGATCTGCGATGAGTTCGAGCGCAGCCATCACGATCCACGCGAGTGATTTTCGATCGCAGAGCGGATCACTCTCGACCTCCGAAACGTCTGCAAGCCCCGTGAGAATCTCAAGCGAGAGCGCCCGTGCGCGCGCGGTGAGCGGGCTCGTGGTCGCGTTGAGTGTTGCGAATCGCGCGAGTGCGTAGGCAGTGAGCGCTTGTTCTGCTGGCGGCGCGCAGAGCGAGGCATCTGCACCTTCTGCTGGTAAGTAATCACCGCGAATGCCAAGCGCGCTGAGCGCTGCAAGTTCGCCCGCTGGCTGCGCCTCGCCTGCTACCCGCGGCTGAATCATCGAACGATCAAACCATTCGACAATCGAGTCGGCGAGTTCATCGGCCCGCGCGCGCGCGCTCTTGGGAGTCAGCGGTCGATGAATGTGCCCACCTCGCACGACAAGTGTCGGCGTCATCATCGCCGCTGGTTGCACGATGCGAGTCGCTTGAAATCGGTAGAGTCCAACTTTCTCGCTCGTGGTGAGTTCAGCGAGTTCACGCGCGGGCAATCCGAGTTGCAGTACAAGTGAGAGGAGCGTTTGTTCTGGAGAACTCGCTGCGTTGAGTGACTGAAGCACGCTTGGAAATGCGAGAGCCCACTGATCACCACGTCGCACGGCGATCCCGTCGAGTGCGGGTTCGATCTCTTGACCCGCTTGCGCGTAGTCGGCACCGATCAGTGGTTCAGGCTTTGATGCAAGTTCGAGTTCGAGCGTCATGCGTTGCCAGCGCGTCTCGCGCCACTCGGCCTTCGAATTTGAACTGCGCTGCCGCGCATCGAGCAGGGCTGCCGCCATGGCGTGCGCGATGGGCAGCGAGTCATGCGCCTCGCCGACACCGACGACCCGTCCATCGAGGCGCAGGATGACCACCGCCGCCCAGCACTCTTTAATGGTCAAATCTCCGCTGTCATTGCCAATATCGCCAACATTTACCCACTCTCGACATCTCTGCCAGGCGTGGAGTGTTGCCTCTGCCCTCGGCGACTGAGCAAAGCCGCAATGACAGAAAACGATCAAAAAAATGTGACAAAAGGTGGCAAGTCGACGAATCCGCGCCATCTTGCAAGTGTACGGGGAGGTCACGCGTGTGATCTAGCCAAGCAGAGTGGGTGCTCGTGAGACGAGCCAGCAGATACCAGAAGATACGAGTGTTGCGATGTTGATACACCGAATCATCCCATACGAGGTCACACGAACGCGGCTTGCGCTGCTGACGATTCTTTCATTCTTGGCAATACTCTGACACAAACGCCTTTTTCGGAACCAGCAACCCCCCTTCGGGGGGCGGCAGGGCGGATGGGGAGACACGTCCCAGCATGCGAGTGCAGGATGTGCCGAAAAGCGCGACGGCCTGCGATTTATCGTGGGCCGTCGTTGCTTTTGCAATGAAGAGATGTGCGTGAGCGCGCCGCGCGTGTGTTCACTCGCTCATGTCGAAAAAAACACGGCCCCACCCTGTGAGGTGGAGCCGTGTGTGAAAAACATACGCAGGAGCTGAGTGGTGCGATCAGTCGCGTTGAATCTTGTCCGTACCGAGGGCGCCGTGGCTATCCATTCCACCCTTGGTTGGCTTCGACTTTCGCGGAAGAATGAACGCATCATCTTCGGTCGCAGGTGCATCCTCACGACCGGTGGCGGTATTGCCCCACTGAGCGCGCTTGAGGCTGAGACCGATCTTTCGATCGTCGGTGTCGACGCGAAGAATCTTGACGTCGACTTCTTGGCCCGCCTTGACGATGTCCATCGGGTTCTCGACCTTCTGGTCGCTGAGCTCGGAGATGTGAAGGAGTCCTTCGAGACCATCTTCGAGTTCGACAAAGACACCGAAATTGGTGATCTTTGTGACGGTTCCCTTGACGATCATTCCTGGGCGGTATGCGCCTGGAATCGCTTCGACCCATGGATCTTCGGTGAGCTGCTTCACGCCGAGTCCGACGCGTTGCTTCTCTTGATCGACTTCGATCACGACGCACTTGATCTCGTCGCCCTTCTTGAGGATCTCATTTGGATGGGCAATCTTCTTCGTCCAGGACATATCCGAGATGTGCAGCAATCCGTCGATGCCCGCTTCGATTTCGATGAACGCGCCGTAGTTGGCGAGGTTGCGCACCTTTCCTGAGATGACGGTGCCAACGGGATAATGCTCTGCAACGAGATCCCATGGATTCACTTCGCACTGCTTCATGCCGAGCGAGATTTCAAGCTTGTCCTTGTTGAAGTCAAGAACGACAACGTCGATCTCTTGATTCACTTGGACGATCTCACTTGGATGGTTCACACGACGGGTCCACGACATTTCACTGACGTGCACGAGTCCTTCGATGCCATCTTCGAGCCGAACGAATGCGCCGTAGGACATCAGGCTGACGACCGAGCCGTGCACGCGTGCGCCCACTGGGTACTTCTTCTCGATCTCTTCCCATGGACTTGGCTCGCGCTGCTTGAGGCCGAGTGCAACCTTCTCGCGCTCGCGGTCGATGTTGAGCACCTTGACTTCGATCTCTTGTCCGATGCGGACGATCTCGCTTGGATGGTTGACCCGTCCCCACGACATGTCGGTGATGTGCAAGAGTCCGTCGATACCGCCGAGATCGACGAATGCGCCGAATTCTGCGATATTTGTGACCGTTCCCTTGACGATATCGCCTTCTTTGACTTGCGTGAGCAAGTTGCGACGGGCGTCCTCGCGCTCGACTTCGATCAGCTTGCGTCGGCTGATGACGATGTTGCGGCGTTCGAGATCGATCTTCAGTACGGCGGCACGAATCGTGCGGCCGACGAAGTCGCCAACATCACCCGGACGTCGGACATCAACCTGCGAGGCTGGCAAGAAGACTGGCACGCCGATGTCGACGAGCAATCCACCCTTGATCTTGCGAAGCACCTTTCCTTCGACGACATCGCCTTCCTTCTTCGATTGCAGCAGTTGTTCCCAACCGCGAATGCGATCGGCCTTGCGCTTCGAGATGACGATGTTGCCTTCGCCGTCGTCGATTTCTTCGAGCAGAACGTCAACGATGTCGCCGGGCGACACGCCGCCAGCGTCATCGAATTCTTCCTTTGGAATCTGTCCTTCGCTCTTCAGTCCGACGTCGACGATGACAAAGTCGCCGCTGATCGAGACGACGGTTCCTTTGATGACGCTGTTTGGAGCGCCGATCGAGGCGCCGGCCTTCTCAAGGATGGCGCTGAGGTCTTCAGTAATGGCGCGGTCGCCGAATGCCTCGCGCAGTTGCAGCGTGACGGCGTCAACATCGAGTGCGATGTCTTCAATTAAGTTGTAATCAACCATGGGTGGGGGGGGTTTCAAAATGCGCAGTCGAGCACAGTGCTCGAGTGCAAGGCGAATGCCCCTGAGACCATCTCAGTGGCGGGTCGATGAATATATCAAGTATCCGCGCTCTTTCGAGCAGGTATCAACTTTCGCATCGAGATGAATCCGCTCAATCCGATGAGGTTGATGAGAAAGCAGATGAAGAAGAACCAGGCACCCCATCCAGCGGCAGCCATTGGAACGTAGAGGGCGACCGCGAGAAATGGGGCGATCGCTCCGCGAATGCCATTCAGCGTCACATGAAGCGCCATGTACTCGCTATCGCGGTGAGCCGGAGCGAAGTCGTGGTGGCCGAGATTCCAGGCGAGCGATCCACCTGCGAAACCGAGTCCGAGCAGCACGCTCGCGAAGTACATGATCGGAAGTGAGTGCACCAGAACGGCGATCCACATTGCAGCTGCCGCGAGCACAAACGTCCAGCCATGCACCGCGCGAAACGCGATGACGTGCGTGCGCGAAAGAAAGCGAGACCATGCGGGGATCGCAAGGGGCATCACCAGCAGAGGAATCACAGTTGTCGCGAGGATTCCTTCGAGATACGACGTTTGAAACTGCTCGTTGAGCACGATGACTTGTGGCGGTCCGATCATGAGGTTGCCCAGTCCAAAGACGGACATCCACCACATGAACTTCGCGTAGAGCGGGTCTTCGCGCAGCAGGCTGAGCAGTCGACGCGGATCAACCTGTGCTTCGCCTCGCGCGCGGCCATCCTGCTCAGCGCGTTGCAGGCGACGCTGTCCGCGCAATCGAACTTTGCGGTAGATCATGTTGCCTGCGAGTCCAGCGAGAGCGAGCGCCGGAAAGAGAAAGCGAAATGCTCCTGGCGCGATGTCCATCGTCTCACCGATGGCGAGTCCGCCGAGTGCAAGGACGACTGCTTGCACCATCGCCATCTTGCCGGCGATGAGCGCACGATTCGCCCGCGGATAGTTGTTGCGCCAGACCGCCGTTCGCACGGTGATGACGCCTGTCCACGCGATGCGCGCGATGTAGATGAGAAGCGTGAGCAGCACGAGGCCGAGTGCACTCATTGGGATTGCCGCAATGAGTGCGACGCAGACGCACGTTGCAACTTGCAGGGCGCTGATGAAGCGAATCTTCGTGCGCCCATGCGCGAGTGATGCCCAGATGAAACTTGAGAGGTTCGCGATATTGGGCGCCGCGCTCACCGCCGCCACGACGAAATCAAGTTGATCTGAGGAGATGCCATCCACTTCTCTGAACATCTTTTTCACGATGATCGCCATCGTGCCACCCTCGACCGCGCCGAGCATGAGCGGCAAGAGCAACCACGAGAAGAGTTCGCGCGCGTAGTTTGCGCGCAGCATCGGTGGCAGCGAGCGAGGATGGAATCCAACGACGAATTCGTTGAGCGCGCGAATGAAGTAGTCGGTGAATGGAATGCGCACGGGTGGTGGTGATGCCCTTAGCGCACCACGGCGCGCAGGGTTTTCCAGCTGTTCTCGAGCGAATCAGGAACAACGCGAATTGCGCCGACGGTCGCCATGAAATTCGTGTCACCGCCCCACCGCGCAACGACGTGCACGTGCAGGTGCTCGGGAAGTCCCGCACCTGCGGCCCGGCCCTGGTTGAATCCAACGTTGACTCCTTGCGGGTGAAATGCGCGCTCGACGAGATCGACAGCAACGTCAACGAGTTGCCACAGCTGCGCGCGTTGCTGTGGCGTGTAGTCCATCAATGTTGGGCGGGGATCGGCTAACGCGACGAGCACATGGCCATTTGCGTACGGGTATCGATTGAGCAGGATGAGTCCATGCTCGTTGCGAAAGACGACGTGGTGTGCCGCGGCGTTCGCCTCATCATCCCATGCCGAGCGCAGAAAATTTGAGGGAGCGGTGGTCGAACTGCCTTGCGCATCCTCTTCTTGCGATTCGAGTTGGCGCAGATACGCCATGCGCCACGGGGCCCAGAGATTCTGTATTGCCATGAGGCGATCTTAGAAAGTTCAGCGGGCGCGCGTGAAAGTTCAGCGGGCGCGCGTGAAAGTTCAGCGAGCGCGCGCCCAGCGAAGCAGTTCGAGCGGCGTGGGAGGCTTGCCCTGCATGAGGACGCCGATGCGGAAGACTCGTCCCGCGAGCCAAATGAGCACAACGGTCGCGCAACCGTTGACGATGAGCGATCCAACAATTTGCCAGAGTGGAATCGGCTCCATCGCGCCGGTCGTGCGAAGCACCATGATGAATGGACCGATGGGCGGGATGAAACTTGAAACGGTGGCGAGCCATCCTGTGGGGTTTTCAGAAATGGGAAGCCAGACGAGCAGTGGAATGATCATCACCGACATCGCTGGGCCGATGAGCGACTGAGCCTCGCGCAAGTCGCTCACGGCACTTCCGACGGCCACCATGATCGCCGCGGCCATGAAGTACGCGAGCACGAACCAGACGATGAACATCAACATCGCCGAGAGGGGAACGACATCGAGCATCGTTGCGAAGGCGAGGCCGGCGATCCCAACAGAGCCGTAGGTCGCCAGCATGATTGCGCTGACGAAACTCTGGCCCACGATTTTTCCAGCGAGCAATTCGGTGGGACTGAGGGCTGAGAGCAGCACTTCGATCACCTTGCTTGACTTCTCTTCAATCGTCGTGGTGCAGAGTTGATTCGCGCTAGTAAAGGTTGCGATCCACATGAGAATCATGAATCCGCCTGGGATGAAGAGCCGCAGTTCGAGACTCTCGCTCGCTTGCGTTCCCTCGCGGGTCATGCGTGCTGCGTCTGTCTTGGGTTGACGCACGAGGGCACGCGCCTTGGCGAGATCGGTGCCTGTGCGCTCGACGCGCGCGATGACCGTCGCGTCGCGAATTGTGCGCGAGAGAAGTGCGGTTGTTTTGGGAGAGGTCTTGGATGGCACGAGCAGCGCGATCACTGAGTCAACCGACGGATCGGCATCGAGAAGTTCGCTTGGAATCTCAGCGAGTGCGAGCAGCGTCTCTGCCTGCACTTCTGCGCGAACGTCGGTCAAATCGCTCGTGATTGACAATCGTTTGACCTGAACGTTGACCGTGGTGCCAACATCGCTCAAGACATGCAGGTCATCAAGATCGGGCGCAGCATCGCTCGTGAGCAGGTCGCGTGCAGAATCACCGAGCGTGGATGGTTCATCGCGCATCCGATCGAAGGCCGCTTGCGCCGCGGTGGCAACCGATCCATCCTCGTCGGCGATGACGATCGTGCCAGTGATGGGAACCATGTGGTCTGACATCAGCATGGGAATGAGCGCCACGAGGAAGAACATCCCAAGTGGAAAGGCAATCGCGCCGATGATGAAGCCCTTGGTGAAGACGGTCGAGCGAAACTCACGGATGGCCACCACCATGATTCGGTCGAGGCGGAATCCTTTGGGTTGACGAGCCATCACGCAACTCCTTGCAGAGATCGTCGCGCGTGACCGCCATGTTCAGTCACGAGGCGGATAAAGACTTCGTCGAGGCTCGCACGCGCCAGTTCAATTCGTCGGCACGGGAGTGTTGCGAGCGCCGCTGACATGATGGATCGAGCATCGGCTGAGTCGGCAACGGTCAATGTGATCGTGCGTCCATCCTCGTGAAGTTGGGTCGATGCGACTCCTGCGATCGAGGCGAGCGAGGCATACGACGCATCCTCTCGGTTGATCGGCTCGACGATGATGGCGCTCGATGAATAGCGTTCGATGACGTTGCTCGTGGTGTCGTCGAGAATTTTCTCGCCGCGATTGATGAGCACGACCCGTTCGCAGAGTTGTTGCGCTTGTGCCATTTGGTGAGTCGAGAGAAAAATCGTTCGCCCCTCTTGGTGCAATTCTTTGACGGTCGAAATCAGCACGCGCGCGTTCACCGGATCGAGTCCTGAAAAGGGCTCGTCGAGCACGATGAGATCTGGATCATGCAAAACCGCCGCGAGGAATTGCACTTTTTGCTGCATGCCCTTGCTCAACTCTTGGCAGCGCGAGCGAAAAACTCCTGGAAGCTCGATGCGCTCAAGCCATCCCTCGATGCGCGACTTGAGACCCGTGCGAGGGATGCCCTTGAGTTGACCCATGAAGTGCAGAAACTCTCCGACGCGCATGCGACGGTAGACGCCGCGCTCTTCGGGCAGATAGCCGATGCGATCTTTCATGTCGAGCGCGTCGCCACCGAGCACGCGAATCGATCCGCTGTCAGCGCGAATCAGAGACATGATCATGCGAATTGCGGTGCTCTTGCCTGCGCCGTTGGGACCGAGCAATCCCACGAGTGATCCCTTCTCGACTGAGAGATTGAGATCTTTCACGGCGTCGACCGAACCGAATCGCTTGTGCACGGAGTGCAACTGAACCGCAGATTCTTCAGACGCAGCCATGGGGGCGATCACTTCTTGGTTGTGGGTTGGGTCGGCGCTGCGGCTGGAGCCGCGGGTGCCGCTGCGGCAACTTTCACAAGCGCTTGAATCTCAGCGGGAAGTGCAAAGTCCGTCGGATCAATCGGCGCAAATTCGACGCTGTTCATCGTCAGTTTCTGCGTTTGACCCATCATCGCGTTCTCTTGCACGGTTGCGAGCGTGCGTCCCGAGAAGAGAGCAAACTTTGAGTACGAGGTCGTGACCTCAAACTCGCCCATCGATGACTTCACCGTTTCAACCGATCCAACGAGATGGCCAGCCGCGAGGTCGTAGAAGCGACTCGAACGATTCTCTCCGCGCTTGAGTTGAACTTTGTAACAGGCGGTGCCGCGAAAGTCACTCCGTCCAACGACCTCGACTGAATCGCAGCCGAGGGCAGGATTGAGTTCGCTCTCGATGCTTGATTCGCGCAAGACGCGCGTCAGTTCGTCCCCGTCCATCAGGCTTGGACCGCGCATCGGATCGATCCCCCACCCAACAGTGCCGTTGATGCCTTGGCGGATTTTTCCGAAGCCCGGAAGTTCAGTCTCGATGAGCAGCAGGCTCGGAGAGACGCTCTTTGTGGTGATCGTTCCTTTGAGCGACTGCGCCGCCATTTCGATCGTGCCGACTTGTGTGCGCGATGTCTGCATGCGAATGAGGTCGGCTCCTCCAGCGGCCGCGACCGCTTTGGCAAAGATGTCGCTCGCTGATGGAAGTGCATCGGCGGCTGGTGCGACCGCTGGTGCCAAAGTTGGTGTCGCAGCGGGAGCTGTCGTGGGCTTCGCTGTTTGCGCTGCCGCAG
This sequence comes from Singulisphaera sp. GP187, assembly GCA_945869475.1. Classification (GTDB taxonomy): domain Bacteria; phylum Planctomycetota; class Phycisphaerae; order Phycisphaerales; family SM1A02; genus F1-60-MAGs104. The sequence goes on along the minus strand of CAMBOV010000004.1, from coordinate 56,279 downwards.
TGGACGCTGAAGTCGCGAGCACGAGAGTGGCGGTCCAAATGAAGAGCGGTGATTGTGTTAGTCGCATCGGTCGAACTCGTTGTTTATGGGGCGGTGGCAGGAAGTCGTTGTTGTGCGATCCACTTCAGTGCATCGCGCAGTTCAGAGTCGGGCGACGAAGTATAGTCACTTGGAGTCGGTGGTGTGCCGATCTGTTGTGCGACTCCAACACCTTCCACGAGGATGCCTGAGGGAGTCTTGAAATCTCCAATTGCGTGCAGCAGAACATCGCCGTTCTTGAGGGTGTGTGTCGTCGCTGGGAGCGCCGCTCCGGCCGAAGTCTGTCCAAACGGTTGAGCGCGCTTGAGATCGAGAAGCCCCGCTGCGAAAATCTCAGAAGTGCTTCCGCTGTGACCATCGATCAGAAGTGCGAGCGGTCCAGAAAAAACGCCGATCACATTTCCCGCGCGGTCAACACTCCGAGGGTTGGTGCGAAAGTCAATCTTCATGTCGCGCCCGCGCATCGTTCCGAGCGAAGTCGTTTCGGCAAGGAAGTGCCCTGCGACGCCGGTCGCCATCAATCCAAGCCCGCCAGGATTTCCGCGCAGGTCGATCACAATCGCATCGGCCGTTCGAAAGGTCGTGAGCGCATCATCGATCGCTGCAGAGAGTGCGGTCATCCAGATACTGAATCGCAGATATCCGACGCGACCTGTCGCAGATGGGTCGCAGCCGAGCGCGCGAATCGTCTCGTCGCTGACCCACGAGTGTTCGATTTCTGCAGCAAATGGGGGGAGATTTCCAAAGGTGACGGGTTCGCCCGGAAGATCTTCAAGGATGAGTGTGATGGTGTGTTCACGTCCATCGTTGTCGACGAAGACGTAGACCGGACTCATCCCCGGGCGCCCTCCCATGAATGCTTCAATGGCGCGGTCGCGCGCGAGCCGTTCGAGCGCCGTTCGTGGAGTGCCAAACGGCTTGATGATCTCATCGAGCGAGTCTCCTTCAGCGGTGAGGGCACGCCATCCGGTGCGAACCCCTGCGGCGGCGGCTGGACTCTTCGGCGCGACGCGCGTGACAATCGCCTCGCCACCCATCACGTGAATGGTGATGCCCGACCATCCACCGTGAGCTTCAGTTGACCCCGACACGGAATTCGGAATGATCGCAAAGTGACTCTCTCCAAGTGTGTCGAGCATGTCGCGCAACACGTTGCGAAGTTCATCGGTCGAATTCGCTGCGATCGCTCGGTCACGAAACTGAAGGCGTTTGTCGTTCCAGTCACCCTTGTTGATCGTTGGATCTGGATGGGTGTCGCGGATGATCACCCACACCTGATCGAAGACGTCTGCATTCATGAGCGCGAGCGACTCTTCTGGAGGATGGTCGGGCTGGGTGGGCTCTGGCGGTGGCGTGGCAGGCAGCGCCGGTGCAACCTGCGACGCGCCGATGCATCCGCCGGTCAGTGAGTGCAGGGCGATGGTGGCAGAGAGTGACGCGAGCTGAAAGAGGCGCATTCTGGCAGTATCGCATGGCATCAGGCGCCGGGGCGGTGGTTCATCCATCCGTTTATCCGGATGGACGGTTGAAAACTCGCTCGACTGCCTCTACCCTTGCCCCATGCCCACGACGTTGCTCGCTCAACTCGACCGCCGCGTCCTGCTCTTTGACGGAGCAATGGGAACATCGATTCATTCGTGCGCAGATTGCGCGCCAGCGGATTATCTCGGACGGGACAATTGCACGGACATTCTTGTGCGTTCGCGTCCCGACATGATTCAGCGCATTCATGAAAGTTTTCTTGCAGTCGGCGCAGATGTCGTTGAGACCGACACGTTCGGAACGAATCAACTCGTCGCCGCTGACTTCGATCAGGAGATGGTCGACTGGGTCTACGACCTCAACGTTCGCGGGGCGCAGATCGCACGTGCTGCGTGTGATCGATACGCATCAGCGGGTCGATCCAGATTTGTTGCAGGATCGATGGGCCCCGGAACGAAGCTCATTTCGCTCGGGCAAGCGACGTGGGAGTCGATGTGCGCCTCGTATCGCGAACAAGCGCGCGGACTGATCGATGGCGGCGCCGATTGTTTCATGATTGAGACCTGCCAAGATCTCTTACAGATCAAGTGCGCGATCACGGCGTGCCTCGAAGCGCTTGAACGAGCGAAGCGCTCAGTGCGCGACATGCCAATCTTGGTTTCAGTGACGATGGAGACGACCGGCACGATGCTGCTCGGCTCGGACATCTCAGCCGTCGTCAATGCGCTCACGCCATTTCCAATCGCATCGCTCGGCTTGAACTGCGCGACAGGTCCTGTTGAAATGGCTCCACACCTCGCCTATCTGAGCAAGCACTGGGATCGCCCGTTCTCGGTCGTTCCCAATGCGGGGCTTCCGGTTCTGGTGGAAGGTCGCACCGATTACCCTCTGAAACCAGCCGATTTCACAATCGCGATGCGCCGGTTCGTCGAGGAGTATGGCGCCAACATCATCGGCGGTTGTTGCGGAACGACGCCTCTGCACATCGCTGCGCTGCGCGAAGCTGTGCCGATCTCACAGCAACCGCTGGCGCATGGCCGCGCGACGAATGAGCCTGGCTGCTCGAGTCTCTACACACAGACCGAGTTTCGCCAAGACAACTCGTTTCTGATCGTCGCTGAGCGCACGAACGCAAATGGCTCGCGCAAGTTCAAGACGCTGCTCGACGCGGAGGATTGGGATGGACTCGCGTCGATGGCAAAAGAAGAGGTGCGCGATGGATCGCACGTGCTCGACGTCTGCGTCGACTTCGTGGGCCGCGACGGAGTTCGTGACATGTCACAGACGGTCGCGCGGTTCATTCGCCAAGTGAATGCGCCGCTCATGATTGACTCGACCCAAGCAGACGTGATCGAAGCGGGTTTGCAGCATGCCCCAGGTCGGTGCATCGTGAACTCGATCAATCTTGAGGATGGCGAAGCGCGACTCGATCGCATCTGCCCGCTGCTCAAGAAGTATGGCGCCGCGTGTGTCGCACTCACGATCGACGAAGACCCCGTGGCGGGAATGGCCAAGACTGCTGCACGCAAACTCGAGATCGCTGAGCGCATCCACGATCTCTACACCCGCAAGTGGGGGCTCGACGAGAGCGATCTGTTTTGGGATCCACTCACCTTCACCATCGCAACGGGCAATGACGATGACCGACGCCTCGGACTCGAGACACTCGAAGGAATTCGGCTGCTTTCTGATCGATTTCCGCGCTGCTCGATCATCCTTGGACTCTCCAACATTTCGTTCGGGTTGAAGCCTGCTGCGCGCGCCGTGCTCAACAGTGCCTATCTGCACGAGGCGCGCGCCCGCGGATTGACGGCGGCGATTTTACATGCCTCGCGCATCCTGCCCGAGAGCCGCATTCCAGCCGAGCAGTGGCAAGCAGCTCAGTGGCTCATCTTCGATCGACGTGGCAGTGAGCGACCAGAGGGACAGCCCGAGAAGTTCGATCCACTGCTTCATTTCATTTCACTCTTTCCCGATGGAGTGAGCGCCGTCACATCGGCGCCGATCGAAGAACTTCCAATCGAAGAGCGGTTGCAACGACACATCGTCGATGGCGAAGAGAAGTCGCTCGAAGAATCGCTCAACGCGGCGCTCGAGATCTATCCGCCGCTGACGATCATCAATGATCACTTGCTCGCGGGCATGAAGACCGTGGGAGATCTCTTTGGATCGGGTCGGATGCAATTGCCATTTGTCTTACAGAGCGCATCGATCATGAAGAAGGCGGTTGCGATTCTTCAACCGCACATGGAACGCGTTGGAGTCAGCGCGAAGCCCAAGGCGATTGTGGTGCTCGCGACGGTCGCGGGAGACGTGCATGACATCGGCAAGAATCTTGTCGACATCATTCTCTCGAACAACGGCTACAAAGTGCATAATATCGGCATCAAACAGAGCCTGGCGCAGATTCTCGACGCGTGGAAGACAACCGGTGCCGACGCGATTGGTATGAGCGGACTGCTCGTCAAGAGCGTCACAGTGATGGAAGAAAACCTGCGCGAAATGAATCGCCAAGAGATTCGAGTTCCTGTGATGCTCGGCGGCGCCGCGCTCACCCGACACTACGCCGAGGGTCACTTGCGAAAGGTCTACCGGGGCGAGATGTATTACGGACGCGATGCGTTTGAAGGTCTCGCGGTCTGTGAAGCGCTCGCGCAAGGCACGCTCGCAGTGGTCAATCAAGAGATCGACGCGCGCACTGCCAAGCGTGCCGCGGTCGAGGCGAGGGCGAAAGCGAATGTGCTTCGAGCGAGTGAAGCGCGCGGTGACGATCAACAGCAGAGCACGACGGCCACGATCTCGACGGCCTCGGAGTCATCGTTCGATCCTGCATTTGTGAACACGGGCTGCGCACCAAGCGGCGCGACGGTCGGCGGCGTTATCGCGCGTGACAATCCGATTCCTGATCCGCCATTTTGGGGATCGCGCCTCGCCGAGCGGCTCGACCTCGACCTTCTCTATCCCTACATCAATCGCACCGCGCTCTTTCGCGGACAGTGGGGATTTCGCAGAGGCGATCTCGACGACCGTGGCTACGCGCAGTTTCTCAGCGATGAAGTCGAGCCGACGCTCGAGCGGCTCAAGCGCGAGTGTCGTCAAGAGAAGATTCTGCGTCCAGCGGTCGTCTGGGGCTATTTTCCCTGCAATACGCAGGGAGATGACCTCATCGTTTTCGATAGCGAGGATCACGACCGTGAGCGGGAGCGCTTCACCTTTCCGCGCCAGAAGTCGGGGCGCAAGCTCTCGATCTGCGATTTCTTTCGTCCCATCGAATCAGGAACGCGCGATGTCTTGACGCTCACCTGCGTCACGATGGGATGCGAAGCGAGTCACCGCGCCAAAGAACTCTTCGAGCGCAACGCATACACCGAGTATCTCTACCTGCACGGGATGGGTGTCGAGTGCGCAGAGGCACTCGCGGAGATGTGGCACAAACGCATTCGCGCCGAACTCGGATTCGCACACGAGGACGATCCAAAGGTTGAGCGTCTCTTTCAGCAGCACTACCGTGGGAGCCGGTACTCCTTCGGATATCCGGCATGCCCTGAGATGGCCGACCAAGAAAAGCTCTTTCGTCTGCTGCAACCCGAGCGCATCGGTTGCACGCTCACCGAGAACTATCAGATCGAACCTGAGCAATCGACGAGCGCAATGGTCGTACATCATCCTCAAGCGAAGTACTTTTCAGCGTGACCGCGCTCGAGTGGATTCTGCTGGGATGTTTCGGTGGGGCGATCGGTGCGTGGTTGCGTTGTGTGATTCGTGACGAGTGCGTCGCCCGTGGGATCGCCTCGTGGAAGGCGATTCTTGCGATCAATCTCATCGGAAGTGCGATCGCAGGATGGGCGCTCACCATCGTCGACACCGACTGGCAGCGAGCACTGTTTCTTGCGGGTGCACTTGGAGGATTCACCACATTCAGCGGCATGTGCGTTGACGTTCTGGTGCAGTGGCACGCTCGTCGTCGGTCGACTGCGGCGTTCATCTGCATCGGCACGATCGTGGGGGGTCCGCTCGCGGCGACTGCAGCGGCACTGCTCACACCCGTGACCCACCCATCCACCGCGGCACTCGTTCCACTCGCGACCTCACTGCGTGGTCGACGCATCACACACCACGGCGGCGCACTCAGTTTGATTGCGCTCGGCGGGGCACTCGGAACCGCACTGCGAATTGCAGCTGATCTGGGCGCACGCGCGAACGATCTCGCGCCGTGGATCTCGACGGCGAGTGTGAATGTGTGTGGAGCTGCCTTCGCAGCATTTGTTTTTCGCTGGCTTGGTGCGATCGATTCTCTGGGCCGACCTCGCCACGCGCCCGTGCGAAAACTGAGACTCGAACGGTTCCTTCTCATGGGATGCGCTGGTGGTCTCACCACGATGAGCGCACTCTCACTCGAAGTCACCGTCGCGTGCAAGACAGACCTCGGTGAGGCACTCTTGATCGCATCGACGAACGTCGTCTGCGGACTCTTCGCCGCCACCATTGGATGGTCACTCGCTCAACGGTTTTGTGCGACCGATCGTGTCGTTTCCTGAATCGAGCAAGATGCGCTATTTTGCTCCCAAGGGCTCGCATGACCGACTCGACTCCATCTTCGACCCCACTGCCGACACCGTTTGATTTCGCTGCGGCGCCACTGAGCGCAGAAGTCTTGCGCGGACAGTGGAAGTTGCGACGCGACACCTACGCGCAAGCGCACCTTTATGGCGATGTGCGCATTCGCGTGCATCGCTGCTTGACGTGGCTTGCTGTGGCGCAGACTCGCTCAGCGACAGAGGCAGACACGGCCTGCCTCGAACTGTGGTGCGCAGCGGGAAGTCTGTTCGCTCGTTGGAGTTCTGCATTGGGGGCTCCACTGCCACAGCGCGAGGCGACGGCCTCTTTCTCGCGACAAATCATGCACTGGGATCGCGATGCGATTATGCCTGGAGTGCTCGATTCGATTCGAGTGCATGCCACCGCGATGTGGAGCGATCCCTATCTCACCGAGAGATTTAGACCCGCCACCACAGACGTGCAGCTCTCGACGAAGCCACTTCTGCCAGCCGCGCCCACGCCGCTCTTGATCGGGATCTTGGAACGTATCGGACTCACCGCACGACAACTCGCGCTGGGATGCACGACCTACGGCGGTGGGCAGAATCGCGATGCCGTCGAGCGAGGCGTGACCACGCTGCACGCATTGCTCCCGGCATTTCTGCACGTCATCACCGAACACGGTTATGTCGACGAGTGGGGAGCGCTCTGCTCGCCACCGCGCGAGTGAATCCGTTTCTGGAGCGAGAAAGTTAGAGCTCGCCGAGCATCGCCGTGAGCAGATCGATCGTTGCATCGAGATCGGCCTTGTGCACCATCTCTGTCACCGTGTGGATGTAGCGCGTGCCTGGACCAAATGCAACGCAACGCGCTCCGCGGCCAGCCCGCTGAATCGCTCCCGCGTCTTGTCCGCCGCGAGGCAGCACGGCGCGCTGATAGGCAATGCCGTTGCGCTTGGCAACGGCGCACGACTGCCGAACGAGCGAAATGTCTGAAATCATCGACGAATCCTGCACTGTGATCGCGACGCCGAGTCCTTGTTTCGTCACGCGTTGGTTCTCAGGAATGCCTGGCGTGTCGCACGCGAGGTTGACGTCAAGGCCGATGCCGACATCGGCGCCGCACGCGTTGGCCGCGACTTGCGCGCCGCGCAACCCAACTTCTTCTTGGGTTGTGAATGCAACCACGATCTCGCAGGTGTGACCCGCACGCGACTTTGCGATGCGTCGTACCGCTTCGATTGCGGTGAAGACCGCCATGCGATTGTCGATCGCCTTCGAGACGACCTTGAGGGGAGTCTCTAGGAATGGTTCGTTCATCACCACGTAGTCGCCAATCTGCGCAGACTTGAGAACCTCTGCGGCGCTTCGACCGAGGTCGACGAAGAACTCTTCCGTTGCGGGCACCTTGGTGCGATCCGCTTCACTTGAGATGTGGATCGGCTTTCCTCCAGGATTCAGCACTCCTTCGAAGTCGCCTGAATCGGTGACGACCAAGACGCGGCGCGAAAACAAGTTTCGCGGATCGAAGCCGCCCGCTGGATTCAACCAGAGATACCCATGTTCATCGATGTGGCGCACGTAGAAGCCGATCTCATCCATGTGCGCTGCGACGAGCACGCGCGTTGGTGTCTCACCACGCTTCTTCTTCGTTGGCTTGCGCGTGCAGATGAGCGATCCAATTGCATCGGTGTGAATTGTGTCGAAGAGACCCTTGACTTCCTTCTGCACGAGCGCACGAACGCGCTCTTCGCGCCCAGGAATTCCTGCGGTCTCACACAATCTTCGAAGAAGGTCGTAGTTCATGAGGCGAGTCTATGATTCGATCATGAGTTTCGCATCCTTTCGATTTGAGTCACCACTTCGCGCGCAACACGAGGTATTCGCACAGGGCGAATCAGCGCGTCGCGCGCTCGCGGCGACGAATCGAAGCGACATCAACACGCCCTCTCATGTTGCACACCTGCAGTGGATTCCATGGGGAAACACGGCAGAAATCGTTGGATGCTTCGACCGAGTCGAACTTGAGTATGCCGCAGTGCGAAAGTCTGTCGCTCTGTGCGATCTCCCGCAGCGCGGCACGATCGAAGTTGCCGGCACAGACCGCATCGCATTCTTGCAGCGCATGCTGACGCAAGATGTGCGCGGGCTCGCCGCTGACCAGGTGCGCCGCGCCTTCTGGCTCAATCGCAAAGGTCGCATCGAAGCAGATCTGTTGCTGTGTGAACTGGGCGACCGACTACTCATCGATTGTTCGGGCAGTGTTGTCGCTCAAACGGCGGCCGCACTGCGCGGGTTCGTCTTTTCAGAAGAGGTCACGATTGCGGATGTCTCAGACCGTGAATACCGCATCGCGTTGCATGGTCCCCAAGCACTCCACCTACTCTCACTTGTGGGAGCGAGCGCGCAGACTATTGAGTTGCTTGAGAAGAGCGCGGCGACGGGCGCGTGCGCAGCAGACGCACTTGCCGGCAGTGCATGCGTGCTCATTCGCCACGATTCGTGCGGCGAAGTTGGCATCGAGATCATCGTCGCGCGCAATCAGGTCGCGACGATCTGGAGCGCACTCGTGGGGGCACACGATCTGCTCGACGCGGGTCGCCGCCGCGCCCGTCCCTGTGGATGGCACGCCTTCAACATCGCGCGTATTGAAGCAGGTACTCCACTCTTCGAGGTCGACTTTTCAACATCAAGTCTTCCGCACGAAACAAGCGTTTTAGCGCAGTGCGTCTCATTCACCAAGGGTTGCTATCTCGGACAAGAAGTTGTCGCACGTATGGCGAGCCTGGGAAAACCAAAGCAGGTCGTCTGCGCATTTCGGATGGACCATTCGCTGCTGCCGATCGAAGGCACGCCCGTCTTCTCGGCTGTCCAAGCTGCAGCAGTCGGCGAAGCTGCAGCAGTCGGCGAAGAAGTCGGCGTCGTGACAAGTAGCACGCTGAGTCCACTGCTGGGAGCCGCGGCAATTGGATTCGCGACAGTCAAGACAGCCCACGCGAAGGCTGATGGATCACTCTGGATTCTGGCAGAGGGAAAGCATGAACCTGCGCGCGTGCAACGTGAACTCGCGTTTGTGAAGCTGGCAACTCTCACCGAAGTCGCGCACCCCGAGGCCGCAGAGTGATGCAAACCCAAGAGTTCACGGACGCCCAGTGGGGGTTGACGCCGGACGTACTTCTCTTCGCGGCTGCCGCAGTCCTCACCCTTGGAGTCGTCATCTTTAGTCTCGTACTCTTCGCACGCGCCGCGCGTGAAGAGAAGCACGCGAATCAGCAGCAGGGGAAGCCGCCGGGAAAGCACGAAGGCCCACGCTCATGAAATCAATTCGCATCACCGAAGTTGCACCGCGCGACGGATTGCAGAACGAGCCGCGGCGTATCTCGGCTGAGACGAAGATTGCCTTCGTTGATCGACTTTCAGCGACGGGAGTCTCTGAGATCGAGGTCACAAGTTTCGTGAGTGCACGATGGGTGCCGCAACTTGGGGATGCCACTGCGGTACTTGCGGGAATTCACCGTCGACCTGGAACGATCTACTCAGCGCTCGTACCCAACGAACAAGGTCTCGACCGCGCGCTCGAGTGCACCCTCGACAAGATCGCTGTCTTCGCCGCTGCCACGGAGGGATTTTCGCAGCGCAACACCAATGGCTCGATCGAGCAGGTGCTCTCGCGCCTCGCGCCTGTCATCGCACGAGCACGCGAGGCCGGGCTCATCGTGCGCGGCTACATCAGTTGTGTGATCCACTGCCCCTTTGATGGAGCGGTGCAACCCGAGCAGGTGCGCACACTCTGCGCTCGGCTCATCGACCTCGGTGTGCACGAACTTGACCTCGGCGACACGATCGGCGCGGCCGATGCCGATGCAATTTCACGCTTGTACGAAGGCATCTCAGCCACTGTCGCCCCCGGCGCAACGACGCTGCACCTGCACGACACGCAGGGGCGCGCCATTTCGTGTGCGATGCGTGCAATCGAAATCGGCGTACGCTCGTTTGACGCGAGCGTTGGAGGACTTGGCGGCTGTCCATATGCGCCAGGCGCTCCAGGAAACCTCGCGACTGAATCGCTCGTCCGTGCGATCACAACGTGCGGATTCGAAAGTGGAGTCGATGGTGACGCAGTCGATCAGGCGGGACGCTGGATGCGCCAACAACTCGCTGAACTCTCAGGCGCAAGTTCATAGCGACCCGCTCGCACGCGAATCGATCGCAACTGCACGCGAAGTTCGCTCGCACTCTCGTCAATCAGCACTGCGTGCGGCGACGATGGGAAGGTAAATCCACCGGTGTTCAGAATGCGTCGGGGCTTCATCCCACGCTCGGCACCAATCGACCACGCACCAGCGCGATGCGAGTGACCGCAGACCACAACCTGCGCGGCTGGGCGAAAGCGATCGGCGTACGCCGCCGCCTCACGAGGAAACTTTCTCCACCATGCGAGCACACGCGCGACACGCCACGGATTCATCCCAATAGAGATGAGCGCCGTCGGTTCGTTGTGTGAAATCTTCTCTCCCCACTGTGCCATCGCAGCCTCACCAGCCGCTGCGAGATCACCTTCAAGAGTCTGTGGATTGCGCGCGCGCGCCTCGCGAAGTGCGTCGCTCACCACGCGGTGCGCAGGGGTCCAGGGCAACATCGACTCTCCGAATGCATGACCGTGGGTCACGAAGACCGCACCGCCACAGAGGTCAGCGAAGTCTCGCTGCGAACAATCGAAGTCGTGATTTCCGTTGATGCGCGTCAGCGCGATACCTGCGCGCGCGATCATGGAGAGCCACTCGTCGAGCAGGGTCATCCCATGATTACCCCGCCTTTCATGGTGAATATCGGCGATATCTCCATTCAAAACCAGATGATCAGCCTCGTTGAGCAGGGGAGCGAGCGTCGAAGGGGTGCGCGGCGGCCGTCCACACGGAACCTCGGGCAGTCCAAAGTGAAGATCAGAGAGAATGAGAGTTCGCGCCATCGTCGTTGCAATCTCGCAAGGGTTGAGTACCCTATCCGACTCGCTGCTTCTAGATGTCCTAGAAGCCCCCCTGAGGGGTCCGTGGCGAACCTCTGCGCGACGACCGCACCGCGTGAGGGCTTTCGAAAGCGGTCGGCGCACACGCCGAGGAACCACAACCATGTCTCAATTTCAAGCACCTCCTCCTCCAGTCATTCGCCGCCAAAAAGACGCGAAGGGTCGCCTCTTCATCGATTACAAGCAAGTCGAAGAGCTTCGTCGTGCGATGACTCAAAACGGAAAGTTGCTCTCACGCAAGCGTCTTGAAATGTCCGCGGGCGATCAGTCGATGCTCGCACAAGCTGTGAAGCGCGCGCGATTTCTCTCGCTGCTGCCATTCACAAATGCTGCGATGTAAGTCGCGACACGATCGAATCAACGACGCGCCGCGCCGGATTCTTTCCGCGCGGTGCTTTTCTTGTGCCACACGGTCGATCGAACGACGCCGAGCACTCCAACCAACTGCGCGGCAACTGCCACGCTTCGGTGACGAACCACCTCGCCAAGAGCGTGAACTGCACGGTGCACGAGAATTCCAAGGATGCGCAGACGAATGCGACGAAGTCCGTGCTCGTTTGGATTCGCGGCGATTCCGCGCCGGATCGCTGCCCACGCGTGCCGCAGTTCACCGTGCGTCATCGCATCGAGCGCAACGTTGTGGAGTGTCTGTGGGCAGGTGCGATTCAGTGCGAGTGCGCGGCGGGTCGCGCGGCGACCACCTATGCGATCGCCCGCTTCGAAGCGCGCTCGGGCGAGTCGTCGCCAGAGTCGTTCGTCCCGTGGATTGTGTAACACCGCGGCCGTGAGAATTCGAGCAGCGACCGCGGGACGGCCACACTCAATTGCCGCTCCTGCGGCGCCAAATGCGATCGTTGAGTCATCGACTCCCTGCACCGCCGACGGGGGAATCTCGCGTCCAAAGAGTTCTTCGAGATGTCGACCAGCCTCTTCGAGCAAACTCAATTTCGTAAGCGCCTCGACAAGTCGCAAACGAACTGGCACGTCGCGCACTCCCAGCGTGATCACGAGTGAGTATGCGGCGCGTGCCTCGTCGAGTCGGCCAGCGCGAAGCGCGATGTCACCGAGGCGAATGTGTGCGGCTGGATTGGCAGGTTCGAGTTCAACAATCCGGCGGTACTTCTCTTCAGCTTCACCGATGCGACCGAGCCCTTCAAGTGCACGTGCGAGCGCCAAGAGTGTCGGGCTATCACCTGGTTGTTCGCGCAGTGCTTGCATCAAGACATGATGCGCCGTCTCGGTCTGACCCGCGCGAAGCAGCACGACACCGAGTCGAGTTTTCACTGAGGCGACCTTTGGATTCTGTGAGAGTGCTTCGCGGTAACACCAGATCGCCCGGTCGAACTTTCCTTGTTGCGCGAGCACGTTGGCCATCTCCGCGAGGCAGAGCGGCATCTCCTTCAGATACTGCTGCGCGAGAAAGTAGACCGATTCAGCATCCTCGTATCGATTGAGCATCCCAAGCGCCAAGATGCGCATCGAATAGGCCGGCTCAATATTTGAATCCACTTTCACAGCGCGCTCACAGAGGCGCACGCACCGATCTGCATGGCCAGCACGCAAGGCATTTTGCGCCGCGCCCAGAAGCGCGTGCACGTGATTTGGCACGAGTTCGATCGCGCGTTCGTACGCGGCGAGTGCTTCGGCGTGGCGTCCCATCGCATCGAGTGTCACCGCAAGGTTGTGATGCCAGTCGCCCCGTTCAGGTTCAGTCGCAAGCGCACGGCGCATTTCAGCGGCGGCGGCTTCGAGTTTTCCCGATTGAAAGAGACCGCGCGCACGTTCAACACGCGCCTGCGCACTCATCCATTCGCCAGAATCGCTCGCCATAGATCTCGAATAGTAGTCGTAACTTCGCGACCATCGCCAAAATTGTCGCGGCTGTTTTATCGGTCATTTCGAGGAGAATGGTGGAGTTTGGCGGGAATCTCAACCGCGCAAACTAGTACACCTCGAGCATGCAACGGTGCGTCGGTCGAACGCGTCGCTTGATCTGCTCAGTCGTCCACTCTGCCGGCGGAATCGTGGCGATCTCGTCTTGAACGGTGAGGTATCCACCACCAAGCCCTGCAGTGGCGAGCGCCTGAAAGATTCCGACCTGCATTCCGGCGAGTCCACACGCATAGATGAGCGTGCGATCAGACTCGAGCAGTGGTCTGAAATGTTCCATGCGAGTCGCAACGTAGTGATGGGCGTGCGGTCCGAAACCAGGCTGCGGCAGTGGCTCGCGACTGATCACAGGGTGGTAGGAAAAGTTGGGATGCGCCTTGGCGAGTTCACAGAACCACGAGTCATAGAGCAGGTCGGTTCGGTAGGGGGTTCCCATGACGAGATGGATGCGACTGCGACAGGGACCAGTCCACTTCGCGCGCCACGGCGATCCCTCAGGCGGACCGACGAGCAGCTCGTGAATCATCCCGCGAAAAGGCGCGATGCCAGTACCCGTAGCGAGAAAGATGTAGTCGTGAGCACTCGTGTCGACTGGCAGCACAAAGCGCTTTCCGTTGGGACCCGAGACCCGCACCTCATCTCCAACCTTGCTGTCGCAGAGCCAATTGCTGCAGACTCCCAAGATCAGAGGATGGCCATCCGACCGCATCGGGTCGTTTTCATCTGGAATCTCCTCGATCGTGCGCTTGCAGGTGGTCGAGATGACCCGTCCAAAGCCATCTTCGCCGTAGCTGGGGCTCGCGATCGAATAGAGCCGCACCTTGTGGGGTCGACCTTTGCTGTCGACTCCTGGCACGACGATGCCGAAAGACTGTCCCGCGAGAAAGGTGCCATCGAGTGCGGTTCCGCTCAGATCAACCGCGATGTGCCGAACGAAACTCGCCGATTTGCCGCGCAAGCACGACTCACTCGAGGCAATGCGCGCCGCGACAGCCGCTGCAGGCAGAACGATGTGCATTTTGGCTTCTGGAAGGGTTGGATCGTTGGGGTGCACCGTCATTGAAAGCGGATCGTAGGAACTTCGATCGAACTCTGTTATCTCGGCAACAAATGTGAGCCTCGACACTGCCGAGCGCCGAAATATATTTCACGAAGTTGGGCCTCCGTGGCACCACTCCTGTAGCAGCGGCACGCCGTGCGCCGAGGTTGCATTCGATGGAACGCACGCCGCGATCAAGGAGGATCGCCATGGACAAGTTCGTCATTCAAGGTGGTCAACGATTGGCAGGACGCATCCGTGTCGAAGGGGCGAAGAATGCGACGCTGCCGCTGATGGCAACGTCGCTGCTCACGAGCGAAGAGGTGACGCTGACCAATGTCGCGTCGCTCGCGGACGTCGTGAGCATGCGCAAATTGCTCAACACCCTCGGTGTCGAGATTCATCTCGGCGACGAGCGAATCTCGATGCAGACCAAAGACCCCAATGCGATCGAAGCCCCCTACGAACAGGTTCGCACGATGCGCGCCTCGATCTGCATCCTTGGACCGATGCTCGCACGCCGCAAGAAAGCGATCATCTCGATGCCAGGAGGGTGCGCCTTCGGTGATCGACCGGTCGATTTGCACTTGCGCGGACTCGAGAAACTCGGCGCCAAGATCGAACTTCGAAACGGAAACATCCACGCGAGTGCTGATCGCCTCAAGGGAGCGACGGTCTTCCTCGGCGGTCCATTCGGATCGACTGTGCTAGGCACCGCGAACGTCATGAGTGCTGCCACGCTCGCGGTGGGACGCACCGTGATCGAGAGCGCGGCCTGCGAGCCTGAAGTCGTCGACTTGGCGGACATGCTCATCTCGATGGGAGCGAAGATTCGTGGGGCAGGTGGACCGCGCATCATCATCGATGGAGTCGACGAACTCGGTGGTGTCTCCCACCGCGTCATGCCCGATCGAATCGTCGCTGGCACCTACGCAATCGCGGCGGCGATCACCAATGGCGAGATCGTCATCGACGACTTTCCGTACGACTCGCTGCTTGCCGTCGTTGATCGCCTCGCGTTGATCGGTGTGAACGTGCACAAGATCACTCCAGATGCAGATGACCGATCGTGCACCGTGCGAGTCACAAGCGAACGACAACTCAAACCAACAGTCATCACGACACAACCGCATCCAGGATTCCCAACCGACTTGCAGGCGCAGTTCATGGCGCTCTTGTGCTTCGCGCAGGGCAATTCGGTGATCACTGAAAAGATTTATCCCGAGCGATTTATGCACGTCGCCGAACTCTCACGCATGGGAGCGCAACTCCTGCGCCACGGACCGACGGTTGTCGTCTCTGGTGGCGGTCGACTCGTCGGTGCCGAAGTGATGGCGAGCGATTTGCGCGCGTCTGCAAGTCTTGTGCTCGCGGCGCTTGCTTCAGAGGGCGAGACAACGGTCAATCGTGTCTATCACCTCGACCGTGGCTATCAGCGCATGGAAGAGACACTTCGACAGCTCGGCGCACGCATCGAGCGAGTCAAGAAGCCACAAGTTGTCGCAGAGGGTTCAGCACTCGGTGCGGGAATGGCCGCCGGCGCTGCGCAGTCGATGCAAGAAGAGGGCTGACGCGACCGCGACATTCAGGCTCGGTCGATCATTTGATTCGAGCAGTCGATTCGTTGGCTGATGTGGATCGCCCATCGCGATGACGCACGTTGCATCGCACTGCGCACGAAGTTCTGCCGTGACGCCATCCCCTTCACTGCCCAGAATCACCGCGACTCTGCGCGCGCGTGCGACGGTTGGCAGTGTGCAGAGTTCTTCGATCGGGGTGGCGCCTTCACTCTCTTCAGCGGCGACAATCGCGAATCCAAACTCGTCGCGCAATCGCACGAGGTCGCCCGCGAGATCATGCGACTCGCCCCAGGGAACGCTGAAGACCCGTCCAGAGGAGATGCGGATCGCCTTGCGATTGAGTGGATCCGACGAGCCACCTGCAAGCAACACTCCGGCGTTCGCGAATGATCCTGCGTTTCGAAAGATCGCGCCGATGTTGTCAGTGTGCACGACGCCCCATGGGATGAGCAGGTGATGGTGGGGCGGCAGCACCGCGAGAAGCTGATCGAACGATGTCGATGCGGGCCGCACTCCAAGCGCGAGCGCACCCATGTGCATCTTGTAGCCAGCGAGTTGAGACATCACCGACGACTCTGCGAGGTAGAGCGCCGCTGATGTGCCATCCTCGGTGCACTCGCGAGCACGACCGAGCAGTTCGCCCAGCGACTCGGCAACGGCGGGGGTGAGCAGCAAAGCTCTTAGCGAGAGTGGTGATGCTGCAATCGCGCCCCGACGACTCGCCACCAGCGCGTGCAAGAATCGACGGATGACTCGGGGACTTTCGACGCAGAACAATCCATCTCGCCCGCGCAAGTCGCCATCGCGCACAGCGCGAAAGTGCGCGACGCGTGCGTCCGTTGTGTCTGTGATGCACGTTGCGCTCTGCAACATCACTTCGAAGTGGGCGCGCCGATGAGTCGATTCAAGATCTGCTCTGCGGCGACATCTTGCTCGGCCGCGGATCGAGTCATCCAGTTCTTCAAGAGCTCGGAGAGTTCTGGATAACGCTCGACGAGTCTGGGATCTTGCGCGAGCAGTTCCTTCGCCGCGGTCACACTCAAGTGCAGCTCAGTGGTGCTTCGAAGGAGTTCGCGCGCAATGACTTTGAACTGTTCCTGCTCGCCCTTGTCTGCGATCGCGCCTCCGAGCAGCGTCCATGGCATCAAAGTGATTTCGTGCTGAGCGGCCCGCATTTGGTGGCCAGCGATCTGCAAGTCGGCGTTCACCGATCCAATAGTTTCACTCCCTCCATCGAGGAGGGTCACGAGCCGTTCGTAATCACCCTTCACGATTGCGAACGATTTCCGAAATCGATCGATGAGGTCGTTGAGCGGCGGAAGCACTTCTCCATTCCATCGTGTTCGCATCGAAGCGATCAGTGTCGCGCTGGCCGTGAAATTGCCAGAGATGCGCTCAAACGCAGGCTCGAGTCGGGCGCGGTCGAGCGCCCCCGCGGGTGCGAAGATCGCTTCGATCTCATCCATCCGAATTCGCGCCGTGTCGAATGCATCGAGCACTGCGATCGCCTGTGGGCGCCATCCATCGACATCCGAGGCGACTTCTGTCTTCAGTGCAGCGCTTTCATTCACGAGCACGGCGAAGCGCTCCTTCGCGTCTTGCACAGATGGCTTGGGATCAAACGTCTGAAAGGTCACCATGGCGGCCTCAAGATTCTTGGCGCGATCGATACCGAAGAGCAGTTCGAGCGTCGACGGAATTGGCGCTGCGGCGAGTTCCTCCGTCGGTCCCAGGTGCATCCCAGGCGGACCATTCGCAAGGCGAATGACCAGCACCGTTCCAGAACCCAGCACCGACTGCGTCACCGCGACAGTCGCGGTGCGCGGCACCACCACTCCCTTTTCGACCGAGAGAGTGACGTCGAACTCGCTTGGCTGACCATCAGCTTCAGCGACAAACTGGACCTTCTTCACATTGCCGAAGCGAATGCCTCCCATGACAACAGGAGTTCCCGGAGCGATCCCTTGCACTCCAGTAGTGAATGGGAAGGACACATGCACATCGATCATGGGCGGTCCCATGAGCGCTGGCATGCTGCACAGAGCGACGAACACCGCAACAAGCCCAAGCGCCACGAAGGCGCCCGTACGAATCTCATGATGATGAGTGTCGGATGGAGCCACGAACTACTTCGCTTGCGACTCGCCCGCGGGGGCGGGTGCCATCAGCACGTCATTGAGTTGCTTCTGGGCGAGTTCGTACTTCGTCAGAGCATCGAGCACCATCGATTGGACGGCTTCGCGAAACTTCGCGTCTGATTCGTACCGTCCTGGATCACGCTCGACGACCAGTCGCAGCGAATCGCCAGCGGCGCGGAGGTCGCCCGCGGCCATCGCGAAACTACGCGCTGATTCGTAGAGGTTTTCGTGGGCGACCTGGTCGGTGTTGGGCTGATAGAGAATCTTCCACGGACTTCGGCGCACTTCCATCGCCGCCAATCTGAGCTGCCCACTTGCGCTGCGAATGTTCGAGAGTGACTCGGCGATATCGGGCGAGCGCTCGAGCAGCAGATTGTGCACGATGTCGACGGACTTTCCGAAACTGTCGACCGTTGACTCAGCGGCACGCAGGGCGCTGTCGACGAGTCCGAGCGTCTCTTGGTTGATGTGCTTCAGTGCGTCGTTGGCACTCGCGAGCGCCGTGTCGAGATTCGCGACCGATGCATCGAGTTTCGGACCATTTCGCGTCAAGAGATCGCGTACATCCGTCAAACTCGCGTCGAGTTTTTGCGACGAAGTCTCCGCATATCCGAGTGTGTCAGAAATCTTCGTTCGCCACGACGAGTAGTCCGTTCGAAGGTCCGCGACGACCGTGTTTGCATTTTCGAGCGCCGGAACGATGCGCGTGTTGTATTCCGTCGGAACACTCGCCAAGAACTTGCTGAACGTCGCGAGGTTGTCGATGACTTGGTCAGCTTTCGTTGCGTTGTAGGGTCCAAGCAGTGAAGCGAGCACACCGCTACTTGGAGCCGCTTGAATGAGCGAGCCAGCGGGAAGAACGTCCCCGGCAGTTCCAAGCGCGATGAAATTGAGCGATGCCGTCGTGCCCAGGAGTGGCAGCATGCGCAACACGACTGCATCGGAGTGCAGTCGTACTTCCGGATCGACTTCGATATTCACACGAAGCCCTATCAACTGTCCGTCGGCGCCCATCATTGGAACGATCGAATCAACTTGACCGCGCGCGAGTCCGCCGACACGGACGTCCGATCCCTTGGAGAGTCCCAGCACTCCGTCGGAAACGGTGAAGCCAATGACGTACGGGGTTCGGTTCGTGAAGAGGTCAAGTTTCGCAAGCGTGACCGCGACAAATGCGAAGGTCAGTAACCCGCTGAACAAGAAGAACCCCGTCTTTATTCCAGATCCATTCATTCGCGCAAGGCTACCGTGAACCGCTCACAGGGGCGATCAGCGACTAACCACCGACGAGTGCGTCGTTGGTGGGAAAGCGCGTGAGCGCGGCAAGCAACTGTTCGATCTGCACATGCGGCGGCATGGCGAGCAATCGGCGACGCAGCGCGGTAATCGTCTTGAGTTCTTTCTCCGAAAGCATGAGATGCTCCTTGCGGGTGCCGCTCGCCGCGAGGTTGATTGCGGGAAAGATGCGCTTCTCGGAAATCGAGCGATCGAGGATCAGTTCCATGTTGCCAGTTCCCTTGAACTCTTCAAAGATGATCTGGTCGGCGCGGCTTCCCGTGTCGACGAGGCAACTCGCGATGATGGTGAGCGATCCACCCTCTTCAGCTTTGCGCGCTGCACCAAAGAGCTGCTTTGGAATCTCGAGTGCGCGCGAGTCGAGCCCGCCCGACATCGTGCGGCCGCCTGAGCCGTAGCGACGTGAGTTGTTGAAGGCACGGCCGAGACGAGTGATTGAGTCGAGCAACACGACGACGTCGCGGCCCGCCTCAACCATTCGTCGCGCTCGCTCGATGGCAAGGATTCCAAGCGCCGTGTGGCGCTCGACATCTTGATCATTGCTCGAGGCGAGAACCTGCGCTGGAACGTTGCGCTTGAAGTCGGTGACCTCTTCGGGTCGTTCGTCGATCAAGAGCGCGATGAGTTCAACTTCAGGATGGTTCCGCTTGATTCCGTAGGCCAAATTCTGCAGAAGGATCGTCTTTCCAGCCTTTGGTGGTGCGACGATCAATCCACGAGTTCCAAATCCGATGGGGCAGAAGAGATCGATCAATCGACAGGCTGGCGGGCAGCCTGGATATTCAAGTGTGATTCGAGGGGCGGGATCGAGTGCCGTCAGTTCTAAGAACGGTTTGCGAGCCGCGAACGCTTCGGGAGCAAGCCCCTCGATCTCGATCAGTCGATCCACGACGTTGCGCACCCGGCGACCGCGCCTCGTGCGTGTCTCAACCGTTGCGACCTCGGCGAGAACGCTCGTGCAGGGACGCAGACAATAACTCTCAGCCATGGCCGTAGGGACAACTGGATCGTCCGGGTTGTCGATCAAGCCATCGTTGAACTGTCTGATTCGACCCTCAGAGCCTGAAGCCCATTCAAGGATCCCGCGAACGGTACTCATGTGTATGTCGGGCGGAGACTGAAGGTCTGTCACGCCGACGCGCCGAGTAGAGCAGTTTCAACTTTCAATGTCAAGGGTTGCATTTCACCTCGCGAGGGCGGTGGCGACTTGGGCAGCGAGCGTTGCGTTCGCAAACAGAAGCGCGAGATTTGCCTCGAGCACTTGATTGCCGCTCTCGCACGCCGCCAGTCGGGCGAGCAAGAACGGAGTGGTCGCCGCTCCGCGCACGCCGCACGCTTTGGCCTCTTCGAGCGCCGCGGCAAGCGCCACTTCGATCGGTTGTGCACTCAACGCGAACGACTCTGGACAGGGTTGCATCACGAGTGCTCCGCGTGTCGGTTGGGCCGTCCAATGCGCTGCGACAACTGCGGCAATTTCAGCGGGGGAATGCACGACTTCTGGAAGCAAGAGCTCGGGGTCAGCTTCGACCGTGAAACGGGGAAGCGCCCGGGTGCGGTAGCCGAGCGCCGGAATTCCAAGAGCCTCGAGCGCTTCGAGCGTCGCGGGCAAATCGAGCAAGATTTTCGCCCCTGCGCAGACCACCACCACTCGGTTGGTCGCGATCGCGTTCAAGTCAGCTGAAATGTCGAGCGTTGTTGACCATCCTCGGTGCACTCCGCCGATGCCACCCGTCGCAAAGAGCTGAATTCCAGCCGCGCAGGCGATCAGAGAAGTTGAGGCGACGGTCGTTCCGCCGGTGCGGGCAAACGCGATCGCCGGTCCAAGGTCTCGCAGAGAAATCTTCAGTGGATCGCTCTGCGCGGCGAGGCGAACAAGTTGATCGTCTGTGAGTCCAACGCACACAACTCCATCGATCACCGCAATGGTTGCTGGGATCGCATCTCTCGCGCGAACGGCGAGTTCTGCTGCGCGTGCCGCAGCGAGATTCGCTGGCACAGAAGCATTCCACGAGGGATAGGCGCGAAGAAACTTCTCGCTCATCGTGCGTGGTGAGCGGGGGAGTCCATGTGTGAGCACCGTTGATTCGAGTGCGACGACAGCGCGACCCGTGCGAAGAGCATCTGCGACCTCAGCTGATGGTGTCCACGAAAGCGTGGTGGCGTTCAACCGGCTCACGTGCTCAGCGTCTTCGGCGGGTCGTCAAACGTCCGCCGAACCGGTTTGGTGGAGCTTGCGTGGGAACAAGTCCCCCAGGAAACCGCGTCAAATCAGTCGAATCTGGCTTGTTTGCAAGTGGATCGCGCGACTTTGATTCCATCGATGCCTGCCGGCGCACCTGCTCAAGTTCTCGTCGTGCATGAATGTCCGATGGCACTGGGCCTGGTGTGAAGTCGTCGTATGTCGCGACGGGAATCTCGATGTTCGCGAGGCTCTCGATGGCGGTCAGCAACTCGCCTTGATCGGGGCAGACGAATGTCCATGCGACACCCTTGCGACCAGCGCGTGCGGTGCGTCCGATGCGATGCACATAGACCTCTGGATCTTCTGGAAGGTCGTAGTTCACAACGTGGCTGATGTCATCGACGTCGAGTCCGCGCGATGCCAAATCGCTCGCGACAAGCACCGAGAGCGTTCCTTCGCGCAGTTTGGACATCACCTTGTCGCGCTTCGTTTGATACATGTCGCCGTGCATCTGATGAGCGTCGATGCCGTTCTTGCCTAAGAATTCGGTGACATCGTCGACCGTGCGCTTCATTCGGCAGAAGACCAAGGTCAACTCTGGATCTTCTTTGCGCAAGAGGTGCAAGAGCAATCGGCGCTTGTCCCAGTGCTCAACAGCGAAATAGGTCTGGCGCACCTGCGAAACAGTGAGACTCTTGGCGGTCGTCACGATCTTCTCTGGATCGCGCAAGTACTGCCGCGCGAGTTTCTCGATGTCTGGCGAGATCGTCGCAGAGACGAAGACCGT
The DNA here is from genome assembly GCA_945869475.1 of Singulisphaera sp. GP187. Taxonomy (GTDB): domain Bacteria; phylum Planctomycetota; class Phycisphaerae; order Phycisphaerales; family SM1A02; genus F1-60-MAGs104. The sequence continues at coordinate 34,282 of CAMBOV010000004.1, read as the reverse complement.
CTGGGGATGGTGCTTCATCGATCCTAAGATTTTTCGGATGTCTTCGCGAAAGCCGATGTCGAGCATGCGATCGACTTCGTCGAGCACGGCAAATTTCACGTTTGAATAGGAGAGTTCGCCGCGTTGGTGCAGATCCATCACGCGACCAGGAGTTCCCACAACAATCGCTGGGTTTCGATGCAATTTCTGAAGCTGGGTCGAGATCGGCTGACCTCCGTAGATCGGCACGACGTGGTGTCCTGTGTGGCGGGCGAAGTCGTGAATTTCTTTCGCGACTTGAATCGCGAGCTCGCGTGTCGGCACGAGAATCAAGACTGAGAGCGGTTCGCCTGCGCCGATGATCTGCAATGCCGGCAGCGCAAATGCCGCGGTCTTTCCCGTGCCGGTCTTCGCTTGACCGAGGCAATCCTTGCCGGCGAGCACGATGGGGATGAGGTCAGCCTGAATCTGAGTTGGATGGACAAAACCGCGCTCCCCAAGGGCACGCAGAATCGGCTCAGACAGCCCGAGGGCGGCGAAAGTTTGGTCGACAGCGAAAATGTCTTGGGATCGTCCGGCCAAGTCGCCGGATGGAGCGTCGTTCGTTGTCACGAACCTTGATGGTAGCGAGAAGAGTCAGCCGATACAAGAATGGGCGGAGCACGGATGCGAAGCACAAGCGTTCTCAACATCGATCTCAGCGCGCTCGACCGAAATGTCAGCGCAATTCGTGATCTCATCTCACCACAGTGTGAACTCTGCGCGGTCGTCAAGGCTGATGCGTACGGGCTGGGAGCACCACGAATTGCCCGTCAATTGGCTGAAAGTGGCGTTGGGATGCTCGCGGTTTACAACTTGGCACAAGCGGAAGCGATTTCAGCCGCTGGAGTCACGACGCCACAACTCGTGCTGATGCCAGTGCGTGAGATCGAGTCTGGGGGAGCGATCCACAGACTCTTGCTCGCTGGTCGGCTTCACCTCGTCGTTCACAGTCTCTCGCACGCGATCGACGTCGCACTGATGGCAGAACAACTCGGCGGTGGGTCGATTCCGGTGCACGTCGAGATCGATACTGGCATGTCACGTGGCGGCAGCAGCGTCGGCGAGGCGGGACGCATCCTCGCGCACATCGCCGATGATCGACGACTGCGCCTCGCAGGGGTCTTCACGCACTTTTCAGCGAGCCGCGAATGTGATGCAACCACTCATGCGCAGATGGACGCCTTTGAGCGAGTGCTCGAGTCAGAGGCCGCGAGCATCTCGAGTGACGTGCTGATTCACGCGGCGAATTCGCATGCGTTGGTGCGCCATCGGAGGTTTCACGCAAAGATGGTTCGCGCCGGCCTCGCGTGGACCGGTCTCGCCGAGATGCCGCAGGTGGCCGACGAAGACCACGCGCAACTCGAGTCGATTGTCTCGTGGGAGTCTTCGATCGTTCATGTGAAGGATGTGCCGTGCGGTGCCTCCGTCGGGTACGGATCGCTCTTTCGCACGCGACGTTCCTCGCGGCTCGGCATTGTTCCGGTGGGATATTTCGACGGCTATCCAGCGACTTCGCAGGGAGTGGAAAGGTGGATTCGAGTTCTCGCGCAGACGCCCAACGGATTGAAGGCGTTCGACGCGGCCGTCGTTGGAGCGGTCAACATGGATCAGATCATCGTCGATCTCACGGACGTTCCCGCATCGATCGCGTACGGCGATGGATTCATCGGGATGGCCGCCGAGTTGTACGGTCGCGACAGCACGGCGCGAAATTATCTTCCGCAGATCTCTCGAGGCTGCGCGACCCATCCCTATGAGTTGCTCTGCCGGTTGAGTCCTCGCATCCCACGCAACTATGTCGGCGAAACTGCGTCAACGCAGGTTGGGTTGACTCAGTCTCTTTCGATGGTGCGCAGTGAGCGACAGGCCCCCGGCGCGATGACGGGCTAAGTGAGCCGCACGAGCGATGCCACGAGCGCGCGCTTTCATTCTCGATGCGATGAGATCACTTGCACAGCAGGTGGCTTTCGTTCCGCGTGATGCGGCGCGGCGACAACTCGAGAGCGTGCGAACGCTCGTCTCGACGGTTCGCGCAGACGACCTCTCTGGATGGAGCGACGTCGAGTACAAAATCACCAAGTTTCGCAGCGAAAAGCGGCCGGAATACGTCAACTTGCAAGTCGTCGGCGCATCGCTCGCACGCGACCTGAATGAACTCGCGCTTCGGTTGAGCGCGCGCGCTCCTGAAGCGGCAGCCGATGCATACACGACGAGCCAACTTGCACGCGCGTGGAAGGTGAGCGAGCGAACGCTTCACCGCTACCGCTCTCTGGGGCTGCTCTTCTGCTGGGTGCAGCGCACACGCATGCGCGCGGGCTCGCACACACTCGTCGTGGGAATTCGCAAAAGTGACGCGATCGCCTTTCGCCAACTGCATGCACGACGCATCGAGCGCGCGGGTGCATTTTCACGAATGGACGACTCGACGCGGCGGGCGATACTGTCTCGGGGAGCGAGCGCAGCTGCAACTGGAGAGCGACGCATCACCTCGGCAGCACGCGCGATCGCCACGACCGTCGGGCGCAGTCGCGAGAGTGTGCGCACGCTGCTCAAGAAGCATCCATCGGCGAGCGACGGAAAACTCGCCGGCCGTCCCTCGCGCGAACCGCGCGCTGGCGCACTCGCACTCTCTGCGTTTCGGCAGGGGAGTGGCGCGGCCCAGATCGCCCGCCGACTGAAGTGCTCGCGCGCCGCAGCAGACAGGCTCGTGCAACAAGCTCGTGGCGCCGATCTGCGACGGACCGCGGGCGGATTTCTGCTCAAAGACGTCGAGATTCCAAGCACATTTTGGCGAGAAAACGCGCGCGAAGTCTTGCTCGCGCCGCGGTCGGTGCGCGCAGATTTGATGGGTGCATCACCGATCGTGAACGGGATGCGTTGGCTCGCGATGGCGCCATCCACGCTCACCGCTGCGGCGAGCGCAGTCGCTAGCAGCGCACGCATGATGGCCGTGCGGTATCTCTTGTGGAGCGCACAGCGCGCGGCGGGCGTATTGCCAGTGAGCCGTCCACCAGAACGCACGCTCGACCAGATCGACACCGACCTTCGCTGGGCGCGGTTGATTCTTCGCACGCTCTTCAGTGGGGCGATGCCGACGGTCGCGACCCGACTCAAGGCGTGGAGCGGAGTCGATCCAATGCAATTCACCGCGGCAGATTCAACACGACTGCTCACCCTCGCTGCCAAGACGCTTCTCGAGGTCGTGCTCGAGGCCGATCCAATTCAGATTGCCGACCAGCGCATCAAACTTGTGCGCGCACTTGCTCTCGCGCTCGACCGTCGATTGATTTCGGTGGCGCTGCCAGCGCGCACCTCGCGCGCAGGGGCTGCAGCGGGCGCGGCGACAGCGGGCGGCACAGCGGGCGCGGCGATGCGCGAGCCGCTCGATCTCGTCGCCCCGTGGTTGCGACCCGCGGACACACTCGCACGCAGAGTCGCACGACTCGATCAGCATGCAGACGGTGTTGCACTCTGGCACCAACGACTTGGATGGGATGGCGCGCGACCGCAGACGGTCCAAGAGATCGCGCACGAGCTGAAGAAGCCAGTCGGCGTGGTTGCGCGAATGCTGAGTCGAGCGATCGCACGACAAAGCACAGAATAAAAAAATCCTTCTGAAAGGCAGACGAACGATCGGCTGAACGATCGGCTTAGCGTTTGGAGAACTGGAAGCGTCGGCGTGCGCCGGACTGTCCATACTTCTTGCGCTCGACCTTTCGTGAATCGCGCGTCAAGAAATTGTTCGCGCGAAGCACGGGCTCGAGGTTCAGGTCGTAGGCGAAGATCGCACGGGCGAGGCCCATGAGCAACGCGCCAGCTTGTCCAGTGACTCCACCGCCAGCAACATTGACTTTGATATCAATCTTGTCGCGCAGCGAGCACTTGTCGACGACTGCGAGCAACATCTTGCGATCGCGGTCTTCAACGAAAAATTCTTCGAATGGAGTCTCGTTGACTTCAAACTTGCCAGATCCTGGGTGAATGCGAACGCGCGCGGTCGCAGTCTTGCGGCGACCGGTTCCCCAGTACCAACCCTTTGGGTCGGCGGTGTGTTGGAGGGAGGACTTCGTGGTTCCGACAGTCGTACCGAGAGTCATCGTTGGCATGCTGGTCATTGATTAGGCCTTGGTCTTCATTGTGGTTGGCTGTTGTGCCTGGTGATCGTGCTGCGCTCCTGCGAAGACGCGCAAGTTTCGTGTGATGCGTCGACCGAGCCGACCGCGTGGAAGCATGCGGATGATCGCTTCGGTCACCAGTGTGGTTGGATCATCTCGAAGCAGTGTGTCGTAGTTTCGAACACGAAGACCACCTGGGTAACCACTCCACCTTCGGAGAGTCTTGAGTTGGCCTTTGCGTCCAGTCAGCACGATCTTCGCAGCATTCGTGATGATGATCGAATCGCCACAGAGAACGTTGGGGGTGTACTCAGGTCGGTGCTTCCCCATGAGTGCGGTGGCGATTTCAGTCGCGAGACGTCCGAGCACTTTGCCTTCCGCATCGACGATGCGCCAGGTTGCTGGGAGCTGTCCGGTCTTGACGAATGTTGTTTGGCGGGGCATAGTGATTGAGTCTTTCGAGAGCGCTTCTGATCGAAGCAGGGGGAGGGAAAAGCGTACCGAAATCGCTCAAAGTGTCAAGGGAATGACTCGTGATAGCGTTGCGAACCATGAGTTCACCCCGAATCTCTCTGATCGCCGCCTGGATCGCCATTCTTGCCTGTGCAGGCTTGTGGATTTCGCTCGATGACTTGCTGCCGAAGGAGACAGAGAACGCTGCAACTGAGCCGCTCGAGCCAGGGAATGCGGCGCTCGCACCACAAATGATGGTCGGATTCAAGGAAGTGTTCATGGGAAAGGTCGTGGTGAGCCTGCTCTCGCTCGAGTCGGTGACCCAGAACAAGAACCTTGCCGGACAGCAGATTTCTGCACTTCTGTCACCGACGCAACCACCAGTGATGGTCGTGTGCGGTGCGATTTTGCTCACCCGGGCAGAAGATTTCACGCAGGCGCGTTCGGCGATGCAAGAAGTGATCACGCGCGTCGAGCGCGATCCCACCGCTGCGCCGCCCGGTTTTCTTGAGGTCGCCGCGTTGGTCGACCAAGGTATTCTCGATGTCGCAGAACCTGCAGGTCATCACGAACTTTCTGATGCGCAGCAAGAGACACTTGAGGCGACCTTTGGATGGTTCGGCGAGCTGCTCAATTCAACAGGGGATAGCAATCCACTCTTTGAGGCATCACTCGCGAGCAGTGCATGGACGATCGCCATTGCGATGGGCGTGTTCCTATCGCTCGCAACGATCGCGGGACTGTGGGGGTTCGTCTGGCTCGTGATTCTCGCGGTGCGCTCTGCCGAAGCAACTCTCGCCAAGCCACTTGCTGAGCCGCTCTCGACAGCGACGCGCTTGCCGTGGATTTTCGCGGCTTGGTTCGCGTTGACATTGCTCTTGTCAGTCGGTGTCGCACTGATTGCGACGCGCGCGGGACGACTCCACGGTGGACTCCCACTCTTTCTACAACTCGCGTCGATGTGCCTGCCGCTGATTGCACTCGCCATCGGACGCCGTCGCGGAGTCTCGTGGAAACAAGTCTGTCACGATGTCGGTCTTCACTGCGGAAGGGGCTTCTGGCGGGAGTTTTTCTATGGTTTCACCGTGTGGGCGACGGCGATTCCGATGTTGATCGTAGGAGCGCTGATCGCTTTCGCGCTCTCGCTTCTCTTGTCGAAAGAGTTGGCCGATGCGGGGCATCCACTTCCAGAAGCGATCGTGCAAGGGTCAACGCTGACGCGAATCGTGCTGTTCTTTCTCGCGGCGGTCGCTGCGCCGATCGTCGAAGAAATTGTCTTTCGCGGCGTGCTTTTTCGTCACTTGCGCGACCTCTCACACACCTGGGGACGGGGTCTCTCGTTTGTCGCGGCCGCACTGGGATCAAGCTTTGTCTTCGCGGCGATCCATCCTCAGGGAATTCTCTTCATTCCAATTCTCGGAGCGCTCGCGTTCGCATTCTGCCTCGCACGCGAGACGCGCGGCAGTTTGATCTCATGCATGGTCGCGCACGGATTTCACAACGGACTCATCGTCTCGTTCGTGGTAACGCTCTCGAGTTAAGGGCGCGCCCTGGTGCGCTATTCGAGTTCGATCGTCCAGTATGCCTCGTCGAGGAAGGTCTTCCACGACTGATACTTGGGGCTGCCAAGCCGCAGGGCGATGGCAGGATTGCGCTTGGGTTTCACCGCGAGGCGAATGAGTTTCATTCGCGCTTGCGTTGGGGTGCGTCCGCCTTTGCGAGCGTTGCATTTGACGCAGGCGCAGACGAGATTGGTCCATGAATTCATGCCGCCCTGAACGCGGGGGAGCACGTGATCAAGCGTCAACTCGCGCGTCGAAAAGGAGGCGCCGCAGTACTGGCATTGATTTCCATCGCGTGCATAGATGTTGCGACGATTGAGTTTGACGAGTTCCTTTGGAAATCGGTCGTACCCCAAGAGCCGAACGATCTTCGGAACAGCGATCACGAGCCTCGTGGTCGTCACCCAATCGTGCACCTCATGCTCATGCGCGTGCTGGTACTCAGAGGCATCCTGCCAACTCATCAAGTCATAGGAAACGTAGTTGCCCGCTTCAACCGAGATGACCTCGGCGACCTCTCGCTGCAAGAGTGTGAAGGCGCGACGAGCATTCACCACACGCAAGGCCGTGTAGAGCTTGTTGAGAACCAGAACTTTTGAGTCCAGTCCACTGACCAGAGCAGTCAACACAATCTCCTGACCGAAAGCCGGAGTGGCTCCCGTTCACCAAGTCTAGCCCAGTCTTGGGTCCTTGCCAGTTTGAGCGCTGAGTTCTCAGCGAAAGAAGGGCGGCGATGAGAGCAGAATCGGGGTTGTGGGAGAGAGATATTGCGCCAGGAGCCGATGCACAAAGTCGTGCGCGAGCATGCCTTCGTGCCATGAAACGCGGTCAAATGTCACATCTTCTGTCGATGGGTTCGCGGCGAGAGCGATGTCTTCGAGGATGCACAGATCGCACCGCTCACCGAGCGAAGAAATTGCGCGCGTGAGGTGATCGTTGACATCGCGCATCATCGATGGCGCGATGATCGCCGCGGGATGAAGAATCGTCGCAAGCCCGCGCTCACGTCGAGAATGCCAGAGTCGCATCTGTCCAGAGATATCGCTCAAGAGGTGCGTGTGATGGGGAACGATCCCGAGTGTGTGACCTGCCCCATGTGCAGCGAGCTGAGCGAGCGTCGCATCGAGCCAGCGTTCGAGGGCTGGTTTTCCAGGCGACGACCAGTTGCGAACATCACCGCCGAAGAACTCATCAGCGAATGTGCCGCTCCAACAGAGCAGCGTGCTCTTGCGCGGGACGAGTGCGAGCGCGGCGTCGAACGAACTCTTCCACACGGGCGACTGCGGGTTTCCACCGATCCAATAAAACGTGTGCGGCGGCAGAGTCTCGTCAACGAAAAAAGACCCGCCTGTTGAGGGCGGGTCGTGTGTCTGCAATGTGTGACCCGTGCGCAAAGACGCGCGCGGATGTGGAAGGGCGGCGAGCAATCCCTTACTTCGCCTCAGACGCACCTTCGCGGCGGGTTTCACGCAGGCGTCGAGCCTTGCCGGTGAGTCCGCGCAGGTAGTAGAGCTTGGATCGGCGAACTTCGGCCGAACGCAGCACGACAACCTTCGCAACGCGACTTGAGTGCAATGGAAAGATTCGCTCGACACCTTCGTTGGCGACGATGCGGCGAATGGTGATGACCTTGTTGATGCCACGACCCTTGGTCGCGAGCAAGACACCTTGAAAAATCTGCACGCGCTCTTTGTCACCTTCGACGATGCGGTAATGCACGTCAACGGTGTCTCCGATACGCATAACTGGAACGTCCGCGGCAGGCTTGAGATGCTTGGCCTCGACGCTCTCCATGATGGCGGTTCGATTCATGTTGAAATCCTCTCGTGGGCAGTGAGCCCGGTTGTGAATGTGCTGTGGCAGCATGATCCTGTTGGATTCAGGCCGATCGAGCGATGCAACGTTGAGGCCTCGTCCTCAAGAGGTTGCGCATGGAGTGAATCGAGGTCCGGACGGCGTTGGCGCGTCCGTTTGATGCTCTCTTCAAGTCGCCACCGCGCAATTGCTTGGTGATCACCAGAGAGAAGAACATCAGGAACAGTCTCTCCTCGCCACTCGCGAGGACGTGTGTAGTGTGGGCAATCGAGCAGCGGATTTCCCGCTGCGTCGCGCTTTGAAAACGAATCTTCAGCAGCAGAATCTTCATGCCCGAGTGCGCCAGGGATGAGGCGTGCAACGGCATCGACGACGGTGAGCGCTGGAAGTTCTCCACCCGAGAGCACAAAGTCTCCCATCGAGAGTTCTTCGAGTTTCAGGATGTCGATGGCGCGTTGGTCGATCCCTTCGTAATGGCCGCAAATCAGCATGATTCGTTCGCTTGTGGCAAACGTCGCTGCATCGCACTGCGCGAACCTCTTGCCTGCGGGCGAGAGCAAGATGCGACGTGCAGGACGGGCGTCCTGTGCATCAACTGCTTCGACTGCGGCGCTGAGTGGTTCGCACATGAAGACCATGCCAGGTCCTCCGCCAAAGGGACGATCATCGACTCGGTTGTGGCCTCCGACATCGCGACCGAGCGACCACGCGCGAATGTCATGCACATGCACTTCGAGCAACCCCTGCGCAATTGCGCGTCCGACAATGCTCGTGCCAAGAACTGGCGCGAACATGTCGGGGAACAATGTGAGGATGTCGATTCGAAGTGTCATTGCAAAACCAACGCGCGATTACTTCTTGACAGCGGCGACGGCAGCGACCTTCTTTGGTGCGTTGCGGCGAGCCTTCTGACGAGTTGCTGAGAGTGATGGCTTGCCCTTGGTGCCCACCAAGTTTGAGATTCCAGCACGGCGAAGCAGTGAGATGACCGTTTCGGATGGCTGCGCGCCGACCGAGAGCCAGTAGAGAGCGCGTTCGCTCTTGAGCTTCCACTGTTGACCTTCTGGAGCTGTTGGGCTGAACCATCCCAACTCTTCGATCACGCGACCATCATTGGGCGAGCGCTTGTCAGCGGCCGACAGGCGATAGAAAGGCGAGTGGATGCGACCGAAACGTTTGAGGCGAAGAACGACCATTGGGGGACTCCCTTGAACATGCCCTCCGCGGTGAGTCGATCGTCCAACGGACGGGAGCTCGCCGGATTCGCCGTTGGGCTCCCGTCGTAGTGGGAGCTGTGCGACAAACCTTTGGGGGGCGGGATTGCGAGCCACGAAGCATAGCAAAGTTCGCGCTACCCTCCAAACCTATGACTGGATGGTGGATCGCAGATCTGTATCAGGCTGGCGAGAGCGTTCTGCTCATGAGTTGGCTCGTGTGGGTCATCGTCTCGGTCGTCTTGCACGAACTTGGTCATGGATACGCGGCGCTCTACGAGGGCGACACCACCCCGCGCGACACGGGGCACATCACGCTCAATCCAGTGGTGCACATGGGATGGTTCAGCATCATCGCCTTGTTGGTCATGGGCATCGCCTGGGGATTGATGCCGGTGAATCCTTCGCGGTTTCGAAATGGCCGCAAGGGATGGGCGTTTGTTGCGGCCGCTGGTCCAGCCGTGAACCTTGCATTGAGCGCGATCTGTATCGTCGCGTGCGCGGTTGCAATTCGATATGGACCGCAGAATGAGCCCATCGCAACAAACTTGCGGTTGTTTCTCGTGACGGGAGCGTGGCTCAACCTCTATCTGATGATCTTTAATTTGATGCCGGTGCCGCCACTCGATGGATCAATGATCTTGGCTGGTTTCTCCGATGGCGCCATGCGATTCATGTCAAAGCCTGGCGTCCAGCAGTTTGGATTGCTCGCGCTCTTCATCGCTGTTTTCTCGACGAACCTCTCGAGTGTCTTGGTGGATGCGATTCAGACGTGGAGTGTTCACGCCGTCGCGGTAGTGACGATGTGGTTGCCCGTCGCGTCGTAGCGCACAATTCCATTCACGACGGTGAGTAAGACTTGGGGCGATTCGTCCATCCAATTGCATGCGAGTGGATTGCGGTCAAGCGCGACAAAGTCGGCTGGGGAACCAGCGTTCAAATGCCCAGCGCCGTTGCAGTGACCCAGGCACTCTGCTGCACCCGACGTGTATGCCGTGATCGCTTCATACGCGGTGAGATTCTGGTTCGCGCCGTAGACGCATCCATCGAGCGCCTCTCCAGTGATTGCCACGCGCATCCCTTCAAGTGGATCAGCGCAGGCGATCGGCCAGTCAGATCCGAAAGCGAGTCGTGCGCCGTGCGTGAGATACGAGCGAAACTGAAAGAGGCGGTTGGTGCGGTGTGTGCCGAGTCGCGTGCGAGCAAGTGGCGCATCGGTCGCCTTGTGAAAGGGCTGCATGCTGACGAGACGGCCGCGAAAACGCGCCACCGAATCTGGATGCACGGTTTGCGCGTGTTCGAAGCGTGTGCGCAACTGTGTGTCGCAGGCAGTCGCCGCGCGAAGAACTTCTTCGAGCGCGCGGTCGCCGATGGCGTGCACAGAAGGGGAGTAGCCCGCTGCGAGCACTTCACGCATCCAGTCGGTGAGTGTCCCTTCGAGTGCGTGTTCCATGAGTGATCCAACGCCTTGACCGGACAGAGTTGTCGACGCAGGTGCGTCGCTGTATCGATCGAGCATGCTCGCGGTGGATGAGCCGAGCGTTCCATCTGCGAATGATTTGAATCCGATGATGCGAAGAAAGTCGTCGCCGTGCAGTGCGTCTGCACGAGCGAACGGAAGTGGTCGTTCACGGTCGAGCACCGTTGCGGCGATGCGCAGTGTGAGTGAGCCATCTGCCCTCGCGGGCAAGAACACGTTCTCGATGTCGTCGAGATACTCCATCGCGCCGACACGTGTCACACCGACCGAGAGAAAGTGTGCGCAGGCCTCGCGCAACGCGTGATGACGCATCGCGAGAGTTGGTGGCGGAATGCGCGGACCGAGCACCTTCCACGCGGCTTGTTCGAGAAGCAATCCCGTTGCAGCGCCGCGCTCGTCACGCACGACGGTGCCTCCAGGAATGTCGTCGCATCTCTCGACAAGCCCAAGCAGTTCGAGCACTCGACCATTGACGAGCACAACATGTTGATCGCATCTCCACGCGATCGCAGGTCGATCGCCTGCGGCGCGAAGCCACGAGAGATCGGGGCGGGTGCCATCCCAGTGTTGTTCGTCCCAACCGAATGCTTCGATCCAGCGGTCGGGCGCGAGTTGGGCCGCGTGCAGTGCGATGAGTCGATCGAAATCGTCGCGACTCTTGGCGCCACTCAGATCGAGCCGCTGCATGAAGAGTCCGCCCATCAGTAGGTGGGCGTGCGAGTCGATGAGTCCCGGCAGAATGAACGCACCTGGTAGGTGCAGTGTCTCGCCGTCGCGAGAGATGTTGCCCAGCGACTCAACGCGTCCATCAGCGAGGGTCATGTGCTTCGCCCAAGGCCCATGGGGATCGCCCGTCCAAATGTGTGCATCGGTCACGGTTCGAAGTGGCATCGAAGGAAGGTACCGCTGAGGCGGGGTCGCCACAGGCTGCACAGCAGTGCAGCAGTGGCGCTCTCGTATGCTCGCGGGATGCCCGCGACCTTTCTTGTTGTGGAGTCGTCTGACTCCCTCACCCACGTTGAAGTGAGCGGAATGCTCGACGTCGCCTCGACCCGCGAAATTGAACTGCGATTTTCGGCGTCGACGGCAGGACGGCACAAACCACTCATCGTCGATCTCTCAAGGGTCACCTTTCTTGCATCGGCAGGGATGAGCATGTTGATTCACGTCGCGCGAACACTCAGTGCCGACAAGCACCCGGTCGTCATTCTCGCGCCGATCGATGCGATCGAGCAAGCGCTGCGAATCGCGAGGCTTGACTCGATGATGCAGATCGTTGCGACCCTGCAACAGGCTCGTGAGGTCATCGCGAGCTCAGCCGCGAGTCGCTAACCGCGGGTGAAGAAGACATAGACCACGAATGCAGCGAACACGATCGCGACCCGACTTCATCCACTGCGTCTTGACCTTCTTTCGTCGCAAGAACGCGCTCAGTTGCCCAGCGTGATGTTGCACATGGCGCACGTTGTCGAGCGGCAGTTCGGCGCGGATCATGGATTTCAGCCACGGAAATCCGCTCGCCCCGCGCACTGTCGATTCACTCTCACCGCGTCGGTGGCGCGCTCCACCCGGCGGGGATTTCGCACTTCAATCCATCGGCTGGGATCATCTCGGGGTTGTCTGTCGCCCACAGAATCATCTGTTCGACGATTCGCCGAACTTAAACGTTTTCAAAATCTCCAGGGTAGGGACCACACCACCCCAAAAAAATCCGAATTCTTGAGGGAATCAAAGAACAGACGCTTCGGATTTTCGAGTGGGTTCGTTCGCCGCCACGTGCGAGTATTCTCGCGACTTCGGGTGTCCACCAAATCTGGAGAGGTTCACACTCCACACGCCGTCCTTCACACCCACGCATTGAAAGGGATTCCATGACTGCACACGACACACGCTTCGCCGACCCCATTGAGATGCAAAACATACTTTTTGGCGAACTGTCGAGCATGTTCGCGAAAGAAGTTCCTCTGTATGACCGCAGCCTTGCTGTGAACCATGTGTGCAATACAGTGGTGTGCGACTTGGTGGCTCTCTTGTACGTGGGCTTCGCCATATCACCGCAGCAACTGACTCAAAAAAGTGGCGAGCGTCATGGCGCAATCCGCATTGGTCGCCCCGACGCATATCGTTGGATCGCCCGCTATTTCGCAGCATTTGCGATGCAGCCTCACAATTTTTACGACATGACCGATGTGGGCACCAAGAGCAAACCGGTCATCGCCACGGCGTTTCGGTCCGTGGTCAATCCCGAGCATCGCATGTTCACATCGCTGTTAGTCACGGATTTTTTCGATGCGGCCACCCGCACGCGCGTGGATGCGCTGCTCGCCACGCACGAGGTGATTTCACTCAGCGCAAAAAATCTCATAGAAAAAAATGAGCGTCAAGGCGGACTGGATGAGCGGGATTTCATCGCGCTTGTGCGCGCGGGAGTCGACCGAATCTTCAAGTGGACTGGTCAGGCACACGACCACGCCCTGTACTGCGAACTGTGTGACTCTGGGTTTCAGATTGCCGCGGACATCGCCTGCTTTGAATCGCATTGTTTAAACCATCTCACTCCCAATACGTTTTGCATGGACCTGTACACGGCGTCTATGAAATTTTGCATGGCTGAGATGCGAGTCGAAACCCTGCGCGAGCGCGTCACCACCACGCTCACGCGCTTGTGTGCGGCGGTCGATCCGGATTGGTTGCTCCTTCACTTCAAGCACATTGACCACGCGCGCATTGAGTCGTTCACACACGCAATCGTCTCGCCAGGCGAGATTGCGCGGCTGGTGGACACGCTTGTCGCCACGCTGCAATCGCCCCAGTTTTCACTCGGCAATCTCGAGCATTCTGGCTTCAAAGAGTTCACGGAGGGTCCGTCGCAGGACACTCCAATTCTGTTGCGCCAAGACGCATACAAGGCACTCACCGAGCCCGTGCAGTTTCAGAACTCCAACGGCAGCGTTGTGCATGCCACACACACCGCGCGATTTGGTGAGATCGAGGAGCGTGGCTACGCAACCACACCCGCGGGCCGCGAGTTGTATGACCGTTGCGTGGAGCAGGCCGACGCGGCGCGCGATGAAGATCCGTCGCTTGCCACGCGCGATTTCGCGGCGTTTGAAGCGCTGTACGCCAAGCCATTCGCTCGATTTCCAAAAACGCTTTCCCAGTTGCTGCAGCAAGGGCTTGTCTATGGCCGCTATCGCGCGACGGCCAAGGGCATTGCCGCGCGCGGCTCAATCAAAACGCGCGACATTCACCAATTGGTGCAACTTGGTTTTGCGCACGTGCACGGACTTCGCTACGAGGATTTTCTTCCCGTGAGCGCGGCGGGAATCTTTGAAAGCAACTTAACCCCGAAGAGCGCCACGTTCACAGCGGCCGTGAAACCGGTCTATACGCGCGCCATGTTTCAGGAGATTCTTGGCAAGCCAGTCCTTGATTCCGATGCGCAGTATCGCGCGGAGCATCAGTCTTCAATCGAAGAAACATTCGGACAGTTGGGTTTGCTCGAGCGGGTGACGGTCTAACAGGACGCTGAAAAATCCCCGTCCCGGCTGCGCTTCGTCGCGCCAGCGCCCAGCGAGCGTGAGCAGCGCTCGCGTCTCAGCCGCCGATTGCAGACATCGTGCGACCGCCGATGGGACCCATTGTGAGCGCGCCGCCTTGATCTTTGTTCCAGACAGCTTCACGGATCGCGAGTTCGAGGTCGCGGTCGCTCGCGTTCGAACGCAACAGCGGCAGCAATGGCCACTCGTCGCGAGCGAGCAAGCAGGGTCGCACGTAGCCATCGGTCGTCACGCGAATTCGACTGCACTCGCCGCAGAATGGCTCTGAAACTGGAGCGATTGTGCTCACGCTTCCGCCGGCGCCATCGAGAAAGCGGTAACGCACCGCGGTTCGGTCGGGTCGGTCTCGCCCCTCGAGCACGAGCGTGAAAACATCCGAGATTCGCTGCAGAGTGCTTTTGGATTGCACCACGGCACGGTCGCTCCATCCACCATCTTGGTCGAGTGGCATGAACTCGATGAAGCGCACCTCGATCTCGAGTTCGCGCGCGAGCGCCGCGAGCGCTGGAGCGTCGGCTTCATTGACGCCAGCGAGCAAGACGGCGTTGACCTTGACGGGATGCAATCCCGCGCCAATCGCCGCGCGAACTCCGTCGATCACCACAGCCGAGTCGACCTTCGATCGAGTGATCGTGCGAAAGCGAACGGGGTCGACCGAGTCGATGCTGATGGTGATGCGGTGAAGTCCAGCTGCCTTCCACGCGCGGGCGTTCTTGTCGGTGAGAAGCGATCCATTGGTCGTCATTGAGACATCGTCAAAGAGCGGCGAGAGTTCGCTCAGAATCGTTGTGAGTTCAGGATGGAGCGTCGGTTCACCGCCCGTCAGCCGCAGTCGCTGCACACCGAGTCGCGCGAAGAGATGTCCGAGTCGAACGAGCTCTTGTGTCGTGAGTCGATCACTCGTTGGCAGAAACGTCGCGCCTGGTGAGAGACAGTAGGTGCAGCGAAAGTTGCACTTGTCTGTGATCGACAGGCGAAGGTCGTTCATCACTCGACCGAAGCGGTCGCGCAGCGCGCCGGTGACGGGGAAGGGTTCTTGAGTTCGCGCCGGCGCGCGCCGATCGAGTTGCGTGAGAGACAGAAGAGGATTGGTCAGCGATGGCGTCATGTCACGAGAGGGCTTCGTCCGTCCGCCCTATCCTATTGATATGAAATCAGCTGCACTCTCGTTGCTCATCGTTGCCTCGCTCACCGCGCTCACAGGCTGCGGTGATTCGACGGGCGCTCCCAAGCCGCCGGTTCCAGTGGTGAAGGGATCAAGTGATGCGCGTGCACCGCAACCTGATTCTTCGGCGCAATCTGCTGCCACTGCGCAACCCGCTGCGAAGCAACAAACTCCCTCAAGGCCCACTGGCATCGCATCGACAGCGCAGACCCCCAAGGCAAGTTCTGCGCGAACGCCCAACTCCGACGCCGCTGCGCAAACCGTCTCGAGTGCTGAATCTGACGGGAAGATCGTCGAGATCGCTGGATTCGTCATGCCCAAACCCGTCACGTGGCAGTGGCAGAGTCCAACGATGCAGTTTCGGGCACTGCAATACTCGGTGCCCGGAATTGGCGAATCGTCGGGCGCCGCAGAGGTTGTCTTTAGCGTCTTTGCTGCAGGGGATGGCGGGCCAATCGATATGAACATCAAACGTTGGGTCGGCCAGTTTCGCAACGACGATGATTCAGAGGCGACTGCGAAAATCGAAGACCGCACCGTCGCAGGAATGCAGGTGAAATGGATCGAACTCGCCGGTCGTTACCAAGGAATGGGACAAGCGGCACCCCGACCCGGCATGATGCAGCTCGGAGCGATCCTGCAAGCGCCCGATCGAACGGTCTTCATTCGATTGGTCGGTCCCGCAGCAACAGTCGAAGCTGCCCGCTCAGATTTTCAAGCGATGATCGACGGCGTTACTGAGCGCAAGTGAATCGTCGTGTGACTTCGTTCCAGTTCACGACGTCCCACCACGCGCCCAAGTAATCGGCGCGACGATTCTGGTAGTTCAAGTAGTACGCGTGCTCCCACACATCGACGCCGAGCAGCGGCGTGCCGACAACATCAACGAATCCCTTCATCAGTGGATTGTCTTGGTTCGGCGTTGATGTCACTGCGAGCGAGCCGTCGTTCTTGATCACGAGCCACGACCATCCAGAACCGAAGCGTTTCATTCCGGCTTCGGCAAAGGACTTCTTGAATGCGTCCATCGAACCGAACGAGGTGTCGATCGCGGTGGCGAGTTGTGCGCTCGGTGCGCCTCCCTGACCCTTGGGAGCCATCGCGAGCCAGAACATCGAGTGATTCCAATGTCCTCCGCCATTGTTGCGCACGACGGCGCGGATCGTTTCTGGAATCGAGCCGAGTTGTCGGCAGAGTTCGTCAATCGTCCACGGTGCGTAGGCGGCTTGTCCGTCGAGTGCCTTGTTGAGGTTGTCGATGTACGCCTGATGATGCTTTGTGCGATGAATCAACATCGTCTTGGCATCGATCGTCGGTTCGAGTGCGGTGTCTGCGTATGGAAGTTCTGGAAGGGTGAATGGCATGTGGATCTCCTGCGAGGAGGATAGCCACCGCGCGCGCACGACTCTTGGTTCTATAGTGGGCTCGATGCGGAGCTCGATTCGACTCATTGATAGTGCTGCGAATCGTGCGATTGAAGCGGCACGTGTGCTCGAAGACGTCGCGCGATTCTGCGTCGATGACCTCGCGTTGACGCACGGCTACAAGGCACTTCGCCACGATCTCGTGACTTCCCTCGCCGCACTCCCCGCTGGAATTCGCGAGGCGCACCGTGACCTCGCGGGCGATGTTGGCACAACAATCGAAGGAACGCATGAAGGTTCGCGAGCCACGATCGCGGCGACCGTCGCAGCGAATGGATCGCGCCTCGTCGAAGCGCTGCGAAGTCTCGAAGAGGGAGTGAAACTCTTGCCACCATCCACTGTGCAGTGGTCGGCGATCGAGTCATTGCGTTACCGCGCATACACGTTGAACGCGCAGTTGGTGCTTTGCGTGAAGTCGAGCAGTGGGGGACAGTGGCGGGTCTGTCTGCTCTTGACGCAATCGCTCTGCCAGCTTCATCCGATGGATGTGCTGCGGTGCGCCCTCGAGGCGGGCGCCGATTGCATTCAAGTGCGCGAGAAAGAGATGGGCACGGCGCAACTCGTTGCGCACACGCGCGCCGTCGTCGAGGCAGCTCATCGCACTGGCGCGGCTGTCATCGTGAACGACCGCGTCGACGTCGCGCTTGCTGCAGGCGCCGATGGCGTTCACCTCGGCGCGAGCGATCTCTCGGTGCACGAAGCGCGCCGCATCGCAGGTCGTGCGCTTCTCATCGGCGCGACTTCACACAACGCGGCGCACGCGCGCGCGGCGATCGAGAGTGGCGCCGATTCGTGCGGAGTCGGCGCGATGTTCGCGTCGAGTGTGAAGCCCCAGCAACGACCTGCAGGACCGCAGTGGATGGCCGAGTTCGTCTCGCTCTGGCCGAGCACTGCCCATCTTGCGATTGGCGGAATCACGCCACAGAATGCCTCCCAACTGCGCGCGGTCGGCTGCCTGGGAGTCGCGGTCTCGACGTGCGTCTGCTCGTCGCCCGATCCTGCAGCACAAGTCGCCGCGCTTCGCGAGATTTTCGCGTGAGCGAGGGTGCTGGCGGGCGCGTCTCGAGGGGTCAACTCGAACTGCTCGGCACGGGCACGAGCTCTGGCGTGCCAGTCATCGGCTGCACGTGCGCGATCTGCACTTCAGATGATCCGCGCGATCAGCGGCTTCGCACGAGTGCGGCGCTGCGGTTTTGCGATCCAACGGGTCTCGATCGAATCTGGCTGCTCGATGTTTCGCCAGATCATCGAACGCAGGCGCTCAAGAGTGGGATCACCCGGTGCGATGCGATTCTCATCACGCATACGCACGTCGATCATGTCTGGGGACTCGATGAAGTGCGCCGCTACAACGCGATCATGGAGTCATCGATCGATCTCTTTGCCGAGAGCAACGCCATCGAAACGCTTGAGCGCATCTACGAACACATCTTTCATGCGCACCGAAATGCCAACAACTCTTTCGTTGCGAACCTCATCGCGAATCACGTCACGCCGGGAAAGTCAATCGAGCGCCACGGACTTCGCATGACACCTGTGCGGCTCTTGCATGGTCGGCTTCCAATTGTGGGATGGCGCATCGACACGGTCGATGGCGGCGATGGCGGGGGACTCTTTCCGATGGCATATTGCACCGACGTCTCTGGGATCCCTCCCGAGACCTACGCGGCGCTTCGCGACCTCAAAACTCTCGTGCTCGACATGCTGCGATTTCGTGCCCACCCAACCCATTTCACCGTCGACCAAGCCGTCGCCCACGCGAGTGAAATTGCAGCACAAAACACGGTGTTTGTGCACATGACGCACGACATCAAACACAGCGAAGTCGACCCCATTCTGCCTGCAGGAATGTCACTGGGTTTCGACGGTCTGCGGTTGCCTTGCGCACCTTGCTAATATCCCGAACTCCTTATGGCTCAAATCCGCGAAATCAAGAAACGAATGGTCGCCGTGCGCACGATTCAGCGCATCACCAAGACGATGCAGATGATCGCCACCGCGAAGTTCACTGCGGCGCTGCAACGATCAAAGGCGACTCGCCCCTACACCGAACGAATTCGCGCGCTTGTCGCTGAGGTCGCGGCCGCCGCGGGTGATGTCGTCAATCCACTGCTCGGGCGTGGGACCAAGCCAGTGGGCAAAGAGATTCTCTTGGTCGTGAGTTCGGATCGCGGACTGTGCGGCGCCTACAACGGAAGCATTCTGCGCACCGCGATGGCTGAGATTCGCAAGCGTCGCTCAGAGAAGCGTGAGATCATCGTTGAGACCGCAGGAAAGAAAGCCGTCTCGTTCTTTCGATTCTTGAAGGTGGATGTCGCAGAACGGCATGCCTTCGGTGATAAGCCAGCGTTCAAGGAAGTCGCGACTCTCGCCGATCGATATATGGCCGAGTACACCGCGGGAAAAGTTGATGCGGTGCATGTCGCGTATATGCGATTTGCCTCGACCTCGCGTCAAGTGCCTGAAATAATGCAGTTGTTGCCCCTCACACTCGAGGGAGCACTCGCGATTCGCGGCGCGGCGACGGTCTATGAGTTTCAGCCCAGCGCCGAAGTTCTGCTCAATGAACTGCTTCCAAAGTCGGTCAAAGTCTCGCTTTTTCAAGCGATGAACGACGCGATCGTGAGTGAGAACGTGATGCGAATGGTTGCGATGAAAGCTGCGACGGACAACGCAAACGGACTCGGTCGCACACTCAAGCGCAATTACAACCGCGCTCGTCAAGCGAAGATCACGACTGAACTCACCGAAATCGTCTCGGGCGCGGCCGCACTCGAGTGATTCGCACGTTCAACTCTGAGTTCTGATCCCAGCGATCAAATCACGGGTTTGTCAGGCAGTTGTGGAGCATTCGCTGGCAGTCCACTCTGCACTTCGTTGCCGGCTTTTTCCCACGCTTTCAATCCACCCTCGAGCGTGTAGACCGTCTTGAAACGCAACTCGAGCAATCGCTTACTCGCCGCCTTGGCAAGCACGTCGTCGTAGTCCGTGTCGTAGACGATGAGCACGTCGTACTTCTCGAGCAGTCCAGGCGCCTCGAGTGTCATGTCTTCAAATGGAAGGTTGATCGCTCCTGCAATGTGTTTGATGCTGTAGAGCGCCCGATTGCGGGGATCGATAAACGCCGATGATCGCGCCGATTGAAAAACTCCAGGTCGCACGTTCATCGCCTCGATCGCGTGATACGAATCGACGTAGACGAGATCTCGATCACTTGTACTTGGGTCGCAGCCCAGCAGCACAGCCATCGTCGCAATCGTTCCAGTCAGAAGATAAGCTTGTTCTCGTCGCATCTCGTGGAATCCATCCTCTTGGATCTCATGCAGTGGCACGTACGCTGACACGCAGGATGATCTCGTTCACACCGATCTTGAGCGCAGTCTATGGCGCGTGCGCGTCACTCGCCCTCGCACTGCCGAGCGAATTCGCGCAGCCAGTCTCGGTGGCGATCGTTCCACACCTCGTGCGGATCGATGCTGGAGGCGACGCGGTCATCGTGCGCTTTTCAATCGACCCGGGATGGCACCTCTTCTGGACGAACCCAGGTGAGAGCGGCGTGGCTCCGAGCGTGAAACTCGTGCTGCCCGAGGGATGGACGGCGGCGCAGCCGAGCTTTCCTCGTCCGCAGGTCTTTGAAACCGGTGGTGAGCGCAACTTCGGATACGAGACTTCGCTCGATCTCATCGTGCCCGTGAAGCGTTCGCCACTCTCGAAGAGTTCGAGCGACGCAGCGAGTGATTCGATCGCGGTGAGCGCATCTGTTTCATGGATGGCCTGCAAGAGCAGTTGTGTGATGGGCAAGAGTGAACTCGCGCTCACCGTGGCGACGACAACTGCACCACTGCCGCCGCCGAAGGTGACTCGCGCCTATCCAACGAAGTTCCCCAAGGGCTTTGCGGCCTGCATCGAAAACGGTTCGCCTCACGTGTTGGTCGTCACGGCACCGGTCGCGTTGTTGGCGGCAAAGGACGCCCGATTCATCCCACATCCAGTCGCAGGAGTCGAGTTTCGAGGCGGAACCGGGCCCTTCACCTTCACCCAGACGGGCGACCTCATCACGATGCGCGCTCCTTTGCAACTGCATCCTGGCGATGCGGTCGAAGGCCCGATGCGCATTTGTGGGCTACTCTTAGTTGGTGATCGGGAATCGAGTCCCGTCTATGAAATAGATCTCGCACCGCTGGATGGTCCAGTCAGTGCACCGTGAAATGAATCATTCGTCCCAAGAGAACATCGAAAGCCAACATGCGCATGAACTACAGAACACTCGCCGCTTCACTCCTTGCTTGCACCGCACTTCTTCTCGCCGCTGCGCCACAGGATGCCGCCAAGGGACCGCCACCCACTCACGATCCGCACGCGGGTCATGATCACAAGGCCAGTGGCGCTTCGATCGCTCACGCTGCACCTGAGTTCACACTCACCGGCGCCGATGGCAAGACCTACAACCTCGCTGATTACAAGGGCAAGACCGTCATTCTCGAATGGTTCTGTTCGACCTGCCCAGCGAGTGGACAGGGCGAGGACTCGTACTGGGGAAGCGGGCGCGCGAGTGCGACCGTCGCGGGTGTGAAGGCGGCCGATCCAACTGCGGTCTATCTCTCGATCGATTCAACGAAGGATGGCCACCAAGGAAAGAGCACAGCAACCGAGGCGACGGACAGCGCAGCGATCGTTGCGAAAGCCGGTCAATCGAATCCGGTGCTGATGGACGCGGATGGAAAAGTTGGACGTGCATACGGTGCGAAGACGACTCCGCACATCTTCATCATCGATGGCACTGGCAACGTTGTGTACATCGGTGCACCAACGAGTGACGATGGCAAGACCAACTACATCGTGAATGCGGTGACCGCGGTGAAGGCTGGAAAGCCCGTCGAACCTGCAACAACCAAGAACAAGGGTTGCGGCGTGAAGTACGCGCCCAAGAAGTAAGCGCCCACAGGGAAAGAGCAGCGACTCAGCCTGCCGACTCAGCCTGCCGACTCAGCCTGCCGACTCAGCCTGGCAAACTGACTGGCATGATGACGTAGGTGAAATCGCTGCCGATCTTCACGACGCCAGGGCGGTTTCCCGCCTTGAGCTCAATTGCAATCTCGGTGGTGTCTGCGATCCGAAGCACATCCGTCACGTAACTGGGATTGAAGCCGATTTCGATCTCAGCTCCTTCCCATGTGAGCGCGGGAAGATGAATCTCTGCATCTCCCATCTCGGCGGCGCGCGCTGAGATTGTGAGACCACCCGAATTGAAGGAGAGTTTGACTCCTTTGCTCTCTTCGTTGGTGAGCAGTGCTGCGCGCTTGACGGCCGCGGCGAGTTCGGCGGTGTCGAATGTTCCGCGACGATCGTGCTCTTTGGGCAAGACATCGTCAAACGGTGGAAAATTGCCTTCGATGAGACTCGAGACCAAGATCGCGCTCTCACCAATCACGAAGTGGATGCGAGTGCGGTCACGCGAAATGCGAACGCTCGTTTCAGGATCGTCGAGCAATCGATTGAGCACATTGAGAGCCTTCGTCGGGATGATGCACGAAGCGTCTCCTTCGGCAGCGCCCGCGCAATCGCCGCGAACCATCGCGAGTCGGCGGCCATCCGTCGCGACCATGCGCAACTTGCGCCCCTTGCGTTCGAGCAGCACCCCATTGAATGCGTAGCGGGTGTTGTCAGCGGCAGTCGCGAAGACCGTTCGGCTGATCATCCGGCGCAGGGCGCCAGCGCTCACTTCGAACTCCGTTGGAATCTCGCTCTTCTCGCGTTCAGCTGGAAACTCGCGCGGGTCGTATCCATAGACGCGAAACTTCGCATCATCGGCGCGCACCGATGCGACCGTCTTGTCCATCTCGATGGTGAGGGTCGTGTCGTCGCACGAGCGCACGATTTGCGCGAGTTTGTCGGCTGGAATCAGCGCTTCGCCATCACTCTGCACCTCGACGCTCGCGAGCGTGAGTGAGAGGCGAATGTCCTGGTCAGTCGCCTGCAAGTGCAGCGATCCATCGCGCGCTGAGAGCTTCACGCAGAGCAGCACTGGGATGGTCGTGCGCGCCATTACGACGCTGCTCGCCATCGTTAATGCGTCCACAAGAGCCGTTCGGTCACAGACAATTTTCATCGATCCAGTTGCAGTCATTGCCATAGGTTCCTCATCTTTGACTATACCCGCCCCACGCAACGCCTATTCTTCACTCATGTGGCACACGCTCTTGCGCACCCTTCGTCGGTACTACCTCGGGGTGGTCTTCGCCGCCTATCTGCTCTCGTTCGGGCTCGCATTTGTCATGGTGTTCGCACTGCCCATCGGCGCTCTTTCGATGGTCTTTCTCGCCGTGATGGCGCTGATTCCAGCCGTGGCCTGTTGGTCGATTCTGTGCGCACTCGAACGACGATTCGCCCTGCGAAAACTGAATCGTGGTCGATGCCCGGGATGCAATGGGCACACGATCGGGCAGGTTGAGGGCAATGCCAACGCGTCGTTTCAGTGCGCACAATGCCGCGGGTGTTTCTCTTCGCGCGGTGAAGATGTCGAGGGTGAAGAACCGTCCCCGGGCTGATCGAAAATTGTGATCGCCAGCCCAGCTCAGCCCTGATTCGCGAGCGCATGCGCGTGCGAGGCGAAATCGCGCACCACACGGTGCAAGTCAGTTCGTCCTGTGTAGATGACGACTTCACCAACGGGGAGCACTTCGATCAGCAGGGGATGCCCCGTCGTTGTGAGGGTGATGCCATGCACGCTCTCACCGCCCGAGGTGAGCACGCAGTAGACGAATTCGCGCAAGATGTGAAAGTCTGCCGGCTGAAACGTCAGCGCGTCGCGTGTGTTGAGTTCGACGATCGCTTCACTGTCGATCGCCCGCCACTTTTCGATCGACGCCATGCCGTCGGCGACAACTTCGAAAAGTTGCCGCCAATGACCCACCGGAATCACACTGACCTGTGTGAGATGGAGTTTGTGAATGAGTCCTTCGACAAGTTCGGCCAGGTTTCTTCGGTCGAATTGAAGCAAGTCCGCCGGCAGTGTTGTGTGGGTCGGATGATCAATTGCGGCGAGTTCGATCGATGAACTCTGCGCTCCCTCAGTGATCGAGAGCCGAAGTTCACTCGTTGAATAAACAACTTCTTGAACCCCCAAAAATCGTAGTGCGTGCCAAGTTTCTTCGAAGGAGACAAATTCCACGGGGTGCTCTCGCAACTCAAATCTACCCCAAAGCGCCGCGGACGGTCTGTACTATTCGCGCCAATGAGAACCGTGCTCTTCGTCTGTACGGGCAACACCTGCCGTTCGCCAATGGCGGAGGCGATCGCGCGCAGTCAGATCCAGAGAGGAAAGGTCGTTGGAATCACCGATTCGATCTTTGTTGCATCGGCTGGAACCTCGGCCTCTGACGGCTCCCACATCTCACCCGAAGCCTTCGATTCTCTCAAACGAATGGGTCTTTCGCACGACGGACGCAGCAAACGGCTGACTGCTGAGATGATTCGTCGGGCTGATCTGGTCCTGGGAATGACCTCAAGTCACGTCAATGGAGCGCGCAGTTTGGTGCATGGTGAGAGGGATCATCTCGCCAAGATCGTGCCACTCGATCCCGAGGGAGATGTCGAAGATCCCATCGGCATGGGACCCGCCGAGTACGACCGCCTCGGTGAACAACTTGTGGGGTTGATTCCTGCGCGACTTTCAGGGATGCTGAAGCCATGATGCACGTCGCCATCGGCAGCGATCACCGGGGCATCGCGGTTGCGCAAGCAATTGAACAGCAGTTGCGAATCGATGGTCACAGCCCAATTCTCTTGGGTGACACCAGTGGCGCGCCGTCGGACTATCCGGACGTCGCATGGCGAGTCTCGCAAATGATTGTCTCGCAACAGGCTGAACGCGGGGTTTTGATTTGCGGAACCGGCATTGGGATGGCAATCGCAGCGAACAAAATCGCGGGCATTCGCGCAGCGCTCGCACTCGATGAACTCAGCGCACAACTCTCGCGCAGCCACAATGACGCCAACGTCTTGTGCCTCTCAGCCGACTTGCTTGGACAGACGCTCGTCAAGCGGATCGTCGATGCGTGGATGCGAACGAGTTACGACGGCGGTCGCCACGCGCGCCGCCTCGCGAAGATCGCGCGAATCGAACTCGGTCAAGATCCGAAGGGTGAGGGCGCTTCGTAAAAATCACGTCATCTTTTCAAGAAGGTCGACGCAGAGTCGCACTCCCCATCCTGTTGGACCGACCCCTGTGACTTCGTGAGCCGCGTCAGACGCCGCAACGGCGGCGATGTCGAGATGCGCCCACGGGAGATTCTCGCGCACAAAGAACGAGAGAAACGCTGCGCCTTGAATGGGGTGGGCCGAGCGAAGCGGGTTGCTATTGATGAGATCTGCGTGCTGACTGCGCATGAAATCTCGGTGATCGGCCCACAGCGGCAGTTGCCAGACGCGCTCGCCCGATGCCGAGGCAGCCGCTTCGACCTGCCCCTTCAGCTGCTCATCTTCACAGAAGTATCCAGCGCAGAAATGGCCGAGTCCAACGCCAACTCCGCCAGTCAGTGTCGCGAGATCGAGGATGCGAGTCGGAGCGAGTGTGTCGCACGCCCAACTCAATGCGTCGGCCAAGACGAGTCGTCCCTCGGCGTCGGTGTTGGTGACTTCGACTGTGACGCCGTTGTGCATCGTGATGATGTCATCGGGCCGATAGGAGTCATGCGAGACCATGTTCTCAGCGACGGCAAGCACGGCCGTGACTCGCATCGGCAGTCGAAGTGCTGCGATCGCTTGCATCACTCCCATCACCGCCGCACCGCCGCACTTGTCGTACTTCATTCCCTTCATGCCGTTGTTCACCTTGAGTGAGTAGCCGCCCGTGTCGTAGGTAATCGTCTTGCCCACGATGACGACGTGCTCACCTCGCGCGCGCGGTGCGATTTTCTTCGGCGTCCACGAGATCGCAACGATGCAGGGCTTGATCGCAGAACCCTGCCCGACGGCGACGAGTCCACCCATCCCAAGCGCCTTGGCCCGTGCAAAGTCGATCACCTTGACGCGCATCTTGCCTTCGCGACCGATGCGCTTGCTTTCGGTGGCGATCCACATTGGATGCGCAATGTTTGGAGGGGTCGCGGCGATGCGCCGTGCCGTGTTCGCGCCGTCGGCAACGATGAGTCCGTGGGCGAGGCCGGTGCGCGTGGCGGGCTCATCCGACCAGAGCGCGAGCGCGGCGAGTTTCGGAGGTCGTCGTGTCGCAGTGCCGTCGAACAAGTCCATTCGCCACGATCCAAGCGAGAGACCCTGCGCGAATGCGCTTCCAGCTGACTGCGCGGTGCACTTCGCTTCGTCAGAGGTCGCGGTCCATGCACTGCTGGCAGCGAGCGAGGCGGATGTCGTGCCAATTCGAACGAGTGCTCGTCCAACTTTCGCTGCTGCCGCGCGAAGTCGGTTGAGTGTGTAGTCCTTCGCGCTTCCGAGCCCCACGAACATATGCGACTCTCCAACGAGCAGCGTCTCGCCATTCTCGGCGCGAAAGGCACTCGTTCGCAGCGCCTCAGTGAGACGCGCATGCAGTGCCGCAGGTGTGATCGTGACGTGCGAGAGCGTCAGCCGGGCGCCTGCCTCACTCGAATGAAATGGAATGAGGTGGATTGCCCGCGCCGACTTCGAAAGTGTGATTCGTTTGTACATGGAACGGGCGAGTCTATATTTGCACGATGAACGCGTGGTCGGTCATAGTCATTGGCGGCGGCCACGCAGGCGCAGAAGCTGCGTGGGCGGCATCGAGCGCGCTCGGCGCAGCAGGCGCGCAGGGGGCGTGCGTGATCATGATCACGATGGATCCATCCACTGTTGGAGCGATGAGTTGCAATCCAGCCATCGGCGGACTCGCAAAGGGACAAATGGTGCGCGAAATCGATGCGCTTGGCGGCATCATGGGGCGGGCCACAGATGCAACGGGAATTCAATTTCGCGTTCTCAATGCGACAAAGGGAGCGGCGGTGCGCGGTCCCCGTGCGCAGTGCGATCGCCACCACTATCAAGCCGAAGTGCAACGATTGCTCTCGACGAGAGCCGATGCGAGCGTGCCAATCGTGATGGTGCAAGGTCTCGTCGAATCGTTCGAAGTGCGCAGTGGTCGCGTGTACGGAGTGCGGCTGCGCGCAGGTGCGCAGATTGTCTCTTGCGACAGCGGGGCGACTGCCCACAACGCCCATGCGATCGCGGCAATGCACGCTGGAGAGCGAGGAGTTTCAGTTGCTCCGCGCATGCCATATGGGACGGCAGCACCGCGAGTTGCCATTGAGAGTGCAAGTGAACGACTTTCGGTGACGGCCCAATCCGATGGACGCGTCACACTCGAAGCGCGCGCTGCGGTGCTCACGACAGGAACATTTATGCGCGCGCTGATGCACACGGGCTTCGCGCAATCCGAAGGAGGACGCATCGGCGAAGGAACTGCCGTTGGAATCTCAGCGGCACTGCGCGAACTTGGATTTGAGCTCGGTCGCCTCAAGACAGGCACTCCACCGCGACTCGCCCGAAGTTCGGTTGACTGGGAGAGTCTCGCGCCGCAGTGGGGCGATCAGCCGCCGATCCCGTTCAGCACACTTTCACCGCAGATTCTGCCCGGCGGAAAGTTTCCAGCATTCCCGCAGGCGGAGTGTCGCGAGACGCAGACCACCGCAGAGATTCACGCACTCGTGCGCGACAACTTGCACCTCGCACCGATGTACTGCGGCGCGATGGAGGCTGAGAGTGGTCCGCGCTATTGCCCGAGTCTTGAAGACAAGGTCGTTCGATTCGCCCAGCGCGAATCGCACCATGTCTTTCTCGAACCGGAGTCGCTCGCGACCGACGACATTTACTGCAACGGAATTTCAACCTCGCTTCCGAAAGAGATTCAGGCGCAGATCGTGCGCGGAATTCCCGGCTGCGAGCGAGCGGTCGTGAAGCGATGGGGATACGCCGTCGAATATGACATGGTCTGGCCGCACCAGATCGATTCGACGGCGCAGACGAAATCGATCACAGGACTCTTTCTCGCTGGGCAGATCAATGGAACCAGCGGCTACGAAGAAGCAGCATCGCAAGGACTCGTCGCCGGACTCAACGGAGCACGATCTGCGCTCGGCCTTGATCTCGTGCGCATCGGGCGAGATCAGGCGTACATCGGTGTGCTCATGGACGATCTCGTGACGCGCCAGCCGAGAGAGCCGTACCGAATGTTTACGAGTCGCGCCGAGTATCGACTCACTCTTCGCGCCGACAACGCTGAGAATCGTCTCAGCGAACTGGGCGTCGAGTGCGGGCTCGTGGGCGAAGAGCGCGTCGCGATCGTCGCAGAGCGTGACGTGGCCCTCGCGGCTCTTCGCAAGCGGCTTATGGCGATTCGCGCGCCGGAAGTTTTTGGAATCGGCAAGCGATTGATCGACGTCGCGCGCCGATCTGAAACGACTGCACACTCGATGACCGAGATCTTGATTGGTGCAGACGCGAGGGGCGAGCGCGTCGAACACGCGGTGATCGAGCGACTGCTGACCGACCTGCGATATGAGGGGTACATGGGACGGCAACGCGCCGAATTGAAGCGTGCCGCACTGTGTGAACACACGCTGATTCCATCCCACATCGAGCCTCGCTCGGTGGTCGGACTCGCAGCGGAAGCGATCGAATCACTTGCGAAATTCCGTCCCGCAACACTCGGTCAGGCTTCGCGACTCGCGGGGCTCACCCCCGCGGACATTTCGATTCTCGATCTGGCGATTCGCCGCGACCGCCAACGCAACAAGATCGGATGAGTTGCTAGACTCCGAAAAGCAGAATCACGGTTCTGCACCTCGCCGCTGTAGCTCAATGGTAGAGCACATGATTTGTAATCTTGAGGTTGTCGGTTCAAGTCCGATCGGCGGCTTTTTTTTGTGCACATGAAACTGCGAACAAAGATCAAATGTGCGACGGTGCTGACGGCGGTGGTTGCGATCGCCGTGCTCTGCGTTGCGAGTTCCTGGTTCGCCCGGGAGCGATTCAAAGGCCTGATGGAATTGCAAGTGCGAGCGGTCGCGCTGACGGTGGCTGCTGGAGTTCGGGGTGAGGCGTTGGCCTCTCTCACCGGACCAGAGAGCATTGACACTGCCGATTACGCGGAATTGAACCACTACTTGCGGCGCGTGCAGATTCAAAACAGCGCGAGCGACTATCCATTTCACTTTGTCTATCTGATCGTGCCCACACGACACGCATCCACAACGGGCTTTGATTTCGCTGTCGATTCGTGCGAGCGGCTGCTGGCGAGCGGAGCGGTGAACCCAGAGTGGGATGCTCCAGGAGTGCCCTACAACGCGAGTTCGCCCGATGGTCAGCCAGCGCTGATCGACGGGCGACAAGACTCAGCTCGCTACCTGCACGACCGACTTGGCGAGTGGCTTTCGGGATACGCCCCCATTCGCGCCGCCGACGGCAGCTTTGTTGGACTCGCTGGTGTCGACATCGATCACCAGAGGATTTTGAGCCAGTTGGATTGGCTCTGGCTGCTCGCCGTTGCGGTCGCACTCGTCTTATCAGCACTTGTGTATTTCACGGTTGACCGACTCGTTGATCGATTTCTTCGACCGATCGAGCGGATGGGTGCCTTCGTGCGCGAGGTTGGCGCGGGAAAATTTGACGGGCGACTCAACCTCGATCCAAGAACTGAACTCGGCGAGGTGGGTGCCGAACTCAACGCGATGGCGGAGAGTCTTGGCGACCGCGAGCGACTTGCGCAGCAGAACTCGGCGTTGACGATCGACAACTCGGCGTTGACGATCGACGTCCGACGAAAACACAAGACACTCGCCGCGATCTCAGACGTCGACGCGAACCTGCATGAGGTGCAAGATCTCGACACCTTGCTCGAGCGCATCCTGAGTGATGCGCGCAAACTGCTCGACTGTGATGCTGGAAGCGTGATGATTCGCGAGGGAAATGACTT
The DNA here is from genome assembly GCA_945869475.1 of Singulisphaera sp. GP187. Classification (GTDB taxonomy): domain Bacteria; phylum Planctomycetota; class Phycisphaerae; order Phycisphaerales; family SM1A02; genus F1-60-MAGs104. The sequence continues at coordinate 4,527 of CAMBOV010000004.1, read as the reverse complement.
GGTCTTGAAGTACGTGCAGAATTCGACCCTCGAAACTGAAGTTGGCACGCAGAACCGTCCAGACATCCGGGGCACACGCATCCTTGTGAATGGAGGCAGTATCGCTGGATATGCAGCGTCAACGGGAAAGCCGATCGAGGTCGCCGATGCCTACGAGATTCCAAGCGACAGTCCCTACCACTTCAATCGCTCAGTCGATGAGGCGAGCGGCTATCGAACGCGCGCCATTCTCGCGCTGCCTCTTCGAACCTCCGCAGGCAAGAACGTTGGAGTCTTGCAACTCTTGAATCCACAAGACGAATCGAGAGCACCGCGAGCGGGATTCACCCCCGCTGAAGTTGCAACGATGACGCACTTTGGAACGATGGCGACGATCGCGATTGAGCGTGCTGAACTGACGCGCGCGCTCGTGCTACGCATGACGGAAATGGCTGAAATGCGTGATCCCGCTGAAACCTTTGGGCATATCACGCGTGTTGCCCAGTATGCGGTCGTGCTCTTCGACGCGTGGTGCCGTCACCGCAGAGTCGATCCTGTCGAAGCGCAGCGGCAACGGGATGTCTTGCGCATCGCCGCGATGTTGCACGATGTCGGAAAGGTTGGAATCCCAGACGCGGTGCTAAACAAACCTGGGCGGCTGACCGCTGAGGAGTACTCAGTTATGCAGCGCCACTGCGTGATTGGTGCGCGGCTCTTTTCGGACAATGTGTCGGTGCTCGACCTCGCGTGCTTTGATGTCGCACTGCACCACCACGAGCGATGGGATGGGGGTGGCTATCCAGGGGTTGTGAATGTCGTGAAGCTCGCGGTGAGTAGCGACGAGGGCCAGGGAGATGTCGCTCCGATGAAGGGTGAGGCGATCCCACTCTTCTCTCGAATTGTCTCGGTCGCGGATGTCTTCGATGCGCTGAGCTCGAAGCGGCAGTACAAAGAGGCGTGGCCCGAGCCGAGGGTGATTGCCGAGATGCGCATCAACGCGGGTCGGCAGTTCGATCCAGAGTTGATAGAGATCTTGCTTGAGAGTTCGACCTTGGATCAGTTTCGCGCCGTCGCCGCCCGGTACCCCGGGTAGCACCGTCGCATTGGCGACCTACTATGGTCCGCGTGATCACACTTTCACTCCTTTGCATCGCCGCGGCGCTCGCGGGTCAGGCGGCGACACCGACTGCGCCGACTCTGCACAGCACGCCGCCCGTGGAGAGCGCGACTGCCGCTCCCCTGAAAATTGTCGTTGCGAATCCCGTCGCCGCCGATCTTGTTCGCTGGCTCGGCGGGAAGGATCTCGCGCTCGTCGTGCTCGGCGCGGGTGGTGGCAATCCACACCACTACGAACCGACTCCAGCCGACGCACAACAGATCGCATCCGCTGATCTTGTCGTGCAGTTTGGACTCGGCCTTGATCGGCCGCTCGCGAAATTGCACGCGTCGACTGCATCGCGCGGCACACTTCTGGTCATCGCGGATGGGCTCGCGAAGGCGGCGAGTGCGGGCGCCGCTGGCGTTCACGCGCATGATCACGCGCATGATCACGCGCATGACCACGACTCTGCTGGGAGCGTCGATCCACACATTTGGCATGATCCGTCGAAGGTTCAAGTTCTCAATCAGCGCCTCTGCGAAGCGCTTGTCGCCCTGCGCCCGCAGAGTGTCGACGCGTTTCGCGCGCGAAGTCTCGCGCTTGACGGCGAACTCGTGAAACTCGATACCTGGATCAAGTCGCAGGTTCAGACCATTGCGCCCGAGAAGCGCGTGCTCGTGACGACACATGATGGATTGAGCTACTTCGCAGATCGATACGGCTTTCGAGTCGTCGGCGTTGAGATGATGGGCGGGGGGGTCTCGCAGAGTGATCCCTCGCCGCAAGAGTTGATCAAGATGGTGCGCGAAGTTCAGGCGACCAAGTGCGGTGTTGTCTTGGGCGACGCTGCACATCCATCGAGGGTCGCCGCCACAGTCGCGCGTGAAGCAAAGGTGCGCCTCGTTGAGACGCTGCAACTCGACGGACTCCTGCAGCCTCCGGCAGTCGAGCCGGGGAAGGCGTATCTTGAAACGATGCGCGCAAACGTGAAGGCAATCGTCAAGGCACTGAACGAGTGAAGTTCGAGTGGCTCGCATACGGCGGTCGCCACTTGCACGCGCCCGATCCTCACGCCCCCGCATTGCAGGTGCGGGATCTCGCGGTGGGCTATCGAGGCAGTGAAAAACCAGTGCTTTCGGGGGTGAATTTCACCTTGCCAGTGGGATCGCGTCTCGCACTCGTCGGCGCCAACGGATCTGGAAAGAGCACCCTCTTGAAGACGATCGCAGGATTGCTCGCGAGCAAATCTGGATCGATCGGCGTCTTCGGATTGAAAGTGCGCGCCTGCCATCATCGAACCTCGTACTTGCCACAGCGCGAAGAGATCAGCTGGAGCTTTCCAGTGTCGGTCGAGCGATTCGTACTTGGCGGTCGGTATGTGCACTGCGGATGGCTGACGAGCGCCGATGCGAACGATCATGCGGTCGTCGCAGCAACGCTCGAAGAACTCGACATCATGTCGATCGCGACCAATCCGATTGATCAACTCTCGGGTGGACAGCAACAGCGCGTGATGTTGGCACGCGCGCTTGCTCAAGGCTCTGATTTGCTGCTGCTCGATGAGCCGCTCAATGCAGTAGATGCCGCGACTCGTGCGCTCGTCGGTGGTGTGCTCGCTCGGTTGCAACGAGAGGGAAAATCGATGATTGTTTCGACGCACGATGTTGGCGTGCACGATCAGCCGTTCGACGGAGTCCTGACCCTTGAGAATGGCTCTGTGCGAGAGGCGGCAGTATGAGCTTGCTTGCGCTTGCCAACTTCATCATGGAACCCTGGTCGATGGGATTCATGCGCGAAGGGCTCGTCGCGGCACTCGTCGCGGGACTTTCGTGCGCACTTCTTGGGGTGTACGTGGTCTTTCGCCGTCTCGCATTCGCAGGCGAGGCGATGTCGCACACGACTCTTCCCGGACTCGTCCTCGCGCAGATGTATGGATTCAGCCTCGCCACAGGCGCGCTCGCAAGCAATCTTGTCACCGCGATCGGTATCAGCGTGCTCTCGTCAGGAGCATCGCGCCGACGAGGTGTGCGAGAAGATGCCGCCATCGGCGTCGTCTTCACGGGGATGTTCGCACTCGGCGTGATCCTGATGAGTTTCGGCGGCACGTGGAGCGATTTTCTTCATCTGCTCTTTGGCAACATCCTCTGCGTGACTCGGGGCGACCTCTGGTTCATGATCGGCGCTGGATTCGTGATTGTCACGATGCTCGTGCTGCTTCACAAAGAGCTCGAACTCAGTTCGTACGACGCACACTATGCAGATCTCATTGGGATCGGCTCGGGTCGGTTGCGACTGGTGCTGCTCACACTGGTTGCGCTCGCAGTCGTTTCAGGAGTGCAAGTCGTTGGAGTGATCCTCACGAGCGCACTGCTCATCACTCCAGCAGCGACTGCTGCCATGTTTGCGCGGCGGCTTGTGCCGATGATGGCGCTCTCAGTCGCATGCTCGTGGATCGCGATCATCACGGGCCTCTATATCTCGTACTACTGGTCGCTTCCGCCGGGAGCTGCGATCGTCGCGCTCGCGAGTCTCATCTTTGTCGCGGCATGGATCTGGCGACGAATCACTGGATAGCGGTACGTGACAAGCGCGGTTGCGCGCCACGGTCTCACGCGGTTGCGCGGTACGGTTTCAAGTTGCGCGCCACGGTCCAAGTTGCCCGCGGCTCAGACATACTGCGCCGAGCTGCGCGGACTTGCTCGGCTTGCAAACTCGCCGCGGACGAACTTGTCCCGCGGCGTAGCCGCTGGTGGCGCGTTCCCAGAGGCCGTTGAAGCGATGAGCGCGGAGGCTGTCAGGAGTGCATATGTTTGCATGAGAGAAAAAAGAAACCTCCGTCCACGGGGAGACGTTGGACGGAGGCCGACTTCACAAAGTGATCTGAAAATCTACCTGTGTCATCTGTGAAAAGGGGCTTAGGAGCGGCGACGTCGGCTGACGAAGCCGGCGAGACCGAGAAGCGCAAGTGCGCCTGGAGCTGGAACTGGAAGGGTGTAAGTCACGTTGCCCGAGAAGAGTGGGGTTGTCGTGCCGAATAGGGCGTAGCCGACGTTGAGTCGACCGGTGTAACCCGTCTCTCCAGCAGCAAGACGAGCGATCTGCATGACCTTGATCTTGAGCGTTGCGCCAGCGAGATTCTGTGAACCTGGAGTGCTGTCATACCAACCAGAGAGGTTGGCGATGCTGCCACTGACGTATGGGCCAGTAAAGCCAGGATCCAAAGCGACTGGACCTGGTGCGCCGATGCTGACGAACGAATCTGAAGGAATGCCAGCAGAGCTGTTCCACGTCTGTGACCACGCGCCCGTTGCACCGAAGACGTCGGCGTAGCCGTCGCCGTCAGTATCGATATCGCCGAAGGCATTATCAGTGTGGAGTGCGTTCATCGTGCCTGACACGTTAAAGGTGTCGAAGACGTTGAGAATGCGATCGTTCGAGACGCTGAAGTT
>CAMBOV010000003.1 GCA_945869475.1 Singulisphaera sp. GP187 | reverse complement strand
GCCGCTCGTCCGTGTGCGGCGAGGGCGCCGAGCGCGAGTGCGGCAATAGCGATGGTGTGGCCGGCGGCGGTATTCGTGAAGTGGTGCATAGTGATTCCGTTGGTCTTCGTATCGAGGAGTCGTGTTTGAATCAGAGTATGACACAGGATCCGTGTTTTACAAGCGACAAGTCGAACAATTGGGAGCTTTGGAGACAATGTCTGACATGAAGAAGCCGCGCGATAAACCGGAACTGCCGAACGGCGAGATATTTTACACGTTGCGCGACGCAAAGATCACGATTGAGAAGTGGCGTCGCCACTACAACGAAGTCAGACCGCACAGTTCACTTGGCCACAAACCACTAGCGCCAGGAACACTCGTCACGGCACCAAACACTGCGGCGCCACGCATGACTACGCAAAGTGCTTGCGAAGGAGAAAAACTGTCATATAACGTGGTCTGAAGTACGGGGGAAGGTTACATGTAGCACGCATCACAGAGCGAGCGTCGCGCCGGCATCGATTCGCTTGGGTAAGCGTGAACAGCTCGCGAGTTGCTCGGCGTCGAGCGCAGTGAGCGGTGAAAGTTCAATCGTTGCGTTGTAGCTGCCGTCATCGGCGCTTCGCGCAATTGAGACGCCGCACTGCTCGAGCCATCGTGCCGCGCGATTTGATTGAGCGCGAGCGCTCGTCGAAGGGGAGTCTTCACCGTGAGCGTTCTTGATCGGCGCAAACTCTTCTTCGCGCGACGTTTCAAGAATCAGCGAACGCGACGCGAGCGGCACGGCATCGAAGATGAACGACTCGAGTTTGATTGCGTTTGGAGTCGTCGGTTCAACGAGCGCACCAGTCGCAAGGTCGACGCAGGGCACCTTCTTCGAGGCACGGTGCAGCGGAAGTTCGTGTCCCGCTGAGGCGAGCCTCTCCAAGAAGTGGCGTGAAAAGATGTGGATCGCGATTGATCCGGCGAAGTGCACCAGCGAGCCATCCGCATCGACTGCCTGCGCGAGGTGAGCGGGTAAATCGCTGTACTCCATCACGATCGAACGGTTCGATCGCCGGCAAAAAACCCCAACCTTTTCTCTGGCGTCGCGCTTGGCGACGATCTTGCTCGAAACTTCGCCGGCACTCTGCGGGTGCGCCGAATGCAGTCCAAGAAAGAGCGGATCGATCGCCTTTGCAAGGGGATTGTCGATCTGAAAGTACGAGAGCGTGTCGACGCCTTCGCGCTGCATTTCCACGAGAGCGCCACTTGCGTGAAGCGCGCGAACAGCGCCGCCGTGCCCGTCCGGGTTCAGCGCAATCGAGCCCCGTTCACTGAGCAGTATCTTCCCATCGCTTCTCAGCGATGGCAATGTTCCTTGCTCGAAGAGTCGCACGGTGCTCGCGCCGAGGTCGAACCATTCGTGTTCTGAAAAGAACGCACGAGTCGCTTCGTGATTCTGTGGACTCGTCATCACGTACCACGGGATCGCACACTCCCACCTCGTCCGAGCCGCACGAATCGATTCTGCGAAGAGCTGAAAAAGGCTCTTTCCTGTGACGGGTGTCGCGGCGAAGGTTCCCTTTGGGGCGTTCCATCCCAAACGTGTTCCTTGCCCGCCCGCAACGGTGAAGCACGCCACCCGACCAGCGCGAAGCATCTGCTCACCAAGCGCGCGGTAGGCCGCATCATCGACAGTGCGCGCACTGACGACATGCGCCGGCTCGATGGCCGCCCCCGCGTCGTCGTGCGCCGGCGCCGCCGCTATCCAACCCTTCACCTCGCGCGCGAGCATCTCGAGCGGAAGCGACGCACACTGTTCGAGCAACGACGCTTGTTGCGGCGCAGTGAGCTCGTCAAAAAAAGTCAGCAGGTGTGACTGCCCAAATGTTGCAAGGCGACGGCGCACCTGTTCAGCTTGAAGGGTCACAGCGTGATTCACTCTTGTTGAGGCGCCGCTGGATCAGACCATCCCTCGGGACGGTGGCGCACGATGTTGCCCGTCAGCAGATAAATCGTTTGCTCGCAGATGTTGGTCGAGTGGTCAGCGATTCGCTCGAGATTTCGCGTAGCGCCTGCAACACGAAAGGCAAATCGCACGCTGCTCGATCCAAGGGCAACCTGTTCTTGCGCCTGCAAGATGAGTTCGCTTCGAAAGCGGTCAACGGTGTCGTCAAAAAGCAGCACTTGTCGGGCAAGATCTGCATTCGAGGTCGCCAGCGCGCGATTCGAGTCGCGCAACATTCCCAGCACACTGTTCGCCATCACGCGAAAGGTGGGAGGCATCGGATCGTTCAACTTCTGGTGTCCAGCGATTTGCTCGGCGATCGTGACACCGCAATCGGCGATCCGTTCGAGCTCATTGTTCACCTTGACGATCGTGAGGACCTGCCGAATCGCGTGCTCGTCGGTCTGTCCCATCGTCAACAACGGAATCGACGCCCGTTCGATCGCGACGTCGACCCGGTCGATCTCATCATCGAGTTGCACAACATGCCGCGCCTTGGTCTCGTCGTGCTCGAAGTAGGCCTCAATCGAGAGTGAGACGAGGTCCATCACTCGGTCGCCCTGCGCATAGAGCGCATTCTGCAGTTCGACGAGTTTCGTGCTGAAGGTTGCCACGTCCCTAGCATAGCCCCGTGCCAAAATTGAGCGTGAACATCGACCATGTTGCGACGGTGCGTGAAGCGCGCCGCACGTGGGAGCCGAATCTCATCGGTGCGGCACGCGAAGCGCAGAGCGGTGGAGCGGATGGCATCACGATGCACCTTCGCGAAGATCGTCGGCATATTCACGACAGCGACCTCGAGCAGGTGCGAGATGCGATCACTGTTCCCCTTCACTTTGAGATGGCGGCAACGCAAGAGATGGTTGGGATCGCCCTTCGGCTTCGTCCGCACACCGCGATGCTCGTGCCCGAAGGTCGCCGTGAAATCACGACCGAAGGGGGGCTCGATGTCGTTGCGCATTTCGACGCGCTGACCGAGATCGTCGCGCGACTGAGAAGCGGTGGGATCGACACGAGTCTCTTCATTGATGCGAGCCCCAAGCAAGTCGACGCGGCCGCCCGACTTCGAGTCGCCATCTGCGAGATTCACACGGGTCCCTTCGCGCACGCGTTTCATCAAGAAGGAGAACTCGGCATGCACGCTCAGTTCGAACTCGCCAAAGTTGCAGACGCTGGTGCGCGAGTTCTCCAAGCGGGAATGCGCTTCAACGCAGGGCACGCCCTGCACTACGAAAACGTGGCGCACATCGCAGCGCTCACAGGGTTGCACGAGTTGCACATCGGTCACGCGATCGTGAGCCGGTCGATCTTTGTCGGTCTGCGCGCGGCCGTCGTCGAGATGAAGGCGTGCTGCACTAGCAGGTGAATCAGGGCGAGCTCTCGACGATGCGAAAGTCGAAGGGTTGCACCGTGCAATCGATCTGCACCATGAAGAATCCGCCGCGGTGCTTCTGAACGTTTGGCCACATCACTCGTCGATCGGTCTCGGGCAGAGGCAGAAGCGCCACGCGATCTCGCGCAATCCACTCAAGCCGACCCTCGTCGAAGTGCATGCGCGTGACCTCTCGCGCGTCGATTGGCTTCACCGATTCAAAGAGATAAATCATCCAGTGATGCTCGCCTTGGTACGCGCGTTCGCTGACGATGCCGCAGAGGCGAATGTCGGCGTAGTCGAGAGTGAGTCCAGCCTCTTCAGAGATTTCACGCAGTGCGCATTCGTGTGGAGACTCGCCCTTGTGAAACTCGATCTTGCCGCCGATAGGTGAACACATCGATGGATTGGGCGGTTTCAATCTGTGCAACATCAAGAGTCGATCGTCGTGGTCGTAGAGATAGATCAGAACCGCGAGTTTGTAGGGAAGTTCAGGTGCCGTCGCGAGGTGTTGCGCGAGTGCGCTTGTTGGATCTGTGGCAGCCATTAGCAACTCGCGTGTGCTGCGAGCGCCGGCACGTGTGCGTCGCGAAGCAACAGAGCAATCGTCGCGCGAATCGTCTCGCTCGCGCGCACGAGCGGAAGGCGCACACTGCCTGAGTCGCGCCCGAGCACTTCCATCGCGCACTTGAGTGGAACGGGATTGACGTCGAGACTGAGGAGTCCACGTGAGAGAGCGAAGAGTTCATCGTGCGATTTTCGAAGCGCAGTGAAATCGTTGTTCGCGATCGCCCGACAGAGACTCGCGACACGATCTGGGACGATGTTCGAGACAACACTCACAACGCCAACTGCGCCGACCGCAGCGAAACTCGCAGTGAGCGAATCATCACCCGAGAGAATCGCAATCGAGCAGCGTTTGCGAATCTCGCTCGCGGAGTCCATCGATCCAGTCGCCTCTTTCACGGCCACAATATTGGGATGCTTCGCGAGACGCTCAATCGTTTCGGGCGTGATCGTCACCGCGCTGCGTCCAGGAATGTTGTAAAGCACGATGGGCAGGTCAGCGCTCTCGGCGATCGCCATGAAGTGCTGATAGAGCCCTTCTTGCGAGGGCTTGTTGTAGTAGGGAGCGACCTGCAGCGCAGCGTCCGCTCCGAGTTTCGCAGCCAGTTGATGCAAGTGGATCGCATGCGCAGTCGAGTTACTCCCCGCGCCTGCAATGATCTGCAATCCAAGCGGACGACCGACCTGCACTGCGCACTTGATGACGGCGATGTGTTCTCGCTCCTCGAGCGTCGGCGCCTCGCCCGTCGTTCCGCAGGGAACGATCCCTCGCACGCCGCCTTCCGCTTGAAAGTGCACCTGCTCGGCGAGGCGGTCGACTGCGACCGATGAACCATCGTTGGTGAAGGGTGTGACGATCGCGGTATAGGCGCCAGCGAGAGTGATCATCGCAGCAGTCTACGAACTACGACCACGCGCGAACCAAAGATTCACTGCGCGAGTTCTGGAATTCCCGCGGCACGGCGACAGAGTGTGCAGAGTTCGTTCGCCTCGTCGAGACTTGACGCTTCAGCGATCACGCGGATGATCGGTTCAGTGTTCGACGCGCGCACGTGCACCCATCCACCAGGCAGGTCGATGCGGATGCCATCAGTCTGATCAATGCGCGCTTCTGGGTTCGCCTGAAAGAATGCCCGCACTTTCGCGAGTGCGGCCGGCACTGCTGCGTTTCCACCCATCGCGTTCAAGTCCATCTTCTGTTTGACCATCGAAAACTTCCGAATCTCTGCGGCGATCGTGCTCAGCGAATGTCCCTCGTGGGCGCACAATTCGAGCACCAGCGCCATCGCAGAGAGTGAATCTCGCACCCAGCAGATGCGCGGCCAGATGAACCCGCCGTTGCCCTCGCCGCCGCCGATGCCGCCACTCGGCTTCAACCCCGCAACGACGTTCGCTTCGCCGACCGCGGTTCGCACGACTCGCGACCCTGCGAAGCGCGCGGCGATCGTGTCAATCATGCGCGAGGTCGAGAGATTCGTCGCGATGACTCCGCCATTGTGACGCTGCAAGAGGCGCAGTGCGCAGAGTGCGAGCGTGTACTCCTCACCGACGAATCGACCTCGTTCATCGACGAGGGCGAGTCGATCTGCATCGGGATCTTGCGCGAATCCCATCACGATCGTCTGGCCATCCGCGACAGCCCGCATCAGTTGTCCGAGATTCGCCTCGAGCGGTTCAGGAGTATGCGCGAAGATCCCCGTGTGCTCTGCGTTGAGGTGGACGACTTCGCATCCGAGCGCCTCGAGCAACATTCGTCCTGCGCGTGAACCGCCTCCATTCACGCTGTCGAGCGCGACGCGAAACTTCTTTGCGCGAATCGACTCGCAGTCAATGTTCGAAAGCACCCGCGCAACGTGAATCTCATCTCCATCGCGACGCTCGACTGCAGTGCCCGGCGAGTGTGCCAGTTCGCTCGATCGAGCGTGAAATCTGGCAATGACGTCGTTGGCATCTGCGATGGGCAGCGCAAGTCCATCGGCATTGAGCGTTTTCATCCCATTCCATTCGATGGGATTGTGGCTCGCGGTGATCACGATTCCACCCACACAACCGAGATGGCCGATCATGAGTCCAACGGTTGGAGTTGCGACGATCCCGAGGTCGACGACATCGAATCCACTCGCGCACGCTCCCGCGCGTACCGCGTGAGCGAGCGACTCACCAGAACCGCGGCCGTCGCGTCCAATCACGAGCGTCGGACGCGAGGCGACGGCGAGTCTGCTGCGCACGTGTGCAGCGAACGCACGTGTAAAATCATGCGCCACCTCTGGTGTCATCGACTTTCCAACGAGTCCACGGGCACCAGAAACGGAGAGCATCAATGGGGCATCCTGCACGGCACCGAATCTAGCGTCTCTCGCATCGGCATGCACCTCACAGTCGCGTGTCATTGCCACCGCTCGCTATACTCAAAACATGTTCGAACTTGAGGTGCGACGCACTTTTTCTGCCGCACACTCAATCAAGATCCGGGGTGAGCAAGAGCCTCTGCATGGTCACGATTGGCAGGTCGATCTCGTGGTGGGGGCTTCGGATCTCGACAGTGAAGGGATGGCCTGCGACTTCCACGAGCTCGCCTCACTGCTCGACGCGGTACTGCTGCCGTTTGCATCGCGAAATCTCAACGAGACGCCTCCGTTTGATCAGCGAAATCCCACCGCCGAGGCAGTTGCACAACACATTGCGGACGAAATGAACCACCGCATCCCCGCGCGCGTTGCAATTCTTTCGGTGCGAGTCACCGAAGCGCCAGGATGTGCGGCGCGGTATGTACCTTCACAACGACCACCAAGCACTTGATGTCACACCCACCACTCAATTTCGATCCTGCGTTTGACGGTCCTTCTGGTGAGGATCACGCTGACTCGAATCGGTTTTTCAACCGCGATCACTCGTGGCTCGAATTCAACGCGCGCGTCTTGGCGATGTGCAGCGATCCTGGCACGCCGCTTCTCGAGCGCGTGCGATTCATGTCGATCTACTCGCGCAATCTCGACGAGTTCTATATGAAGCGCGTCGGCGCGTTGCGACACGCAATCGAAACAGGCACGGGAGTGACGACCTCTGAACCACTGACTCCTGCCGAGGTGTTGCACAAGGTGCGCACGCGTGTGCTCGATCTCGATGGACAGCAATCACGCATCCTTCGCGATGAGTTGATGCCGCAGCTGCGCGATGCTGGTGTCCACCTGCTTGAATGGAGCGATCTCTCTGAGAGTGAGCGCGCTGAAGTCGAGGCGTGGTTTCGCCGAAACGTCTTTCCGATTCTGACGCCGCTTGCGGTCGATCCGGGTCATCGGTTTCCGTTCATCTCGAACATGAGTGTCTCGCTCGGACTCGTTGTGCGCCGTCCAGGCGAGCCTGAAACGATGTTCGCCCGCGTCAAAGTTCCAGAAGCGCCAAGTCGCCTCTACTCGTTTCGCACGGGACGCCGGTTCATTTCGATTCAAGAGATTATCGAGCACAACTTGGATGATCTCTTCCCTGGGATGGAGATTCTTCAGGTGCTTCCTTTTCGTGTCACGCGCGACGCAGAGATCGAAGCTGAGCGCGAAGACTCGGATGATTTGCTCGAATCGGTCGAGCAGAAACTGAAAGAGCGAAAGTTCGCACGGGTCGTTCGGCTCGAAGTGGCAGCGGGGGCGAGCCCACGAATCTTGCGGTTCCTGATGGAAGAACTCGACGTCGGCGCCGAGGACATGTACGAGACCAAGGGACTCACCGACTACGGAATTCTCGAGTCGATTGCCGACATTGACCTTCCTGCGCTGAAGTACTCGCGGTGGACTCCACTCTCACCTCCTGAGATGTCCGAAGACGCATCGGCAAACATCTTCGCGCAGATTCGCAAGGGTGACATTCTGTTGCACCATCCCTATCAAAGCTTCGATCTCACCGTGGAGCGATTCATCAAGGCGGCCGCCGAAGATCCGAAGGTTCTCTGCATCAAGCAGTCGCTCTACCGAACCTCGGGTGACAGTCCCTTCATTGTGAGCCTCATCCGCGCCGCTGAGAGCGGCAAGCAGGTGGCCGTGCTCGTCGAACTTCGTGCACGTTTCGATGAGGCACGCAATATCGAGTGGGCGCGCAAACTCGAGAATGCTGGAGTTCACGTTGCATACGGTGTGATCGGACTCAAGACGCACACCAAGACCGCCCTCGTCGTTCGTCAAGAGGCCGACGGAATCCGCTGCTACGGGCATGTCGGCACAGGCAACTACAACGCTAAGACTGCCCGCATTTACGAGGACTTCGGCATCCTGACGAGCGACCCGCTCATCACCGAAGATCTGATGGGACTCTTCAACTACATGACGGGTCGTTCGCGACAAACAAAGTTCAACAAACTCTTGATTGCGCCGGTTGGGATGAAGCGGCGATTCATCGACCTCATCGAGCGCGAGACGCAACTGCAATCAAGCGGTCGAACGGGACGCATCATCGCCAAGATGAATCAGATCGAGGATCGCGGCGTCATGGACGCGCTTTATCGCGCGAGTAATGCTGGAGTGCAGATCGACCTCATTGTGCGAGGATTCTGTTGCATCCGTCCTGGCGTGGCGGGATTGTCTGAAAACATTCGCGTGCGTTCGATCATCGGGCGATTCCTTGAGCACAGCCGCATCTTCTACTTCGGCGCAGGCGGTGAGGAACCGCTCGATGGCGAGTTCTATATCGGGAGTGCCGACTGGATGTATCGCAATCTGCAGACGCGCGTCGAAGCTGCAACTCCCATCGAGAACTTGGAACACAAACGAATTCTCTGGACTGCACTCGAGTACGCGCTCGCGGATGTTCGCCAGTCGTGGACGTTGCACGCCGATGGCACCTACGTACCCGTGAGTGACGCAGGCGTGGCACTCGACGATGTCCGCCGAATTGGTCTGCATCAGCGACTGATGAATGACACGCTTGCACAACTCGCGCGAAGCCGCGGCGAGATGGACACGGTCAAGGAGTCGGCATTCCCGAGTTCACTGCCGGCGCCTCTGCCCCGACGGAAACCGACGCGCCCGAGCCAGAAAAGTCAGCGTCGGGTCGACTGACACCAAGGTCAAAGAGCGTCTCTGCCAACTGTCCTGGGAGCAAGAATCGCAGGTTGCCATTCACGCGCCACGAGGTGACCTCGCCCGCGCCATCCGCGTGACGCAGCACCACTGGCAGCACCTGTTCAGTCATCGATCTCGCCGGAAGCGTTTGACTTGCGATCCACTGCGCCTGCCAACTGCCGATGTTGGTGACAACCGAATACTCCCACCGATCGAGCACCATCGGTGCATCCGTTGGATTGCGCAACTCAACATGCAGCGCGTACTCATCGGCTGAGGGTCCCGCAGAAACCCTCTCGAGTGTGCGAACGTGAATGTCTGGGTTCGTCACGCACCCACCGAGCGCTGCCGCTGTTGTGAGAACGAGGATCGATCGAAGGAGCATGAGCGCAAACTCTACCTCGTGGGGCATAGGATGGGGTCGTGCGTCGATGTGTGCTTCGAATCCTCACTTCGTGTTCTGCTGGGGTGATCCTGTCGACGGTGCCAACGCTCTTCACTGCGCCCGCTGCAGCGCAGGAGTCTGCGGTTGTTGCAGTCGACGACTCTCCCACCGCACAGCAGTTGCTCTCGCAAGCCGAAGACCAAGCGGCGAACAATCCTGCTGAATCTGCGCGACTTGTGAGTCGCGTGCTCGACGAATTCGGTCGCAAACTGGTCCGTGCGCGCGGGCAGAGTGATGTCTTTGTTGACGGTCGCACGCGCGGCGAAGAGTTCTTGCGAACGCATCCGCGGGTGCTCGAACGATTTCGTTCGTCGCAGGCGGGAGAGGCAGAGCGCCTCGCGAAGGCGGGCGAGATGCGCGTGCTTCTTGAGACTCGGTTGCTCACGCCTGCAGGATTGCGCTGCGCACTCGCCGAGATTCAACGGTCGATCGAATCAGCCCAATTCGATCGGGCGAAGCAAATCCTTGATTCGATCGCAGATCATCCCGATCGCGCCGAACTCGATCCTTCGCTGATTGCAACCGTCAGCGCGCTCACCTCGTGGGGACAGGGCGACTCTGGTGAGGCCTCATCGATTGTGAGCAACCTCGCCCGCGCGAGCGATCCTGCGCTGCGAGAATTGAGCGAACGGCTTGCCGCGACGATTCGCACGCCGATCACGCCGCCATCACAGATTTCCAATCCACTGCTTCCAGCAGATTTTGGCGCAATTCCAGCGCAGCCCGTGCTGCTCTGGAGTGAACCTCTCGAACAGTCACTCGCGCCTCGGCTCGCACAGTCGATCGACGAGGGACTCATTTCAGGTGCAGGCTCAGAGGGTGCGACGAGCACGGGCCGATTGCTCGTCTCGATTCCGACCGTCCACGGAGCGCTGGTGCTCGTGAATGAGGGCTATGTGCTTCGTGCGTATGAGGCCTACTCGCACCTGCCACGCTGGTACCAATTGCTCGGCGCTCCCAATGCGCCTCGAAGTGATCTGCTCGCGGGCGATCTCGAAGTTGTCGTCGTCGCGCACGACCGCGTGCTCGCGCTCTCAGGTCACGCGCTCGGATCGGAACGCAGCGGTGGAGGGCGACTCGTCTGCCTCGACATTCACACTGGACGGCGGTTGTGGGAGGTGATGCCCGATCGATTCGCAGATCAATCCGAGTTTCGCGAGATGTTTTTCTACGGCGCTCCAACGGTGGTGGGCAACACCGTGGTCGTGCTCGGTCGAAAGGTCACTGCCAGACTCGAAACGGTTTCGACTGCGATCGGCATCGACCTCGACACTGGCGCCGTGACGTGGATGACTCCCATCGGAGCCGCGCCGGGAATTCGATCGTCTGGGGCGCGTCCCTACACAACACCTGCGACTGAAAGTGGATCGGTCTACATCTCGACCGGAGCCGGAACGTCGGCCTCTCTCGATGCACTCGATGGACGCATCCGCTGGATTCGGCGCGATCCTGTGCCGATTCGCGATGTCCAAATCGAACTCATGCCGTGGGAGATGGGAGGCGCCGTCGTCACGCCGCGCGGTGTGATCACGCTGGCTCCAGGAGGCTCGCTCGTGCAGGTGCTCTCGACGAGCGATGGAACCGAACTCGACGCGATTCCGGTTGGTGCTGGAACGGCATGGGGTGTTGTGCGCTACCTGCTCACCGATATGAGTCAGACGCTCATCTACGCAGTCGGCGAGGGAATCACCGCATTCCGCTCGAGTGACCTGCGCACTCCGCTCTGGAAGTTCACGGGCCTGACCGGCGATGATGTGAACCTTTCATTGCTCGGTCGCGCGGGGCTTCGTGGTCGCGTCCAGTCCGGATCGACCAGCGATCGACGGGCGGCGCTCATCGTGCCGCTCATATCTCGTGCGTTGCTGATCGATGGCGAAATGGGCACGGTCATCAATTCGATTCCCTGCGAGGGTCCTGCCAACGTTGTGGCGTGCGACGGAATCATCGCCGCGGCGACGAACGATTCGCTCGAGCTTTTCATGGACTCTGCGCGCGCCCGCCAAATTCTAGTTGACGCCGTGCAGTCGCAGTCAAGCGACGTCGATGCCGCGATCGGTCTCATCGCCTTCGCGCTTCAGGCTCAGGATGCGTCGCTGCTTCGAACGGCAACGGCGGCGGTGGTGAGCAACTTTGAGAGTGTTCGAACTGACGACGATCGGCGCTGGCGACTCGTCGACTTGCTCATTCGCGCCGCGACGAGCGGGCTTCTGAGCCGAGATGAATCGGACGCGCTCTTCGAGTCGATCGTGACTGCGTTGTCCGATCCGAGTGAGCGAGCGGGCGCACTCATCGCTCAAGGCGATTGGTTCGCGCGATCCGGTCGACTTGTGCGTGCAATTACTTCGTGGCGAGCGGTGCTCGAGAACGCTGCGGTCGCACACGCGACAATCTCGCAACTCTCTGAGGGTGGAGGCGATCTTCGCCAGAGCGGTTCCGATGCTGCGCTCTCGCGACTCGAGCAGACCGCGCGACTGAAGGACGCTCCATCGCAGGCGACGCAGACTGATCATGCCGCTCCAGCCCAGGGCTCGGCGAGCCAACTCGAAGAATTTGCGAGTCAGAATCCGTGCACTGCCGCAGCTGCGCGGGCGTGGAATGCAGCGGCCGAACTTCGCATCGCGCAAGGGCTCAGAGCTCATGGCGCCGGCGACGCCGCCGCCGCGGTTGATGCGGCGATCTCGACAGGTGATCGTTCGGTTGTTGCGGAGATTCTCGATCGCTCGCTCACGCTGCTGCATCCACTCGACCTCGAGATCACAGCAGCACAACTCTGCGATCGAGCCGTCATGGAGGGCTTCGATGTGACGCTCGCGTCGCAGAGTGGAAAGAGCGCATCGCAGCGGCTCGCCGCCTCATCCGCCGCCCAATTCGTTGACGGATTTCCTCGGCCGACCGCGGCAGAGGCCTCGCTCGAAGCGAATTCGTCAGTCACCGCGCAGGTGCTGCGCGGAGTGCTCGCGCCAGTGCGCGATGTGGGCGCATCGTTCGATTCGCATCAGCGCACCTATCTCTTTGCCGATCGTCACCTGCGCTGCCTTTCAACGCCGACGCTCACCGAGCGGTGGACCCTGCCAATGCTCGGCGATACGCCCTTCATCGTTCCGGCACGCGACGGGGTGATTGTCATCGACCAACGCGACCGTGACACTCTCGGAGCTGAGTGGATCGATGACGCGGGCGCGCGACGATGGAGAATCGACGACATGAACAGTGCGGTGCGCGAGCTCGCAGCGCCGGCTGCGCAGGGCGATTGTCTCGTGCTGGGTGGCCGCGACAATCTCGTCGTCGCCCGCACAGACGGATTCGTTCGTGCCTTTGGCGTCGAAGATGGGCTTCCCCGCTGGGATCCAACGCAACCGCTCGATGAGGTCGTGGCTGCTGATGCGAGCGAAACAATCATCGTGTTGAGCGGCACCCGCACTGCACCCGATGCGCGCACATCATGGCTCGTGGCGCTCGACATCAACACGGGTGCGGTGATCGCTGAACTTCCCACGCCGAGCGAGGAGCCGGTGCGCTGGGTCCAGATTTTTGGCGCGGGAGAGATCGCTTTCGGTACGACACGGGGCGTTGGTCGGTGGCAACTCTATGGAGCGGCCTCAGGGCTTCGGTGGCACGCGATCAACCCGCGCCTTCGCACCACGGTGCGATGCGAGTCGCTTGGTCTCCACATCGTTCTGGCAGATCCGACCGATCGCACGACGATTCTTGATTGGCGCACTGGCACAATTGACGACACAAAGTTCGTGCCGCCTCGGCAGAAGACGAGTGTCGAGGGATTCCGGCGATGGATGCGATCAGGATCAACGATCTTGGGATGGAGCACAGGCGAGGTCGACCTCTTCTCACTCCGCGGCGACGCCCTTGGATCAACAAGTTTGCATGGCACGCGGCGCATCCAAAGTGTTGTGCCCGCCTCGGGAGCGATCGTTGCGATCGAGCAGGTTGACAGATCCAATGAACCACGCGAGTTTGGTCTGAGTCGCGCGACGATGCAACTGTTCATCCATCGATTTGGATGGGCTGACGGAGGTCGAATCATCGCCCCCGCGCTCGAACTCGAAATTGCCGAAGTTCGCCTCGATCGGATTGCGCTTCTCGACGGATGGCTGCTGCTGGGTGGCTCACAAACCACCCTGGCAATTCCGCTCCCGTAAGGGGGTTGACATTCCGCGTCACTGCGGCGATATTCCCCCGCCCGAATCACACTCGCATCAAGAGGAGCTTCAGTCGAATGGTCGCTATTGCCGAATCAGTATTGCAATGGTCTCTCGCCCCGGTGCAGGAGTTCACAACACGCCGCACCTCCGCGCCGTTCGTTGTGGGATATGACGAAGACGAAGAGAAAGACTTTGACCTCGAAGAAGAAGATGACTTCGGCGACGAGGAGTTCGGCGACGAGGACGGATTCGGAGAAGACGAGGAAGCCACCAAGACCGCGACCGATCCTGACAAGGAACCAGCCGAGAGCGAAGAAGAACTCGGCGACGATGATGACGCGAGCGACAGTACCGAGGAATTACTTCCAAACTCGAAGCTCGAGGGCACAGACGAAGACGACGACGACGACGACGACGATGATGATGATGACGATGATGACGACGACGACGACGATGACGACGACGACGATGACGATGACGATGACGACGACGACGACGACGACGACGACGACGACGACGATGAAGACGACGACGACGACGACGACGAAGAAGATGACGACGACGCCGCAAAAAAGGCAAAGAAGGCCAAGGCTAAGAAAGCAAAGAAGGCCAAGAAGGCTCGCAAAGCGAAGAAAGCTCTCGACGAAGAGACTGACGACGAAGAGGAAGAGCGCGACATCTGAGTCGCGGCGTTACTTCTTGCGCGGTTCTCGATGCGGCGGCTCACCGGTCTCGGAGTCGAAGTCGATCCGCGCGACGTCGAGCCTGCCGGCGTGCGTGTCATGCGGATGAACCACCAAGAGGGTTGACGAGCCTCCTCCCCAAATCGGAATCCACAGCGATTCCAAGAGTTTCGAGGTGCGCTTCGCCTCGGTCGCACTTCCTTCGAGGGGCATTGGCTCGATCGAGAATTGCTCTGCCGACGCAGTTGCGAGCCGTCCCCCTGAAACGATCGCACTGCTCGCGCTGCCGGGGCTCGCCAATGCAACGCGGTTGTTCAGTGGATTCCACACCGCAGCGCGGCCGAATCTCGGATGAAAAAACCACAAGCGTGCATCGCCCGCTGAGCCGCTCGTGCGCAGTGGGATCAATGTCTGATACGCCACACGCGCATCCGCGCGCCACGAGAGGTCGATCGAAATCGTTGGCCGGGGGCTCATCGCCTGTGAGAGCGGAAAGGCGCATGCCGCGAGCACTCCATCGCGCAGTCGAAGTGCATAGAGGTACTTCGCGTCACTCGAAAAGGTCGGTGCGAGCCACGAGCCATCCTCTGGAGCAGGGATCTCCTGCGTGACTCCACCCTGACGCACTCGAAGTGCAAAGCGACTCTTGTCGCGTGCTCGGTGACACCACGCGATCGCGTCGCCACTGCCACGTGTCGCGAATGCATTGACATCATCGCCATCGACGAGCCAGAGCGGATCGCCACCGCTCCACGCAACTCGTCCAATCCATCGTGACCCATCAACGCGAGGACTCTCGACGAGAAATCCCTCATCATCAGCGCTTCGGCCCAGCAAGAGGTCTGTGCCAGCCACCTCGATCGGTTTGGACTTCGCGGCAACCTCCAGCGAGACGATCGAGACCGTTCCTGCGTTGGGCTGTCCACCATCGATCGAGGCGAGAAGCGTTGCCCAGTCCGCACTGCTTGTCGCTTGCACAGCCGCGAGATGACCATCCGGCGAGACCAGCGGAAGCGCGAAGCCGTCATAGTCAATCGAACAGAGAGGCTCGAGACGAAAGCGCACGTGCGCATCCGTGCCTTCGAGACGCTTGGTCGCCGTCTCAGCCCCTCGATCTGCGAGCCCACTCGCACCACCAGAGGAGTGCTGAGGCGCGCAGCCCGCAACGGCTGCTGCGCTGAGCACCACCACCGTGCCGAGTCGCAGTCGATCAAGCGGTGGATGCCGCATGAAGGACTACGGAGCGATCGATGGTTCGATCGGTGCGAGCGGGTCGACTGGAGCTCCGCCAGAAGTCTGCGGAAGATTGAGTTTGTGTTTCTCGACCATCATCTCGCTGTTGGAGTTCAGTGGCTTCGAGAGCACATCCAATCGTTCACGATCATCGGCGTTGAAGTTCGTGTCATTCTCATCGGGATTGTCCACCACCGTTGGCGTGATGAAAATCAGAAGTTCCTTCGTCGATGCAACATCGTTCTTGTTGCTGAAGAAGAGGTCAAGGATCGGAATGTTTCCAAGAATTGGGAATCCATTCTTCTCCTTGGTTTCGGATTCGACGCGAACTCCGCTGATCACAATCGTCTGGTTGTTCTTGACAGTGATCTGCGTATTCGTCTGCCGCCGATCGATCGTGGGATTATTGCTTCCGCCGACGTTGAGTGTTGAAGCGGTGTTGACGTTCGAAAGCAGCACTTCGATCTCCATCGCAACGTTTCGCTCCCTCGTGATGCGGGGACGAACATTGAGCCCGATTCCGACCTGAATCTGGTCAAAGCTCGAGGTCGTTCCTCCGCCCGTCGAACCACCCGTCGTCTCTCCGGTCAAGAACGGAACGTCTTGGCCAGCAAAGAAGACAGCTTCTTTGTTGTCGCTCGTAAAGACTCGTGGCTGCTGAAGAATGCGCACCGATGTATCTCGCTGCAGTGCTTGCAGGATCACGGTCGCGTCGACGGCGAAAGCGAAATTCGAAACGTTGAGTGCGGTTGGAAAGATTTGGTCCTTCGCGCCTTCGAAGTTGAGGCCGCCAGCCTCTGTTCCGATCACAACTGCGTTGTTGGGATTGGCAGGAGAGACCTGACCCGCTGGCCCAAACTGAATTCCCATCGCGAACTGATCTCCCAACTCGACTTCAGCGAGGATCGCCGCAATCATCACCTGTCGACCTGGTTGGTCGAGTTCGGTGATGAGTTCGATCACCGCCGCCTGGATCTCTGGAGTCGCCAACACAAGCAGCGAATTCTGCCCCGCGTTTGGAACGACACGACTCTTTCCGATGATCGCACTCACCTCGGTTGATTCACCGTCGGCTCCTCCGCGGGCTTGCTGCCACGGAAACTCGATCGTTGCCGCGGTCGCTCCGCCGGCGCCCCCAGTCGCAGCACCCGAGGCAGCGCCAGCGTCGCCCGACGCTCCGCCACCGGCAGAGAAGTCGATGCCGGTCAGCCCCTCGGCCGGTGCTTCGATTCCAGTTCCTGCGCCGCTCACAGCGAGCAACGCATTGATGATTTCGGCAACGTCGACCGCGCTGGCGTATTTCAGTTGCACGTTGGTCGGCATGCCCACAGTCAGCGGAGTGTCAATCTTGGCGAGCAATTCGTCGAGCCAGATAAAGTTGTCTGGAGTCTTCGTCACGACGATCAATCGATTCGAATCGGGGTACGCCTCAATTCGAAAAATGTTGGCAACCGCGACATCAGCGCCAGAATCTCCACCGCCCGCTCCGCCACCGCCGCCAGCGAGTCGCGTGGCACCACCTCGTGCGCCGCCCGATCGACTTGCCGCGCCCGATTCGAGCAGCGACTGAAGCAACTCTTTCACCTTGAGCGGATCGGTGAACTTGAGGTCATACGCCTTGAAGATCGCACCGTTCTTGGTCGGGGCAATGTCCCACGAACTCACGATGAGTTCACCGATGCGCGTGAGCGTGTCAGCGTCTGAGCGCACCGTGATGGAATTCGTTGCAGCGAGAACGGTCACAACGAGCGTCGGCCCCTCGGCAGCGCCTGCGGGGGCTGCGGGTTGATTTGGATTTCCACCTGGCCGAGCGGTTTGCCGGCTCGGCGTTCGCGCCGCTCCGCCGCCAGTGGACGATCCAGAGAAAATCGTCGTGATCGAATCAGCGATCACAGTCGCGTCTGCGTTTCGCAACCGGAATGTCTCGGTGCGGGTATCCGCAAACGGCGGCACATCGAGCACTTTGATGAGTTCCTGGCAGCGCTTGGCAAGTCCGACGTCGCCTTCGAGGATGATCTGATTCGAATTGTTGTCGACGTCAATCTTCGCGTAGTCGGGCATCGATCCGCTCAACCGGTCAAAGACCGACTGCGCGCGCGTGTGTGAGATTCCAAAGATCTTGATGACGACTTGACCGTTCTCTTCGAGGCGAAGCACGTCGACCGATGGTCCGAGCACCACCGCTGGTTGCAACTTGCCGACGTTGGTCAGCATGTCGACCATGATGAGTTCATCGGTCTCGACGACTCCAATGTCGTTGAGACGAAAGGCTTGAAAGATCAACTCGAGTGCCTTGAGTCGCGTCACCGCCTTGTCACTGATCACGCTGATTGTTTGCGTGCGCAGCTGCGAGAGTCGAGGCAAGACTGCCTTTCCGGTGCACTCGACGATGAACGGAAAGAGATCTTCAACTTTGATCTCTTTGAAATTCACCAGCACCAGCTCGGTCATGTCGATTGGTCGTCGATCTGAGCGAAACTGTCGGATCGGCGGCGTGTAGATGTCGGCGAGCACAACAGGAGCCGTGGGGGGCTGAGCGTTGTTCACTGGCTGGTCCGCGAGTGCTGCGGCCGCCGCGGCGGTTGCCTCAATGGGTGTTTCATCAGCAGCGGGTTCTGGTTCGACGACCGGCTGCGGCTCAACAATTGGTTCAGGTTCGACGACAGGCTCTGGTTCAGGAGCGGGCACGGGATCGGGTACTGGAACCGCTTCAGGCGCGGGCTGACGCGGCGCAGTCGGCTGTGAACTGGGCGCAACGCCGCGCGTCGAAGGAGATTGGGTCGCCGCTGTCGCGAGTCGTGGTTGTGCGCCACCCAATACACACCCGAGGGTGATGGTCACAGCGGCGAGAAGGGTGCAGTTCTTTCGGATGGGCGAGTAGCTCAAAGAGAGTGCTCCAAAGAGAGATCGAGACTGACATGAAACGGTGTCACAGTGGATGGATTGCCTGAAATCACTGGCCACCCTCCGAGAGTCGCGCACGCAAGCGAGCTGCCTCGTCGCGCAAGCGATTCTGTGTTGGTTGATCAAGACCCGGAGTTTGTCGCGCACGACTCACCCGGGCGAGCGCCGCTTGGGCCTGCGCGTGAGTGAGCAGAGCGACTTGCGCCTGACTGAGTGGCGGAGGAATGGTCGTCGTTGGATTCAGCGTCGGCGACTCACCGAGGCGCGGTTGCGGTTGCGAGGACGGCACAACGAGAGCAGGCCGTTCGTCCACCCGCTCTGCATTGGGCGCATCCGGATCGGGCACATCGCGCTCGTCGTTGGCGCTCTCTGGCGGCGCAATCGATGCAATCGGCACAATTGGCACAATCGCCGCCACGGGAGCAGCAAGCGGGGGTGCAGGCTCAGGTGCAGGATCAAGTTCAGGCGCGGCGATGGTTGGTTGGCTCGTCTCTTCGATCTCAACCGCAGGCTCAACCACAACAGCCTTGATGATGGGTGAGGTTCGCGATGGCGCGTTGGCTGAGAGCTTCGACCAATCGACTGGAGTCCAAATCGCAACGGAGTACGTCCCTCGTGCGTGTTCGATAAGAACATTGGATGGCGGCTCGACGCCGATGACCTTGATGCCATTCTTTTCCTCACCGACTCGAATCGTCAGCGTTCCACCGAAGTACACCAAGTCGCCCAACATTCCCGTTGGAAGCGTTCCCGAATACTCAGCTGGCGCTGATGGTGGCGGCGGCGGAGGTGCCGGCGGAGCTGGAGGTGCCGGCGGCGGAGGCGGCGGCGCGGGGCGTGGCGGTGGAGCGGGCATCGTGAAGAGGCTCCGTCCTGAGAATCGATCGGTCGATGTCTTGACGAGCGCGCCGTGTCGTTCACCCGCCCGCGCCATTGACGTGCTCTCGTCACTCCCTGGTGATGGGGAAAAGAGCGTGCCAATCACAGGTGCGAGTTCGACAACCACGACACCGCCGCCGATGAGCGCCGCAATCGCGCTCACGACCAGCGGGGCGGACCACTGAACCGTCACCCCTGGATTGAATCGAAAGAGGGTCATGATCCTCCTCGACTTGCCTGGGACCGCGGCGCGATCGCCCACGCCTCAGCAGAGAGCCGAATGTCGACTCTCTTTTGATCATCGCGCCAGCGAAGCGTGATCGAGTTGATCGCATCGATCGATGGATTTGCTTCGAAGTCTGCGAGCACTTGACCGACTTCATCGGCAGACGTCGCGAATCCGACGTCGCCGCGCAAGCGTTCGATTCGACCACCGGCACCAGTAATCGCACTCAACGCATTGTTTGGAAGTTTTCCGCCACCGAGCGCTTCGTACCCGAAGAGCGAAATGTGATGCCTTTTCATCGTTTCATTCACCGCAAGCGCGAGCGACTCCGAGGTGCGCGCTTCATCGTCTGGAATCTCAGCATTTCCAAATGCGATCGCGGCGCGCTCAACTTCATTCCCAAGCGGACGACGCCTCATCTCGCCGCGGGTGAGCAACGTCTGCAATCGGGTGGCCTCCGCAGACCATTCGCGCGCGTAGGTCCAGCAATAATCGTCGAGAAAGAGATACAGCGCAAAGATTCCAACTCCGACGACCGCGAAGCGCGCGAGCGGTCGAAGCTGCATGAAGCGTGCAGACAGATTGAGTTTCGGTGTCATCACTTGCCCCTCGCTTGGTCGAGCAACTTATAAAACTCAGCCTTCAGTCGCGCTTCGTCCGCTTCGCTGATCCCAACTCCTCCGCGCGCGCGTGAGACTTTGCCAAGTGCCTCGCGCGCTTCGGTTGGCGTCATCGATGCAATCTGTTGATCGGTCAAAGGGTCTGGAATCACGGCGCCTGCGCTCTGGCTCGAACCGTCGCCTCTGCGCGCCGCGTCGGGCGCCGCGGATCCTGCGCTACTCCCGCGTCGCTTGATCGCACGGGGATCATCACGCGCCGCTTGTACTGTCTCGATCGCCGCCGCCGCACCTTCGCTCCCCAGTTCGGTTGCTGGCTGAGCGCCAGGCGATTGTGTCGAAGCGACGGCCGTTGCGAGCGAGCCCTCGCTCGAGTCACTCTCGTTCGCGACCACATCGACTGTGGGAGCGCGCGTCGCCGTCGCGGCAGGTTCGACAACGCCGTAGCGCCGATCGCGCAAAGTTCGTCGTGCGAAATCCTGCGTCTCTGAATAGTTGGGCACTAGTGTCGCATTGGCAACGGATGCGCTCATGTTGAACTTAATCACACCATTGGCGTTGGGGGCATCCCAATTCTTTTCGATGCGATCGAAGACGCGCGACTCGCGCATCTGTCGTTCCATCAGCAGGATCGCTTCTGCGGCGCCGTTGCCACCTTGTGGCTTGGCACTTCCTTCGAGTTTGACGGGCGATCCATGGCTGATCGAAATCGATTCAAGTTCGATTCCTTCGGGAGTGGTCGAGGCGATATCGCCGAGCAATTTGCTCATTGGCCACGCATACTTTTCGTACTCTCGAAACATCGAGGTCAGTTGATCTGAGTGCAGCAGGGCTCGCTCATACGCTTCTGCCTCGGGCAGCAACCATTGCAGATATGCAAGTCTCGCCCCAGAGAGTGCCGGAGGGACGACTGCTGCGAGCATGATCGCTGCGATCACGAGTCGCGCTGCAATTTTCGGTTTTCGTGCCGCTGCAACGAGCCGGGCGAGAACGGCAACATCCGCTTCGGGGGCACGAGCCTGCAGCGAGCAGACTCCGCTGAGCGGTCCACAGAGCGCGATGGCGGTGCCCAAGAGAATGCCGTTGCGTCCCCACCACTGTTCATCACTCGGCGCGTTCTTTGCGAGCGATTCAAACGTCGCAAGCTCTCCAGTGAGTGGGGCGATGAGTCCATCGGATTGATTCTCGAGCGTCGTGCGAAGCGCGCCAATCAGTGGATCAATCGCGGCCTCTGGAATGTCGGCAAGCAGGAGAGTCTCTCCCGTTATTCGAACGACCGACGCCTTCCACTCATCGACGTCGCTGCCATCTTCGCGCGAGGTTCGAAAGGCACTGTGGATGCCATCGGAGTATGCGATCGAGATGGATCCACTGTTTCGTTCGAGATACACGGTGAATGCCTCGTGCGCGCCCAACTTGAGCGCCCCGCCAATGAGTGCCGCGAGTGCTGCGACGGGTGGAGCAAAGGTCGGTTGGAGCGAGGCGACAAAGTTCGTCGAGAGTGCGGGTGCTGCGTTGGCGACAGCCCACTCAACAAGCAACGCCGATCGCGCTCGATCTGGATCGCTCGTTGGAACGAGTGAGGCGTTGGTTCGCCACGGCGCGGCGCCGCCGAGCAGCAGGTTTTCGACCTGCAATCGCAGCGCCATCTCAAGCTGGTCATTCGTGGCCGATGGCATCGTGACTGTCCGACAGATCACATCACATCCGGCGAGCATGATGACCGTTCGTGCCGCGAGATGTCGTTCGATCCACGAGCGGGCATCCTCGAGCGCGGTCGCGCCCGTGAACGACTCAGTGTCGACCAGTTCTGGACGATCATTACTCGTCACGACACAGACTGCTTGGCAACCCTCAACGACACCATTGGCAGTCACAATCGAGAGCACGGCCGCACGGTTCGGATCGGTGGCGACCTTGGGCTGTCGACTCTTCGTTGATGATTTCATGTCCGAGACGGTTTCATGGTTCGCGGTAGAGCAGAATCTGAGCTGGCAGCATTGAACGATCGACAGTGACAACCATTTCAGATTCACCTCCCACAGTTTTCGACCGACCTCGACTCGAGATGGTGAAGACGAAACTCTGCACGTCGAGTTGCTTGGCGAGCGGCGAAAGAATCTGTGGAGTGAAGCCAGGAATGTCCAACACTGATGCGAGCGAAGTGAGACCCGAGGGCTTCGCATCGCGGCGCGAGAGGAGGGTATCGACAAGTTTCGGGTTGAGGTCGAAGACCTCACGCAAGACCTCGCCCGAGACCGTGTTGATGTTCACTTTTCCAGGACCGGCTCGCTTGAACTCAACCGTTGTGCACTCATTCAAGACACGCCCCTTTGCCGCGTTGTCGAGGTCGCCGGGTCCAGCCTGAGTCGCACCACCTGTTGCACCGCTGCGGCCGCCACTTGATCGTCCAGTGCTACCGCCCGTGGAACCGCCAGTAGAACCCGACTTGCCGCCGCCGGTGCTGCTGCGACCTCCTGCACCTGCTGCTCCCGCGGCTCCGCCTGCTCCAGCGCTGCCACTGCTCAACGTCGAGAGCGGCACGGTCAGCAGTTGCTCGAGTTTGGCGTTGGGAGTCTGCGCGTACGCGAGCAGGGCACTTGCTTGGGGGGCAGTGAGTCCTGTTCGTTCGATGACTTCTTCAGACGTTGCGGTCAGAAGGTTGAGTCGTGGCAATCCACTCGGCGCGAGCGCGGACGAGCGAGAAAGCGCAGTGAGGATGCCCGACCAACCCGCATCGAGCATTCCGTCGGCCTGGTCATCAGGCCACGTCTGGTCACCATCATCTTCGTTCGAATCGATCCGTCCATCGAGATTCCAATCCTCGCCGCGTGTGTACTCGGGCCAGACGCCTGCAACGAGTTCAAGTTCTGCGAAGTTTCGAAAGTCCGCGTTGCGCGGCTCGTACGATTTTCCTCGGTTTTGATAGTGCGATTTCTCTGCTCCGAGCATTCCTGCATCTTCATTGCTATCGCGCCAATCGGTGATCGCGCCCACCACATCGGGAGTCATGTCGCGAATATTCATGAGCTCACCCGAGAGCAAGTTTATGTTCGCTTTGCTGTGTTCATCCAGTGGACCCGCCCACTCCTGTCCATCGAGAAAGTGGCGAATGTCATACGAACCTGTTTCGAGTTCGCCGTACGAATTGTCTTGCAGGTCGCGGATCATTCCAAGTGCATCTTCGGGATCTGGGTTTTCAGTGTGGTACTCCATGATCGCGATCATCGTTTCAACGCCGGCACGTGCCGCCCACCGCGCCTGAACGCGTGCGATCGCGTCGCTGCCGAGCATCGATTGACGAAAAGAAGAAATCTGAATTCCCGCAACGATGGCTGCGCCGATTGTGACCGCCCAGATCACAATCAAGAGCACCGATCCACGTCGAACTCTCGCGTGAGCGCGCTTCAATTCTGCGGACCCCCAGGTCCAGGTCCATTTGGACGGGTTCCACCCGATCCACCACCACCACCGCCACCACCGCGCGAGTTGCCGCGATTGCCGCCGCCGCTTATCGACGAGCCGCCTCGTCCGCCACCCATCCCGCGACCACCACCACCGCTACCGGGTCGACCGCCGCCGCCGCCGCCAAATGTTCCATTGGCGCCACCGCCTCCACCGAGATCGGCCGGTGCCATTCCAGCAGTTGGATCCGCCGCCGCCGCCGCTGCGCCGCCGCCAGCCGCCGCCGCGCTCGCGGGGTCCGCACTCGGCGTCGATTCAGCGCTGCCCTCTTCAGGAACGGGCTCTTCGTAGGGGGGGACAATGCGATCCATCGGAATGATCGTGCGCAAACTCATCAACTCGCTGGTGTCTGCGTAGAGATCCTCTCCCGCGCCGTCGCCACCGGATGAGACGGTGACGCGCACTGCGTGCGGAAGTCCGCTGATGTCAGAGTCCCAATTGTCATACCAGTTCGACCCGTCAGAAGCTTCGACGTTGAGCGCGATGATTCCATCCATCACAGGTTCAGCCTGACCGCCGCCACCCTCGTTGTTATCTGGGACGGCATCCGAACGAATCCACAGCGCGCTTCCGAAGTCATCATCAACCACCCGCACCTGCACTTCATGTTCAATGCCATCACCCTCGTACGTCTTGCCGCGAACTCGCGAGAGTCGTGTCGTGTACGCAAGCACCTCATCGCGCTCAAGCTCGCCAACAGGAGTATCCATCTTTCCATCGGTGATGAGCACTCTGGTGTTGATGAGATCGTCGCTGCGGATCACCTGCTGAATATCTCGCCGGATGCGATCGAGCGCAGCGTTCGCACGCAGATTTGCATTGAGACGCACCTTGCACGTTGCGCGGGCGCGAGCCAGTTGGCTTAGCGAGGTGCCTAGCGATGCCACAACGATCACGGCGATGATGCCAGCCACGATGAGTTCGATGAGGGTGAAGCCTCGTCGACGGGTGTTTTGTTTCTTACTTGGTGCCATTGGATTCACTCTCTTTCGCGTCGAAATACCCCTGTCGGTCGAGCTGTTCGGATGGCTGACGCTCTGGGTTTGGCTCGTCGCCCAGACGCAGTGCGACGCGTGTCGCAACACGAAACTCACGGCCCACTGGATCGCGCACGATCGCCACAACATCGCACGGTGCTCCCGGCTCAGCTTTTTCGATATCGACTTGATATTCAAAGTCAGCCCATGGCGGATCGCAACTTCCAGAGAGGTTGTGCAGCTTCGGCCACTCCTCAGGACCGTCGACAATCACACTCGCGAGCAATTCATCGAGCAACGCTGCGGCCATGACGGCACGCTCACCTCGCTGCTGATCCATGAGCGCGCGGGCAGCGAGCGAGACGATCGATCCCAATCCAATGGCAAGAATGATCCCTGCGATGACGACCTCCATCAGTGCGAATGCTCGTCGTCGTTGACTCACCATCGCTCGCTCCTGCTTCCGTATTCGTCGAGGTTCTGCGATTCGCGCCGTTTCACCTCGAGCCCATCAGCATCGATGCGTAGTGGAGCATTCGAATTCGAGTCGAGTCGCAAAACGGTGTCGATCGAATCTGAGATGAGATGCATCTCGATGGCGGGGCGTCCGCCACCCGGCACGGTGGGAATGAGCCAATCGGTGCCGGTGACTTGGACCCCGTCGACGAGAAGATCAGTGAGTTCCATTCCAGTTGGCAGCGCGACGGGCGTGACGCGGCGATCGGCGGTCCAGACAAACTTGGCGCGATCACCATCTGACGACGTCGCCGTGAGATCGCGGTCGGCAATGAGCATGGTGATCCACTGCGTTTCAGGATCTTGCCAGAGCGCAATCTGTTGCGAAGAGGTTGCATCACGAAAGGCGTAGATCGAGAGAAGGTCGAGCATTTGGGCGATCGTGTTTTCGTGCTCCGATTTGACCGTTCGGGTCATCCGTGGAACGATCATCGCGCTCAAGATCGCGAAAATGGCGACCGCGACAATGACTTCGACCAGTGTGAATGCTCGCCTCATACCGACGCTCACTTCTTTCCGTTGACGACGTCCTTGTCTTCTGACAATTCGCCGCCAAGCTGCCCATCGGCACCATACGACATCACGTCGAAGTCGAAGTTCACGTTCCCTGGCACGATCAGCACGAATGGATTGCCCCATGGGTCGAGCAGTCCCGCAGCGTCGAGGATTGGGTCTTCTCCTTCGGTGAGCACCACGAGATCGAAGTCGGTTGGGCAGCGACTCATTCCAGACTCCACCATGTAGAGGCGAACCTGTTGCGCGATCGATGCCACTTGCGTCGCGGCGACCTTTGTCTTCGAAGAGCCGATGTAGCGCATGACTCGCGGCGCCACGACTGCTGCGACGATCGCGACGATGGTCACTGCCACAATCACTTCGATCAATGTAAAGGCGCGTCGAAGTGGGCGATGAGATGAGAGTCGCAACTGTGGTGAACGAGAAGTGAAGTTGATCATGAGTGCCTCGAGTTAGCCGCCAATAGAGTCTTGGAGTTGAAGAAGTGGAAGAAGAATTGCAAGCAAGACAAAGCCAGCCACAAGTCCCATCACGACGAGCAGGATGGGTGGCAGTGCCTTTGTAAAGATTTTGAGTGACTGATTGACTTGGCGGTCGAACGCAGTCGCGGCGTGCAGCAGCATGACTTCGAGCCGACCAGAGCGCTCGCCGATGTTGACGATTTGAATGAGCAGCGGCGGAAAGAACCCGCACCGTTCAAGTGGATCGGCCAGCGACGAGCCTGTCGTGACACGCTCTTGCACCTCGTCAATTGCTGAGATCAATGCCGCATTGCCCAGCGTGTCTCGCACGACGCGGAGCGCTTGAAGAATCGGAATTCCCGCTGAAACAAGTGTGCCAAGCGTGCGTGTGAAGCGAGCGACTGCGACATCTCGAAGCAGTGGACCGATGATCGGCAACCGCAACAGGGTCGAGTCAACCCACATCCGATTCGATGGTTGCGCGATCCAACCTCGCCAGAAGATCACACTGGTCACGATGGCAAAGATGATGGCCCACCACCACATCTTGATGAATGCCGCGAGGCCGAGCAAGACCAGAGTTGGCATGGGCAGCGTCTTGTTCGGATCACCCATCATCGGCGCCATCAGCTTTGGCAGCACAAAGGTCACGAGCACAATCACGCTCACCGAGATCAACGCTGCGACGATCATCGGATACACCGTCGCGCCAACAACTTCGCGTTTCAGTTCGACCGAACGATCAAGTAAGTCAGCGAGTTGATGCAAGACCTCGGCGTTGCGACCCGATGCATCGGCCGCACGAAACATGCCGACGGTCATGTCGTCGAATGGCGGTCCATACTCTTTCGCCGCCTGATGCAATGGAATGCCTGCCTCGACGCGTTCAATGAGGAAGTCGAGAATCACCGGAAGCGCACGACCGGAGGCTTGCCTGCGCACAGTGCGCAGTGATTGCATCAGCGGCAATCCTGCCTCGAGTGCCGTCGCGAGTTCTCGAATCAGACTTGTCAATTCAGTGCGTGACATCGAAGGACGTGCAGGACCGCCGCGCACACTCTTGGCGCCCTTGCCGCTTTTGATCGCTCGCACGCCTCCGTGTAAGGGAGTCGCACGAGCCGAAGGATCGTCGAGCGATGTTGCGATGATCCCTTGTTGGGCGAGCATGCGAAGCGCTTCGGCACGGTCGCCTGCTTGGATCGTTCCTCCGCTCGCTGTGCCGCCAAGACCTTGGTAGTGAAAGGTAATCATCGGGGTACTCAATGCCGCGTGTCGTCAACATCCTGCGTCGCGCGAAGAACTTCAGAGACGGTGGTCGCGCCCGTCTGCGCCTTGATCATTCCATCCTGCCGCATGTTCAAGAAGTCGCCATCCAAGAGCTCTTTGAGATCGGAGATCGAGAGGCGCTTTGTGATTCCTTGTCGCAGAGACGAATTCATTCGCACGAGCTCGAAGAATCCAAGGCGAGAACGGAATCCAGACTTCTTGCACTCGTCACAACCGACAGCCTTCCACTCGCCGCCGCCGAACGCCTCGATTTCGGATGGCGTCAATCGCGACTTCGTCTCTTCACTGAGCGACACTTGCTTCTTGCAGAGCGAGCAGAGGCGTCGACCAAGGCGCTGCGCGAGCAGACCCTCAAGAACGCTCGCGACGAGAAAGGGCTCAGCGCCCATGTCGACAAGCCGTCCGATGCTCGAGATTGCATCGTTGGTATGCAGTGTCGAGAGAATGAGATGCCCAGTCAGTGCAGATCGAATCGCGATATCGACCGTCTCGTTGTCACGAATCTCACCCACGAGAACCACGTCGGGGTCCTGGCGCAGGATCGCGCGCAGTCCAATCGAGAAGGTCAATCCACGCTTGGGATTGACCGGAATCTGATTGACTCCGTTGAGTTCGTATTCGACAGGATCCTCAATAGTGATGATCTTCTTGCGTGGGTCGTAGAGTTTGCTCAGCGCCGCGTAAAGCGTCGTGGTTTTTCCAGATCCGGTGGGACCAGTCACTAACAGCAGCCCGTGGGGTTTCTCGACCAATCGATCCATCGTGTCACGGTGGGCTTTGCTCATCCCAAGACTTTGCAAGTCGAGCGGAAGACTGCTCTTGTCGAGAATTCGCATGACGACGCTCTCGCCGTAGATCGTTGGCACCGTTGAGACTCGCAAGTCGACCTTGCGGCCCTCGAAGCGAAGGGTGATGTGTCCATCCTGTGGCACGTATCGCTCGGCGATGTTCATCATCGCCATGATCTTCACGCGTCCGATGAGCGCAGCTTGCAAGTGCTTTGGTGGTGGGGGCTGTTCGATGAGCACGCCGTCGACGCGATACTTGATCTTGAGCTCGTTCTCGAACGGCTCGATATGGATATCGCTCGCACGCCCTTGAATCGCCTCGAGGATGAAGAGATTCACAAGGTTGATCAGCGTGGGCTGTTCAGCCATCCGGTGCACATCTGCTGCCTCGATTGCGTCGACATTGTGTTCAGTTTCATCGCTCGATGATTCGCTGCTGCCCCCGAGAGACTCGGCGATTTTCGCCGCGGTCGTTCCGTACGCGCGGCGCATCAGTTCGCCAAAGGCATCTGCTTCGACCCCCATGCGACTGACGGGCATTCGTGCGATCGTTGCAATCTCGTCCGATGCCCCAACATCAAGCGGATTGAACATCGCAACGATCAGTCGTCCTCGTTCAATGCGCAGCGGCACGGCGCGCACGCGCACAGCAACTTCCGGGGTGAGAAGCGCGATCGCAACTGGATCGGTCTCGGGAGGCTTCTCGAGCCAGGTGATGCCAAGAATGCGACAGCGCTCGCGAATTCGTGCGGCCTCTGACTCAGCGGTTGCC
Organism: Singulisphaera sp. GP187; assembly: GCA_945869475.1. Taxonomy (GTDB): domain Bacteria; phylum Planctomycetota; class Phycisphaerae; order Phycisphaerales; family SM1A02; genus F1-60-MAGs104. Next base: position 122,733 of record CAMBOV010000003.1, on the reverse strand, counting down.
GGAGTGAGGTCGGTCGCTTTGGCTCCGATGTGAAGTTGACCAGTTGGAGTCATTGTTTACTCAATACCTTGAGGAACTCCACCGGCAGGTGCGCCCTCTCTTCCACTGCCTTGTCGCGAGACTGGTCGCTTGCCGCCCTTCTCATCGCCACTTGTTGGTGCGGCACCAGAGTTCAGCGTCGGGGTGTCACTCTCAGCCTTGCCTGGCGTCATCGGTCGCATCGAATCGCTTGCGAGCTTCGCGGCGCCTGGAAGATGCAACGCCAACTCCGGTCCGACGATCGCTGCGATGTCGGCGCGCGCCTTCTCGTTCAGCGCATCGCGCTCTTCGTGAAGGGCCTTGTACGGATCGATCTGCGGCTTGATTGCATTGGAAGTTCCCTGATCCATCCGGCGTCGAGTCTCTGCACTCTGCTTCTTGGGCTCCTCGATTCGGTGCGCTGCGGCGAGGCGTCCTTCAAGATTGCGATACTGCACGAGGTAGGAGACTTCGAGCGCGAGCAATTGTTCGATTTGTCCAGCCGAGAGACCCGGCAATTCTCGCGCAGCAGCAAAGTATGGAATCATCGGACTTGGTCGATAGACCGACGGAAATGCCGCAGAAAGCGCCCGTTCTCGAAAGCGCGCTCCCCACTCACTGCCGTACGCAGTGGCGAGCAGTTCGATCGACTGCTCTTGCAAGTCGCGAAGTGCGACGCGCGTTGCGACAATCAATTCGATCTGCTTGATTCCGGCCGCGTAGTCCTGTGCGACGAGCGCGTCCTTGATCTTTTCTTGGGATGCAGCCATCTGCGACGAGCGCGCTACGAGTGCAAAGTCGAGTGCAACTTCGTACTGTTCGAGTGCCTCTTTCGCAGCGAGCATGAGGTCAGGAGGAACCTCAGTATCGCGTGAGATTTGGCGAAGATCGACGCTCTCGCCGCTCAGCACACCCTGTGGAAGTTCTTTCTCGCGGCGCATCGCCCGCTCAAGTTGTGGCCAGCGCGCCTGCTGTTCTTCGCTGAGCACAGATCGCAGATTGTCGATGAACCGTTGCTTGAGTCGCGCCTTCTCGCTCGACCATTCGCTGATGGGTTTCATGATCACCGCAATGGCACCCTGCTCGCCAGCGCTGAGAATCTGATCTTTCATTCCCTTCATCTGGTCTCGCAATCCGTCGACACCGACCATGAAGTCGCTGGTGTAGTCACTCAGCAAGCTCTCCACGGTTGGTTGCTGCCACTCCTCGAGGGCGAGGTAGTCAACAAAGAGCGTCATGTCACGCTTGAGGTAGTCGGGGCGAAAGGCCTCGACGAATCCAGCTTGCAGTCCCATCTGCGCATGCGATGGGCTCGCGCAGCAGAAGATGCTGAGGCAGGCAGTAACGAGCGCAGCACAGAGGAACGAAGGTCGTGTCATAGATGATTTCCTTTTGAGAAGAGATGAGAAGCAGGGGTGAACGCCGCGTCTCTTGTTTTATGGCAGAATTTTCTGGCGTGATTAAGGCTTTTTGATCCGCGTTCAGACGGTTGTGCGATCCGAAAAATGCTGGCTGGCGAAGCGCGAGAGAGTCCTATAACACGCTACGGCTACGCACCGTTCGCTGTTCTATTCGCTTCACCGAGAGTGTTTGCACGATGCGATCGACAAAGATTCCAGGGGTGTGAATCTGGTCGCCGTCGAGTTCGCCTGTTTCAACCAGTTCTTCGACTTCTGCGACGCAAACCTTGCCGCAGGTGGCGACCATCGGATTGAAGTTGCGGGCGGTCTTGCGAAAGATGAGATTGCCAAAGCGATCACCCTTCCAGGCTTTCACGAGCGCGACATCAGCGCAAATTGCTCGCTCAAGGACATACGTTTCGCCATCGAAAACCTCGTGGGGCTTGCCCTCGGCAACGACCGTTCCAACGCCGGTGCGAGTGTAAAAGGCTGGGATGCCAGCCCCGCCGGCCCGTAACCGCTCGGCCAAGGTTCCCTGGGGTGTGAATTCGAGTTCCAACTCGCCCGCCATGTATTGCCGTTCAAATTCGGCGTTTTCGCCGACGTAACTCGAGATCATCCGGCTGATCTGGCGTGTCTGCAACAAGAGTCCAAGACCCCAGTCATCGACTCCAGCATTGTTGCTTGCGACGGTCAAGTTTTTCGCTCCGCTCGCTCGCAGTGCCACGATGAGATTCTCAGGGATTCCACAGAGTCCAAATCCACCGACAGCGATCAATTGGCCATCGCGCACAAGTCCCCGCAGCGCCTCATCACAGTTCGAAAACACTTTGGATTGCGACATACTTGGCAAGTGTAAACAACTGCACGTAGGTTCATCGTGGACTAGGCTCGAAGAGGTGCGCGCGATGCTCTTCATCCTGATTCTGCTCTCGGCGATGCCCGACACAATGGCTGCCCCAGTGGTGAAAGAGTTGTTCATCGACCGGTATGGCGCAACCCCAAGCGCCGCTCAGATCTTCAACGGAATCAACCTGCTCGGGGCGCTCGTGGCCATCCCGTTGCTGTGGCTCGGGCGTGCGAAAGAGCGGTCGGTGCAGTTTGTTGTCTGGGGTTCAGTCGCCGACGCACTCCTTCTCGCAGCGATGGCGTGTCCGATGGGACTGGGATGGACGCTCATGATTCGTGCGCTCGAGGGGGTGACCGACGTCATTGTCTTTGCAGCGCTCTTTGAACTCGTGCGCCAATCGGCTCGCGGTCACGTCGCGACAGGGCTCGGTTTGGCATCGACTCCCTTGCTGCTTGGGCTCGGGCTCGGCGCGATGTTGGGCGGATTTGTGGTCCGCCAAACGGATGGGAGCCTCGCATCGGTCTGGCTCTTCGGAGCATCGGCCGTGTTGAGTTTGCTCGTGGCAGTTCTGGTGCCGCGCATTGGACGCACGATCGTTGGTGAAGCCAGTCTAGAATCCAAGGTTGAACTCAAGCCGGCGGCCACCTCAACCAGCAACGATCCGCTCTGGCCCTCACTCGCGATGACCTTTTCAGATCGCGCGAGCGGTGGACTCATCACTGGAACTCTTCCGATCGCTTTGGCGCAGGTGTTGAACTATTCAGCGATGGAACGCGGAGTGCTCGTAGGACTTCCACTCTTGCTGATGGCGCTGGGCACTGGTCCAGCAGGATGGTTGTGCGATCGGATCGGCAGTTTGCGCGTTCGGATCGCTGCGGGGATCGCCTATGCGGCAGCCTTCGCACTCCTTGCCGTCGTTGGAAATCAGGCCTTCCCACTTGGTTGCGTGATGATCGTCATCGGTCTCTCGGCAAGCGCCCTCTTCTCAAGTTCGATCGCTTTGGTCACGGGGTGTGGGTCGACAACGATGGCATTGGGGGCCTTCCGGGGCGCGGGAGATCTGGGATTTCTCAGCGGCACATTGCTGTCTCTGGTGCTTCTCTCAACTCTTGGTGGGAGCGATCCCACCTACAGCGATTACGCGTCGGTGCTGTTGGTCTTTGCGGGATTCCATCTCGTGACCACGATCATCACGGGGATCGCACTTCACATCGCGCGCCGCAAGGCGCAGCTCGCGGGATGTGTGGGTGTTAGTTCCGTGATCCGTTGATCGTCGGAAGCCTCTCGGCCGCCGCAGGATTTAGGCAGACAAGTGCTCGTCGAATCTTTTCGAGCGCCTTGTTCTGAATCTGGCGTACGCGTTCTTTCGTGACGCCAACCATCACGCCAACCTTTTCAAGCGTCATTGGCGCGGCATGCACCGGTCGGTCGAGGCCGTAGCGGTGAAAGATCACGGTGCGTTCGAGTTCGGAAAGACCCGCGCGATTCGAATCGAAGAGCGTCTTGACCTCTGCCACATCCTCGGTCTGGCGCGCGGCACGCACTGCGCCGACGTGGTCGCCGCGCTCGAGCGCGGGGTCGAATTCGACTGGAAAGTGCTTGCGATACTTCTGCGCCTTCAGTCCCAGACGGCTGTACGCCTTGAGAATCGCGCGACACGCGTATGTTGAGAACTTGAAGCCGCGACTGAAATCAAACTTATCGACTGAGCGCATGAGCGCCATGTTTCCCTCGCTCATGAGATCGCCGAAGTCGAGATCGGCCGAACGAACGCGCTTCGCCATCGCCAGCACAAGCGCGAGGTTCGTTTCAGCCAACTGCTTTCGCACCTCGTCGCTCACCCGATGCCAACGCAGAATCTCTCTCGCTCGAGCAGTCGTCCAGCCCGATTGATGCGACTGCGTTTGCAACCGTGCCACGCGTGACCGTGCGTAATTCAATTGCGCGAACAAGACCCGCTCTTGCGCGGCCGTCAGCACCATCGATTTGGCTGGACGCGCCATCGTCGCCGTCGATGTTCGCACACGACGCTCGTCGAGCAAGGGGGCGTACCACTTTGTATCAGGCTTCGCGATTGGAAGCGCCTCATCGAAGATTCGACGGCGCGCACCTGCCCTGTAAAACTCGGGGTTGTCGATGAAATCAACAACTTCTGTGTGCAGTGAATCAAGGATGCTCCTCTCTAAAGGAGTGAAGCTGCCCGCGGGCATTCTGGTCGTGCCAAAACTGATTGAGTCGGCAGAACGGCGAACCTTGAGCTCACGCAGTTCATGCACCACACTCGATTTCGATTGGGTTTTCAATTCTGATTTGGTCATAGGTTCCTTCCGACAAACGACGTGCCTGTACATACGCACGACCCGCGAGGGGCGTTCTATGAATCCAGAGCAAATTCGGTGCCACAAAAAACAACAACAGCCCACTCGGCATCCGTGAGGCGCGCGAGGGCAAAGCGTGAGAATCCGTTTAAAAAAAGGGGCTCCTGCGCGTTACTCGATCGTGCCACCAGTCGTGTCGTAGACCCACGCATCTGCAGCACGGGTGTACGCGAGCACTTCGCCACTGCCAAAAAAGAGCGCGAGTTCACGCGTTGCTGCCTCTGCACTATCCGAGCCATGCACGAGGTTGAAAGAGTTCGAAATGCCGAAGTCTCCGCGGATCGTTCCAGCGGCAGCCTTCGATCCAAAGGTCGCTCCCATGAGGTTGCGGCAGACGGCGATCGCGCCAACTCCGCGCAGCGCCAAGACGACGACGGGTTCAGATGTCATGAATCGCACGAGCCCCGCATAAAACGGCTTCGAGGCATGATCCTTGTAATGCTCGGCGGCGAGAGCGCCAGAGATCTTGGTCAACTTCATTCCAACGACTTGCAGTCCTTTTTGCTCGAAACGTGAAGTGATCGAGCCGATGAGCCCTCGTTGAACGGCGTCTGGCTTAAGAATGATGAGCGTTGTTTCCATAGGATTCCTTTGAGAGATGTGAAAGTTGAGGGGTGGGATCGTACAGATCTGCCGTGCAATTGGTTGCGTCTGGACGCTCGAGAATGATCGAGTAGGCTTTCGAGCGGCATGGACGCCCCACACGACACCGAACCACCAAAGTCAACGCCTCGGCGCAAGGGAGCAACCGCCGAGGAGATGTCTTCGCAGCAGCGCGAGATCTCGGTCAGCGAATTCTTTGCGAAAAACCGCCATCTTCTCGGCTTTGACAATCCGCGAAAGGCACTCCTGACGGCGGTCAAAGAAGCGGTCGACAACGCACTCGATGCGTGTGAAGAGGCGTGCATCCTTCCAGATATTTACGTTGAATTGCTCCAGCGAAGTGAGACGCGCTTCAAAGTCACGGTGCGCGACAACGGTCCAGGAATCGTTCGCAAGCAAATCGAAAACATTTTTGGACGGCTCCTCTACGGTTCGAAGTTTCATCGATTGAAGATGAGTCGAGGCCAGCAGGGGATCGGCATTTCGGCAGCAGGCATGTATGGACTCATGACCACGGGTCAGCCGGTGCTCATCATCTCGAAGACGCACAAGAAGAAGCCCGCCGTTGAAGTGCTGCTCAAGATGGACACCTCGAAGAATCGCGCCGACGTGGTGAGCGAGACAGAGCATCCAGAAGATGATGGACTCTTTCTCGATGGACACGGAACGCAAGTCTCGATCGAGCTTGAAGGCCGCTATCAAACGGGTCGACAGTCGGTCGACGAGTATCTCGATCAAACGGCGATCGCCAACCCACACGCACGCTTCACGTTCGTCACGCCAACGAACGAGACGATCCAATTCAATCGGGGGACGAATGAGCTTCCTCCCGAGGCAAAGGAGATCCTCCCGCATCCCCGTGGGATCGAGCTCGGCACGCTGATCCAGATGATCGAGCGAACGGAGCGATCACAAATCGGATCGTTTCTTCAAGAGGAGTTTTCACGCGTCTCGCCCTCGGTCGCGAAGGAGATCTGCGAACGCGCAGGAATCACGAATCGCACCTGGGTCAAAGCCATCGGGCACAAGGAAGCAGAGGGGATTTACAAGGCCATTCAAGAGGTTCGCATCATGGCGCCTCAAACGGATTGCCTCGTTCCCATCGGCACCAAGGCTCTGCTTTCTGGATTGCTCAAAGAAGTGAAGGCTGAGTTTTTCACGGCGTGCACCCGTCCCGCGGATGTCTACCGAGGCAATCCATTTCTCATCGAAGTGGGGCTTGCGTTCGGTGGAGAGCTGCCCAAAGACGAACTCATCCGGGTGATTCGATTCGCCAATCGCGTGCCACTGCTCTACCAGCAAGCCGCGTGCGCCTCGTTCAAGGCCGTGCTTGAGACGAGCTGGAAGAACTACGGAGTCTCACAATCGCGCGGATCGCTTCCAGATGGTCCGATCGTCGTGATGGTGCACATGGCAAGTGTGTGGGTGCCGTTCACGAGCGAATCGAAAGAGGCGATCGCGGACTACGACGAGATTCGCAAAGAGATGAAGCTCGCCCTTCAGGAGGTTGGGCGAAAACTCGGCATGTATGTCAGGCGTCGGCAGCGCATGCGAAACGAGGGTGAGCGCCGCAGCATCTTCGAGCGCTACATCGGTGAGATCGCGCAGGCGACCGAGTCGATCACAGGTACCCCCGCCAAGCAGATCTACGACTCGCTTCTGCGTGTTGCGCAGCGAAAGACACAAGAGGCCGATGCGGTGCTCAACGACGAGGGTAAGCGGGTGAAGGACTCCGATCCTTTTCGAAAAGATGACTCGGTTGTCATTCTTTCGGCACGCGCGCCAACCGCTTCAAATGAGGTGCAGGCTGATACGGCTGTTCACGCCGACGATTCTCCGACGAGTGGAACGCTCTTTGGAGAGGATGCGTCACCCGCGAAGTCGCCCAAGAGTCGCAAGAAGAAATAAGGATCACACGAGATGGCCAAAAAACCAACCCCAGAACAAACCTCTGCAAGCGATGCAGCTCGAGCGCGCGAAAGTCGGATGATCGGAAGCCAAGGCACGCGCGACAAGACACTCGCGAAGATCAGCGATTTAGGAAAGTCAGTTGCAAAGTCGGCGCTTGCTGAGGTCGATCCCTTTGTCGACGTTCCCACGCGCACGATGTCCAACACCACCTACAACGAGACTCGGCGGCTCTTGCAGATGGGCGATGCGACGCTGCGCCGAAACCTCTTCAACACCGGGCAAGCGCGAAAGTTCATGCAGACTGTCTTGCTCTCAAAGGGTTGCAAAGACCTGCTTGAAGCGAAGAAAACGCTCAGTTTGCGAGGGATGTACTACAAGAGCCTGCACACCATCGCGGGAACGAAAGAGAAGACCTTCGACGACCAGGAAGAATCGGATGGCATCCTCGAAGACATCGAAGTTGCGCTCGCGACCTTGCGCGAAAACTTGCATCTCTTCGCCAAGAAGCGCGGGACGATGGTGGGCAATATCACGGTCGTCGACAACGGCGATCCAATCGATTGCCGTCGCATGGGCACCGGCGGGTATGCGATCCCATCGATCTGTGAACCCGGTGTCGTGCAGTTTGGAAAGTGCGAAGCGAAATTCGTCTTGCACGTCGAGAAGGACACCGTGTGGAGTCGATTCAACGAAGATCGCTTCTGGGAGAAGCACAACTGCATTCTCACCGAGGGAAGCGGTCAACCTCCGCGTGGGGTTCGTCGGTTGCTCTACAGACTGAACAAAGAACTTGGGCTTCCCATCTATTGCCTGCTCGATTGTGATCCATGGGGGCATTACATCTACTCGGTGATCAAGCAGGGGTCGATCAACCTCGCCTTTGAGAGCGAGCGGATGGCGATTCCAGACGCGAAGTATCTCGGCATCCGTTCGGGCGACTTTGTGCGCTGCGGACTCTCAGACGATGTCAAGATTTCGCTCAACGATCGCGACATCGAACGTGCGAAGCAGATCGCCGAGTATCCGTGGTTCATCAAGAAGAAGCACTGGCAGAAAGAGATTGGGTTGATGGTGAAGAACGGATTCAAGATGGAAGTTGAATCGCTCATCACTAAAGATATTTCGTACGTGACCGAGGTCTACGTTCCCGAACGAATGAAGGCGAAAGACTGGATCGACTGACCTTGCAACGGGTGACGATCACGTGCTCGCAGTGGCTGTGACTTGCGGAAGCACGATCAAGAAATCGCTCCCTTTGCCCATCTCACTGAAGACGCGAATCGTGCCGCCATGCTCTTCGACGATTCGGCGGGCAACGGCGAGTCCGAGTCCACTTCCGCTCTTTCGCCCCGAGATGTATGGGTGAAAGATCGCTTCAAGTGCCTCGGCTGGGATGCCCGGCCCCGTGTCGATGACGTGAATGGCAACCTGCGGAGTCGACGACTTTGACTGCGCGATCGCTTCGACGCGCACGATGAGTTCGCGGCGAGCTGGCGGCGCCGTCGTCTCCATTGCCTGAATTGAGTTGAGCATCAGATTCAGGATGGACTGCTTGAGCAGACCCGTATCCACGTCTGCGTACACAGGCAACGGAGGAAGGTCGGTGCGAAGAAGCACTCCCGACAGCTCTGATTGCGGATGAACGAAGTCGCTCAACTCTTCGACCAATTCGCGCAGATCTCGTTGTTCGCGATCGAGATGAAACCGTCCGGCATATCTCAGAAAATCTTCGAGGATGTCTTTGAGCCGACTCGTCTCGCGCGCCAACGAGTCAACGCGCCGAGTCAGTCTCACCGACTCCTCTTCTGGAAGGGGGGCGTCGAGAATTCCCTCACGCAAGAGTTGTGCGTTCAGCACGACACTCGAGAGTGGATTCTTAATCTCATGCGCGAGACCGCTCGTCATCGCTCCAAGTTCGGCGAGTCGTTCAGCGCTCGCTGCTCGGCGCTCGGCTGCTTGAACCCGTCGATTGCGGCGGCGGAACACGACGAGCAGAACGATCGCCCCGAGAGCGACCCCTGCGAAAAAACCAAAGAAGAAAGTTGGGGAATCAAACACGTCGAACGAAATCACGGGGGACGCAGTCACGGGGGATTCAATCACACAGTGCGAAGACGCGCCCCGAAGCGCTCTCGCGCTTATGTTGCGGGCGCAGTGGCTCGAGCAAATGCCCTGGCATGAGTTGCGGCCCAGCCCTTGGCGCCGGACTGCGCGCTGTAGGTCACTTTTTCGCCATCGCGCAAAGTTCGAAAGCCTTGGTCCTGTTCAATCACGCTGAAGTGGACGAAAATGTCCTGCCCCTGCGGACCGACGATGAATCCAAAGCCCTTTCGAGCGTCGAACCACTTGACGAGTCCGTCGACACTGCTAATTGTTTGTTCACTCTCAGACATCGAAAACCTCCACGGATCGCTCGACCACACTAACTCGCAAGACACTCCCGAACTGTGAAAGACCAACCGTCATAACCTATAGGCATTCTGACTCCAAAATCGACATTGTGCAAGGCAACTCGCCAAAAGATTGCCTCTGCAGAAAGAAAAAAGGGACGACGCCGAATTGGCATCGCCCCTTTGGGTTTGATTGCTGCGTGCAACCGTTAGTTGTGACGGGGATTACCGTCGCCCGCGTCCGCCGCCACCGCCATGACCGCCGCGACCTCGATCGCCACGATCATCGCGTCGTCCTTCGCCGTCACCGGAAGGTTCGCCACCTTCTGCGCCGACAAGGGCTGGATCTGGCGCCTCAAGCAGGGCCTTTCGGCTCAGTTTGATGCGTCCAGTGTCATCAACGTTGATGACCTTGACCCGGATGACATCGCCAATCTTGACGACTTCAGTGACATTGCGCACGAAACCGTGAGCGAGTTCGCTCACGTGCACCATGCCGTCGGTTCCTGGAGCCAACTCGACAAATGCGCCGAATTCCTTGATCGAGACGACGCGACCTTCGTAGATCGTTCCAACCTTGATCTCAGCACCGAGGGCTTCGATCTCGGCTCGAGCTTGAGCTGCCGACGCTGCATCGCTGCATGCGATGAAGACGGTGCCATCCTCTTCAATGTCGATCTGAGCACCTGTGCGCTCTTGGATGCTGCGGATCATCTTGCCGCCTGGTCCGATGACCTTTCCGATCTTCTCAGGATCGATCTTGACGATGGTGATGCGTGGAGCAATCGGTGAGATGTCTTCACGAGGTTTGGCGAGCACCTTTTCCATCTCGTCGATGAGATAGAGGCGACCTTCCTTTGCCTGAACGAAGATCGAGGTGATTTCGTCGATCAAGAGACCGCGAGCCTTGAGATCGAGCTGGATTCCAGTGATTCCATCGCGGGTTCCTGAGACCTTGAAGTCCATCTCGCCGAAGAAATCTTCTTCGCCGATGATGTCAGTCACATGGGTCACGCGACCATCCGCGCTGGTGAAGCGCCCCACTGAGATACCTGCACAGGTCGCCTTAATCGGCACGCCTGCATCCATGAGTGCCAAACATCCGCCGCAGACGCTTGCCATGCTCGATGAACCGTTGCTCTCGGTGATTTCACTCGTGAGGCGGACGGTGTATGGAAAGTCTTCTGGGCTCGGCAGGATCGCAAGCAACGAGCGTTCGGCAAGAGCGCCGTGACCGATTTCGCGCCGACCTGGACCAGTGATCCGACCAGCCTCGCCAGTACAGAATGGAGGGAAGTAGTAGTGCAAGTAGAACTTCTTGGCGTACTCGGGAAGGAGTCCATCGACGATCTGCTCATCCTTGGTGGTGCCGAGGGTGCAGGTGACGATCGACTGCGTCTCTCCGCGCTGAAAGAAGGCTGACCCGTGCGTGCGAGGCAGAAGCGCAACACTCATGTCGAGCGCGCGAATCTGTCGCAGTGGTCGGCCATCGGCGCGAACACCCTTCTCAGCGACGAGATAGTGGGTGATCTTCTTCTCGAGCATGCGCAGGCATTCTTTCGCTTCACGAGCGCGACGCTCTGCTGCGACGTGATCGGTGTAGCTCAGACCGGCTGGAATCTGAAAGAACGAATCAATCGTCCACTTCTTGACTCGATCGACTTCGGTGTTTCGCGCGTGCTTTCCGTGAATCTGACGAGCAGCGAGCAGTGGCTCGTACGCCTTCTCTTTCACAGTTGCCATGACTTCAGCGGATGGGCTCACCGATTCGCCTGCGCGTTTCGCTGGAGCACCCGACTTCGCGTGCAGTTCGTTGATCAGGGCGAGGATTGGCTTGACGCCTTGCTCGACTCCGAAGTTGATCGCTGCGACCATGTCCGCTTCCGAAATTTCTGCCGCGCCGACTTCGATCATATTGATGCCGTCGCAGTGGCCAGAGAGCACGAGGTCGAGGTCGCTGAATTCCATTTGCGCTTGCGTTGGATTGATGACGAAGTGTCCAACGTCATCGATGAAGATGCGTCCAACGCGCACGGTTGCCACCGGACCGTTGAAGGGTGCATCTGAAAGGTGCAGCGCCGCGGATGCCGCCGAACAGGCGAGCACGTCCGAGTCGTTTTGTCCGTCGTGTGAGAGCACGAGCACTTGAAGTTGAACTTCATCGACGAATCCCTCTGGAAAGAGCGGACGAATCGGGCGATCCATCATTCTCATCGTCAGAATTTCTTTCTCGCTCGGTGGACCTTCCTTCTTGCGAAAACCACCGGGATACTTGCCAGCAGCTGGCGCCTTTTCACGGTAATCACAGGTCAGAGGGAAAAAGTCGATGCCAGCGCGCGGGTTCGCACGCACAGCCGTTGCCAGAAGAACGGTCTCTCCGAACGTCGCGAGAACCGCGCCGCCAGCGAGCTTTGCAATTTTTCCTGTTTCGAGCCGGAGGATTCGTCCACCGATCTCTTTCTCAACCGAAACGTGTGGTCGGTTTGTCATCATGATGCCTTTCTAAACGAGGTGTGAGCGTCGCAACCGAAGTGTTCGAGATGCGACATAAAAAACCCCACCGAGGGCAGAGGCCGACTCGCACAAAGTGCGCTGCGAATTGGCGACTGCCCCCTCGGGGCAGAGATGAATTACTTGCGTAATCCAAGTTTCTTGATGAGAGCTGCGTAGCACTCACGGCGCGTATCAGCGAGATAGCGCAGGAGTCGATTTCGCTTGCTGACCATCAGCAGAAGTCCACGACGTCCGGCGTGGTCCTTCTTGTGTGCTTTGAAGTGTCCCTGGAGTGAATTGATGCGCTCTGTGAGCACCGCAATCTGAACTTCGGTTGAACCGCAGTCTGTTGCGTGGGTGCGGTGTGCCGCGATCACTGTTGCCTTGACTTGTGTTGAGATCATTGTGTTCCTTGAGGGATCGTTCGTCACGAACGACCGTGTTTCGATCGATGAATTTGAGTCCCGAAGGCTACCAATCCGCTTCAACTCGGTCAACAACCTGCTCGCCTCAAGGGTGGAGGTAGCCCGATAACTGCACCACGTCTCGGTCGCCCACCACGTCTCGGTCGCGCACCACCGGCGAGCGCACAACGATTGCCCTCTATCCTCGAGAGATGAAGAGCGCCGTGGATGGACTTCGAGCACACACCGACGAGTTTGTAGTTCTAAGCGCCAAGATCGAACAAGGAGGGGGCGCGGGGGGCATCGAGCGGCAGCACCGCCATGGGCGATTGACTGCACGGGAACGCATCGGATTGCTGCTCGACCCATCCGCCGCGCAGCTTGAATGTGGTCTTTTCGCCGGATGGAACATGTACCGCGAGTATGGCGGGGCGCCGGGAGCTGGAGTTGTCACCACGATCGGCCAGGTTGAAGGTCGCTGTTGCATGATCATCGCCAACGATGCGACCGTGAAGGCTGGGGCATTCTTTCCGATGACCTGTAAGAAAATCATTCGCGCGCAAGAGATCGCGCAACGTGCGCGCCTGCCATTGCTCTATCTCGTCGACAGCGCGGGGGTCTTTCTTCCGTTGCAAGAAGATGTCTTTCCGGACACCGATGACTTCGGACGCATCTTTCGAAACAACGCCGTCATCTCTGCCGCTGGAATTTCGCAGTATGCAGCGATCATGGGCAACTGTGTCGCAGGTGGCGGCTATCTGCCTGTGCTCTGCGACACACTCTTGATGACTGAGGGAAGCGGGCTCTATCTTGCGGGTCCCGCGCTCGTGAAGGCGGCAATCGGTCAGGAGGTTTCGAGCGAAGATCTTGGCGGGGCGACGATGCACGCGAAGATTTCAGGAACGATCGACTTTCATGAAAAGGATGATCCAACGTGTCTCACACGATTGCGCCGACTCATGCTGATGAATGCGTCGGCTCCAATGGCAAGCGCCCCTCCAGTCGTCGCAGTCGATGCCGAGCGCGCCGCTGACGATGTCTACAGCGTCTATCGCAACGAACCTGGCGCGCAGTACGACATGCGAGACCTTCTCACGTGTGTCGTCGACCGCGCGTCATCGGATGAGTACCGCGCCGACTCGGGTCGATCGATCGTCTGCCTCTACGCCAGAATTGGCGGATTTCCAGTTGGAATCGTGGCAAACCAACGCAAGATGACCGAGCGTCACATGCCGGGTGGCAAGGCTGGTTCGACCACCGCCAAGTGCATGCCTGCTGTGATTTACGACGACAGTGCCGAGAAGGCCGCGCGCTTCATCATGGATGTCAATCAGCGCAGGATTCCGCTGCTCTTCGTTCACGACACGACTGGATTTATGGTTGGTCGCGACAGCGAGCAAGGTGGAATCATTCGCAGTGGCGCCAAGTTGGTGAACGCGATGGCGAATTCGATCGTTCCAAAGATCGTGCTCATCGCCGGCAATTCCTACGGCGCTGGCAACTACGCGATGTGTGGTCGGGCGTTCGATCCGTTTCTCACCCTCGCATGGCCAGGAGCACGGTGTGCGGTGATGGGGGCGAATCAAGCAGCGAACACACTTCTGCAAATCGATCTCGCAGCGCGTGAGCGCAAAGGAGAGGCGATCGACGAATCAACGCGTGCGCACTTGCTTTCGGCGATCACGGCGTCGTATCAAGAACAACAGGACATTCGGTATGCGGCAAGTCGAGGATGGGTCGACCGAATCATCGAGCCCCATCGCACGCGCGACGAACTGATCTTTGCGCTGCGCATCGCGGCGCAAGCGCCGATTGTTGGGACCTTTCACACCGGCGTCTTTCAGACATGACACGCATGATTCGAGAACTCGTCATCGCCACGGGGAACCCGCACAAAGTCGACGAGATTCGCGCGGTGCTTGGTGAACTTGGAATTTGGGTTGTGTCACTCGTCGATATCGGCGCGGGCGACCTTCCCGAGCCGCAGGAGGACGGATCGACCTTCGCAGAAAACGCCCGCATCAAGGCGAGGCAGTACGCGAGGGCGACGAACCGAATGGTGCTTGCCGATGATTCTGGCCTCGCCGTCGAGGCGCTCGATGGGGCGCCTGGAGTGCACAGCGCGCGTTGGGCGGGAGTGGGAACCACTCGCCACGAGCGCGATGGTGCGAACAATGCGAAGCTCATCACCGAGCTCGCCAAGGTGCCAGAGCGATCGCGCGCAGCGAAGTTCGTCTGTGCGATGTGCGTCGCTGCCGCCGATGGATCGGTGGTCGCCGAGTCGCACGGTGAGTTCAAAGGAGAGATCACCGCACGCCCACGCGGCGGCAACGGCTTCGGATATGACCCGTACTTTGTCGTCGATGCGAATGGTCGCACGAGTGCTGAACTCTCATCCGACGAAAAGAACGCGCGAAGCCACCGCGGCGCTGCGACCCGCGCGATCGCGACTCAATTGGCGAAGCGACTCGCTCTATCCTGAGTCACGTGAATATCGCGCTTCCTGTGCTTGCGCTGGCGACTCCTGGGCAGCGCTATACCTGTCATGGCTGTGGAAATTGCTGTCGCGATTTCACGGTGCAACTGCGTCCGAAAGATGTCGCACGCATCGTTGAGCAGGGGTGGATGGCGCGACTCGCAACCAATCCGATCGTGTCCTTTCGCGGGCAGCACTATCTTCGCCAGCGCGCCGACGGCGCGTGCATCTTCTTGATGGGCGATGGGCGGTGCCAGGTGCACGCCGAGTATGGGTTCGAGGCGAAACCCATCGCCTGCCAGATGTTTCCATACATGGTGGCGCCATCCCATGCGACTGCTCAGATGGGAGTCAGTTTCGCGTGCCAAAGCGTTGTTGAAAACAAGGGAAAACTTGTGAACGAGCAGGTGAACGATGCCTTGCGGATCGCGTTGCGCGGGCTTCCCGAGACGTTGCGTCCAGTGACTGGGCTCACGCTCGCGCACAAGCGTCTCGCCGAACCGGGCGAGATTGAGTGGTTCACGAAGCGGCTCGTCGCGTGGATCGAGAGCGATTCTCCACTGCGAATTCGACTCGACGGAATTGCATGGATCGCACAGGCGCTCGCGGTCGCACGTCTCACGCGGGTGCGAGGTGCCCGGTGGAACGAACTGCTTGACGTGCTCTTCGACGCGCTCGCGGCTGAATTGCCGCTTCATCCCATTGCGCCGCCCTCGCCGCGACAGATCGCGCAGTTGCAGAGTGCGATCTTCTCGCGCACTGAGGATCCAAAGCCACTCGCGCAGGGGGCGCCGAGTCGGCTCATGTCGATCGTGAATCAACTGCGACGAAGCCGCGCGTGGCGAACGGGACGAGGCACACGAGTCGTTCCTGCGATGGGGTCGCAGAGTGGCGGTAGCGCTTCGTTTGCCCAGGTGTGGCGCGTGACCGCAGCGAGCGATACGCACGAGAGCGAAGCGCAGGCACGTGAAGCGATCGACGCTCTCATGACGCGGTGGTTGCGCGCATCCATTGAAGGAGGGCGATCTTGGGGATCGGGCTACTACGGATGGAACGCTGTGGACGGTCTCGCGGCGCTCTGCATCACGACCGCAAGCATCGGATGGGTTGCGCGATACGAGGCTGCGCGTGAGGCACGGGCGAGTGTCACACTCGACGATGTGCGACGAGCGGTGAGGCGAATCGACCGAACAGCGGGGCGTGCGCCGTGGCTCGGTCGTACTTCAGAGCGGCTGCGAATTGCATTTCTCGTGCGCGACGATGGACTGCGACGAGTTCTGCATGGACACTTTTAGCCGCGCCTGCGGACTGTTCACGCACGCTTCGCGCGGATGAGTCGCCGTGTCATCCAGATTGAAAGTGGAACGCCGCCAATGAGCGCCGCGATCGCCTCGCCCGCAGAGTCGATGATCGAGAGCTGCACGAACGCCGCGTCAATTCCTCCCTCGAATCCCTTGGCGGCAAGCAATTGAGCGACGAGTGCAAATCCCGCCTCGCGAAATCCAAGTCGACCAAGTGGACCGAGGCTCGCGAGCAATCCAGTGCATGCCAGCGCGAAGCTGTCGGCGTAGTCGAGATTGAGTCCAAGAATCTGTGCCGCGAGAATGGTTCGAACCCCATTGAGCGCGAGATCAACACAGCGGATGGGAAGGCAGAGCAACAGCGTGGGACCATCCCCGATGATGCGAGCGCTCTCGAGAAACTGCACGGGGACGATGCGAAGGTGTGCGATCCACCAGACCAGAAAGGTCAGCACTGCTGTGGTGCCAACAGCGAGCGCGATCCACGTCCAGCCAAAGGATCGAACGAGAAAGGTCGCTGCGATCACTCCTGTGATCGGCAGCAGAAACGTCATCAGGTCGAGCGCGAACCAATTGACGATCTCGATGAATCGCAGTCCATCGACGCGCATGTGGTAGGTGACACGTGCGATCATCCCAAGCCGCAGCGGCGCGAAGTTTGCGAGGGTGCAGACCCAGTTCACTGCGGTCACTGCGCCGAGTGTTGGCAGCGGCGTTGCGACGGTGGGTGCCCCGCGGCGATCGTTCGCACCGCGCGCGCGCGGGCGCACGGGATTGAGTGTGAGTCGAAAAAGAACGCCATTGAGAAAAATGCTCCCGGCGCTGACGGCGACAATTGCGCCGATCAGCCACGGGTTCGCACTTCGCACGCGCGACCAGTCACCCTGTGATGATGCGTACCAGACACACCAGACGAGAATTGCCAGGCCGACCGCGTAGCCGACTGCCTGCAAAACCTTCGACCGCGGCGACAGTTTCGCCGGCTGATCTCGGTCAGGTTGTGAGGAGGCGCCGTCCATGGCCGTGCTCATGATTGAACTCGCTCGCGAGGCGACTTACGCCGGGTTCTTACCAATCGACGTGCGCATCTCAGTGTCGGCCATCATGTTCTTCATCTTGTAGTAGTCCATGATGCCAAGGTTGCCACTGCGAAACGAGTCAGCGATAGCGCGCGGGATGTCTGCCTCTGCGAGGATGACGATCGCGCGATTCTTCTGTGCCTCGGCGAGATGCTCAGCCTCAAGCGCCACGGCAAGCGCGCGCCGCTGTTCGGCCTGTGCTTGATACCGCTTGGTGTCTGCTTCAGCTTGTGCCGCCTGCAATTGCGCGCCAATGTTTTCGCCGACGTCAACATCTGCGATGTCGATCGAGAGAATCTCGAAGGCGGTGCCCGAGTCGAGCCCCTTCGCAAGCACAGTCTTTGAAATGCGATCTGGATTCTCAAGAACGCTCTTGTGATCGAGAGCCGATCCGATGGTTGAGATGATTCCTTCGCCGACGCGCGCGATGATCGTCTCTTCGGTCGCGCCTCCAACGAGTCGCGAGATGTTTGTTCGCACGGTGACGCGCGCCTTCGCGCGTAGTTGGATTCCATCTTTCGCCACGGCATCGATCGTCTGCTTGCCCGAGGCCGGATTGGGGCAGTCGATGACCTTTGGCATCACCGAGGTGTTGACGGCATCGACGATGTCGCGTCCTGCGAGATCGATCGCGACGGCGCGGTCCCAGGGAAGGTCGATGCCCGCTTTTTCAGCGGCGATCATTGCGCGAACGACGTTGGTGACCCGCCCGCCAGCGAGAAAGTGCGCTTCCATGTGCTGGGTGCTGATGTCGAGCCCCGTCTTCTTCGCGCTGATTCGGTTGAGCACGATCAGTGACGGATTCACCTTTCGAAGGCGCATCATGATGAGGTCGAGCAGGCTCACGGGCGCGCCGCTCAGCCATGCTTGAATCCACAGCTGCAGATACTGCGCCAGAATGAGCAGAAACACGAGTCCGATGACACCCACGACAGCGAGAGCAACCCACGCCCAAGGTTCAACAACTGCGAGGATGAGAGAATGTGTAGTCATCCCCCAAGAGTACAGCAACCCGACAGCGACGCGATTACTCAGCGGTTCGTTGCGCGTCGCACTCTCGAACGCGCAGTTGACCATCGATCGAATCGATCACGATGACGGCAACACCCACCTCAATCACGCCATTCTCAGCGACCGCATCAAGACGGAGCCCGTTGACGCGAACAAATCCAATGGGCCGAAGCGTCGTGAGCGTCGTGCCTTCGTGGCCAACGAGTTCAGCGAACTGCCGTGCAGAGGCAGTGGCGACGACTCCGCTGCGTCCAACGGCGGGATTGTCACCGGCGCGATGTTCGTCACGGCTCGGGCGGCGCGGGCCATCCGCATCTTCTTTCAAGATCATGCGATTGGCGAGGGGAGTCTTCGACCACAACTTAACCACGAGCAGCACGACGATGGGGCTTCCTGCACACATCACTGCGAGATAGATGCCTCCCCAGTCCACGTCGTACGTGAACATGGATGCGATCGATGCGACGGCACTGACGCCGGTCATCACAGCAAGCACACCTCCCGAGGGGACGAAGAGTTCGAGCAGGAGCAGGACGATGGCGAGTCCCAAAAGTCCAAGCGAGACGAAGAGGTAGATCTCTTCACGAGGAGCCGCAGCCGCGAGTTGTGAGAGTTGAAGAGTCGACATCACGCAGATTCTCCTCGATTGGTCAATGCTGCGCCAGAGTCATCGCCGATCGGTTCGACCTCAACACTCGTGCCGCGATGTCGAACAATTCGAACACGCATGCCCGGTTCAACGAACTCGCCAGAGGTCTGCGCGTCAATGGGGCGATTGTCAACGAGCACTCGACCGCTCGGACGGAGTGTCGTGAGCGCGGTGGCGATCGTTCCGACCGCCGGCAGTGCGATCGCGCTCGTGATCGCACCGCTTCGCTGCGACGAGGCAACAGTCGTGAGAATTGCCCGTCGTGCAAATGGCGAGTGCGGCAGGGATTTCGATGCGAACCAGAGAATCGTGACCGAACCGAAGATTCCCGCGAGGGTCGATCCAATACTCATGAAGAGTTGCTGCTGACCTGCGACCGACGAGAGGTCACGCGTGACGAAACTCGACACGAGCCCGCCTAAGACGAGTGCGCCACCGCAGAGCGCGACCCAACCACCCAGTGGGAGGATCACGACGTCGAGTGCGACCAGTGCGAGTCCGACGACGACGGCGAGCAGTTCCCACCACTCGGCGAGACCGACGAACGCGGGCGCCCCCACGAGCAGCAAGAGGGCGACCGCCGCAGAGACGCCAAAGAGTCCAAATCCAGGAGTGATCGATTCGACGACGAACCCGACGAGCAAGGCCACGATAAGCGCGATGCGCACGGGCCAACTTGTGAGAAATCGAACGAACCACTCCGACCAGTTCTCGTCAAGTCGCGTGAGTGACGTTGCGCCGAACCATGCAGCGAGTTCTTGATCATTTGCGATCGGTCCCTTCGCGATGCCCAGTGCGATCGCTTCCTCGGGATGGAGCACGAGCAGTTGGTCTGACTTGACGATCTGTCCAATGAGTTTCCACTCTCCTCGGTCTGCCGCGGCGAGTCGCACGCGCGGTCGAGGAGCCGTGGATGGACTCTCGAGTACGTCGCTCGGCGCGAATCGCGCAAACCATGGATCGGGCGCCTCGCTCCCGTCGTCGCCGGTTGCCAGCGCGTTCGGGTGGATTGCCGGCGATTGACGCGGAGGATTCTCACCAAACGCATCCCCGTACTCGGCGGCATCGACGAGCGCCCGCTTGTGCGTCTCGATGTTCTCGATCAACCAGAGTTCACTGCCGAGTCGCACAAATCCCTGCACGAGATTCTCGTCGTAGCCGCGCCTGCGCGCGCTATCGACAACTTCTGAAATGATTGGAGCCTCCATCTTCGCGCGTTCTGTCGCTGGAAGCGGAATGAGTCCAGCACCAGGCATGACTTGGATCGGAGCGGCATCGCCGAAGGCCGATCCGGGAGCGACCAGAATCTCGCGAGTGGCGAGCGCCAGGATCGTTCCAGCCGAGTACGCGTGAGGGTGAATCCATGCGACGGTGTTGGCGGGCATCTGCGTCTTGATGTAATTGCAGAGTTGAAGTGTCGCGAGCAAGTCTCCACCCGGCGTATCAAATTCGAGCACGATTGCCCCCGCGCCGCCGGCGACCGCTCGCTGCGCCCGTCGCATGACGGACACAACGGTGACATCATCGATGGGTCCACGCACCGAGATGATCGCGACCGTGCTCGCATGACGCTCTGCGGGCACCGCCTGTGGGCCAAATTCGGCGCCAAGTTCGGCGCCGAGGGAGGCGAGCAGCGAGAGAAGAACTAGGCGAACCGCGAGCACGATCTCGAAAGAGTAGAGAAAAAAGCCCCAGCGCAAAAAAGCCCCAGCCGACTTGGCTGGGGCTCAGCCGACTTGGCTGGGGCTCATGATTCTTGACGGAGGGTCGAACGCTCGAGATCAATCCCAACTGGCGATGTGATTCGCAGGAAGTCCGCCGGTGCAACTCGTCACCAATTGGATGAGCATGTCCGCATCCTTGCTGGTGTCGTCGCGCTTGAAAACATTGTCGACGATGTTGGTCGTTCCGACGGTCACAAGGTCGCAACCTTCTGGAACAAACGTTCGACCGAACGTGACGTGGTTGTCGTTGAAGCAGAGGTTGCCATCCCATTCGTCCTTCGCTCCGTGAATCTCGAGAGTCTTCGACGTTGCGTAGTCAGCGGGGGTGATCGAACCATCTTTGACGCCTCGGTTTCCCAAGACGACGACCTTCGAATTCACACTGTTGCGCCATTCACGAGCGCGGCGAACCGTGTTCGAGAGTGGAAGTGTTGCGTAGGAAGTTGCCGCGGCGGTGATCCCAGCAGCCGTGCCGGCGATCTTGAAGTTGGTTTCATCCCAGTAGACGTCTGAGGCTGGTCGGTATGCGTTGTAATTGAAGTTGGCACAGATCGCCATCTTCGAACTGGTCTCGGATGGGCTGATGAGAATCTGCGGCGAGAACATCTGCTTTGATAGACATGCTGCGAAAAGGCTCTGGTGAGAGTTTCGCGATTCATCTTCATTGCCGCGCCCAGGAAGTTGCGCGCCACCGAATGCCAAGCGATTGATCTCGCCTGGAGTTGGGAAGCGCCCTTGAGTGCTGTCGACCGAGGCAATCATCCAGCCCTTGTGGACCTGTTGAATCTGCGTTGAGTCCTTGACTTGTCGTGCCGTCGCACGAGCCTTCGCAAGCGCAGGCAAGAGGATTCCGAGCAGAAGCGCGATGATCGCCATAACGACCAGAAGTTCGATCAGAGTGAATGCACGTTGTGTCTTTTTCATAGTGTTCTCCAAAGTATTGATAAGGGTTGTTGTGCGTGTTGGATTATTGATTCAAGGCATCCGTGACATTGGCGCCCGCAACTTCGGTTGGCGAACCAATGGTGATGCCGATCGCTGCATCACCGCTCTTCTGCGTGGCCGTGTTCGCTGGGGTGCCTTGACCGAGCTGTGCGCCCGATGCGGTCGTGCAGTCATAGTCGCACTTGTAGATGTTGTCCTTGCTCAAGTTGAGCTGCGCGCACTCATACGACACCTGGTTTGGATAGAAGCTCAACAGGAATTCAGTGTGGTTGTCTCCAAAGCACACGTTGCCTTCCCATTCCTTCTTCGATCCATGCAATTGCAGCGTTGGGCTCTTCTTGAAATCGTCGCCGCTGAGCACGCCGTCCTTGGTTCCACGGGTTCCAACGAGTGGCTTGCTGCTATCGCTGGTGTTGCGCCAGGAAATCTTCTTGCGATCTCCAAAGAGGTGCTGGTGACTGAACGAACTGTGGCAGAATGGATTGTTGCCACCTGGCGAGAGATGGATGTTCATGAACAGGGTGGGGTCCCAGTACTTGTCCGCTGATGGATCGTATTGGGTGAAGTCGTAATCCTTCTTCTCGACGACGATTGGATTCACTTCGGTTGGTCCGATGAGAATGTCTGTGTTGAACATCTCGCGAGCAACCGCAGCTGAATAGAGGTTGGCAGAGTTGTTCTTCGAATAATCCTGAGCGCCCTGACCTTGCATCTGGACAGCCTGCGTGCCGATGACGGCGGCGAGGCGATTGATCAGACCTGGGGTTGGAAGCCGACCAGCAGCATCATCGTTGGCAGCGATCATGAAGGCCTTGTGGATTTGTGTGACTTGCGTCGAGTCCTTCACAGTCTTGGCATTCGCCTGAGCTTTGGCGAGCGCGGGAAGGAGGAGTCCGACGAGAACCGCGATGATCGCGATAACGACGAGCAGTTCGACGAGAGTAAAGGCGCGTGTTTTCATAGTGTTGTCTCGAGTGGGTAAGAAACTGGGGTAGAAACGGGAAAGCGAAACCAATCATCAATGGCACAGTGGACCGTCCACGGTGAACGTAGATCAAGAAAAAAGCGAGTGATCCTTCAAGATCCTTCATGATCCTTCATGTCGGGCGCGGTCGATCCATCAAATTCGAAAGATGGAAAGCACGGCCGAGGAGGCATTCAAATTGTCGGCGACTGGGCGGGAAGAACGGGCCAGAGATTCTGGCAAGAAGGACGGGTTGAACGTTCGTTAAAGAAACGAGGTTCGGTAACCAACAAGGCGCAGTCAGCCACTAGCAGACACAAGACTCTACGAATGTAGTTCGGATTTGGATCGAGTCAAGTTCTTGTTTTCATCAATTCATTTTTTGGTGGCTATCCTTGCCGCCATGTCAACGCAGACAAAAAACCGTGCCATGGAAACTCTTGCCAGCCTTGGATTTGCCCTCCCGACGGCGCCGAAGCCTGTTGCGTCGTACGTTCCGTCGGTTCAAACCGGAAAATTGCTGATCGTGAGCGGCCAGTTGCCTTTTCGCGATGGCACGCTGATCGCGACCGGAAAGGTGCCCTCAGTTGTCTCCCTCGAAATGGCGCAAGAATGTGCTCGGCAATGCATCCTGAATGCACTCGCCGTGGTGGCAGGAGAGTCACGAACGCTTGACCATGTCGTGCGAATCGTTCGCGTGGGAGTCTTTGTGGCGTGCGACGATGGATTCGCCGACCAGCCCAAGGTCGCCAATGGTGCAAGCGACCTCCTTCAACAGGTTTTTGGAGAGGCTGGGCGCCACGCGCGGGCCGCCGTCGGAACCAACGCACTTCCCCTGAATGCGTGCGTTGAGATTGAAATGATGGTTGAAGTCGCCTCCTAAGGCAGAGATCACTTCTTCAGCACGTGGAGCAGGATCAGGGTGAGCACGAGAACCCCGCAGAGCGCGGCGAGTCCAGCGATCAACGCCATCGCGAGTCCTGAGAATGGGGCACCCTTCGTCGGCGATTGAATTTCTGACTCGGCGCTGCCCTCGACATCCGATGCGATGTCGACCACATCGATGCGGCGTGAAGCGTATCGCAAGGGTTGACCGGCGAGTGCGAGATCGATGTCCTCGAGCAACTCATCTGCAGATTGGTAGCGATCGCGCGGCGATTTCTTCATCATCATCTCGACGATCTCAGCCGAGCCTTCACCGATGCCGCTCACGACTTGATCGGGCGGAGTGAGTTCTTTGCGCAGATGACTCTGCATCACATCCTTGGGAGTGCGCCCTTCGAATGGAACTCGCCCAGTCAGCATGTGGTAGAGCGTTGCGCCGAGTCCGTAAATGTCTGCTGGAGGGCCGAGGTCGATCGCGCCGCGAATCTGCTCGGGGCTGATGTAGTACGGGGTTCCAAAGGCTTGATGGCGTTCTGCCTCGGCAGACTTCTTGTCGCTCATCGCCCGAGCGAGTCCCAAGTCGGCGAGCTTCACGAGGTTCGCCTTCGTGATCATGATGTTTTTTGGCTTGATATCACGGTGTATGAAGCCCGCTGCGTGCGCATGCTTCAACGCGCTCGCGACTTGGCGGGTGATGGTGAGCGCGTCGCGATCCTTCAAGCGTTTGAATCGGACGATGCGGTCGTAGACCGTTTCGCCATCGACGTACTCCATCACGAAGTAGTGTTGGTCGCCGACTTGTCCGACATCGAACGCTCCCACGATGTTGGGATCGGAGAGCTTTGCCGCGGCCTTTCCCTCTTTGTAGAAGCGTTCGATGAAGGTCGCATCGGTCGAATAGCGGTGGGGGAGAATCTTGACCGCGACGAGTCGATCAAGGCTCAGTTGCTTTGCGAGATACACGCTCGCCATCGCACCCGCACCGAGCTTGCGAATCATCTGATACCCCGGAATTCGAAGGACGCTCTTGTCGCTCTCCGACTCGGCACGTATTCGCGCGAGTTGTCGTCGAGTGACGACTTGGCCATCCACGAGCACATCGACGAACGTCCTCGTCGGATTCGTTGCCGCTCGAAGGGCCGAGAAGGCAGCGTCGATCTCCGCCTGGGTCGCCAGTCCGCGTTCGATCACGAGACGGCCCAAGAGTGAATCCGACGCGCTTCCGCTGCGCGATCCGCCGCTCTCTGCATTTGGGTTCGCGCTTGCTCCTGAGGCCGAGTTGGGTCCTGACGAGTCGCTCGCCGCTGGTGTTCCTTTAGATTTTGGGTCGGTCTCACTCACTGAGGTCTCAGTCCCGGCGGGAAGCGGTCATTGCACAGTCACTATACTTCTCTTCGCAATTCGCATGCAAACGGTTCCCCGGCGCATCCTCATTGTGCGCCCGAGTGCCCTTGGCGACGTGTGCCGCACCATCCCACTCCTCTGGTCGTTGCGAGCCGCCTATCCACACGCAACGATTGACTGGGTGGTTGAAGACACGTGGAGTGCCGCGATCGCTGCTCACCCGGCGCTCGACGAGGCGGTCGCCTTTCCCAAGCGAAAACTCCGCAAGTTCTGGCGCAATCCCCGCGTGGCGTGGCAAGCAGCGAGGTGGTTCTTCTCGCTTCGACAGCGCAGGTACGACCTCGTGATCGATGCGCAGGGACTCGCAAGAAGCGGCCTGATGTCGCTGATGAGTGGCGCACCGCTGCGAGTCGCCCACCGATCTGCGCGGGAATTTTCATGGCTCGCGGCAAACCTGCGCGTCGAGAGCGCGCCGGGAGAACACGTTGTTGATGCGATGCTGCGATTGGTCGAGGCAGCGGGTGCGATACCGATGGCGAAGATGCATCTCGCGCTGGCAGAGGCGGACGCACTCTGGTGGACTGAGCAGCGGCGGGCGCGCGAGATCGCTCGCCCATACGTGGTCTTGGCAACGGCGAATCGATGGGAGGGAAAGCGTTGGATCACCTCGCGCTGGCGCGAACTCGTCGTTGCAGTTTCAGAAGATCTCGCGATGGCTGGCATGCACGACATCGTGTGGATCGGCGGTCCAGATGAGAGCGCGCAGGTTGCGCAGAACGCTCTCGCACAGGAACTTCTCACGACGCACCGTTCGCACGATCTCTCGGGAGCGACGACCGTTGGTGGAATGATGGCGATCATCAAAGATGCCGCCCTGGTCGTTTCGCTCGACTCGGCACCGGCGCATCTTGCAGTGGGCTTTGGGGTTCCGCTCGTGGCTCTCTACGGTTCCACATCGATTGCGACAGACGGTCCATACGAGCAGGATCGATGGTGTGCACATGGCGGACGCAACGAACAGGTGCGTCGGCACGACTATCGAAAAGTCACCCGCGGACGCGAACTCATGGAACGGATTTCGGTTGCCGACGTCGCAACATTGATCCGCAAGCGTTTGAAGTTTGAGGTGCCGTCGTGAACGCTCGCGTAGTTCTCGCAAGTTCAAGCACGCGACGACGATCGTTGCTCGCATCTGCGGGATTTCAAGCAATCGCGATCGCACCCGCGGTCGACGATGGATCGCTGCGTGTTCGTGCGAGGAGTGCTCAACGGGACTGCGTCGCGCTTGCGTGGTTCAAGGTTGCGCAGGTGATCAAGACTCCCCAACTTTTTCAGGCACGAGCTGCGGGTGCACGAGTGCTCGTCGCGGCGGACACGGTGTGCGTGTTGGGTGATGAGGTCATGGGAAAGCCATCCACGGCCGAAGAAGCGCGACGGATGCTGAGGTCGACGCTCGGTCGTACGCAACGCGTGGTGACGGGCGTCTGCCTCGTTGACCTGCAACGGAGTGAACGGTCGCTCTTCGCGGATGTCGCTGAGGTTCACTTTGGAGAGATCACACCGACACAGCTTGATCAGCACATCGCGCGCGATGGGTGGCAGGGTCGAGCTGGCGGCTACAACATCGAGGAATTGCCGTCACTCGGATGGCCAGTGACGTGGACCGGCGACCAGACCACGATCATCGGACTGCCCATGAACATGCTCACACCCATCTTGAATCAGATGCTTCTTCGAGGGATGATGCCTACGTGAATGCGTCGACGCCCGTCCTTCCTCGGTGGTGTTCACCCGCGGCTCGCCTCGCAGCGCATGCCTACGGCGCCGTCGTCGACTTGCGAAACGCGCGGTTTGATGAGGGGATTGGGATTCGACGCGTTTCGAGGCCCGTCGTATCGGTTGGCAACATTGTTGCGGGTGGAACGGGCAAGAGTCCTGTCGTGCGGTGGATCGCGCAGTGGGCGCTCGACCGCGAGATGATTCCATTGATTGCGCTGCGCGGCTATCGAAGCAAGAATGGTTGCTCGGATGAAGCACTCGAACATCAGTCACTCGTTCCCGGAGCGCGTGTCGCTGTCGGCGCGAATCGCCACAAGACGATTGAAGCCGCGCTCGCGCGTGATTCCTCTGCGCGCCTCGTGATTCTCGATGATGGGTTTCAACATCGCGCCCTCGCGCGCGATCTCGATCTCGTGCTCGTCGATGGATCGTGTTCACACCTCGATGGTGCGCTTCTTCCGCTGGGTTACCTGCGCGAATCACCGCGAGCTTTGCGGCGAGCGAGTGCAGTCATCGTGACCCACAGTGCGGATGTGAACGTCGAACTCGACGCCCGCATTCACGCGCTCCACGGAGGCGCCGTGCTCGCCTGGTGTGCGCATGAATGGGAGGGTCTCGAAATCTATCGAGGTGCTGGGCATGTGCAGTCAGAGTCGACTCCGAGCGCATGGTTGCAGAACCAACGGGTCGCCCTCTGGGCTGGAGTTGCAAAGCCGGCGGCGATTGCAGCAGAGGTGAGAGCGTGCGGAGCCGACGTCGTCGCATTTCCAGCTCTTCGAGATCACGCGCACTACGGCCCCACACGTGTGGGTCGTCTCGTCGCAGCGGCTCACGAAGCGCGAGCAACCGCGATCGTGCTGACCACCAAGGATTGGGTGAAGGTGCGTGTCGACTCGGCGGCAATCGACTTACCGATCGTTGTACCTCGATTGCGATTGCGGTTTTCTCACGGCGAGACCGCACTGTGCGCGCTGCTCGAGAGCGCTGCCTCGAAACAGTAACCTCGGTGGGATGACTCCTCTTGAAGCAAGCGTCTTGGAGTGTGTCCGTTCATGGACCTCCTTCCGACTCCTCGTCGTCGGCGACTTCATGCTCGATCAAGCGCTCTGCGGCGATGCGGAGCGGTTGAGTCCTGATGCGCCAGTGCCAGTGTTGGCGGTGTGCGATTCGTCTGCGACGGTTGACACGCCTGGAGGGGCGGGCAATGTTGCGGTCTTCGCAGCGGCGCTCGGTGGTGTTGTGAGTTGCGTGGGAGTCACCGGGAATGACAGCGACGGCATGCTCTTGCGCGCGGCTCTTGCGCGCGCTGGCTGCGCCACTGAGGGATTGATCGTCGACGCGACGCGTCCAACGACAACGAAGCGAAGTTTGATCGGTCGTGCGCAGCATCGCCATCCTCAAAAAATGTTTCGGATCGATGTTGAGAGCCGAGAGCCGCTCGCGCCTGCGGTTGAAGCGAAGCTCTTCGCCACGATCGAAGCGCAATTGCGTGCGTGCGATGTGGTCTGCCTCGAGGATTACCGCAAAGGAGTCTGCACGCCTGACCTCTGCCGAAAGTTGATTGCGCTCTGTCGCGCGCGAAAGATTCCGGTGCTTGTCGATCCTGCGCCCATCGACGACTACAGCTGCTACGCAGGAGCGACTGCGCTGACTCCCAATCGTTCGGAGGCGGAGCGCGCCACAGGGTGTCGGGTTGATCCATCCAAAGTTGTGGATGGATCGCGCGCGATAGCGATTCAATTGCGCGCGGCGCTCGACCTCGAAGCAGTCGTGATCACACTCGACAAAGACGGCGCACTCCTCGACAGTGCGGTTGATGGAGCGGTGCACCTCCCCACGGTGGTGCGACAGGTCTACGACGTCACGGGGGCCGGTGACATGGTGCTTGCCGTGCTCGCGGGCGGTATTGCGAATCGAATGCCGTGGAAGGAAGCTGTGACCTTGGCGAACATCGCGGCGGGGCTCGAAGTCGAAGTCTTTGGGGTGCGTGCGTTCTCACTCGCAGAGGTTCAAGCGCAGCTCTTGCGCATCGCGCACATCTCAGCGGGAAAATTGCGATCACGAGCAGACCTCATCGTCGAACTCGAAGCGCATCGTGCCGCTGGTCGCTCCATTGTGATGACCAATGGATGCTTTGACCTCTTGCACGTCGGGCATGCGGTGTCGCTTCGCGAAGCGAAGGCGCTCGGAGACATTCTTGTGGTTGCCGTGAATTGCGACGAGCAGGTTCGTGCCTCTAAAGGCAGCGATCGCCCAATCAATTCGCAGAGTGATCGGGCCGAACTGCTCGGCGAATTGACCTCGGTTGACTATGTGACGATCTTCGATGAGCCCACAGCGGAAGCGTTGCTGCGACTGATCCGTCCAGAGGTCTACGTCAAGGGAGGGGACTACATCGGCAAAGAGATCACGGAATCGGCGGTTGTCAAAAGTTATGGCGGAAAAACTGTTTTTGTTGGAGTTCGCGCGGGATTGTCGACGACGGCACTCGTCTCGCGCGTGCGTGAGTCGTTAGCAGTCGGTGGAAAGTCAATTCCGTCTTGACTCATGCGGGCGACACGGCGATACTAATGACGGACACCGGTGTCCAAAAAATTCGAACGACCCACACGCTCCCAACGAGAACACTCTATGACAACCGTTACAAAGAAGGACTTCGTCGATCGCATCGCTGAGAAGACTGGGCAGAAGCGTGGAGATGTGAAACACACGCTTCAGCTTTTTCTCGATGAGATGATTGAAGAACTCGCCAACGGAAATCGTTTGGAGTTTCGCGAGTTTGGGGTCTTTGAGGTTCGCGA
This sequence comes from Singulisphaera sp. GP187, assembly GCA_945869475.1. Lineage (GTDB taxonomy): Bacteria > Planctomycetota > Phycisphaerae > Phycisphaerales > SM1A02 > F1-60-MAGs104. The sequence goes on along the minus strand of CAMBOV010000003.1, from coordinate 93,328 downwards.
GCGCGCTTCGCGAATTGCACAGAATCCAAAGACACTTGAACAGGTCGTCGTGCCAGCACGCAAAGCTGTGCGGTTCAAGGTTGGTCGCTTGATGCGCGAGCGGATCGTCCTGTGCGAACCGAGTGCGCAGGTCGCTGCGGCCCACTGATGGCAAAGCGCAGCGGATTCAATCGTCCTGGTGACGCGCCGCAAAAAATTGATCCTCAAGAAGCAGCACGGCTGCTCAAGGCGATGCCGCCCAATGCCCCAGAGGCTGAGATGGCACTGCTCGGAAGCATGCTGATTGAGCCTGGGGCGATCGGCGACGTCGTTGGAATCGTTCGAAACGCAGATGACTTTTTTCAAGATAAGCATCGCACGATCTACGCGACGATGGTTGAGATTTACGACCGCACCGCATCGGTCGATGTCGTTCGACTGAATCAAACGTTGTCCGATCGGCAAGTGCTCGAAGCGATTGGCGGTCTCGAGTATCTCATCCAACTCTCAGAGAGCGTGCCGAGTGCGCAGTTCGCAACGGAGTACGCGCGAACGGTGCGCGACAAGGCCACGTTGCGGCAATTGATCGATGCGTCGGGTTCGACCGTGCACGACGCGTTTCACTCGACCGAAGAGGCGCAGATGGTGTTGGAGTTGGCGGAGCAGCGCATCTTTTCGATCGCACAGAATCGCGAGTCCGCTCCCTTTGCTGATTTACCGCAGCTGCTGCGCGAAACGATGGAGAGTCTGCAGTCGCGCGACGGTTCGGGACTCACCGGACTTGCGTCGGGATTTGAAGATGTGGATGAAATGACCAGTGGCTTGCAGCGGGGCGAGATGTTGATCGTCGCAGCTCGTCCTTCGATGGGAAAGACGGCGCTTGCGCTGAACATGATGGAGGGAGTCGCACTCGCAGGTCAGCCCGTCGCGATGTTTAGCCTTGAAATGGGTCGGCAGCAGTTGGTGCAGCGATTGCTCTGCGCCAAGGCCGGAGTGGACGGCCAGCGACTGCGTCGCGGCACGCTGCAGGCCGATGACAATCGACGACTCGTTGCGGCGTGTGACGCTCTGCAATCCTCGAAGATCTTCATCGACGACACCGCTGGACTCACACTCTTGCAACTGCGATCGAAAGCTCGGCGCATGAAGGAGAAGTTCGACATCGGGTGCATCTTCATCGACTACTTGCAGCTGATGAGCTCGGGATCGCGCAGTGAAAGTCGCCAAGTCGAAGTGAGCGAAATCAGCCGCGGTATCAAGGCGATGGCGCGTGAACTCAATGTGCCGGTTGTCTGCTTGTCGCAGTTGAATCGCGCGGCTGAGCAACGCGAGGGGCATCGTCCACGAATGAGCGACTTGCGCGAGTCAGGATCGATCGAGCAAGATGCCGACGTCATCTTGATGTTGCACCGTGAGGAGTATTACCACCAGGGTGATCCCGAGTGGTCTGAGACGAACCTCGACAAGGTCGGGATGGCTGAACTCATTTTCGCGAAGCAGCGCAATGGTCCGACGGGAGTTGTGAAACTCATTTGGGATCAGAACTCAACGTGCTTTCGTTCGTATTCGCCGCTTGCTGCACCCGCAGGAGTCGAGTATCGAAGTTTTGAGCCGCGCGGGGGCGCGTATGGAATTGGCGCCGACGACTTGCCGAGCTAAGCGCGAGATTTTTTGCGACCTTCTGATCGCCACGGGCCAAGTTGCCCGCGGCGCCGCGCAGGTCGCGCGGTTGCGTAGACTCAACTCGCATGAGAGCGGGTCAGGAGGACCAGAATTCGAATGTGAAGGTTGCGCAGTGGCTCGCTCAGGCAAGTCGCGGTGACGAGGCGGCGTGGCAGTCGCTTGTCGAAGAGTTCGCTCCGCGAATCTTCGGTCTCTTGCGAGCGCAACGCATCGATGCCGACCTCGCCGAAGAGCTCACGCAATCAGTCTTTGCCACACTGGTCGAAAAACTCGCGGGGTACACCGAGCAGGGGCAGTTTGAAGCGTGGATCTTTCGAGTCGCCATGAATCGCTTGCGCGACGAGATGCGCCGGCGCTCTCGCCATGCCAAGACTGGAAGCGACGACGGGATCGCCACGGCGAAGAGCACTGGCATGGCGGGCGAGGGTTATAGGACCGTTGAAGAGTCACAAGTCGCTGCCCTCGAGGGGGCTATGGCAGAGCTCTCGCGGGCCGACCGTGAGATTGTCGACCTGCGGCATACCGCTGGGTTGAGTTTCAAGCAGATCGCTGAGCTCCTCAAAGAGCCCGTCGGAACCCTGCTCGCCCGACACCACCGAGCGCTTGCGCGACTTCGCGAGACGATCGAAGTGCGCGCCAAGAGGCGAGGATAATTCATGCAATCGACCCATCCACACCGCGTTCTCCTCCCCGCATGAAAGTCCCTGAATTTCATTCAGCTGGTGGTTCACAGGATCGTCCAGAGGATGGTCATGGTGATGGCGACGCACAGCAGCGCCTTCTTGAGCAGGCGCTCAACGCGCGCGGGATGAAGTTGCGCGAACGTGACGGTCTGGCAGATCGCATCGTGAGCCGCACGCCGCTGACGATCTCGCAGCGATTCCACACCACGTTCACGTCAGTCGATGGGTGGCGCGCACGTTGGGGATTGGGACTCGCCGTTGCCGCAGCTCTCGCGGCAGCCGTCTTCGTCAGCGGTGTCTTCGATTCGCGCACCTCGATCCCACCGCAACAAGTCGTTGCGTCGGCCGATCAGGGCGGCACGAACTCTGAGCCGGTGCTCGTCTCACTGCTCGCCGGAAGTGAGATCATCGCTGACAGCGGCACTCAAGAATTTGAGGTCGATGATGGTGGCGCGATGCCGATTCTGAGAGTGCGTGATGCATCGTTCGGCGATTTGCATGCGGAAGTGCAGCTCATCCTCGCATCGGCTGGAACTCCTTGAGAAAGTGACGTGATGCTTTCACTCTGCATTCTCTGTTCTTCACTCCGCGTGCTTTCGATCGATGCCGAGGGGGGTAGGTGCATGATGGCTGACGAAGCAGTCGCGGCGAGCATGAACGCAACGGATGCGGCGGAGATCTCGCAGCAACACAGTGGTTCGCCCGATCCAGATGCGCTCATCGCCGTCGCTCGGGATGTCTCCCCAGAGTGGGCGAAGACTCTCGAGGATGCACGCGCGAAAGATCCGGAGATCTTTCGACGGGCCGCTGCGAAGATGGGCAAGCGACTCTCTTCGCTGGCGGTCTTGCGCCAACACAAGCCGGCGTTGTATGCACTGCGCGTCGAAGAACTTCATGTGCAAGGTCAACTCGAGGGACTCGGCGCACAGTGGGGCAGCGCTCGCCTTGGAGGCCGACACGATGAATCGCAGAAACTCGAATCTCAGATTCGCGCACTCGCAGGAACGATCGTTGATCTGAATCTTCGGTCACGCGCGATGGAGTTGTCAGAGATTGACGCCGTGATGCGAACGATGCGCGCTGGACTTGAACGTGATGCGCGAGCACGTGATGCGACGGTTGGCACGATCGTCGATGCCCATCGCGATGGTCGACCGTCACCAGTGCTCGGCGGTCGATCGCCAGTCGAGCCCGCCGCCGCTGCGTCACCTGCGATCGTCGCACCTGTCTCTGCGCCCGCGCCCGCGCCCGCGCCCGCGCCCGCGCCCGCGCCGTCATCCGCGCCGTAGTCTGCGCGCTCTGTGAGCGCCCCGCGAAAAACTCGACGAATTCCTGGCGGATTGGGATGCATCGTTCTCGCGGCCGTGCTGCTCGCATGCGCGTGCTCGCTTCCGTGGACGATCGGACGAGTTGATCGAGCGGGTGGGGCGTCGGTTCGCCGATACGAAGCGGGAAACCTTGAGTTGTCGCTGCTTGCACCTTCGTGGTGGAGCGACTCGCCCGCGGTGCAAGAAGCCATCGCGGCGCAGCAAGCGGCCGGCGCATATGTGCCCACGCGAATCTGTGGAACCGATCGTCTGGGGCGCGATGTCTTCGCGCGCTGCTTGATGGGTGGCGCCGTGAGTCTGTTGATTGGCGTGTGTGCAGCCTCTGTCGCTGTCGGATTCGGGACGATGTACGGCGCCGCAAGCGCGGCCTGTGGCGGGCGGATCGATGGAACAATGATGCGCATCGTTGATGTGATGTATGGACTTCCGTCGATGCTTCTCGTCGTTCTCTTTGCAGTCGCGGCCGAGGGAATCCTCGAACGCATCGGACTCGAGCGCACTGGATCGGGTCACCAGTTCTTTGACGTGGCGATCTTGCTGCTCGCAATCGGCGCGACGAGTTGGCTCACGGTCGCACGTGTGATTCGCGGCCAAGTGTTGAGTTTGCGCGGTCAACTCTTCATGGAAGCGTGTCGCGCGGTGGGTGTTGGTCCGTGGCGGCAGTTTCGATTGCACTATCTGCCCAACGTCATCGCACCCGTTGCCGTCTATGCGGCGCTTGCCGTGCCTGCCGCGATTTTGTCGGAGAGTTTTCTCAGTTTTCTCGGCATCGGAGTGCGCGAACCACTGCCATCCTGGGGAAATCTCGCATCCGAAGGACTCGCCGAAGTGAACACGATCCAGAGTCGCTGGTGGCTCTTGCTCTGGCCCTGTCTCTCCATTGGAGCGACGCTGCTTGCGTTGAACTTTGTGGGTGACACTCTGCGTAGCGCGATCGATCCCGCCTCGCGTCAACGCACTCCAACTGCGTGATAAGATCCAAATTTCCTATGCAAAATCGATTTGGAATCAAAGATTTCGTCGTGATCGTGCTGCTCTTGGCGATCCTCGCAACACTCTGGCTCTCGATGATTCAACGCGATCGGCAGTGGCCCGTCTTGCAGACTTTGCTCGAGCAAGGGCGCAACATGGAGTCGCGCATGTCGAGCTTCGAGGCGCGCGTTGCGGGTGCGCCGGCCGTTGCTGCGGGCGTCACCACGGCGGGTGCGACGTCGACCGCTCCAGTTGCGGTGCGCGACCAATCGTGGGCGCGTGCAGGCATTGAGATCGCGTGGCAAGCGGATCCTGCATTTCCAACCGATCCCGCTCGTGTGCCGGGCTTTCGTCCAGGCGGTGAGTTTGTCGAGATTTTTGAGGGACAACCACAGAAGGTCACGCCGTACCTCTATGCCGACGTCTATGGATTGCGGGTTGTCGATCGCGTCTGTGAGTCGCTTGCGACGTTCAATCCCAAGACGATGAAACTCGTTGGCGCGCTCTCAGATGCGTGGCAGATCGATCCTGATGGATTGTGGATTCGTGCACACATCAATCCAAAGGCGCGATTTAGCGACCGAACTCCTGTGACTGCTGAAGATGTTCGCTGGACGTACATGGATTTTATTCTGAATCCATCGATCGACGCCGACCGCACGCGTTCGACACTCGCCGATGTGTTGACCGATGTCAAGGTGATCGATCCACTCACGGTCGAGTTTCACTTCAAAGACTCGCTCTTCACAAACATTCTCGCGGCAATGGGAAATCCCATCATTCCAAAGCACTTCTACTCGCAGTTCGAACCGGCGCAGATCAATCAATCAACGGGGCTCTTGATGGGATCGGGGCCATTCATGATGGAGCGTCTTCCAGCAGGTGCACAGGACTTGGCGAGTCAGTGGACCCCGGGCACCGACATCGTCATCGTTCGAAATCCAAACTGGTGGTCTGGACGAACGCCGCTCGATCAGCAGCGCTTTCGAACGATCAAGGATGATCTCGCGCGGCTCGTCGCCTTTCGAAACAACGAAGCGTCGATGGTGTTGCCGACCTCTCCGCAATTCAACACTGTCTTGCGTGATGAACCTGAGTTCGAGAAGAGCAACTATGCGCTCAAGTGGGTCAACATGCGCAGCGGCTATTCGTTCATCGCATGGCAGTGCGGTCCGCGAGGCGAGACCGGCCGGCTGACTCCATTTCAGGATGCGCGCGTGCGACAGGCGATGACACTTCTTCTCGACCGCGAGAAGATGATCCGAGACATTTGGGATGGCATCGGCACGGTCGCGAAGGGGCCGTTCAATCCCGAGAGTCCTGCGGCGAACGCGGCACTTTCACCGATGCCCTTCGATCCGGACGCGGCGCAGGTCTTGCTGAAAGCAGCTGGATGGGAAGACCGTAACGGCGATGGCATCCTCGAGAATGCGAAGGGTGAGAAATTCGAATTCGAATACACCTACGCGACAGGTGGAGAGATTGGCGAGCGCATCGCACGCTTTACGCAAGACTCCTACAAGAAGGCTGGCATCGTGATGACGACCCGTCCCATCGACTGGAGTCGATATCAAGACATCATCAAGTCGCGCGACTTCGACGCGCTCACCATGGCGTGGAGTGCATCGGCGCCTGAGAGCGATCCCAAGCAGATCTACCACTCGGAGAGTATGGCCAAGGGGCGAGACAACTTCTCGCAGTGGTCGAACCCAGCAGCGGACGCACTCATCGAGCAGGGTCGTCGCTCGATGGACGAAGAGTCGCGCATGTTGATCTGGCATCAACTCGAAGCGGTCATCGCAAAGGACCAGCCCTACACGTTCATCCGTGTCTCGCCGTGGTTGCGATTCATCAAGCGGGAGTTCGGAAACGTGCGCATGTATAAGACTGGGCTCTCGCCCGAAGAGTTCTTCTTCGTCGCGCCAACCGCCACGATGCAGCCCAGTTCCTGATTCGGGTCGCACGCCATGCTTCCCTATATCAGCCGACGCCTGCTCTTCATGATTCCCACACTCATTGGGATGACCTTCATGGTCTATTGTTTGATCGCGCTTGCGCCGGGAGGTTTCAGCGCAAGCGCATCGGCTGCAGCGGGAGGAGGAAGTCCCGCGGGTGGCGATCCACGCATCGCCGAAGCGCGCTTTCGCGATCGCTTTCGTCTCGATGAGTCCGTCGTCGTGCAGTATGTGCAGTGGCTCGGTCGCATCTCTCCGGTGAAGTTCGGCGCACGGGCGCAGATCGACTCAACAGGCGAACGCATCTACGCCCCTCGCACTGTGCCTGCGATGATGATGGCAACTCCATGGCAGGGCAGTGATCGATCGGCGCAGTCGAGTGCTGCTGCGACGAAGACGTTCATCGCGGGTGACTCGGCCGTTGCGCTTCGACAGCAGTACCGAGCGCTCGCGCGCGAGAATGGAAGCGCTCGCGAAGCGTTCGTTGGCGCGCTTGCGTCGCTTCGCATCGCGTTGGCGCAGTATGCAGAGGCGACGCAGCAATCGTCGCTTGTCGATCAACGGGGAGAACTTCCTCCGTCGAACGTGAGCGCACTGCGAATTGATATCTCGGTTGCACAGTGGTCAGCCGTGCAGAGTGCGGCCGATGTGGCGCTCGCTGCGCGCGCCACGGCGAGTGCGTCGCGCGAGTCGCTCGCGTTGTGCTTCACAGCACTGCCCTTCGAACAGGCGGGAGTTCCGGTGATTCCAGGAGTGCTCTCGATCGGCGCACCCGATATGGGATGGAGTCGCACGAAGAACCGACCCGTTGCGAGTCTGATTCTCGAGGCACTGCCCGTGACGCTGCTCATCAACCTGATCGCCTTTCCGATGATTTATCTCGTGGCGATTCCAACAGGCATGCTCGCCGCGGCACGACGTGGATCGTGGTTCGATGTGATCAGCGGTGGATTCTTCATCGCACTCTGGTCGATCCCCGTGGTATGGGCGGGTGTGCTCGCCGTTGGATTCCTCGCAAACAAGCAATATCTCGGGCTCTTTCCGGTCGCGGGGCTTCACGCCACCAACGCATCTTCGATCGCGTTTCTTCCGATGTGGGGTGCCGACGGATTTCAACCAGGATGGATTCTGGATGTGGGATGGCATCTCGTGCTGCCGGTCGTCTGCCTCGTCTACGCGGGCTTCGCGGTTCTCTCGCGGCAGACGCGCGCCGCGATGCTCGACAATTTCAACGCGGACTATGTGCGAACAGCGAAGGCGAAGGGAGTCTCGCGGCGCGACATCGTGCTGCGACATGTCTTTCGAAATTCGCTCTTGCCTCTCATCACGATGTTCGTCTCAATCTTTCCGGCGATGCTCTCAGGCAGTGTGATCGTCGAAAAGATTTTCTCGATTCCTGGCATGGGATCGCTCATGCTCGAAGCTGTGAGCTTGCATGATTCTGAGGTCATGCTGGCCAACACCATCATGGTGGGTTGCGTGAGTCTGGTGGCGTTGCTCATCGCTGACATTCTCTATGCGATGGCAGATCCGAGAGTCTCCTATGCATGAGGCGATCTCAGGCGTCGAAGCGATGCGTGGCATCGGAGCGGCGCAGGCGCGCGGTTTCTGGGCCGATGCGTGGGCGCGCGTCCTCAAGGGGCGTCCCGCACTCTTCGCGATCGCGTGGATTTCGCTCGTCGCGCTCGGCGCAGTTCTCGCACCATTCATCGCAAATGCGAATCCACTCTGGCTGCAAGTTGTCGCAGCTGATGGCACGGTCGTCTCATCGCGCTCGCCGCTCTGGGCGTCGCTCACCGCCGCTGACCTGCTGCTTTTTTTCGGCGTACTCGCAGGCGCTGTGTGGATGATCGTGCCTCTCACCATCGCGCGAGGCGAACGGCTCGGCGTGCTCGTCGTGATGGCGGTCATCGCAGGATTCACCGTCGTGTTCGTCTCGTTCGCAGCGGATTGGCTCGATGAACCGGCGCGCAGCGGTTGGACGCGCACGCTCGGCGCGTGGGTCGCAGACCCACTCAATGTCTGGAGGCGGATTTGCGTGGCCGCACTGATTGGTCTTCCTGCGGCGCTCGTCGCACTGGCGATCCCATTCCTTCTCTCGCTGCGGGGGCGCATCATCGTTGTCGCGATTGCACTTGGCGCAGTCGCAGTCGCGGCTGGAAGTCGGTGGCAATCAACACCCGTCGACTTTGATCGATACGTCACCGACGAGGCCGCGGGACGCATTCGCTGTCTCTACACGCTGATCCCGTGGAGCCCAGATCGCTTGCGAAGCGAACTCATCACCGTCGCGCCGATGACCTCGGTGGCAGCTGCGTACGCGGCGAAGGATGCCGCCGCTGGACGAGAGTTCACCCGATTCGCCGCAGCGGTGACGAGTGCGAATCGCGATGGCAACGAAGAGCTCGCCGCGCGCGCCCGTGCGGATGTCGAACAGGTTGCGAGGCAACGATCATCGTTGCAGCGCGAGTGGAAGCCGCTCTTAGCGAGTCCATTTGCAGCGCATTCATTTCTCTTGGGCACCGACTCCAACGGTGCTGACGTCTTGGCGCAACTTCTCTGGGCGTGCCGACTCTCGATCTCGGTGGGATTTGTCTCGACGGGAATCGCGGTGATCATCGGCGTCACGATGGGATCGATCATGGGCTATTTCGGCGGCAAGATTGACATGCTGCTCTTTCGCGTCGTCGAGATCTTTATGGCGGTGCCCGTGCTCTTTCTGCTGATCGTCGCTGCGGGTGTCTTGCCACGCAGCACGTACGTGATGATGGCGATCATCGGTTGTCTCTCGTGGACGGGTGCGGCGCGGTTCACACGCGCGGAGTTCATGAAACTGCGCCACCAAGATTTCGTGCAGGGGGCGCGCGCATCGGGTCTGCCGCTGCGATCCATTCTCTTTCGACACATGCTTCCCAATGGTGTGACGCCCGTGCTGGTTGATGCGAGCTTCGCGATCGCCGGTGCGATCATCGCTGAGGCGACTCTTTCGTATCTCGGGCTCGGTCCAGACAATCAGGCGTCGTGGGGCAAGTTGCTCTCGAGCGCCACCGGCACCACAGGAACCTTCGTCTGGTGGTTAGCGATTTTTCCTGGGGCGGCAATCTTCTTTTCAGTCTTGGCATACAACATTCTGGGTGGATCGCTGCGAGACGCGATCGACCCAAAACTTCGCAAGGCGGCGCACTAATGTCCGATGAAACAGAATTGAAGTCGCAGAAGCCACTCCTCGAGGTCTGCGATCTCGCGGTGTCCTTCGACAACAGCGGTGGGGGTCCGCGCATTGCGGCGGTTGCCGGCGTGAGCATGACGATCTATCCCAACCAGACTCTGGCGGTCGTGGGCGAATCTGGGTGTGGTAAGAGCGTGACTGCGATGACGACGATGCAGTTGGTGCCCTGCCCGCCCGGCAGAGTCGATGGAGGATCGATTCGCCTCGACGGTCGCGAACTGCTCACGTTGAGCGAGCGAGAGATGTTGAAAGTGCGCGGCCGCGACATCGCGATGATCTTTCAAGAGCCGATGACGAGTTTGAATCCCGTCTACACCATTGGAGATCAGATTCTCGAGGCGATCCTGCTGCATCAGAAGGCCTCTGCCGATGAAGCGGTCGAGATCGCGATGCGCGCGCTCGATGAAGTTGGCATGTATCAACCGATCGAAGGACGGCTGAAGCGCGAGCTCACCGCGCTCAAGGGTGAGGTCGAGGCGCAGCGCAGTCCTCCTGCAGAATTGCTCGCCGCCGAGGGATCGCTGCCGCAGCGATTGCGCCGCGCGCGCATGCAGTTGCTCAACGACTATCCGCACCGATATTCAGGTGGCATGCGCCAACGCGTCATGATCGCAATGGCGCTCGCGTGCCATCCAAAGCTGTTGCTCGCCGATGAGCCGACGACGGCGCTCGACGTCACGATTCAGGCGCAGATTCTCGAACTGCTCAGCGAGATTCAGCATGCGCGTGGGATGGGTGTGATGCTCATCACGCACAATCTTGGTGTCGTCGCTGAGAACGCAGACGTCGTGTGCGTGATGTATGCGGGACGGGTCGTCGAGTATGCGCGGGTTGAAGAACTCTTCGCGCGTCCGTTGCATCCGTACACGCGCGGACTTTTCAAGTCGATTCCTGGGCTTCGCGATCAACGGGCGCGGCTCACCACCGTCGAGGATGTGGTGAACGATCCACGTGAATTCAAGAAGTTGGCGGGCGCTGCGCAGGGAGTGATCCCGTGGTGGCCGTTCATGCCCAAAGAGGAGCGCCCAGAGGTTGTGCAAGGTCGCGATGCGTATGCCCTGCACGAGATCGAGCCCGATCGGTGGGTTGGGTGTTGGCGCACGCCGCACATCGACTCGCATCCCGCCCGTCGCGCAGATCTTTCGTATCGTCGCAGCCGAATCACGGTGGCGCGGTAGCTGGGGCGGTTGCGTTGCCCGGGTACTTCGCCTTGGCCGCGTTGACGTAACTCACGAGATCCCAGACCGAGAGAACGACTCCGGTGACGATGAGGAGCGCCAAGACTGCGGCGATCACGAGTCGAGTCGTGCCCGACCGCTTGCGCGCCTTGCTGAGGCGGGCGAGCCACGCAATATCCCACAGGGTTCCACATTCGGGACAGCGCAATTGCCCCTGATCAAGAAAGTGACCGCACCGACCGCACGCGATCGCGGGCGCCTTCGAAAGCTCTCGAATCTTGAGCCCAGAGATGGTGAGCCACGCGACGATCGCAAGAAGCAGAAGTCCGATCACAGGGCAGAGCATGAAGCGAGGGTAGCCGCTCGCGCGCGTGCATGATCGACTCAGCCACTCGCATGCGTTCTCTACACTCGAGCGATGAACGAGATCGAGATCAAGTTTCGCCGACTCACGCCGCTCGCCGTCGTGCCCGCCTATCAGACAGCGCACGCTGCCGGCATGGATCTGCACGCTGCGATCGCGACCCCAGTGGTGATTGACCCAGGGGAAATCGCGATGATTTCATGCGGATTCGCAGTTGAAATTCCTGAGGGCTACGAAGGTCAAGTGCGCCCGCGCAGCGGACTCGCCACGAAGTGTGGAGTGTCGATTCCAAACGCGCCCGGCACGGTCGATAGTGACTATCGGGGCGAGATGAAAGTCGCTCTGATCAATCATGGTCGCGAACCGTTCACCGTTGAGCCATCGATGCGCATCGCGCAACTCGTGATCGCGCCCGTTGTTCGTGCACGGATGTGCGAGTCTGCTGATTTGACGCAGACCGCGCGGGGCGCTGGAGGGTTTGGTTCGACGGGTGGTTGACCTAGAACTTCAGGTCGGCGAAGTCGAGTGCGATGCACTCGCGAGAGTAGAAGGGCTCGGCACTCTCGGTTCCGATTCGGCTTGCGAAGTACACGCCGGCGGCATCGATCCACTGGGGCACCTTCGCATTCTTCACGTTCGCGACGAACTGACTTTCATAGGCGAGGATCGCGCGACGCTTCGCCTGCGCGTATCCAGTGGTATCGGCGATGAATGAAGGTTGAGGCACACTTCGCAAGTGAATCGCGTAGTAGTGAAAGAGGTGCGGCGCGTGCCAGGCCTCACCTGGCAACTCACACTTTGTGTACTTCGCTGCGAATCGCCCCGCTTCAATCACTGCGCATGCAGCGACGTGATCGGGATGCGCGTCGATGGGATGGGGGGCGAAGATGATGTGCGGCTGGAGCGCTCGAATCGCTCCGGCCACAACCGCGCGTGCGGAGAGATCGTTCACAAGTTCGCGGTTGGTGAGACCCAATTGCACCCGCTTCACTCCCAGAATTGTCGCAGCCGCAGCGCCTTCTCGCGCGCGAATCTCTGGAGATCCCATCGGTGTCGGCTCGCCGTTGGTCATGTCGACCAGAGTCACCGCATGACCGAGCGCAGCGAGGCGGGCGATGGTGCCGCCCATGCCGAGTTCTTGATCATCGGGGTGGGGTCCAAAGACTGTGATTCGCATGGCTGGCATGGCTGGCATGCGATGACTCTACGTGCTGCGTGATGCGATGGCGTCGTAGAGCCCAAGCAGTCTCTCAACCATCACGCGCGAGTCAAAGTCGTGTTGCACGAGCTCGCGGCCGCGCGCGCCCATTGCACGTCGCTCGGATGGGTGTGCGATCAGTCGCTGCGCCGCCGCCGTGAGCGCAGCGCGATCGCCCGCGCCAACCAGAATTCCAGTGACGCCGCTCGTGCAGACCTCGCGTGTGCCATCCACGTCGTATGCGATGACTGGCTTCTCACTGAGCATTCCTTGCACGACGCTGCGTGGGAGTCCCTCTCGGTAGGAGGGATGCACAACCACGTCCATCGCTGACATCAACCGAGGAATCTCACTCGGATCGACGAGCCCAGTTAGAACAACTCGGTCAGCGATGCCAGCCTTGCTGAGTCGATCGACAAGTCGTTGTCGCCACCATCCATCTCCAATCCAGAAGAGCGCAACGTTGGCGTTCGCGCGCTCGCGAAGCAACGCAGTGAAGGCATCGATGAGATCATCATGACCCTTGAGTTCAGCGAGCCGTGCGACGGTTCCAAGGACGATCGTCTGTTCATTCCATCCGAAACTCTCGCGAACGCGGGCACGATCGTTCGCAGCGTCGAACCACGGCGCGATCTCCATGCCACTTCGAATCATTGTGTACTGAGCTGGCGTACCGATCTTGTGTGCACGCGCGACCTGAGTCATCGCATCGGCGACCGTCACAATTGCATGGCAGCGGTTCGCGGCCCATCGTTCTGCGCGCACATACGCGGCGTTCTTGAGCCAGTTCTGATAGGGATGAAATGGGAGTCCGTGAATGGTGTGCACGACCACGCGAACACCCGCACTCCACGCCGCCGCGCGCCCGAGGATGCCGGCCTTCGAGGAGTGCGTATGAACGACATCGGGCTCCCACTCGTGAATCAGTCGGCGCAACTGCTTCGCACAACGCCAGTCCCGAAGTGGATCGACCGCGCGCGTGAGATCTGGAATCTCAAACTTTTCGATGCGCGTGTCGGCGACGGCGCGGGGCAAGAGCGATCCCTCAGGACCAAAGATCGGCCCGTACGCGAGCGCCACCGTGTGTCCGTGATCTGCAGCGCCACTGCACGAAAGCAGTGTGTTCTCCTGCGACCCGCCGATGATCAGTCGTGTCGAGAGGTGCAGGATTCTCACAGCGACTCACCCCCGCCGTAGTGAATCCACTCGAGGCAGAGCCCTTGCGGCGGCATCGTCTGTCCTGCGCGCTTTCGCTCGCACGATGCGATGATCTCATTGATCGCCGCAGGATCGATGCGCCCGCGACCGACGTCGACGAGCGTTCCAACCATGATGCGCACCATGTGGTGCAGAAATCCGCTGCCCGCGACGTCGAAGCGCAGCAATCCAGGGCTGAGCTCAGTGACGGTGCACATGTGCACGCTGCGCACCGTCGTCTCACGTTGCTCTGGACAGTGTGCGAACGCCTTGTAGTCGCGCGTGCCGGTCATCTGTGCCGCAGCTCGCTGCATTGCTGCAAGCTCGAGTGTCTGATGGCAATGCGCGGTCATCTCACGGTCAAATGGATCAGGGCGCCCGTTGACGTGCGGTGGGCGTCCCTCTGATCCGTGACGAAGACGATAGGTGTAGTTCTTGCTGAGGCAGTCGCGAACTGGATCGAAATCATCCCGCACAACTCGCGCCTCGCGCACTTCAATGTCTGCGGGCAAGCGCGAATTGATTGCCATCGAGAGTCGCTCCGGTGGCACGCGCGACTCGGAGACCGAAAAGGCTGCAACTTGTCCGCGCGCGTGCACTCCCGTATCGGTGCGACTCGCACCATTGACCGAGATGCGATCCTTCATGAGTTGGCTCACCGCGACGGTGAGAACTCCTTGTGCCGTGCGCAGCGGCGGCAGATCAGGCGGCTCTTGTCGTTGCCATCCGTGAAAGTTGGTTCCGTCGTACGCAACTCGCAGTTGAAATCGTGGCACGGCGCAGGGCTCTCGGGCCGATCAGTGCCCGAAGAGCGACGTGGGTGCGAGCATGCCTTCGCTGTCGAAGAATGAAAGGGCCTCATCGACGCTGCGAAAAATGCGCGTGGCAGTCTCTGTAATAAACGGACTTGGGTTCTTCTTCGGCTTCCACACGACGTAGACCTCTTTCGTGTGCTCGAATGCGTGGTGCAATTCGCGCTCGACGCCGCTCGAGAGCCCTGGCACGCCGCCTGCAAGTTCTGGCACGAGCGACACAATCATGTCGCTCTGGTCGACCAACTTGAAATCGCGCATGTAGATCTGTCCATCGATGTCGCCAGCGATGTCGAGCACTTCGCGCACGGGCAGACGCATGGTGGGATTGCCTTCGCGCCCGCCGAAGGCGTGCGGTTGCACCTCGACGAAATCTTCTCCCTTGCGCGCCGCATCGAGCGCGCGGTCTAAGAGCAGCTTCTCGTCGACATCACCCGGATCAAAGGTGATGAAATGTTTGGCGAGCTCGGCACGAAAGTGATTGATCTCAGCCATCACGTCGGGCATGTCCATCACATGACTCATTGGGAAGGATGGATAGACCTTGCGCATCTCTGGTCTCGTGATCAGCCGCACACACGTTTCGACCGTGTCTTGCTGTCGTCCTCGGCTGAGCACATAGAAGTCGTTGCTGCATCCAAGCGCTTGTGCCATCAATTCGGTCGCGAGAATCTCTTCTTCGCGCCAGACCATGCAATCCTTCAGCGTTGCATCGATGACATGATCGCGGTGGAGGCGGTGGTGAATCGTCTCGACATTGTCGACAAGACAGATGAAGCAGTTGGGTTCAAGTTTCAGCAGTTGGTCGAAGTCGAACGCGCTGAAGAGTCCGTGACGCCAGCGAAAAGTGGCGTGGGTGTTCACGATCACGTGTGGATGCTCCCCCTTGGGCTGCGTCGCGGAGATCACATCTTTGAATGCCGCGCGGCGAAGACTCGCAAGGCGCGAAATCGGCAGGTCGAGAATGCGTCCGGGTCGCACATCAGTCGCCTCTGCATACATTCGATCGCCGATGTTGAAGAGGGAGATGCGGTCGCCTCGTTCGCCCGCAGCGGTCACAGTTTTTTGGAGGTATTCCTTCTTGTCAACGCCGACTTGCCCAGTGACGACTGCTCTCATAAATCCGAGTATAGGGGTCGATGGAGTCTGCCACGCAGGTCCACAGGTCTCACGATATTGGTTGAAGCAGTGCAACCACGTGCACTTCAATGGCGCGTCCCTCGCCCACAGCATCGACTTTCTCGTGTGTCTTGCCCTTTACGTTGATCCGCTGCGCATCACACGAGAGCAGCGCTGCGAGATGCGCGACGATTTCATCTCGGCGCGGTCCAATCTTTGGTGATTCGCAGATCACAGTGCAATCGATGTTGCCCACAGAGAATTTCGCCGCGCGCATTCGCGCAAGCGCCTCGCGAAGAAAGATCGACGAGTCACGTCCATCGTTCGCTGCGTCGGTATCAGGAAAAAAACTTCCAATGTCGGGCATTCCCAGCGCGCCCAAGATCGCGTCGGTGATCGCGTGCAAGAGCGCATCTCCATCGGAGTGCGCGACGGGTCCCGTTGCGTGATCGAAGCGAAGACCACCAAGAACCAATGGGCGACCGCGTCCGCTCGGGGCGCATGGTTCGAGTCGGTGAAGGTCGTAGCCGTGGCCAACCCGCATCGCGTGCTCAGTCCTGTGGACGATTGGGAGTTTGCGGTCCACCTGCAGGACTCTCAGGCCCGGTCGTTGGAATCACCGAGTCAGGCGCAATGAGCAGCGTCGGATCGGTCGGTGGATCTTCAGGCGCCGGCCGAAAGCTCACGTCGATTCGCCGGCAGGATGCGGGAGGGCAGATGAGTTGGTTGTTGAGCGAACCAAACTCGGTCTTCGCTTCCCAGACCGCCCACATCATCTTGGTCGGTTCGATGCGCGATCCCGTGCCAGATCCTTCGACGAACTTGAAGGTCAACTGTTCGCCGGCGGGAATGTCGAGTTTGAAAAATGGTTCTCCATTACGGGTGTCGACGAGCGTGATCGTCACAGGACGGGTCGGCGTCGAGATGTAGACGAAGCCGCGACCAGTGCCTGGATTGAATCCCCCAGATGGGGTGTAGCAACCAGTGAGGAGAGTTGCAGCGGCGATTCCTATAGCGAGACGTGTGGCGAGGGATTTCATGGGTGTCATAGAAGTCTAGCACCGGCTCAATGCGGCATGCTCGCGCACGCGTTGCACGAAGAGGTTGCCCCGCGCTTCGTAGTTGGTGAATTGATCCCAGCTCGCGCACGCTGGTGAAAGCAGAAGGATGTCACCACTCTTTGCCCGAGAAAAGGCCTGCGAAACGGCATCCGTGAGCGAGTCACAGCGCATCGCTGGAGGTGCGGGCGCAATCGCTCGAGCCGTTTCGCCAATTGCGTAGAGCCCTGCGAGCCGTGGTGCGAGGTCGCGGATCGCAGAGAGATCGACCTTCTTGTCGAAACCACCCGCGATGAGATGAACGCGCGCGAGGTCATCGAACGACTCGAGAGCCAAGAGTGTCGCTTCGGGCGTCGTCGCCTTTGAGTCGTTGTAACAGCGCACCCCGTCGACCGATCCAATGGATTGCAATCGATGGTCGAGCCCAGCGAAGGTTGCGAGTGCAGCGCGTGCGCCCTGCGAATTCTCTGGATCGCCGTCGAACTGCGCACAGGTCGCAGTGATCGCAAGTGCGAGTTGCGCGTTTCGCCGTTGATGAGCGCCAGGAATTGAGAGTTCGATCTCGCTGACGCTGGGTACCGCCGGATCGCTCGCACCCAACCACCACGCCCCTGACGCAGACTCGCTTGCGAAGCGCGCCGACTGCGCCGGATTTTCGCGCGCGAACGCGCAGAGGAATGCGTCGCCGTCGCGTTGGTCGGCGCGAATCTGCGCCTTCGAGCCGATGTAGTGGCAGAGCGAGCCGTGCCAGTCGATATGGTTCGCCGCGAGGTTTGTGAGAACAGCAATCGTCGCCGACCATCCCACGCCACCACCCGCTTTCGATAGCCACCAGAGTTGCGCGCTCGACAATTCAAGAACGGTCCACTCCTGTGCGCTGCCCACGGGTGCGGTCAGCAAGGATCCGCCGATGTTGCCACCGAATCGCACTTCGCGACCTGAGCCAGCGAGAGCGCAGAGGGTCATCGCGGTTGTCGTTGATTTTCCAGCACTGCCAGTGATCGCGATGACTCGGCGAGTTGCAAGTCGCTCGACGGCGAGTCGAATCTCAGTGGTAATCGCAACGCCGGCCTCGCGAGCAGCAGCGAGAAATGGATTCTCCCAGGGCCGCGGTACAGCGGCGTTGGCAACGACGAGGTCACTCTGCACGAAGTCGCTGAGTTCGTGGCCGCCGAGTCGCAGTGTGACGGTGCCCTCAGCGATCGCCGGTGCCATCGGCTCAAGAGATTTTGAAAGCGTCTTCTCGCTTGCGAGATCGGTGATGTGGACGCGCGCACCTCGCGCGAGCAACCACTGAGCGACGCCAAGACCGCCGCCCCATTGTCCAAGCCCCATCACAGTGACCCGTCGACCTGCGAACCACTCGTCGCAGTGACTCTGTTTCACCGAGTCGCTCATCGCAGCTCAGTACCGCGCGCCCGAGGGTCGTCGATCGGCTGTTTCGTTTCCAGCGGCATCCATCCCCAGGAGATCTTCACGGTAGTCATCAGCACTGCGACGCCGAGTGATCGGTCCATTCGCTGCTCCGCGAAGAAACTGATAGACGATCTGCTCATCGAGCGAGAGCAGTGCCGCTTCGCTCTCAGGCAACTGGCGAATTCGGTCAAACTCTTCACGTGTGTCGACTTTGAGCACTCGACCTCCGTCGAGCATGACCATTCGGTCGGCGATCGTGAATGCTGAGTCCATCTCATGGGTGACCACCACGCTGGTCATGCCGAAACTTCGCGTGAGTTCAAGAATCAGTTGATCGATTTCTGCGCTCGTGACCGGATCGAGTCCGGCGCTGGGCTCATCGTAAAACAAGATCTTTGGATCCATCGCCATCGCGCGGGCGAGTCCGGCGCGTTTCATCATGCCGCCAGAGATCTGCGAGGGAAGTTTGTTGGCGTGGGGGCGAAGACCAACGAGTTCGAGTTTCATCTTGACCTGAATGTCAATGATCTCAGGGGCGAGGTCGGTGTGCTCCTGCAATGGAAGCGCGACGTTGTCGCCAATCGACATCGACTGAAAGAGCGCCCCAGACTGAAAGAGAATGCCCATCTGTCGCTTCAGCGCGTCCGACTCATCGCCAGTCAATTTCGAAATGTCCTGCCCAAGCAGTTCGATCGTGCCACTCGTGGGGGTGTGTGACCCAATGAGCAAGCGAAGCAGTGTTGTCTTGCCGCAACCCGACCCGCCCATGATCACAACCGTTTCGCCCGCACGAATGTCGAGGTTCACTCCCGTCAAGACTGTCTGAGTTCCGAAGGTCTTGACGAGGTCGCGAACCGAGATTCTGATGTCGTTACTCGCCATGGTTCAGGGTTTCTCGTTGGTTGGAGTTGGTGGATAGCGAAGATCGCCTCGATCAACATCATGAATCACGACGCTCTTGAGTTTAAGCGAGAGTTGACCCGTCGCATCAGCGAGTTCGATTGTGCAGGTCGCGCGAATGCGTCCCTTGGCGAAGTCAAGTTGGTAGTCAGCAATGAAGTCCTGTCCCGCAGCGGGAGGCTGGCTAGAGGCAGAGTTCGTGTCGAGGCTCGCTGTCGTGAATGCGCCGTATCGCTCGGTCAACGCAGCCAAAAAAACACGCGCATTCTCTGCGGTGTTTTCATTCACGGCGCTCGAAGTGAAGCTCTGCTGAAAGGTCGCGAGGTCGCCACTCTCCCCCGCGCGCAGCGCAGTTTGCGGTCCAGACATGATCGGAACGAAAACGAGGTCGTAGCCCTTGATCAGGACGATGGTCTGTCCGATCGTTGCGATGCTCGAGATGACGATTGCCACAACCGCGATCCATCGACCTGCGAGGTTGCGATCACGAACGGTTGCGGCCACGGCGAGCGCGCCCGTGACGATGCCCACGAGGGTCGTCAGTGGGCAACAGAAAACTAGTGAGAGCACCAGCGAGGTGATCGCGAGCTTGCTGACCGATCGAGGCGAATCGCTCGGGAGAGCGTCAAGAAAATTTTCCGACAGACCGGATGGAACTGTGCTCATTTCGGACTGAGAGTAGCAGGGGTCGCAGCATCACTCGTTGCGGGAAAGGCGAGCGGACGGGGATGCTCCGTCGTCGTTTTATCATCGGGGGATCCGATCGCCATCGATCGCAGTCGAACGCTTGGAAGCATGGTGCTGACATCCGAGACCACATCGACTTCAACGGAGGCGAAGAGTTGCGTCGAGGGCGATTCGAGCAAGACGCGATAGTGCGCTCGAGCTGGCAGCGTGGCGTTTATCGCCACTTGGGTCACGCTTGCCGCAGTCAGTGGTCCAAAGAGCTCGCGGACCTCTGCACGAAACTCGAGCAACGCCTGAGGATCGGCGCCGACCCACCAAGCTGATGGGTCGACCTCTGTCGCGAGAAGTTGATCGACAGCTGCGCGCACCTCGGCGTTCATCGCTGTCTGTCCGGACTCTTGAAACCGAGTTCCGATGACCGATGATGTGCCACCGATGATGAGACTTGCGATGATCGATCCCAGCGCAAGCGTCTTGCCCCGCAGCGCGCCGTCCGACTTGGCGATGCGCGCGAGCGAGATGCAGCCAGCCGCGACGCCTCCAATGGCAGCAGCTGGACAGCACGCGAGCAAAGCTCCGCCCAAAGCGATGAATGCCAGAGGATCTGTTCGAATTCGAGCTTTCACCGCGAGGTGATCGCCGATTATGGGCACGAACCCCACGAGGCGAGGATGACCGCGAGATCGAGTCCATCGACCAGTCCACTCGAGTTGACATCGCCCGTTGGGCCCACCGATCCCCACGCAGCGAGCACGACGGTGAGATCGGCCGCGTCGACGAACAAGTCTCCATCGAGATCGGCTGGACAGTTCACCGTGCACGCGAGCGTGATCGACCCTGCGCCGCCCCCGGTCGCTCCACCGACGCGAATGTAGTAGTGGTTCCCGACGAGGGCGCTGAAGGTCGCCGTCGATGTGCCGTTTGCACATCCAGCCGTGTCGTCATTGCAGCCAGCCACACCGGTTGACTGCGTTGGACAGAGCGAACTCGCCGTGTAGACGACGATTCGAGAGTCGAACCCAGCTGTGCCGCAGGTCGAGACTGTTGTCAATCCACTGCACGTTGCCTGATAGTCGAACCAGACATCTCGCACGATGGCGCCACTCGCATTGAGCGTGCAGACGGTTGGAATCGTGTATGGACTATCCGTGGCATCCGTTGAATTGAATGAGGTCGAGCCAAGCGTCACAGCAGTTGCAGCTTCGCACTCGTCGTTGGCTGGTGGTGGCGGCGCGACGACGACATAGACGTTCACATCATCGAGAAACCAGTTGTCGCCCGTGTCATTGCCATCGACTCGGAATCGCAATCGGAACTGATTGTGTCTGGCATTGGTCGGCAGGCTGTCGGTGTACGTTGTGAAGGTGGTCTGGTTGGTTCCATCCGAGGTCAGCGTGCGTAGTGCAGTCCAATCGAGCGTGTTGTTGAGGTATTCGACGATGAATGTCTCACCTGTCTCGACGCCCGTGCGCTGCACCTTGTAACTCGCTGTTGCCGAAGAAGTGCCGCCGAGCAGGATGTAGTTCGTGCGAACTTGATCGTCGTCGTAGGCATTTGCGCCGGTTGAACCGAGGTTGAGTGAGTACGGAGTTGACGGCTCGTTCGCGCCGTTGGCGTTCACCGCACCGCCGTCGTTGTAAGTCCAGCGTGCGGTCGCGAGCGTGGTTGCCGCGAAGGTCTCGACGAATGGAACGGCCGCTGGAAGTGGGCGAACGAAATCGCAGCCGACCTGCGAGAGGTAGGTTCCGACTTCCGAAATTGTCAACGGATCAAACTTGAGGTTCGATCCAGAGATGCCGCCGCAGCCGCCGTTGGAAGAGCACATGATGTGGCACGCAGCGGTGCCTTGCGAATCGCAGTGGGTGGCGTCCCAATTGTGACCGAGTTCGTGCGCCGAGAGCGAGATTCGAAAACCGAGTGATGTGGTGTAACGACTCTCAACGACTCCGTACTGTGCGTTATTGACTGCGTTGCAGACAACGCCCAGGTACGCGAGACCGATCGTGCCGCCCGCGAATGTGTAGCCAGAGAACATGTGCGAGATGTCGCGGTAGATGCCCGACTCGGGCGCAGATGCCCATTTGTTTCCAAACTCAGTGAGCCGCCCGTCGATCGTCGTCGACGTGTATGGGTCGGCGACATCCGAGCGGATGATGACCGTTGCGAGTTCGAACGTGATGTTCACATCGCGATCGTAAATCGTGTTGACGTTGCTGACGATGAGTTCGACATCGTTCAGGGTGTTTGGGATGCTCGATGAATTTTTCTGAAAGAATTCGTAGTCCGTCTCGCAGCCGAGTTCAACTTGAGACGGCGTCGTTCCAGCGATGCCACCTTCGCCCTGTCCCTGACCCGCAGCGATCGCTGCGGAGAGCAGCGAGCGGTACTTCGCGACTGGAAATCCAGGACGCCCAAGCGCGCAACCTCGGCCATCTGGAATCGCGTCAGACGTCGCGTATGAGACGTGCTGTCCAGTCGAGAGCAACTCGGGTCGGAAATCACTCAGCGGTTGAATGACCCAGGTCGATTCATCCTCGAGGTGAATGATGCCGCTGAATCCAGTTGGGAGAATCGATCCGGCAACGATCGTGCCGGGACGACCTGCGAGCGAACCGCGATAGGTGCGAATGGCTGGAGGAGCGACTTCGTTGAGCACTCCATCTCCAGAATCAACCAAGAGTTTGAACCGGTCGCCGCGAATCGACACCTTGTCCAGCACGATCGTCGCCGCTGCGCCATGCACTGACACTGAAAACTCGACGTGGGCGGCAAGATCCGTTGGGAGCGCCGGTGTGCAGAGCACGAACCGCGAAAGTTCTGCGATCGTCAGGTCGGCACTTGCGAGCTTCGCAGATTTCTTGGAGACGTCCGCTCCAGCGTTGAGCGCGACGAGTGCAACGATGGCGGCGAGCGACAAAGCGACGGCACCCGTAGGGCGGCCGATGTGGGGTGTAAGCATGAGCGAACTGTAGCCCAGACTTTCGATTCATCCACCAAAGCATCGAAAAAGCGAGAGATTTCTTGCAAAAAACCGCCCAGCAAAAACCGCCCAGCAAAAAACCGCCCAGCATGCGCTGGGCGGTTTGAAAAATAAACTGATTCGAAACGACTTGCGTCGCTTCAGACCTTAGTTCCACGCTGAGAGCACGATCGCCAAGTCTGCGCCGTCGGTTGTGGCGTCATTGTTGACGTCGCCGCAAGCGG
This sequence comes from Singulisphaera sp. GP187, assembly GCA_945869475.1. Taxonomy (GTDB): domain Bacteria; phylum Planctomycetota; class Phycisphaerae; order Phycisphaerales; family SM1A02; genus F1-60-MAGs104. Next base: position 70,366 of record CAMBOV010000003.1, on the reverse strand, counting down.
TTGCCCAGCAGCTCAGAAGAGTCGCAAGGTCAGCACCATTGATCGTGCCATCGCAATTCAGATCGGCAGCTGCACACGGAGGAGCGACTGGGAGTGGCTTCTTGCCTTGCACGGAAATCGACGCTGCAGTACTCGATGCGGTTGGAGCCTTCCAGATACCCAGAGTGAGCACCTGTGAAGCATCCGTTGGCGGGGAATTGGCGTCGAACTCAAACGTATGCATCGTCGACCAGCGAATCGCGTGAGCGTTTGCGTTGGTATTCGGTTCACAAGTCCAGGTGATCGCGCTCGCCGTTGTCGTCGGCGTCCAAGGGACGTTCGTGTACGTGTCGCCAGAGTGGTTGAACGGCGCGTGATACGAGATGTTGGTCAGCACGACGCCCGTTGCCAATGGCACTGAGAACGATCCACCATTGCGGTCGCTATTGAGATTGAAGACGGCGTACGAGTAGTGGTAGGTGCCATTGGTGTTCAATGTTGCGCGGCTGCCGACGATAAACCGTCCATCGCCAGCAACGTCGTACTCACGAATCGCGACATCCGTGTGCACTGTCTGCCAAGCGTAGATTGCTGGAATCTGCTGGAAGGTCGCTCCGGTCAGGGTGAGTGGATAGCCGTTCGTCCCGAAGGTCGTTCCAACGGTGATCTTGCGATATGAGGCGTTGTTGTTGTCGTTTCCGGCGGCGGCATCCTGCACCTGAACGTACTGACCTTCGATGAAGTACTGAGCGCCAGCATTCATCGTCGAGTCAAGGTCGTTCTTCGGCACGGTGATGCGCTCGCGAATCGAACTTGGGTAGGCACTGGGAATCGCAGGATCTGTGTAGGTTCCTGAGTAGACACCCGTCGCAGCATTGACTCCCCAGCGACTCTTGAGATCGCCTTGCCCGCCGTTCAATCCTGATGAGTATGGATCGGAGCATCCGACACCCAGTACGGTCGGACATCCGCTACCAGCGGGCGTGCATGCGCCGCAGAGCGTTCCTTGAAGAGCGCAGAAACCGTGCTTGATCCAACTCTGACCGATTTGCTTGATCACGCCATTCTTGACGCGATAGATGTTCTGAGGCATGACAGGATGGGTCGTCGCAGGATTCGGTTCCCACAGCAACTGTTGATTACCAATATTGCAACTCGTGGTTCCGACTGCGTATGCGCAGTAGGTCACACCCTGCCACGCGGCAGCTGCGTACGCCGTGATATCTGGGAGCGCGCCGACAATCACGTCTGGTCCAGCGGCCACGCCGCCATCGTCACCGGCACCACCTGGCAGCGCTGTCGCATTGAGTTGACCAATAAACACGGCCAAGCCTCCAAGTCCGAGCACACCGACGATTGTTCTAGTCTTCACGATTGTTTCTCCAATGAAATGAGCGCGAGATCCACGTCACGCGACGCGGTTCAAGAGTCGAGCACCATCAAGCGATACGGTAATCCAAGAAGTGGGTTGCGGCAAGATCTTTATGAGATTTGGGTGTTTTTTTCGATTCTGGTGGAGCAAAAAACCAAAGCGCCGGCGGATCTCATCCGCCGGCGCAATGCGAGTGCAGAGAATTTCGTGAGGTCGCCTCTGGTGGGAACTTATGAGCAGCGGCGGCGCGAGTGTCCAGCACAAAGAAGTGACATTCCGCACAGAGCGAGGGCTCCGGGAGCTGGGATCGTGACGGTGCCATTTCCACTTTGAGTGGGCTGCGACGCGGAGGTTCGCCATTCAACTTTGAGCGCAGCAGAAAACTGAAAGACAGTTGGCTGCAAGTTTGTGCCTGCAATCTGCATGATTTTCACTTTCAGCGTCGAGCCAACGGTGACGCCGCCGGAGCTAAGCGCTGGGAGCCCCCACTCAGCTCCGGTCCCAATCGTCGGACCGCCGTTGGTCCAATTCAGGTTTGTTCCCTGGTCATTCCAGAGTCCGGTGATCGAGACAAACGAGTCGCTCAGCACGGCCTGGTCTTCGGAGGTGCACCAACTTGGGTTCCATGAACCGAGGGGCAGCGCGGTGTCAGAGTGCTGAACGTTCAGCATCGTGCCACTCGTGACCTGCCAGTCTTTCACTTTGACAATTTGGTCTGTGGCAGCGGTGAAATTCGCATACACGCTGTAGACCCAGCGTCCGTTGACGAGCTGTGCAGGTGCCACGGAGACGTTGGTGAAACTCGCTTGCGTCTGGCTGACCAGCAAAGCAAGCACGGCACCGCTGCAAATTCCCACATATTGGATAGTCATCTCTCGTTCCCTTTCCTTACTTTTCAGCCTGACTTTTCAGACTTGCGTTTCAGATCGAGGCCTCCCAGCCGACGATCTGCTCTCCCTTTCACCCATCCGTCACCCATCTGGTTTCGGGCTGAGCCCGCAACCAGATTGTTGCCATCGGCAACAAGCCCAACATACCCCAAGATTAGACAAATGCGAGTAAAAAAGGAAAAAACCACCACCTTTTTTAGGGGTGGTGGTTTGAAATCGCTTCCCAAAGAGTTCTGAGGTCTAGGACCTGAGAACCCGTCCGACCAATCGTGCCACTTAGGCGCGACGGCGGCGGCTGACGAGACCAGCGAGACCGAGGAGCGCAACCGCGCCTGGGGCTGGGGTGCCGATCGTGAAGGTTCCTGCACCGAATTGGGCAGTTGTGCTTCCGAGAGCTGCGAAACCAACTGTGAAGTTGCCTGTGTAGTAAGCACTACCGGTGAGGCGGGCAATCTGCATGACCTTGATCTTGAGCGATGTGCCAGCGAGGTTCTGTGAACCTGGGGTGCTGTCGTACCAACCCGAGAGGTTGGTGATACCGCCACTGGTGTAAGGGCCAGCGAAGCCAGGATCGAGAGCGACTGGTCCTGGTGCGCCGATGGCGACGAACGAGTCTGAAGGAATGCCAGTAGAAGTGTTCCACGTCTGCGACCAGGCACCAGTCGCACCAAAGACGTCGGCATAGCCATCGCCGTCAGTATCGACATCGCCGAAGCAACTATCGGTGTGAAGCGCGTCCATTGTTCCTGAGCCATTCATGTAGTCGAAGACATTCAGAATACGATCAGTGGACGAGCTAAAGTTAGCCCAGATGGATGACACGGTGCGGTCACCGGAAACTGCCTCAGTGACAGTGACGCCAGTGAACCCTGCGCTTGCGGCTGACGAGATGAGTGCCGCTGCACCAAGAACTGCATAAGATTTCATAGGGAAGATACCTTTCCAAAAAGGGGGAAGCGATACAGGATCGACACATCCCTTTTCCAGACTCTCCACTGTCAAAGTAACCCCGAATTGCCGAAGGTCAAATTTTGTTGTCGAAAAAACCGCTCGAAATGCGATTCTTCTCGAATTCTTCGCGCGCCGGCGTGCCGGTGAGCAACAGCGCAGAAGCGCCCGTAATGTCCACAAACATCGTTTTTCCAACAAATGCGGCTGCAAAAGCCGCTGATTCGCATGGCAGGGCAAAAAGAATGTCTCCTGCAGTTCTTCCGACACATTGGGATTTTTGCACGGTCTTGGAGAGAGTCAGGTCGGGGGCATGAAGAATGTGCTGTCCGGCAACGGTCAACTGATTGAGTGTGGTTGGGGGAGGTGCCATCCGAATGGTTCGAACCTCGTCGAAGAGCACTTCAACGCGGCTTCCGATGAGGCGTTCATGCACTGTGCGCGAGACGTCCGTTTGGAGCGCGAGCAGGTGGTTGTTGCGAAATCGTTTCACGGCATCTGGAACGTCGTCCTTGATTCGATCAAAAGCAGTTGTTCCAGGGCGGGGCGAATACTTGAAGATGAAGTTGTTCTTGAACGGAAGGCGCCGCACCAGCGCGCACGTCGCTTCAAAGTCTTCGTCGCTCTCTGTTGGAAACCCGACGATGAAGTCACCAGCAAGCGAGAGATCGGGGAGCATCTCGAACGCGCGATCGGTGAAGTCGAGGTATTCGCCGACGGTGTAGCCGCGGTTCATCAATCGCAAGATGCGATCGGATCCACTCTGCGCAGGCGCGTGCAAGTAGCGACAAATGCGCGGTGAATCACGCATCACGCGCAGAATGTCATCCCCGAAATCGCGTGGATAACTCGTGAGAAAGCGAAGGCGTTTGAGCGCAGGAACTTCTTCATGGATGCGCCGCAAGAGATCGGCGAATGTCGTGACGCGTGCGCCGGTCGGTCTCGCACTTCGAAATGCCGCGAGGCCTGGACCGACTTGCGGTGCTTCTCGGCCATCGATTGTGACGGCGCTTCCGTGTTGGTAGCGATAGTGATTGACGGTCTGTCCGAGCAGCGTAATTTCAACGACGCCACCGTCGACGAGCCGTTTGCATTCGTCAACGATGTGATCTGGTGGACGGTGAATCTCAGCCCCTCGAGTATTGGGAACAACGCAATAGGTGCAGAATTTGTTACATCCGCGCGTGATTCGCACATAGGCGCTGTGCCGCTTGACTCCGAGCGAGGTGGCATCGAATGCGCGTGAGAGGTCGAGCGATTCGAGGTTGTCTTGCGCTGCCGAGAGCGTCGCCGAACGGCGACTTCGGTTGCCCGCCAGCGCGCTTCGATCCGCAATCGCGAGCGGCTCTGTGAGTTCGAAACGCTGCGCGACCTGCGTGCGGCGCACGTTGTCGATGAGTTGCGGAAGTCGATCGAGTTCTCCCGGTCCACACATCAGATCGACCTGTGGATGGCGGCGAAAGAGATCAAGTCCATCACGCTCGGCCATGCAACCGATCACGCCCAAAATGAGTTCTTCTCCCGCGCGCTTTCGAGCTCCGACGATGCCGATGCGGCTGTACGCCTTCTGCTCGGCCTGCTCGCGAACCGAGCAGGTATTGAAGAGGATGACCTTTGCATCCTCGGCTCGGGCGACGAACGTGTATCCAAGGGCGCTCAGCTGACCCTCGACGAGTTCGCTGTCGAGTTCGTTCATCTGGCAGCCGAATGTTTCGAGATAGACGGGCAACATAAGGTGTGCCGAGCGTACTCATCTGCGCGCCAAACTTTGGGGGAATCGCAGCGAGTTGCCGATAGATCAGGGGTGCTAAGAGCTGGACAAGGTATCGGTCTGTGTGCCATCTGCCTTCTCGTGATGGGAGTTGTCTTTGTCAACTCGGCGAGTTTGGATGTCACGGGTGACAGCAAGACAACGTTTGAAGCGATTCTGGGAGGGCGGTCGACTCTCTTCGCACTCGGGTCGGCGCTCTGCCTCTTCGTTGGCTCTCGAATTCCAGTCGAACGACTCGGATCTGCGAGAGGCTTGTGGAATCCCGTGTGGGCGATCATTCTCGTGATCTTCGCGGGGATCGTGCTCGTTCACGTGCCTGGAATCGGTCGGGAGGTGAATGGAGCGAGTCGGTGGATCACGATCGGCCCGGTGACCTTTCAACCGAGTGAAATCGCCAAGTGGGGGATGCCACTCGTTCTGGCGTGGTGGTGTTGCAGTCGCGGCGAAAAACTGAGGACCTTTTGGGGAGGGTTTGTTCCGCCGATCGCCTTCGCTGCACTCGTCGCAATGGGAATCGCCATCGAAGACCTCGGAACGGCAACACTTGTGATGTTGATCGCGCTGATCGTGGTCGTTGCCGCCGGGTGCCGCTGGTGGCATGCTGCGCTCTTGGCGCCTGTGGCAATCGTCGGCTTCGTTGGACTCATCATCGTGAGCCCATACCGAGTGAACCGGATCATCGCGTACCTCGACCCATACGCTGACTCTCAGGGGATTGGCTATCACATCATTCAATCGATGGGAGCGATCAGCGGCGGTGGAGTCGCAGGCCGCGGCCTGGGCAACAGTGTGCAGAAGTTTGGCTATCTGCCAGAAGGAACGACCGACTTCATCTACGCGATTATCTGCGAGGAGACAGGGATTATTGGCGCATTTCTTGTGATTACGCTCTATGCACTGTTGCTCTGGTGCGGATGGTTGGTCATCGGCGCTCTGCGCGAGACGCGCGCATCGGTGCAGACGCCACGCCTCGCACCCTACTCCCAGTTGGTGGGGTTGGGCATCTTGGCGACAATCGGTTTTCAAGCGTTGATCAATATCTTGGTTGTCACTGGACTCGCTCCGACGAAGGGCATCGCGCTGCCGCTGCTCTCGCGCGGCGGCACGGGCTGGATGTTGACGTGCCTTTCACTCGGTCTCATCATGTCGATGGATCGCGTGCTCGCGCGTGAGGATGCGGTTGAAGGTGTGGCGGAAACGGCATGAGCGGGGCTTCGATCCGAGTCGATGAAGGGAGTTGGCCGACGGACGATTCAAAGACAACTTCGGGGTCTGCTGCAACTCCTGTCATCCTGCTCGCAGGAGGAGGGACAGGCGGCCACATCTCTCCAGGGCTTGCGATCGCTGAGCGCATTCGGTCGATCCACCCGGGGGCGCGAACGGTTTTCGCCTGCTCTGCGCGTCCCATCGATGCAGCGATGTTGACCGAAGCTGGGGCGGAGTTTTTTGCCATTCGTGCCGAGCCGTTCTCGACCGACCCCCGGCGATTTCTGCGATTCGCACTTGGACTTCTTCGTGGTCGTGCCGATGCGCGCGCGCTCATCGCTGCAACCAAGCCGGATTGGATTGTCTCGCTTGGCGGTTTCGTGACGCCGGTTGTTGCCAGCGAAGCTCACCGGGCGGGGGTTCGCGTGTTGCTCGTCAATCTCGACGCGACCCCAGGGCGTGCGAATCGACTCGTTGCTCGTCGAGCGACGCGAACGATTTCGGCGGTTGCAGTGCCACATATTGCAAACTTTGCCGAAGCGGTGATTGGGATGCCCATTCGCCGAATCGCACTCGCGCCCGCATCAAAAGAACTCTGCCGCGCAGAGTTGGGACTCGATCCCAACGTTCCGGTGCTGCTCGTCACGGGAGCGTCGCAAGGTGCGCAGAGTCTCAATGAACTCGCGGTGCTGCTCGCTAGTGTGCACGGGAAAGCCTTCGCAGAGTGGCAGGTGTTGCATTTGTGCGGTGCGAATCCGGTGGGTGGAGTCGCGCGATATGAGCGAGCGTGGCGCTACGCGGGTGTGCGCGCAGCTGTGCTGCCCTTCATGCACCGAATTGGGATCGCGTGGGGTGCCGCAGATCTTGCGCTGAGTCGTGCTGGTGCGAGTTCAGTCGCTGAGGCGCAGGCGAATCAGATTCCAACGGTGTTCGCGCCGTATCCCTATCACAAGGATCTGCATCAACGCGAGAATGCGCTTCCGCTCGTGCACGCGGGAGCGGCCGCGATGGAACTCGATGAGATCGATCCGCAGAAGAATGCTCGAGGATTGGGCGCCCGCGTGCTCGCGCTGATGGAGTCGGCAGAGCAGCGCTATGCAATGCGCAAGGCGCTGCAGTCGATGGCTCCTCAGGACAGCGCAGAGCAGATTGCAGAATTCCTCTTGCGAGGACAAGCGTTTCGCACCTCGGCAACGACCACGTAGTGACAGATCGTCGTCACATGTCGTCGTCACATGTCGTCGTCTTTTGGGCGTGACGCACACTCGTTCGATCGCGCACGTTGATCTCAATGCTTTTTTGCGAGCGTTGAGCAACTCGATGACCCCACCATCGCGGGAGTGCCAGTGCTCGTTGGATGGCTCAGTGGTCTCGAAGTGCGTGCGGACTCTGCCACGCTGTTCGCGGACCCATCCGTTGAACGGCAGCGACGGCTCGATTCAGTCGCCGACCGTGTGCGTGCGCGATATGGATCTGGAGCGATCGGCCGCGCGTCGGGCACACCTGCGCGAGCAGACGCTCGATGAGGATTGCACCGATCTCGCTATTCTGCAATGGATGCTGTTGGCGGACTTTCCATTCGACGCCTGGTTGACTCTGCTTGGAAGGCTCCATCCAGGAGTCGTGCACTTTCCAATCGCACTGGGAGTCGTTGCGGCGATCGTCGAGTGTTGGAGGGTCGTTCGGCGCGATCAGGAACTCTCATCGTTCGCGGTGACGGCACTGTGGTTCGCCGCAATCGCTTCGATCGTGACCGCAGCAAGCGGATGGTTCAACGCCGAGTTTGAATCGCAGTCACTCTCGATCACACTGTTCTTGCATCGCTGGTTGGGCATCACCTCGGGAGGGCTTTTTCTCGCTCTCGCAGTGAGCGGCACCGTGATTCGACGGCGCGGCAAGAGCGCGCGCATTGGAATGTGGCGGATGGTGCTCATCGCGGCGGCCGCGACGGTCTCGCTGACCGGTCACTTTGGCGGCACGATGGTGTACGGAGATTCGTACATCACCGATGCGCTCTGGGACGCGCTTAAAAAGACTGAACAGTCGCAGCGCGATTCGGCGACGAGCGCGGCGAAAGCACAACTCGCAATCGCAGAGGTGAATGCGCAGCCGGCGACTGCGGTGGTCGCACCGGTCGGTGCGGCGACGACTGCTGCAACGACTTCGCCAGCGATCGATTTCGACAAGCAGATCGTTCCGATCTTGCAGGCGCACTGTTACGAGTGTCATGGCAATGGCAAGAAGAAGGGAGGCGTGCGCCTCGATGATCTCGCGCGAATGACCTCAGAGCGCGCAGGGGAGTGGGTTGTGAAGGCGGGCGATCCAGGCGCAAGCCTGATGGTCACGAACATCGAGTTGCCAGCGGATGACGATTCGTCGATGCCGCCAGAGGGAGCGCGTGTGCCAGCGGCTGAAATCGCGCTGATTCGTCAGTGGATCACGCAGGGTGCTCGTGGTGGCGATGCGGTGTCGCCCGGAGCACTCTCAGAGAATCGCTGGTCGATCCCAGAGCGCACACTCACGCCAGACGAACTGCAGAGAATTCGCCGAGAAACGATGACGTTTGCGCGGCGCGGGATCGTCGTGCGACCGCTGGCCAGTGGCAGTTCGAATCTTGAAGTTGATGCGTCCCTCTGCTCCCCTCAAGTGAGCGACGGCGAAGTGCGCGCGATTGTGTCACTCGCGGGGTTCTTGGTGAGGCTCAATCTCGCGCATGGAGCGATCACAGATCTTGCCGGGACAGCAATCGTTCAGTTGCAACAACTGCGCGACTTGCGACTCGATCACACCGCCGCGGGCGATGAGGTCGCGGCGCTCGTTGCGACGATGCCACACGTTCGTTCGATCAATTTCGTTGGGACACCACTCACGGATCGAGGTCTCTCATCACTGCGCGAACTCAAGTCGCTTCGAAAGTTGTATCTCTGGTCGACTCAGACGACAGCGAGTGGAGTCACTCAATTTCGTTCGGCCCGACCAGAGGTTGAAGTGATTGATGGCCGCGAGTGATCCACGTCGGATCAAGTGTGTGCGCGATGACGCGGTACGCCGCGCCAGCCGCATGACCATCGACCGTCGACAGAAGATGTGTTTCGACCGGGAGTGACGCAGCGCCTGCGATGCGATCGGGGCGCAGGCGTTCGCCGAGCAAGACGACGGCAGCATCACATCCAAAGGCGATGTGCGCAGCAGGTTCGTCGCGCCACTGCATGAGCTGACTCTCAACACGTTGCCATTGCTTCGCCTCGACTGTGTTCGATTCAGTTCGTGCGAGTGCCGCGCGCGCGATGTCGAGCGCCGCCCAGAAGCGTCCTGTGCCAGTGGCAGCGAGACAGTGAGGTGCGAGTGCTTGCGTGGCGAGCTCGGTTGCGGCAATCGAGTGACGAACAACGAGTGCATTGATCACCGCGTCGCCCGCCTTGGCACAGGTGAGTGACTCGGCAAGCGTCTGAAGTGCGGCGAGTTCATGGTGGGCGAGACCATCGCGCTGGCGCACGACCTGCGCGGCCGTGAGCGTCTCGACCAACCCAACGAGATCACCCTTCATGGCAGCGATCCACGCATTTGCAGTGAGGCGTGCTCGCACGACTGCTTTCGGCCAACGCGCTGTCAAGAGCGTCGACGGAAAGGATGGCGGAGCGACAGGGGACTCTTGCGCGAGTCGAATGCGCAAGATCGCATCACTCCACGCGCTCGTTGGCATGAGTGGATCGGGATGGGTCGCATCGATTGGGGCGCCGATCGTGATCGCGCCGAAGGTCGCCCACGCAATCTCGGCGCCATCACGCGTGAGCGAGATCCGACTCGGAAGAAAGACTCCATCTGTGTCGAGTCCACGCACCTCTTCGCGAGAGCGACGATCTTTCGTGAAGACAATCGAGAGGATTGTGTTGGCGGGGACGATTGTCACACGTGCATCGGGTCGTGCACTCGCGAGCTCGGCATTCGCTGCACCCTCTGCCCGCAGGATGAATCCCGCACGACGGATCGCGATCGCTGGGCGCAGGCTGATCGAGAGCGTCCACGAGTGGTCGCCAGTGCGCGACCAACTGCAACTGCGCCCAACGAGGTTCGGTTCGTCGGTTGCCGCAACACCACCATCCGATCGATTCGCCCAGTGCCACGCGCGCAAGGTGTCGAAGAGGTCGTAGGCATCTCCAACGTGATCGAAGAGTGGAGCGGCGAGTGGCCATCCCTCTTGAGAATCGATTGACTCGCCGAGCACGCGAACGCGCATCATGTGGCCATCCCATTCGAGCAGGGTGCGATCCGCGGGAAGGGGAAAGTCAACTCCTCGAAGGCTGATTTGAGGCTCGTACCACATCGTGCGCATCCGCATCGACTCGCCATCATGCACGCAGCGCCATCCAATTGCCGGCGGAACTTCAGCGCCAGCTGCGTGTGCCCGCTCAGCAACGAACTCACACTCGAACCCGCGTGCGTGCGAGCGGATGAGCGCGCAACCCGCAGCAACTTCGGGGGGCATCTCATCGAGACGCTGCTCGCGATCGCACGGACCTCGAGGATGCAGCGCTGCGGAAGATCCATAGCCATCGTCGAGCACTCTGCACCACTGGGATGGCGGCGCGCCCCCAATGATCTCGCTGAGGAAGAGCGCGGGGGTCAGTGACCAATCAACTGAAAACTTTCGGCCCACGACCATCGCATGGTCCTCACTCGCAAATCGCTTCTGTGTCGACCGCACGAACTCATCAAAGGCGCTGTGCAGGAGGAGGCGCGCCCCCGCGGTTTCCTCCTGCAACTGGGCCCTTGAAGTCTCAGTCATCGACACGCTGCTCAGCAGTGCCAGAGCGAACAATGGAATGCAATTCACTGGACGCTCAGCGCAATGGCTGCTCCGCTTGCAGACGACGCGGTTCCGTTCTCATCGACGCTAACTGTTGCTGTTGCTGCAAGCGTCGCGCTCCAGGTCGCGAGAATCGGCAGGTTCGTGAGTGCACAGTAGGTGCGGTCTGGCGAGACGGTGAACGAGAGTGATCCAGTCGCAGAGCCTTGCCCCTTCACCGACCACCGGCGCTCGGACGAGATTGATCCTTCGACTTCGGCCGTCCAGAAGTCGACCGATCCGCCGAAGTTTCCGCTGAGTTCTGTGCTGCGCTCGAGCTCGTTGTACGCGACCGTGCCCTGAAGACTCTGCCCAGCGATCGAGGCGCTCGCGCGTTGTCGGCTCGCCGCCATGCCGGCTGCTGAACTTGCAACCGCGGCCGTGCACCCTGGTCGCGCAGCGCAACTGGCCGCAATCGTCAGCGTGCCGTATCCGTTGGCGGCCAGCATCACCTTTCGAACGCAGGCTGGGAAAGTTCCACGCCAGGTTTCACGCCAGCCGCCTGAGTAGGCAGCAGTGTGCACAATTGCTTTCGTTCCCGCGTGCCAGAAATTGCTCCGTCCAGAGATTCCGACCGTGACTGCTGCAGTGCCGTTGGTTGCTTCGCGCGAACAGATGGTCTGCCAGTTCACAAAGTTCTCAGACGAGGTGATCGTCGAACTCTGCGGAGTGAGTGGATCGAGCAGCGGCGGACGATTGATTCGCAGCCACTCGCCTGGACCGCAGATGCAGTTGGCATCTTCGCCCCACCCGCCATCGGGAGGCACAACTTCGCACAACCATTCGAGTGGGGGGCAGGGCTGTGGCTCACCGGTCGATCCACCCGACTGGGCAGTGGCCGATGCGCAGAGCGAGAGCTCTGGGACACAGAGGGAGAGTGCGAGCACGCAGAACGCAAGAAGGCCGACGGTGCGATTGAAAAGTCGATTCATGAAGTCCTCCAGTTCTTTGTTGATGGAGAGCGACGCCGCCCTCTGCATCAACGCGTATGCACACTATGGGTGCGCCGGAGTGACCTCTGAAAAGACGTCGCTATTTCTGTTGCGGCTGATTTTACTGGGGGCGATTCTTGAATCGATTCTCTTCGCGATCTTCGTCATCATGGCGCCCAGCACGACCGCAATCAGTTCAGGCAGAATCTTCGTGACGATGCGTGCGAGCCGAAATCAGAAAAGCGTCCCACCGACGTGAGCGACGACCGGATACGCCACTGGCTTTGGCGCAAGATGTCCAAATGCTGCGCGACTCGCTGCGATCGCGATGTTTCGTAGGAAGCGCTCGCGCCGATCGCTGCGACTCACCAGTGGAGGCGCGACAACCGTCTCGCGGATGTGAACTGGGTCGGGTGCACCGTCACGCATTGCGCGTCGAGCGAGGCGGCGAGGGATTTCGAGCAGTCCCCATCCTTCAGGAAGTTCGCGCGGACGGATCATTCCTTGGGGCGACATGAGATAGAGGCGGTCGGCGAGTCGATAGCGGGTGAAGAGGCAGAATTTCGTCTCTCTGTGAAGGGCGTGATCGACGTGGCGCAATCCCACCAGCACACGGCGGTAATCGGCGAGGCGACTGCGAGTGAAATCCCATGAAAAGTGCTCTTCGAAGAGCCCAGGATCTTTCGCGCGCAAGTGTGGTTCGTAGACCTTGACCCGCTGCTCCTCGATGTGGGTTCGTCGGGCGGTGAGTCGCAGTCGCTCCTTCAGAAGCTCGTCGAGTGAACTGTCATCGCGAAAGAAATCACTGCGCGATTGCTTGCATTCGATGACGATGACTTCGGGCGCGAGCGTTGTGTGGCGCCATCCTGCAGCGTCGACTCTCCAGCGGGGAATCGCTGACGTCACCTCGTGCGCAACAGCCCGGCAACCCCGTTCAAAGAGCCACGTGATGGCGAGTTGTTTCAGTGCACGGTGGTCGAGGGTTTCCACATCGAGCACGATACCGTTTGGCGTTTGTTCGGTGTCAGGACTGCGGCGGGCGGTACTGCCCCTGAGCGTACGGGTCGTTTTTCTGCTGCGAGTGCGCTGCGCCAACATCCGATTGTGTATTCGACGGAAGCGAGTGACCTGTTTGCTGTGCGCCCGGCGCTGGCTGATTGGTTGTATCTCGAACTTCGGTCTGCACATCGGCGAGTCCCTTCTTGAACTCAACGATGGTCTTGCCAACCGAACGACCGAGTTCGGGCAAGCGGCGACCGAAAATAAGGAGCCCCAGCACGAGGATGATTGCGAGTTCCCATCCAGAAAAGTTGAAGAAGGCGAGCGTGGTCAGATGTGTTGTTGTCATGTGGGCTCCAAGAATTGGTCAGCGAATCATACACAATTCGAGCCACTGGATGGTCATTTCTTTGACCACTCGCTACGATGGCCGACATGCAAGGATGCACACGAACTATCGGGCTTTCACCACGAATTTCTCTTTTGTCTCTCGCCGCTGTCACGGGTGGACTCTTCGCCGGGCTGTTGGGTTGCGAGACGCCGCAGCCAGTGCCCGTCGCTGACTTCGCGCGACCGCTCGCGCCAGGTGAGTGCGCACTGCGCAAACTCGAACCAGGTGAGGCGTGGCCAGATTTGACGAGCGCGTGGAGTTCGCGCGATGCGTACCTCATCGAGGCGCTCGGGCAAGATCAGACGTGGTACGAGAGCCCGTCGAGCCGATCGCGCTTTCCGCAGATGTTTCCGTTTCCTGAAGTCTGCACATGGGATCAAGCATCATCAAGCGTCATCGCATTTCGCCAGATTCTCAACGAGAGCGCAGACCAAGCATCATTCAACAGCGCGCTCATGCAGATGTTTGATTGTTGGCAGACCAAGGGATGGAATGGAAAGGGCGGAGTTCTTTTCACTGGCTATTACGCGCCCGAATTCAAAGCGACTCTCGTCAAGACTCCCGGCTTTGAGTTTCCGATTTATCGCCGTCCCAAGGAACTCGAAACAGATCCGGTGACTGGCAAGGCGCTCGGTCGCCGCATTTCTGAGAGCGAGATTGCGCCGTGGCCAACGCGCGCAGAGATCGTCTCGAGTGGAATGCTCAACGGACTCGAACTCGCGTGGTTTCCGACAGCACTCGATGCGTACATCGTTCAGGTGAATGGAAGCGCGAAGTTGCTCTTGCCCGATGACAAGGTGCTCTTCATCGGATACGCGGGCGCAACCGACGGCGAATACGTAGGACTCGGCACGAGCCTCGTCGCATCGAATGCGATTCCGGAGAGCCAATTGAACCTGAGCGCGATTCGCCGCTTGTATGAGAAGGACCCGACCACTGTGATGGCCGCGATCAATCTCAACAATCGCTACACGTTCTTTCAGAAGTACGACGGCAAGAATTGGCCAGCTGGAAGCCTCGGCGTCAAAGTCACTGACAAAGTTTCACTCGCGACTGACAAGAGCGTCTATCCACCTGGTGGCGTGATGTTCGTGAGCACGCAGTCGAGCTCCTACAGTGGATCGAAGCAACCTTTTCAACGCTTCATGCTCGATCAAGACACGGGCGGCGCTATTCGTGCTCCAGGTCGTGCAGACATTTTTATGGGCATCGGACCATCCGCAGAAATTCTCGCGGGCGGTCAGTACTGCGAAGGAACGCTCTACTACTTCTTTCTGAAGCCCGAGTACGTCTCGCAGTATCCGCTCCCTGCTCGAAAGCCAGCCGCGAAGGCCATCCCCAAGAGCAGCGGCAATGCGGGCTAATAGTCACGCCGGCTGAAGATCAGCGTTGCGAGCGCAAGCACGCACGCCTCGAAGAGCAAACTTGTTCCAAGCACCCACCACACTGAGTGCGAGTCTTGTTCGTCGCGGATTGCTTTGTCGAGAGAGCTTCCCTTGACACGTCGCGAACCGAACGAGCGGCGAAGGCCGCGCGTTGACTCTTCTGCGCGCTCGGGCATGGCGGATGAGTCGATGAGCCATCGATCGAGCAGGCCGAGCGTGTCGGTTGTCTTTGGTAGGCATGTCTTGGTTGCGTAGAGCCACTGGTGAACGGATTTCCAGTTCGGGGCGTGTTCTTTCACGCGCTCGAGGTCGCTGAGGAGTTCTTCGCTCGCCTCTTCGTCGGGAGGATTTTCTGTGTTCGCCAGAGCGGCTTCAATCGCTTTGCCTTCGAGGTCGTTTGCGATGCGACCGCCACTCACCATCGACTCTGAAAAGTTCAGGGTAAAGATGACCGCCCACGCAAGCAGGGTCAGGATGAGTGATGCGACCGATGAGCGGGTGATGACTCCAACCAGTGCGCAAATGCTGAAGAGAAAGCTGTAGAAGATCGTTACGATCGGAACAGCGGTGAAGAGTGAGAGTTCCCACGCGCCGCCACGGATGCCGATGACGACGAAACTCGCAGCCGAGAAGACAAAGACCTGAAGGGCAGCGAAGAGCAATCCGGTCGCATACTTCGTGAGAAAGAGCCGGGCTCTCGAGATCGGCTTGGCGAGGAGCAGGTCGATCGATCCCGGAGCGACGAGGTCAGGAACGATGCCGCAGGTTGTGACCAGAGCGAGCAGCGTCGAGATGAGTCCGAGCCACCACTCGACGCCGAGCGTCACGAAGAGTTGTTTATAAAAGGTCTCGGGAGAGGTCGTCACCGTGTTGAACACTGGATTCTCGAAGGTGCGTCCCAAGAAACTGACGCCTGTTTCATTGATTCCCAAGCAGGCGAAGAGTGCGACAACGACGAGCGTGATCGCAAGCGCGAGCCAAAAGAGTCGCCGCGCGCTCAGTTCGCGGTAGGCGGCAACGAAGATTGCGATCGTCTGCATCATGTCGCGGCTCCTGGGCGAAAGATGAGTCCGGTGGTGGGGTCGGTGACTGCGCGCATGAAGAGATCTTCAAGCGACTCGCGCACCGTCTGTACAGCGACCACCGTGCGCAACTCGCTGCGCAGTCGATCGAGGATCGGCTGCGCTCTTTGAGCGTCGATCCCCAAGAAAATCAACCGCGTCGACTCTTGCATGACACCCGCGGCGAGAAGTTGTCCGGCGGGAATCATCTGGATTGTGGCGCATTCATGGCACCAGGCGGGGGCGGGTCCTTCCACGACGATCTCGTAGCGACGACTTGATGCCGTGAGTTCGTCAATCGTTCCCTGCGCGACCATCCGTCCTTGCACCATGATCGCGACACGACTACAGACCGTTTCGATTTCGGAGAGCAAGTGTGAATTGAGCAGCACCGTTCGCCCCTCATCGCGGAATCCGACGAGCAGATCTCGAATCTCGCGGCGTCCCACCGGATCAACGCCATCGGTCGGTTCATCGAGCACGACAAGCTGCGGATCATTCACGAGCGCGGCTGCGAGTCCGGTGCGCTGTCGCATGCCTTTGGAATAGGAACTGAGCGGGCGATCTTTCCATCCGCCCATCCCAACGCGGTCCAGCAGTTCGCTCGCGCGTTTCTTTCGAGTTGGACGATTGACGTTCGACATTGCGCCGCTGAACTCGACGACCTGGCGTCCAGTCAGATAGGTCGGAAAGCGATGGTGCTCGGGCAGGTATCCAATGCGAGCGAGGGCAACAGGATCGCCGACTGATCGATTGAGCACCTTTCCATGCGCGCGATCTGCGCGCACAATCGTCATCATGATTTTGACAAGGGTGCTCTTGCCAGCGCCGTTTGGACCGAGTAACCCGAAGATCTCGCCGCTGCGCACTTGCAAGTTGACCCCTTGAAGTGCGCAGATTTTTCGGCCATAGGTCTTGCGCACATCGGTGAGGTCGACGGCGAAGTCGTCGGCGGCGCAGATCAATGGCTCGAGCGAGGTCACCGTTGAACGGTTGCGCCGTTGGAGTGGGGAGCCTGCGTGGATGCCGCTGACGAGGCGAGGTCGTGTCCTCGATTGTTAGCTGCGCGCAGCGCATCATGCATCATCGCGCGAAATCCGTACGAATCAAAGATCGCCATCGCAGCACTGGTGGTGCCTCCTTGGCTCGTGACCATGCCGCGCAATTCCGCTGCATTTCGGGGACCCCGCGCGAGCAGCGTCGCGGCCCCGAGCAGTGATTGCCGAACGATTCGGTCGGCAGTCGCGTGATCAAATCCGAGTCGAACCGCGCTGTCAATCATCGTTTCAGCGAGCAAGAAGAGATACGCCGGTCCGGATCCTCCGGCCGCCGTCGCTGCGTTGAACATGTTTTCTGAGATCTCGACCGTCGTGCCGACCGATCCAAGAAGTCGCTGGACGAAATCGCGATCGACGTCCGTGCATCCGGGAGCAAACGTGTAGGTCGTGACGGCGAGTCCGATTTGCGCGGCGATGTTCGGCATACACCTCGTGCAGCGGGCGTGGGGACCACATGCGTCGTGCAGTCGAGCGATCGAGACGCCAGCCATGACTGAGATGACAAGCGTCGGAGACTGAAGAGTTCCCAGTGCGAGCGCAAGTTCTGGAAACGACTGTGGCTTGACGGCGATGATCATTCGCGTGCATGCTGCGGCATCGGATGGATCGGTCGAAACGCGACAGCCCAGACCCGATGCCCTTTCACGGGCGAGCGAATCGGGATCGATCACCAAAATAGTTTCAGGGGCAACAAGATTTGATCGGATCATTCCGGCAACAAGGGCGCAGCCCATTGTGCCAAATCCAAGTACAGCGATGGCATCTGACATGATGAAACCATAGCAGACTTGGTACGATTTCGGACTATGTCAAAGGTGATGTCGGGAGCGGTGGCGATGTTGGATTTCGAGCAACCGATCGTTGAGATTGAGCGTCAGATTTCTGCGCTCGAAACAAACCCACAGCAAGGCGCACCTGATGAACTTGAAACGCTGCGCGCGACACGCTCGACGTTGCTCGCTAAGGCGTACCGCGATCTCTCTGCCTGGCAGACCGTTCGCGTCGCCCGCCACCCGGCACGACCACAGACGCTTGATTACACCGACCTGATGTGCCGTGATTTCAGCCAGTTCCACGGAGATCGCCGCTTCGGCGATGACCCCGCAATGGTGGTTGGGTTTGCACGAATCGGTCCATGGAAGGTGCTGTTGGTGGGGCATCAGAAGGGGCGCACCACGGGCGAGCGAATCTCGTGCCGATTTGGATGTGCCAATCCCGAGGGATACCGCAAGGCACTGCTCAAGATGAAACTGGCAGAAAAATTTAATCTGCCGATCGTGACGCTTGTTGACACTCCGGGTGCCTACCCGGGAATCGACAGCGAAGAGCGTGGGCAGGCTGAAGCAATTGCCGTCAACCTGCGCGAAATGAGCCGGATTCGCACGCCGATTGTCTCGGTGGTCATCGGAGAGGGTGGCTCGGGTGGTGCTCTTGGGATCGCCGTCGCCGACCGCGTCGCGATGCTCGAACACTCCTGGTACTCGGTCATTTCGCCCGAAGGATGCGCGGCGATCCTTTGGAAAGAGGCCAACGAGCGCACCAATCCACTCGCCGCCAAGTCGCTCGCACTGACTTCGCGTGACAATCTTCGAAATGGACTGATTGACGCGGTGATTCCTGAGCCGCTCGGCGGCGCGCATCGGGATCCCAAAGCGACCGCGCAGGCGGTGCAGGCATGGATCGTCGCGCAACTGAGCGAGCTGACTCGAATCGATAGCGAAACCCTTGTTCGCTGCAGATATGAAAAGTTTCGGCGCATCGGAGCGTCGCCAAAAAAGTCCTAATTTGTGTGGGGGTTTGACTTTGCGCAAAAACCCGCTAAAATGCGCGGTTTCCAAGTGGTTGAAGCACGCAGACTTTGGCAGAGGAGCCCACAATGCCCGCGAATAAGAAAATCATGAGAGGGAAGAAGTACAAGACGCCGAAGCCCATCGCCAAGCGCGCCATGGTGAAGCGACCGGTCGCGAAAGCGACCGTTGCGAAGGTCGCGGTCAAGCCGATTCCAACAGTGCCGATGAAAAAACAACCACCGCCGACTGCTCCACAGTTGACGAAACTGCCGCCGCCGAAACTCGTTTACGTGATGCCCAAGAGCATCGTGGGCGAGCCACCGCCACCACCCAAGCGATCAAAGGGTGCTCCGCCGCCAGTCATCGCGAAGCCGAAGATGAAGCCGAAGCCGGTTCGTCCAAATGATCGGCCGAAGGAACCGAAGAAGAAAATCGATTTCGCCAACGCGATCTCTGTCTCTGCGGCAGCTGTGCAAGCAGCGGCGGTACAGAAGACTGCCACTGGATTCGTGATGATCAATGGCCGCCGAGTTCGTGTGATGTCGACCAAGGGCATCAAGATTCCAAAGAAGAAGGGGATTTCGAAGGCAGAAAAAGCGCTCGCCTTAGCGGCTGAGTCGGATGTCCGAATCATCAAGCATGGTTCGACCAAGTTGTCCGAGCGCGAACTTGACCGCTATCACGGGATGTTGTTGAAGGCGCGCACAGAACTTGTTGGGCGAGTCGAAATCACTGAGAAAGAAGCGCTCAAGAGCAACGACGGCAATCTCTCAACGATGCCGTTGCACATGGCAGACATCGGCACCGACACTTTTGAGCAGAGTTTCGCTCTCGAGTTCGCTCAGCAAGACCGTGAACTTGTGCGTGAAGTCGACGACGCGCTTGGTCGCGTGAAAGATCGCACCTTCGGAGTCTGCATGCAGACAGGCAAGCCCATCCCAAAGGGTCGACTTGATGCGAAGCCTTGGGCGCGCTATGTCATCGAAGCAGAGCGCGTTGAGGAGCGAAGCAGAGGTCGCGTGTGAAACACGATGGTCCTGCGTGGCGTTCGCCGCGCGCGTGGATCACACTGGCGGTTGTCTGGGCACTTGCCCTCTCCGTTGATTTGTGGACCAAGTCTGAAGCATTCGAGCACGTTGCACCTGGTCCGGTTGTGCTTTCGCCGCGTGAAGTCGTGGCCGATCCGTCCTATCGGTTGCCGTGGCATGACGGAGTGCAGGCGATCTCGCCCAATATTCTTGACTTTCACCTTGTCGTGAACCACGGGGCTGTCTTTGGAATTGGTCAGAATGCCCGAGGACTCTTTATCGGATTCACGGCGATCGCCGTTGCAGCGGGGGTCTTCATCTTTGGATGGTGGACCCGCGCGGGGGCAATATGGGCGCACATCGCGATCGGTCTCATTCTCGCGGGCGGAGTTGGCAACCTCTACGACCGAATCGTCTTTGGAGCGGTGCGCGACTTTCTCTACATGCTGCCGCGGCGCCATCTGCCATTCGAGCTCACCTGGCCCGGCGGGAGCAACGAGATCTTTCCGTGGGTCTTCAACGGAGCCGACATGTTTCTCTTATGCGGGATGGCGCTCTTGATTTTTTACGCGCGCAAAGAAGATCAGCGACGCGCAGTCGTGGTTGATCCATCAGGGAATGCGAAGCAAGTGGGCGGCGGTGATTGCATCGGGAAGTGAGTCGAGCGCACAGGCGTGGTCGACCGAGAATGGCGCGCTCCAGGTGCGACGGATTGCGTGGCAGTATCCACCAGTATGAAGGGCGAGCCCGAGTTCGCGCGCGAGGCTTCGAACATAAAAACCCTTTGCGCAGTGAATGTCGAGTGTGACCAGAGGCCACTCATAGGAGCGAAGGGTGAGTTCGTGCACGAGTGCGGGGCGCGGGGCTGACCGTGTCGGCTCGGGTGCGGCGTCGGTGGTTCCTGCGGATGGCGCAGCTTTCATGGCGCGACGCGCGATGTCGTAGGAGCGCCGTCCACCGATCTTGACGGCGCTGAAAGCAGGGGGAGTTTGCATGATCGACCCACGAAATGCCTTCAGTGCTGCTTCGATTTCGACAGCGGTGGGTGGCTGATCGATGGCGACCGCGATGCGTTCGCCTTCTCGATCGTCAGTCGCGGTGAACGCAGAGAGGTCGATGACCGTCTCGTACTTCTTATCGCCGCCCATGAGTCGATCAATCTCTTTCGTGAATCGACCAAGTGCGACGACGAGCAATCCAGTCGCAAGTGGATCGAGTGTGCCCGCATGACCGCAGCGCACGCCTCCAGCGGCGCGACGAACACGCTCGATGACGCGCATGCTTGTGGGACCCTCGGGCTTGTCGACAAGCAAGATTCCATCGAGAGTTGTCGCGGCGTTGTCGCTCGAGTGCATCTCGCTAGACTAGCCCCCCCTGGACAGGTGTCCGAGCGGTTGAAGGAGCAGCATTGGAAATGCTGTATACGGGTAACCGTATCGGGAGTTCGAATCTCCCCCTGTCCGTTCAGGTTTTTCGAGTCGAGCGTGCGCGGTGCGGTTTTACGCGACTGAGTTCGGTTCGATGCGACAGCAGCGCAGTCGCTCACAGCGCGGGCAGCGCCGCACCTTGCAGGGGCGACCCGCGGCGCCGATACGAATCCCGGGATAGGGAAAGCGAAATCCGCAGGTGAGACAACGCGCATGCCAGTGTTTTTGTGTGTGGATGACGAGTCGATCGAAGAGGGATCCCACGGCTCGATGGTATTCGCGTGGGTGTGAGGATCGCTACACTCGCCGATCTTGCATCGCATCGGGTTGTAGCGCAGCTTGGTAGCGCGTTTGACTGGGGGTCAAAAGGTCGTGGGTTCAAATCCCGCCAGCCCGACTCCTCACTCGAAAAACGGAAGGCCCAAGCGCCTTCCGTTTTCTCGTGTGAGTCGGGCTGAATTCTCCCATGCCGCATGGGAGAATTGCGTTCTCGTCATCGGCGAGCCGTGGCGAACTTCGCTTCGCTCGTGCGCCCCGTCGCGCCTCGACTCGCCCGCGCGTGATCTGGCGCCTCGTCGCTTCGCGCCGAGTCGTCAAATCCTGCGTTCTCGCGCTTCGCGCTCGCCCGCGCTCACTTCGTTCGCCACAGAATGCGCCCCGTTGCGGTGTCGATGAATCCTGCGTTCTCGCGCTTCGCTCGTGCGCCCCGTCGCGGTGTCGATGAATCCTGCGTTCTCGTCATCGGCGAGCCGTGGCGAACTTCGCTTCGCTCGTGCGCCCCGTCGCGCCTCGACTCGCCCGCGCTCACTTCGTTCGCCACAGAATGCGCCCCGTTGCGCCTCGACTCGCCCGCGCTCACTTCGTGCGCTACAGAATGCGCCCCGTCGCGCCTCGACTCGCCCGCGCTCACTTCGTGCGCTACAGAATGCGCCCCGTCGCACCTCGACTCGCCCGCCGCGCTTGTCCGATCGTCGCGATTGAACGGCTGTGCTTTGCGTCTATAGTGCATTGATGCGCCCCTCGTTCCTGCCTTTTTGCAGGCCATCGATCACAGAAGAAGACATCGCATCCGTCGCAGAGGTTCTTCGCAGTGGATGGATCACAACCGGTCCAAAGGTCACTGAGCTTGAACAGATGATCGCGACTCGTACCGGCGCGCGCGAGGCAGTCGCTGCGAGTTCTGGAACGGCGTTGATGCACCTGACCTTACTCGCGATGGGCGTCGGCGCTGGGGATGAGGTTGTCGGTCCATCAATGACGTGGGTCTCGACGCCAAATGTCGTTGAGCTTCTGGGAGCGCGCAACGTCTTTGTCGACGTTGACCGCGAGACACTGCTCGTGAGTGCTGCTGCGATTGACGCGGCGATTACTCCTCGCACAAAGGTCGTGATTCCCGTGCATTACGCGGGGGCGCCGGTCGATCTTGATGCCATCCGCGCGGTCTGTCGGGCACGCGGCGTGGCGCTTCTCGAAGATGCCGCGCATGCGATCGGCACGAAATACAAGGGCTGCGAAGTTGGTGGCGACGACCCCGCGATCTTCTCGTTGCATCCGATCAAGAACATCACCTCAGGTGAAGGTGGAGTTTTGACCACCAACGACAGCGACCTCGCCAATCGCGTCCGGCGATTGCGCTTTCATGGACTCGCCGTCGATGCGCATGACCGCACGCAGCAGGGGCGATCGCCACAAGCGCAAGTGCAAGAGCCTGGATTCAAACAGAACATGCCCGACATGAATGCCGTGCTCGCGGTGAGGCAGTTGCCTCGGCTTGATGCGTTCATCGCGCGTCGCGACGCACTCGCGCAGTACTACAAAGCAGAACTCGCATCCATCGACGGCATCGTGCCGTTAGCTGATCCACAGTGGTCTCATCGACACGCGCGTCATCTCTTTGTCGTGCGAGTTGATGAGCGCGTGTGCGGACTCGATCGTGCGACATTCATGGATGGCCTCAAGAAGCGCAACGTCGGCACGGGTATCCACTTTCTTGCCGCGCACACGCAGCGCTGGTATCGCGAGAATCGCGGGGAGTCGATCGGTCAGCTTCCCAACACGGAGTGGAATTCAGCGCGAATCTGCACGATTCCGTGCTTTCCGGATATGTCGGATGCCGACGCGTCGAGCGTCATCGACGCGATCAAAGAGACGCTCGCAGTGTCGCGTGCGACCGTGAGTGGGGGAGTGCGATGAGTACAGCCACCACGAATGAGCGAGCGTCGGTCACCGTCGTGATTCCCGTCTATAACGAGCGAGACAACATCTCCGAACTGCTCGAGCGAACGTTACTCGCATGTCGCGCGCTTGGGCGCGCATGGGAACTCATTCTCGTCGATGATGGGAGTCGCGATGGCTCATCTGACCTTCTCGCAGCGGCTGCTGCTGCGTACCCGGGCGAGATCAAGGTGCTCTTGTTGAATCGCAACTATGGACAGCACAACGCGATCCTCTGCGGATTCGGCGCTGCACAAGGTGACATCCTCATCACGCTCGATGCAGACTTGCAGAATCCACCAGAAGAGATTGGCGCGCTCGTCGCCAAGATCGATGAAGGGTTCGACGTGGTCGGATCGGTTCGCCAAGATCGTCAAGATGCGCTCTTTCGAAAAGTTTTCAGCGGTCTCATCAACATAATGGTGCGCAAGTCGACCGGCGTGAAATTGCGCGACTATGGCTGCATGCTGCGCGCGTATCGCAGGCGCGTCGTCGACGCGATGCTCAGTTGTCGCGAGCGCCACACGTTTATTCCAGTGCTTGCGAATCTCTTCGCCAAGCGGGTCACCGAGATTCCAGTCGGTCACGCCGAGCGCGCGCGTGGCACGAGCAAGTATTCGTTTCTGACACTCATCAACCTGCAGTTTGACCTGTTGACCTGCATGACGACGGCTCCGCTGCGAATGCTCTCAATTGTCGGCGCGGCGATCTCTGCACTCTCGATCGGCTTCGGCGCGCTCATCTTGGTCTTGCGCTTTGCGTACGGCGCCGAGTGGGCAGCGAATGGAGTCTTCACACTCTTCGCCATCGCGTTCTTTTTCATCGGCGCACAGTTTGTCGCGCTTGGCCTCATGGGCGAATACATCGGACGCATTCACGCGGATGTGCGCGAGCGTCCGCGATACATCATTGATCGAATTGTCGGAGAGACCTTGGGTGAGCGCACCGAATCGACTGTGGGTCGAACGCATGCCTCTCACGAGCATCACTCCTAACCCCAAGCCGGAGCTCTCTCATGCGAACTGTTGTTCTTGCCTATCACGAAATTGGTGCAGCCTCGCTGCAAGCCGCGATCCGAAGTGGACTCGACGTCGTCGCTGTGTTCACCCACCGCGACGATCCCGCCGAAGGAGGCTGGTATGCGAGCGTCGCGAAAATCGCAGCACAACATGGCATCCCGGTGCATGCTCCAGAGAAGCTCGATCATCCGATTTGGGTTGAGCGCATCCGCGCGATGAAGCCCGAGCTCTTGATGTCGTTTCACTACCGCAACATGGTTGGCGCGAAGATTCGCGCCCTTTTTCCTGCGGGATGCGTGAACCTGCACTCGGCGCTGCTGCCGACCTATCGCGGGCGCGCTCCGATTAACTGGGTGCTCGTCAACGGAGAAGCAGCGACGGGCGTCACCGTGCACTTCATGGCTGACAAGGCTGATGCGGGCGACATCATTGCGCAGCGCACGATCGCCATCGGCATCGACGACGATGCGCGTTCGCTCACGGCACGCATCGCGACCGAGTCAGCGTCGATTCTTGAAGAGGTGATTCCGCTGCTCACGAGCGGCACCGCGCCGCGTACGCCGCAAGATGAATCGAAGGCGACCGTGATGGGCAAGCGCACTCCCGCCGATGGACTGATCAACTGGACGAAGTCAGCGAGTGAACTTCGCAACCTCGTGCGAGCAGTCGCGCATCCATGGCCAGGCGCCTACACATTCGCTGGAACCCGCAAGATCATGGTGTGGCGGGCGCGCGTTGCGACTGGCCATCCTGCAACAGGCCAACCAGGCGAGATTCTCTCGTCGTCGCCGCTCGTGATCGCATGCGGTCAAGGCGCGCTCGAGATTCAAGAGGGGCAGGGGGCCGATGGAGTCTGGTCATCTGGATCGCAACTCGCGCAAGATCTCAATCTCCTTCCACGCATGCGACTCGGGGCGATGGCCGTCGCGAAGTTGCGCAAGCGCACCTCGGTGCTCATCCTGGGCGTCAACGGATTCATCGGCAGCCAACTCTCTGAGAGGCTCCTGCAGGATGAGAAGTATGAGGTTTTTGGCATGGACCTCAACAGCGAAAACCTCGGCTCGCTGACAGCGCATCCACGATTTCACTTCGTCGAAGGAGACATCGCGATCAACCGCGAGTGGGTCGAGTTTCACGTTCGCAAGTGTGATGTCATCCTTCCGCTCGTCGCCATCGCGACGCCAATTGAATATGTGCGCAATCCACTGCGAGTGTTCGAGCTCGACTTCGAAGAGAACTTGCGAGTCGTGCGCGACTGCGTGAAGTACGGAAAGCGACTCATCTTTCCAAGCACCTCTGAGGTCTACGGCATGTGCACCGACGAACTCTTCGACGAAGAGTCGAGCCCACTTGTCACGGGACCGATTCACCGGCAACGGTGGATTTACTCGGCGAGCAAACAGTTGCTCGATCGAGTCATCTGGGCGTACGGCATGCAGCGCGGGCTTCGATTCAGCCTCTTCCGCCCCTTCAATTGGATCGGTCCACGTCTTGACTCGCTCGACTCGGCACGCGTCGGAAGTTCGCGCGCGATCACACAGCTCATATTGAATCTCGTCGAAGGCACGCCGATTCTGCTTGTCGACGGCGGCACGCAGCGACGATGTTTCACCGAAGTCGACGAAGGCATCGAGTGCCTCTTTCGCATCATCGAGAACAAGGAGAGTCGGTGCGATGGCCGGATCTTCAATATCGGCAATCCAGACAATGAAGCGAGCATCAAAGAACTCGCTGAGTCGCTCGTCGAGGCGTTTGAGCGCCATCCACTTCGCTCGTGCTATCCGCCATTCGCGGGCTACCAGCAAATCGAAAGCACGACGTATTACGGGCAGGGATACGAGGATGTGCAGCATCGCCGTCCAAGTATTCGAAATGCGCAGACGCTGATCGGATGGACTCCCACGGTCGCGACGCACACGAGCGTCGAGCGCACGCTTGATTGGTTCTTGCAGCAGCACGCGCGCGACCATGGTCTCGTGGTGCCCGCTGGCGTGACGAAGAAAGTCTCCAGCGCAGCGGTGCGTGCATAGAGAATCCCGTGACAATCGGGCTTCGAGTTGACGTCGACACCTTTCGCGGAACACGCGATGGGATGCCGCGCCTGCTCGCACTGCTCAATGCTCGCAAGATTCGCGCGACGTGGTACGTCACGCTTGGTCCTGACAATATGGGACGGCATCTCGCGCGCATGCTGCGTCCATCGTTCGCGCTGAAGATGTGGCGATCGGGTGCGCCGAGTCTGTACGGGTGGGAGATTCTCTTGCGTGGCACGCTGTGGCCAGGACCGCAGATCGGCGCTCGCCTGGCAGAGACGATTCGACAACCTGATCGTGATGGCCATGAGATGGGAGTGCATGCATGGGATCACCACCGTTGGCAAGTTGGGATCGATTCACTCTCGGATGCGCAACTCGAAGGTGAGCTCACGCGCGCCACGGAGACTCTCGCGACGATCCTCGGTCACATGCCACGAACTGCAGCCGCTCCAGGATGGCGCTGCACCGAGCGGGTGCTCGCTTTGAAGAGTTCGCGCGCATTCGCATTTCGCAGCGATTGTCGTGGGGTCGCAGAACCGTTCTTACCGCTGGTGCACGGCGCCTCAATCGATCAGCCACAAGTGCCAGTCGATCTGCCGACCTACGACGAGGGCGTCGGTCGTGCAAGTGGCGCAGACCGCGCGTGGAACGACGCACTGCTTCATCGAATGGGCGATGGCAAGCCACATGTCTTGACGATTCACGCGGAGAGCGAGGGTGGCGCGAAGAGCGAACTCTTCGCGCAGTTTCTTGATCGTGCGAGTGCGCGTGGGCATCAGTTCGAACCACTCGGCTCATGGCTCGCGAAGCAACCAGGTGCACTGCCGTGCGCGATCAGCAGGGGCACAATCACCGGTCGCGAGGGATGGCTCTGCACGCGTGGTGCGGAGGCTCGCTCATGAGTCTCTGGACGCGCAGCGCGGAGTGGCACTCATGAGTCTGCGCGCTCAAGTCGCCTGGGCGGCGCTCGTCTTTCTCGCGGTGAGCGTGCTCTTCATTGGAGTGCGGCCACTCGTCTCTCCCGATGAGGCGCGCTACGGAATCATGGCGGCAGAGATGGCCGAAAGTGGCGAGTGGTTTGCTCTTCGCATGGCGGGCTTTCATTACTACGAGAAGCCGCCGCTTGGAATGTGGTTGATGGGTGCGAGCATCTCACTCTTTGGAGAGACCGCGACTGCCATCCGCATTCCGAGCATGCTTGCGACGGCGGTCAGCGCACTTGCGGCTGGATGGCTTGCCGGGCGAATCACACGTCGCCGCGAGATTGGAGTCGCAGCGTTTCTCGTGCAGGCGACGACGATCGGTCCACTCGTCATGGGTGGTGTTGCGTCGCTCGATCCAATCTTTTCTGCCTTCGTCGCCGCCACGCTCGCGGCTTTTTATGGCGCGTGCACGTCAAGCGGTCGCGCGCGGATTGGATGGCTTGCGCTTGCAGGCGTGGCCTCGGCGCTCGCATTTTTAACGAAGGGTCTGCTCGGGTTCGCGATTCCAGCGGTGAGCGCACTGGCATTTCTCGCGTGGCAGCGACGATGGCGCGACATTGTTGTGCTGCCCTGGGTCCCCCTCGCCGTCGCCGCCGCCGTGGCCGCGCCGATCGCGTGGATGCTGCACGATTCTGAACCGACATTCTGGGAGGCCTTTCTTTTCATCGAGCATTTTCGGCGATTCGCCGCACCGGATGCCAACCAACACACGCAACCGTGGTGGTATTTGCTGCTGCTCTTTCCAGTGGGCGCACTGTGCTGGACGTTGCTCTGGCCGCGCGTCTGGCGGTCTCTGCGCGCGGCAGGGGCACTCAACGACGGCATGAGATTCACCCTCTGCTGGATCGCCGCACCGCTGATGGCGCTCTCCTTGAGCAAGGGAAAAGTGCCGACCTATGTGCTGCCGCTCTATCCAGCGCTCGCGGCGGTCGTCACGATCGCGCTGTTCACAGCACACGAGTCGGGGCACATCGTTGCGGGCGTCGGAGAGCAGTGCGGCCGTTGGCTCTTACGCATTCTCGCAGTCGTTGCAGTGGCGTTCGCACTGGTCGGCGGTGAATCGCTCGGTGTGCCAACGCTGTGGCCATCCCACGAATCACTTCGCTGGGTCTCCATCGCGGCGGCGCTCATCATCTGGTCTGAACTTGATGCGTTGAGTTGGCGCGCACGAACTGCGCAACTCTGGCTGATGCGAACAGCGACGGCTCCCATCGCGATGCTGATGCTGATTCCGTTTCTCTTTCCCAGCGCATTTGTCCGAGAGAGTCAGTTGCCGTGGGCGGCACTCGAAGCGAATCAACAGTCACTTGTCGATGCACCAACGCTCATCACCACCGCGCAACTTGGGCACTGCGTGAGTTGGGTCACTGGACGGCGCGACCTCGTGATCGCCGGCAGTCCTGGTGAGTTCGACAACGAACTCGACATGGCGGTGGATCGCGCGCGACTGCTCTCGTGGCAAGAAGTTTCAGCGCGAATCATTCGAGGGGATGGGATCGCACTTGTCGTGACTCTCACTGATTTCGATCGTCTGCTCACGTCGCCGACGCTCCCGCCGCCAGATGCCTCTGACACACGAGGCGATCTCGTGATCGTCAGTTGGAAGCGCTCGCGAGCGGCTGACTAGACTCGCGCGCATGTCGTCCGACGCGCCAATCATCGTCGTCTCTGGGTTGCCTCGCTCGGGCACGAGTATGGCGATGCAGATGCTGCGCGCTGGCGGCGTTGCGGCGATGACCGATGAGATTCGCACCCCCGATGCGGACAATCCTCGGGGCTACTTTGAGTTTGAGCGAGTGAAGCAGCTCAAGAGCGACACTTCGTGGCTCGATGAGGCGCACGGAAAGGTCGTGAAGATCATCCATCTCTTGCTGATGGAGCTGCCAGCCGACCGAGAATACCGGGTGATTTTCATGCGACGCGATCTGCACGAAGTCGTGCAGTCGCAGGCGACGATGCTGCAGCGCAGTGGACGCCGCGGTGCGGCCCTCACGCCAGAGCGGCTCATCGCGCTCTTTTTAGGACAGCTCAAGAGCGTTGAAGTGTGGCTCGCTGCGCGACCCAATTTCAAGGTGCTCTACCTCGACCACGCCCAGTTCATCACAAACTCTGCGGCGCAGGCTCACGCGATCAACATGTTTCTCGGTGGCACGCTCGATGAAGCAGCGATGGCGAAGGCCGTTGATCCATCGCTTCACCGCAATCGATCGAACTAATCGTCACCCGCGCAGGCGGGTGACGAAGCCCATCACCTGCGACGCCGTTGACCGACGAGACCAACACGACCCACGAGCGCAATCGCTGGGGGGGCTGGAATCACCGCAATGGGTGCGAGCACCGTGGACTCATCGAACAGGCTGTGAATGGTGCGAATCGAATCACTCTCGAATCGGCTTGGAGTTCTGGTGTGCCCCAGGTCGTGGCGGTCCCATCGGACGCGGCATGTCGGCCATTGACTTGGCGTGCGTCTGCGCGGTGAACCACTCGTCGCCGTGAGGAGGCGTTTCGATGAGCTCGAGAAAGATTCGCTTGATTCGAGGCTTGCCCTCAGGTGAGGCTTGAGGCGCGGTCTGCTCGCGGTTCGCGGGTGGCAACTCGGTCCACTGCCAGCTCGCTCGGAGCACCTCGAAAGTATTCGAATCAGCAATAATTCGAACGGTGTTGGGCGCTCGCGACTCGCGCTTTCCCGTGCGCTCGGCGGTCACGACGGTGATGAGTCGACCATCGCGATTCGTGCGATCGCCCGTTCGGTCGAACGAGATTGTGTATTCGCGGTCGAGTTTCGACAGCATCGAATCGAGCGTGAACAACTCAAGATCTTCGTCGCCATCGCTGGTGCCACTCTCGAGTACCGAGATGAAGATAGGCACACGAAGTTCCTTGACCGTCTGCGCGGTGCGGATCGATCCATCGGGGTCGACGGTCCAGTAGGTCGTTCCGTCGAATCCAAATGCGCCGCGAATTCTTGGCATGTTTGGGGGCGAGATGACGATCGTCCAGCGACCTCCTGAGCCGAGCGCGAGTTCCGCCATCCGGTGCGGTTTCTTCTCGTTGTCGATAAGAGGTTTCTTGTCATTTTCGAGCTGCTTCGCTTGCGCGATGGGCCCACCCGTTCCATCCATCTCGAAACGAACGGCGTACGAGCGTCCACCTTGTCGAGTTGAACCGCGGATCGATTCGAGCGCCGCATACGCGCTCGAGTCTGAGTCGGCGGGCACATAGAAAACCGCCAGCGCGATCGCGGCGGCGATCCCAACAGACCCGCCGACCCACGCGAGTCGTGTGCGCCAGAAAAGTCGGCGCGAGTCGTTCATCCTGCGAATCGTCGCGATCGCTCGGTCAACGCGTTGCTGAACTCGCGCGGTTTCTCCAGGTTGAAAGAGCGAGAGCATCCCGTGCACGACCATGCCATCGGCAAGATCGTCGGGCGTCTGGGCCACTCCACTCGCGGGCGAGGGTCGGCACTCATCTCCACGAGCGAAGGGATCGAGATCGTGCGGGGCGTTGTCATTTATCATGCGGGAACTCCACCTGTGTTCTTAAAGAGTGACTTCACTTTGAGGCAGTCTGCGAGCGCGAGTCGGGCGCGGTAGAGACGCTTGCGAAAGGTCTCGTCGGAGGCTCCCACCGAGCGAGCGGCGGCGACCGAATCGAGCCCGCGCACATAGACGAGGTCGACCGCGGCGTGCGAATCAGGATGGAGTCGCTCAAGACATTCAAGCAACGCTGCCGATCGATCGGCAAATGTGTCTCCTGCGGAGCGGTCGACGCGATCCAATTGCTCGTCGATGCGAATCTGTTGCAGTTCGTCCATGTGGGCGCGATACCGTCGATTTCCACGCGCCGTGCTCATGATGTGGTTTCGCGCGATGCCGCGCAGCCAGGGCCCAAAGGGACGCTGATGGTCGAACGAATCGAGTCGCTTCCAGGCAGTGATAATCGTCTCCTGAAAGACATCGTCGACCGTTGCGCGATCAAACGCGACCGAATAGATGTACGCCGTGAGCATTTCGGCGTGTTGACGAATGAGGATGTTGAAGAGGTCTTCTGGGCGCATGAAGAGTGGAAGGGTTCGCGAGTCGTTGGCTCGTGCGTGGTTCGCCGACCGACGTGATCCTGGGACTGTAGGAGGCGAAGCGACCTTCGGCTAGAGTCACGCGTTCGCGTGTACACGTTTGCCCTCAAGATGTTGTTCGGTGACTCGGCCCGCTTTTACGGGATGCTTCTGGGGCTCGCTTTCTCGACGCTTTTGATCTCGCAGCAAGCCTCGATTTTCGTCGGACTCATGTCGCGCACCTTTGGGTTCATCACAGACACGCCGAGCCCAGATTTGTGGATTGTCGATCCTGCGCAGCGGTTTCTCGACGACAACAAGCCCTTGCGTTCGACGGCGGTGCAGCGGGTGCAGGGGATCGAGGGCATCGAGTGGGCCGTGCCGCTCTACAAAGGTCTGCTTGTGGTCAACCTGCCCGATGGCAAACGGCAGATGTCACAAATCATCGGGATCGATGACGCAAGTCTGATCGCAGCCCCTCCATTCATGCTCGAAGGAGCGGTGACTGATTTGCGAAAGCCTGACGCGATCATCGTCGATGAGCGGGCGACGCGCCGCGAGTTCATGATGCAACACCCGCCCGAAGGCGGACCGCCGCGACCACTTCGAGTCGGAGACACGCTCGAACTCAACGATCAACGGGCAGAGGTCGTGGGCATCTGCAAGGCAACGCAAACTTTTCAGAGTCAGCCGGTGATCTACACCACCTACACGCGCGCTTCGCAGTTTGCCCCACGTGAAAGACGAATGGTCACGATGATCTTGGCCAAACTCGAACCAGGTGCGGATGTTCACACCGTCACCGAGGCGATCACGCAGTCGACCGGACTCAGCGCATACTCATCAGAGCAGTTCGTCGCGAAGACACTGGGTTACTGGATGCGCGAGACAGGCATCCCGATCAACTTTGGAACGGCGATCGTGCTCGGGTTCTTCGTGGGCATCGCCGTGGCAGGGCAGATGTTCTACAACTTTGTGCTCGACAACTTGAAGTATTTCGGCGCAATGAAGGCGATGGGGGCGTCGCGAGGAGTCTTACTTCGGATGGTGTCGCTACAAGCGTTGACGATCGCGGTGCTCGGATTCGGTCTTGGAATCGGCATCACGAGCACCTTCGGTCTCACAATTCCTGGCGAGCGACTTGCGTTTCGTATGACCTGGCAGATTCCGCTGATTGCGGCGTTCGCGGTGACGCTGATTTGCACGGCGAGCGCAGCGCTCGGGATGTGGCGCGTGTTGCGACTCGATCCAGCGGATGTCTTTCAAGGATGAGCATGCAGGCGCGCGATCCATCCTCTTGTGCTGTGCGAGCTCGCGGCGTTGAGAAGGTCTATGTCACTGGCGATACGCAGGTGGTTGCGCTGCGTGGTGCCGATCTTGAGGTGCACTGCGGCGAGATCGTGATGTTGGTGGGTCCATCGGGATGCGGAAAGACATCGTTTATCTCGATCATCGCGGGATTGCTCGCGCGCAATGGCGGTTCGCTTGAAGTCTTTGGGCAGGATCCGCAGCGGCTCTCATCGGAGGCGCGCACCGCATGGCGGCTGCGAAACGTGGGATTTGTCTTCCAACAGTTCAACCTGATTCCGACGCTCTCCATCGCTGAGAACGTTGCGATCCCATTGATTTTGCAGGGGGGGCAGCGTCGAAGTGCAGTCACTCGAGGTGCTGAAATGCTCGAGCGTGTCGGGCTCGGTGGTCGTGAGGGGTCGAGCCCGACGCGACTCTCAGGAGGCCAGCAACAACGTGTCGCAATTGCACGCGCGCTCATCAACGCTCCTCGCATTCTCGTCTGCGACGAACCGACAAGTGCTCTCGACGGCGCGACAGGACAGCGCGTCATGGAACTTGTCGCGGCCGCGGGCCGAGCGCCCGATCGCGCGGTGATTGTCGTCTCGCACGACGATCGCATCTACCATCTTGCGGACCGAATCATTCACATGGATGATGGACGGGTCGACCGAATCGAAACCCCCGCTCACAGGAGTTCACATGTTTAGACCTTCCGCAAAGATGTTCGCGCTCATTCGAGTGCGATCTCTGTTGATCCCGATGGTTGCTCTCATCGGCATCGGGATGGCTGTCTTCACCGTGAACTCGCAGGTGCCGCGCGTTCCGATCGCGTCGACTGAAGTCGCTCCGCCGCACAGTCCATTTGAAGAACGCATCGCGGGCGTCGGCACCGTCTTGCCATCGTCCGACATTGTGAGCGTCGGAACTGCACTTGCCGGCGTCGTCGAAGTGGTCGCCGTCAGTGAAGGCCAAACCGTCGCACTCGGAGAGTTGCTCTTTCGGCTCGATGGAAGACAGACGCGCGCGCAACTCGCTGGCGCGACTGCGCGACTCGGCGTCGCTTCGGCGAGATTCGATGCGCTCAAGGCACTTCCGCATACGACGAGTGTTCGCGAGAGCGACGCGGCCGTCGCTGCAGCAGCGGCGCAACTCGTGGACGCCACCGGCCGCCTCGCGCGACTTGACGAACTCGGCGCCAACACATCAACGAGTCGCAATGAACGACCGCGCCTCGAATTCGAAGTCGTCGCGGCACAGGCTGCCCTCGACACCGCGCACGCACACCGCGATGAGGTGTTGCAAGGGGCGTGGCCCGAAGATCTCGCGGTCGCCGCGGCGGAGGTTGCAGTTGCGCGCGCGGATGTCGTGCTCGCGCAGACGCAACTCGAGCGCGAGTCGGTCGCCTCGCCGATCGCTGGCACGGTGCTCTCGATCGACATCGATGCGGGTGAGCACATCGTGCCTGGATCGGGGCAGCAGTTCGTCGCTCTCGGCGCGCTCGATCCACTTCATGTGCGCGTGCAGATCGATGAGATGGATGCGTGGCGCTTTCGCGCCGAGTCGAAGGCCGTCGCGCTTGCGCGCGGAGGATCGCGCAGCGAGTTTGCACTTCGATTCTTGCGGGTGACTCCGCTGATTCTTCCCAAGCGAGTGCTGAGCGGCGACTCAGCTGAGCGAGTCGACGTGCGGGTGATGGAAGTCGAGTACGAACTCGAAAATCCGCACACAATGACACTGATGCCAGGACAACTCGTCGACGTGTTTATCGAGGCCCCTCGCGCGGTCGACCGCTAACTCTTCTTGCGAATCAGCGCGACGAAGAATCCCTCGAGGGGAGGAAGGATGCGTCGTGCGTTTGCAATCGATGGATGGAGCGCGTCGCCGTTCCACGACGTGAGCGCGCAGCAACTCGTCGGCAGGGGATGTGTGATTGGAATGATCTCGAGGCGATCCTTGTATCGATCGAGTGACCGTTGAAGCACGAGTTCGTTCTCTTCGGGCGCAAAGGTGCAGGTCGAATAGACGAGCTTTCCGCCGGGGCGAAGGGCATCAATCGCCGAGTGCAGGAGCGACTTCTGCAGCGAGGCGAGTCGGCGCACTTTCGCAAGCGACCAGTCGGCAAGCGCCGCGGAATCTCCGACGTGAATGCGTCCCTCACCGCTGCAGGGAACATCGACAAGCACTCGGTCGAATTGCATGGGATGACCTCGCCCCCAGCGCTCGCCGTGCGCGCAGAGAGTCTCCGCCTGTGCACCGAGAACGCGCAAGACTTCGCGCAGTCGGTAGAAGCGCGGGCGGCTCGAGTCGATCGCGACGAGCCGTCCAGTATTCTTCATCATTGCTGCGATCTGTGAAGTCTTGCCGCCAGGAGCCGCGCAGAGATCGAGCACGGACTCGCCGGGTTGCGCGTCGAGCGCGAGCGCGGGCAACATGCTCGAGAGTGATTGGATGTGAAAGGCACCCGCGGCGTGTTGAGGAAGTTGTTGCAGTTCGCGCACGGTCGACGCGGTTGTGAAGGCGAGTTCGCACCACTCGACGGGAGTGAGAGCAAGACCCATCGCGCGAAGTTGATCGAGTGTTGCCCAGGTGGGCGCACGCAGCGGATTGAGCCGCAGCGAAATTGTCGAGGTCTGGCTCGGTGAAGGCGCGTCGCGCGGCTCGATCAGCGCAAGCGATTCGGCGGGGAGAATCTCGCGCAGTCGCTCGAGCAGAAGTGGATGGAATGGCAGCGAAGTCACTGGGTGTGAGTTTGGCTAGGAATCTGCGCGGGCGCGAGCAACGCCATGCGCATCGCACTGTCGCCTGCCGCGAGAAAGAACCGAGGAAAGGCGAGCGCTTCTTCGATCATCGATGGATCGACGAGCCGCTCGATCTGTGCGTGCGCGCTTCTCGCGAGCGCGTCGATGTCAGTCACTTCGAGGTCGTTGCGTCCGAGTTGCTCAGCGATGAACTGGTGGTACGCCTCGGTGTCGGCGCGTGCCGCGGGCGAGAGCGAGTGGCGGGGTCCACTGAATTCGAGAATCACCTTTGTCTCGCTCGAGCCAGAGAATGCGAGGCGAATGAGCGCGGCGAGTTCATCGCTCGAGATGTAGTAGGAGAGTCCTTCAAAGACCCAGAGCGCGGGGCGCGCAAAGTTCCAGCCACTCGCCACCAGCGCATTGCGTGTTGCGTCGATGGCGCGGAGGTCGGTCGTCGCGCACGTGATTCGCTTCGAGAGTGCTGCCGGCGCGCATTGATCGATCAATGCACGTTTGGCGTCGACCTGTTCATAGTCGAGTTCGATCGCGTGGCAGTGAGGATGCATCGCGCACCAATCGAGGGCGAGCGGGGCAAGCCCTGCACCAGGCACGACGAGTTGCAGAGTGATGTTGGGATCGCGCCTCGCGAGCTCATCCATCCACGTACGAATGCAGGCTTTTCGCAGTCGAATGCGCTGTGCCGCAGCTGGAGTGTCGCGCGTGGCGCGGTGTGCGAGTTCAATGCCACAAGAGAGTTCGAGTCGTGCGATGAGCGCGCGTCCCTCTGGAGTAACCGCGACTTGATCTCCGCCGAGCAGCATCACCATCGCGGCGGTGCGTCCTGCGCGAACTGGCTGGGTCGAGGTCATTCGAACAGGCTACGCAATCACGAGTTCCTGCGAGCCTGATGACGCACGCGCAAGTCGTTACGATTTCACGCATGATCACGCACTTGATGACACTCGTTGCACTCACTCTGTCGATGGCGAACTCGCAGTCACCTGTGGTTCCACAATTGCCAGTACCAGCGCCCACAGCGCCAGCCGGTGCAGCGCCGCCAGCCGTCGTCGCGCCGGTTCCGGCAGAGAAATCGTTCGCGCTGACAAGCACACTCTTCGCGACGAACACCGCGTTTCCTGCCGTGTGCACGGCCGATGGCGCGGGAACCTCTCCACCGCTCGCATGGACCGACGCTCCAAAGACCACTGTGAGTTTCGCGATCCTGATGGACGACCCGCAGGCTCGAGGATTCGTGCACTGGACCATCTGGGGAATTCCAGCGACAACCACAACGCTCGCAGAAGCTGTGCCGCAGGATCTCGAAGTGAAGTCGCCCGCGGGTGCGCGGCAAGGAGTCACGTCGTGGGGGAAGGAGCGTCCCGGATACTGGGGCTCAGCGCCGGGCAAGGGCAGCGGAGTACATCACTACACATTCACGATCTATGCGCTCGATGCGCAACTCGACTTGAAGGCAGGCGCGACGGCAAAGCAATTCAAGAAAGCGATTGAGGGTCATGTGCTTTCGACAGCGACGCTCGTAGGCTTGTACGAACGACCCGGGTAAGCACGGCAACGCAACACAGCGAGGACTACGAAAACATGGAAGAAACACTCAGTTACACGATGGCAGGAGCGGTCGGCTTTGCGTTGAGCGCGGCGTGCGGGATGCGCATCTTCGCGCCACTCGCGTTGCTCTCGATCGCCGTGCACTTTGGATGGATCGCGCCGGGCGAATCGCTTTCATGGATCGGCTCATTTCCCGCGATGATCTGCTTCATCGTGGCATGTTTGCTCGAAGTCTTAGGAATGTTGATTCCGTGGGTCGATCACGTTCTTGATGTCGCAGGGACGCCCGTTGCAGCCGTCGCGGGAACACTCGTGATGGCGACACAACTCGCGTCCGCTGCTGGCATTGACACAACAGCAGTTCCGCCATGGACAACCTGGGCGCTCGCAGCGGTGGTCGGTGGGGGAGTCGCGACCGGCGTGCATGTGGCGGCGGGAACGATTCGCGTCGGCTCGACGGCGGTGAGTGGTGGGATCCTCAACCCGATCTTCTCGATCGTTGAGACGGTCGCGAGTTTCGCACTCGCCGCGTTGGCGCTGGTGCTTCCGATGATCGCAGCGATCGTCGGGGTCGTCGTCGTGATTTCAATCGTCGCGATCATGGTCGCGGTGATGAAGTGGTCCAAGAGTGCGCGCGCTGCTGCAGCGGCGACTGCGGGCTGACAAGAAATTCGGGCGTCTTTTTGGGATGCCACGTGGCGGCGCCATAGGTTTGCCCGCGCAATACTCGATGCGTCATCGAGCAGCGCGCGTGGGCGCAGTGCGCGTGTTGCGATCTCGTGCGTCATGAAAGTGAGAATCGACTATGAGAGCAGTGCTTACTGTGGTGGGTGTTGTCGTGGCGGCAGTTGTCTGCGCGAACAGCGCGCAGGGGGGGATGGTCTTCTGTGCGTGGAACTTCAACGGTCCAAAGGGAACCTCACAAGCCGCAACGGGCGCTGGAGTTGCCATGACACTCGGAGGGGTCTCGTCAACCTTCTCAACTGGATGCGCAGCCGATGATGGCGCGACCGTTCCAGCAGAAAACAAGGGATGGAACCTCGCCGCCTTTGCGGCGCAGGGAACGGCCAGCGGGGAACGCGGCAGTGGCTACGCAACGTCGACCGCGGGATACGAATCAGTCGTCGTGACGTGGTACGAGCGTCACTCGGCGTCGTCGAGTCGATTCACGCAGTTGCAGTACACCATTGATGGCACCTCATTCACGAGCGAGGGTCTCTCTGAAAATGGAATCTTCGAAGCGACACTCGGCGCAGATGTCTGGCAGGCGCAGCGGCGGGTCGACTTGAGCACAATCGCTGGCGTGGCTGGCAATTCGAAGTTTGCGGTGCGAATGGTGAGCATCTTCGCGCCAGGAACCAGCGCCTACGCAGCAACCGGTGCGACAGCCAACTACTCGGGTGCGGGCACACTTCGATTTGACCTTGTTCGCGTGGAAGGCGTCGCAGTGCCAGCTCCGGCCGTTGCGGCACTTGGCGCCGCAGGACTTGCAGTCGCGGCAGCTGGATCGCGCAAACGCGAGTGAGTGCTCGCCGAGCGTGGAGGTTCATCAACGCTCGTTCGCACTCTAGACTGTGGGGGCGCGGGAACATCGGTTCTCGCTCCCCACACTCGGGAGAACCCATCCAATGCTGCTCTCACATTTCTCAACGCTCGCACTCGCAACTCAGCTCGTCACTCAAGTCATCGCGCCGACCTCTGCGCAGGCCAGCGCGCAAGCGCTGCCAGGGCGAGTCGCAGTCGGCATCGGAACGGTCGAGGTGCTACCCGCACTCGTTGCCACACTCGCAACGCGCGGCGGCGAGCAGGTGCTCGAACTTGAACGGGTGAAGCAGTCCCTCGATGGACAGTTGACCGCCGCCGTGGGAGCGACTGCGAAGTTCGATGTCATCGCGCGCAATGAGTGGCCGCAACTCGTGCGGGAACAAGATTTCGCAACGAGCGGAAATGTCGACACGATGGATGCACAAGCCGCTAAGAGCTTCGCCCTGCGCGGAATTCGTTGGTTGATCATTCCGCAGATCGCAGACTTTCAGGATTACATTGAGACGGCGCACTTCGAAGCGCTCGGCCAGAAGATGGCGCGTCGACTGGTCAAACTTGCGCTGGTCACGAAGGTCTTTGAGACGACCACAGGTCGGCTCATTGAGAGTGTGAATTCACACTTCGACGATCAATCGGTTGTCAACGATCCGACGAATACGACGGTGCAAGGTGGGCGATTCACGGATTCAATGATCCTGGCCATTGCGCGCTCGACCGCTGAGAAGGTGGCGTATGACATCGTCGATCGACTCATGCCGGCAAAAATTCTCGCGATCACGGATCGCGTTGCAACGATGAGCCGCGGAGCAGGCGCTGGGGTTGTGACGGGGCAAGTCTGGCAGGTCTTCGCGCAAGGCAAACCGCTCGTCGATCCTGACACGAACGAATCAATCGGCAGCGAAGAGATTTCAGTTGGATGGATTCAGATTCAGTCAGCCGACGCACGTTCATCACGCGGCGGAGTCTGCGGCGAAGACTTCGGCGTGGCGCCGGGATGCATTGTTCGCCTCTCGACGCAGACCATCTGCCCGGCGGGAGCAGGCGCGCCAGCTTCACTGCCTGCGCACGGTGAACAGATGACGCCTGGAGCTGCACCACTCGCTGCGCCAGCCACTCTTTCGCAGCCTGCCGCCGGCGCTGGCGCCCCCGCGCCAACAACTGTCAAGCGATACACCGCGGCGATCTTCGTGAAGAACCGTCCAGCCGATGTTGCTCCAGAAAAAGTGATGGTGCTCGAGGATTACATCGCCGCACAAGTCGATCGACTTTGCTTCACAACGGTGAGTCGAGAAGACACGCTCAATGCAGTCGCAAAGTTTGCCGCTGCGGGAGCGAACGCGGGCACATATGGTGGCGGGGGGGTCGATCCGCAGAAAGATCTCGATCGCCTTCTTTCGGACGAGACAAGCGCGCTGCGCCTCGCGCAGCAGATGGGCGTCGACTACATCTTGATCGCATCGATCACCGCGTACATCAACGACCGCATCGACTCTGAGGCCTACGGCACCACCACGAGCATTCGCTCAGCTCAGATGGATGTGACCTACCGCTTGCTCGGCCGCGCCGAGGGACAGGTGATCACAAGCGACTCAGTCACTGCGACTGAGAAGATCCGCGAATCGCCCACGTTGCAACAGAAGCGAGATCTCATCGACGTTGTCATTCGAAGGTGTGCGCAGTCGGTGGGCGACAGTGTTGCGAAGCGTTGCGGTGAATCGATTTTGACTGGCGGCGCGACCTTGCCTGACAATGTGTCCTTTCGTGTGATGTGCACGATGCAGGACATGTCGATCCCCGGCGTTGTGACCGATCCTGCAACGGGCCGATATGTCGTGAGTGGAGTCAATTGGAACTTGCTGCCGACCAACGCGTCCGTCGAACTCGATGGGATCGTCGTTGGAAGTGCTCCCGAGCAACTGAGCGTCTTTCCAGGCCTTCACAAGGTCACCGTCTCGTGCGAGGGTTTTCGCCCGTGGTCGCGCACGGTCAACGTGCACGCTGGGATGACACTCACCGTACCGCTGCAACTGACCGACGAAGGACTCTTGCGCTGGCGGGCGCAGTTGCAGTTCATGCAGGCATTGACCCAAGCGCAACAACTGACCGACGCCGATGTTGAAATGATTCGCGCAACCGCCGAGTTCATCCGCAATTCACGGGTTGTTCTCGACATGCAGAACTCGACAACGATTAACACGAACCAACCTCCGACGTACATCGTTCCTGGGTGGTGGCCGAGCTCGCCGCAGGGCGCGATGCCCGGTGCGACGCCAGGCTCCATCGTTCCCTGATCCGTGTCACGGACGATTGGCAACCTCACCAGATTCGCCCTGACGATCGCCGCCGCGTGCAGTGCGTGTGGCTGCAGCCATCACAATCGGATGAAGGACGTCGTCGACGCCTACGACGGCGGCGATTTTTCGAAGGCTGCATCCGAGATGCAACCAGTCTTTGAGAAGTATCGTGACGACGCGGTCGACGCAGTGATCTTCGATCTCGAGCAAGGGGCGATTACACGCGCGGCTGGGCAGTGGGATGCGAGCATCCTCGCGTTCGAAGAGTCGTGGAATCGGATGGAGCCTTACCTCGATTTCGCGGCGGACACCAAGGTCACCGAAGAAGTCGCCGCGGCGATGACGAATCAGTCGGTGCGAACCTATCGCGGAACCACCTACGACCGGATCTTGGCGTGCACCTATCAGGCGATGAACTACCTGCAGACGGGCCATCCAGAAAAGGCTTCAGTCGAATTCGTGCGGGCGCGAAACTGGCAAGAAGACGCCGTCGATCGCGAACGCAAGCGCATCGATGAAGAGAACGAAGAATGGCGAAGGGCGAACAAGAGTGATGCGTCGAAGTACAACCCAAACTCGACGCTCAAGAGCCGCGACTTTCACGGACAGCTCGATGTCGCCTATGCGCCGATGGCGCAGTTTCAGGGCTACGCCGAGTATGAGGTGCCGGTGGCTACGTGGTTGCGAGGAGTCTTCTATCTCGGGCGCGGCGCGCCGTCCGATTTCGAGCAGGCCCGACAATGTTTTTCGCGCACGGCTGGAATGTTGGGCAAAGAGTCTGGCGCGCCTGTCGCAGTTGATGCACTGCTCGCGAGCGATCTCTCAGAGGGCAGGGCGATGCAGCGTCTGTGTTACATCGTGATGGAATCGGGACTCGCGCCGAGTCGCAAAGAACTTCGCATCGACATTCCACTTTTTCTGCCGGGAGTTCCATACGTCGGCGCGGCATTTCCGCAGCTCGAGTATCACCCCAATGCTGTGAATGGATTCACTGCGCGCATTGGCGCGCAGTCACCCTCGAGCACACTCTTGACAGACATCGACCGTGTTGTGACGGCAGACTTTCAGAATCGACTTCCCGGGATCATCTTGGCGACGCT
This sequence comes from Singulisphaera sp. GP187, assembly GCA_945869475.1. Taxonomy (GTDB): domain Bacteria; phylum Planctomycetota; class Phycisphaerae; order Phycisphaerales; family SM1A02; genus F1-60-MAGs104. The sequence continues at coordinate 28,441 of CAMBOV010000003.1, read as the reverse complement.
CGTCTCGAGTGCTTCGAAAGCGGCTGTTTCGTACGCCTTGTACGCAGGATCGCAAAGCGCCAACGGCTCGCAGAATGGCGGGTCGGCGGCAGGGGTGCTCGCCGTGCTCTACATCGCATCGGTGATCTACCAAGTCGCGGTGAACAGTGCCGATCTTCGCACGTGGGAGTCGCTGCCAAAGAAGTTCTTCTACGCGCGGGTGTACTTGCCTCCCACGGGCGGCGAGGTCGAGATCACGCTCGATGATGGCACCAAACTCGAACCCGTGAGTGCGCCGCAGGAGATGGTGTCGATCATCTACATTAAGAGCGTCGCGCCTGGCACTCCGCCGGCGGTGCACACCTTTGGGATCCCACGCCAATGAACACGAACACGCTTCACCCAAGACCACGCACACCTCGCACGAGTGCGCTCACGTTTGTTGCGCTGAGCATTTGCCTCATCACTGGTGGATGCAACCTCACCAACACCGTGCGTCCGACGCGCGGTGGCGAGGGCGCCGTCACGGGCGTGACGCAGACGGCCCCCAACTGGTGGCTTGCGTCAAAGGCGAACGTCGTCGAGGCGCGCGAGAGCACGGTCAACGGCGACACGAAGAAAGTGCAAGTCTCGATCTATTCCGATCAGATGCAGCAGCAACGATTTTCCTACCGATTCGAGTGGTTCGACAAGTCGGGCATGCGCATTGGCGGGATGGATTCCTGGAAGAGTCTCATGATCCTTCCCAAGCAGACGATCGTCGTTGATGCGACCGCACCGAGTCCGCAGGTCAGCGATTGGATGCTGCAGATTTCTGACACGAACTATCCTTGGAATTCAAGTGACCCGTGACCGAGTGCCTCACACTTTCTTTTGGAGTTTTCACATGACCACGATGACGACCATGACGACCATGACGACCATGACGACAACTCTTCTGACCTCTCTCTCGTGCTGCGCACTTCTTGTGAACAGTGGCTGCCGTCCGACGCAATATGTTGACTCGAAGGGAACCGACTTGGTTGTCAGCGTGAATCAGGTCAATATTCAAGACTTTGAACAGGCGAGCGAGGCGCTCGTTGCAAGCATGGTCGACAGCGGAGTGCTCGCGAAGGCGCCACGGCAGCCCGCGGCGCTTGCGATTTCGAGGGTGATCAATGACACGAGCCGGCAGTTTGACACCGACCAATTGATGAAGAAGATTCGCATCGCACTGCTGCAGACTGGCAAGGTGCAAGTCACTCAGACCGTCGGACTCGGCGGCAAGGTCGAAGATCCGATGGCGAAAGAGACGTATGAGGCGAAACGTTTTCTCGATGGCACCTCGCAGAACCCCGTCGATCTTCCAGACTTCACGATCACCGCGAAGATTCTTGAGAACGCGACTTCTGCGGGTAGCACAAAGCAGATCTCATACATTTTTCAGATGTCGCTCGCTGACACGGCCTCAGGAAGACTCGTGTGGGAGGGAGAGAAGACAATCACCAAGCAAGGCGAGAAGAACGCGATCGGATTCTGAGTCAGTCAGTTCGCGCGCGCGCCAGCATGACACCGTGTCATGGAGTCGGCGCAGGGGTTCCAGGTTGCTGTTGATTGAGTTGTTGCTGTAACTGCTGGGTCTTGAGCTTCTCCTGCTTGAGTTGCTCCTGCGCAATCTGATCTTGAGTCTGTTGGTTCGATTGCGCATTTGTTTGCGCCGCCTGCTTCTCTTTCGAGCTGTCCATCAAATTGCCGACGACCGCACCGCCGATTGCGCCCGCGCCTGCTCCGATCGCCGCGCCTTCCCATCCGCCGATGAGCCCGCCCGCAAGTGCACCACCACCGGCGCCGATGAGCGCCCCATTCTCCGTGTCGTTCTGGCATCCTGCGAGTGAGAGCGCCAGAGCAAGTGAGAGTGTCGTGGCGGTGATCGATGGGGTGTTGTGTCGCATACGGAGCACGTTACCGACTCATGGCGCACTCACCAAGACCCGCGTCGTTCGGATTTCGAGCGCGGCACTCTTGGGTTCGCGGGGACGAGCGCAGAAGAACTCGAGGTCGCCCTCTCCAGCCTGTGTCGCGGTGAATGTCATGATCTGCTCATGGGGCACCCCCGGTGCGGCGCCGAGCGAACTCAGGACGGTCTCACTCTGCACTTCGAGACAGAGCGGAAGTGGGGATTCAATGTGCCAGGAATACGGCGAGCCCGCGCGCAGCGGAAGCACAACGCGAAGTGTCTGTCCGACGTGCAGCAGCGCGGTCTTTGGCCACGTGCGGTTGAAATCAATGGGAGCGACTTGCGGTGGGGCGAGCGGTTGACGCGCAAGTGCAGATGGCGCCGGATTCGTCGTGCAACTCACGCCGAGGAGTGCGAGTAGGTCAGCGACTGCGACTGCGACTGCGCCCATCAGGCTTCTCGGGGGAATCATGCGAATCATGGCGAATCATGGCGAATCATGGCGAATCATGGCGCGTTCAGCGCGTCGAGAGCAGCCTGTCGCGACGGGTAGAACGAGACGACTTTGTCGATGCCGGAAATCTGAATCGTCTGTGCCGCGTCGTTTGCCGGGAGCACCACCGCCAACTTCGCTCCCCGATCTCGTGCTGCACGATGACCACTCACAATCACATGCAATCCGGCGCTGCTGAGAAATGTGACCTGCGAGCAATCGAGCAACAACCGTTGGTGGGCGGTAGTTCCCTCTGTCAGAGCACCACGCGCGCAGTCGCCCGTGTGCGCGTCGAGCCGTCCCCGCAACGAAAGCGCCCAGACGCTGTCGTGCATTTCTTGCGAAAGTTGAAGCGGCTCACCCGTGGTCATTGCGCCTGCTTACGCTAGATCACTCTCGCGTTGCGTGCAAGCCATCGATCGCGATACGAAATCCAAAGGGTGAATTCGTCGTTCCCGCTGGAATCCCGCTGCGAAAGTCACAGGCTGCCGCTGCGGGCAGATCGCACCACGCGCCTCCGCGAATCACTCGTTGCACTGGACCGCTCGACGTGGGATCGATCCACGCATCCTCGCACCACTCCCAGACGTTGCCCGCAAGGTCGAAAAACCCTAGCGCATTTGGCTTCTTGGTCGCGACGGCATGCGAAATGTTCTGCGCCCACGGACTCATCCACGCCTCTTTCTCGACGTCGAGATCAATGCGTAGCGATTGCACCGTCGACGAGTTCACTGTGCACGCACCTCGCAGCCACTCTGCTTCGCTCGGAAGTCGAAATCCGTTCGTGGGGTTGACGCGCACGAGTGCGCTCGTGATGCGCGCCGACGAATCGCGTTCGATCGACGAGAGTTCGTAGCGAATGGGTAGTCCAGCGCGCACGGAGAGTTGGTTGCAAAACTCAGCTGCATCGAACCACGTGGCTGAATCAACGGGACGATCGAGATGCTCGTCGCCCTCGTGAAAGAGCGAAGGATTGCGCCGGAGCACCGCTGAAAACTGTTGTTGCGTTATCTCAGTTGCGCTCATTCGAAAATTGTCGGCGCCGTCGACGGCGATCAGCTCGATGCCAAGCGGTGCGCACGTCGCAGTGGCGAGCACTCGTACGGGTGTGGTTGTCGCGAGCGCTGGAGTCGTCGCGATCGCAGGCGCACTCGCCGTCAGAGCGCGTGGATCGTCGAGCGGCAGGGCAGTGAACAGCACAGCAACGGGAGTCGCGCGGTTCGCGGAGTTTGGAGTGTCGAAGGTCACCTCGTATCGGATGCGATCGCCGCGGCGCAGTTGCAGCGCAGTTGCGAAGACGTATCCGCGGTCAAGCATCGCGAGATAGTTCGGAATCTCCACGAGTGGCGACTCGACCCCCGACTCGTCGATGCGCCTCACACTCACCGCACGCGCGCGCATGTCGGGTCGCAGCACGATGGCAACGAGGTCGAGCGTGGTATCGAGTGGCTCCGTCGTAACGCGCACCGATGCATCGGCGCGGATTGCCGGTGCGCTTCGTCCTGGAATGACGCAGAAATCACGCACGACGCGATCATTCGCGGTCGCCGGGATCGCCCGCAGCACGGCCCCTGCGTCGAGAGGCCGTCCCTTGCCGCTCGTGATCACTTCTGCAACGAGCGTCGCTCGAGGCGGAATCTCAAGAGCAAATCCTGGAGGAAGTTCGAAGGATCCATCGACGCCGATCGCACCAGCCGATCCACTTGTGCGGTCCGCAAGATCTCCGAGCCGACCGTACCCGAGACCAGGATCTGATTCATCAAGTTCGAGAGCCGCGGGAGAGGCCGAGACCAAGAGGTTGTAACGCGCGGCGGCACTCGATGCGTCGCGCGTTGCGTGCCATCCACGAATGCGCAGTGCGTGCTCGTTGTTCAGCGCGACTGCGAACGATCGAAGTGCATCAGGGTCTTGCGGGTTTGGGAACCACCCGCGCGCAACCTCGACCGTGAGTGGCGACCCTGCTGTGGGGGTGAGCGTCGGTGCAGGCGGCTCGCGTGCAAGCCTGTCGTCGGGTGGCGGATTCTCGCCGCGCGGCGTGAGTGGAAATCCAGCAGCTTTCCATGCGCGAAATGCGGCAATCTCATCGGTCGAGAGCCGGCACTCGTCGCGAAGTCCAGAAGCGCTCGCTGCAGGAAGCCACGGCGGCATCAGAGTTGTCTCGACGGCGCGCACCATCGTTGGACCATGACGCGCGAGGTCGCCGTCGGTCAAGAGTGCGAAAGGACCCGGACCCTGCCCACTGTGACACGAGGCGCATTTTTCAGCGACGACTTGCCGCACAACATCGAGCGGATCGATGCCAACACTCGTCGCGCTGGCACTGCACGCGAGCAGAGTTGTGACGAAGACAATCGAAGCGCGCGTGCGAGCAGCCACACCGCGCAACTTACGGGCAAGCTCCCCATGCCGCGAGGAGTGAGGATAGATCGGCAGCATCGACTCGCCCGTCGCGATTGATGTCACCCGCACCACCGACAATTCCCCAGTTCGAGAGAAGGATCGCCATATCGGCGCCATCGACCTCTCGACTGAAGTCGGTGTCTGACGCGCATGGAGTGCAGCAGAAGGTCACGACCGTCTCAGTCGGCGTGTTGTGACCCGAGCCCGGACCAGTGTTTCCAGTGACCAGCGTGCCGCGGTACTTCTGTCCGATGAGATATGGATACTCATTGATGCCGCTCGAATCGATCGTCGCAAAGTAGGCGAAGGTTCCAGCGGGGTACTCCGGGGTCACGCAGGTGCGTCCATTGTTCTCATTCAAGATTCCCAACGCAGCGACGTATTCAAAGTCTTCGATATACGCGCCGAGCGGGTAGGTCGCAGAGACGGCTGGCCCATACTGAGCAACGGTCAACTGGGTTCCGTTGGGAAGGGTCGTGCGCTGTGTGATGTTTCGTTTGCGCCATGAGGTTGTCATCCGCGCGATGCCGCCCGATCCATCGGCGTTGGCATAGCCATACGAGCCGTAGATCGGAAATCCGTCGAAGGCATAGCCAAGAATCGGAGAGTGGTTCGTGATGCTGCCGTTGGGCAACTGCGGTGTGCGTTGGTGATGGTGGTATTCGACCATCGCGGGATGACCTAGCGCAGTGTCAAAGCCGTTGACTTCGAAGTGCATCGCATTCTGGTGCCAGATGTTGAGATTATTGTACGAACGCGCGTCTCCTGGATTGAAGATCGTCACGCCGTTGACGAGCACTCCGACATGACCCATTCCAACGGTGGTTTGTGTTGTGGCAAGCACTGGAGTGCGAGGAATTCGAAACGACCAATTCTGATTCGTGGGTGATCCAGGATTGTTAGGCCATGGTCCAATCGTGTACGAGGGGATTCCCGTCGCGGCGATGTACACATAGTTCTGTCCATATCGAACGCTTTGCACATCGGCGAGGATTCCCTGAAAACCCGTGGCGCCTGTGGTGTTGAGTTTCCACGGAGTGACGGCAGGGAAGACGGTTTGTGCCGATGTCGCGGCGGTGGCAAGCAGTGAGGCGCAGAGTGCGAGGTGTGTGTGCTTCATCGTCATCAGTCAAACTCCTGCGCATAGTTGGATCACGCTCAACCTCAGGGACACCCGATAGAAAAAACAGACCGGAAGCTCAGTACGTCCAGTTGCCCAGAATGAAGGGCAAGTCGGCGCCGTTGACGATGCCATCGTTATTGATGTCTGCAATAGAATTGTCGCTTCCCCAGGCCGAGAGCAGTATCGCGAGGTCGATCGCGTTCACGAACTGGTCGCCGTTGATGTCGCCGCTGACGGGCGTCGCAGTGCCCGACGCGTTGATCGCGAGATTGAGAGTGGACGATCCATTGCCTTCAGAAAAAGTGCCTGAAAGCAGCAGATTCGCTGTGCTTCCAGCAGGAAGCACGGTCGGAAGCGGAAACGCTTGGTCGACAATTGGCGGTGGTGGTGGCAGAGGACCGAGCGGTTCGGTCGACGCAGCACTCGCTGTGAACGTCGCAGTCGAGCCATTCACAACAAGCGTTCCCGTGAGCGCGATCACGCCAGGCATGGGATCGCCGCCGAAGGGTTGCCCCGCGGCGCTTCCAGAGACGAGCACGGTGACGGGAACTGGGATCGTGACTGTGTAGGTGTTCGGCGCGGTCTCGACGCGCGTGCCGATGGCGGCGCCGCTCTGCACGGCCGTCGCAACCTTGACGGCGCCAGTCGCGATTGGAATCGTGATCGCTCCAACCGATGGATAGATTGAGTTCGGCGCGACCGTATGAAACGATGGATAGGCAATCGTCATGTCGATGCCGACATCACCTGGTGTGCCATTGATGAGGTCGGCGCTGAATCCAGAAATCGCGACGACGCCAGGAGCGTTGAGTGTGAGCACGAACGATCCAGCAGGATGTGAGTTGATCGTGTCGCCCATCTGTGTTGATGCGGTGTAGGCGATGAGGTTGTTGCCCGATCCACCGAAGAAGCCCGGGATCGTGAGCGTTCCAGTGGGATTCGTCACAGCGTCATAGCTGCCCCTGAATGTTCCCACGAGTGGATAGGTGATCGTCAGCGATTGTTGTGCAGTGCTCGTGGGCAGCAACTGAAAATCAAACGAGCCAGCGACTGCGGCGGAGGTCGAGAGCAACAGCGCAGCGATGTGGATGACTTGCATCAACGAAAGATACTTCGCGCAGGGTCGAATGCAAATTGACCTTGGATTAAGATCGAAACATCGAGCGCGCGATGACCCACAGCGCCCGGATTCCGTCGCGTGGGCCTATTTTCTTGCCCGCGCGCAGCGATCTCGGCGCATAGGAGACAGGAGCCTCCACGACTCGTACCCCGACCCGCGCGAGCGCCGCAGCGATTTGAGGTTCGATCCCAAAGCGGTTTTCGGTGAGTGCGGGCAGGATCTCGCGCAGCACGCGCACTGAGAAAAGTTTGTAGCAGCACTCCATGTCTGAGATGACGAGACCCGTGGCGAGGTTGCTCGCGCGCGTCAGCAGGCGGTTGCCGCGGCGGTGGATGCGGCTCTTCCATCCTGTGCGAGTCGATCGACCGTGCCAACGATTTCCAAAGACGGCACTCTTGGCAGGGGCGGGTTCGAGCGCATTGAGAAGCGCAACGAAATCGTTCGGGTCATATTCGAGATCGGCATCCTGAATGATGACGGCATCGTTGGGGTCGCGAGCAAGCGCAATCGCCCGAGCGAAGCCGCTTTGCAATGCTGCGCCCTTTCCGCGATTGACTGCGTGGCGCTCGAATGCGAGCGGAGGGTCTGCCGCGCGCACCACCGCGTCGATTTCACTCGCAGTCGCCGAGTCTGAGCCATCATCGACGAGAATCGGAGCGAGCGTCCATCCAACCGGTAAGACCACCGACTGCACGCGCGCGAGCGAGCCGCGAAACGTCGTCGGTTCATTGAAGATGGGCATCACAACGAAGAGCGTTGGCACGACGCAATATGTACCTGAAGGCTCACCGCGTGCTAATTCGCGCTGGGCGCGGCGAACCATCCAGCGGGGAACTCGCTCAACGCCGCTCGCGTGAAGGTCAGAGACTGAGGTGGACCGGCAGGTCTTCGCTCGCCATCTCGCGGCGGACCGCGCTCACCATCTTGCGGCGGACCGCGCTCGCCATCTTGCGGCGGACCGCGCTCGCCATCTCGCGGCGGACCGCGCTCACCATCTTGCGGCGGACCGCGCTCACCATCTCGCGGCGGACCGCGCTCACCATCTTGCGGCGGACCGCGCTCACCATCTTGCGGCGGACCGCGCTCGCCATCTCGCGGCGGACCGCGCTCGCCACGCGGTGGAGGTCCCTGCTGTGAAAACTGCATCTCAAGCCGAGCGACTTCGTTTGTTGTTGGGTCGATGCACATCACGATTCGATCAGCAGGATTCGCTTTCGAGGGTGGCATCGCCGCCGCCGCCGACTTTAGTTTGCGCACTGCGTCAATCTGCACGAGTCCGCTTTGCCCACCGCACTGCGTGTTTTCGACGCGGGTCAACGTGTAAGTGTGCTCGAGTTCATCGAGCATCGAAGCCATCGAGTCGATGAGCAGCGATCCATCTGGAGTCTCAATCCAGCGTGGCCAGGGTTGCGATCCATCGGTGACTCGCACCTCTCCATCGCGACTGACCTCCCACGACACATCGCCATCGCGACCTCGCTGCTCCGTGCGACCATCTGGAAATCGAATCTCGAGTCGCACGTGATCAGCATCGCGAACATCAAGCGTCGCAGTGATTGGCGGCGGCGAGTCGGAAGGCTTGCGCGCACGGGGAATCATCACGACTTCATAGCGTCGGTCGGCCGCGAGTCGCGCGACTCTTGTTGCGGTGCGAACAATCGCGGATGCTGAACTCGTGGTCGGCATGATCAGGAACGTGACCGCGATGAGTGCGGCAACCGGAAGCGCCCACCACTGCCACGCCGTCAAGCGATGGTTCTCGCCGCGCACTGCGCGCATCGCACGGGCGAGTCGGCGATCCATTGCCTGCGGTGAGTCACACATCTTGTGGGTGAGAAGCGCATCGACAAATCGATCGCCACTCGTTGCAGTGGGTTCATCGTTGGATTGAATTCGACGTGGTTCTGGATCGCTCATGCGAGGACTCCTTTTCGTTGCAAGCACTCTCCAAGCATCGCACGCGCGCGCTGGAGTCGCTTCTTGATCGACTCTTCATTGCTGTGCAGGGTCGTCGCCACCGCTCGAACGGGTGAATCGGTGCGGTAGACCATCCGAATGACCTCGGCGTACATGTCTGGAAGTCGCTCGAGGCACTCGTCGACGGCACTCATTCGACTCTGAAAGGAGAGCGCGTGATCGCCGTCGAAACACGCTGAGTGCTGTTCAATCTCAGCCAAGATCGTTGGATCAACAATCGCCATACGCCGCCTTCCAGCCATGTCCATCGCGACGCGCGATCCAATACCCCGAAGCCACGCGCCAAACGAACGGCTCTTGTCGAAATCGGCGAGTCGCCGCCAGGCGACCATCATCGTCTCTTGAAAGACGTCGTCGACGAGGCTGCGGTCATAGACAACCGCCCGCAGAAAGACCATCAAGTGGTCGGCGTGGTCACGTGCTAACAACTCAAAGACCTCGTGCGCAGTCGGTGGTTTTTGGGGATGAGTCATCTGCAGGTCTTGGATGTTCGAGCCAGCGGGGGACAGGAGCAGCTGCACTTTCGCTCGTGCGGTTGTGTTGCGCTACCGTTCGTGTGATGCAGATCCTACTTACGGGCTTCGAGCCATTTGGCGGCAGTTCGTTCAATCCCAGCAGTGCGCTTGTCGCGGCGTTCGCAGCCGAGGGACTTCTCGGGTGTGTGCTGACGACTGCGATCCTGCCAGTGATCGGCGGCGATGGACCGACGAGCGCGCGGGCTGAGTTGCGACGGGCGATTGAGGCGCACCAACCCCATACGGTCGTCTGCTTGGGAGAAGCTTCGAAGGCAACGCACATCGCTTTCGAGCGGGTCGCAGTCAATCTGCGCGATGAGCGGATCGCCGACAACGCAGGGCGGCAGTGCCGCGATGAGCCGGTTGTCGCGGGTGGACCTGCGGCGTATTTTTCAACGCTTCCCACGCGTGCGATGCGCGATGCATGTGAGGGAGAGGGAGTGCCTGCGCTGCTCTCGATGAGCGCAGGATCGTTCACCTGCAACGAAATTTTCTACGACCTCCTGCACGCGAGTTCTATCGGCGACTTCTCAACCGTTCGCCGCGGCGGATTCATTCACCTGCCTCAACTGCCCGAGCAAGCGGCCGTGCGCGGTGGGACATCGATCTCACTCGAACACCTCATGCTCGGCGTGCGCTCGAGCCTGCGAGAACTCATCCTGCCGCTGGGATGAATTGAAAGGGGCGAGTTGAAAGGGATGCGTTGAAAAGGATGAGTTGAAATCGCAGCGGCCCAGTCGCAGTACGATCGAATGATGACGAGCGAGCCAGACTGGTCTGCGGTGCGTGCGATCGTGATGGACATCGATGGAACACTCACCGATGGTGGCATTTTCATCAATGACTCAGGCGAGGAGAGCAAGCGCTACGACGTGCGCGATGGCTTTGGAATCGCACTCTGGCACAAGGCTGGCGGACGGACTGGCGTTGTCACTGGACGGCGCGGACTTGCGCTCACCCACCGGATGCGCGAACTTTCGATCACGGCAGTCGAGCAGGGGGCGAGCGACAAAGTTGCCGCGCTTGATCGCATTCTTGCAGGATGGAACATTTCGCGCGGTCAGTGCGTCTTCGTCGGAGATGACATTCCAGATCTCGCCGTGATGCGCAGTGGCGTCATCGCAGTGGCAGTCGCAGACGCCGCGCCGGAAGTGCGGGCTGCCGCCCACGGAGTCACCACTGCACCTGGAGGTCATGGGGCTCTTCGAGAGGTTGTCGAAGAGATCTTGCGCGCTCAGAAAAAATGGGATGCACTGATCGCTTAGGCGGGCTTCTTGCCCTTGCTCCACCACTGCGTGACCCCTGCGCGCATGCTCATGATCATCACAAAGAAGACTGGCACGACGAGCTGATCCATCGTGCTTGAGCCGATCATCCCGCCGAGCACGGTTGTGCCGATCGACTGACGACTCTGCGCGCCGGCACCGATCGCAATGGTGAGCGGAACGACACCGAGCATGAACGCGATGGCGGTCATCATGATCGGTCGCAATCGTTGATGCGAAGCGTTCACCGCAGCGTCGATGATGCCTTCGCCGCTGTCGTGGCGCATCTTCGCAAACTCGACGATGAGAATGGCGTTTTTGGCCGCGAGTCCAACGAGCATGACGAGCCCGATTTGCCCATAGACATCGAGGGGCTTCGCTCGCATCTTCAGAAAGAGCAACGCGCCTAGCACGGCGAAGGTCACCGCAAGCAACACATTGAGCGGCAAGAGCCAACTCTCATAGAGCGCCGCGAGCAGCAAGAAGACCGCGATCAATGCGAGTGCGAAGATGATCGGTGCGTAGGTTCCAGCTTCAATCTGCTGGTAGGTGACGCCGGTCCATTCGTACGTGATTCCATTTGGGAGAACCGCCGCCGCCACTTCTGCGACCGCTGCGATCGATTCGCCCGACCCATACCCAGGGCCGGTCGATCCATTGATCTGAACGGTGTTGTACATGTTGAAACGGGTCGCATTGTCCGTGCCGACCTCGAACGCATAGGTCGTGAACGCAGTGAGTGGAACCATCTCACCCGTTGCATTGCGAACGTACAGGCGAAAGATAGAGGCGATGTCCATTCGATCCTCGGCGCCAGCTTGGATCATGACGTTGTAGACCTGATTGAACTCGTTGAAGTTGTTGACGAACGTCTGGCCGATCGTCTGGCCAAGCGTGTTGAAGACATCGGTCATCGAAAGGCCGTAACTCATCGCCTTTGCCCGATCGATCTTGAGGCGAAGGATCGGCACCTGACTCTGGAATGGCGTTGAGAGATTCACGACTTCTGGGCGCTTGGCAAGTGCAGCCATGAAATCATTCGCGGCTTCTGCGAGCGCCGTGAATCCCAGACCGTTGAGATCTTCGAGTTGCAACTGCCATCCGCCAACAGCACCGAGTCCTGGGATCGGTGGTGGTGCAAACGGAAAGACAGAGGCTTCGGGAATCGCGATGAGCTTTGGAAAGGCTCGAAAGATGATCGCGCGGGCGTTCTCAGTGCGAGCGTCGCGTTCGTCCCAGGGCTTCAGGGTGACGATGATGAATCCAGCGTTCACTTCGCCCACGGACGTCAAGAAATTGAATCCGTTGATCTGGATGACATCGACAACAGCTGGGTCAGACTTGACGATTTCGAGCACCTTCGCGCTGACCGCTTCGGTTCGATCGAGGCTCGATCCAGGTGGAAGTTGGAATCCCACAAAGTAGTACCCCTGATCCTCATTGGGGATGAAGGCCGTGGGAGTGTGGTCGAACATCACCACGACGCCAATAGCACCCGCCACAAACGTCGCCAGAACGATGTACCAGCGGTGCGAGAGCCAGCGGACGAATCGCGAGTAGTGACCGGTGCAGGTCTCGAAGACGTCATTGAAGATCACATACGGACGGAAGGTCGTCTTGTGCGGCTTCTGAAGAAAGACGCCGCAGAGTGCGGGCGAGAGTGTCAGCGAATTCACCATGCTCAAGACGATGCTGAATGCGATCGTGAGCGCGAACTGGTTGTAGAGCTGCCCAGTGATGCCCGGCATGAGCGCCGCAGGAATGAAGACAGCGAGCAGCACCGAGCTCGTCGCGACGATCGGTCCCGCCACTTCTTTCATCGCTCGCTCGGCGGCGGTCTTGCCATCGGGAGCGCCCATTTCGAGTTGCCGATAGACGTTCTCGACGACGATGATCGAGTCGTCGACGACAAGTCCGATCGCGAGCACGAGTCCAAGCAGCGTGAGCGTATTGATCGTGAATCCGAAAGCCAGCATGATCGCGAACGTGCCGACGATCGAGACGGGGATGGCGATCATCGGGATGAGTGTCGCGCGCCAACTTTGCAAGAAGATGAAGATCACTGCGAGTACGAGAAGCCCAGCTTCGACGAGCGTCGTTACAAGGTCATCGATCGATGCAGAGACGAAGGCAGTGCTGTCGTAAGTGACCTGCCAGGTCACGCCTGGCGGGAACATCGGCTGCAGTCGCTCCATCTGCGCCTTGACGGCTTCGACAACACCGAAGGCGTTTGCGCTGGGCAACTGGTAGACGCCAATGGTTCCGGTGCTGAGGCCGTTCATCGTCGACGTTGAGCCGTATTGAAATGCTCCGAGTTCGGTTCGGCCAATGTCCTTGATTCGCACGACCGCGCCGTTGTCACCCGTCCGGACGACGATGTCGCCGAACTCTTCTGCACTCGAGAGTCTTCCTTGTGTCGTCAGCGTGATGTTGAATGCGGTCGGACCGACGGTCGGAGCCGCGCCGATCGATCCGATGGCTGCCTGTTGATTCTGAGTTTGGATCGCCTGCGTCACCTCATCTGGGGAGATCCCCATCGCGCTCATCCGGTCGGGGTCGAGCCAGACTCGCATCGAGTACTCGAGGAGTCCAAAGATGTTGATGCTGCCGACGCCCTCGACGCGCGAGAGAATCGGCTCCACAACGATGTTGGCGTAGTTCGAGAGAAACTTGCTGTCGTAGGTTCCGTCTGGAGAGAGCAATGAGACCACCACAGTCAGGTTGGTCGATTGTTTTGTGATCGACACACCGAGTTGCTGCACCTGTTGTGGCAACTGCGCCATCGCCGTTTGCGTTCTATTGAGCACATCGACCGCACCGATGTCGAGGTCGTAGCCGACTTCAAAGGTCACGGTGATCACACTCGCACCGGTGCTGGTGCTGTTCGAGGACATGTAGATCATCCCCTCGGCACCGTTGATCTGCGCCTCGAGAGGCATCGTCACGGAGTTCGCGACTGTGACAGCGTCAGCGCCGTTGTAGGTCGACGAGACTTGCACGGTTGGCGGCACGATGTTTGGAAACTGCGCGATGGGCAGCACCACCATCGCGATCGCTCCTGCGAGCGCGGTGATGATCGCGATCACACTTGCGAAGATTGGACGATGGATAAAAAATCGAACCATGTGTTGGTCTTACTTTGTGGGCGTGGGTGGCGTGACAGCGGTCGTTGAATCAATGATCTTCGACCCAGCATGCAATTTCTGGATACCGTCAACGACGATGCGGTCGCCCAAGGCGGGTCCACTTCTGAGTGCGATCAGGGTGCCCACCTTGCGCATCGGGTCGATCTTCACACTTTGAACGGTTTGATCGGGCATGACCTTCCAGACAAACAAGTCTGCTTCACGAGCGAAGACAGACTCTTGCGGAATCACCAAGACATTTGGATCGTCGCCGAGGATGATTTCGACATCGACGTAGGTGCCAGGGCGAAAAATCGACTTTGGATTCTCGAACTCGACGCGCATCATCAATGTCGATGTCGAGGTTGAGACGGTGTTGTTAGTGAAGATCACGTGACCCGCTGCTTTGATCGCGAGATCGCCGCCGTAGGTGATTTGCGCAGCGAGCGGACCCTTTTCCATCAGAGCCGCGAACGCTGGCCAATCTGTCGCCGATGGACTGAACTGCGCCCACATCGGGTCGAGTTGCACGAGCGTGTTGAGCGTGCGATCCATACCTGGTCCGACGACCGCTCCTTCGAAAGCTTGACTCGCTCCCATAAGCGCAGGAAATGGACTCGCCATCGTGCAATAGGAGAGATTCAATTGTGCAAGGAGCACATCGGCCTGCTGCGCGAGTACCTGCGCTTCATCCGACTCGTAGTTCGCAACAAGCTGATCGAACGACTGCTGACTGATCGCATTCGCACTCACGAGTGGCGCGTTGCGTTCCATTTCTTTCTTCGCGTAGTTACGCTCGGCGATGGCCTGCGCAAGGGTTCCCACCTCTTGTGCAAGCGATGCTTCGTATTGGCGCGGATCGATCCGGTAGATCACCTGTCCCGGGGTGGTCATCGATCCATCGGCAACCTCTTGCTTGAGTAGAAATCCTTCGACACGCGCATCGATCGGGATCGATCGCACCGAGGCTGTGAGTCCTGGATAACGGACGCTCTTGGGAATCGTTTGCGACACGACGACTGCAGTCGTGACTGTGATCTCGCTGGGCCGAGTTGGGAGCGTTGGTGGCTTCGCACAGGCGCTGAGCGCCAACGACGCGAGTGCGATGGTGGTAACAATTCGAGTGCGTCTCATCATGATTCTTTGCCTTTCGCTGCATCGTCAGCCGCGGTATCCACTGATCCGTTTTCCCATCCGCCGCCGAGCGCTCGGTAGAGATTGACAATGTTTTGCGCCATGTATCCCTGACTCTGCGCGAGTGCGTTCTGTGCATCAAGCAACAAGTTCTGGATCGACAGCATTTTTTCGAGGTCGATCGTGCCCGCCTGGAATTGCAATACGGCGAGGTCGGCCGTCGCCTGTGCGCTGTCGACGGCAGTCTGGTAGCGACGAGTTGTTTCTTGTGATTGCGTGAGAGCACTGATACACGTCTCAACATCTTGGATCGCAGAGAGCACCGTGTTGCGATAGTGGGCGATGGCGGCCTGCGCTTGGCCCTTGCTCTGCGCGATCAACGACTCGACATACCCACCCTGAAAGATCAACCATGAGACAGTCGGTCCGAAGGCGTATGCATTGTTGCTCCACGTGCCGAGTCCAGAAAATTGGGTCGCCGCGAGATAAAAATTGCCCGAGAGAGCAAAGACTGGAAGATTGAGCGCTTCGGTGGCGCCGATCGTCGCAACGGCTGCGGCAGCGAGTCGTTCGCTACTACGCACGTCCGTTCGTCGGCGCAGCAAGTCCGCTGGAATTCCAACGCCGACCGTGAGCGGTCCCGTGGGAATCGGAGCAACCTTGCCCAAGAGTTCGAGCATCGGAGCGGGAGTGGTTCCGCAGAGTTGAGCGAGCGAAAAGATCGATGCTGCGAGATTCGCTTCGAGTGTTGGGATCGTCGCGAGTTGCATATCGAGATCGGTCTGCGATTGACCGACGTCGAGCAGTGTGTTGGTTCCAGCGCGAAACTTTTGCATGGTCAAGTCGAGGGTCTGACGAAGGTTGTCTGCGCCTGATTTCGCGATGGTGATCTGTAACTGTGTGGTGCGTACCTGCATATAGGTCATGCCGACCTGCGAACGAATTGAAATGAGCGCATCGCGAAGGTCTTCGACCTCTGACTGCAGCGATGCCTTCGACGATTCGACCGTGCGAGCAACACGACCCCACAGATCGATCTCCCAACTCGCCATCGCCGCTCCACCAGCCCACATGCTCCAGGGCTCGGTCACAACTCCAGCGGCGGCAAGCTGCGCTTCGTTGGTCTTGTTGCGCTGGTAGAGAAGCGCCGTGCTGATCGAGGGCCAATACTCGCTCTCAGAGACTCCAAGCGCAGCGAACGCCACGCGCACGTTGGCGAGCGCTTGTTCGAGCGTCAGGTTCGACTTCTGAGCCTCTTCGACAAGCTGATCGAGGACAGGATCGTTGAACCGCTTCCACCACTCATTGAGCTCTGGCTCAGTTGGCGTCACAGCGGTGGTCGAACTTTCTGTCCACGTCTGCGTTGGAACGACTTCGGGCTTCTCGTAATTAGGACCAACCTTGCAGCTGATGAGGCAGCAGAGCGCACCGAGGGTTGCGCTTGCGATCATTGGGATGGCCCGACTTCCGAGGGTCACTTGACGCCGCAGACCTTGGCGAGCTCAGTCGACCATGTCGTAAAACTCTTCTCGAGGCTTCCCCACGTGCTCATCTTTTCGCTCGAGAATCGCGAGGTGTTTTGAACCCCGGCAAACTCATAGAGCACCGTCTTGGTGCCGCCGTCAACGACCTCGATCGCGACCTCACCGAATCCGTAGCCCGTTCCGCCAATCTGTGTTTGCGGAAGGATGTTGCGAGCCGGTTTGTTGGGCTGGGCCTTGGTGATTTGCGCACGAATCACGAGCACGTTTGGCGCAGCCGCCGGCGCTGCTGAATACTGGGCGGTCAGCGCAGTGATCAGCGCATTCTGAAAGGTCGTCGCAAGTCCAGGCAGATCATCGGCGTTCTCCGAGACTTCACCGTCCATTGCACCCGCCGAGATTGCAACTGGGGCAACGTACACCCCTGTGTACGACGACCAGTTAATGTTCGGTGCCGTGTAGGTCCACGTCTCGCCGCTGCCCTTCTTCATGAGCTCCGGCTGCGAGAGAAAACCCACCGGAGCGGTCTTCATTTCATGGCTGTTGCATCCGGTGATTGAGAATGCGCTCACGAGCACCCCGACGAGAATTGCGTGTGATTTCATGGGCGGGGAGTGTCGCCTATCCGTCTGAGATAGTCAAGAATCAGACCACGCTCAACCCGCGAAGCAGTCGATCAGTTGCAATTGCCCCATCCACTGAGAATCGCACCAAGATCGGCACCATCGACGATGCCGTCGCCGTTGATGTCGGCTGATCCTGTCGCTCCCCATTGACTGAGCGTGACGGCGAGATCGATTCCATCGACGATGCGGTCACCATTGATGTCAGCGGGGCACGAGGCGAGTCCCCACAGTTGTTGTGCGTGTGCGAACGCCGCGATGCCGGCCTTGTCGCCGATCACGCGCGATGGAATGTCGTCAAACGGTGGATGAATTCCCCCCCAGATGCGGCTGAGAGCACTCTGATCTGCCGCGTCGTAGTAACTCGCGAATTGCAGTGTGACGTCGGTCGATGGGCCATCCTCGAAGACGAGGAATTGATTCTGCGTTGCCGTGAATTCGCCAAGACCGCCTGGAAAGTATTTGCTGCCCGTGAGCAGTTCGAGCACGTGCGCGGCGGCGCGGCTGTACGCGCTGTGTCCAGATGTGTAGCCACCGAAGGGAGGCGTGACGAAGGTCGGTCGTTGATAGGGCCACCACTCGCGACCGAGAATCCATCCGACTCCAGCAGTTTGTGTTTGCGGATCACTCAGCGTGTGCGCTCCACGCCACCCTCGCACTGCAATTTTTCCTTCGTTGCCCTCGAGCAATTCGTGACGCTCGCCAGGAGCAGTCGTTGCAGTCGAGATGAGTTCGATCTGATTCGCGATGAGGTGGATGCCCTCTGCGTTGTAACTCGGTTGCGCCTGGTCTGAACACTGCCCCTTCGCGCACATCGACCGGATCGCAGCGATCGGACGCGAGGTGTCATACCAACCCTTCGCTCCCCAGACGCTGATCGCCGTGTCGTGCATCGCTGCGCCCAGTGCGAGGTAGGCCTTCACGTCGTACTCGAGTGCGTCGAGTTCTGGGCCTGTGCCTCCAAGGCGGCGAGTCGACAATGGATCATCTCTCACATGGTTAAGAATCGAAAACCAATGGCCTGGTGGCGTCTCCGACGATGGTCCATCCGCCCAGAATTCTGCGAGAACTCGCGTGTAATCGCCGCGCGCAATGGACTGCGGCGCGTAGGGCTGTCCAGTGACTGGATTCACCGTGTAACCGGTGCCCGCATCGCCGCCCTGCAGAAATCGGTAGTACGAGGCGTAGTTTGAGTCACTCGGCGCGGTGATGTTTCCCATGCTCGCGGGCGAACACTCCCAGAGCACGCCATCGCTTGGATCAAGGTGACTCGACCAGACGACGACCATCTCATGACCCGAGCGCCACCGTTGATCTGCCGCATCAGGTTCAGGAGGGGCGCCTGGATCGTGATAGACCGGCCAGATGCGACCATCGCGCACAAAGTTTGTTCGATCGGCTGAGGTCATCGCGAAGGGAGCGACGTTGCCCCATTCAGCGGTGAGAAAGGGGGGAAATCCAGTTGGAACGGGATTGCCATTCTGATCGACATAGTGCGCGAGGGCGAGCGATTGATAGCGACGCACATCGACGACGTTTGGATTGCCTCCGAGCGCGACGATCAGCGGAAGATTCACCGACGCGTAATACTGGTTCGCGTGGTTGGCAACCTGATTCGATCCATCGATCATTCCTGCCGCGATGATCGCCTGCGCGATTCGGTTGCCGATCGCGGCGGGAGAGTCGCCAACAACGCTCGTGTCATCGGGGTTGAGTCCAAGCGATGTCATCAGTGCGCGATATCGCGGAAGCATCGTCGCGTAGCCAGGGCTGATTGCGAAACGGTTCAGGATGACGCGCATCACAGCGAAACTGATCGTTTCGCGCCGAGCCGCGGCGACGTCGGTCGCCGTGTGATGTTGACTGCCAAAGAGAAGTGTTGCGCTGGGTTCGTAGGTCGCCCATCCATCCCACATTGCTGCGCTGGTGTGGTAGAGATTTCGTGCGTGCACGCTCGGGCGCGGAAAGTCTTTTCGAATCGACTCGAGAATGAGGTCGCTCCAGAGGCGCGCAGTGGATGTGTCTTGCGCGAAGGTCGAGCAGCTCACAGCGAGGGCGAGGATTCCCCCAGAGAGCCGTCCAAGGATGGATTGATTCACTCGCATTCGTTCACTCGCTGAGGCAACATAACCCCGCGCCGCGACACTGCCACCCAAACGCTCTCTTTTTCATCGAATTGCTGCGATCGAGTTAGACTCCCGCCACCTATGACCAGACGAAGCGTGACTTTGGGTCTCTTGCAGCATGCCTCCCCAGAAGGCGCGTCCAAAACGCAGCTTTTGGAAGGGGTCAGAGAACTCGCGCGCGAGGCGGTTTCGAAGGGGGCGCAGGTGCTTGCAACACAAGAACTCTTCGTCGGCTCCTACTTCTGCCAGCGGGAAGATCCGGCGAGGATGGACCTCGCCGAGGCGATCCCAGAGGGTCCGACCTGCCAGTTCATGCAGTCGCTTGCGCGTGAACTCTCGGTGGAGATCACCGCGAGCCTCTACGAGCGGCGCACGGCCGGCGTCTATCACAACACCAGCGTCTACATCACGGTCGATGGAGCGATCGCGGGCAAGTACCGCAAGATGCACATTCCAGATGATCCGCGATTCAGTGAGAAGTTCTACTTCACTCCGGGCGATCTCAATTGGCAAGTCGTCAACGGTCGACACGCGCACGCGGGAATGCTCGTCTGCTGGGACCAGTGGTATCCAGAAGCTGCGCGACTCACCGCGTTGCAAGGAGCTGAAATTCTCTTCTATCCAACAGCAATTGGTTGGTATCACGGCGAGACCGAGGCCGACAAGCGACAGCAGCGTGATGCGTGGATCACGATGCACCGTGCGCACGCGATCGCCAACGGAGTCTTCGTCGCGGCGATCAATCGCATCGGCGTCGAGAGCGAATTGAAATTCTGGGGAACGAGTTTCGTCTGCGATCCCGGTGGAGAAATCATCGCTGAGGCGCCCGTTGATCAACCCGCAGTGCTCGTCGTGCCCTGCGACCTCGCGCGCATCGAAGAGATGCGACGCGGATGGCCTTTTCTGCGCGACCGGCGCATCGATGCCTATCACGGAATCACGCAGCGATTCATCGATGGTTGAGTGCACGAGCGCGCGATGACGACGAATGATTCATTGCACCTCGAAGGTTCTGCATCTGGCGCTGGCTACCGCATGCCCGCCGAATGGGAGCGGCAGTCGTGCGTCTGGTTGGTGCGGCCTCACAACGAAGAGACGTGGCCACACTGCCTCGCAGCAGCGCAGGCTGAATGGGATTCCTGGCGCGCGCGCCTCGCGCTCGTCGTCGAAGTGCGCGAAGTGGGGGAGTTCGGAATCCCCACAAATGACAGTTGGATTCGTGATTTCGGTCCGATCTTTGTACGCCACCCAGCACGCGGCGTCGCAGGTCATTCGTTTCGATTCAACGGGTGGGGCGACAAGTACGAACCTAGAACGCTCGACGACGGTGTGCCCGGTGCGATCAGCGCTCGTTGCAAGATGCCGATGTGGAACCACGACTTCGTGCTCGAAGGTGGATCGATCGACGTCAACGGCAGCGGCACCGTGCTCACGACGAGCCAGTGCCTCGAAGGCGAGAATCGAAATCCACTTGCGGCACGCGAG
Organism: Singulisphaera sp. GP187; assembly: GCA_945869475.1. GTDB lineage: Bacteria > Planctomycetota > Phycisphaerae > Phycisphaerales > SM1A02 > F1-60-MAGs104. The sequence goes on along the minus strand of CAMBOV010000003.1, from coordinate 7,659 downwards.
CGCATCGAGTCGACACTGCACGAGTCGCTGGGCGTGACAAACATTATCTGGCTTCCGGGCGGCATCAAGGGCGACGACACCGACGGACACATCGACGACATCGCGCGATTTGTTTCACGCAACACGATCGTCGCGCTGCGTGCGCCGGTGGGGCATCCCGATCATGCGGTGCTCGAAGAGAACTGGGATGTGCTTCAACGGGCACGCGACGAGCACGGCGTTGCATTTCGCATCGTCGCGTTGCCTGTGCCCGATCCCATTGAGTATGACTATCCAGCGGATCGATTCGGGCCAGGCGGGCGCAACATGCTGCCGGCAAGTCACGCGAATTTTCTGCTCAGCAATGGCAGTGCATTCGTGCCGATTTTCGGTGGTGCAAGCGATGCGCAGGCCCTCGCGATCTTGGCGGGTGAACTGCCTGGGTGGAAGATCGAAGGTGTCATGGCGCGCAACCTCGTCGTCGGTCTGGGCAGCCTGCACTGCCTGAGTTGTCAGCAGCCGGCGTGACGGCGGGTCGAAAACTTCCGCTGTAGGTGAAAACGAAGCCCTGACAGAGCGTCGATTTCACCTAGACGCGAGCATCGTGCGCGCACCAGCTTCTCAGTTGCGCGGCTTGAACATCCGAAAGAGTCGCGTGATCGGATCATAAAACTCGTCGACGACGCGCTCCTTCATCGGGATGATCGCGTTGTCGGTGATGCCGATGTGTTCGGGGCAGACTTTGGTGCAGCACTTGGTGATGTTGCAGTAGCCGATGCCGTCGTTGTCTTTCAGATCTTTCAGGCGATCTTCAGTGTCGAGCGGATGCATCTCGAGCGCCGCGGTGTACATCAGAAACCGTGGACCGATGAACTCATCATGCTTGTGATGATCACGCAGCACGTGACAGACGTCTTGGCAGAGGAAGCACTCGATGCACTTTCTGAACTCTTGCACGCGGTCGACGTCGACCTGCATCATCGTCCACGAACCATCGGCGTTGTCGGGCTTGCGCGGCTTGAACGGTTTGATCTTCGTCTTGACGCGAAAGTTCCAGCTGACGTCGGTCACGAGATCCCGAATCGACGGGAAAGACCGCATCGGTTCGATGGTGACGCTCTGGTCGGGTGGCATGGTGTCCATCCGCGTCATGCACATCAGCCGCGGCGTGCCGTTGATCTCTGCAGAGCACGATCCGCATTTGCCAGCCTTGCAGTTCCACCGACAGGCGAGATCTGGAGCCTGTGTCGCCTGAATCTGATGGACGCAATCAAGTACGACCATGCCTTCTGACACGGTGACTGGATAGTTCGCGAACGCGCCACCCTCGCGGTTTCCGCGCCAGACACGAAAGTGCACGGTGCGCGATGCGTTCTGTGATGGTGAGGTGGGAGTGGTCATTTCATCTTCTCAATGATCGCTGTGAGATCGGCGCGCATCGGCACGATCGGACGACGCATGACGGTCATCGATCCATCTGCGGCGCGCTTCGTGAGCAAGTTGAAGGTACCAGCCTCAGCTGACTTCTCAGGGTAGTCCTCGCGAAACTGCGCGCCGCGACTCTCCTTGCGCTCGAGGGCCGAGCGGGTGATCGACTCGGAGACGATCAGCATGTACGAGAGATCGATCGCGGTGTGCCATCCTGGGTTGTATTCGCGGGTTCCCGTGACGCTCAACTTCGCGTGGCGCGCTTTCAACTCTGCGATCTTGACGAGCGCGAGCTGCAACTCTTTCTCGGTGCGCACGATGCCAACCAAGTCTTGCATCGAATCTTGCAGAGCCGACTGAATTACAAACGGATTCTCTCCACCCGTGCGCTCGAATGGTTCTTCGATCGCGCGTGCATGCGCATCGACTTGCGCGCCGTCGACTTCAGCAACGGTGGTTGACTTGGCAAACTTCGCGGCATGCTCACCAGCGAGCTTTCCAAAGACCACGAGATCCGAGAGCGAATTGCCGCCGAGTCGGTTGGCGCCGTGCAACCCTGCGGTGACCTCACCCGCTGCGAAAAGCCCTGGAACGCAGGACATTTGCGTATCGCCGTCGACTGCGATGCCACCCATGATGTAGTGGGTGGTCGGTCCAACTTCCATACGTTCAGTCGTGATGTCGACACCGGCGAGTTGCTTGAACTGGTGATACATGCCGGGCAATTTGCGCTTGATGTGATCGGCTGCGTTTGGCATCTTCTCTTTGATCCATCCGATGTCAAGGTAGACACCGCCGTGCGGTGATCCGCGACCGGCTTTGATCTCGCGGTTAATGCACCGCGCAATATGGTCGCGCGTGAGCAACTCAGGGGGACGGTTCGCGTTCTTGTCTCCGCAGACGTAGCGCCATCCCTCTTCTTCATCGGTCGCGACTTGAGCCTTGTAGGCATCGGGAATGTCATCGAACATAAAGCGCTTGCCTTCGCTGTTGCGAAGCACGCCGCCCTCGCCGCGCACACCTTCAGTGACGAGAATGCCGCGCACGCTCGGCGGCCAGACCATCCCAGTGGGATGAAACTGCACGAATTCCATGTCCATCAATTCGGCACCCGCGAGATAGCCAAGCGCGTGTCCGTCGCCAGTGCCCTCCCAACTATTGCTCGTGATGCGAAACGATTTTCCGACGCCACCGGTGGCGAGAATCACAGCCTTCGCTCGCCAGATGCGCATGCGTCCGCGCTCACGGTCGTAGCCCACAGCGCCCGCGATGCGACCACTAGTCGTGAGCAAACCGACCACCGTCATCTCCATGAAGACTTCCATCCCTTGATGGATGCCGTGATCTTGCAGCGTGCGGATGAGTTCGAGTCCGGTGCGATCGCCGACATGCGCGAGTCGCGGGTAGCGATGGCCGCCAAAGTTGCGCTGAAGGATTTTGCCTTCTTTCGTGCGGTCAAACACGGCTCCCCAGCCTTCGAGTTCGCGCACGCGATCGGGTGCTTCTCTCGCATGGTGTTCAGCCATGATTGGATTGCTGAGGTACTGACCACCGCGCATCGTGTCGGCGAAGTGCACCTCCCAGTTGTCGCGGTCATCGACGTTGCCCATCGCCGCCGCGATGCCACCTTCAGCCATGACGGTGTGCGCCTTGCCGAGCAGTGACTTGCAGATGACGCCGACTTTGACACCCGCGCCCGATGCTTCGATCGCGGCGCGCAATCCGGCACCACCCGCACCGATCACCAAGACATCATGCTCGTGGACGATGTAACGATCAGAGAGACTCACAGAATCCTCCAGTCAGTCAACGTGCCGTTGGCGCAGAGTCGCACATAGATATCGGTGAAGGCGACTCCAAAGAGGCTGATCCACGCGAAGAGCATGTGTCGTTGGTTGAGCCACGAGACCTGCTTGTATGCGCTTTGTCGACTCTTGCTGCACGAGAGGCAATCATGTTTGCCTCCGATCAGGTGGCGCCAGCAGTGGCATCCAAACGTGTACGCGCCGAGCAGAATCGGATTGGCGATCAGCACGATCGATCCAACGCTGAAGCCAAACTCGGTTTGACCCGCGGCGTTGTAATGCCAGAGACTTTGGTAGCCGTCCCATGCGAGCAGTCCGATGAAGATGATCGCGACGTACAGAAAGTAGCGATGCACATTCTGAAAGATCAGCGGAAACTTCTCTTCTCCGCGGTAGTTCGTTCCACGCAGTGCAGGTTCACCAACGGCGCAGCTTGCTGGATCTCCCCAAAAAGCCTTGTAATAGGCTCCGCGGTAGTAGTAGCAGGTGAAGCGAAAACCGCCTGGAAAGGGCAAGATCAAGAGGGCGGGCGAGAAGATCAACCAGGCTGGCCACCAGAGCGGAAGTTCACCGAGCCACGCGTGTCCAGAGTGAACTCCGCGGGGATCCCAAATCACGGGTGAGTAAAACGGCGAGAGCAGTTGCTGCACGCCGGGTTGCTCGACGCCACCAATGAAGAAGTTATTCCCTTGAAACGCCGCCCACGTCGAGTAGATGATGAATGCGCCAAAGCCGGCGAGTACGAGCAGTGGAGCGATCCACCAACGGTCGGTGCGCTCCGTCTTGAGGAACCCGCGAACTTGTGGAAGCGAAAGTGGAGCGCGAGTCATATGTGGTTCCTATGCAGCGAATTGGTGCGTCTAGTGCGATGCGACTGGGGTGCGGGCGGTCGTGAGTGCGAAGAGTTCAGAGAAGTTCTTCGCGTGCTCCATATCCATGATGGCCGTGCGAAGTTTTTCGCAGGCGTCGAGACCGATCACCTCGCCGCCGAGTGCGTTGAACTTGACTGCAATCTCTTCTTCAGTCATTGGATCGCGCGGGTCGCCCTTTGGAACATCAACGCGCGTCGCGTACGTCTTGCCGTCGGTCGTCGTGATCGTCACGCGGCTCGGTTGAAACTTCGGAAAGAGCGCTTCGAACTCGTCGTTGGCAACAACTTTCACCATGTCCATCACGGGGATGAGCGACTTGTCCATCACGCGCTCTTCCTTGAACTGAAGCGGCGTGACCATGCCATCGATGAGTCCAACCGCCATGCAATATGGAAGCGAGTGGTCGGCGGTTTCCTTCGAATCGGGGCGGTACTTGTGCGGATCGCCCAAGATGTCTGCTGCGCGCGCGATGACTTCGACTTTGATCTCGGTCACTTGATCGGCGCGCAGATTGTTGTCCTTGATCGTCTTCATCATCGCGGTGAGCGGCGCATGGCTCAGTGCCTCGATTGGAAAACTCTTCATGCCGCAGTCGACAATGCGAAAGTGACACTTGGGGCAGGTGGGAAGTGCTTCAACAAGCATCGCCGCATCGAATGTCGCAGGCTTGCCTTTGTACTGCACATGGTTGAAGACGGCGAAGAGACCTTCTTTTCCGTCGATAATGTGCTCAGGCCCCGAGTACCCGTGACGTGCGAGCAGCGCGCTCTCCGCACCCATGCGACCCGCCCATGGATCGACGGTGTTCTTCATATTGGTGAGCTTGCCAGCAGTCACTGCGCCGGGAGTGAAGGTGCGCGAGGCGCTGATTCCCATCGCTGCGACCATCTGCGCAGGATTGAGATTGAGCACGCGACCCGCCGCGATCGGCGCTGCGAAGGCACTGAGCGTTGCGTGATGCCATCCATATTCTCGAACGCCAGGGAGTCCAAACTCGCAGAGGCGCATTTCGATTTCGTACGCGATCACTGTTGCGAGGATGAGTTCGCGACCGCCGAGTCCGTACGCCTCGCACAACGCAAGCGGCGCTGCGATCAAGTCGCTCGGATGACACGGGTCTGACTTCCAGTAGATGTCGTTGTAATCCATCGCACGGATCATGTGCCCATTGAGAAAGGCCGCATCGACTGGATTGGTCTTGAAACCGCTGACAAACGAGGTCGCCTTGCCGTTGCCGCCGCCCATCTCGCGGTAGTGCTTCAGCAAGATCTTCGCGTCATCCTGTTGACTACCGCCCAGTGCGCATCCGATCGAATCAAACCAAAAGAGTTTGGCCGATTGAATCGCAGCGGGGGAGAGGTCTTCATACTTGAGCGCGCAGGCCCAGTTGGCGATGGTGAACGAAAGCAGTTGCTTCGCGGGTGCTGATGAATGCGAGTCTTGGTGTGCCATGGGTTTCTTTGGGTGAGATCTCAGGTGAGGAGTGCGATGGCGCGCGCGACATCGAGCGTCGAATCTTTTCCGCCAACGTCGTAGGTGCGAACTTTGCCTTCGGCGATGACGCGGGCGATGGCGGCTTCGAGTCGCGTTGCCTTGTCTGCTTCGCCGAGCCAATCGAGCATCATGCGTGTTGTCAGCAGCATCGCGATTGGATTCACTTTGTACTGACCCGAGTACTTCGGCGCGCTGCCGTGGGTTGGTTCGAAGACTGCGTAGGTGTCGCCCATGTTCGCGCTCGGTGCAAACCCGAGTCCGCCGATGAGTCCTGCGCACAAGTCGCTGACGATGTCGCCGAACATGTTCTCTGCGACGATGACCGAATAGTCCTGCGGATTCTTGAACATCCACATGCAGATCGCGTCGATGTTCGCTTCGTCCGCCCAGATGTTGGGATAGCCCTTGGCGACTTCACGAAAGCAGCGCGTCATGAGTCCACCTGTTTCGCGAAGCACGTTTGGCTTCTCGATCAGCGTCACGCGCTTGCGACCATTCTTGTGCGCAAACTCGAACGCTTTCTTGCAGATGCTCGTGCAACCTTGCGTGCTGACGATGCGCGTCGACAGTGCGACATTTTCGAGGCCCTTTGCCTTCCACGGCTTCATCTTTGGATTCGCGCAGAGCGCGTTGTAGACATCCTCAGGAAGCGGAAAGAACTCGACGCCGCCGTAGCTGCCTTCGGTGTTCTCGCGAAAGACAACTTGATCGATGGCAACGTCGGCACCGGTTGGATTCGTAATCGAATTTCCACGGTAATTCAACGGGTTTCCAGGGTAACACTTGCACGGACGCATATTGGTGTGCAGATTGAACATCTGGCGAAGCTTGACGATTGGTGAGAAGTAGACGAGCCCAGTGTTCTTGAGTGACGGGATGAGTTCATCCTTTGCTTCATCCTGTGGCTTGCTCGTAATCGCGCCAAAGAGTCCGCAGGTTGTGCCTTTCAGCGCCGCCACTGTGCGATCTGGAAGTGCGTTGCCTTCTTTGCACCAGAACTCCCAGCCGATGTCACAGTGCACGTACTCGGCGTCGAGTTTCATATGGTCGAGCACGATGCGAGCACCCTCCATCACGTCGTTTCCGACTCCATCTCCGGGCATCCAAGCGATTGTGTACTTGCTCATTGTGTGGGGTTCCTTCTCTATCAGTCGACTGGCTTCCAAGGTGTTCTTAGAAAGTCCCATAGCATAGCCAATTCGAGTCAACGCTTGTCAGAATGTGTCAGGATCCCATTGTTGACACAAGTGTTTGAATAAATCACGCCTCACTCCACGCGGAAACTGCGTCGGTGCTGCGCGGGCGTCTCGTAGCTAAGACGCCTGAGCATCTCGTCGGGTCGTCCGTCACCGTGAGACGATTTTCCCGCTCCGCGGCGAAAGCCGTTGCGATCGAGAAAGCAAACGTCAGGAAGCGTTGGGTATTGGCGCGGTGACGCAAGGCGCCTTGATTCCAAGAACGCAACCAGAACTCGAAAGACTCCGCATGCAACTGCAAAATGTAGTGCCAGCGCAGCAACGGTAACTGGTCAATTCGACCTGTGCACAGGTGATGGTCGCCGCAGCGGAGCACTGGCACAACTGTTTGGTTGGACCGCCAGGCAGAGTGGGCTGGGATTTCCCAGATCCATCGGCTCCAGCGGCCATCGCTTCATCAACGGTCATGCCTTCGATGTCGACGATTGTGGTTCCTTGGGCGCCGCGAAACTCAATGCGTGAATCCGAAACAGCGAAGGCGATCACGAAACCGAATGTTCCTTCAACGAACCAACCGCCAGGAAATTCCTCGAACAGCGGAGGATCGCGCGGTGGTACGAAGGCGGTGACGGTGACGAGGGTGACGATGGCGCAAACCATGAGAGCTGCTCTCAGGAGACGACCTCGCACGACGACTCCGATCTCTAAAAAATCTTGGGCAGAGACAAGCCCTGGTTCATTTCCCAAGTCACCATGGACGACGCGGCGTTGACCATCCGAGTGCTCGTCGAGATTCGCGGCGCTCTTCGAGTGCGTGCATGATCGACTGGTTGACGGAGGCGAATTTCTCGGCGGTCGCTCGACGCATGAAACTGAGTTGGGACG
>CAMBOV010000002.1 GCA_945869475.1 Singulisphaera sp. GP187 | reverse complement strand
GATGGAACAGTCGGCGCACTACACACACTCACTCGAATTGCCGCAGATCGTTCAAGTGGATTCCCCCGCGCGATCGTGCACGGTGCAGACCTCTGGCTCGCGTGCACCGTCGAAGGCGATGGTTCACGGCGAACAGTCACAGTGCTTCGATGTCCGCTTGCAACACTGCTGCGTTGAGCGTGCCTGCCCTACCCTCACCGCGTGGCTCAACGCACGGCACTTCTCAACATCGTTGGATTGACTCCGAGTTTGCTGTGCGATGCGACGCCGACGCTCGTCGAATTCGCACGGCGATGCGGCGGCATTCGCTCACTCATCCCGGATCTTCCTGCGGTGACGTGCACCGTGCAATCGAGCATCTTGACGGGAACGACTCCTGCGCTTCACGGCATCGTCGGCAATGGATGGTTCGACCGAGCGCAGAATGAGGTGCACTTCTGGAAACAGTCCAGTGCGCTCGTCGAGCCTCCGCGCATCTGGGATCTCGCGCGGCAACGTGACCCGCGCGTGACAACTGCGAATCTTTTCTGGTGGAACGCGATGTACTCATCCGCCGACATCACCGTCACTCCGCGCCCGATCTACTGCGCCGATGGACGCAAAGTTCCTGACGTCTGGACGAATCCGCCCAATTGGCGCGACGAACTTCGCGCAGAAATTGGCGAGTTTCCGCTCTTTCACTTCTGGGGACCCGCCGCCGACATTCGATCGACTGATTGGATCGCACGCGCGACCATGATGACGGTCGCGAAGTTCGATCCAACGCTCACTCTCGTCTATCTCCCTCACCTCGACTACGCGCTCCAGAAGTATGGGCCGAGCGATCCGCGCACGTCGCGCGAACTTCGCGAGATCGATCGTGTCTTTGCCGCGCTGCTGAAGTTCTTCGATCAGCGTGGCACACGCGTGAGTGTGGTGAGTGAATACGGCATCTCTCCAGTTTCAGACGCTGTGCATCTCAACCGTGTGCTGCGGGATGCTGGGTTCTTGAGTCTGCGCGATGAACTCGGTCGTGAGATGCTCGACGCCGGAGCGTCGCGCGCCTTCGCGGTGTGCGACCACCAAGTTGCGCACATTTATGTTGCGCACGAACGCGACCTCGGCGAGGTGCGGCGCATTCTGCAGGCAACTGCCGGCGTTGAATGCGTGCTCGACGCGCAGGGCAAGAGCGACGCGGGTCTGAATCACTCGCGTGCTGGCGACCTCGTTGCAATCAGCGCAGCGGACCGCTGGTTCGCGTACCCGTGGTGGCACGATGACGCGCGCGCGCCAGACTTTGCCCGCACAGTCGACATTCACCGCAAGCCTGGATACGACCCATGTGAGTTGCTCCTCGATCGATCACGACCGTTCGTGCGCGGTCGCCTCGCATGCAAGCTGCTCATGCGCAAACTCGGCATGCGCGCGCTGCTTGATGTGATTCCGCTCGATGCATCGCTCGTGCGCGGATCGCATGGTCGCGTCGAGCAGGCGCACGCGCGACGTCCACTTTTGATGGTCGACGATGCCGATCATGATGATCTTGAGATCCCTACATCTGCGGTGCTCCCGTTCATCATGCGCCAGATGTTTGGCCGCGACGCACCCCCACTACCGAATCTTCGCGCTCACCATTCGTAGCAGCGCACCCGCGTCGGGCGAATCGCTCTCGCCGCAGTCGATCATCACGACGCGCTCTGCGCCGATCAAGTCGCTTGCCAGCGCGCGCGCCTCTGGGCTGGGTGCGACCATGCTGAGAATCACAATCAATCCCTGATCGAGCAGGATGCGCGCCATCTCACTCGCCCGTCGCAGATTCTCGCTGCGCTCTTCGTCGGTGAATGAAAGATCACGGCTCAATCCCGCGCGCAGCATCTGTCCATCGAGAACGACAACTGCGTGACCTTGCTGCCAGAGTCCGCGCTCGAGATCAAACGCGCGCATCGTCTTACCGCTGCCGCTCGATCCATACAGCAAAATCGCGATCGGCTTCTGTCGCCACCGCTCTGCGCGCACCTTCGCAGTGACGAGACTCTGACCAACAGGTGGATGGATCGTCGGCGCCGCCTCGGTCTGCCAATGCGCTTTGCGAGCGTGCGCATCACTCGCATCGCCCGTGCGAATCATTCCCGCCGCGGCGGTTGCGTTGGTGAGCCGGTCAATCAGGATGATCGATCCAGTTCCATGGATGCGACGATAGGGATCAAACGCGATCGCCTGTTCGGTCTCGAATTCAACGCGACCGATGTCGTTCAGCGCAAGCGTGTCGGTGACCTGAGGCTCGAGCGTGTCGACATCGACGCGGTGGCGCACGCGAACAATACGAGCTGGCGTCACGCGAGTGCCAACCTTCAACAGAAAGGTCTGCCCCGCGGTGAGCATCGATTCATCCATCCACACGAGGTCTGCTTCGAATGTTTGTGCGACCAGCGCATCGCCACTTCCACCCAAGCACGAGACCACATCGCCTCGACTGCAATCGACTTCATCTTCAAACGTCAACACAACGCTCTGCGGAGCGACCGCAATGGTCAAGTCGCCACCATCCTCGTGCGAGCGCGCAATGCGCCTTACTCGCGTTTCGCGACCCGACGGCAGAATGCGAACGCGATCGCCAGCTTTCACACTGCCCGATGCGATCGTTCCGGCGAACCCGCGAAACTCGAGTGTCGGTCGAATCACATACTGCACCGGCATTCGAAAGGAAGCATCCGCAGCGGGTCGATCGACCGCAACCGACTCGAGCAATTCCAGCACGGGTGCACCGCTGTACCACGGGGTGTGCGATCCACGCGTCACGATGTTCTCTCCCGTCAGCGCACTCACAGGCACCGCGATCGGGTCAGCGATGCCGAGGCGCGCGCAATAGTCGAGAAACTCGCGTTCGATCTCACGAAAGCGTCCCTCACCCCACGCGACGAGGTCCATCTTGTTCACCGCTGCGACAACATGACGGATGCCAAGCAGACTCGCGATAAATGCGTGCCGTCGCGTTTGTGTGCTGACACCATTGCGCGCGTCGATCAGCGTGATGGCGAGTTGGCAGTGGCTCGCACCCGTTGCCATGTTGCGCGTGTATTGCTCGTGTCCAGGGCAATCTGCGATGATGAAACTTCGACGGGCCGTTGCGAAGTAACGCCATGCGACATCGATGGTGATCCCCTGCTCGCGCTCAGCTTTGAGTCCGTCAACGACGAGCGCGAGGTCGAGTGCGCCACCTTGTGTGCCATGCACGCGACTCTCAACTTCGAGAGCCTTCAGGTGATCGTCGTACAACCGCCCGGTGTCATGCAAGAGTCGACCGATGAGCGTGCTCTTGCCATCGTCGACTGAACCGCACGTGAGAAATCGCAGCAACTCGTTGCGCTCGTAGCGATCGAGGTACTCGCTGACCGACTCGCCCGATGTGAACGCGAGCGACATCAGAAATAACCCTCGCGCTTCTTCTCTTCCATGCTTCCAGACTGATCGTGGTCGATCAAGCGCCCTTGTCGTTCGCTCGTGCGCGCGACAAGCATCTCTTCGATCACCTTCTCGAGTGTGTCGGCATCACTCTCAATCGCTCCACTGAGTGGATAGCAACCCAGCGTGCGAAAGCGAACGCGGCGTTGTTCGATGCGTTCGCCTGCGCGCAGCGGAAAGCGCTCGTCGTCGCGCATGATCAACATGCCATCGCGTTCAACAATCGGACGCTCCTTCGCGAAATAAAGCGGCACGACCGACAATTTCTGTCGGTGGATATAGAGCCAGATGTCGAGTTCCGTCCAGTTCGAGAGTGGAAAGACGCGAATGCTCTCCCCCTCATTCACGCGCGTGTTGAAGAGATTCCACAACTCGGGGCGCTGGTTCTTTGGATCCCACCGATGATTGCGATCGCGAAAACTAAAGATGCGCTCCTTCGCTCGGCTCTTCTCTTCGTCCCGACGCGCGCCGCCAATCGCCGCGTCGAACTTGCCCGCCTCGAGCGCCTGACGCAATCCTTGTGTTTTCATCACATCGGTGTGCACCTTGCTGCCATGCGTGATCGGCGAAACCCCTTGCCGCACTCCCTCTTGATTGATGTGCACGCGCAGATCGAGCCCGAGTCGCTTCATCGTCTCATCACGAAACGAAATCATCTCGCGAAACTTCCAGGTCGTGTCGATATGCAAGAAAGGAAACGGCGGCTTCGCAGGCCAAAATGCCTTTATCGCCAAGTGCAACAAGACTGTCGAATCCTTGCCGATGGAGTACATCAACACCGGACGCTCAAACCCAGCCGCACTCTCTCTGAGAATGTGGATCGCCTCTGCTTCGAGTTCGTCTAAGTGTGTCAGTTGCATCGATGCACTCGCGCCCCAAGCGTAGCGGTTGCGTTACTCTCTCGTGAGATGGATGCACTGCTCTGGCACCCGTGGCTTGTGGCGACCGTCATCGTCGTGGCCGTCGCGCTGATGGTTCGGGGGCGCGCTCCTGATTTCTGCATGCTTGGCGCGTTGATCGTGCTGGTTGTCGCAGGCGTCATCGACGCATCGACCGCGGTACGCGGCTTCGGAAACGAAGGCCTTCTCTCCGTCGCCGCCCTCTTCGTTGTTGCGGGGGGATTGCAGAACACCGGCACCATTGGATGGATCTCTGCCTTTGTTTTTCGCCGGGGTTCGAGCATCCGCACGACGCTCGCACAATCATGTTTTTCGCTCGCTGGCATCAGCGCGTTTCTTAACAACACTCCAATTGTCGCGGTTGTGACCCCCACAGCAATCGACTTTGCGAAGCGTGAGCGACTTTCGCCGTCGAAATTGTTGATGCCGCTCTGCTTTGCAGTCACACTCGGCGGCACGATCACTCTCATCGGAACAAGCACAAATCTCGTCGTTGCCGGACTCGTCGAGTCATCGATCGGCGTCGCCTCTCCAGGGCTTCGATCGATTTCATTCTTCGAGGTCACGTGGGTCGGTGTGCCACTCGCCATCCTCGGTGTGATCTATCTCATCTTCGCCGCAAACAGATTGATTCCAGAACGCGTGCCAGTCATCACGCCGCGCGCTGATCCTCGTCAATACACAGCACGGCTCACCGTTGCGGCGGGCGGTCCAATGGATGGCCGCACGATCGCGGCCGCAGGACTGCGACGACTCGACGGGCTCTTTCTCGTTGAGATCGATCGCGCAGGTGAAGCAATCGCCGCCCCTGCGCCCGATCAGATCTTGCGCGGCGACGATCAACTCATCTTTGCGGGTGATGTCGACAACATGCTTGCGCTGCGCGCGATGCCAGGACTGCTGCCAGAGTCTGGAACAACAACTCCAGCGTCCTCGCGTGGGCGCACGATGGTCGAAGCGGTTGTCTCGAATTCTTTTCCTGGACTCGGGCAGACGATTCGCGCCTTTCGATTTCGTTCACGCTACGACGCGGCGGTCATCGCGGTGGCGCGAAATGGACAGCGTGTGCAGGGTCGCATCGGAGATATCGAACTCGAAATTGGTGACACGGTGTTGATCGAGACTGGCGCTGGCTTTCTTCCGCGCAATCGCACGAGTCGCGACTTCTTCTTGATGAGCGAGTACGCAGGTCAAGACTTGCGACCGTCGCGTGCACCGTGGGCGATCGCAATTCTTGTGCTGATGGTGGTCGCTGCGACAGTCACCGGAAGCATGCTTGCCCCGGCACTCGCTGCCTCGGTCGCAATGGTGCTCACGGGATGCGTTCGCGTGAGCGACGCGCGCTCCTCGATCGAGCTTCCAATCTTGATCGTCATCGCGGCAGGACTCGGTCTTTCGAGTGCTGTGACCTCGAGCGGGTTGGGCACAACGCTTGGCGCATTCGTCGTCAATCTCGCGACAGGATCGCCCATCGCAATGGTCGCAACGATCTATCTCGCGACGGCGATCCTTACAAATTTCGTGACGAACTCGGCGGCGGCGGCGGTGATCTTTCCTCTTGCGCTTGCGACTGCAGCGCAGGCGAACTGCAATCCGATGCCCTTCATGATGGCGGTGCTTTTCGGCGCGAGCGCAGCGTTTTCGACCCCCATCGGCTACCAGACAAACTTGATGATCTACGGTCCAGGTGGCTATCGCTTCAGCGACTTCATGCGATTTGGATTGCCGCTGAACATCATCGCGTTCATCGTGACGATTGTTGGGCTCGCGTTGCAGTACGAACTCTGGACCCCTTTGGGAGTGACTGCGCGATGACGACTCCATCTCCAACACCAGACGCCTTTCCACATGCGCGACTCGATCTCTCGACGCGCACGCGTGCTCTCGGTCGCGCGGGTTGCACTGTCTGGCTCACCGGATTGCCAGCCTCGGGCAAGAGCACCATCGCGCTCTTGATCGAAGCGACTCTCTTGCGCGACAAGCGACCAGTGCTCATTCTCGATGGCGACACACTTCGCCACGGACTCAACGCAGGACTCACCTTCGACGCGCAGGGCCGCGCCGAAGCGGTGCGACGCGCTGGTGAAGCTGCGCTCTTGCTCGCCGAGAGTGGCGCGGTCGCGATTGCAAGTCTGGTGAGTCCATTTCGCGCCGACCGTGATCATGTACGCGCGCGACACGCCCAACTGGGCATTCCGTTCTTTGAGGTTTTCATCGATGCGCCACTCGAAGTTGCAGAGGCGCGCGATCCAAAGGGTCTCTACAAGAAGGCCCGCGCCGGTGAGATCGCAGCGTTCACGGGTGTGAGTGATCCCTATGAGCCGCCACTGCACGCCGAGGCCCACGTGCACACCGACCAACTCTTGGCAACAGAGTGTGCTTCGAAGATCGTCGCGTTGCTGACTTCATAGCATCGCACCTCATGCGGTGGTTCTGGATTTCAATTCTCATCATTGGCGCCATTGCGATCGTCGTGCTCATGCGTCCGCGCGATGATGGTGATGTTGGAACTCCCCCGTCGCCCGTCACCCCATCGCCCGTCACCCCGTCGCCAGCACCCGCGTCGCCCGACGTGCGATCCGCGCAACTCGACGGACGATTCGACATCTCAGGCACTGGATCGACGAGCGATCCCTATCGCATCACGTGGCCACTTTTGCAAAGCGCGCATGACGTCAGCGAACCCAACGGCGAAGTGCGTGTCGCGAAGTATCTCGCGCAACTCGATGGCACGTCGATCGAGATCAGCGGGTACCTCGCGCCGCCAGTGCAACAAGATGTCACGAGTGAATTGCTTGTGATGCAGAAGCGTTGGGATGGCTGCTGCATCGGCACTCCACCAACTGCGTTCGACTGCATCGAAGTTCGACTCGACAACCCCATCACCATGCGCGGTCGTCACCTCATCCAATATGGCACGGTGCGCGGCACGTTGCGCATCGAACCCTTCACGGCGGGCAAGTTTCTCTTGGGGCTCTATCGAATCGAACATGGCCGCGTCGAGGGACAACAAACCGATGGCGGTACAGTGAAAAGTGATTGATCCGCGCCGCGAGCAACGTAGATCGTGGCGCTCATCCGTTCGTTCCTCCGCTCGCTCTCTTGCTCCTTCCCTCCCACTGCTGTATTTTTGTCGTGAAGAACACAATGACTATCACGACCAGATCCCTCACCCCTCGAGCGAGCGACCAGACTCCAGTCAGCGAACTGGGCGTCTTCGAAATCGTTCGACGCTTACCCGTCACCACCTGGTCGCTGCGCCCGAATGCGGCAGTGCCATCCATCGCACTCTCGCATGAAACCCTGCGAGCCCTGCATGCACTTGGCCGACTCAGTGGATGGATCGACGCAAGCCCGTGGATCCCCGCGATCGCCCATCGACTCGGCGCGCGCTACGAATTTCCGTCGCCACTTCCATCACTCCGTGTGACGACGGCGTGGCTTGGCGTTGCGAGTGATTCGCAAGCGAGCATTGCGAGTGTTCCGCCTCCGCCGTCGTGGTTGCCATCCATCGTGACTGGATGGAACCACGCCATCGATCCCGCATCGCTTCCCACCACTGCGCGCGGCGATTTCGCACTTCGAAGCGCATCGTGGACTCTCTGGCTCTTCGCGACAACGCAACCCTTCGGCGGCGCGAGTGAGCAGATCGCCTGCGCACATGCGGCGCGGCTGATCGCGAGTGCCGCTGGACTCTCACTGCCAATCATCGCTGGGCGCCCCACGACCCCCACCGAGCAAAAGTCTCATCACAAACTTCTTGTCAACGCACACAGTGCAACCTCATTCGCGCAGTGGCACACCGCGTGGCTCACCCACGTCAGCGCAGAGTGTGATTCGCAACTGCACGCACTTCAACGTTTCGGCGTCGAGCGTGCACGCATCCTCGCGATTGCAAGCGAGATGCGCGCGCCCATCCACTGCATCGCACTCGCGCACGCGCTCGTGGCTCATCCCGAGCTCTCCGTCGCGGATGCGGCGCGTCACATGCAACTCACCTTTCGTGCGGCGCAAGCGATTGTCGACAAATTCGTCGCAGAAAATGTCATGCGCGAAATCACTGGACGCCGCCGTGATCGTCGCTATCAATGCGATGCGCTCAGCGACCAGATGCTTTTTGCGTCGCAGCCTGCGCGTCTTCAATAATCTGCGCATCGCCACCACGTGGCAGCACGACCGATGCGTCAGCCTGCGGCGAATCGGCAACCCCCACTTTGTAGTAGCGCGCGACATACCGATAGAGAAATCCACCAGGTTGCACCGGAGCCCACGAAGAGACTGGACCCGTTGGCGAAAGACTCGCCTGCACAACTCCAGCTCCAGCTGCACGATCGCGCGCGTCGAGTCCGCGTGACCATTGCACACTGTCTGCGCCGACCGCGCGAGCGGCATCGAGAGCTTCAGGCGATCCAAAGCCGCCTCCGCTCACAAAGTTGGATGATCCGATGAGTCCAGAGTTCGCCGGCTTGCTCGTCACGGTCTCTGGTGAGCGTGTTGCTGCGAAACGCTCACCCTTGTAACTCGTGAGAAACTCGTTCGTGCATCCGCAGAGCACGAGCGCCACACTCGCGAGCACGAACAAAATTGGTTGGAATTGTCGCTGCACACCGCGCACTCTACGCCACAATGGGCACCCTCTCTATGCTCACGATCGGACCCCTCACACTCGACTCGCCACTGCTGTTGGCTCCCATCGCCGGCCACTGCGACTTGCCCTTTCGCATTCTCTGCCGCGAACAGGGAGGTGTTGGGCTCGCAAGCACTGATCTCTTGAACTCGCGTGCGATCTTGAATGAGTCCCCTCGAACACTCGAGCTTGCTGAAACGAACGAATACGACACGCCCTGCGGCATGCAGCTCTACGGAAACTCTGAAGATCCTCTTCCAGAAGCAGCGTGTTGGGCGATCGATCATGGCGCGAAACTTATCGACATCAATATGGGATGCCCCGTCGACAAAGTCGCGAAAAAACATGGCGGATCGCTGCTGCTTCGTGATTGCGCATCGACGCAGCGACTCACGCAACGCATCGTCGACGCCGTCGACAAGCACAGCAGTGGACGCGTTCCTGTCACGGCAAAGATGCGTCTCGGTTGGGACAGCGAGCATTTCGTCGCTCCAACACTCGCGCGCGATCTCGTCTCGATCGGCATCCAAGCAGTCACCGTGCATGGTCGCTGGACCGTGCAGTTCTTCTCAGGCAAAGCAGATTGGGATCGCATCGCCGAGGTCGTCGCAGCGGTGCCATCTATACCTGTCATCGGCAATGGCGATGTCACCGAGCCACACCACGTGATCGAGCTCATGGCGAAAACAAAGTGCGCTGGCGTCATGATCGGGCGAGGCGCACTTCGAACACCGTGGCTCTTTCGGCAAGCTCTCGAACTCATCAAGATGGGCGACGCCCCTGACGCGACCAAACTCTTCGCTCCAACACTCCTCTTTAAGTGCCAGATGATCCGCCGGCACCTCGACTTACTCACGCAGTATGCCTCGAGCGAACGACACGCCCTCCACACGATGCGATCACGAATTGCCTGGTACAGCAAGACGATGGGTCCGATAAAACCGCTCAAGGAAGCGATCAGAACGGCTGAGTCGCTCACAGAAATGGTGGAGGCGGTGGATGAGTGGATCGAAATTGCGGCGAATCGAACCGCTCTTGAGATTCTCTGACGTTTCTTTTGCAATCCATAAAGTCTGTTGTATGGTCAGGCGTCGACGATGACTTGGAGGGTCTATCGCCGTCGGTGCTCGTGTTGTGTGCGCACCGAACTGGGACGTGAAAACGAGTCGTAGACTCGAGAAGGAAAAGGGAATGAAAAATCTGACTACTACCGCCTTCGTGTCATTGTCGCTCGCGTGTGTCGTCGTTGACGCCACCGCGGGAGTCGTCGCGCCAAACTTTGGATTCATTTTGCAGTCTGGAGGGACGGCGGTCAGCGGCAGCGCCGGCGACTTCGGCTCAACAACAAACACTGGACCAACCGAGTGGTTCTTTCATGGATCCTGTTCGGCGATGACAGGCACGACGATGAGTTGGGCCTACCTCGTTGACCCAGATCCATTCATCACTGGATCACTCTCGATCCAGAACGAGACTGGGATCGCGAAGTCCTACATCATCGACTTTGTTCTTTCGATTTCTCCGCCGATGGTCGCGACCCTCATCTCAGGACAAGTCTCTGGATCGCTCACCGACGGCAACGGTTCTGGCGCTGCGCTCTTGACTTCGACTGCCGGTGGTGCCGTCTACACCGCACTCGCCGACGGTCTGTTCGCGCAGGCGTTGATGGTCAACGCGAGTCAATCGGTTTCGACCCAGTTTGGCACGACATCGTTTAGCGGCGGCTCATTCGGCCAGCCCGTAGCGATTGCTGGTCCAGCAATGAACAACACCATCGGAATTCGCTACGCGTTCACATTGAGCGCTGGCGATTCTGTTTCGTTCTCGAGCATCTTCGTTGCGAACGTGCCCGCACCTGGTGTGGTTGCGCTTGGTTGCATCGCTGGTCTCTTTGCTCACGGTGGTCGGCGCCGAAGGCGCTGAGTGTGCGTTTGGAATTCGTTGTTTGATCGGATGGACGGTTTAGAAAAGGGTTGAACATGAAGGTAAACATCAAGAACTGTGCTGTCATTCTCGCTGGCACCATGAGCCTCATCACGAGTGTCGCAACCGCCGGATTCACTTCGAGCGGATGCGTCTACACCGTGACATCCTCGGCGGCTGGTGGTTCACTCTCGAACATCACGACCGACCTCTCCCCGACCGCGTGGATGAATTCGGGCGGTTGGCAGACTGCTGGTTCGACCGCATCGGTCACGTGGGTAAACAACATTGGGGGTTGGAACTCCGTCACAGCTGCCGGGTTCATGAACGCAAACATCGTGGTGCGCAACAATACGACTCTGACTCAAGACTTCGTCTTCACCGCGGCGATGAACGGTACGGCGACTGGTTCGTTCCTCATCAGTGGCTCGCTCGGGGGAGAATTCGTCAATGGTTCAGGATCGCTCGGCCAGTTGACGAGCACGGGCCCGCTCTGGAGCGCACTCTTTGATGGTGTGGCGGTCAGAACTGAACTGAATAACGCGCTCCTCTTCGCCCCGCCCTTGCAAGTCCTCTCGGTGGGCAACTTCAACTTCAGCAACATTCCTGTGAGTGGTTCGATCGGCCAGCAGGCTGCGATTCGCTTTTCGCTGCGCCTGACGGCTGGTGGAGAAGTGAGCTTCACGAGCGCGTTCTCATTCCAAGTCGTCCCAGCACCTGCCGCGCTCGCCGTCTTTGCCGTGGCTGGATTGTTCGGTTCACGCCGTCGTCGCTGAAACCCCCGCGGGCGATCAGACTCGCAGTTCTCTCGACTGCGGAAGATCGCCGAGTCCCGCAAGCCCGAAGACTTTGAGAAACTCACTCGTCGTGCCATAGAGCATTGGACGACCCAGTTCTTCTGCGCGCCCAACGATGCGCACGAGTCTCCGTTCAAGCAATCCACGCAAGACTTCTCCGCACGCGACTCCGCGAATCGCTTCGACCTCTGCGCGTTGGATGGGTTGGCGATAGGCAACGACTGCGAGCGTTTCGATCGCTGGCTGCGTCAAACGTGTCTGCTGTTTTTCGCCGCGAAGTCGCGCGACCACTGGGGCGAAGGTTGCGAGCGTGAGCACTTGGCGTCCACCTGCGACCTGTTCAATCTTGAACGCGCATCCTGATGCGAGGTACGCAGCGTTGAGTTCTTCGACCGCATCGCGAATCTGCGCCGCAGCCTTGGCCTTTCCAGCGAATCCGAGCAATTCGACAATCCGCCCATCAGAGAGTGGACGGTCTGCAGCGAACAGCAGTGCTTCGACGCGTCGCGCAAGCGGCTGATCGGCGCAAGGAATCTCCTCAACGTCCGTGGTTGGTAGTGCTGACATGATTAGCGACGCCGTGATGCCGCGAGACGGGCGCGTGCGAGCGACTGCTCATTCTCGATCGCTTCGCGCTGTGCGAGGGTGAGTGGCGTGTCGCTCACCGCATGCACCTTCGCATCTGCCGTTGCAACTTGCTTCAGCGCATTCTCTGGATCGATCGACGACGCAAGTTCGGCGCCGTCCGCCAAGAGGATGAGTGTGTTGTGATTCATCTGCGCGAATCCGCCATTGAGCACGTACTGAGTCGTGCCTGTGGTGGTGTCAACGCGACAGACTCCACCGCCGAGTTTGGCAAGAAAAGGTGATGCGCCACGCATCACACCCTGCTGACCATCGAACGATTGAAAGCTGACGTAGGTGACTTCGGTGTCAAGCACCGAGTCAGCTGGGGTCACGATTCTGCAGTGAAAAGTAGTCATGGCAATAATCCAATCCCGATACTAACCGCCCCGCGGCGCGGGTGCGCCGTGAACCGCGAGATTGAAGTTTCGATACCCACTCTCGTTGGTGACCTCTCGAATCACCAATCCAGTGAGCCATTCTGGCAAGTGAACAAGAGTGTCAGCACGCGGCAGTTCGACCTCAACAAGCACGAGCGAGAGGTCGAGAAACTCGTCGACCTCGAAGGTCAGTTCTCCTTCGCACACACGGTGTCGCAACTTTCGCAGGCGCCGTCCGAGCGTTCGCTTCCACGCTGACTCGAAAGCCAGCAGGTCGATCGTCTCTTCACGTTCGTGGCGGATGAGTCCCGTGCCGCTCTTTATGTTGAAGTGAAACTCGCGCACTCCGCTCGGCAGCGTCGTTGCGCGCACACGACCCTCGGCACGGCCATCCTCTGCGACGAGATATCCCTGCTCGAGTTGCCACGTGGTGTGATGTGCAGGAAGTGGCGGTAGTCCACTCAATAACCAAACGCGTTCGATCTCGAGTGCGTCCTTCACGTCTCTTTGCCCGCGAGCAGCGACCACTGTGCGACGAAGTCTGCGAGTGCGAGTTTCTGGTTGACGTTCGCTCGAAGATTGCTCTCGGTGGCGGCGATGACACCTGGAACTCGCGACCAATACGCGAGTGCGCGAGGGTCGTGTGTGCTCGCATGCAGGCGCCGTCCGACTTCGCTTGCGATGACTGCGAAGAGCACCCCCATCGCGCCTCGATTCGCCGCTTCTTTGCTCGCGTTCTCGTTGCGTTTGATCGCGGCGTCGGCAACGTCAGAGGCAAGTTCATCCATCCGCTGTGACATCTCGAGTGGGCACTCGCCCTTCGCAAGTCGATCGATCATCGGCACGAGTTCGCTGTGCCACGCTTGCAATCCAAGTTCAACGGCGGTTACCGCTGCGCCGGGCGATCCTGCGGCAAACAACTCTACGAACTGACGAGTCGCTCCCGTCACCTCGCCAAGATTCTTGTCGAGCCACCGTCCCATCAATTCTGCTGAGAGTGGAACGAAACCGACCGATTGGCAGCGGCTGCGAATGGTCGGCAACAAGCGATCCAAACTTTTTGTCACAAGGATGATGATCGTGCCAGGCGGTGGTTCTTCGAGCGTCTTGAGGAGCACGTTTTGACCATCGGTCTCGAGACGATCAGCGCCATCGATGATGAAAACTTTCCCGGCGCCCAGCGCACTCGATCGATAGACCGGAGCATCGAGTCGCCCGCCACCACTATCGAGCCCACCGATCATGTGCTCGCGCAGCAGTCCCACAGGAATGTTGAGTTGTTTGCGATCGCGAAGTTCGCGGTCGGCACTCGACGATGCCAACTCGGCGCGGATCACTCGAACATCGGGATGGGTTCCAGCACGCAAGAGTTGTGCACTGTGCGAATCCATGCGCGGAGTGCAGGCAAATCGCTCTGCGTCTTTTGAGAGTGGATCAACGACGAGCGCTGCGACGCGAACGGCGGTGGTGCACTTGCCAGTGCCAGTGGGACCGTGAAAGATCCACGCGTGCGGAAAATGCCCCGACCCCAAGGCGGTGCCCAGCCGCTGCAGCGCGCGCTCTTGCCCGAGCAACTCGCCATCGAGCGCGGACCGCGCCAACTGCGCGACATACGCATCGCCCGCAGCTTGCAGCGGCGCGTCGACACGCGAAACGCGAGGCGCCTTTGCCGTTCGGGGTGCACTCGACGGCTTCACTGTGGCACCTCGATCAACAAACTTGCGTCGGCCACAGTCTCTTGCGATCCCTTGCGGATCGGCCGGCGAAGTTCTTCTCCGTTGACCAAGAGCTTTGGAAACTTTTTCTTGATCGCATCCACTTCGCTCGAGTAGAGCATCGTCTGCGCGTTGTACGCGTCTGGACCAAAGAGGCCGATGGTCACGATGCTCATCCGGCGATCATCGTCGTGGTGGTAGAACGCCGCGAGCCCTTGTGCGCGCAACTGCTTCGCATGCATTTCTGCATTCTTACGAATCTGCTCGAGCGAAATCTCCTTCGAACCAAAGTCGCTCCACACGGCGACCTCAACTGAATAGAGGGCGCGTGCGTTTGGATTCGCCTGTCGGGCTCGCCGCAGATCGAACGCTCCCATCGCGCTTTCGCTTGATGTCTCGAGTCGAGTGAGCATCGCTCGAGCGAATGGGCGCACTTGTCCATCGACCATCGCTTGGAGTTCATTGAGCATCGGCTTCACTGCTGGATCGCTCGGTCCGCTGAACCGACCGATCACGACAACCGATCCACTCGATCTCTCTCGCACGAATGCCTTGGCAAGCTTTGGATACCTCCCTCGCACGTTGATGCACGCGGCCGATGCGAGTTGCGCGTTGTCTTCTCCGGTGAAACTCAATAAGACGATGCTCCACCGGCGATCGGCTGTTGCAGCGTCGTTCTCTTTCGCCTTCGCCACTGGCTCGTTCGTCGCGATCGGCTCACTCTCTGGCGCAACTGCCTCTGCCGGCGTCTGCTCTTGTGGTTGAGTCTGGGGCGCCCCAGGAACTGACCAGGTTGGAGATTTTTTCTTGGCGACCGGACCGATCACTTTCTTGGTGGCGGGGACCTTTGCAGTTGCACCTGCCTCGTCGTCAGGCGAGTCGTCCGCAAAGAGGGCATCTGGGTCGCTCGGCGCTTTGGAAACTCCGTTTTTCTTTGAATCTTGGGGGTTCGGGCTGCACGACAGCGCGCCGAGTGCCGCCACCGCACAGGAAAGAGTTGCAACCAATTGGAGGCGCCATCCGAACATCGTTAGGGATCATAACTCGCGTGCGGATCCCGATTTGAATTGTTGAAGACTTGGGATTCAATGCGACGATAGGTACCTTGAGTCCACGTTTGGGCTCAATACAAGGATGTCACAAATCGACGTCGGGCCTGTGCTGAAGATGGATCTGAAGCAGCGGCCCTAGGAGTTGCATCAATGCTTGAAGTTACGAATATCACGATCCCAGTAACGGTTGTCACGGTCGATGCTTGCTCGAATGTGCGCACGCGCATCAGCGATGGCGACGATCACGGGGATGACCACAGGGACGAACATGCGCGGCACCTTTCGCATCTTCGCTCACTGCCTGAAGTGCGCGCCGATCGCATTGCCAAGATCAAGAGCATGATTGCCGATGGCACGTTTGATACTGAGGAGCGACTCTCCGCAGCGATCGACCGAATGGTTGAAGAGCTTCGCCAGCAGTCTGCCTGATTGTCGGATCGCGCGGAGGATGGGTGGGTGCTTCTACACTCCTTCTGTGCGACCAAGAACACTTCACGCCGTCCTCTCTCTGATTGCTCTGGCGACCTCGACTGCCACAACCGGTGCGCAGTCCCCTCCCGTCAATGGCATGCTGCCATCGGATGTTCGCTGGGATGCGATCCAACATGCAACGGTGGTGACCTCGCCTGGCGTTGAGATCGAAGACGCCACAATTCTGATGCGCGATGGATGGATCGAAGCAGTCGGTCCCACTGGGCAGATCGTCATTCCCACTGGCGCCACCATTCACGATGGACGTGGCAAGCGAGTCATGGCTGGATTCATCGAACCAGCGCTGCTGCTCAACTCTGCGGCGCACGCTCATCGAGCATCGACTGAGGCTGGAGCGCACTGGAATGCCTATGTCACCCCGCAGGTTTCTGCCGACGATCTCGCATCGATTTCGAGTGCAGTGCGGGGCGAATTGCGCCAACTCGGTTTCACCGTCGCTGCGACCTATCCCGACGCTGGCATCTTTCGCGGTCGTGGTTCGGTGCAGTTGCTCGGTGACCCACCGCACGGCGTGCAGAAACTTCCGGGCAGCGCGGGACAGTTCGTTGCCTTTGGTCGACGGGCTCGTGACTTTCAACGCAACGACGATGATGAAGATGGCGCCCGCGTCGTCGCCTATCCAAACTCAATCATGGGAGCGGTCGCACTCCTGCGTCAGACGTTGCACGATGCGACGTGGCGCGCCGATTCGATCGCTGTGTGGAACGTGCATCCCGTCGGCAACGATCCGCCACGTGCAGCTCCAGCGCTCGACGCGCTCACGGCAGCTCTCACCGGACGCGAACGCGTACTCTTTGATGCCTCATCGCCACTCGACGCACTGCGAAGCGGTGCCCTCGCGAAAGAGTTTGGATTGAATGCATCGATCCTTGGAAGTGGCAAAGAGTTTCAACATCTCAGCGAGATCGCCGCGCTTCGCCTGCCGATCATCGTTCCACTCGACTACCCAACCACGGCGAATCTCTCGACCGCGCGACTCGCCGAGAGTGCGTCCCTTCGCCAACTCATGTCGTGGGCGGCGGCGCCATCCAATCTGAGTCGTCTCATCGCTGCGGGCGCCTCTGCGTCGCTCACGACCGCGCGACTCGACCAACGAAGTGATTTTCCTTCGCGAGTTCGCGAGGCGCTCGATGCAGGACTCACCGAGTCGCAATTGCTCGCCTCGCTCACGACCACACCTGCGGCACTGCTGGGGATGAGCGAAACACTCGGCACAATCGCGGTTGGGCGCATGGCGAACCTCACGATTTCAGAGGGACCACTTTTCGCCAAAGACTCGCGCATCACCGTGGTGTGGATCGCCGGTCGCGCCTACGACACTGCTACCGCGGGCGAAACTCCATTCGAGAGTGAGTTTCAGGTTTCTGGACGTTTTTCAATTGCTCGAGCCGATCAGCACTCGTGCGTGATGGTGATTGCTCCAAAGAAGAGCACGGTCGAGTTCGTCCTGACAAATGCTGATGGCTCGACGAAATCTGTCTCCGCCGAATCGGTCGCACTCGAGAAACTGCGCGGCGGATTCTTGGTCGATGGTGGTGCGCTGGGGCTCGTTGGACCCATCCGCTGCACGATGCGCATCGATCTTGGTGCACTGCGCATCGAAGCGCTCTCGCCCGACGGAAGCACCTCGCAATTCGTTGCGACAGCCGCGCCAGCGGATGAGCCAAAGAAAGTTGCAGATGCGACGAAGGGGCGTCCAAAAATAACACTCACGCAGCCCGTGGGCGACTTTGGACTCGCGGCTGTTCCAGCGCAAGAACATGTGCTTTTTCGCGACGCCACACTCTGGACAAGTTCGCCCGATGGCATTCGGCCGCACACCGATGTGCTCGTGAAAGATGGTCTCATCGTGCAGATCGGAAAGGCCCTCGCTGCGCCCGTTGGAGGTCGCGTCGTCGAGTGCGCTGGTCGACACATCACACCTGGACTCATCGACTGCCACAGTCACACAGGCATCGATGGTGACGTCAACGAGTGGACCCAAGCGTGCACCGCTGAGGTTCGCGTCAATGATGTGATCGATCCTGATGATGTCGGGTGGTATCGCGAACTCGCGGGCGGCCTCACCTGCGCGAACCAACTGCATGGAAGCGCCAATCCAATCGGTGGTCAGAATAGTGTCGTTAAATTGAAATGGGGATCACCCGTCGCAGAGTGGCCTGTCGCTGGAGCTCTTCCTGGAATCAAGTTCGCGCTTGGTGAGAACGTGGTGCGCCCTAAGGGTCGATACCCACAGACGCGAATGGGTGTCGAGGCGTATATGCGTGACCGTTTTCGCGCGGCGCGTGAGTATGCCGCCGCGCACAGGGCTTACGCGACGCTCGCTGCCGCCGCGCGTGTCGGTGCGCAGCCGAGTGAGGCCGCACCGCGCGTCGATCTCGAATTGCAAACACTCGCTGAGATACTCGATGGCACGCGCATCATCCACTGTCACTCCTACCGACAGGATGAAATCTTGATGTTGATTCATCTCGCCGACGAATTCGGTTTCAGAATCGGAACGTTTCAGCACATTCTCGAGGGCTACAAGGTCGCAGACGCCATCGCGCGACACGGCGCTGGTGGATCGTGCTTCAGTGATTGGTGGGCGTACAAGATGGAAGTGATGGATGCGATTCCGTGGGCCGGTGCGATGATGCAGGGTCAGGGAGTGCTCATGTCGTTCAATTCTGATTCGAGCGAACTCGCGCGCCATCTCAATACAGAATCGGCGAAGGCTGTGAAGTACGGAAATCTCTCGCCGGCGCGCGCGCTCGAATTCGTCACGATCAATCCCGCGCGTCAACTCGGCATTGGCAATCGCACAGGCAGCATCGAGGTCGGAAAGGATGCTGACCTTGTTCTCTGGTCGGGCGATCCGCTGAGTCCGCTCAGTCTCTGTGAGCAGACGTGGATTGAAGGCACGAAGCGCTTTGATCGCGCGGACGACCTCGCTGCGCGGCCTGGTCGCGAGTTACTGCGACAGCAACTGATCGTTGCGGCGTTGCAAGTTGGAAAGCCTGTCGATGGTGCGGCGCCTCTAAAGGATGAAAAACCTGCGATACCACCACCAACTCGCTTGCGAGAACGCATGCTCAGCACGCGCGAAGATGCCTATCTCGATCTCTGGCGGCGTGGACTTGATCTTCGGACGTTGAGTCGCGCCGGCGTCTGCGGTTGCGAGGAGGTTGCACGATGATTCTGACTCTCACCACGGTTCTTGCATCGGTCATCGCGCAGAGCACGCTTGTTCCAGCGCCGCCGCAAACCCGTCCAATCATCATCGAGCACGCGACCATTCACACCGCCGTTGCTGGAGCGACCACGATCTCCGATGGATATCTCATCATCGACGCGGGCACGATTGTCGCGCTCGGCAGTGGAGAAGCCCGCGGCGCAACCGGCGAGCCACCACCAGCAGACGCTGTGCGCATTGATGCGCGTGGCATGCACGTCACCCCTGGCTTCATCTCTGCAGCGACGACGCTTGGTTTGGTCGAGACGCTTCAAGTGCGCGCGACGGACGACCGCGCTGAGTTTGGTGATTTTCATCCGGAGGCTTCGGCGTGGCTCGCCGTGAATCCTGACAGCAATCTGCTTCCAGTCGCGCGCATGGGGGGCGTTCTGATGGCGATCGTCTTTCCTCAGGGTGGGAGTCTCAGCGGCGAAGCGAGTTTGATTCGACTGGATGGATGGACCACCGACGAACTCGCCGTCGTGCCCGACGCTGGCACCGTGCTTCGATGGCCCGCGACCGAGCCTGCGCCTCGGTGGTTCACCTCGAAGAGTGCCGATGAACAAGAGAAACAACGACGCACCACGCTTCGTGCATTCGATGACTTCTTCGACGCTGCGCAGGCGTACGTTCGTGCGCGCACAGCTGACCCATCCCTGCCGCTCGACCTGCGCTTCGATCGACTTCGTGATGTGCTCGACGGAAGTCGACCGCTGTTCATCGAGGCGGCGAGCAGTGGCCAGATTGAGTCGGCCGTTTTGTGGGCAATCGCGCGCGCGATGAAGCCAATCATCGTGGGTGGTGATGGAGCACCCGCGGTCGCCGACCTGCTTCGCACACACAAGGTGCCGGTCATCGTGCAAGGAGTCTTGCGATTGCCGCGATTCGACCACGACGACTATGACAGTGCGTACACCCTTCCCGCGCGCTTGGCATCCAAAGGAATCACGGTCGCGATCGCGACCGGCGACGAGCCATCTAATGATCGCAATCTTGTGCACCATGCGGCAATGGCTGCTGCATTTGGATTGCCCCGCGACGAGGCGATCGCCGCAATCACACGTGTGCCTGCGCAACTCGCCGGAGTCGACGCGCGCTATGGAACGATCGCAGTGGGACGAAGCGGCACACTGCTCTTACTCGATGGGGATCCTCTTGAAGTCACGACGAATGTTCAGCGTGCGTGGATCGACGGACGCACGATCGAACTTCGAAGCCATCAGACTGAACTCAAGGCGAAATACGATCAGAAGTATGCCCCGCCGACGGCACCGAAGCGCGAGGTTCCGGCGCCCGCACCTCTCCCCGCTCCTCCGCCGGCGCCGCGTTGACGGGAGTCCAGCGCACCTCAACTGCGACGGCGGCTCGCCGCGCATCCGCGAGCGGTGGGTCAATCTGAAATCGCAGTTGGTACATGCGCGTGGGGCGATCCCAGAGTTCGTTGTTCAACGTGAGGTCGTTGAGGTCGAACGACTGCTCGATCTCGGGTCGCCCTGGAACTCTGATTCGCGCCAAGACCGTGCCCGTCGCACGCGTCGTCTGATGGTCGATATCGGTGAACTCGACACAGAGCCAGAGAGTTGAGAGTTCGCTGGGTTGTGCGCCTGTGAGACGACTCAGCGGATGAATGTTGAAGGCCTTGGGTCCATACGGGTACGCAATGCCGCCATCGAGCAGTGTCGGAATTGTCGCAGCGCAACCGCCGCACATCACCACAATCGCAACGAGAGAACACAACGCAGTCCGCATCGCTGCCGATAGTACGGGTAGCCTCGAGTGATGCCACGCATTGCGCTCATCATCACGTTCACTCTTGCGGCTCTTGTTGGATGCGCCTCGG
Source organism: Singulisphaera sp. GP187 (assembly GCA_945869475.1). Lineage (GTDB taxonomy): Bacteria > Planctomycetota > Phycisphaerae > Phycisphaerales > SM1A02 > F1-60-MAGs104. Next base: position 184,493 of record CAMBOV010000002.1, on the reverse strand, counting down.
ATCAGAGTCCACGACCGGGAGAGGTCGGCGCCGCCGCGGTCGATGTTCCGCCAGCCGAGCCTGTTGCGGTCGAGCCCGTTGTGGTCGAGCCCGTTGTGGCCGAGCCCATTGTTGCGGCTGAGCTCGTGGTGGTGACTGAGCCAGTCGCCGCAGAACCGCCGCCGCCAGTTGCCACTCCTCGCATCGACGTTGAATTCGTGGGCGAAGAGGTTCGAGTTTCAATTGATGGAACTCGCGTCGCAAAGGAGCACCTGCGGCGCACTGAGAGTGCCGTCGAGATCATCAGCAGTGCTGGGGTCGTACTGCAGACCATCGCGATTCCGCAACCAAAGGAACATCCGCCGGTCATGATTGGAGTGCGATTCGAGAGTCCAGGCCCAGCCCTCGTCAAACAACTCGGTGGTGATGCGGCGACGTGCGCCCTTGTCGTGGCTGTTCTTGATCAATCACCCGGCTACCTCGCTGGCGTCGAAGACTTCGATCTCGTCACGGCGATCGACGGAAAATCACCTGCTTCTCCCGCGGATATTCGTCAGCGGCTTACAACGATGACCGCAGGCGAGTCGATCGTCTTGACAATTCGCCGTGGCGCAACCACGAAAGACTTCACGATTGCGACGCTGCCATGGAAGCACGTGCCGCTGCCGTCACAACTGCAACCATCACCATTGGCGCGGCGACCATCCCCCACGGTTCCACCAGTTCCTGGAACGCCAAACGCTCCCGATACGAAAGATTCGCGTGGCCGTCCTGCTGCGGCTCCACAGAGATCTGCGACGACGCCGAACTAGATTTCGCGACGTCGCTTTCGTCGAACTTTGCGTGAGAGAAGGCGACGAAATCTCCCAGTCGCCTCCGTTCTTCTATTGGAGGCTCTCTATGCACACAACCATTCAAACAATTCTCTCACTCGCCCTCGCTCTTGCTCTTGGGCTTTCATCCCAGCGATCCCTCGCCCAAGAACCTGCGCCGCCAAACGCACCTGCGCAGCCGAGCGAGCCACTCTCCAAGCAAGAGACCAAGACAATTCAGTTGAGGGGGGCAGTGGAGCCAATGGTCAATTCATTGGGCGTAGCTGCGAGGGACGCTGGCGTAACAATGTCGATGACCGGTCGGTCAATCATCCTCACGGGCCCACCGGACGGCGTTCTTACGATTGAGGATCTCGCTCGAAAGTTCGAACAGTATCGGATAGGAAAGGGAGTGCCTCCGTTCGATCTGGAGACCGGCCCGACACTCGGCGAGACGCTCGCGTGTATCGAGGCGGCATTCGTTGAGGAAGGATTCGTGCTGAATGTTGTGGTGACCGACCCAGAATTGCTCAAGTTGCGGATGGTGAAAACGAAACTTCGTGCAGTCGGTTTCGAAACAGTCGCCACGTTGATTCCAAAGCTCATGGTCGATCAACCTGTGTCGTTCAGCATTGAAGTTGCCGACGATTCCTGGCGCGGTCAACCAAAGTCGCCTCATACCGAGAGCCGAGTCATGTTGATCGAGAGGACGGTCTTTCCGAATCAATCATCCAGTCCGGTGGTGCGCCAAGCTCCGCAAAGTGCGGTCTACAAAATTGACGGAACGCAACGATCGATTCCCAACGAAGTGGAGCTGATCGAAAAATCTCAAGACAGCATTCTCGCTGCGATCGATACGGGGCTCGAAGTGATGGGGCGAAGTCCAGAGTTCCAAATCAAACTGCATCGACCGACTGGAACAATTTTCGTGAAGGGGTCTCCTGAGGAACTTCGGATGGTGCATCAGGTCGTTGAGCTCGTAGCGGTCCCGCAGTTCGACGACGTCATCATCAGCGCCCCCGCGCCTTGACATGTCCGTTTCTGCGAGAATGTCCGATGCATGGCACACTCCCGGTCCATAGGAATCCGAATGAACGGATCGACGAGCCAAGGGCAGGATGTCGAAAGCGGCTCGAGTTCGAACGATGTCGACGTACACGCCCTGACCGTCGCGATCACTCGAGGCGATCGCGAAGCACTTGGACGCCTCTTCGATAGGTATTACACAATGATGCTGAATGAATGTCGCAAGTCATCTGGGCCCAATTCGATGCTCGCCGAGGATGCGGCGCAGGAGGCGTGGCTGCGTGTTGCGCGCAGGCCCGTTGAGTGCTCGAGCGCAGGGCAGTTGGCAGCGTGGTTGCGAAAAGTCGCGATGAGCGCATCGATCGACCTCCTTCGAAGCGAACTTGCGCGACGAGTGCGCGAGCGCGCGTTCAGTCGAACGAATGCCGAGGCAGTTCGGTTTCTCGATGATCACGATCGACTTGAAGAAGCGCGAGTCGCGCTTACGTCACTCGAACGCGACGCGAGTGGTGGCGCACTGCTTCTGGCGTTGCGCGCACGGTCCGAGGTCACGATCGCGCAGTTGGCAAAGTCTCTTGGGATCGGAGCATCAGCACTTGATAGCAAGTTGAGGCGAGCGGCCGCGCAAGCGCGCGTGACTCTCGAGGGCCCGCAGTGAGCGACGAATCAAACACCCGAGATCGCCTACGCAAGCGCACACTGGCCGAGTTTGATCGCGCGGGTCTGGCGCGTCGCGTTCGATCGCGTGTCGGTGCCGCCGCGCTCATTCTGATCTGCGCTGCCGCAGTAATTCTGTCGCGCGAGGGTGAGCAGTTCGCGGGGGGTGAGCAGTTCGCGCAGGTTTCAGTGACTCCGGTCGTTGCATTGCTTCCCGCGTACGTCGAAATCATCGAAACCGACGATGAACTTCTCGAAGCACTTCGCGACGCAGGTCGCTGCGAGGGGCTCATGCGACAAGGCGCAATAGTCACACTGATCGCGTGCGATTCGCGGTGAGAACTGATACTCACTGACCGTACGCGTCCCGCTCAGACCCTCTCGACGACCGAGTATTGGTCGAGGTTGAGAAGCGTGATCTCGCCACTGTCGAGGCGCACCTCGAGGCGATCGAGCCAGAGTCGATCATCCTTGCTGTGCGCGAACCAGGCTCCTGTTGTGGCTTGTCTCCACCGCTGAACGCTGCCTTCGACGGTCGTCGTCCACGCTCCCTCGGGTGCGGGCATCTGCTGCGTCACACGCACGCGTGTTCCGACCGTGAGTGAAGAGAATTCGAACATCGCGCGAGTATACGAGCCTGGCAGCGCCGACTGAGTCACGGCAGCGCCGACCCCGTCACAGCAGCGGCGATGGACCAACCACGACCAGCGACGCCGCGTCGAGGTGTGATGGTGTCATGACCCTGGCGGCGTGGTTGTTCACCTGCGCGAGCGTGAGTGCCTCGACTTCAGCCACAACCTCAGCGAGCGAGCGAACCCGTCCAATGCGAAAGAGATCGCCCACGAGCGCCGACGCTCGTGCGGAAGTGCTCTCACCGCCCATGACGATGCCGCTCTTGAGCCCAATGATCGCGCGGTCGAATTCTTCGACTGAGATGCCATCCGCCATCTTCAAGAGTTCTGCGCGAATGCACGCAAGTGTCTCAGCAGCCCGTTCTGGGGTGCTTCCCGCGTAAATCGAGAGCAGTCCACGGTCGCGCCCACAGGCATAGTTCGCGCCCACCGAATAGCAGAGTGCGCGCTTCTCGCGAACCTCACCAAAGAGGCGGTTTGACATCCCTCCGCCACCGAACACGCGCACCATGAGTCGGTGCGCAAGGCTCTCTGGATCCGCCTGCTTTGGCGCCGGAAACGCGATGCAGATGTGCGACTGCGCAGAGGCTTGATGCTCGTGCAGAGTTCCTCGAACGGCGGCTGCACTCTCGATGGGTTCGAGCGATGTTCCACTCCAGGTCGCAAGCAATTTCTCGAGCACTCCTCGCACATGATCTGTGTCAACGGCGCCTGCGATCCCAACCATGCTGCCTCCCGGACGACATCGACGCTGCCACGTTGCGCGCAAACTTTCGATGGTCAACGCCGCGAGTCCGGCCTCGGTGCCGAACCCATGTCGATTGAATGGCGCGGGTAGCGCGATCTCACCAATCTTGATGCTCGCGAAGTGTTGTGGATCATCTTGCAACGATCGCAATGACTGAAGCGCGAGTTCGCGACTCGCATCGAGTGCCTCTTGTTCAAGTCGGGGACGAAGCACAACCTGTGAGAGCAGTTCGAGCAGTCCATCGAGGGATTCGGCGAGGCAGACTGCCGAAAGCGTGATCGAATAGGTCGCGCTCGAGGTTGATCGTTGCACCCCAAGGCGATCCATCGAATCGCTGAATTCGCGACTCGAGAGGTTGCCAGCGCCGCGCGAAATCATCTCGGCAAGCACGGCCGACTCGCCGCATCCACCGCCATCAAGTGGATCGCCCGCCGTCCCAACGGGCACTTGCCAGACCACAGCGGTCGTTGTCGCCCCCGCGATGGGCTCAACTGCGACTTGGAATCCTCCGGCGACTGAAAAAACGCTTGCTGTATCTCTCGTCACTTCTCTTCTTTCTTGAGGTCGCTGAACCAATCATCGAGACCATACATGCCCGCTGGTCGCGAGACGATCCAATGAGCCAACCGAAGCGCTCCACAGGCGAAAACACTGCGGTTTTTGGCGTGGTGGCGCAGTGTGATCTCTTCACTCTCGCTCGCGAAGAGCACATCGTGATCTCCCACAATGTCGCCGGTGCGAATCGAGTGAATCTGGTCGCGCTTGAGCACGCTGCCACCCCCGCGCGCGACTGCATCTGCAAGTGCAAGTGCTGTGCCAGACGGCTGATCGCGCTTCTGTGTGTGGTGAACCTCTGTGATGGTGACTTTGAAGTCAGCTCCGAGCAATCGAGCTGCATCGGTCGCGAGCGATCGCATCACAACGATGCCGATGGATGTGTTGGGAGCGATCAACACGGCAACGTCTTGCGAGGCTCGGGTGAGAATCGTGCGTGTGGCCTCGCTCAGACCCGTTGTGCCAACGAGTAGTGGTCGCTTCGACGCGATTGCGAGTGCCGCGGCCGACTTTGTTCCCTCGTCCGATGAGAAATCGACAATGACATCGAATGCGTCGGATGCATCAATCGAGCGATCGTCATGCGAACGTCGAAGCGTCACGCTCGCGTTCTCATGTGGATGGTTGGACGCCTCGAGGATGCGCTCTCCCATCCGTCCACTTGCTCCGAAGAGACAAATTTTCAGAGGATGGACTTGACAGGTAGGGGGTGATTGTGGAATCATGGTGTCAAGTCCCGATCACGAACAGTCGATAACAGTATTGATTGTTCCTGAGTGCTCGCCCTCGTTACGCTAGCGAGCACTCTCTCCGACGCAACAGCGTAACTAAAGGAAGCCACACCATGGCAAAGAAGAAAGCTGCTAAGAAGGCTGCGAAGAAGGCTAAGAAGAGCCGGTAAGTCGCAGTGACCGAATGTTTTGTACCGGAAGCCGGCCTTGTGCCGGCTTCCGGTCGTTTTGGACCACATTTTGCCGCTGTTTGATGGTATTTTTCGATCATGCCTCACATCATTGCTGAACCGTGCATTGGGACAAAGGACGCATCGTGCATCGAGGTCTGTCCCGTTGATTGCATCCATCCAACGAAGAAGGGGGATGGCTATCAAAAGGTTGAGCAGCTCTACATCGATCCAGAGACATGCATCGATTGCGGATTGTGTGTTGACGAGTGTCCAGTGCAGGCGATCTTTCCGAAAGATGACTTGCCCGCGGAGTGGCACAAGTACATCGAGATCAACGCCAACTGGTTCAAGAAGTAGAAAATTGAAAAAATTTTTCTTGTCCCGGGGATGACCAAACGACCCCCGCCACCGGTTCGGATGACGCGATCAGTCTGCGTCGGTCGAGGGCTTGTTCACACCGCTGATCGAGTCTGGCTTTTCGGTCCAATCCTGTGCCTTGCCACCGAGGTTGAGCTCAGAAACCATCGTCTTTCGATATCCGAGCTTGCGAACGACCTCGAGCACGTCCGTCCAACTCGGAAATGTCTTGTGGTTGACCCGCTTGAAGGCGTCAATCGCCAAAAGGAAGGTGTACTGCTCGCGCGACATCTCTCCCTCTTCAGCCGATTTCACAAAGTCCGTCAGCCGCCTCCCTGGACCACGACGTCGCTCGAGATTCGTTGGCGACGTCGGCTCAAGATCGCGCCGGTCGACACCGAGTCGGCGATCGACGACTGATTCGTCCTCTTGATTGTTCGAACTGTCCTTCTTCGGTGAGTGATCGTGCGCCATGTGAGCTCCTTCTGTTCCTGAACGAGGGTACTGTAGCCGTCGAATCACATTCATCTCGATGTCGCACGACTCAACACATTCTGACGAACCACTGAACTGGGGAGCGGCTTTTTTTGGCTGGATTGTGCCCGGTTTGGGGCAGGTTTCGATCGGTCATGCGCGCCGTGGAATTCTCGCGGGTGTCGGCATTCTTGGATTGTTTCTGGGTGGACTTCTCATCGGTGGCGTCGATTGCGTCGACCGGCACGAAGATCCACTTTGGTTCTACGCGCAGGCTGGCAGCGGTCCCATTGCGCTCGCCGCTGACTGGGCAAACTCTGCGCTGCTGAAAACAGGCAAGGTCGGCGAGCTCGTTGAGACCCCCTCTTCGATGCCGCGAGCGGCGCCGATGCTGGTCAGTTCATTCAAGACGGTCACCCCTGCCAACGAAATCGGCACTCTCTACTGCGCGCTCGCTGGACTCATGAACCTCGTTGTCATCTTCGACGCGCTCAAACGCCGCCCTCTTGAACGAGATGACTCAACGAAGGGGCACGCCAGATGAACCCGATACTGGCGTGGATTCCAATCCTGCAGCCCGGTGGATCACTCGGAAACTACTGGTGGCTTCTGCTCTTTCCGCTGGTGGTGGGCATCTCGATCGCCTACCGGGCAACCCATCAGTCTGACCTCGCTGGATTCTGGCGCGGTGTGCTCACCTTTTCAGTGAAGTCAACCGTCGCGATGGGATCACTCGGCGCGGCGATGTATCTCTTTGTGTACTTGGTCATCCCGATGCTTCGCGTTGGATAGTCGGTGGCGCAGGAGTCGTCGCACAAGCCACCACCAACCGCACGAAGCGAGTGTGATCACTGTGAGTGCCATCGCGGCGACTCGTGCAGTGAACGCGATGCGACCCTCACCTTTCAATGCCCGTTCGACGCCTCGGGTGATCCCCTCGATTTCATCAGCGATTTCGGGCGAAGGTGGAAACGCCTCGGTTGAGGAATGTGCTGCAAAGCGCCAGAGAATCCACGGTGCGGGCCATCCCACGGCGATTGAGGCTGTGCGTGCCGGGTGTGGCGCGAGCAGACACCACCCTTGGCGCGTGCCGTCATCGAACTCCCCCGCTGTCACCTCGAGATCTGCCTGCGCCACGCGCAGATCTGCCGTCTGTTGAGCAAGCCTCCACCAGACTCCCGTCGCGTCGGCTCCGCCGAGTGTCCAAACGTTGGTGCCGCCGCGAACGGCAATGCGACCTGGGATCGATGTGGCAATCGATTCTGATGACGCGAGGCGATCCATGAGAATCCAGGTCGCGAATGCGACTGAGAGTGTTGCGAGTACCACCGCGACCGCCAACGTGAGCATTGGGCGCGCGAACCTCATGCTCACGCGCTAGGTCCCGAGCGGCGGATTCCGCCACCTGGACGATTCTCTCGCTTGAGCGGAGCAGATCGTTCGCGCTTCTTTCGAATCTCGCGAGTCGTGAGAAGTTTTCCACTGACCGAGAAGAGTTTTTTGGTCTTTCCACGTTCGAGCGCGAGCATCAACTTCTTCTCGCTCGTCGCCTTCGCTCGTGCCTTGGGCGAGAGTTTTTTGGTCGTGGTCTTCTTGGATGTGCGTCCAGCGCCCTTGACAAAGGGTGTCGCCGTCGGTGCAGACCTGGGTGCTCCAATGCCGCTCGGTCGCCAGGCGAGTTGCGCTGCCGTGCGCTCTTCGAGCGAGGGTTCGACGCGCCGCTTGAACTTCTCGAAGTCGATCGCTGCAGCTGGTTGGATCGCTGTGCCGACGAGTTCGTTTACGCGCGCCCACGCCCTCTCTTCAAGCGCGTCGACGAATGTGAAACTCTCGGCCATCCCTCCACCGTGACCGGCGCGACCAATACGGTGCACAAAGTCTTCTGGCATGAGTGGAACGTCGTAGTTGATGACCGTCTTGATGCGTGGAACATGCAATCCGCGTGCCGCAACATCTGTTGCCACAAGCACATCGCAATCGCCCTCGGCGAAGGCTGCGAGCGCTTCATTTCGCGAGCGTTGCGAGCGATCACCATGCAAAAGCGAAACGGTGATTTCGTTGCGTCGCAGTGCCTGCGCGACCCATCCAGCGCGACGGCGGGTTCGAACGTAGACCGCAACACCCCGTCGATGACCATCTCGCAAGAGTGCGAGCAAGAGCGCGACCTTGTCATCGTCGGCCACTTGATAGTGCTTGTTTGCGCGACTCGCAGGAGCGTTTCGACTGCCGACCTCAGCCATCACAGGATCGCGCAACAACGATCGAACGCGCGCCTCGATCGTCGCAGGCAGCGTCGCGCTCATGCAGATGACTTGGCGCGGCGATGGGATCGTGCTGAGCAACTGTTCGATCTGGGGGAGGAATCCCATGTCGGCCATCCGGTCAGCCTCATCGATCACGACCGTGCGCACGTTGGCGAATGTCAGTGTGCCATCGTCGAGAAACTCGCGCAGTCGCCCTGGTGTGCCCACGAGAAGATCGAGTCCTGCTCGAATCTCTGCGCGTTGCGGAGCTGATGGACTCTTGCCATAGACCGAAGCGATTCGCAAGACCCCGCCCTTGGCGACCGACGCAATGTCACTGGCCACCTGTTGAGCCAACTCGCGGGTTGGCGAGATGACGATCGCGCGCAATCGCTCGCAGGGCTCGACGTACTTACTGCCACCTGTGCCCCGCTTGGCCTTGGGGGCGTTGCGCAGCAGATTGACGATCATCGGAATCCCAAACCCGAGCGTCTTGCCGCTTCCGGTTGGAGCGAGCGCAAGAACATCTTTGCCCTCGAGAATCGGGGTGTGCATTGCGACCTGAATCTCGGTGGGGGTCGCGAAACCAAGTCGTGCGAGGCTTTGCTCTACGGCGGCGGGAATGGTGCTGGTTGCTTGCTGTTCGGTCACTTCAACGCAAGAGTAGTGCCGCCCTATTCTTTGGGCGTGGATTACCTCATTGCCATTCTCGTTGTGGTGCTGCTTGTTCTGGGACTGTGGATCGTGGGCGCCTACAACCGACTCGCCCGAGGACGCATTCGCGCGGGCAACAGCCTGAGCCAAATCGATGTGCAACTCAAACGCAGATGCGAACTGATCCCAAATCTTGTTGAAGCTGTCAAGGGATACATGGCGCACGAACGTCAGACGCTCGAAGCGGTGATCGTCGCGCGCAATTCGGCTGTCGCTGGATTGAGTGCTCTTGGCGCAAGCCCACGAGACGCCGTCGCCATTCGTGCTGTTGCTGGTGCAAGCGGTGCACTCGATCAACTCTTGATGCGCTTGACTATTTCCATTGAGAACTATCCCGATCTCAAGGCGAGTGCGAATGTGTTGAGTCTGCAGGAAGAGTTGTCCTCGACCGAGAATCGAATCGCCTTCGCGCGACAGGCGTACAACGACAGTGTTATGACCTTCAACACCCAGGTCGCGGTCTTTCCGTCGAGTGTGGTTGCATCGCTCTTTGGATTTCTCGCGATGACCTTGTTCGAGGCTGAGGTGGCGAGCCGCCTTCTGCCTGAAGTAAAATTCTGATTCATTTGATGCCGCAAGCAAGATGACACGCTGACACGATGGCAAGCTTTTTTGAACATCAAGACCGTGCGCAGAGCGCCACACTGTGGCTTGTGGTGCTCTTTTTATTTGGCGCATGTGGGTTGACCGCCGCGATCACTCTCGTGATGTCGATGCTGGTTCCAGATTCGGTGCCGCTCGCGATCGGTCTCAGCGTCTTGATGATTGCGATCCCATTCTTCTTCAAGCTTTCTTCGCTCGGCTCTGGTGGATCGGTCGTCGCCGAGTCGCTTGGTGGAACACGTATCAGCCCTGCGACTCGCGACTCCAACGAGCGCAAGGTGCTCAATATTGTCGAAGAGATGGCGATCGCCAGTGGGATGCCCATTCCGCCTGTCTACGTGCTCGATGAAGAGTGCATCAACGCTTTCGCGGCCGGAACACTGCCATCGAATGCTGCCATCGGCGTCTCGCGCGGCGCGATCGAAACGCTGTCGCGCGATGAGTTGCAAGGGGTGATGGCTCATGAGTTCAGCCACATCTTTCACGGAGACATGCGCATCAACATGCGTGCGATCGCTGCGATCTTTTCGGTGATGGCGGTGGGATACATCGGCTATTTCATCTTGCGCACAACGATGTATGCGCCGCGCACCTCGCGTCGTTCCGATGGAAAGGCGACGGCTGGGATCGCAGTCGTTGGACTTGCTTTTGTGGTCATCGGTTGCATCGGCACCTTTTTTGGACGGTTGATGCAGGCGGCGATCAGTCGTCAGCGTGAATTTCTCGCCGATGCCAGCGCGGTGCAGTACACGCGCAACCCGGCTGGAATCGGAGGCGCTCTTCAAAAAATCGTGCAGCAATCAACGAGCGCAATGCAACACCCCCAAGCGAGCCAATTCAACCACATGCTCTTCACTGAGGGAGTGAACACACTCTTTGCCTCTCACCCGCCGCTTTTGGCGCGCATCGAACGCATTCGAACGATGGCTGCTGGTGTTCTCGCCGAGCCTGCCGTGTCGACCGTTGCGCGGAGTGTCGCCTCGGTTGGATCGATCCCCGCGGCCGGACTCGCCCATGTTGTAGGGCTGCACGCTTCGCAGAGCGCTCCACTCGATGCAGCGATTCATGATCTGCATGAGGCCCAGGCGCTTGTGTTGCTCTGTGCTCAATCTGAAGATGCGACGAAAGCTTCACTTCAACGATCGTTGATCGAGGCGCGCGCGCCGGCGCTCTCGCACGACTTCTCGCGACTCGAGAGTGAGGTGCGGTCATTCACCATCGAGAATCGACTTGAACTCGTCGACAGGGCGTGCGCGACACTCGTGACACAACCGAACAGTGAGTACAAAGAGTTTCGAACACTTCTCTCAGATTCGATTCGCGTCGATGGCACGATCGATCTGCTTGAGTGGACGATCACGCAAGTCTTGCGGATGCGCGTTGAGTTGCCGATGGCTGTTCGTCGTGGACACAAACTACCGGCGCGCCGCGCATCGCTCGGTGACGTCACTGTGAATGCGCAGCGCATCCTCGGGTTGCTTGCATTGCAGGGTCACGATGATGATGGTGGTGCAGAAGTCGCTCTGCATCGTGCGTTGAGCGAGGCCAAACTACCACGGTGTGCGCTCCCTAATCGATCGGAGCGCACGCTCGACTCGATCGCCGCCGACCTTGATCTGCTCGAGACCTTGCGCCCATCTGCGGCTGGGATTTTGCTGGTCGCGGCACTTGTATGTGTCGCTACCGACCACCAAACGTTCGCTCGCGAGTACCTGTTGTTGCGCGTGATTTCGGAACGGTTGGCGATCCCACTGCCGGCGATCACCTAACGTAGTGGTGTGTCACGCATGCGATCTCTCTCTTTGATGGCTCATCTCGTTCTCACGGTCGCGCTGGTTGTGACTGGTGGTTGCGCTCCAAAGGCCGTTGACCCGTCGCTCGAACAACCTGTTGAAGCAGAGGCGCCGATCGTGGCGACCGTCACAGCCCATGATGAGGATGCGATCGTCCCGTTCTACACCGAGTCAGAGGTTGTACCTGAGCGACGATTCCTCGCTGCGCCGACGCGACCCGAATCAACACAACCCACCGAGAAGGATGCGGCAGGTGCGGCCACCACCGCAGATGATGGAACCGCTGCTGCAACGGATGGCACAACTGCGCGGCGCACATCAATGCCCTCACGTGATCCTGCTGGAAAGAAGCCTGCGCGCCTTGGTGGAGTTCGCAAAGCAGTGCCCGTCAACCGCGCTGCTGCCGCGCTCTGTGGAAAGTGGCACATCGACACTGCGCAGTCGACTGCTGGATTTGTTGAGGCCGATGCGATCCTCTTTCTTGCTGATGGCCGGATGCGCACGTGGAAGAGTGGAAAGGTCGAGGATGGACGGTGGACCTGGACCGCTGAGAGTGGCATTAAGACTGGCGGAGTCGATGGTGTTCCGATCTCGCTCGGATCGTTCGAGGTTGTTGCAGGCACGATGACCGTCTCGATGAGTGATGAACAGCGACTTGTGTTGAACCCTGACCGACTCTTTGTGGCGCCTGTATTGCTTTTGCCGCAGCCTGCTGCTCCCTAGACTCATATCGTGATTCATCGATCTGACGAAAATGCTCTCTCGCGCACACTCGCCCGCCATCCGCGGGCTCTCGGAGGAGACACGCTTCGCTCAACGGGCAGTGCTGCGTTCAGTTTGAGCGATCAAGTTCTCAACAACCGTACACAGGATGGCGCTGAGAGTGTGCAGCAACTCGGCATCCGACGAAAGCCTGAGTGGTTGCGGGCGAAGATGCCGGGCGGCGAGGGTTATCTGCGGCTCAAGTCGATCATCGATGAGCACAAGCTGCACACGGTTTGCCAAGAGGCCAGTTGCCCAAACATGGGTGAGTGTTGGAGCCGTGGCACTGCCACCATCATGATCCTCGGCGATACGTGCACGCGCTCGTGCGGATTCTGTAATGTCAAGACGGGGCGTCCACCACTGCTTGATCTCGATGAACCTCGGCGTGTTGCTGCGAGTTTGAAATTGCTTGGACTGAAGCATGTTGTCATCACGAGTGTGAATCGGGATGAACTTCCAGATGGTGGCGCAGCGATCTGGGCCGAGACGATTCACCGAGTGCATGAGGCCTGTCCGAAGATGAGTGTTGAGGTACTTGTTGGTGATTTCTGTGGTGATCGCGCTGCGATTCAGGTTGTGTGTGACGCGCGTCCCGAAATCATCAGCCACAACCTTGAGACTGTTCGCCGGATGCACGCCGCCGTGCGACCACAAGCCAAGTACGAGCGCAGTCTCGATGTGCTCTCGATCTTCAAAGCGTCTGGACTTGTCACGAAGACGGGCATCATGGTGGGGATCGGTGAGCGCGACGACGAGGTACTCGAGGTTCTCGACGACATTCAAACCGCATCGCGCGCCGACGTCATCACGATTGGCCAATACCTCCAACCGACCCGCAATCACCTGCCCATTGACAGGTGGGTGCATCCAGAGACTTTCAATCGCTTCAAAGTTGAGGCCCTCGCTCGTGGATTTCGCGTCTGCGAAAGTGGACCAATGGTGAGAAGTTCGTATCACGCTGAAGAACAAGCACTTCGGCTCGAAGAGCCACCGGCACACTCTCTCTGAAATTTCTAAAATCGACTGATCTCATTTTGCATCTTGACCCTGCATATAACAGGTTGAGAGGTGTCACTCTGCACGTGCGCAGAGGTGATGATGAGTGTTTGGTCTGTCTGCTTTGAACTGGAGAGGGTCACGACATGACAACAACTGAATCACTTCGTGCGGTTCTGCGGCGGGCTGCTGAGCAAGCACTCGCTGATGAGCGGCGTGACAATGGTCGTCGTCCGATTTCCTGTCCGGTTGCCATTCGTTGGCATCACTCTCCACTCATCACACACTCCTATGAGGGTCTCGATCTCTCTGAGAGCGGGCTGCGCATTCGCTCGACGACTGTCCTTCCTGAGGGGATGACCGGACGCGCGATCTTTCAAGCTGGCTCAATCGCTTTCGATCAGGCAGCTGTGATTACTTGGTGCCGCGGGGTACGCGACGAGTCTGGACGCATCGATGAGTGGGAAGCTGGGTTACGTCTTCTCTAGCGCCGCCTTCTCTGATGGCGGGACCGCTCGCGCGACGACGACTGGCTCATAAGGAAACTCTCGCAAGTGCGTACGAAGATCTTCGAGTGAGAGCGCGTTGATCTTTTCGAGTTCTGCTTCGAGGGGACTGAACACACCGATCGATGTCAACATGCTTCCGAGGCGCTGCATTCGACCAGATGGACTCTCGCCCGCCATCGCGACCGCTGTCGCGATCTTTGCGCGCGCCCGCAGGAGGTCGTCTTCGGTGAGTGAGTCGCTCAGTTTCTTACATTCACTGCGCACGATCGATTCAGCTTTGTCGAGGTCTTCGGTCGCACACACAATTGAGGCGACGCACTCTCCGCATCCGTCGCGCCCCTGAAAGCCGACAGCTGCGTGCACGGCAAGCCCCGTCTCGACGAGTGCCCAGTGCAAGCGCGATCCATCAGCATCTCCGATCACCTGCGCGCAGAGCATTGCGGCATACCGCCTGGGATCGCTCTGTGCTGGTGCTGGCCAGAGTAAGACCATGTACCCCCGTGTTGCCTTTTCGATCTCGATGGTGATCGTTCCTGGATTGGGCTGCCACGCTGGATACGCACGCTTGACGCTCGTTGATGTCCATCCTGCTGTCTCGCGCGAAGCCTGTTCGACAAGCGCGTCAAAGTTGACATTGCCAGCTGCAACGAGCACTGTGTTTGCGGGTGAGTATCGCTGTGTGAAGTAGTCCTGCATCTGCTCGCGCGTGAGTGCCCCCACAGATTCTTTCGTGCCGAGCACTCGAAATCCAAGTGGATGATCTTTGAAATAGGTCTCGAGTGCCCGCTCGTAGAGAACCCAGAATGGGTTGTCCTCATACATCGCGATCTCTTCGAGAATCACATTGCGTTCTTGTTGGAAGTCCTCTTCGCGAAGTGCGGGGCGCAAGAGGTCGCAGACAAGTGCAAGTGACTCTGCGCGATGCTCTGGAAGCACATGCGCGTGGTACGCCGTCATCTCGTGTGAGGTAAATGCGTTGTTTCGTGCTCCGATTCGGTCGAACGCCTCGTTCACTTCACTTGCAGGCCTGGTGAGAGAGCCCTTGAACATCATGTGCTCGAGAAAGTGGCTCACGCCCATGAGTTCTTTGGGCTCGTCGCGTGCGCCTGTCGCGACAAAGAGTCCAACGGCCGCACTCGCTGCGTCTGGTGCACACTCTGCTGCGATGCGCAAACCGTTTGGAAGTTGTGTCTCTCGATATGTTGTCTTCACACCTTGAGTCTACGGGTGTGGATTGGGTGGGGCTCCTATAACACTCATGCGCTCGGCTTCGGGAGCACACCAAAGAGCCGACGCATAGTGAAGGGTTCCTCCCCGATCACCTCTCGCACGTACGCGGCGAGAAGTCTATTCGCGCGATTCGCATCTTCTGGATCGATCAAAAGCAGCGCGTCGCCCTGGTGATCTTTCACGCGTTGGAGCGCTGTGATTGTGCTTGTTCGCACCCTCCATGTCGTCGGAGTTGGCGTCGCACTCACCCGCCCACCCTCGCGTGGGTCGAAGTGTGTGACATCCGCACCCTCTAAAATCGCTCCGAGAATTGGCTGATATCCAGCCTCTCGCAAGAGGATCCACTGAAAGTCGATGAGTGCGCAGACGTTCAACGCCGCTGTTGGTGTGCTGTGGACGCCTTCCTCGTCGTTGCTCCGACCGATCGTGCGAAGGAGTGCGAGGAGTGCTCCAAAGACATTTGGGTGAGGATCGCCCCCCTCGAGCACCCTTCCAACCAAGTCAGCTGCGAAGTAACCGATCTTGTTCGCGTGCATATCTGTGCGAATGAGTGGAAAGTTTTCGCGAAGGGACCAGTGCACCAACGTCGCAAGGTCGCTTGCTGGCTTGAGTGTCATTGAAAAATCTGCGTGCGTGAGCAGGTCGACGCCACCCGAAAAACCAGCGCGTTCTCGGCGTGATCCCTTGGCGATTGCTCGGATGAGTCCGTGATTTCTCGAGAACAACCCAACCGTCTGGCTCGTCTCGGAATAATCCCAGTGGCGGATACAAACCGCTTCGTCGTCGCACGCTGTCATCGCAGCGCAGCCTAGTTTCTAGGATCCGGTGACGAGAATGGGAAGACGCTTCGACGGCCAGACTTCGACGCGGTTGCGACCATCCTTCTTCGCTTGGTACATCGCTTTGTCTGCTGCTGCGAAGAGTGCGGTCGGTGTCTTTGGAGCCTCGAGACTCGCGAGATCACAGATTCCAAAACTTGCTGTGAGCACGAGGCCTGAGTGGTCTTGCCATGTGGTGCCTGCGAGTTTGTTGCGCCAACGTTCGGCTACCTCGGCTGCTTCGGCTGCTGTCGTTTGGGGAAGAATGATGCCGAACTCTTCGCCACCATACCGACAGACAACGTCGCTGGTGCGTCCACCACTCATGATGGTCGCGAAACGCTCAATCACAAGATCGCCAAAGAGATGGCCAAACTGATCGTTTGTCGACTTGAACCGGTCGAGATCGACAACGATGATTGAGAGTGGCTTGTTGTATCGAAGAGCCTCTGAGACCTCCGCCTCGAGCCGCTTATCAAAGTAGGTGCGGTTCCAGAGTCCGCTCGCCCCATCGATCTGTGCCTTTTGTGCAAGGATCTTGATGAGATGCTGCACCCTCAGTGCCGATCGCAGTCGCGCCTTGAGTTCAACAACATCAAATGGCTTCGCGATGAAGTCGACTGCGCCAAGGTCGAGTCCGCGCACTCGGTTCGCTGTGTCGTTCGATGCGCTCACAAAGATCACCGCGATATTCTGTGTCGCCGGATCGTCCTTGAGGCGTGTGATGATCTCGAATCCATCCATCTCTGGCATGTCGAGATCGAGAAGGATCACGTCTGGTTTCAGTCTGCGCGCGAGTTCAAGCCCCTCTTTCGAACTGCTCGCGGTGTGAAGTTGTACGCGCTCGTTGTGAAGACGCGCTCGCAAGAGTCGATGAATCAACTCGGAGTCGTCGATCGAAAGGAGAATTGGAAGGTTTGTTTCTGTTGCGTCGAACATCGTTCACTCGAGTGTTGTGCGCTCACAAAGTTCGAACACTCGAAGCAGTGCTGCGAAGACATTGTTGGTTGATTCGTTGCGAATGATTGCTTCTTCGAGTGCAGATGCTTCGTGTGTGATCTGTGCGAAACCATATCCGCCCGCGCACCCTTTGAGTTGGTGGGCCCAGAATTGCAACCTCAATCGGTCACCACGGATGAATGCATCGTTTGCAAATTTGATCCGTCCAGGCATTTCAGCGATAAAGAGTTTGACGAGGTCTTGAACGTTTGGATCGTTGGCTAGCGAGCTTGGGAGTGGTGATCGGCTGAAGTCGGCTGGTGGTGGTGTCAAGGGTGTGTCATTCCTTTCACATCCTCGGATTTGTTTCGATTTCGTGCAAATGAACTGTTGGAGATTTTGAGAATCACTGCCTTGCTACTATCGAACACTCACCTTTGATCGAATCGAACTTTCAGGCATTCTTCTCATGGTCCCAAGACAATCTCCACGTGATGGTCAAATTGGGTTTCTGTACCTGCCACCCATCCGGGTGCAGGGCATCTCGGTCGCCGGAGAGCAAACTGCGGTAGGAATTCCTGAATATGACATCGTTTTCGATATCGGACTCTGCCCACGACCTGTGCTTTCTGCCCAGATATTGGCGCTTTCTCACACCCACATGGACCACGTGGCTGGGTTGCCTTACTACTTCAGTCAGCGGTTTTTTCAAAAATTGCCAACCGGCCGGTGTTACTGCCCGGCAGTGATGGCTGAACCACTTCGAGCCATGATGCGTTCGTGGATCGCTCTCGAGCGCCAAGAGACGCCGTTTGAAATCATTGGGATGGAGCCTGGGGATGAGATTGAGGTGAAGCCCAACACCTATTTGCGAGCGCATGCCTCGAGTCACACCATACCAAGTCTTGCGTATGCGCTCGTCGAGAGGCGCAAGAAGTTGCGTGATGAGTTTGTTGACCTTCCGCAGGAGCGTGTTCGACAACTCCGACTTTCTGGTGAAGAGATTTCACGGGTTGTTGAGGTGCCGCTTGTTGCTTACACCGGTGATACGGAGCCGGCGCCATTTCTCTACCACGCCGATTTTGTGAATGCGCGCGTCGTCATCGCTGAGTGCACTTTTTTTGATCGCGATCATCAGGACAAGGCGAAGTTTGGAAAGCATCTGCACGTTGAAGATCTGCGACCACTCCTCGCTGCGTGGAAGGCACAACATATCGTCATTGTTCACGCCTCCCGTCGCGCCCTTCTCTCGCACGCACGCGAGCGACTGAACGACGTTGCTGCTGGACGCCCTGTCGATTCGGTTCATATGTTGATGGACTTTCGCGCGAATCGAAAGCGCCTCGAGGCGCAGGCCGCTGAGTTTGATGTGGTGCCAGTCGTTGATGGTGCGATGGGTGAAGTTTCTTCGGGTGAAAACACATAAAGAAGTTGACGCCGCCCGTACGGAGTTCTAACTTGGAACCTCTGGCACGTGTGTCAGATTCCCTATGAGAAAGATGCCCGCGCCAACTGACGACCTGAAGGTTCAGCTCACTGCGTTTCTACGCAAGAACCATCCTGAGATCTGTCGCCATTGGTTCGATGAGATTGAACCAACTGGAATTGATGGCGGCGTCTTGACGCTTGTTGTTGGCGAATCTGTTCGGCGCAACTATTTACAGCGAACCTGTTCAGGACCCTTCACTGAAGCCGCACAGGCGATTACTGGACGGTTGCTCGCTGTTCGGTTTGTCGGCGAGGTTGGCGATGGCGGTGACACAAAGGTTGCTGCGACGAGTGGTGGACTCGCTGTCGCTGAACTCGAAGAACAACTCCTCCTCTCTCCCGACTACACCTTTGATACGTTTGTGGTCGGGCCAGGAAACCGCCTCGCCCATGCCGCCTCGGTCGCGGTAAGTGCAAATCTCGGTGGTGCGTACAACCCACTCTTTATTCATGGCGGTGTTGGACTGGGCAAAACGCATGTCTTGCAAGCGATCTGCCAGTGTGTGCTTCGGCAACGACCCTCTGCGCGCATTGGCTATCTCTCATGCCAAACATTCTCTGAGTTGTTCTTGGGATGTGTGAAGTCGGGACGCATGCAAGACTTTCGCCACCGATTTCGAAACCTCGACATGTTGGTGATCGATGACATTCACTTTCTCTCGAAGCGTGACCAGACACAGGAAGAGTTTTTTCACACTTTTAACTCGCTTTATCAGGCTGGAAAGCAGATTGTGCTCTCGTCCGACGCATCACCAAATGAGATTCCAGATCTTGAGGCGCGACTCGTGAGCCGTTTCAATTGTGGACTCGTCGCACGTGTCGATAAGCCGTGCTACGAAACCCGCGTGGCGATCTTGAAGGCGAAAACTGCGCTGCTTGGACTCGATCTTCCTGACGACATTCCTGCGTTCATCGCCTCGCGTGTCGACACGAACATCCGCGAGCTTGAAGGATCGCTGACGAAGGTGCGCGGATTTGCGATGGCGAATGCGCTCCCGCTCTCGCTCGAGACCGCCAAACGTGCGCTCGCTGATGATCGTCCGTCGTCGGGTGTTTCGACGAAGCCATCCATTCAGATGATCGTTGATGCTGTGACGTTGTATTACGATCTCAAACTCTCCGACCTCATGTCGAAGCGCCGCCATAAGTCGGTTGCGCTCCCGCGACAGGTGTGCATGTGGCTCGCGCGAAAACACACGCGGTACAGCCTTGAAGAAATTGGTGGTTACTTCGGTGGACGCGACCACACAACGGTGTTGCATGCCGAAAAGAAAATTGAAAACACCCGCAACACCGACCTCGACCTTTCGCAGGCGATTGACCGAATTGAGGCCGTGTTTCAGCGCCAAACGCCTGTCGGTTGAGCTGTTGGCGCTCGGTTGAAAACCTGCTTGTAAGTGTCGACGAACAGGGTGCTGCGCGAGGGCCGCTGGCGCTTTCCTGGTGGCTTTGTTGTGAGTGTCGAAACCTGTTGGGCTTGTGCGACTGCGAGTTGACAGTTTGGGATGGTTTTTTTGTTGTTGTAAACCGTTGCTGGTGATGTGTTTATGTACCAGGCTGTCTCGTTGTCCACAATCGGTGAACACCCATACTAGGAGGAGGGAGTGATTTCTACTAAAGGGAACCGAGACATTATCCACCACGAGCAGCCTTATACTTTTCGTGAGGTCCACCACATGTCATCGAATTTTATTGAAAGTCTTCAAAGCCAAGACACGGTCGAGGCAGCCAGTGCCGTCGAAGCCGCCGCGGCCGAGATCAAGGCCCAGCTCCAAAAGACGATCGTCGGGCAGGAGGCGATCCTTGATCAGATCTTGCTCGCGATGTTCTGCGGTGGACACACGCTCGTGGAGGGTGTTCCAGGGCTCGCAAAGACACTGATTATTTCAACGATCGCACAAACACTCTCGCTTGGATTTTCGCGAATTCAATTCACACCAGACTTGATGCCCAGCGACGTGACCGGAAGCGAAGTCATCCAAGAAGACAAACAAACGGGCAGCCGAAGCCTGCACTTTGTGAAGGGTCCGGTCTTTGCGAATGTGATTCTTGCAGATGAGATCAACCGAACGCCACCGAAGACTCAGGCTGCACTGCTCGAGGCGATGCAAGAGGGACAGGTCACTGTTGGCGGCTACACACACGCCCTGCCGAAGCCCTTCTTTGTTCTCGCGACACAGAATCCAATCGAGCAAGAGGGAACGTATCCACTGCCTGAAGCGCAACTCGACCGATTCATGTTTCTTGTTCGCATTGGATACCCAAGCGAGAGCCAAGAGATGGAGATTGTGAAGCGGACAACAGGAACAGCTCACGAGAAGCCCACCGCAGTGCTCGGAGCACCAGAGTGCATTCGCATTCAACAACTCGTGCGCGAAGTGCCGGTTGCCGATCACGTCGTGCAATATGCGCTTCGCATCGTGCGTGCGACACGCCTTGATGAGCGTTCTCCAAAGTTCATTCGTGACTACGTCTCCTGGGGAGCTGGACCCCGCGCGAGTCAGTTTCTCATTCTCGCCGCAAAGGCGAAGGCGTTGATGTCGGGCGAGCGACACGTGATGCCCCACCATCTGCATGCCGTGGTTCTTCCGGTGATGCGCCACCGAATCATGCTGAATTTCAACGCGCAGGCCGACGGGGTCAACACCGACCAGGTCGTGGGCGACCTCGTGAAGACCATCCCACTCGATAGCGCGGCGTAATCGATGCCCGAGGGATCACCGACTCCCTTGCGAGCAGAGCAGTATCTGGCTCCAGAAACGCTCGCGCAGTTGGCATCGTTTGAACTGCGCGCCAAGATGGTGGCCGAGGGGGCGATGAATGGATTGCACATCTCACCGAGGCAAGGTGCCGCTGTCGAGTTCGCATCGCACCGGCAATACACCACCGGCGACAGTGTGCGACACCTCGACTGGAAGGTCTTTGCGCGAAACGACAAGCTCTACATCAAGCAGTTTCAACAAGAGACGAATCTCAACATCGCGATCTTGGTTGATGGCTCTGCGTCGATGCGATTTGGAACACGCATCACAAAGAGTGGATGGGGTGGAACCAAAGCCCAAAACAACAAGAACCAGTGGACGAAGTACGACCATGCAACAGCGATCGCCGCGGCACTTTCATTTCTTTCACTCGCACAACGCGACCGAGTGAGTGTCGGCATTTTCGCTGATGGCATTCGCGGCGGCGTGCGACGATCAAGCAGTAGCGACCACTGGAGGTCGGTCGTGCAATCCCTCGCGACCGAACCAGTGAGCGACCGCGCGAACTGGTCCAAAGTGGCTGACCAGGCCCTGAGCCAGAATTCAGGTCGCACACTCTTCATCATCATCTCAGACTTCTTAGCGCCACTTGACCAAGTTCGCACCTGCCTCGCGCGACTGCGCCACCGAGGAAACGACGTGATCTGCTGTGTGACGCTCGACCAGATGGAACTTCGATTTGACCTCGACGCGCACACACCATTCGAGGGGCTCGAAGGCGAACCAACCATCGAGATTGACTCGAGAGCTGTACGAACCGCCTATCTCACAGCACTCGAGAGTCATCTCAGTGAACTGAATCGACTCAGCAGAAACTTTGGATTCGACTGCGCGATCTTCAACACACACGAGTCCGTGGGTCCAGTGCTCTCAGCACTGCTTGCGAAGCGACAAGCATTCGCGCGACAAAGGACGGCGCGATGATCATCGCGAGTCCACTCATCGCGGTCGCAGGAATTCTGGCGATTGCGATACCCATCGTGATGCACTTCTTCTTTCGGCGGCGCCAGCAACCAATCAAGTGGGCTGCGATGGACCTGCTTCGTGTTGCAGTCACACGCACCACAAACCGGCGACACCTCGAAAAACTCCTTCTGCTCATTGTGCGGTGTCTCATCGTCGCGGCGGCAGGTCTCGCAGTTGCTGGCCCACTCATCAAGAAGCCAACCGATTCAACCCAAACAGTCGAGGGTGCACCACGCGAACTCGTGCTGGTGGTCGATGACGGGGTCTCACAGCAGATCACCGACAGCGCAGGCGAGGCATTCGCCATGAGCAAGCAACAAGCGCTTGACGCCATTGACCAACTGAACCCAGGCGACGCGGTCGGAATCATTTGTGCTGCCGGCGCCCAACCGCTCGTCTGGCCACCTTCACGTGATCTCGCGGCGGCCAGATCAACCCTTGAATCAACGAAGAGTTCAAGCACACCATCCAACATAACAGCCGCACTCGAACTCGCGGCGAGCACGACACGAACCGTTGGAGTGCTCAGCGCGTTTCGAAGAGGATCTCTCGCGCGCACGCGAGAGACGACAACGATGCTCACAGGAGCGAAAATCGTGGTGACACCTCCGAGCCAAGTGGATGTGATCAACGTGCAGTTGGTCACGTGCGAACCACAAGCGCGAGGCCCCTCGTCATCACGGGGTGGCATCCCACTGCGCCTTCGACTCGCGCGCGAAGGCGAGAGTTTGTATGAGACTCGGACGAACATCGACATCGCGCTCGATGATGGAACCCACACATCACTGCGCGTTGAATGGGAGGAGGGGCAGATCGAGGCTGTGGTCGAGAGCGCGATCGTCGTTGGCACAACCAGACGCACCGAGGTGCCCCTTCGCGCGTCGATCACGGATCAGGACGCACAGATGGCGGACAACACCCGCTTCGCAGTCGTGGCAACATCAAACACAATTCGCGTTGGAGTCATCGATCGAACCAACGCAGACCAGACAGAGCATGGTGGTCATAGCGTTGGAGCGTGGGTTGAGCGCGCACTCGCTCCGACGAGCGACGGCGATATCGAAACCGAGACGATCGATCCAACATCAATCGACCTCAAGCGCTGCCAAACACTCGACGCAATCATTCTCGTGCGTCCAGACATCATCGATGCAACAGGATGGAGTGTGCTTTCACAGTGTGTCGTGCGAGGCAAGGTGCTCGTAGTCATCCCTCCAGCCCACTCGACCAGTGGAGCGTGGAGTGATGGACTTCTTCACGCGCTCGACCTCGGATGGACGATCTCACGCGAACCAACGACGAGCGATCCGCCACTCACAATCATCAACCAATCTGGTGAGAGTGTCGCAACGCTTCTGCGTCAACTCGCGCCAGAGTTGCAAGATCTCACACAACCAGTCACAGTCAATCGGTGGTTTGTGGTCACTATTCCAGCGAGTCGAGGCGAGAGGGTGCTCGCACTCAGTAATGGATCACCCCTCATAGCGCATGGCACACCCCAAAGTGCACGTGGATCGGTGATTCTCTTCTGCGCACCACCAGATCTCGAGTGGACCAACCTTCCCGCGAAACCACTGATGGTTCCGCTCATCCAAGAGTGTGTGCGACAAGCGATCGCACAAGTCGATCATCACCGAGGGGTCGGGGTGGGAGACGATCGTGTCACAACCCTCTCGCCAGCATCCGCAACACTTCAACTCGTGATGGGTGATGCGGGAAGTGCGCCAGAAGAATCACGAGCACTCAACGTGAGCGTGGGTGGATCACTCTCAGAACCCATCACCATCGCAGGCGTCTACTCAAGCATGGACACAGCGAAACATCCACTTGGACTCATCGTCGCCAACATCGACGTCGCGGCCGCATCAACCAAACGCACAACGATTGAAGAGTTGACCGCAGAGTTCAAAGAAGCAGCCATCAGCGTGAGCACATCCGACTTTGGTCGCAATGATGTCCGCACCGCGAACAACACGATTCAACAACCACAAGCGAAGGCACTCGATGGTCACTCGCTCGCCATCTGGTTCTTCTGCGCGGTCATTCTCTTTCTACTTCTTGAAACGTGGATGGCCAGGCGCTCATCTGTTGGTGCGACGGCGACACAATCAACGAACGCGGTGCGATGACGACATCAACAACCATCCGCTGGCTCTTTGGACTCGACGCAATTCCAGTTGGAGCCGATGGTCTGGAGTTGTCGTGGCAGCATCCACTTGCGATGTGGGGATGGCTTCTCGTCGTGATCGGTGCCTGCGCGGTCGCACTCTGGAGCTATCGATGGCTGATTGGTTCTCGCTCGATGCGCATCTCACTCGCCGTCACGCGCGCCCTCGTGCTCATCCTGCTTGTCGCACTCGCGAGTGGTCCGTTGTTGAGACTTCCAATCATCGAGACGCAGTCCGATTGGATCGCCGTTCTCATCGATCGAAGTCGCAGCATGTCGGTTGAAGACACCACCAACAGCAACGGCACCTTTGTCTCGCGCGACTCAGTCGCACGGGCACTTCTCACGGACACTGTGTGGAGTGAGATCGCCACAGAGAAAGAAATCGTCTGGCTTGGCTTTCACACTTCAGCATTCGAACTGAATCCACAACAACCGCCAGCAGCAGATGGGTGGTCAACAGATCTCACCGTACCGATTGAAAGCGCGCTTCGTCGCCTGGCCGGTCGACCAGCGAGTGGAATCATCATTCTCTCGGACGGTCGAACAAACCGGCCGATCGACCAGGTTGTCCTGCGCACACTTCAATCACGCGCCGTCCCAATCTTCGTCGTGCCGCTTGGTTCTTCTGAAGCGATGACCGACCTTGGGATCGCACAAGCAGACGCACCTGCGCGCGCATTCATTCGAGATCAGGTTCCAATTGTTGCGACGCTTCAATGTGCGGGAGGTCCACCTCGCGAAGCTGTTCAGGTCGAACTCATTGATGCGCAGAGTGGCGAAGTCTTAAACACGATCGAAGTCGCGCCAGAAGAATTTGTCGATCAGCGATGTGAGGCGATCTTGACCGGAGTGCGCTCCGAAGCGGGCTTTGCTCATTGGCTCATCCGAGTTCGCGCTGGCGCCAACGACCTCGTTCGTACAAACGATCAACAGGCGGTCGATGTCGAATTCATTGATCGACCACTACGAATTCTCTACATCGAGGGATACCCCAGGTGGGAGTATCGCTATCTCAAGAATCTCTTGGTGCGCGAGAGCTCGTTTGAAAGTTCGGTGATGTTGCTCTCAGCAGACCGAGACTTCGCGCAGGAGGGAAACGCCCCACTCGAGCGACTCCCACAAAGTGACGACGAATTCGCGGCGTACGACCTCTTCATGTTGGGTGATGTTCCAGCTGGAAGTCTCTCTGAGACACAGATCGAACAGATTCGCCGCGCGGTGAGCGAGCGCGGAGCGGGTCTCATGTGGATCGGAGGCGAACGATCAACACCGAATTCGTGGCGGGCAACACAACTCGAAGATCTCCTTCCGATGCGAGGCGTTCCCGAACGTTTCGATGAACCAATTGTGCTCGAGCCCACCGATGGCGCGCTTCGTGCAGGAGTGATGCGACTCGGCGCGACCGCGAAAGAGCGGTGGCCGATCGCACTCTCAGCAGCGGGTGAGCGCGGGCGACTCGAGTGGGCGCAACGGGTCGATCCTCGTTCGTTGAAGCCAGCGGCTGAGGTGCTCGCGCGTGGGCGTCCACTCTCT
This sequence comes from Singulisphaera sp. GP187, assembly GCA_945869475.1. Lineage (GTDB taxonomy): Bacteria > Planctomycetota > Phycisphaerae > Phycisphaerales > SM1A02 > F1-60-MAGs104. The sequence continues at coordinate 158,820 of CAMBOV010000002.1, read as the reverse complement.
GGTGGCGAAGCTTTTCCAGTCGCGATTTCGATGCGATACGGCGCGGGGCTCGTGCTCTATGTCGCCACCGACGAAACGTGGCGGTGGCGCCACGGTATCGGTGAGACCTATCAGGAGCGGTTCTGGATTCAGTTCATTCGCTACCTCTCACGTGGCGCTGTGCAATCCGATGGCAACGCCTTCAGATTGGTTATCGAACCAAAGCGACCAGAGGTTGGGATGCCCGCGATGATTCGCGTTGAGATTCAAGATTCGAAGGCCGGCGACATTGCTGGAGATGAGACCCTGGATGCAGAACTCGAGTTGACCGACGTCACAACAACAACTGGAAGTCAGACGACACAACTTTCGCGCGAAGCGGATGCGTGGGTTGGTCTCTGGTCACCCGAGACACCCGGCACCTGGCGTGTACGAATCGACTCATCGCGAACAGGTCCACTTGAGCGACTTGTTGAGGTTGTGCGCACAGATTCAGAACTCGCCCATCCAGAGAGTGACCATCCACAGCTGACCGACCTCGCCACACGCACGGGTGGAGCAGTCCTTCGCCCCAACGAAATCAGTCGGCTCGCAGAGATTCTTCCCAAGCGCTCGCTCAGCCGCGAGCAGTCGATTGTCGATCCACTCTGGAACAGTCCAGCCGCCTTACTGCTGGTGCTTTCATTTCTCTTTGTTGAATGGATTGGTAGAAGGTGGCTGCGTCTTGCGTAGGATTTCACCGACGAGGTTCTCTTGACATACCGAAATCTTCCGAGCGAATTCGATCTCATCGCGCGGCGCATCCGAACGATTCGCCTCGCCGATGTCGTCGTTGTCGTGCTGCGCACACTCATCCTGGCGATTTCGGTGTGTGTCGCGACCGACGCAGCTGTTCGCTTTCCAAGCGCACTTCGGTGGATCATCCTTGGAACTCTTGGCGCGCTGCTGGTCTGGTTGTTTCGCACGCGAGTCATCCCAGCGTGTGCGCCCCCACAATCGCGCGTGACGCTCGCATTGCGTGTTGAAGAGGCGTCACCAACCGCGCGCGGTCGGCTCGCGTCTGGAGTTGAGTTTGCGAGCGACGCGTCGTTTCTCAACAACCCACTCGCGGCGCAGGTGCGAGCGCAGGCCATCGACCTCGCGTCACCATCCGCACTCAGAGCCCTGATCGACACCAAGAGAATCAAACGAGATTGCGGCGAACTTTTGATCGTCGTGCTCTTGTGGATTGGCTTTCTCGCAGTCGCACCACAGCTTGCATCAACAGGACTCGTGCGAACATTGACTCCATGGATCGCAGCGGAGTGGCCCGCACGAACAGGTATTCGCAGCACGACCTTTGCGACGCACCATCCAAAGAACACAGCACTCTCACTGAAGGCCGATCTCTTTCGTGGCGACCCACAGAGTGAGCCTGTCACGGTGCGGATGCGAACGACAGTCGATGGGAGTGTTGGAGGGTGGGAGCAACTTCCACTTATCCACCAAGGAGAGACACGCTTCGAGCGACTGATCGAGTCGCGCGCCGACGAGGTCGAGTTTCAATTCATGACACGAGATGTCGAGAGTGAAATGCAGCACATCACCTTTATCGAGGCGCCTCGTGCACAATCGATCGTTGCAACGGTGACACCACCCACCTATGCAACAGCGCTTCAAACACAGACGTTTCCACTCGGCGATGCAACAAGCCATCGGGGTCGCATCCCAGCAACAATCCTTCAGGGATCCAACGTCACACTCGAGATCACACTTTCGCGACCACTCACCGTTCCAGAAACCGGCGCGCAGAGGGCGTCATGGCTCGCGTCAACGTTTCGCTGGGAGAGTCAGTCGGTGCCAATCACCGCGGCGCCTCAATGCACATTCACGCAGCGCAACGGAGTGTGGTCGCTCTCATGGACAGCAGATCAGACTCGCACACTCAACATCCGACTGCGCGATGAGAATGGAGTTCAGAACACAGACGACATCACCTGCATGATTGATGTCGCGAAAGATCTTGCGCCCGAGGCAATCGTGGTTGAGCCAAGCACGGATGAGACTGTGCTCGCGACGGCGCAGATTTCAATTCGTGGTGAGGCGCGCGATGACGTTGGACTCGTGCACATCACACTTGAAGTTTCGCGCGCACCGAGTTGGTCGAAGCAACTTGCGAGCGTTCCAACCACTGGCACGACTGGAGACATCAGCGCGCTCTTCGATTTACAACTCGCCAACGCACAACCCGGCGATGTCTTTGATCTCGTCGCAACGGCAACCGACGGGTTTCTGTTGGATGGCACCCCGCGAGCAGCAATGCGTTCGACTGCGCGCCATCTTCGCGTGGTCACCCGACCCCAATTCGAAGAAGAGACCCGCAACACAATCACAGCGATTCGACAAGGGGCAATGCGAACGCGCGACCGGCAGCAGACACTCATTGAGCGCGACGAAGCAGATTCGGCGCAGGTGCGCCCGCAGTCGGAGATCGGCGAACGCATCACCACCTTCAACGACATGATGGGTGCTCTGAGAAACAGGCTCGATCGAAATCAGGTTCCCGATGATGCAACACGCGGGCTGATCGATGCGGCACAAGAGATTTTGGACACCGCGCACGCGCAGAGCGATAAGGCTCGCAATGCACTGCAAGATGAACCAGAGAATCACGACGAGGCGCGGTTGGCGCAGGGTGAGGTTCGTCAGGAACTCAGCGACCTTGCATCGCTGCTCGACCGAGATAAAGATGCGTGGATGGCTGCCCGACAACTCGAGCGAGTCGCTGAGGCGATCAAGGTCGCAGAGAATGATCGGTCGCGCGCGGGAGCACGCACACTCGGACGGAGTCGCGAAGAGTTGAACGCCGATGAGACTGCTGCACTCGACCGAGCCGCAGAGAGCGCACAAGCAGCCGCAGAGGCAGCGCGCGACGCGGTCGAAGAATTAAAGCAACGAGCAGAGAGTGTGCAGAAAGATGATCCAACTCGCGCGATGAATCTTCGCCAAGCAGCCGAGCGCGGCGAGAAGGAATCACTTGCGGCTCGCATGGATAAGGCGCAGCAAGCCACGAGAGAGAATCGGATGGATGAAGCGCAGAAAAACTCTGCCGCCGCGAGCGAGACGGTGCAAGAGATGATCGCCGACCTCGCCGATGACGAGAAGGCGCGCACAGACACCTTGCGCCGCCGCCTTGCAACACTTGCTGAAGCACTCGAACAACTTGTGCTTCAATCAACAAGTGCTGAGGGTCTTGGACTCGACCTCATCACAGCACCAGCAAGCGAGGGCGCGAAGGCTGCACCACACGTCGCGCAGGAAGCGGCGAAGCTCTCACTCAACGCAGTAGGCGTCTCGGATGAAGGGCGGGCCGCGGGACCGAGCGCGCAACGAGTGGTGCGACTCATTGATCGCGGAGCAGAGGCCGCGGGTCGGGCAGCGACGGCACTTGCGGCAGCGCAACCAGAACTCGCCACTGGGCACGAGCAACTCGTGCGAGCGACGGCAGTCTTTCAAGAGGCACTCGACGCGGTTCGTGTGCAAGAAGCTCGAAACGAAGAGCAAGAGCGACAACAACGGGCACGCGAGCTCGCAGCCGAGTATCGAAAACTTACCGATCGCGAAGAGGGTGTACTCACAGCGACTCAACCACTCGTTGGTGCCGCTGGAGAACGTCGCACACTCATCGAAGCGCGCCGTCTCAGCGTCGAGCAAGCGAACATTCAACAGGCGCTCACGGCAATTGCAGATGAGTCAGAGGATGTGAAGAAGTCGCTCACCTTTATGGAAGCCACACGTGTCGCCGTTGAAGCATCCAAGAGTGTGGTGGCCGATCTCCGTGCTGGTCCTCCGACCACGAGCACACTTGATTTCGAGCGCGAGGTACTCGAGACACTTCGAGGCTTGACCGAGGCACTCTCAGAGGCATCCAAGAAGGAGAAGGATCCATTCGCCGATGAAGGGGAACAGGCCGCGGCAGGTGGCGGCGGTGGTGGTGGCGAGCAAGAGAAGCCACTGATTCCGCCACTGGCCGAACTCAAAGTATTGCGAGCTTTGCAGAAGAGCGTCTACGAGCGAACGCGAAGCACAGAGTTTGTGAGCGACAAGGGATCACAGGCGGCGGCGCTTCAGTCGCTCGCGAAACGGCAAGCGGCCATCGTTTCGATCGCAGACGAATTGCGTCGTGCTCTCGAAGAGAAACGAGAAGAGGCAGCAAACCAGGCAGCACCGGTCATTATCACGCCACCACAGAAAAACTGGCAGGGCGCAGTGCCGACTCCGCCATCCACAGAACCCTCACCACCCGCGACACAAACACCACCCACCACGAACGATCAGAAGACGCTCGATGAGTTGCTCGGTATATCAGGCGCAGGTGACGCGAAGAAGGCAGTCGACGAGAGTGCGCGTGCACAACAAGAAATACTGACGCGCATCCTCACAGAGAAAGAAGCGCACGACACACTTGAGGTGACGATCAATGAGATGAAGCGAAGTGCGACGTTGCTAGGCGAGAGTGAAGGCGGCACCGCGGTGCAACGACTGCACGAAGACATTCTCGCGAGGCTCGACACACTCATCAACTCGGCGCAGCAACAACAGCAACAATCATCCTCGTCATCATCCTCGAGCTCGTCATCGTCGCAGCCAGCAGGTGAACAGGCTGGCGAGTCATCCAAAGGAAAGGGTGAAAAAGGCGAGAAGGGACAGAGCGAGTCAGCAGCCGAAGCGAAGCGTCGCAAGGATGCGGAGAGGCGGGCGAAAGAAGCTGCCGCCAAGAACGGCGAACAGCAAGGCGATGCGACCAAGCCTGGTGGTCAAACGAATCAGGGCGAGCGCGCAGGCGAACTTCCTCCTGGGGTCGAAGCGATCGAGGGTGGAGTGCTTGAGGAGACCGATGAAGAGTGGGGCAACTTGCCACCGCGAACACGTGACGTGCTTCGACAGGGAGTTCGCGAAAAGATGTCGTCGGTGTATAAGCGTTGGACCGAGGCGTACTACCGCCGCATCGCCGAAGAGTCCAAGCCATGAACGTGATCTCGAAATTCACAGCGACGCTCGCACTCACACTCTTGGTGACCGCGGCGCTCGAGGCGCAAACACCACCAACGGCGCAAACACCACCAACGGCGCAAAAACCACCAGCAGTTGCACCGACGGCGCCACCACAGTCTTTGTCGCCACTTGCTGGAGTCGGCGCAGAGAACAAACCAGCCAAAGACGAGATCACTCCAGAACTCACCGAGGCCGTCAAACGCGGACTCGCGTATCTCGCATCAACTCAAAACGATGATGGATCGTTTGGTCGTGGTCGATATGGTCGCCACGCGGGAATCTCTGCGCTCTGTGGACTCGCGTTCATGGCTGATGGAAACCTCCCAGGACGGGGTCGCTTTGGTGAACAGGTTTCGCGCGCGCTCGAATATGTGCTCTCGAACAAGTCCGAGAGTGGATTGCTCGCCGCAGAGAGCACGACCGGTCCCATGTATGGCCATGGCTTTGCGACGCTCTTTCTCGGCGAGATCTACGGGATGAACCCCAACGATGCGCGCGTGCGTGATGTGCTCGTGCGCGCGGTTGACCTCATCTTGAATAGTCAGAATGACGAGGGTGGATGGCGCTACAACCCGGTGCCATACGACGCCGACGTCTCAGTCACGATCTGCGAAGTGATGGCACTGCGCAGCGCGCGCAACGCGGGTATTCGAATTCCAAAGGACACAATCGACCGCGCGGTGCGTTATGTGCGCGATTGTCAGAACGTCGACGGGGGCTTTCGCTACATGCGCCAACCCGGCGCGAGCGCGTGGCCTCGCACCGCCGCTGGCGTCGCGAGCCTTTTTTATGCGGGTGTGTATGAAGACGATTCAATCATTCGCGGACTCGAGTACTTGCGAACGAACGCGGCTGGGGGCGGTGCAGGCCCGCAGATGCAGGCGCATTACTTTTATGGGCAGTACTACACAAGTCAGGCGATGTACCTCGCGGGCGGAACGTGGTGGGAGCAGTGGTGGGAAAAATCGCGCGATGAACTGATCAAGATGCAAGCAGAGGATGGATCCTGGGTCGATCATCAAGCGGGTGGTTCGTACGCGACCGCGATGGCGTTGATCGTGCTTCAGATGCCCAACCGCTACCTTCCGATTTTTCAACGATGAGGGCATGACAAGCATGACAAGCATGTTGATCACCACCCTGCTCGTGACGATCGCCACCGCCGACTTCACACCAACAATCGAACTTCTCACGCCGAGCGCGCAGTGGATCGAAGCCGCGGTCGACGACCAAGGACTCTTGCGCAACAAGCAAGGGACTGAAGTTGGCACGACCGCGCTTGCGTGGATGCCGCTTGAAAGTACCGCCCCCACCGCTGCGCAGCGCCCATTTGCGGTGCTCACTGTCAACGACGGTCAAGTTGTGCCTGGTGCCTTCGGAGGATTTGTCGGTGAGGCCACAGAGTCATCGGTGCGATGGAAGCACATGGGGCTTGGAATGATTGACCTTCCATCGGCGCAGATCGCATCGATTCAGTTTCAGCCGACCCTTGCAACCGCGCGCGCAACGGAGAGTGACGAACTCGTGCTGCGCAATGGAGATGTTGTTCGTGGATTCATCGAGAAGTTTGGCGATCCAATGGTGATTGATCGGAGTGGTCAGACGCACGAAGTTCCAATCGACCGCGTCGCATCACTCGCGCTTGTCACTGCCGCCCGACCAGCGGGCGCGGTGCGCGTGTGGATCACTGACGGAACAGTGATCGACGGAACCGCCCTGCACGCACTTCGCAGTGGTGACGACGTCTCGTTTGTGCTCGAAGGAGTGTCGTTGATCACTGGGCGACCACCACTTGCGCTGATGCCCCAAGAGATTCTCGCGGTGCGCACGAGCACGCATCGAATTCTCCCACTGTGCACACTCTCGCCCACAACTCTCCCACCGACGACACCCGCGCTGCCACGCGCGGAGTATCCACAGCCGACCACGACACAACAGAACCCACCACTCGCCGCAGCCGCGCTCGAGATCAGGGGGCCGCTGCGGCTCATCTACGAAATCCCCCAAGGGTTCACCACCTTCAATGCGACGGCAGAGTTGCCACCATCGATGCGCACGTGGGGTGATTGTTGCATTGTCATTCGCCAGGCAGGCACCGAGCTCGCGCGTTATCCGATCTCGACCAAGAATCCAACAGCGAAGATCCACGTCGCGATTCACGCCGGAGCGCTCGAGATCGAGATCGAGGAGGGCAGCGGCGGCCCGATCGGCGACACCATCATTCTTCGTCGAGCGATTCTCGTCGTCGCAGATGGTCAGGGGTGATGGAACAGCGATGTGGATCGCGCTTGTCGTCCAGCGATAGGTGTGACCATCCCAAGAGCCCAGTGCAATTGAGCCATCACTCTTGACGACGACCGCGCACGCGCAATCACGCGCGGTGACAAGTCGCGTTGAGTGCGCCAGAAGTGTGGACCACGGATCTTTCAGGAACCGGCGTGGTCCAGTCGATTGCACGACGATCTCGCTCGCGACACGCTGAGCGAGTGCCGCAGCCGCGGGCTGAAAACTTCCATGATGTGGAAGTTCAAAGAGTGTGATGCCGCGCAACTGGTGTTGCTCAGGCGAGTCGAGCACAGTTGCACACGCCTCGCGCGCGGCGTCGCCAGCAAAGAGCAGTGAGAACTGCCCACAATCAACGCGAATAATGAGACTTCCGTCGTTCGAGTCGGCGTACTGCGCCATTCCATCAGGATGGATCACCGACCACGTCGAGTCACCAAAGAAATGTGCATCACCGCGCGAGGTTGTTTCAATGGTCGCCCCCGCCTCGCGCACAGCGTCGAGTGCACACGCCGCAGCACTGCGCGACCTCTGTGACCACACAAGAAAGTGTGGGGTCACAAGAACGCGAGGCACACCAAACGCGCGCACAATTTCGGGCAGCGCGCCATAGTGATCGAGGTTGGGATGCGAGATCAACACAGCATCGATCGACGAGAGACCAAGCGCGCGCAGTGCTGGCACAATCGTGCGCGATCCAACTGCTGCGGCGCCAAGACTTCCACAGTCGAAGATGACCGCAGAGGCTCCAGATCGCACGAGGTAGCACGATCCATTGCCGACATCAATCATGTCGACGCGGATCGTCCATGTGTGCGGGTCGGTGACTGCGCGCACGGTGGCATCACCCGGCAGCGCGCCAGGAAGAGTCGCACACCAGCGCACCACCGAGAGAATGACTCGCGCGTTGAGAGTCGCGATGAGGCGTGCGCCCGAGGCGAGATCTGGCGCGATCGGTTGCAGCACCAACATCGCATTTGATGAGATCACCATCAATGCGAAGCTCGGCGAGAGAGCGAGCGTGCACGGAACACACCAGAGTGGACATGTTCCAAAGTGAAACGCGACAATCGGCGCCGTCGCACTGAACGCGGCAATCGATGCAGCGATCGGAACCAGCGCGAGTCGCACGAGGGTTGCGCAGACTCCGTACCCACCCACGAAGTGCGACATTCCACGTGCAAGCGGTGGAGCGAGGGAGTGCAATCCAAGAATTGCTGCGAAGCTCAATTGAAATCCGGGCTCAGATGCAGCGAGTGGATCGCACAACACAATTGCAATCGCGGCGCCGCCGAGCACCAACCCAAACGAAAGCGCACGATTGAATGCGAGCGCGAGCGCGGTCGATCCACCCATCAACGCGGCGCGCACCGATGAGACCTCACTTTCGATCGACGCGACAAAGAGCAGTGCGAGTGCGACGAGCACGACACCGCCGATGCGCGGCGCGAGTGAGCAACGGCGCACCAACCACAGCGCGCACCCGGCGAGAATGCCGAAGTTGAATCCAGAGATCGCCACAAGGTGTTGAACTCCACACGCGGCGAAAACCTTTGACACCGATCGAAGTCCTGGCCACGCGGCGCCAGTTGTCGATGCTGCGATCAGCGCAGAGACATCGAGTCGCTGCGGCGACTCGCGAACCGCTGCGTCACGCGGCTCTTTCAACGCATCGCGCATCGTCGCGTCGACGAACGATCGCCACCTTGCAAGTGTTGCAGTGAGTGTTGCAGTGAGCGACCATCGCGCGCCAATCCTCGTGACCAACGCAGACTCACTGACGGCGAGTATGCCAGCGATGCCGCGCGATCTTCCCCACCTGAGCGAATCGAATCCCCCTGGGTTGCGAGGCAGCGAACAGGCGGTGAGCCATCCAGTGATTCGCACTCGGTCGCCTGGGATGCACCCAGCGGAGAGTCCGTCGATGACCACGCGCACTGTCGCAGCGACCGGCAACTCTCGACCCCGTCCATCACTCATCACATCGACGTCGAGATTGAACCGAACGGATGGAGAGTCAGGAACGAATCGCGCGAGCGTGTCTTCGTCATTCGAGTCACAGAGTTCAAGTTGATCTCGGTAGCACGATTCGTCGGCGCGCGGCTCAGAGACGACGAGCCCCTCGACGCAGGCGAGTCGGCGTGGCGCGCCACCCTGCGTGCCAAGGACCGACAACGTCTCGCTCCACGAACAGTCGAACCACGCGCTGCGAAGTGCGCCCACAGCACACGCACCAACGAGCAAGCAACTTGCCGCAACGCCGCACCACCGTCGCCACACCAACGCGAGTCCATGCGCGGTGAGTGCGACGGTGGCCAACACGACGACGACAGAGCGTGCGTCGTGCGAATCCAAAGCAACCATTGGCCACGCGAGTGATGTGAGCGCGCATCCAGCGACCATGGCGGATGCGACCCAAGGCACAAAGGCGTGGCGCGCTGCTTTGGAACCGCTCGTCCTGCGCGGCATCGCAGCACACTAGAAGTGCGCCGAGGCGCCACTGAAAAACACTCCCCTTTTTCTTGCGCGCGACATTCGCCTGCGACACGCGACAAGCGAATTCCTATCAATCGGAGCACTCCGCTGCGGTTTCCGGCGGTTCCGCCGCGAACAGCAGCCGCAGCACTCGCCACGAAACCTCACTCGGATTTTTGTATCTGGTTCAATTCATCTCTCACGCCAAGGCGGTCCGCCCAGGATCGCATGTATGTCCAATCCAATGTTTCGCTTCCTTGAGTGGCAAGAATGCTGGCAATATCGCGTAAGTGCTTTGTTGATTTTCCATCTCTGAAAAACTCCAGTTTTTTCAGAATCACATCTTCTGGTGATGAAAACGGCTCAACACAATCATCGGCAATTCTAATTTTTCGAACCCTGCTAAATCGCGCTGCATTGAACTCGCTGTTCGAAGCAACAATCAGGTCCACTTTCAAACCAGATGGCACGTGAATAATGTTGAACATGCCGCCGCGCCTCACCGCGTCCAGTGCGGCCGCCTCACTGACATACCACTGATCGCTGGTAAACGCCGCGGCAACACAACGCGCCTGGTGCTCATCAAGACGGACAACAATGTCAATGTCGTTCGTGAATCTCGGCTCACCATAGATCATCGAAGCCACCGACCCGGTTGTAAATCGTTCGCACCCAATACGATCAAGTTCGGCGCCAACCTTGCGAAGAAGTTCTGTGGGCTCGGTCATGAGCGTCGAACCGCGCCATGCGACATCCGTGCGGCAACTTCTTGCGCCAAACTCGCCCCACTCCAATCTGGATGTTGGGCGCGAACTCCAGCGGCAACAAGTGTTCGTGCGGATCGCCACATGGCGTCAAGCATCGCAAGTTTCTGGGCGGGCGTTTGACGGCGAAAAATTGAAATGAGCGCGGGATCACAACGATCAGAAAGTTCGTGTTGAAATTCCGAGTGTCGCATGGGCTTAGGGTATAGCCATAGGAATTCGCATTTCAAGTGTCGCAGGCGAACGTCCCGCAAATCGACTGTCAAGCGGCGACTCCGCTCGTGCACCCTGAAGCGAAGGTGGCTTTCGCTTGTCGGCTTCACGCGCTGTTGCAGCAGTCGAAGCATGGACTCCGCGACCAGACTCGTCGGACTCATGCGCTCGGGCCGCGACTTGTTGCGTAGCGCCCGCGTAGCAAGTCGGCGTAGTGCGACATAGTGCTCTTCGAGGAGCGATCCCAGACTTCTGCCAGCGATTGGAGTCGACTGTCCCATGCAATCACCAACGCGACATTCTTGCACGGTTCCGCCGATGGATCGAGTCAATTGTTTCGAATCATTCATTGAACCCCCACACTGAATCCACAAACCGAAACCCGAGACCAAGTTCTTTGCGACCCACTTGTGGCGACGGACATGGTAAGTCCAAGAGATGTACTTTTTTCACGCAACCCAACACTTCTCAGCAAGCTGCTGAAAAACGTCCACTGACGTGTCGGTACGAACGCTCAGTTAGACGCCGACGCGGTAGAGCCGACCGGGCGCAGCCGACTGCAATGCGCGCAGGAGTTCCGGTACGAGTGGCGCCACATGCTCAAGACGGAGAAGTTCTCCGTTCTCAAGGCCCTTCCAGCCTGACGCAGTGGCGTGAGTCACCTCGTGGGGCAGCAGGAGCGGCTCATCGGCTCATCCGACCGAACAAGTTGCTCCACCTGACGCGGCGGCTTATCCTCGAATTTTCAATTCAACGTTTCACCTACCGCCGCGCAGGGGATCTTTTGCGTTCGGCAACATTACTGGAGGTATCGATGCGTACCAAAGCACCACTTAGCTCAAAATATATTCTTGAGCTAAAGAGATTTACCGAATCGGCCTTATCCGCGTATTTGAAGGGAAAACTACCGCCAAAGGAGGTGGCTCAAAAATTGGCGACGCATATGGAAGTTGAAGCCGCCAGCGAGGTCCTAGACCAACTTGTCCATGATGGTCGAATTGCGCGTGAAGAGGCCAATTCGATAATTCAAGAATTTCGATCGGCACGATCGGTAGAAAACAGCATTGCGGCTACTACTGGTGTTGCTGCTGGTGGCACTGCCGTGCTGACCATGGTTTCCACATCGGGAACCATCGCGGGACTGAGCGCAACGGGCATCACCTCTGGACTTGCTGCGCTTGGTGCACTCGTTGGTGGAGGTATGGCTGCCGGTTTGCTTGTCAGCGCAGGTGGTGCCGTTGTCGTCGGCGCGTCAATTTTCTGGGGAACCAAGCAAGTCGTCCGTCGAACTAAGAAACTGCTCGAGGCAAAAAGGTCTGCACAAATTGGCTAGGGTCGATTGGCGCAATCATGTTCCCTAACCCTTTGTTGCTGCGGACTGGCCGCCAACGCCGTGCCATTGCGGCCGTCATCGTGGCCCGCCCCAGAACAACACGGTTCGGGCACATGGGTGACAGGTCGTGGCATCTGGGAGCCTCTCCCACATGCCCTAAAAAGAAACCCACGCCGTGTCGCAGAGACGCTCTCTGTGCGACTCGCTGTGTGCTTTGTGTCGACGGGTGCCAGCGGCGTCATGACGAGACGGAAGTGTGACCCATGTGGGCGGATGGACAAATCGCGATCACTTGGTGGGAGGGGATCGAACCTCGACCACCTGTGTCGCGATCACAATGCCTGCCTCGTCGAGCGCGCACTTCACACTGCGCACGAGTGCTCCGCGAACAATGGGATGAGCGTCACTCTTGCACCAGACGCGCACCTGCCAATCAACACCGTTCGATCCAATCTCGAGCAATCCAACTTCGGGAGCATCGTCGGTGCGGCCCGGAGTCGCGAGCGCCGCTGCAAGCAACACCTTCTGCGTTGCATCAATGTCAGCACGAAAGTCAACACGCACATTGACGTCGGCGCGTCTCGTCTCGTGTGTACTCGTGTTGGTGATGACCGATCCAAAGATTGCACTGTTTGGAATGAAGATGCGCCTGCGATCGACCGTGTCGAGGGTCGTTGAGAAGAGGTCGATCTCATGGACCACGCCAGTCTGTCCAGCGACGACGATGCCATCACCAATTTTGTAGGGACGAAAGACCATCAACATCACACCCGACGCGAAGTTCGAGAGTGTGCTCTGAAACGCGAGACCAATGGCGATGCCGACCGTTCCAAGAACGACTGCGAAACTCGCAGTGTCGACTCCAAATCGATCAAGCACAAGGATCGCCGCGATCAGGAGTACGACCCATCCCACAAGTTTCGAAAAGAAGTGACTGAGTGTGGGATCAAGTCCACCACGCGCACATGCAGACAAGATCAGACGCTTCGCCCACTTCGCCACGACTACCGCGACAACAATGATGACCACCGTGACGATCGTCGCGTGCAGATAGGGCTTCCAGAATTCGACCTGCGTTGCTGTTGCGAAAGTTGGTGCGATATCCATCTGTGGAGTGCTCAGGGTTGATGTGAGAGTGTGACAAGTCTTTCGAGAGTTGCTTTGCAACCCCCCGACGCAATCGTTGCTCGCGCGAGCGCAACGCCACCTCGCAAATCTTCAGCGCGACCCGCCGCGACAAGCGCAGCAGCAGCATTGACGAGTGTGAAGTCGGTCGCCGCAAGTGGCGCGCGACCCTCGAGCACTGCGATGAAAAGCGCAGCGGCTTCGGCGACCGTTTCAGGCGCGACTGAGAGTGGATTCACCCGCGTGACCCCCATCGCTTCTGGCGTCGTCTCGTACACACGCACCGATCCGCCCTGTGCGTTCTGCGAGACTTCGGCGACGAGTGTTGTCGCCCCCGTGGTGACTTCGTCGAGTGAATCGAGGCCGTGGTAGACGACTGCACGCACCGCGCCGAGTTCACACAACACCTGTGCGACTAACGGCACGAACGCGCGGTCGTAGACCCCAATCGCCTGCCGACGCGCGCGCGCAGGATTTGTGAGAGGTCCAAGCACGTTGAAGATCGTTGGAAATCCGAGCGCCTGGCGAACAGGCATCGCGTGACGCGCGGCCGGATGGTGGCGCGGTGCGAAGCAGAAAGCGATGTGACCCTGCTCAAGGCAGCGGCGTTGCACCTCGACGTCAGCGTCGATGCAGACTCCAAGCGCCTGCAGCACCTCCGCCGATCCTCGACCTGTGCGCGAGCGGTTTCCATGCTTCGCGACGTAGACACCAGCCGACGCCGCCACGATCGCCGCGAGCGTGCTGACATTGAACGACTTTGGTGCGCCGCCCGTGCCAGCAGTGTCGAGAATCTGCCCAGGGTCGATCGACGTCGCGACGACAGTCGCGTGCTCGCGCATCACCATCGCAGCGCCAGCCAACTCATCGACTGTTGGCAATCGACGCGCGAGGAGTGCAAGAAACGCGCCCATCTCAGCGTGGTGGGACGATCCACTCATGATCTCGCCGAAGGCAGCGCGCGATTGCTCGCGCGAGAGCGTCTGTCCGCGAATCAACAACTTCAAGAACCCGGTGAGGTCGCCGGCACGCTCGGGTCGAGCAAATTCGCTCGGAGTGAGGTTTGGCAGTGGCGCTTCCATGCGAAGTCGGGGATGCTACGCAGGTGCTTGCAGTCCTTGTCCACAGCTTGAGTCCGTTCGCATTTGAGTTTTCGCCGGGGGTTGGCATCCGCTGGTACGGACTCGCATACACGCTCGGATTTCTGCTGGGCTACCTCGTGCTGCGCGAACTCGCCAAGCGCCACCGCATCGCACTCACAGCTGTGCAGGTCGGAGACTTGATGACCTATCTCATCGCGGGAGTCGTCATCGGCGGCCGCGTCGGACACGTCATCTTCTATGAACCATCTGACCTCATCTCGTTTCACGCTGACTTTCCCTGGTGGGGCCTGCTCGACATTCACAAGGGCGGCATGTCGAGCCACGGCGGAATCATTGGATGCGCTCTCGCAGCGCTTCTCTTCGCGAAACATGCGCGCGTTCCATTCTTGCACGTCGCAGACTGCACTGCGTTTGGCGCACCCTTCGGTCTCTGTCTCGGTCGACTCGCCAACTGGGTGAACGCAGAGCTCTGGGGAAAAATGTTGCCAGAGTCGATGCAAGCACATCCACCATGGTGGGCGGTCAAGTATCCAGCCGAAGTTTTCGAGCCAGGCTTTTCACTCGCGCGCCTCACGCCGCTTCACACACTCGTCGCGCAGGGCGAACCCATCCAAGACGCGGTCTACCGCGCCGCGATGTTGCATCGACACGATGTGATGCTCAAACTCGAACCATTGCTCACCGCCTACTACCCGAACAATTTCATCCAAGCATTGACCGATGGACCGATCCTCTTCACCGCGATGGCACTCGTCTGGATCCGCCCACGAAAACCCGGCGTGATCTCGGGAGTCTTTCTCATCGCCTACGGATCGGCGCGGATGATCAGCGAACAGTTTCGCCTCGCAGACATCGGAGTCTTCTCAATCGGACCGCTCACCCTTCCGATGTTGCTTTCACTCGTGATGATCGCACTGGGCGTTCTTCTCTGCGCGTGGTCAGCGCGACGCGCGGGAGACAAACTTGGTGGGTTGGTGGCCGCGCCGCACCCTTAAAAGCGCACCATCACGCGAAGTCCAAAGACAACGATTGCGCCGCCAGAATTCGTATCCGCGCTCGGGCTGGTCGGATTCGTGATGACTTGAATATCAGGCGTGAGTTGCACCGAATCAGTGAGTTGAATTCGGTAGTAGATCTCGCTCACGGTCTGCACGCCGAGGTCTCCTTGTGGGCTCGTCGTGTAGCCAAACGCCGCGCCGAACCCATCACGTTTTCTCCCGAAACAGTTTTCGATCGACAGCCCAGCCGTGAATTCACTCTTGTAGAGAGCAACATCAGGATCGCAGTAGGTGAACTGTGCCCACGCGCCGATGTCGGCCGTGAAGTACTCCGTCGCCATCAACCAGAATCCATTGCCCGAGTCAGCCGTCGCGATGTCGGTTGATTCGTACGAGGCGTTGGTGGTGTTGAATCCCAACGAGTATCGGCCAGGTGCATCTTTGTCACCCAAGAGATTCGTCACGATTCCAACTTCACTCGCAAACCACCAGAGTCCTGTTCCCAACAAGTCTGCGCCAAAGCCGTTGGTTGCCTGTGTCGAGGGCGCAGACGCAACAAAGTTTGCGTAGACGCCTTCGAATGGAACGACGAGCAGTGCCGTTCCCAAGAGGTAGCCCTGAAATCCAGATTGCGCCGCGTCGCTTCCATCAAAGATCGAGGCGAGAAACTGTGTCGTCTCATCACCCGCGTATGGATTGTTCAACACGTAATCATTTGGATTGAACTTGCCGACGGCAAACATCGCATGATTGTCGAGAAAACCCTGCTCATATCGAAGGCGCACAAGTCGTGTTCCAAAGTGGCTCGTGAAATCACTGTCGAGGGTGATATCCGTTCCGACTTGTGTTCCCACGTCAGTGTCCGTTGGAAACACGTTGGTCTGGCGCATCTGTGCGGTGATGCGTCCCATCGCTCCGCCGCCGAAATCCCAGAGTTTCAGATCGGCGCGAAGGTTGAATCGATTGACCCCATCATTTCCGGAGTATCCCGGCAGCGACGAGGTCGCGCCTTGATAGACGGTCACGTTGTAGATATCCCAGCGTGTGCCGAGCTGTTCTTGCGAAGCAATTGTGAGATTTCGTATCGGCGAAAAGCAATACGAAAATGGATCAGGCAAGAGTGGGTTAACGGCTCCCCACGGCACTGCGTTGGGCTGCAAGTTGAAAATGTTGTACTCGCATTGTTTCTTCTGCGTACCGAAGAACGCAGGGGTGTTCGTCATGAGGTCCATCCCAGCAAATCCTTGTGTGATCGCTAAGTCTGACGCGAGGAATGTTCCTCTAGGTGCCAATTGCAGAGTCGACGATGGATTATTTGGCGACTGTGAAAGTGCCACAGAGACGAGCGCGGCAGCGGCGAGCGTCTCAATCATGCAATGAGGCTACCGCTGAAACCGATTTTGCCCACTCTGGAGTCCACAAACGAAAGCCACCAACGAAGGCGTTTGCGTTCGCTCCGAGCTTGCAGTTCTCTGGCAGTTTTTTCAGGCGCACTGAGTTGCCACCTCCGAGCACAACGGAATCAGGAATCAGAGCCGCGCTGAGAATCTCGATGACCGCGTGCACTTCGCGCGTCCACTCTTTCTTGCCGAGCTTCTTGAGAGCCTTGACTCCGACGAACTGTTCGAAAGTCTTTCCCTTGCGAAAGGGTAAGTGCGCGAGTTCCATGGGCAAGATCACATGATCTGCGATGAGGCACGAGCCGAGTCCTGTGCCGAGTCCGAGGAACAACATTCGGCCGCCGTCGTACGAGCCAACGGCTTGCATCGCAGCATCGTTGATGAGTTTGACGGGCTTGCCAAACGCGTGCGCGAAGTCGAAGTCAACCCATCCAGGCGCCAGATTGGTTGGATCGCGCGAGGGTTGATTGGCAACGATCGGCGCAGGAAGCCCAATCGACACGACGTCAAACTCCCATCCAGTCACCAACGCCTGCATTCCTTCGATCATGAGTTGTGGAGTGAGCGTCATCCCAGAGGCGAACGACCGTTTCTCTGGATCGCTCTCGACCCGACACTTGACGTTCGTCCCACCGATATCGATTGCGAGCACGCGTTGTTGCATCGCGACAGGCTACAGAACCAGCAATGAGCATGGATGGCGCACCTTGCCATGGGGCAGTTCAACGTGCGATACTGCGCCTATGACTGGTTCAGCCGCACCCTGGCAGTATTCACCCGCGCCCGAGTCGACCAAGGTCGAGATCAAAGCGCAGTACGGACTCTTCATTGGCGGCGCGTTTCGCGATCCAATGTCGGGTCGGTTCTTTGACACGATCAACCCAGCGACTGAAGCGCCACTCGCGCGCATCGCAGAGGCCGACGCGAAGGATGTAAATAGTGCGGTCGCGGCGGCGCGAAAGGCGTTGAAGGGATGGCGCCGAACTCCGGCGATTGAGCGCGCGAAGTATCTCTACCGAATTGCGCGGCGCATTCAAGAGCGTGCGCGTGAGCTCGCGGTGCTCGAGACGATGAACAACGGCAAGCCGATTCGCGAGACGCGTGACGAAGATGTTCCGCTCGCGGCCGCGCACTTCTTTCATCACGCGGGATGGTGCGACAAGTTGCGCTATGCCTCTGCGACAAGTGACGGCAACACTCCACAACCTGTTGGTGTCTGTGGACAGATCATCCCGTGGAACTTTCCATTGTTGATGGCGGCGTGGAAGATCGCCCCCGCACTCGCATGCGGCAACACCGTTGTGTTGAAGCCAGCCGAGACGACCTCGCTCACAGCCCTTCGCCTCGCAGAGATTTTGCAAGAGGTCGACCTCCCCGCGGGGGTGGTCAACATCGTGACCGGCGCGGGCGAGACAGGACGCGAGATCGTCGCGCACAGTGATATCGACAAGATTGCATTCACAGGATCGACCGAAGTCGGACGTTCAATCGCCGCAACCGTGGCTGGCACCAAGAAGCGTTTAACACTTGAATTAGGCGGAAAAAGTCCAAACATTATCTTTGCAGACGCTGCGATCGATCAGGCTGTCGAAGGAGTGGTCGCTGCGATTTGGGCGAACCAAGGGCAAGTTTGTTGCGCAGGAAGTCGACTGCTTGTCGAAGAGTCAGTCGCCGAAGAGGTCATCGCGAAGTTGCACCTTCGCATGAAGAGTCTTCGCGTGGGTGATCCACTTGATAAGAACACCGACGTCGGCGCGATCAATAGTCGCGCACAACTCGATCGCATTGAGCGGTACATCAAGGTTGGAATCGCCGAAGGTGCAACACACAACGCCTGCAAAGAAGTCGCCACTCCCAAGAAGGGATTCTGGTGTCGCCCCTGCTTCTTCACGGGAGTGCAACCCGCACACACAATCGCGCGCGAAGAAATCTTTGGACCGGTTCTCGCCGTAATGACCTTTCGCACTCCGGACGAGGCGGTCGCACGCGCCAACAACACAATGTATGGATTGAGCGCAGGCATCTGGACGAGCCGTGGGTCGAAGGCGTACGAGATTGCGCGCCAGATCAAAGCTGGAGTGATCTGGTGCAACACATTCAATCAGTTCGATCCATCGGCACCGTTTGGTGGATACCGCGAATCAGGATTCGGTCGCGAGGGCGGACGGGCGGGACTTGCCGCATACTTGGCGTGAGCGCCACAGAAGGAATCACATGACCACACGCACAGACATCACGAAGACCTGGAAGTTGTTCATCGCTGGGGGCTATCCGCGAAGTGAATCTGGACGCGTCGCCCCCGTCGTTGACGCACGTGCACGCGCTGCCAGTCGTGTCGTTGTGTACGCGGCACAAGCCTCGCGCAAAGATTTTCGTGATGCGGTCGAAGCGGCGCGCGGCGCACAAGAAAAGTGGGCGGCCTCAAGCGGCTATCTGCGCGGGCAGATTCTTTACCGACTCGCTGAAGTTCTCGAAGGACGCACTGAAGAACTGATCGATGCGATTCGCATGAGTGGTCGCATCGGCAAGGGGGATGCTCGCCGCGAGGTCACTCGCGCGATCGATGCCACGGTTTCGTTCGCGGGTTGGAGTGATAAGTTGGAGTGCGTCGTGGGCGGTCGAAATCCTGTGACGGGTCCATTTCATTGCTTCTCACAGGTTGAGCCCAGCGGAGTTGTCGCGATCTTTGCCCCAGAAGCCTCGCCGCTCCTTGGGTTTCTGACCCTCACCCTGCCAGCTCTCGCGTGCGGTTGCGCGGTTGTGGCGGTCGCGAGTTCGACCGATCCCATTGCCGCCCTCGTCGTCGCCGAATGCGCGCCGAGCGCGGACATCCCAGCGGGGGTGTTCAATCTGCTCACAGGCAGTCGCGATGAGCTCGTTCCGGTGGCGGCATCCCACCGCGATGTTGACGCAGTCGTTGCATCGGTTGCACCCGCCCATGCGAAGATCCTTCAGTTGGGAGTCTCTGAGAACTTCAAGCGCGTTCGGTTGGTCGATCCATCGGCCGACTTCATGAAGGATGATCTCTGGACCTCCCCACGAGCGTTTGATGGCGTGACAGAGACAAAGACCGTCTGGCACACGATTGGTTCGTAGAAGATCGGCACATGATCGAAGACGTTCACATAACAATCGCTGACAATAGTCGATCGTCTGTAAAAATGGCGCGATCCGTCGCGAAACAGTCCAGAAGATGGTCGTACGTCGCCATTACTGCTCTCGCTACAGTAATTTTCTCATCTTGCGATCAACAGCGGTTCGCAGTCATAGATGCTGAGACTGAAGATCGCCTTCGCAAGGCCAGTGAATCGATCGGCGAACCCTCGAGCGTCCCGACGATCAAGCAAGCAGAGTCGCGCTACGCGGGTGTGAACTTCACTCCAGATTCTCCTGGACTCAACGAGCCGCCGACGGACAATCCTCCCCCCGAGACCTTGAAGTATGAGGCGCGAAAGCGCGCGGTGATCGACGCCGACAAGACGATTCGCGAGGTCACCGCAGTGGTTGAACCGCTAGCGAATGCTGAGCACTTCACCCTCGCCAAGAGTGTGCAGTATGGCATCAACAAGAGTCTCGAGTACCGCATCGCTGAAGAGCAGTACCTGCTCATCGCGCTCGACCTCTTGATCCAGCAACACCTCTGGACCCCCCGCTTCATCGACACGATCACCCCGCGCGTGCAAGGTCTTGGGATCAACGGAGCGCAGTCGACCGCACTGCAACTCGTCAACGATTTTTCGGTTCGGCAGAAGTTGCCCTATGGCGGCGAGATCAGCGCGACGATTCTCGCGCAAGCATCTGAACAACTCAATGACGCCATTCAAACCGGCCAAGCGAGTTCACTCGACATCGCACTGAACCTTCAGATTCCGCTTCTTCGCGGAGCCGGTCTCGTCGCGCAAGAACCACTCATCCAGGCGAAGCGCAACATGATCTACGGCGCGCGCGCCTTCGAAGAGTTCCGAAGGCGTTTTTACATCGCGATTTTTAGTGATTTTCATGAGTTGGTGGTGCAACAGCAGGTCATCGCAAACACACGCAATCAGATCGATCGACTTCGACTGATCATCGAGCGCGAAGATGCTCTTGTCCAGAGTGGACGGCAGGTCGCCTTTCAAGCCGATCTCGCCAAGCAACGCGCACTCTTCGTGATCGACCGACTCATCGGTCTCGAAGAGGGTTACAAGTTCGCCGTCGATCGCTTTAAGCTGCGCATCGGATATGAGACCGACGCGCCTATCGTGATCGATCCAGAGATGCTCGATCTCGATCCGCCGGTCGTTGAATCAGCGCGCGCAGTCGCGTCGGCGTTCGAGTGGCGACTCGACTTACAGAACACGCGCGATCAAGTCGCCGACGCCAAGCGAGCGGTCGACAACGCGCGCAATGCGGTGCTTCCTGGTGCGAATCTGGTCGCAAGCGCATCGATGTTGAAGAATCCAGATTTCTTCAATGGCATTCAACTCGACGATTCGTTCAGTGATTACACCGTGGGAATGCAGTTTGATATTCCGCTCGACCGCACGATTGAAGAGATCAACGTTCGCAAGGCCCAGGTTCGCCTCGAACAACTCGATCGCGCATTCATCTTTGCGCAGAACGGTGCCGCCGTCGAAGTTCGCCAAGCGATCCGGCGCATCGATCGCGGGCTCTACAGCGTCTCGCTTCAAGACCGCAATCTCGACATCGCGCGCAATCGTCAGGCAAGCATCGATGCAGCGCCCGATCGCGCGACTCCACGCGATCGAACAGATGCCGTGGATGCCCTGAGCGCGGCAGAAAACGACAAGGCACGCGCTCTTCGCGAAGTGCAAATCGCAATCCTTGAGTATCTACGACAGACTGGACAGCTTCGCGTCTCAGACGATGGCGAGATCATCGCTCCCGATGGGATGGAGGTCCGATATAGACGTGGAGCGGGAATTCTCGCACAACCCGCTGAGATTCCCCCTGCGTGAAGCTAGGCTTCGCAGAGATGTCTGTCGAATTCACGCCGCCAACCAGCACCAAACCACTTCGACGCTTCGGGTGGCGATTCGCGATCCTCATGATCCTGGTGAGTGGCACCGCCGTGACACTGGCGAACTTCGATAGGTGGCGAGCGGCAATGAGCGGCTCGAGCTCGGGGGCGACGCCAACTTCCGGATTACTCGGCGCACGTGCGCTCGACATTCACACGGTGAGCCGCACCGATTTCGATATCGCCATTCCAGTCTCAGGTGAACTCGCCGCACTGCGACAGGTTGAGGTTCGCAACTTGCTTGAGGGTCGCGCGGTCATCACTGAAATCGTTGCTGAAGGACGGCGCGTCGCCAAGGGTGATGTGCTTCTGAAGTTTGCCAGCGAAGAGGCGGCGGACAAGATCAAAGATCTGCAGGACAAACTCAAGACCTCGCAGGCTGAGGCAGTTTCGAACGAACAGGCACTCGCGATCAAGAAGAATGAACGCGCGAGCGAGATCGAGAAGGCCAATCTGCAGGTGCAGCTCAGCCAACTCGCACTTGAAGGATGGATCAGCGGCGACCTCGTCTCGAAGCGCCAGCAACTCGCGACCGAGATCGAAGCAGCGACAATCGACGCCGAGCGATTGCGCAAGCGATACGCCGAATCCGAATCGCTCGTCGCCAAGGGATTCATCAGTCGCGACGAGTATGAGAAAGATCGAATCGCTCTCATCCAGGCGGACGCGAAGGTCAAGCAGTCGGCGCTCAACATCGAGGTGTACGAGAAGTTTCAGCGTCCTCAAGATGAGGCGAAAAAGCGTTCGGATCTCGAGCAGGCGACTGCCGAGCGAGTGCGCACAGAACAAAAGAAAGACGCAGAGATCGTCAAGGCGCAATCCGATCATGAGA
Organism: Singulisphaera sp. GP187; assembly: GCA_945869475.1. Classification (GTDB taxonomy): domain Bacteria; phylum Planctomycetota; class Phycisphaerae; order Phycisphaerales; family SM1A02; genus F1-60-MAGs104. Next base: position 136,261 of record CAMBOV010000002.1, on the reverse strand, counting down.
GCGCACTCTTTCGAACGAAGAACGCAAGTGAACGGCTCACGCAAGGCGAACGCGCACTCGAGAACACAACGATTCGCTCCCCGACCGATGGACTTGTTGTCTACGCAAGCAGTTTGGAATCTGGTGGATGGGGTCGCTCGGGTGATTCGGCGCCGCTTGCAGCTGGTACTGAATTGAAGCCCAACGAACTCGCGATGATCATCCCGGACACTTCGCAGATGGTCGCCTACCTCAAGGTGAGCGAGGCACTCTCGGGTCAGATCAAACCAGATCAAGGGGTCACGATTTTCAGCGACGCGAGCCCAACCACTCCAATTCATGGCACCGTGATGAATGTGAGTGTGCTCGCAGAGAGCGGCGGATGGCGCGACCCCAATCGCCGCGACTACAAGGTGCGCGTCTTGCTCGATGAGGCTGAGTCACTCGCACTCAAGCCCAGTATGCGCTGCAAGGCATCGATTCTGCTCGGAAGCGCGACGGATGTATTGAGCGTTCCTGTGCAATCGGTCTTTCGAAGTGGAGCGGTCGCCTTTGTGTACATCCCAGACGAGATGGGTTTCAGCCAAAAACAAGTGGTGATTGGTCGCTCGAGTGAGATGGAGACCGAAGTTCTCTCTGGACTCGAAGAAGGCGATCTCGTGCTCTTGCGCGAGCCGACTGCCGATGAGATCGTCGCTCGCCTGCCAGCCGACGTGACCACTCCGAAAGACAACGACTCAACGAACACGACGGGCAAGAATTCGGGGAAGCCAGACGTAGGTCGCACACAGCCAGCGCAGCCAACTGGCACCAAACCAGTGCGCGACTCGTGACGCAAGACATATGACGTTTCTCTCACGCATTCCACTTGTGACCGCGTGCGCTGTGATGCTCGTGGGCGTACTCATCGCAACGCAAGAGGTTGCGCCACACGTCACACCAAAGCCCCGCGTGCTCGTCTTCTCGAAGACCGCGACCTTTCGTCATGATTCGATTCCTGAAGGCATCGCGTGTGTGCGCGAAGTTCTCGCTCCCGATGTCGAAGTTGTTGCGACCGAAGACGCGACGCAATTCACCAGTGAGAACCTCAAGGGTTTTCGCGCCGTTGTCTTTCTTTCGACGACTGGAGATGTGCTCGACCCACAGCAGCAATTCGCCTTTCAAGAATTCGTCGAGGCGGGTGGTGGGTTCGCCGGCATCCACGCAGCGAGTGACACTGAGCATGAGTGGCCGTGGTTCGTCGAGTTGGTCGGAGCGCATTTCGCGGGCCATCCTGATGTGCAGATCGCGACGATCATCGTCGAGGATCACTCACATCCGTCGACCGCGATGCTGCCCTCGCGTTGGCAACGCACCGATGAGTGGTACCGCTTCAATCGAAATCCGCGCAAGGTCGAGGGCATACACGTTCTCGCGTCGCTCGACGAGACTTCGTATGAAGGTGGCGCAATGAATGGCGATCACCCCTGTGTCTGGTGGCGCATGATGAAGAAGGGCCGCAGTTGGTACACCGCGGGCGGTCACACCAAGGCGTCTTTTTCAGAGCCACTCTTTCGCGAACACATCAAGCGTGGGATACTCTGGGCCGCGAATCTTCAACCGCAACGGGCGCAGCCGATCCCTGCGCCGAGTCCGAAGTAGCACACCACCGAGAACACAATGGAATATTCATTCACAAACGTCTGGGGACAAAGTTGGGCGCTCTACAAGAAGTCCTGGCTGATGCTGACGGTTGGTGTTGTGATTTACTGTGCGGCAAACATCCCAACGTGGGCGGTCAATGCCACTCAGAGCTACGCACAGGGTGGCGATCCAAAACCAGAGCATGTGCCAGCGGTCGCGGCTCTGCTCGGTGGTCTTGCGTGCTTCAGCGTGCTCTGGGCAATCTTTGTCGTCGTGCCAATCACAGGTGGGATGTACTGGATGGGCACGCGCGCCGCGCGCGGGCAGACGCCGCAATTGCGCGACATTCTGCAGGGATACCGGCGCTTTCCATCACTGATCGGCACGCTCGTGGTGTTGTGCTTCGTCTTGCTTATCCCGATCCTGCTCGCTGCGGCCGTGAATGCGGCGATTCTCTACTTCGGAGTCGGCTTCGAGGCGTTCAACGGTGGAGTTCAACGCGCAGACTTCGACGACTGCTCACGCGCAGCCGTCGCGTGCGGAACCGCCTGGGCATTCATCTGCCTCATCGTGATGTACTGGATGGCAATCCGCTTGCTCTTCGTATGGTTGATCGTCACCGATGAATCGCTTGGATCGGTCGGACCGATGCGCGCAATGGAACTCTCCTGGCGCATGACCAGCGGCAAGGCACTCTCGCTTCTTGGGCTTTTCATCACGACTGGAGTCATGGCGGCCGCAACATTCTGTTGCTGTGTGCTGCCACTGATCTTTGTTGGAGTGCCCTTGGCGCTCACTCAGTACGGCGTTGCCTACAACATGTTGTTGAATCGAGATGCACTCAACAACCAACCAACCCCCGCTGCTTCGTGAGATTCAAACTCGCGTCGCTCGCGCACTCGAGAAGCCACGCGCAGCGCTCATCGTCGCGGGCGCAGTCATTGCACTGGTGATGGCGATTCCACTCGCTGGCGCACTCGACGCACTCCTCGCCAACCGCCAAACGTCAATCGATCTCTCGACCGAAGCGTCGATGAGCGAACTCACGACGCAACTTTCGCAGACCGTCAACCATCTCGCCGTTGGGATCTTGCTGCTCGTGCTCATCGTGCTGCCACTGGGCTATGGCGCAACGCGCATGGCACTTCGAGTCATTCGCGCTGAACCCTGCACGGCGCGCGATCTCTTCGCCGCGTATCTGCGTCCCGTCGACTTTTCGATCTTCTGCGTGGTGTTGATGCTCTCGGCGGCGATCCCACTCATCATCTGGATGGTCGTCGCGTTGATCGTCGCTGTGATCGTTGGGGCTCTTTCTGCGCTGGGGAGCGACGATCCAACGGCATCCATTGCACTCATCACGACCACGATTCTTGTCGTCGCAGTGCCGTTCGTTTCAGTCGCGGTCTACTGGCAGTTTCGACTGGGATACGCGGGCGTCGCACTCGTCGACCCACGCGAAGCGCGCACGAGCGCACTCACCGCGCTCGCTACTTCATGGAAGATAACCCGCCGTCAGAACTCGGCGCTTTCATGGATCGCGCTCTACGCAACGTGGGCGCTCATTCGCTCAGTCGTTCATCACTGCGGCGCAGGACTCTTCACTCGAGGATTTCCCGAAGTCATCGCCCTCTTCAGCGGTTCCTACGAAGTACTCGTCGACCGCGTGCGCGCGCACGCACACAAACATCCTTGACGGTCGCAGGGTTCGCAGTGCGCGGTCGCTTCGCCACTGCCTCCGAGTGCCTCGATCGCGCTGCGCTCGATCTCAGTGGCGATGTCATGACTCTGGGCAACACTCATCTCGCTCGGCACGCGGATGTGCATGTCGATCCAGTGCATCGATCCATCATGTCTGCAACGCACCTTGTGAAATGAACAGATTGTCGGAGTGCGAGAACCCTCAGCAAGGTGGCTCGTCAAGAGCGCAGTGAGCTTCGCGATGTCGCCATCATCCTGCCGATCGATCAGTCGATTGACCGAACTCTTCGCGACGCGCCATCCCATTGAGAGCAGTAGGCAACCGAGCGCCAATGCAATCACGGGATCGACCCACGTCCATCCTGTGAATCGAATGATCACGAGGCCAACGATGACCGCAGCAGTCGTGATCGAATCACTCAGCACGTGCACACCGTCGGCGACAAGCGCGGCAGAATCCGTGCGCCGCCCCGTCGAAATCAGCGCCATCGCAAGCGCGAGGTTGATCACTCCGCCAGTGGCGACGAGCGCGAGACCCCAGCCAGTCTCTGTGATGGCGGGCGCGTCACGCATGAGTGCCCCGACCGAATGAATGAGGATGAACGCTCCAGCTGCGACGAGCATTCCGCCCTCGACAGCGGCGCTCACAAACTCGACGCGACCGTGTCCATAGGGATGTTCAGCATCGGGAGGCTTCGCGGCGACTCGAACCGCACCGAGCGTCATCCCACTCGCAACGACATTCACGATCGACTCGAGGGCATCCGATAAGACCGCGTCCGACTTCGTCATCCACCACGCAGCGAGTTTCAGCGCAAGAATCACCAGCGACACAACAACCGCGCTCGTGGCGATCGTTGTTTGTGTCATTCTCACGAGAAGTGTCATACCACACTGAGCCGCTGCCTCTACGATTCGCCGTGATGCCCATCCCGCCCAATCGCCCCTTTTATCCGCAAGGAAATCCATCCGACAACGACTCTCCACGCGAGGGATTCGGCGGCTCGCGCGGCGGATCAACTGGAGGTCGTGGAGCACCTCGTGGCCGAACATCGCGCGAAGGATCGTGGAAGCGCACCGAAGGTGAACCGCGCGCGCGGCCAGCCGCACTTCGACTCGCAGGTCTTCGTGCTGACCTTGAGCGAGCACTTCGCGAAATGGAAGGTGCAACGAAAGCGGCCGCGACTGCAAAAATTCCACCAACGAGTGTGCTCGAACACACCGACGGTCCTGCGCTTGACGCGATTTTCGCGCCATGGCGGCGCATTCGCGCGGGTCTCGCAGACGTTGAACGCGCGTGCGTTGCAATTGAAAGATTGAAGAATCCGCCAAAAGCTTTTGCGCCGCGCGATTTCCCGCCTAGATTGTGATGATGCTTGCAATCTCCCTCCATGTTCTCTTGGCGGGAATTTCCTGTGCAGCGCCATTCGAGTCGTCGGCCATAGACATTGGATGGCCTGCTCTTCACGCGCAGTGGCCAACGAAGATCGAGTTCACTTCATCACAGGTCATCGAGCGAGAGAGCGGACGTCGATCGTGCGTGCTTACTGGCAACGATTCGGTCGGTCCGATTCAAGCGGTCGTTATTGAACGCGGAGGATTTCTCGCGGCAACTCTCGTCGACGGCTCGGGTGTGCGATGGGGAGCGCGCGGCGTCACTGGCAAGCCACTGCAGTTTGAGCCGCTTCCACCAGAAGCAATGAAGGAGTGCGCCGGCGCGGTCGAAGCACCAGAGCACATTCTCGCGGCTGGAGCTTTCAATCCACAAGCACAAGGCGGCCTCGCTGGCGGCTGCGTTGATGCACCAACGGTCGACGTGGTGATTCTCACGACTCCCAACGCACGGGTCGAAGCTGGTGGAGTCGGTCAACTCGCCGCGCTGGTCGACCTCGCAGAGGCGAGCGCGAACGCTGCATACTCAAACAGCGCGATCGCGCCACGTATTCGCGTCGTCTTCGAAATGGAAGTCGACTATCAAGAGGTGAGCTTTGGCAGCGACCTCGCATCACTCGCAAACCCAGCCGATGGAGTGCTCGACGAGATGCACCCTCTGCGCGATGCAGCCGGAGCCGATCTTGTCGCAATGATTCGCTCCGCCGGTGAGTACTGCGGCATCGCATATCTCTTGCCATCCAATGATGTCTCATCATCTGGGATTGGTTTCAGCGTGACCGCGTGGGGATGCCTCTCGAGCCAAACACTCGCCCATGAACTCGGCCACAACATGGGATGCTGCCACGCTCCCAACGACGGCGGTGGTTGCACAAGCGGCGGAGTCTTTCCCAAGTCTCTCGGTCACCGATTCAACGGATCAAGCGGAACACAATATCGAACGGTGATGGCCTACGCACCGGGATCGCGCATCGACAACTTTTCAAATCCACTCGTCAATTTCAACAACACCCCCACCGGCGTCGCGAGCGTTGGTACAGATCCTGGACGCGATAACGCAGGCACGATCGTCACGACTTATCCATCCATCCGCGGTTTTCGATGTTCGGTCCCCCCTGACGCCTTTGGTGACTGCGACGGCGATGGCCGCATCGACATCACGCAACTCGCGGCGGGCTCGGCGAGTGATTGCGATGGCAACGGACTTCTCGACGCATGCGACCTCGCGACCACACCACTCTGTCTCGACGCAGCGCGCTTTCTCTGCGCGGGTGGAGTCGTGACAGGATTGTCATCGCCGACACTCGTGCCCGACAACTACTACGGTTTCGCAGTTGACACCGATGGTCGTACCGCCGTCGTGGGCGCGTACGGCGATGATGTCGGAGCCAACTTTGCTGGCAGCGCGGCGGTCTATTCGATCACCGCAAACATTCCTCAGTTCGTCACAACACTTCGCCATGTGAATCCAAGTGAGATCGACCTGTTTGGTCGCGCCGTTGCGGTCGACGGTGCGTTCATCGCCATCGGAAGTATCGCTCGCGATGTGCAGGGGTTCAATGCCGCGGGCGACGTCACAATCTTCGCGGCGTCATCCACTGGTGCACCCTGGCAGTTGGTCGCAACGCTGATCTCGCCGACACCGATGACGTCGGGCGGATTCGGCGCATCCGTTGCACTGCGCGGCAATGTGCTCGTCGTTGGAAGTCCAGAGGTGCCCGTCACAACAGGTCAACCGCAGCGTGGCCGCGCGTATGTGTATGAACGCCTCGGCTCGACGTGGACGCTCGTCAAGACGCTCTCCCCACTCGACGCGACGAATCAAGGAAGTTTTGGATTCGCCGTGGCGATTGCGAACGATGTCATCGTCGTCGGCGCGCCGTACGTTGTGAATGCAAGCAATGTCGAAACTGGCGCCGCCTACGTCTCATCGCGAATCTCGAACGTCTGGCAAAACGCTGCGCGCCTCACCGGTCTTCCATCAACCGCGGGACGTGCAGGCAGCACCGTCTCGACCGATGGAGAACGCATCGCACTTGGATCGCCCGGCGCAGGTATTGCCGTTGGCATCGAGAGTGGCGCGGTCTACATGCTCGAACGTGTTGGGGCACCAGGATCATCGTGGATTGTCGGTGCGAGTGTGCTTCCACAGCAGGCCACGCCACTCCAGAAGTTTGGATCGCGTGTCTCGCTCGATGGCGACCAGTTGATGGTCGGATCACTGCGCACCGTCGAAACCAGTGGCACGCACGAATTGTTCGTGCGTGACGGCACTGCGTGGACACGAACACTTCCAGCGCGTTCTGGATTCGCCGTGTCGCTTCGCGATGAGTACTGCGCCGTGGGGGCACCACGCGACATTCGCGCCGGAGTTGCCGTTGGAGATGCCCGCATCGAACTTCGCCTGGCAGATGTTGACAGTGATGGTTCATCCGATCGATGCGAGCGCGCTGCTGGAGATATCGATCTCAACGGCAGTGTCGAGGGTGCAGACCTCGCGGCACTTCTCGCAGCGTGGGCAGAGAGTCAGTCGATCGCCGATGTCAATCGAGATGGCATCGTCGATGGATCGGATCTCGCGATCGTCTTGGCGTCGTGGGGCACGCTGTAACCCCGGGCACTCGGCGCTTCACTCACTGGGGTCGTACGAGGCTGCGTACCGAACGCCGCCACCAACATCAAGCGCGCTTGGAAGTTCGAGGCGGAGGAGTTGCCGAATCACATCATTGGCGAGTGTCGACGCACCAAATCGAAAGAGCGATGGAGTGAGCCACTCTTCGCCGAGAGTCTCTTTCACCATCACGAGGTAGGCGATGGCACTCTTCGCCGTGCGAATTCCTCCCGCGGGCTTCATGCCGATGCGCGTGCCCGTTGCGAGAAAGTGATCGCGAATTGCTTCGAGCATCACGAGTGTCACCGGCATCGTTGCAGCTGGTTGCACCTTTCCAGTGGATGTCTTAATGAACACATCGCCATCTGCGGGGGCAGCGGCGCCCGGCACACTCACCGCTGCATCGATTGCAAGATCACTTGCTCGACGAATCGAGTCGAGTGTTCCAAGTTCGCCCGTCTCGAGAATGATCTTGAGATGCGGCGCGCTCTGCCCAGGCGCGGTCGCCAGACAGACGGCGCGTGTCTGCTGAATCTCTCGGCGAATCTCGTCGTACTTGCCTTCGAGAAAGAGTCCGCGCGAAATCACCATGTCAATCTCATGCGCCCCCGCGTGCACGGCACGCCGACAATCTTCAAGTCGAACATCGAGTGGATACTGACCGCTCGGAAAGCCAGTCGCAACCGACGCGACCTTTACACAACTTCCCTGCAGCGCCTCACGCGCGACTTGCACAAGCGCTGGATAGACGCACACCGCACCGACACTCGGCAGCGGTGGATCGAACGCCAACTCACTCGGCGCGATCGCCTTGCGACAGAGTGCGCGCACTTTTTCAGCGGAGTCTTTCCCTTCGAGGGTTGTGAGGTCGATCATCGAGAGCGCCATCCGAAGCGCCTGCCGCTTCGACGGGCCTTTGATGGATCGCTTGGAAAAGCGTGTCGCGCGCGCTATGACTGTGACGCTTTCGACGGGACGGTCGCGCATGATGTCAGCGCGGTCGCGCAGATCGAAAGAGCGCTGGCAGATTTTCGACGGTGCGAAGGATCATGCTTCGTCCCCCACCAGCGACTTCGACTGAATAGATCATCAGCGACTCCGTTCGGTTGTCGAGCAGGTAAATGCACTCATGAGGACGGTTGTCGGGTCCATCGCCATTGGCGAGGGTGATCACACCGATGCCGTTTGGCGCAGGGCTTGTCGAGTCACCAGCGCGCGCACTCTGTTCGATCGGTCGAAGAAAGAGCATCACCAAGATGGTGACGAGCACGCAGGCTCCACTCGCGAGCGTCCATTCGAGTTTGACACTGGTCATGGTCTCACCCGCGAAGATGCGGCACTATCGGCGGCGAGGTTTCGATATCCAAACGAGCTGATCGACTTGGTCTTCTCATTCCACACGACGCCGATCATCTCTTCGTGCGTCTCATCGACGATGTAGAGCGCACCCATCCCAGTCGCTGGGATGCCCCCCCCTGACATTGAATAGGTCGCGCGCCCGCGCGAGACGAATCCAGCTTGGCCATCCGCACTTCGCGCGAGTGGCAGTGCAACGATCGTCACGAGCAGCAGTGCGTTCAAGGCGAAGAGCGCTGCGATTCGTGATCGGCGATTCAGTTTCATTGTGCGCTACTCCTGATGTCCACGTTTCGACGGCATGAGGCTGATCACGACCACCAATACGACGATCATCGTGATCGCACCATATCCAACCCACGCACGGCTGAGATTGCGAACGGTCGGTTGGCGCGGCGCGTTCGACTCGTCTTGCGCATGAGCCGATGGTGTTGAGAGCACAATGACGCATCCCAGCACGACGGCTCGCAGTGTGTGCGCGCAACTCGATGATGAAAGGGCTTGAAACGACATTGTGTTTGGTCTCCGCTACGACTTCACGATTTCGCACTTGATCATACTGGTGGGAACGGTCGCCATCGCATTGCGCGTGTCGACCACGAGCTTCGCGTGTTGTCCGAGCAACGCGTAATCGACGGCATCGTGGTCGGTCAAGATGAGCACGCAATCGCTCGCTGCGATTGTCGCAGGGGTCAACGCGACCGAAGAGAGATTCGTGCGGTACTTGCGCATCGCAGGAAAGTTCGCGAGATGGGGATCGTGATAGGTGACGATCGCTCCGCGGTCGCGCAACAATTCAATGATCTCAGCGGATGGACTCTCGCGCGGATCATCGATGTTCTTCTTATAGGCGATCCCGAGCACGAGAATGTTCGACGCCTTGATCGACTTCGTGTGACCGTTGAGCGCATGTTGCGTTCGTTCGATGACGTAGTGCGGCATCGAGGTGTTGACTTCACCGGCCAACTCGATGAAGCGCGTGTTGCGTCCAACTTCGCGCGCCTTCCACGTGAGGTAGTAGGGATCGATCGGAATGCAGTGTCCACCAAGACCTGGGCCTGGGTAAAACGGTTGGAATCCAAAGGGTTTCGTGCTTGCCGCAGCGATGACTTCCCAGATATCGATGTTCATGTCGGTCAAGACAACCTTCATCTCGTTGACGAGTGCGATGTTCACTGCGCGGTAAATGTTTTCGAGCAACTTGGCGCTCTCGGCGATCTCAGCCGTCGAGACGCGATGAGCTGATTTCACGACGCGCGTGTAGAAGGCCATCGCAAGATCTGTCGAGACGTCATCCACTCCACCCACGAGCTTTGGAATGTGCTGCGCACTTCGACCGAAACTGCCCGGATCTTCGCGCTCTGGGCTGTAGGCCAAGAAGTACTCCTCGCCGCACTTCAGTCCTCGAGCATCGAGGATCGGCTTCATCTCATCACGCGTCGTGCCGGGATAGGTCGTCGATTCGAGCACGACGAGCTGACCCTTTCGCAGCGACGCTGCAGCAGTCTTGGTGCTCTCCATTACGTAGGTGAGGTCGGGCTCGTGGTGCAGTCCGAGTGGTGTCGGAACACAGAGCACAACAAGGTCAGCCTTGCCAAGGTCTTTTGGGTCAGATGTCGGCGTGAAGTTCGCATCGGCTTTCAGCGTGCTGAAGAAGTCATCACCGAGATGCAAGATGTACCGAGTGCCACTGTTGAGGGCGTCGATCTTTCGCTGATCAACGTCGAAGCCGATGACTGGATAGCCGCTCTCGCGAATCGCGCGCACGAGCGGAAGCCCGACGTATCCCAAGCCAACGACCGCGATCGTGGCAGTCTTGTTTTCGATTCGTTGAAGAAGGGTTGCAGCAGTCGCGCTCATCGTGGACGGCCTCTTCGGTGCAGAAGGAGCAACGGCGGGAGAATGTGGAGTAGTCGTCATGGTGCGATTTCTTGGGTTTCGCAGAATAGCACAGGGTGAAGGGGCAATTCGCCTCATTACTATGCCTCATGCATGGCTCCACATATCAGCATCGTCTGTCCAATGCACAACGAGGCTGCGTGCGCTGAGGAGTTTGTTCGGCGAACCGATGCTGCGCTGCGGGCGATGGGTCACACACATGAAATCGTGGTGGTTTCTGATGGATCAACTGACCAGACAGAGGCGATCCTCGAACGGCTTGTGCAGAGCGCGCCGACCCTTCGTTGCATCTTTCTTGCTCGCAATGTCGGTCAATGTGGGGCACTTCTTGCTGGATTGCAAGAGAGCACTGGAGAGGTCGTTGTCATCATGGACGGAGATCTGCAGCACCCACCCGAAGAGATTCACCTCTTGATCTCGGCGATGGGAGATGGATTCGATCTCGTCTCGGGCAGTCGGCGAGACCGAGTGGAGAGTCTCTTGTTTCGCCGGTTTCCTTCGTTCATCGCCAACGCCCTTCTGCGGTGGGTTTCGCGGTGCGAGGTGCGTGACATGGGGGGATTCAAGGCAGTTCGTGGCGATCTCGCGCGCTCGCTTCGGTTGCGCTCGGGTCAGCACCGACTGCTGCCCGCACTTGTTGCACTTCGTGGAGGACGGGTTGGCGAAGTGTTTGTGACTGCCCCACCGCGGTTCGCCGGCACAAGCCATTATGGAATCACCCGAACCCTCGATGTGCTCTTCGACATCGTCTTGCTCTGGTTTGAGGGAAGTTTTCGAAGCCGACCGATTTATCTCTTCGGCCGCGTCGCCTTCGCTCTGCTCGCGGTTGATTGTGTGCTGATGCCGTTTCTCTTGTGGGATAAGTTCTTTGTTGGCATCGACTTGGGAACCCGTCCGCCATTTCTGCTCGCGATCATGTTCTTCTTGAGTGCGCTTCTGTTGCTTGCGAGCGGGCTGACCCTCGAACTGCTCTCGGATGCCCTCAACGGCATCACCGACCGTAAACCATTCGTCATTCGATCCAAGGTTGGATTCGACAGAAGCTAGGGAGCAGCAACGGGTTGCGGCGGTGTTTGCGCGGGTTGCGGCGGTGCCACAACCTTCATCTTGCCGTTCATCGTGCGCCAGTGGCTGGGATAGGTGCAGACATATGGATAGGTTCCAGGCTTCTGCGGGGCGATAAACCAGAATGTCTGCGACTTTCCTGGTTCGACTATCCCCATGACTGCCAAGACTTTCGGTGAGGATGGCACGAATTCCTTGAGTTTGCCATCTGGTGAGGTGCCCATTCGGTCGCCTGCAACCCCCATCTCGGCGAGCGCGCCAGGCGCAACGACGAGCAGGTTGTGTTCAAGGGCGTCTGGATTATGAAAATTGATCTGCACGACTTGCCCTGGGGCGACCGAAAACGCCTTGAGGTCATAAGCCATCTTGGATGGCACCGCCGTGATCTCAAACACCACCGGCGTTGGCGGGAGTGTTCCCGTGGGAAGCAAATCTGCTGGGATCGCGAGCACGGCCCGCACCGCGACAATCTGTGCGCCCGCCGTCACACCCCCCTGCCCACTCGCCATCGCGAGCAACTTCGTGACGACCGCTTCACTCGCGAGCTCCTTCGGATTCCACGCAGCCGCAACGTCTGCGAGGTTCATCGCCCGTCGATCGCAGATCGTCAGTCGCGACATCTCGCTGAGCAAGAACTCGATGGGAGTGGTTGCGCTCGCGGTCGCACACGCATCGAGAGCTGTGCGTCGCTCAGCGGTGGACGCACTTGGAGTATCGATACCGGTGCACGGCGCGGGAGTCGCGCTTTGTGTGGTCAGCGCGAACGAAAGAAAGACCGCAACAATCATTGATGTTCGATGGTACACACGCTCAAATGAGTGACAGCGTTGCGACGGTCAGTGTGCGCGTGCATGGAGCCGCAGGTGAAGTCACGGGATCGTGCTACGAGGTCACAACAGCGCGCGCGCGACTGCTCATCGACTTTGGAATGTTTCAGGGATCGCCAGAGCAGGAGACGCGAAACGTCAGCGCGCCAAATCTGGATTTCGAGAAACTTGACGCGGTGCTTGTCACCCACGCACACATCGATCATTGCGGTCGCCTTGGAATGTTGCCAGCGCTTGGCTATGAAGGTCCGGTGCTCACCACCGAGCCGACCGCCGAACTCTTGCCGCGCGTGATGACATCGTCGGCGACCCTGCAACAAGTTCGCATTCAGGAGAAACGCGCGGGCACCGCGCCATCTTCGCGCGTGCTCGCGCCAGCGCATCTCGCGACTGCGATTCCAATTCGAAGTGAACCGCCGCCAATTCTTTTTACACATCGACATGCTGAGCGCGTCGCGCGCTTGATTCGTGCGGTGCCATTCATGGAGTGGGAACCGATCGCCGATGGCGTCGACGCGCGCTTCTTGCACGCCTCGCATGTTGTTGGAGCCGCGAGTATTGAATTGCGGGTGCAGCGCGAGACTGGCGGCGATCCTGCGCACGTCTTGTTTTCTGGAGACATCGGTCCCATTGAAAACCCCCTGCTCGCTCCGCACCAATGGCCTGACCGCGCGCAAGACTTAGTGATCATGGAATCAACAAACGGTGCGAGGCGATTCAAACAAGTCGATCAATACGAAGCGCTCTGCGTCATTCTTCGAGAGGCATCGGCGAAGGGGCAACGAATTCTCGCGCCAGTCTTCGCACTCGGACGAGCGCAGACGATGCTGCAACTCTTCGCACGCGCCTCGCGCGAAGGAGTTCTCGCAGGACTTCCGGTCTATCTCGATTCAGCGATGGCATGTCGTGCGAGTGAGCTGTATGCGCGTCATCCGCATCTGCTTGAAGAGAGCGTGCGTCGATCGTGCCTTCGCGGATCGAATCCACTTCACTTCGCTGAACTGCACACACTGATGTCGCGCCGAGAATCTGAGTCGATTGATCGCGTGCGAACGGCGTGCGTGATCATGGCCGGCTCGGGTTTCTGTGACGCGGGGCCGATTCTGCGACACGTGCAGGTTGCGATCGAGCAACCAACCACGCGCATCCTGTTCACTGGACACCAACTCGATGGATTGCTCGGCCATGGATTGCTCAACGGAGCGACTCGCGTCGAGATCAACGGAGCCGAACTCGAAGTGCGCGCGACGATCGATCGTCTCGCAGGCATTTCGGGTCACGGTGACGCAGATGACTTGTTGACCTGGGTGAAGCGAATGCCAAGAGTCACCAGGCAAGTCGCGCTCGTGCACGGCGCCGAAGAATCGCGACAAGCCTTTGCGACCGAGCTGCGTGCAAACGGCATCACCGACATTCAGATGCCGATGGTTGGCGATGTCTTGCAGGTCGTCTAAGCGCGCGCAGCGTCGCCGAGGGAGTTAGGCGTCGACGGTGAAGAGACGCAGAAATCCCATGCGTTCGAGCAGTTTATGAAAAATCGGCGTGAGTTTTGAAAGCGTCAGTGGGATGCCCCGATCACGACACGAGGTGTGCAGGTGGAGCAGTGTTTCGAAACCGCGACTACTCATCGCCAAGACCTCAGAAACTTCAAGCCGAACCGCTCGCACGTTCGCTGGGGCACTTTCGAGCGCGCGCGCAAACTGAACTTTCAAATCGATGGCATGATCGGCGTCAATGGTTGGAATCGTCACCGTGAGAATCAGGACGTCATTGGCAACACTCGTCAGAAGAATGGATTGCGCGTCTGCCACGGGGAAAGGGTAGCGATTGAGTAGCGTCCGATAAAACGCAGACTTCTAATGGACCGTTGTTATTGTGTCGATATACTCACGAGCGCCTTTCATGAGGCGATCTACTTTAAAACAACGAAAGGATTCGAAATGACCCAGAAAACGAGAGAAACTCAGCCGATTACCCAACAGGTTCCGGCCACCCCCGCTTCTGCGAGCAAGCCTGCTCTGATCTCTCGGCTTGGTCGAGGGCTCGGCTCCCTGATCCCAGCGGCGGCACCTGCCGTGCATACCGGCGCGGAACGTTCCACGTGGAACACTCCGAAGGAGGGAGCTGTTGGTAGTGCGTCGGCGGCAATCGCAAACACAGTTGCGCCCGGTGCAGCGAGTTCGGCACCGCAGGCTGGAGCCGCCATCCTCGAGCTCGACCTCTCCTTTATCGCGCGAAATGTCAGGCAGCCCCGTGAGAAGTTCGACGAACGAGCGATTGCAACACTCGCAGACTCGATTGCACAACACGGCTTGATTCAGCCAATCGTGGTTCGAAAGCTGACTCTACCGGTCGCAGGAAAGACCTACGAACTCGTCGCCGGCGAGCGCCGACTCCGTGCCTTCGAGAAGCTTGGCAGGAGCAAGATTCCGACGATCACGGTGCAAGCGGATGAAGCAGCCTCTGCGGTGCTGGCGCTCATTGAGAACGTTCAGAGAGAGGATTTGAACCCACTTGAGCGTGCCGTGGCTCTAAAACGACTGATAACAGACTTTTCATGGACCCAACAGCAAGCTGCAGAAAGGGTTGGGATCGATCGCGCCTCCGTTGCGAATCTGCTGCGACTCATCGAGCTCGATCCATTTACTTCTGGATGCGTTCGCGAAGGCCGGCTCTCGCAAGGTCATGCGAAGGCACTTCTGGCGATCGAAAATGTCCAGGCGAGAAGGGCGATTGCAGAGAAGGCACTGCACGATGAATGGTCGGTTCGCCAGGTCGAGCGCGAGGTTCAACGGATCAAGTCGGCGAGCGGACTTACCACGCCACCGGTCACTCAACCATCTCGCAAGGGCTCGGCCCAAGTTGCAGATCTCGAGCGACGCCTCGGCCAGTTCATCGGATCGAAAGTGCAGATCAAGCAGGGGCGCAAGGCCGGCACTGGTGTGCTCTCAGTCTCTTACTACTCGCTCGACCAGTTTGATGGGATCCTTCAACGCCTTGGCTTCGACTCGAACAGCTTGAAAGATTGAGTGTTCACGCAGTTTGCACTTATCGGACGAGACTATGTCCGTTTTCAATCTGTTTCAGCCATTCCTTCCGCCCTGCGGCCGCTGTGCATCTTCTCAACCTGAGAAATAAAACACTTGCTTGAAGTCGCTCCTTGATCGGTGCGATGGGTGGTGTGCGCAGAGGCGCTCACTCTTATGCAACCAACAACCCAAAGCCGAACCCCCCTGACCTTCCTGCAGAAACGGTCACTCCCAAAGTTCACCGCGTCCAGAGTTGCTCGAGCCACGAGCGCGACAAGAACTCTCGACGCATCAGAAGCAGTGGGGGGTCACCTTTCAAAGCTTGTGCGGCAGGCACAACTCTCGCTCGGCGCTTGGGCGTGCGAATTGCTCGAACTTCGCAGAACCGATCGACTCACGCCGCACTGGTGCGTCAGCGGAGCTTCGATGTCGAGTTGGTCCGACGAGTCTTGCGACTGACGACTCGTCCGGCGCGCAGTCATTCGCGTCCATGCGCGCAGTCACTCGCGTCCACGCGCGCAGTCACTCGCGCGAGCATGGATTCTCTTCTAGTCTGACGGGTCGCCGCGATCACTCGAGTTCGCGAGACGCACACTCAGCCACGAGGAACCCCGATGTCACCCAAACCTTCGAACACCCGCACACTGCGCTCATCCATCACGTCGACCGCACGCCTTTTCGTTCTCATTGGATGTGTCGCCGTCGCACTCGCATTCACCGCGCGACAGGACGCCAAGCCCGTGCCCGCTGCACTGCCTTCGGCTGCTGGAACCTTCACCGTCGATGACACCCATTCAATGTCGCTCTTTCGCGTCGCCCACATGGGTGCCGGCAAATTCTGGGGACGGTTCAACGACATCTCTGGAACGGCACAGTATGTGCCAGACACATCGCTCACGCTCAACGTCACTATTCAGACTGCAAGCGTCGACAGCGGGAACAAGAAGCTCGACTCGCATTTGAAAAGTCCAGATTTTTTTAACACCGTCGAATTTCCAACGATGACGTTCGTCAGCTCAAGCGCGAAGTCGCTCGGCGGGGGACGATTCGATGTCGCGGGCGACCTGACGATGCATGGCGTCACCAAGTCAGTCACTGTTCCGGTTGAATGCTCGCCAATCTCATTGATGGGCGGAGTCTCACGCGCGGGTTTCGAAGCGACCTTCGAAATCAAGCGAAGCGACTATGGAGTGAGCTACGGAGTCGAGCAGGGCGCCATCGGTGACGAAACACGCGTGATTGTCTCGCTCGAGTGCGTTGACAAGAGCACTGTTCCAGCGCGAAAAGAGTGACGCAGCACGACGCAGCACGAAAAGAGTGACGCAGCACGACGCAGCATGACTCAGCATGATCCAACGTGAATCCACATGATTGAGATCGTGCTCGACTCGGTTGTCTTACCCGTTGCGAGCGGCACAGCGATCTTGCTTGCGCCGCGACTGCCGTGGAGCGCTGACGCTGGCCGACGCGTGGACGCGTGGACTGGACCGCTCGCGTGCGCACTTGTCGTGCTTCTTTCACTCATCATGGTTGAAGGGCGTACGGTTCTGTACCTCGGACAGAAGTGGGAGTGGATCGCGGCGAGCGCGCTCATCATCGGAATTGGCGGCACCACCGGAACCGCCGCAAGCCTCTCGCATCGTTCTCGACACCGAGCGATCCTGCTCACCGCAGTCGCACTGAGTCTCGTCATCCTGCGCTTTCCCGGATACGAAACGCTTCCTGCGCGTCTCGTTGCAACACTCGTGGCAGTCGTCGCAGCGTTTCTTCTCACAACTTGCGCATCGCGCGAGCCTGTGCGAATGCCACTGGCACTCGCACTCTCATGTGGCTCGCTCACGCTTCTGCTGTTCAGCGCCGGATCGCTCAAAGTCGCATCGGTCGCCGCTTCACTCGCATCGATCTGCGCGCTCGCCGCACTGCTCGCATATCTCGGTCGCGGTTTCTCGGCTGGCGCATCCTTCTGTGTCGCGTCGATGACACTCTCTGGCACGATGGCTTTGTATGGCTGCGCCTATCACGCGCAGGAAGCCGTCAGCACACAGATCTATCTGCTGGTCTGGGCCACTCCACTCCTGCTCGCCTTCGCACCAGCGTTTCGCTCGCCGCGAGTTGCGACCGTTGTCGTTGTGATCATCGCGGTGATCTGCGCGTGCGCCGTCGGAGGCTCGGTGAACTTCACCGATGCACTCGAAGAGGTTGAAGAGACATCGGCTTCATACACTTCGATCACAGAAAGAGGTATGGATGGCACTCGAGCACTTTCCTGGCATCACGCAGTTACAGTTTGAATCGACGCGCGCTGCATCTCGTGACGCGAAGTGCCGTCCAACGTTTCGTCACTACAACCCGAGCGAACTTGTCGAGAGTCGTTCGATGCGAGATCAACTGCGATTCGCTGCGTGCTATTGGCACACGATGCGTAATGGGCTTGGCGATCCATTTGGAGGGGCGACTGCGCAGACTCCATGGGATGACGGAACCGATTCGATCGCCAACGCGCAGCAGCGTGCCGATGCTTTCTTCGAGTTCTTGACCAAGTGTCAGATCGATCGTTGGTGTTTTCATGACCGCGATCTTGCACCAGAAGGCCAGAGCATCGCGCACTCTGAGCGCAACCTTGACACGATCGTTGCGCACGTGGAACAGTTGCAGCGGTCATCAGGGCGTCGACTCTTGTGGGGCACAGCGAATCTCTTTTCACATCCGCGCTATATGCATGGTGCTGCGACGAGTCCCTGCGTCGATGTCTTTCTTCATGCGACGGCGCAGGTGCGTAAAGCGCTTGAAGTCACGCACACACTCGGCGGCGAGGGATATGTTTTCTGGGGAGGGCGCGAGGGTTATGACACACTCCTCAACACCGACCTCGCACGCGAGCGCGATCAGATGGCGCGATTCTTGCACCTCGCCGCAGATCACGCACAGTCGATCGGATTTCGTGGAGTGCTGCTCATCGAGCCAAAGCCACACGAGCCCACGACGCACCAGTACGACAGCGACAGCGAAGCAACGCTGAATTTCCTACGCGAGTTTGGGCTTTTTGGAAAGTTCAAACTCAATATTGAAACGAATCACGCGACGCTCGCTGGTCATTCGATGGAACACGAACTCGCCGTCGCGACCGCGGCAGGAGCCTTGGGATCAATAGACGCGAACATGGGAACGACAGGTCTCGGTTGGGATACCGATCGCTTTCCCACCGATGTCATGCTGACGACGCAGATCATGCTCGCGGTGCTGAACATGGGTGGACTCACGCAGGGCGGATTAAACTTCGACGCGAAGCGACGCAGAGCGAGTTTCGAACCGATTGACCTCTTCTATTCACATGCAGCAGGAATGGATGCCTTCGCGATCGGCCTCAAAGCCGCCGCACGCATTCGAGCCGATGGACGGTTGCACGAATTCATTCGCGAGCGCTACGCCTCGTGGAACTCTCCCATGGGAGAAAAAATCCGCAGCGGGCAATTCACCCTTGCACAATGCGCGCACGAGGCGACCAAACTCTCAACTCTTGTGTCCCCCTCTGGTCGCCAAGAACTGCTCGAGTCGATCGTGAACGAAATCCTTTTCGCAACCGAGCGGTGATCTCACTCTCAAAACGTCGCGTCAGGGATTCTGCGGCGGAGGGATGTACATATACTCACCGTGGTTCTCAAGTGCGATCTGCCGCAAGACCGACTCGCCACCCTTGTCGTGAAAACCCACGGTGTTGATCTCAACCTCGTGACCCGGATTGAACTTGGTGATCGCTGCGAAAGACTTGGTCGGATCAAAGCCCCCGTCGGTCAGCAGGTAGATCGCGTCGGGTTTGAGTGTCGATAACGCGAGGGCGAGCGCGCCGCTGGGATCTGTACCGCCGCGGGCTGAAACGCCGACCGATTCAGTATCTGCCCATCGAAAATAGGTTTTTTTGTTTGAATTGTTTGCCGGGACCATCGAAGGAGTCGGCATCGCTAACTCTTGATCGTCAAAAAAGATCACATAGAACGTGTGACCCGAAGGCAGTCGATTCACACTCTTCTTGAGTTCGAGAAGCACGTGATCGACCTTGGGATTACTACGCGCTCCAAACATGCTCCCTGAGAAATCGAGGATGTAGACGACGCGCTCTGCCGAGGTCTCGACACCCATGAACGAGGTTCCAGATCCACCCATCACCCCAGACTTGCCTCCCTTGCCTTTGCCAGCCGCAGCCACGAGCACGGGCGCAACAATTGGCGCTTTCACCGGCGGTTCATCGGGTGGAGTAAAGCCGATGCGAGGCAGCACCCGCGTCGTCTCATCGGCGTCGTTTCCGCTGACGGTGGGCGAGGCTTGGCTGAGATCAGTATTCGCATCTCCGAGCGGTTTGCCATCGGGGTCGGGCGATTCGAGTGCAGTCTCTGTGCCGGTGGTTCCAGCCCCTGGGCCACCTCCCGCACCATCTGACCCGCCGGGCGGTCCACCACCTCCGACGAACGCGGGGCCGGACTTTTCATCTTCCGAGGGCTCTTCACTCAAGAGATCAGATTCAGCCCACCATGCGAAAAAGAGCAAGAGCGCCAAGATGAAGGTGATCGACGGCAGACCCTTGGTCCGATACGACTTTGGAATGGGTCGCGAAGGCTCGATTGGCGAGTCGAGTGGTGGCTCGATCGGTGACTCAGTCGTCGCGTCGAAATGTGGTTGTTCACTCGGCATCGGTTAGCATTTCAGCGGTTCTGCTCGTACTACTACGGTCGTGGGTTCAACTCTGATTCTCACGCACCGCCAAAACCCGATTCGGAGGTTCGTTGCGTCGCAAACTACTCTCGAAGTTGCAGTGCCCGCATTGCTGGAACAAGTTTTCCGTCGAGGATGTGCTCTGGATCGCAACCCACCCCGATTTGCGCGGCGATCCAGTGCTTTCGGCGGATGATCCACTGCGGTTTCTTCCATCGCGGTTCACTACTGCAGGGGCCGCTATTGATGAGCGTGGATCAACCTGCCAGAGTCTCGCTTGCCCCCGTTGCCACTTGGGCATCGCCAATGTGCTGCTCGAACACCCAACACGCATTCTCTCGATCGTCGGAACTCCCAGCAGCGGCAAGAGCTATTTTCTTACCTCGTGCGCGTGGCAGTTGCGACAGCGACTCGGCAAGACCTTCGCGCTCGCATTTTCAGACGCCGATCCAGTCTCGAATCGTGTGTTGACGTCGAACGAGCAACAACTCTTCTTGCAGGATGATCCAGAGAAATTGGTCTTTCTAGAGAAGACCCAACTTGAGGGATCGGCCTACGACACAGTGCAGCTCGAGCCGGGTCAGGCGACGAATCTTCCCCAGCCCTACCTCTTCACGATTCGACCGACGGCGCAACATGTCAACGCGCGCGGCGCGACGAAGTTGACCGAGGTTCTCTGTCTCTATGACAACGCGGGAGAGCATTTCTTGCCTGGGTCCGAGAGTCCGCTCTCTCCAACAACACAGCATCTTGCCCGTTCGAAGAATCTTCTCTTCGTCTTTGACCCAACGCAAGATGCGCGCTTTCGTGCGCGGTTGCGTGGGCGAAGTACCGATCCGCAACTCGGACAGTTGGCGCGCGCATTTCGTCAAGACATCGTGTTGCTTGAGATGGCGTCGCGCGTGCGACTGCATTCAGGAATGCCCGCCGACGAAAAACTGCGCCAGCCGCTGACCATCGTCGTCACCAAGAGTGACATTTGGGCAAGCTTGTTGCCAGGAGAGAACATCCGCACCGATCCCTACGCGATTGATGAGCGCGACGATGGTGGAGTCTTGGGAGTCGTCGACAAATTGCGCGTTGAACGGGTGAGCGATCGACTCGAAGCACTACTGGCAGAGATCGTCCCCGAGTTTGTCTCCGCTGTGCGCGATACGGCACTTCGGGTGCTGTATGTGCCAGTGAGTGCGACAGGCGTCTCGCCACAAATTGAAAATGCGAGCGGTATGTTGAAGATGAGGGCATCCCAGATCGATCCGTGGTGGGTGACCGTGCCGTTCATCTATGAATTCTCGCGGTGGGGCAAAGTCGTCGGATCGACCCGTGATCCAAACGCCGATACCTCTCAAACGCCAATCGCCGATGGCACTTGAACTGTTCTATACATCGGCACCACGGGGTCTGAAACCGCAAACAAGCGGATTCTGCACCGTAGCGATGACGCGCGGATTTCCAACGCCCTTCGTGCCGCGACTCGAAGCACTCTCTGGATACCGGCCGCCTCACGATGGCATGTCGATCGAAGACTCTCCCACCGCTTGGTCGCACTGGATCGTCGATGCTGGTGGCGTCGAGCGTCATGTGCTCTCTGCGGTCGGCGCTGCGAGACCCGATCACACACTGCGCAACAACAAGTTTGCGCACCACCTCCTGCTTCGCGAAGATGAATTGAGTAACACGGGGCCCGCGTGGATTCTCGCGCAGCCAGGAGTGATGGCCCGGGCATGGGATGGCGAACCTCGATTGATCGACACTGAGCGCGCGCTTCCATGCGCGACACTGCCAGCGGCGCAGCGTTGCTCGACATGGGAAGGAGTCTGCGGCGACGCTGGATGGGCGGGGGTCATCGCAAACGTTGTGATGATCGATCCATCGAAGTCATGCTCGATCATCTATCCCGCTGGTGCGCCAGTACTCGAACTTGTGAGTGAGGCGCTCGCGCTGCTCCCAACACATTGGCGCTGGCGCGTGACATTCACGACCTATTTCATGCAACCGATGGCGGGTGTGCGATGCGCATGGCGTTTCTGTCTCGACGGCACCGAAGCGGCTGTCGCAGCGCGCGCAAGTAGTGGCACGGTCGTCGATCTCTGTGCGCGCCATCCCTGCACACAGAGTGGAACATTTATCGATCGCGCGCGACATGGTGAGGTTGAGCGAGAGAGCGGGGGTGGGGACTCGAGCGGTGGTGGCACGCGTGCGCGCGCGACGACACATGGGGTTGCCGTCGCGACTCCAAAGCGACCTCCGCCACTCAAAGAGAAACAAGTCGAAGAGCCAACCGTCGTCTTCGGCGTGGAGTACGTCACCGATCGCGAGGAAGAGGTTCGCAAGGTCGTTCGAAGAGTGTTGGTGGGCGCATGGATTGTCGTTGCGCTCATCGCGTGCGCTGCAGGTCTCTATTGGTGGTCACTGCGCGCGAACTCGGTGGGAACACCAGCGCAAACACCAGCGCAAACACCAGCGCAAACACAGTCACAAGTGCCGGCTGTTGTCGCGCCAACGAAACCCACGATTGAAGGTCCAGCACTTCTGCCCATGAAGCGCGATGTGGAGGTTGCGGCTTCGGCTGATGTTGAAGTCGCCGCTGATCCAGTGCCAAGTGCGCGAGTTGAGCCCGACCCACAACCAACTCTTGAGCAGCCGACAGATGCGCCACCACCGACGGAGCGCATCGGAGTCGGCCAGATTTCGCCGAGCGTGCAGCAATCAACGATGCCTACGCGCGTGAGTGAGTGGAAGATGATGGAGATTCCCAGTCCGAACAAACAGAACGATGAGTCGTGGAATGGCAGAGGCACATTCTCGATCGGCGGAGCCGACGGTCAGGCGCAGGTGATCTCATTCGGGTGGGTGGCGGCTCCAGAGCGGGTCGTCGGCGAGTTTGAGTTTCCAGAGAGTGGCGCCTTCGCGCGCAAAGACGCAAGTGGTGTGGTTCAAACGCTCGCAACGATCACCGTCGATGGATCACAAGCGCAGTTCAGTTGGTGCGCTCAAGGCGCGGTGGTGCGGCGCCATCCCAAACTTCACGCGGATGCAGTCGCCGCGCTCGAGCAGGTGCCACTCGTCGCAGAGCTCGCCGATGGAACGAGCCTCTGGTTCACATGGAAGAAGATCCCCACCACAGTTGTTAGTGATGCGGCAGCAGTCACCACGATCGCAGTGGCAAGTGCTCCCTGGCAGTATTCACTAAACGGAAATGAGTGGATTGGCTGGGATTCCGCGTCGCAGACGAGTCGCGCTGTCGCGGTTGAAGTGAAGGCACGTGGCGGGCTCGTCGACGTGGGCACGCTCACACTTGTGCGAAAGGCATCGAAGTGCCACATGACGTTTCAGGTGAACGCAGCGAATGATCCAGTGGCTCTGAAAGAGATCGTCGAACGTGCGCAGGCGCGATCGCAGGATGCACAAGCGACAGTCACAACAGCACTCACCGACAAGTCGACAGGCGCAGCCGAGAGGCTCGTCAACGCAAAGACAGAAGCGCTCGCCACCAAAGAATCACTCGTCGCCGCACGCACCGCGTTTGTCAACGCGAAGGCGAACATGCGCACGCTCGATCAATGGGAAGCGCTCATCGCCACCACACAAGGCGTTCCAGTTCGCCTGACAATTCGCCAACTGAAGTTTGAAGAGTTGAAGGGGATCACTCCATGAGTGCCGCTGGATTCTCGCGCGCGGCATGGTGGTCGAGTCTGCTCATGCTCTGCGCGCCTGCGAGCGCGATCACTGGCGACGAGACGGCGCCGCCGATTATGCACGTCGTTCCAGCGAGGGTCTTCACCGTCGTCGTTGATGGTTTCAAACAAGTCACCTCGGCTTCGGTGGCGTGTGGAACGCTGCCTGGAGAGATTGCGTCGATCGCCGCATATCCATCACTTCCAGCGGGCGAGAATTTTTCGTTCGATGCAGTCGACAAGGCACTCGTGCTGCGAATGAAACGAAACACTGGTAAGAAACCGGTCGAAGCGGGGAAGTTCTCATGGGATGGCGCACTCCTCACGTGGACATGGAACACTTTTCCGGCGGTCGATGTGGGCGGTGGCATGAAACAACTTCGCAACTACTTTTCGTCGAGCGCGTTCGTCGCGACGCTCACTGATGGACGAGTCCTTGTGCTCTGCCCACCACCGAGTGAACTCGCACTCTCGGTCACGATGCAGACAGATGGGATCCTCTTGGGATCCGTTGAGACCACGACTGTTGCCGCGGACGCCATTGTCACAGTCGAGCGAATCTCTGGAGCGACGTGGATCACCACGAGTGCAGAGGCAGGCGGAGCCACAGGCACACTCGACGGCCACGCATTCGTAGTCATGCTTGCGGGGGGAAAATGCACCGTGATGCAGCGCTCTCCACGACTGCTCGAGATGCGTGAACTCACCACGCAATTGGTCGAGAACAAGAAACTGGCCCCGTCACTTCCAGACGCCCAGCGCCGAATTCTCGAACAAGAAAATGCGGCGACCACACTCAAGATCGCGGCGCTCAAAGAACAGGTCGAGTCAGAGCGACTTCCCACACTCACAGCAGTGTTGCGCATTCGAGCAACAGATACGGCAAGTGGCCGTGTCTACGCAATCGTGACAACAATAATAGGAAACTAAACCATGCCACGCCCACGAGAAGTCATTGAACGAGCTGAGCGCGTCCTCGAACACGGAATCACCGAACGCAGTGCGGTCGAGCAGATTTCGATGCAGTACGCAGAGGTCACAAGCGAACTTCGCGGGCGGCTGAGTCAGGCGACCGAGTGCGCTCGTCGTGGACTGCGCATGGAAGTGCGCTCGATCGCAGAGGCGCGGCCACCACTCATCGAAACCGCAACGCTTTTCGTCACACCTGCGGCAGCGAAGTGGCGAGAGTTCTGCAAGGCAAATCAATTGACCGTTCCGGCGCGAATCTCAGAAGAAACGGTTGCCGAATTACAGGAGGCGCTCAACGCACTCCTCGCAGATCGATTCGAGCAACTCCATGCGATCTATCGTCAGCAGAATCTCGCCCTGGCTCCATCCCATCAGCGATTGCGCACTCTTCGCTTGATTGCCAAGCGAGATGCAACCAATCCAATGTGGAAGGATGACATCGATCAATTCGAAGTCGATTCGATTCGCGAACTGAAGTCGACCTTCGCGTTGGCGATCAAGCATGAGCGACTCGAGGAGGCTCAAGAGATCGTCGACACACTTCGGCTCGAAGAATGGGTGCGACGCGAAGCACAACAATCAGCCGATCGATGCGAGAAAGAACTCTGGTCTGCGCAGGCCGCGCAGGCGGCAGAGCGCGCCGTGGCGCTGGCGCAGGAGATGCACGCGAACCACATGGCCGAGTCCTTCAATGGCGTGCGTGAGAACTTACAAGAGTGGGATGGCCTCTGCGTAATCGCCGCGCGAGGTGGGATGACGTTGCCGCAGCAGCCATCCGAGATGGTTCGACCGATCGTTGAGTGGATGGTCACTCGCGAAAGCGAAATGCAACTCGCACACGAGACCCGTTCGCAGATGGATGGACTCGAGCGAGTCGCGATCGATGGCAATTCGTCGGCCGATGACATTCAGGCGCGACTTGTGCAAGCGGAGCGCATGCCTGGCGGGGTTCCAGACGAACTGCGTGAACTTGCGCAGCGTCGCGTTGATGAACATTCGACGCGCGTTCGCGTGGCACGCACGATGAAGTTTGTTGGTGGTGGCGCAGCGATCGCGGCGGTGCTCGCGACTGCAATCTGGCTCACACTTGACATGCTTGCGGCGCAGAGACAAACGCAGTTCGTCGAAGCCTTCGCGGCCGCCGTCGATCGTCGTGATGACGGCGAGTGTGCTCGGCTTCTCGCGCAATCACAGGCCGCAGTGGATGGATTCGCCCAAGATGCTCGCGTGCTCGAAGCACAGTCGCGTCTCGCGCAGGCGCAGCAGAACGACATCGAGCAAGACGCGCGATTTGACTCGGCGTTTGCGGCCGCGGGAGACGCAACGGTCTCGAATGCCCAAGCAGCATCGATCGAAGTCGCGGCGCAGTTGGCGCGCACCGATGCGCACCGAGAGCGGGTGCACGCGTGGCGTGACGCCCGTGAGGCCGCCGATGTTCGCACACAACAGGCTCGCGACAACGCTTTCTTGACGCAGGTCAAGAGCCTGGCGGCGCAGATCGACGCACTCTCGTCGATGGCGCCGCTGAGCGAAGAGTCAGGTGCAGCACTCGAACGAGTCGAGATTCTTGCCGCGAACATCGGATCGTCGAGTTCGATCGGAAAAGAGGCGCGCGCCGCATTCGAGGTGCAAAGGGCACGGCTCAGAGGATCACGCGAACTCGCGGCCCATGAGTCCGCGCGTGCGATCAAGGAGGCGACAGAAGCGACGAGCCTCGCGACGCTCGTCGCAGCGTCGAGCGATCCAGATCGCCTTGAGGTGCTGCTCGCAGAGTTCGCCGATGCACATCCCGACTCTGCCTATGCCGCTGACTTTCGAGAGGCGGCGAGTCAAGCGACGGCGTGGCGTCCGGTGCTTGCGTGGCTCGCACTCGCTCCCACACTCGCAAAGGTTCCATTCCCTCCGCTCGCCCAAGACCGCGATGAGATTCGACTCGGCCTCGAACGCTTTCAGTCGAAGTATCGCGCGAGCATCTTGGCTCCGGCGATTGGGGTGTACAGCGCGTTGTTGGCTGACAGCAAGGGATGGGCCAGCTGGCTCAACAACATTCTGAGTAGTTGGACTCCGATGACGATGAACATGATCGAGCTCGACTCAGGCGAACGGTATTACTTCTCTCCAGGAGATCTTCCAAAGCCGACCTCCACGCCAAACGTCGACGTCTACACCGTCGTGACGAGTTGGAAGGATGAGAAGAAGGGTCCAGTTCGCATTGAGCGCAAGCGAATCAAGAGTGAAGGTGAGAGCCCGCAGACGAAGTTGCGCACGCGGTTGCTACCGCTGATTCGCGGAACCAATGCGACGACAACTCCTGAGGGTGCGCTCGAGGTGGTCAAGATGATCCGAGACGATGCGACCGTCGATCCAGTCGCCCGTGCCTATCTCATCAAAGGATTGTTCGGCGAGATGCGCGCCGGCCTGCCACAACACACCAAGGGAATCGACCGCGCGATCACCTTCTTTGATGAAGAAGATCTCGAAGGGATCGATTGGCTCGCGCCTGGGAATCCAACGAAACGGGTTGACTACAAGCGCATCCAAGAGTTACTTGTGAGCGCGCTGCCGCTTGCTGATTGGGTGAAGGCGCAATCTGCTCAGACGTCGACGGTCACGCGGTGGCTCGCGAGCCGATTGCGATGCGTTGGCATTCTCGATCGAACGTCGAGTTCAACGGTTGTGCTCTTCGCTGGTCGCATGAAGCTCAAGACGGGCGAGAAGTTGTACGCCGTTGCAGCACCGAGCACTTTGCCTGCACGTGTCGTCGAGGTTGGTTCGGTGCAGGCTGATGGATCGCCTCGCTACAACACTGTCGCACGATCACTGCCGAGCGGCAGTGTCATCTTCGCGGGATCATGGATCGATGGCCCCGCGCCACTCACCACCGAGAAATAAGTGAGCGAACCGACGTACTGGATTCGACTCGGCACGCGCACTGAGGGACCACTCTCGCTCAGTGAGGTGCGACTGCGAGCGACGCGCGGTGCACTCACCCGCCTGCACATGGTCTCGCGTGATCGAACGCAGTGGTGCGTCGCATCGAAAGCGAGCGATATTTTTCGCAGCGACGGCAGCGTCTGTAGTGAGCTTCTCAGTGTCGCGCCACTCGAGCGTCGATTCATGGTCGAATATCCCGACGACGAGGGCGAGCCATTGTTGATTCAACTGCCAGGAATCGCCATGGTGCGCGCGGAGTGGATTCTTGTGCCCGCGTGGATCGTGATCGCCGTCGCGGCACTTTTGCCGACAGTGCGCGATTCAACAGCAACACTTCGCGCATGGGATCTCATGCAACTTGTCGATGGCTTTGGATGGCGCGGCGCCCTGCTCGGTGTGCTCTGGCTCGTGATGCTGCTCATCGCTGCGACCGCGCTCGGCATGAGCACACTGTCGAAGGGAAGGGTGCGCGCAATCAGTGGACTTGTCTTCGGATCACTCGCGGTGCTCATCGCCGCTGTCGCACTCTGGTCGGGTGCGGGAACTGGATTTCTGGCAGCCACTCTGCTCGTGCTCGCGTTCTGCGCCGTGCGATTGCTCGACGCGACTCTCTTTGGTCGATCAACGATCGCTTTTCGCATGCAGCACCCAGCGATCACGTTGGGCGAGACGGCAATCGGCCTCTCTCTGTCGATGGCCGCGCTGCTCATCGCGATCGTTGGAGTCGTTTTGAAGGGCGTGCCATTTCTGGTGACCTGGTTCTTCGTTGTCGTCGCAGCGGTGACCTGCTCGGTCGGCGCGGTTTTCGCCGCCGGCGAAGTGCCAAAGCGCACCGCCATCCTCTGGCTCGCGATGGTGACACTCGTCGCAGTCGTGCTCGCAGTGCTTGCCGAAGCCATCACCGCATACATCATGGGAGCGCCACGCATGGCACTCTTCGAAGCAGTGCGCGCACTCTCGATCACAGCACTCGCGTCGATCTGCGCGTACGTTTCCTACTGTGAACTTCGGTTCATCCAACCGTCAACCCATCCCGCACCTGATCAGCAGGCGCACACACCACAGGACTCGACCCCATGACAACAACGAACGACGCAACACGCACGACTCCGATGGACGCACGCGATGGCGACATCGAATGCATGATCGGATTTGCCACCGGTCGTTACACACGAACACACGGTCCATTTTGGTTCGCGATCGCCTTGGCGCTGAGCATCTTGTCGTGGCTCGCACTGATTCCATTTCAGGGCAGTTACTTCGAGCAGATCATTGCAACAGGATGGCAAACGAACTGGTTCTGCATCCTCTTTACCTGGTGGTGTCTGTGCATTCTGGTCGCGAAGCTCTTCAAGATTCGCGTGCAGCGGCGGGCGCTCGACCTCGTCGACATCTTTCCACGCCGCGGCGACTTCGTGCTCTCGCCTGGAACCTCGGGCGAAATCTTGCAGCGCATCAAGCAACGGGTCAGCCGTCCTCGAGATTTTCTACTCTTCAATCGCGTCTCGATGGCACTCTCGAATCTCGGCAACATCGGAGAGGTGCGCGATGTCGGAGCGGTGCTCGACGCACAAGCCGATAGTGACTCGAGCACGATCGACTCTTCGTACACCGCCATTCGCGCGCTCATCTGGACGATCCCAGTGCTCGGCTTCATCGGCACTGTTCTTGGACTCGGCATCGCCATCGGAAACTTCACCGATGTGATCTCAGGTGGCGAGGTTGCAACAGGCGCCTCCGCAGGTGGCGGATCGATCCGCGAAAAGCTTGCGCCCGTCGTCGGTGGACTGGCCACAGCATTCAACACAACGCTCGTGGCGCTCGTCGCCGCAGTGGGGGTGCAACTCTTGACCACCTACGTCTACAAGATGGAAGAAGATCTCTTGGATGACTGCACGCAATATTGCAACGACCACATCGTGAGTCGTTTGAAGTTGACCAACTGGTAATCGCACGAGTCGCCGACCATGTCGAAGCACGATCAAGTCTCGCCAATGTCCTTCTTTTCGTTTCAGGACATCATGGCGTGTGTCACTGGCATCATGATTCTGGTCTGCTTGATTCTCGCGCTTGATCCGCTTAGCAATGTTCCATCGAGTGCGCGCGTTCCAGGGCAGTCAGAGCAGTTGCGTAAAGATCTCGACGGAGCACGTGCGCGCGCCGAAGAGACGCGCAAGGCACTTGAAGAGGCGACCGCCGCGCTCGCGGATGCGAAGGCGCGTCCGCAGGTGACCTCGGATCAGCTCGAGCGGCTCGAGAAGCTGATCGCGAAGGAGCGAGAGGGGCTCATCGCAATCGAGAGGTCGCGTGAGGCTGCGAGTGGTGATGCGCAGCGACAAGAAGACCAAACACTCTTGAAGCAGCGAGAGATCGAGCGCGGCAACGAGAAGGTGCGAGCGATCAAGACCGATCTCGCTGAAAAGTCACTTCGCGCGCGTGTTCAGTATCAAACGGGCGAGCGCGAGCAGTTGAGTCCGCTGCTCATTGAGATCACACCGACAGCGACACGTGTCGGTGAACTCGACGCACAAGGAACGCCGAAACTCGTCGCGACGCTTGCCACTACTAGCGGCGATGAGGTCGCGGCGCGCGAGGCTATTGGTGCACTTCTCAAGGCGCATCCGAGCAGTGGCTGGTACGTGCTGTTGATCGTGCGCGACGATGGAGTGACGCCGTCCAATGCTTTGCGCGACCTCGTGCGAGGGCAGGGCTACCAAGTTGGATGGCAACTCTGGGATACACACGACGGCGGGTTCTTCGATCTGCCTTCCGAGGCACGGCCATGAGTCTTCGCCGCAGAAGCCGTCGCCGGCGCCGACGAAAGGGAGCGGCGACAACCGACGCCTTCGAACTCTTTCTCGATGCGCTCTGCAACGCGCTCGGTGTGATCATGTTCATCTTGCTCTGTCTGGTTGTTTTCACGAAGAGTCCAGATGGAACAGAGAAGACCGTGACCCCAGCCGTGATGACTGCAGAACTTGCGACGCTTGAAGCAGAGACGATCAAGATCGAAGAGAAGCTCTCGACAGTGATCGCAGCGCTCTGCGCAATGCCTCCGTCGGGCGATCCAGAAATTATCCGTCGGTGGAAGGAGTCCCTTGGGGCGCTCGAGACGATGCGAACGAAGAAGCTCGCAGAGGTGATCGCAGAGAAAGCCGCCCGCGCGCGTTTGTCATCGAGCGCACTCGCGCTGATGGCGGCGAATGAGCAGCTCAACAATCTCAACACGCAGTTGGCGAAGCTCGACGATGCGCGCAAGCAACAACAAACGTCGGTGCAGTTCGTGCGCGTTGCGCGGTTGCGAGCCGACAGTCGCAAAGCCATCCTGCTGCTTTGTGCCGATGGTCGCGTGAGTCTCGCTGTTCTCAAGGGCAAAGGGCAAGAGATCGCAGAACCCATCGGCACGGGCATCCCAATCACCGAGGATGCATCGGCACGATTGGTGATCGGACAGTTCTTCGGCGGAAAGCCACCCGAATCGTTTCGCGCAGAGATCGCCGTCTGGCCAAGTGGATTCGCCGCTTACAAACGACTCGAGCGAGTCATGATCGAGAAGAAGTTTGGAATCAACCCGCTGCCGGTCGCTGCGGGCGAACCGATTCGCGAGGGGGCCGGCGGAATCCAGTGACCGTTGCGACGAGCGCTCCAGCAAGCATCAAGAGCGCTCCGATCCACTGCCGCGGTTGAAAGGATTCGTGCATCCAGAGCGATCCAGAGAGTTCAGCGAAGAGCGATTCGAGCGACAAGATCACTGCGGCGTGTGAGGGTTGTGTCGATGTCTGCGCGAGTGTCTGCAGCGTGAATGCGATCGCAATCGCGAAGATCGCAGAGAAAACGATCGGCCCCCATCCTGCACAGAGCATTTCGATCGAGACGGGCTCGACTGCGAGTGCGACGAGCGCAGAGAGCGCCCCAGTCACTGCGAACTGCACGACGGCGATTCCAAGTGGATCGCCCGCGCGAACGGCCCATCCAATCACATGTACGTGAAAGGCCCACGCGACGGCGCATCCCAACAAATAGAGATCGCCCGATTGAAACTCGACGCGGTCGCGCATCAAGAGAAACCAGAGTCCCGCGAGCGTCATTGCGACGCCAGTCCAGACGCGCTGTGAGATGCGCTGTCCAATGAGTAATCCCAGAATTGGAACCCACAAGACGTAGGTGCCCGTGATGAATCCGGCCGTACCTGCAGTGACTGTTGCCATCGCCTTCTGCTGCAGTGAGGCGGCAGTCAAGAGCGCGATCGACGCCGCGATGCCACCGATGAGTGTCGCACGTGTGCGCGCCGACTCTTTGCGAATCACGAAGGGCAGCAGCAGTGCTCCACCGATGAGAAATCGCGCCGCGTTATACGTGAACGGAGTATCGCCCATCTGTTGTGTTGCGATGCGCTGTGAGACAAATCCGATTCCCCACAGGATGGCACACAGCAGCAAGATCGCATCAGCAACGCCCACCGAGAAGCGCGGGCGCGTCGCAGCGATTGCGTCACTCATCAGCGGATGAATCTCAGTCGGCCGAAGTCTGGGATGAATGCGCGACCGCCGGCGCTCATCGCCATCGGAGCTGGGAAGTACACCGACCATGCCTTGCCGATCACCATCTCGCGAGGAACGATGAATGGGCTGTCGTTGCCGAGTTCGCGTGTGACCAGTGGATGGGGTCGTCCCCAGAGTCTCGAGTCTTTGCTCGCGCCGCTGTTGTCGCCAAACATGACGTACTCACCACTGTTCACGCGAGAGAGGCGAGTGGGGTCGGTGGCGAATGCAAGCCCAATGATCGCGGGACCATTCGAAGCGAATTGGTTGTTCGCGCTGAGATAGTCCGGTCGGTAGTAGAGGTCGCGCTTCACTTCGATCTTGCGCAATGTGAAGGGTGATCCGTCAAAGGTCCAGTGCAGTGCCGTCGGTGTTGGTCGCTGACCTATTGGATTGGCGAGTACTTGTTCGAGCGTTCGTCCGAAGTGCGAGGCAAGCAGGCGCTTGACTGGACCGCCGAGGTCATAGTCGAGCCGCGCGACGCGCGATCCATCGATGTAGACCGACATTTCTTGATCAACGTGCCAGAACTCGAGCAAGAATGGAGCGCCCGTTGGAAGTTCAACGTCGAACGCTGCGCTCGCAACGGGCGCGTGCGATTCTGCGCTTTCGATCGAAAGACGAATCTGCCCAGAGGCGATTGCGAAGTGATAGAGAAGTCCACGCGCCGTCATCGTGAGTTCTGTGCGAAAGGCTTCTGTGTCAGCCGCATCAATCGCCGCCGCGATGCTGAGATCGGCTGTTGGAAAGAGCGGAATATCTCGTCGATAGACGTTGTAGCTATTCCAGTCATCGAGCGAGAGAATGTCGTTCGACCACGTCAGCGATGCGGGAGATGGCTTTGGCCAACTCCACGCGCGATCGCCGCGCACATCCCATCCATCACTCGCCTTCCACGGCGATCCCGCCCAGCGTTGTCGCATCGCCGTCTCGAGACGCGCGATGTCGACGGGTTGATAGTCGCTGTCATACACGGGTTGCCAGACGGCGCGTTGGATGTACTGCGGCTTGCGTTCGATGCGAAGATCATCGGCAGTCGCGGTGAGGGGTCCTGTGAAGATGTCGCCATCGCTGACAAGCAACGTCTCGTTGGGCATGCCAACCAACCGCTTGATGTAATAGACCGCATCACCGACAGGATCGATTGGATTCTTGAAGACGACGACGTCCCATCGCTTTGGCGCAGTGAATGGTTCGAGATACTTCAGCACAAGCACACGGTCGCCCATACGAATCTCACCCGCGAGCACATCGTTTGGAACGGAGAGCACCGGAGACTGCCGACTCAACATCGGATCAAAGATCGGTCGCTCACCGCGCAATTGACGACGCTGTACTTCGAGCACCTCGGCGCTGTCGGCGGCATATTCATATCCCGTTGCAGGACTCCGCACGCGCACGTGCGCTCCCATCAGTGTCGGCGCCATCGATCCAGTTGGAATCACAAATCCTTCGAGGATGAATCCGCGAAAGGCCATTGCGAACACGAACGCAACGATGAGTGACTGCAAGGTGTCGATCACACCACTCGTGGATTGTGGCGCAGATTGATGCGCGCTGGAGGCGTTCATTGGCGGCGAATCCTACAGCGAAGGTTTGTCGGTGGGCGGTTGCTTCGCGTCTGTGGGCGGCTCGTCGACGCGAGGAATCACCGTGACATCTTCGACCGGAAAGGCGAACTCACCCTTGTTGCCGTCGAGTCGCACGAGCACGAGTTGCACCAGGATGCGCGCCTCGATCACCGTGCCGGCGCCATCAGGAGTCTGCACGCGCGACTTCGCCTTTGGCACACGTTTCGCGAGCGACTCGTAGGTCTCATCTTCATATCGCAGGCAACACATAAGTCGACCGCATCGACCACTAATTTTCATTGGATCGAGCGTCGCCTTCTGCAGTTTGGCGCTCTTCATCGAAATCGGCTTGAGCACCTTGAGAAAATTCTTGCAGCAACAGTGTTGTCCGCACTTTTCATAGTCGGCGACCAATCGCGCCTCGTCGCGCGCTCCGACTTGGCGAAGTTCGATGCGCGCCTTGAATCGTGACGCGAGCGTCTTGAGCAAGTCGCGAAAATCAACACGCTCTTCGCTGAGGTAATAGATCGTGAGCATCTCACGGCCAAAGAGTGGTTCGACCGCGACAAACTTCATCGCAAGACCGCTCGATTGCAGCATCTCCTTCACCGATGGGCCCAGTGCAGCAGCCTCAGACTGCACGCCATTCCACTGTGCAAGGTCGCCGGCGGTCGCGATGCGGTCGATGCGTCCCTCGTTGTGAAAGGGATAGTCCTTTCCACCAGAATTCTCGATGTACTCGAGCATCTCTTGTCGCGAGACGCTCTTGGAGCATCCGGAGTTCGAGCAGGCCGTCGTGAGCATCTCCACAATCTCAGTGCCTCGATGCGTGTGCGCAACCAGCTTGGTGCCGCATCCAGGCTTGGCCGTTCCTTCATAGGGCAACTCGGCGACCCACTTCATTCGACCGCCGCGCACGACGATCGATGTTGGAGCCTTCAGCTTCGCGTAGATCTCTGCGTCGGTCTCGAGCGAGCGAAAACTCGAGTCGCCATCCCGCTCAAAGATTGGAAGTGGATGGATCGACATGAGAGTTACTTTCGCGCCGCGCGCCGCTGATGCATGTCATCTGGATCGCGCTTGCGTTCGCTGAAGATCAGCTTGATTGGTACTTCGGAGTAGGGCACTTCTTCACGCAGTCGATTGAGCAGATAGCGCTCGTACGAGCCTTCGAAGAGCGCTGGCTTATTGACGACCATCGCGATCGTTGGAGGATTCGTTTCGATCTGCGAGATGTAGTAAATCTTGGCGAGAGTTCCAAGACGCGATGATGGACCGCGCCCCGTGAGAATCGTTTGCACGAGTGTGTTGAGTTTGCCCGTTGTCTCGCGGTGACTCGCTTGGGTGTGCAAGTTAAATGCCATCGTGATCGCGTCGTTGATGTTGTCACCCTTCTTCGCGCTCACGAAGACAATGGGAGCAAAGTTGAGCATCGGAAGTTCTTGCGTGAGATATTCCAAGTAGTCCGAGGTTGTGCGACCGACGGCGACGAGGTCCCACTTGTTCACGACGATCACAGTAGGTTTGAAGGCATCGATGAGATTGCCCGCAAGTTGCTTTTCGACCTGCGAAACAGGCTCGGTTGCATCGAGCAGCAAGAGCGCGACATCGGCTCGGCGAATCGCCACTTCGGTGCGGTTGTGTGAGTAAAACTCGACATCGTCCGCCCACGACTTGCGCTTGCGAATACCCGCGGTGTCGATCGCGATAAAGGTGCGACCTTCGGATTCGAAGCGCACGTCGACCGAATCGCGGGTCGTTCCAGCGATCTCACTGACAATGACGCGCGGCGCACCTGCGAGCGCATTCACGAGACTGCTCTTGCCTGCGTTGCGCCGCCCAACAATCGCAACTTTCATCTCGGGCGAGACGACCGTTTCTTGTGGACGCGACCCAAGTCGCTCCCAAATCGCTTCGATGAGAGTGCGCATTCCCATGCCAGATTTCGTCGAGACGCCGTAGGTATCGCCAAAGCCGAGTGCCGACGCTTCAACCGCGTGCACTTCCCACGAGGGGCCGTCGACCTTGTTGGCGACCTGCATGATGCGTTCAGTCTTTCCACCGCGTCGCAGCAATTGTGCGATGCGTTCATCGAGTGCCGTGATTCCTGATTGCGCGTCGACGGTGAAGAGCACAATCGCCGCGCCTTCGATTGCAGCGAGAATCTGCTGCTCGATGTCGGGAGCGAGCAACGAGAGGTCTTTGCCTGCGTCATCGAATCGCTTGCCCTCAGCGGTGTAGATGCCGAATCCGCCTGTGTCACAGAGTTCGGCGACGCGGGGCAGGGCGTCTTCGGCGGCCTCGCCTGGAGGAGGGATGGTGATCACCGTTGAGATGCGATCGCGCGTGACGCCAGGTGTGGGGTCAACGATTGAAATGCGCTCACCCGCGATGCGGTTGAAGAGACTCGATTTGCCCACATTTGGGCGTCCGACGATAGCGATCACTGGAAGCATGGAGGCGCTCAAGCATAGTCGCCAAGCGCGGTTAAGAACGCACGCGCGCGACGAATCCAAACTTGCGGCAGAGGGGTTGTTGCTCGCGGCGCATGAGTTTTAGGGCCGCTTTGACGCCCGTGGTGTTACGTTTTTCGTAGTGAAGCATCGTCAGCCAATAGGTTTCGAAGATCGTCGCCTCGAGCCAGGGCACTTCGCCGGTGAATCCACTGATACAGAGTGCGCCGGTGCGTTTGAGAAACTGGGTGAGTCGCGCGTGTGGAACCTTTAAGAAACGGCATCCTGAAAAATGAATGATGCGCCCGCGACAGCGTCCGGCGAGCAGTGTTTCGAGATCATCGAGCGAAATGCGTTCGAAGGGAACGCGCATGTCGCCGGGCAGCAACTCAGCGGGCCGCGAGTGGATCGCAAACCAGAGCAGGTCAAATTGCTTGTAGCGGGTTTGAAACCACCGACGCAAATAGAACTCGATCTCCGCCCGCGTCGCGACATCGCGCAAGACATACGGAACCCGCGCGTCGCTGCTCTTCATGAGTTCGAGCACTGGTCGCATCGACATTGGATGCACCAGCCCACACCAGTCCGCCTCGAGACAGAAGACTCCAGGTGTTTTTGGCATAGGGTGAGAGTGTAGGAACGTGCGTCAGAGCAACAACGAACGACCGGTCATCGCCGCCGGTTGCGCAAGCCCGATCATCTCGAGCATCGTCGGCGCGATGTCGCCGAGCCGTCCACCGGTTCGAAGCGTTCTGCCCTCGAATGCGCTGCCGACGACGAAAAGCGGCACGTCGTAGTTCGTGTGCGCGGTGTGCGGCAATCCAGTGATTGGATCGCGCATCTGCTCGACGTTGCCGTGGTCCGCAGTAACGATCAGCGAACCGCCGCGCGCGAGGACGGCATCGACGATCGCGCCAACGCATCGGTCGACGCATTCGACGGCAACGATTGCAGCGGGCAGGTTGCCGGTGTGCCCGACCATATCTGTGTTGGCGAAGTTGACGATGATGACATCTTCGCACTCGGGCGAGGCGATGCGCGCGAGCACTGAGTCGCGCACGCCGGCCGCGCTCATCTCAGGCGCGAGGTCATACGTCGCGACATCGCGTCGACTCGCGATGATCGACCGCGTCTCTCCCGTGAATGGAGGCTCGCGGTAGTCGTTGAAGAAAAAAGTGACGTGCGGATACTTCTCAGTCTCAGCGCAACGAAACTGTGTGATCGAGTGGTCCGCGAGCCAACTTCCAAGAATGTCAGCCATCTTCGGTGGACGCTCGAAGATGACATGCACCGGAAGTCCCTCTTCGTACTGCGCCATCGTGCAGAAGTAGAGGTCGTGAGGCACTGCGCCTCGATCGAAGGCTCCTCGCGCGAGGGCGCGAAAGGGGAGTTCGTCGTAGACGAATGCCTTGGTGATTTCGCGTGGTCGATCGCCCCGGTAGTTGAAGAAAATCACGCTGTCGCCATCCTCGATCGCTCCGTCGACTCCTCGGATGCGCGTTGGAGGGATGAACTCTTCACTCGTCTGTGATGCAGATTGTGGCGCGGCGTCGTGCGCCGCGATCGCAGCCGCCGCGGATGGCGCCGTGAGCGCAGAGCGTCCGAGCAAACACTCCCACGCTTGCGAGACGCGATCCCATCGAGTGTCGCGGTCCATCGCGAAGAATCGCCCGATGAGTGTTGCGATTCGACCACCATTGATGGCGAGCGCCGCTTCGAGTGTTGCGATGAATGCGGGAGCCGAGCGAGGCGAGCAATCGCGCCCATCAGTGAAGGCATGCACGAAGAGCCGATCCGATGGAAAGCTCATCGAGTGCGCGAGCTCGAGAATCGCGATGAGGTGCGAGAGGTCGCTGTGCACTTGACCGGTGCTGACGAGTCCCATGATGTGCACTTTGCGACCGCGACTTTTCGCGCGCGCGAATGCCTCACGAAGCGTCGAGTTGGCCGCGAACGCACCAGAGCGAATTGCCCGCGTGATGCGCATGAGTTCTTGGTCGACGATTCGACCCGCACCGATGTTCTGGTGACCGACTTCAGAATTTCCCATCACGGGACCGTCAGCACCGATGGGCAGGCCGACATCCTCACCGCTCGTCTTGATCAACACGCTCGGAGAGCTCGCGGTGAGTCGCTCGTCGACTGGCGTGTGTGCGCACGCGACCGCATTGAATGCGTCATGCGAAGGATGCGGGTTTCGACCCCATCCATCGCGCACGATCAGGACGCACGGCGTGTTGATGAGTCTCGGCTTCACACTTTTTAGAATAGGCGATCGCGCTTTTCGCTACCCTTGGCAACAGGAGAACAGACGATGCAGGAAGCGGTCGACGCCAGCGAACTCAAGGATGACACGATGAATGACCCCACCGAAGGCACCCTCAAAGAACGCTACGACGCAGTGAAGCAGCGCATCGCGATTGCCGCGATTGCCGCGGGTCGCAAGCCCGAGCACATCATGCTGGTGGTCGTGACAAAGACCGCGACGCCCGAACAGATTCGCGAGCTCATCTCGTTTGGTCATCAAGATTTCGGCGAGGGCCGTGTACAGCAGTTGACGCAACGCGCGGCGCAGATCGAAGAGCACCTCGTTCGACTGCGTGAGATGCGCGCGCAGACACCGCTCGTGCGCTGGCACATGATTGGATCGATCCAACGCAATAAGGTGCGCAAAGCCGTTGAGTTGGCGCGACTGATTCACTCCGTTGACAGTTTGCGTCTTGCCGAAGAGATTCATGTGCAAGCGGCGCGTCGCGAGCAACCAATCGATGTCTTGCTCGAGGTCAATGTCTCGGGTGAGATTTCGAAGCACGGCATCACAGGTGCGGCGGTGCGTCATGTCGTGCAACAGCTCGACACAATGGTCAATCTGCGGGTGCGCGGACTGATGTGCATGGCGCCACTCGAAGGAGCAGTCGGTGACGCGCGCAAAACCTTCGACCGCGGCTACGAACTTTTCTGCGACGTACGACAGACGGGCATCGCCGGAAAGACCTTCGACCTGCTTTCGATGGGAATGAGCGGCGACTTCGAAGATGCGATCGCCGCGGGTGCGAATATCGTGCGCGTCGGAAGCGCAGTCATCGGCGCGGGACAACCAGAGTCTGCGCCAGAGTCGGCCCCTTCATGAGTGCGATCACGATGGCGCCGAATTGGACATCGCTGCTTCCAGGAAAATTCGTCGTCTTCGACGGACCCGATGGCAGCGGCAAAAGCACCCAACTGCGCTCGCTCGCGAAGGCCGCGCGGGATGCGTCGATTGAGACGGTCGAGGTTCGCGAGCCCGGCGGCACATCGATTGGAGAAAAGATTCGCGAGGTCTTGCTCGATCCAGCCAATTGTGAAATGGTGACGCGATGCGAGATGCTCTTGTACATGGCGAGTCGCGCGCAACTTGTTGAAGAGCGCATCATTCCTGCGCTCGACCGCGGAGCATTCGTCTTAGCGGACCGGTTCATCTCATCGACGCTTGCCTATCAAGGCAGCGCTGGTGGAGTCTCGGTGAGCGACATCATGGCGGTTGGCGACATCGCCATCGGCGGGCGGTGGCCTGATCTCGTTGTGATCCTCGACGTCGACTGGACGACGGCGCAGTCGCGCATGACGCGCGCACTTGATCGCATCGAGCAGAAGGACGCGAGCTATCACAAGCGTGTGCGCGAGGGATACCTCGAACAAGCGCGCGCGCAACCCGATCGTTATCTCGTGGTCGACTCGACTGCAGCGCCTGATGCTGTTTTTGAAACGCTTCGTCGCGGGATGCAGCAACGATTGTCGCGGGGGTGAGCGCCGCCCCGCCGCCGACCCAGTCACGAACGCTGCGCCGCTGCACCCATCCTCGATGCAACCAATGCGCAAATCGCATCCGTCGCGCGTGCGAGATCATCGTTGACAATGAACTCATCGAAGACATTTCCCACGCGCGCGCGCGCGATCTCGCGCGTGCTCGCGGCGAACCTGCGCTGAATGGTCGCTTCGTCTTCGCGTCCGCGTGCGCGTAATCGGTGAAGGAGTTCTGCCTCGCTCGGCGGAAGCACGAAGACCCCGTACATCTGTGGCCACTGCGCCTTCACCAACTCGGCTCCTTGCACATCGATGTCGAGAACTGCGAGTTGTCCGCGCGCGACCGCAGCCTCGACGGGCGCACGTGGAGTTCCGTACCACGACTTGCCGAAAACCTCGGCGTGCTCAAGAAAACTCTTCGAGTCGATCAACGTCTTGAATGCATCCTCGCTGATGAAGTTGTAATCGCGTCCGTCGACCTCACCAGGACCCGCTGCCCGCGTGGTCGCCGAGACGCTGAAAAATCCACCAAATTTTTTGAGAAGTGCGTGCACGATGGACGTCTTGCCGACGCCAGATGGTCCCGCGAGAACCAAGAGCAATCCACTCATGCCATTCGTGTCACTCATGTTTGGCGCAGCCATCCACCAAGTGTAAAGACCCCGCGGACTCTGCGAGCGATCCAGTTCCTTGAAGACGCGCAGCCGAAAAGGGCTCGACGACCCAGTCACAACGATAACGATTGATCGCAACGACACTGTAGGATTTGGTGGTCGAGACAGCGCAGTGACAGAGCCGTCCGCAAGCGCTGCGATCGCTTCGTCGAGTGACAGTCCTTCGATTGCGAACCCGAAGTCGCCATCGACAAACCAACAATTCTCGGCGACTTCACAGGCGGTCAACCCAAAATCGCCGTCGGCACCGCTCACTGTCAGCGAGCGTTGCGCGCGCTACGAGGCATCTGCTTCGACCTGCCTCTCTCGCCCAACAACGAGATTCAATCGGCTGCTGTAAGAAGCGATTCATCACTGCCATTAGTCCGTGCATTGGCAGCGGATTCGGACCCGGTGTCCGTCAGAAAGTGGGACTCATGCTCGAAGATTCGAATCGACGTGATCGACTCAGCCAATTCGTTGACCTCGCCCGCATCTATCGAAAGTGGACGAAGGTGCAGACGGCACAAGCACTCGGACGCGAGCCTTCAAAGGTCGTGCCAGAGAGTGGGAATCCAAAACTTGATCTTGTTGTTGGGCTCGCCGATGCGCTCGATTGGGATATCGGCGATGTGGCCGAGGGCATCTGGAAAGATGAGGCTGAGGAGTATGTAAAAGTCGAAGAGACCGCCGCTCGCGGATTTGCAGTGCTCGACCGCGAAGCGATCGAAGCGCATCGCGCGGGTGACTATCGACGCATGACCGAACTTGCGCGTGCACTGCTGCTCGCCGCTCAAACGGGCGGAGAGCGTGCAACTGCTGCGAATCGACTCGCGGGCGCGTACGACGGCCTCGGTCGTTACACGAAAGCACTCGCTGCACTTCAGCGTGGACTCGGTGAGCCAGGGGTTCCAACGCACGTACGTGTGATGCTTGAAGTCAATCTCGCGAACGCGCACTACACGCTCTGGCATCTCGTCGAATCAAGCGCGGTTGCCGAGGGTCTTGTCGCGCGCTTTCATTCACGCCAACCCGAATCGCGTGCCGAACGAGTCGTACATGCCTTTGGTCACTATGTGCGCGGCCAATCGCAAAGGCGGATGGTCGAGTCGGATCCACTCAGCGCAAACGAACACGCCGAGTGTGCGCGTGTCGATCTTGAACTCGCGGCAAAGGCCTACACATCGCTCAGCGAAGAGTTCGATGACCCGTCGTACGCGGCAGTCTCGAACACCTGCGCCGGCGCGATTATTGAGTGTGACGCTGCGCTTGGGTTAATCGATCCATTAAAGGCTGCTGAAACGCTCTCGCTCGGACTCGAGCAGGTCATCGACGTCGCGGCCTATCCACCAGGTGATTGGCTCGAGAGTTATGGATGGTGCGCAGTCTTCGGATGCAACGTTGCACTGCGCGGGCTGAGCGGTGCAGAGCTACACCGATTTATGGCGATCTTCTCGAACAAGGCTGCCGAGATTGCCGAGCGCACGGACAACTGGTCGATGCGCGAGCGCGCCTTTACGTTTGAACACCTGCGGCGACAACGCATGAACGAGTCGCTCGGATACTCGACCGATTGGTTGCTCGACGACGAGGACATTCGAACGGTTGCCGGAACGATGGGTCGCTTTCCATCCTTCCGAGAAACGGGATGGAGAATTCTTGAAAACGCCCGGTCCCTTCACACAGCCTGATTGGCGAAAGGAGTCATTGATGAAATCGTTCAATTCACAGATGAATCGTTGGATCGCGTTGGGCACGTGCTTGTTGGTGGCCGCGCTCTGGGTCGATGTTCCTAGCGCATCGAGTATTCCGCCTCGCTGGCGTGTACCAGGAACGGGATCGCACGCCTACCCGCCAGCATTTGAGAGTTTCATGGCAGCGACATACGGCGATCTCTGGATGCACACGGTGCAGGAGCAGGTCATTCGCCGCACGTATCGCGACTGGCAGTTGAAGCAAGTGAAAAAATAACCCGCGCGACTTCTCGCACGGGATCGATTCCGCGGTGTGTCACTGCCAGTGCCACCGCGGACAATGATGCTCCCCGCACGAAACCGTTCGTGCGGGGAGCGTTTGAGTTTGATCCTCTTTGATTACCCGTGAATCACGCGACCCTCAGTCGCGAGCGCCGCCTCATGAATCGCCTCGTGCATCGTCGGGTGGGCGTGCACGGTCGAGATGATGTCTTCGGCTGTCGCTTCGAGTCGCTTTGCCAGTCCGAGTTCGCCGATTAACTCGCTCGCATCCTCTCCAAAGATGTGCGCGCCGAGAATCTCTCCATACGGATCGCTCGTGATGATCTTCACGAGGCCATCCGTTGCACCGACTGCGATTGCCTTGCCGTGTCCCTTCAGCGAGTACTTGCCGACCTTGTACTTCAGACCCTTTGCCTTCGCTTCGCGCTCGGTGATGCCGATCGATGCAATCTGGGGATTGCAATAGGTGCATCCTGGAATCGACCCATAGTCGACGCCGAGTGTGTGGTGTCCCTTCATGCGCTCGACGCACGCGACCGCTTCTTCGCTCGCGACATGTGCGAGCCATGGCGGCCCAACGACATCACCGATCGCGTAGATACCCGCAACGCTCGTTTGATAAGAGGGTTCCGCGGTGTCGCGGTAGTCGGTCCAGATGTGTCCCTTCGCAGGACCCGCATCGCAGATGCGAATTCCAAGCGACGCATCGAAGAGACCATCGAATCGCGCAGCGACGCCCACAGCGACGAGAACAACTTCGACTTCAGCCGTGTCGGTCTTGGTTGGATCTTTCACGTCGTAGAGCGTGACCTTCGCGCCCGCGCCACTCTTCTCGATCGCTTTCACGCTCGTGCCGATGCGAAAAGAAATGCCCTGCGCTGTGAAAGTCTTCAGTGCCGCCGCTGAAACATCATCATCTTCAATGGGAAGAATGCGATCGACCATTTCGACGACCGTGACTTTCGTGCCGAACGCGTTGTAGAAGTAGGCGAATTCCATGCCGATCGCTCCCGAGCCGATGATGAGCATCGACGCTGGTCGCGTCGCAAGTGTCATCGCCTCAGAACTCGAGATGATCGTCGTGCCATTGCACGGCGCGAATGGAAGTTGCTTTGGAGCGGCACCCGTTGCAATGAGCACGCGATCGGCCGTGATGATCTGCGCGTTGCCCTCGCCACCACCCTTGTAATAGGTTCCATTGGCGGTGCGCACTTCAACTTTGCATGGACCAGCTGCGGTCTTTCCGGCGACGATCTTGGCATGACCGATGAGGTGATCGATTTTGTTCTTCTTGAAGAGAAAGCCGATGCCGGAATTCAGCGTGCCGGTAATCGCGCGGCTGCGTCCAATGACTTTGCTCCAATCAATTTTCACATGCTCAGGGGCGATTTCAATTCCCCACTTCGAACCGTGGCGAATCGCTTCCATATAAAGCTCTGCATTGTGCAGCAGCGCCTTCGTTGGGATGCATCCCCAGTTCAAGCAGACACCGCCCAATTTGTCGCGCTCGATGCAGCAGACTTTGAGTCCCATCTGCGCAGCGCGAATCGCGCCGACGTAGCCACCAGGTCCGCTGCCGATCACGATGAGGTCGTAGTGCGTGTTGTCTGCCATAGGGGGAGGGATTCTAGCGATCTCTCACGCACGGTTTGCTAGTATCGCCAAACCACATTCAGTCGTGGGAAAATCATGCGAACGGCACTCATCAGCGACATCCACTCGAATCTCTCGGCACTCGAGACCGTGCTGGCGGATATCGATCGTCGTGGCGTTGATCGCATTCTCTCGCTTGGTGACATCGTGGGCTATGGGCCCGATCCAAAGGAATGCGTCGATCTCGTTGCCACACGCTGCGAGTGGAGCTTGATGGGCAACCACGATTTCGGCGTGCTGTATGAGCCGACGAACTTCAACGCGTCAGCCGAGGCTGCCGCCTACTGGACTCGCCGACAGCTTGAGCCGCCCAAGCACGCCAATGGCAATGCGGACGCGAGCTATGACCGCGACGAGGCGGTGCGCCGCTGGGATTTCTTGGGACAACTTCGTGTTCGCGTGCAGTTTGGTCCATTTCTATGCGTGCATGGATCGCCGCGCCGTCCGATCAATGAATACATCTTTCCTGAGGACCCTCTCAACGCGAGCAAGAAGCTGCGCGACATCTTTGCGCGGATGAAGCCCTCGCGGGTGTGCTTGGTTGGTCACACGCACGTTCCTGGGGTGTTCACCGATGAT
The DNA here is from genome assembly GCA_945869475.1 of Singulisphaera sp. GP187. Lineage (GTDB taxonomy): Bacteria > Planctomycetota > Phycisphaerae > Phycisphaerales > SM1A02 > F1-60-MAGs104. The sequence goes on along the minus strand of CAMBOV010000002.1, from coordinate 91,286 downwards.
CCTGATTTTCTTCCAGCGGCTGAGATGGCTGACGGGATGTACACATTTTCAGATCAGGATCCAGTCATTGTGAATCCTGGATCGGTTGGACAGCCGCGCGATCTTGATCCGCGCGCTTCGTACGCAATTCTTGAAACGGGCGAGAACTTCGAACCACAGTCGGTTCAGTTCTTGCGTTTGGACTACGACATCGAACGAACGGTCGCAAAGATCGCGGCGATCGATGATCTCAATAACTGGCTTGGCGAGCGACTGCTCGAAGGCCGCTGATTTTTCTTCGAGGTCACACGTGAAACGCGAAATGAACAAAGGTACGAAGCGGTTTTTACTCACAGTTGCAGTGGTGTCTTTCGCCATCGGCATCGTGCTTGTTGTCTTTTACGGGCAAGGGAAGGGCCCCAGGCGAAGGAGCGACTTTTCGACTGCGGCGACGCAGGCGACACCTGCGACGACAACGACACCTGCGCCACAAGCCGCGCCTGTGGCGGCGACACCTGCAACGCCAGTTGCTCCAGTTACGGCAGTTGCTCCAGTTGCGGCAGTGGCTGCAACGCCAGCACTCTCAGCACTTGCGCCGACAGTCGTTCCTCCCGCGTCGAAACTGATCGCGCGTTTATCGGGTGCGCCGATCACCACTCCAGCGGTTCTTGGATCGCTCGATCCATCAACGGATCGGTTTGCGATCGAGTTCGCGCCATCAGGCGCTGGAATCTCGCGCATCGTCTTCAGTGAGTTCTGGATGAATGCGGTCGATCGACAAGCGGCACTTCGTCACGCTCGGGCAGTCGCGGCAAACGCTCCGATCGTGCCTCCACTGCCAGCCGCGACTCAGCGGTACGCATTGAATGAAGTCGGCACACTCGCGCGCTTCGCCGTGCCGATCTTGGCTGCACACTCGATCGACGTCGATGGGCAAGTCACATCGCTCTTTGGAAGGGTCTGGTCAGAACTCGCGGTCGGCACATTCGAGACGACCCTCACCGACGAAGCGGGCACGCCCGTGCTTCGTATTCGCCGCACGTACACGGTTCGACCGACTGAAGGAGCGGGGTACGACATCGTGCTCAACCAAACGGTCGACAACCTTTCAAGCGTTGCTCGCACCGTGCGGCTCGTGCAGTATGGACCGAGCGATCTCACAGCGCGCGCCAACGAGATGATGGATATCCGTCGTCTGCAGTTCGGTTATCTCATGAGTGAGCGGCGCGATCCAGCGCAGTCATCCGTCATCACCCACGATGCGATGCTTGAACGAGCCGAGGTCGTCAAGAATGTGACCGCAGGAAAGTTTGATGTTTGGCCGAGCGTTGAGCAGAAGGCGCAGGACCAACGCCTGAGTTGGTTCGGCACGACCAATCGTTATTTCGCACTTGCCGTGCACGCGCCGATGTCAGCAGCGACCGGCACTCCGGCGGGCAGTGCGCCGAGCAAGTCTCTCGCAGACTCAGTCGCGCTCATTCGTGCATCGCTGGGCGATCCAAGTGCGCAGGATGCGACTCTCGAAGCGACGCTCTTTATCGAGTTGCACTCGCCGCCGCGCGAAGTTGCCGCAGGTCAATCAGCCGATTTTTCAATGGGTGTCTTCGCGGGTCCGCTCAAGCACTCGGTTCTTGCAAACGATGCTCCCTACAGCCTGCTCGAGATGTCGGGACTCATCGTCTATTCGATGGGCGGATGTTGTTCGTGGTGCACCTTTGCGTGGCTCGCGAATCTGATGGTGATCTTTCTTGATTTCTTGCACGACTATCTCGTCTTCGATTGGGGAATCGCGATCATCGTGCTCGTGCTCGTGGTGCGACTGATTCTGCATCCCATCAGTAAGAAGTCGCAGATTCAGATGCAGCAAGTCACGCGCGGGCTCTCCGAGATGAAGCCAGAGCTCGAGGCACTGAAGGCGCGCTATGGCGACGATCCAAAGCGCATGCAGCAGGAGCAGATGCGTCTCTATAAAGAGAAGGGCGTCAATCCCCTTGGATGCGTCGGCGGACTCTTGCCAACGTTCTTGCAGATGCCCATCTGGATGGCGCTGTATGCCGTGCTCTACCTCGCCTTCGAATTGCGACAACAGCCAGCGTTCTTCGGGCTCTTTCAACTCTTCGGCGGATGGGAGTTTCTGGGCGATCTCAGCGCGCAGGATCGATTCATTCCACTACCAGTCTCGATCAATCTCTACATCTTCACGCTGAACAGCATCAACGTGCTTCCATTGTTGATGGGTGCGGTGTTCTATGTGCAACAGAAGTACATGGCGCCGCCGCCATCGACCAAGATGAGCGCGGAGCAAGAGCAGCAACAGAAGATGATGCGTGTCATGACGGTCGTCATGTTCCCGATCATGCTCTACGCCGCGCCATCGGGTCTGACGCTGTACATCATGACGTCGACGCTCGTTGGAATCTGGGAGAGCAAGATGGTGCGTCGGCACATCGAAGAGGCGGCGAAGGCTCCCGTGGTCGCCGCCAAGCCATCGAAGACACGTGATGCGATCGGTCGCCTGTACGCCAAGGCGATGGACCGCGCACAAGAGAAACGGAAGAGCAGCAAGTCGTTCAAAGATCGCGGGTGAACGAGATGCAGTGGGAGAGTGTCGCAACCTCAACGGATGCGATCGTCGCGATCTCGTCGCCGCCCGGCTTTGCCGCGCGTGGCATCGTGCGAATCACCGGTGATGATGCCTTCGCAATCGTGCGCGCGCGTCTTGCGCGGGGTGAGCTCATCGGCAACCGAAGCATTCAATCACTACGTGTGCGTGTGGTTGTGGCACACGTCGCAATCGAACTGCCAACACTCGCGCTGGTGATGGTTGGTCCGCAGAGTTTTACGGGTCAGGACACCGTTGAGTTTCTCGTTGCGGGTCAACCCGCGCTGCTCACCGCACTCGTTGATGCACTCTGCGCTGGGTCGATCGCGCAGGCGAGTGCACAGTCGCCCGCACAGGCGAGCGCGCGACGAGCCATCGCAGGCGAATTCAGTGCGCGCGCCTATCTCAATGGTCGACTGGCGATGGATGACGCCGAGGCGATCGCCCTTTCGATCAGCGCCGAGTCTGACGCGCAACTCGCCGCTGCACGAACATTGCGTACAGGACACGTTGGGATTGTCGCGGCAGCAGCGGCTGAAGAACTCACCGGAGCACTCGCGCTCGTCGAGGCGGGTATCGACTTCAGTGATCAAGAAGATGTCGTGGCGATCACCGCAGCAGAATTATGCGCGACGCTCGAGCTCTTGCAGAAGACCCTCGATGCACTCCTCGATGGCACAACCCCAGAAGAGTCACTGCAGTCACTGCCAGTGATCGCACTGCGAGGCGATACGAACGCGGGAAAGTCGAGTCTTTTCAATGCACTTCTCGGCCGCGTGCGCGTCGTCGCATCCGCACACGCAGGATCGACTCGCGACGCGATTGTCGAACCATTGAAACTGCACCGAGGTCGCGAAGTGCTTCTGATGGATCTGCCTGGAATCGAAGAGGCGCAGCATGCTCTCGCGCAGCAGATGCAAGAGGTCGCATATCACGCGCTTGCGGCGGCGACCCTTCAATTGCACTGTGTGCCGGTGCGTGCGCAAGCGCATCCAGTGGATAGTGCGCGCATGATCACCGTCTGGACGAAGGCCGACCGTGCAGATGCCACAGGTCGCGCGCATGCGGTCGCACTCGGTGGCACCGTGACGAGCGCGATCACAGGCGAGGGCATCGACGATCTTCGTGAGGCGCTAACGCAGTACATCGATGCGAGTGGATGGATCGGCGGAGCGCGCGAGGCACCGGTCTTGCTCGCGCGCCACCGCGCAGCGATTGCGCAGGCGATGACCGCGATGGCGCGCGCGCGGGTCACTGCGCAACTCTGCATCGACTCGGGTCGTCGCGCTGCCGAGCCTGCTGAGTTGATCGCGACTGATTTGCGTGAAGCTCTCGATGCGCTTGGAGTCGTCGCTGGGCACCGCACGGCAGACGATGTTCTTGGCGCGCTCTTCGCGCGATTCTGTATCGGTAAGTGAAGCGTGTCACATCGCATGCGCGAAGTGCGCTATAAGAAAGGGCTATGCCGCAATGTCACACAATCGAAGTGCGCGCTCGTTACTGCGAGTGTGACCCAATGGGTGTCGTGCATCACACGGTCTATCCCATCTGGTTTGAGATGGGACGCACCGAATTGCTGCGGCAGAGCGGCACAACATACGCAGCCTTTGAAGCGGCAGGATGCTTTCTCGCGGTCACGCGGCTCACGGTGCGCTACCGAAGTCCGGCGCGCTACGACGAGTTGCTCGCACTCGAGACAACACTCGTTGACGTCGGACACGTGAAACTTGAACACTCCTACCGACTCATGCGTGGCGGTCACGAACTTGTGGTCGGCGAGACAACGCTCGCGTGCATTGATCGCGCGGGCAAGGTGTGCGCGTTGCCTGAGAACTTTCGAGCGCAGGCGCTGTGAGTCTGGCACGGCGGGCGCAACCCGCGCGCTCAGCCCTCGACTTTTCCAACGCGCAGCTTCACACGGATAATCTTGCCGTTGGTCGCGATGAGAATCTGATGGTCGATGCCGCCGCGCAAGAGTCGATCGAGTGTGTAGCTCGTCGCGGCCGAACCTGTGACGACCGTGAGCACTCCGCCAGAGAGTCCTGCGAGTCGAGTATCCGATCGCACCTGCTCTGGAATCAGCCGCGCCCACACCTCGGCTGCGTTTCCAAAGCGCGCGCTGCGACGCTCGATCTCGCCCTTGAAACGTGAGATCTCACTTCGAATCGAATCGGTTGGGATCGCCGTGCGACGACCACCCGCAGCCATCCCGCGCCATTTCTGAAGATCACGAAGATGATCGAGCCGTTCACTCATGCGCGCAGACAGTGTAAAGCGACCGCTATCCTTCTTCTGTGACAAATCTCCGACTCACGAACCTGCGCAAAGCATTCGACCAGACCGTTGCCGTTGAAGATGTGACCGTCGATGTTGCAGCCGGCTCACTCTTCTTTCTCTTGGGATCGTCTGGCTGCGGCAAGACGACGATTCTGCGCATGGTCGCGGGATTCGTCGCCCCAACCTCTGGTCGCATTTCGTTTGGCGATCGCGACGTCACCGCATTGGCGCCAGAGAAGCGCAACGCAGGCATGGTCTTTCAGAACTACGCCCTCTGGCCACACATGACCGTCGCACAGAATGTTGGATTCGGTCTCGACGTGCGCAAGATGGCTGCGGTCGAAAAGAAGAAGCGCATCGGCGAGTCACTCGAGCTCGTTCGTATGAGTTCGTACGCCGATCGACTTCCAAATCAACTTTCGGGTGGTCAGCAGCAGCGCGTTGCACTTGCGCGCGCGATTTCGTTTCGCCCCGACCTCTTGCTGCTCGACGAGCCGCTCTCGAATCTCGACGCGAAGCTGCGCCTCGAGATGCGCGCTGAGATTCGCCGCATTTCGGATGAGCTTCACATGACGATGCTGTACGTCACCCACGATCAGCACGAAGCACTCTCGCTCGCCGATCGCATTGCAGTGATGCGCGGAGGTCGCATCGAGCAGCTTGGGGGACCACGCGAGATTTACGACCGCCCGCGCACACGGTTCGTCGCCGAATTCATCGGCGAAACAAACTTCGTGACGGGAACGGTCGAGGGCGCGCGCGACGCCGAAGGATTCGCCGCTGTCGCGACGCCACTCGGTGCATTGCGCGCCTTCATCGCGCCCACCATCTCGACGAGTGGCGAGGTCACTCTCTCGATTCGGCCAGAGTCGTTTCGGATTCTCGTCAGCGACGGAGTGAATGCGCAAGCGCCAGTAACCAAGATCGCCATGGGGCACTGCATCTCATCGACCTATCTCGGGTCGACCGCACAGCACGTCGTTGATGTGCGCGGAGTGCGTCTCAAAGTCTTCGAGGCGAATCCTCGCAATCAATCGTTTGCAGGCAAAGACCTTCAACTCGCCATCATGGCGGATCAGGTTGTCGCGGTCGAGGGCTGAACCGCGGGGTGAATCAAAAACCAGCCGCAGATGAGGGCGGTTGCCGCGAGCACGATGTGCACGCTGAATCCAAGAGCGAATGCCATCGGTGAGAGTTCACCACTCTCAGAAGGGTTTTCGGGGATGAGATGCATCGCAATCACCATCGCTGCGACGCCGGTGGTCGCACCAACCTGCCGCATCGTTTGCACGATACCGCTCGCTTCACCGCGCTGCTGCGGCGAAACCCGCCCGAGCGCATCAGCATTTGCTGGACTCATCGCGAAGCCGCATCCTGTGCCGAAAAAAAACATCCCGACGGCGAGCGTCGGGTAACTCAGAAGGTAGACACCCGCGGCTTCAATAATGGCGCCGAGCGTTGCAAAGGAGAGTCCGATGAGCAGCGGAAGACGCGGGCCGCGTTTGTCGTAGAGCCGTCCAGCAAAGTGCACGACGATCAAGACTGGCACGAGCAGCGGCAGCGAGCCGAGCCCCGCTTGCAGTGGAGTGAAGTCGAGCACCGTCTGCAGGAACATCGATCCATAGATGGCTTGACCGACGTTGATCGCTTGCAAGAGGAAGAGCACGAGCGCATCGCCCAAGAGCCCGCGGTCGCGCAGCAGTCGCAGGTCGATGAGTGGTTCGCTCAAACAAAGTTGACGGCACACAAAAACCGTGAGCATGACTGCGCCCATCAGTGTTGGCAGAACAGACTCTGCCGTGTGAATCCCACGAAGCCCGATCTCTTGCAGTCCGACAATCAACGTTGGGATGCCGCAGCAGAGCAAGAGTGCAGAGAGCCAATCGGTGCGCCGTGCCGCGCCGCGCGCAACGCGCAGTCGAAGTGCAACCGTGAGCGAGAGTGAGAGAATCGAAATTGGAATGTTGAGCCAGAAACACCATTGCCACGAGGCATATTCGACGAGTGCGCCGCCGATCAGTGGACCCCCCGCGAGAAAGAGCAGCGAGATACCTGCATACGTTGCCATCGCGCGCCCACGCTGTTGCGCGGGAAAACTGTCGATGACGATCGCCGCGCTCGCCGGTTGCATCGTCGCTGCGAAGAGCCCTTGCGCAACGCGCGCGGCGACGAAAGCCCATCCTGTCGGCGCGAGCGCACAAGCGACCGATGCGGCAACGAATCCGATCATGCCGATGCGGAAGGCAGCGACGCGACCGATGCGGTCGCCGAGTCGTCCACCGAGTGCGACCCACGAGGCGAGAGCGACGAGGTATCCATTCACCGACCACGCGCGCGTGGTGGCATCCATCTCGAGGGACGATTGAATGTGGGGCAGCGCAACGCCGATGATCGTCGAGTCGAGCATGATCATCGAGAGCGATCCGGTCATCGCCACGAGTGTGAGCCAGCGTCGATTCGAACCAGCGGATTCGCTCGCGACGTTCATCATGCGAGTATAAGACGCGCATGCAGCAGCAGTCAGTTCGATCGGGCCGTACCTCGCGCGTGGCCATCATCGGCCTGTCGATTCTCATCGCGGGTTTCGCAGTCGGCGCATGGCTGGCTGAACAATCGTCACCAGAGGATGCGACATCAGGTGTGACCCCCGGCGCGAGCGACTCTTCGCGACTGAGTTACGACCTCGTCGCGCTCGATGGTCGTGAGATTTCACCCGAAAAACTTGCTGGAAAGGTGGTCTTTCTCGACTTCTGGGCGACGTGGTGCGCTCCCTGTCGAAAGGTGATCCCAAACCTCATCAGCCTCGTGAACGCCTTTCCAGATGATGTGGTCGTCGTGGGAATCTCGAGCGAACCAGCAGCGACGGTCACGAAGTACCTCGCGGCGAGTCCTGTGAACTACCCGATGGTCGCATCGCCTCCTCGCATGAAGAAGCCATTCAACTCGGTGCAAGTGATCCCAACGATCTTTGTGATTCGTCGCGACGGAACACTTTCAACCATGCTTGTGGGCTCGCACGATCTCGCGCAACTCACCGCTGCTTTTCGCGCGGCTGATTCGCCCGCAGTACGCTGACGGGATGATCATCGCTCACTGCGCTCTCTCTCTCGTGACCGTCGCGAGCCTTGCACTGCAGGCGGTGCCACCGCAACCAACCGCAAAGCAGCAAGATCTCGATCGACGTATGGGATGGTTTCGCGAGGCGCGTTTTGGAATGTTCATTCACTGGGGGCTGTATGCGATCCCCGGCGGTCAGTGGAAGGGAGCCGAAGTCAGCGGAGCAGGCGAGTGGATTCTGCAAACAGGGCGCATTGCGCCCCTCGACTACATGCCACTGCAGGCGCAGTTCAATCCAGTCGAATTCGACGGCGATGAATGGGTGCGCATCGCAAAGATGGCGGGGCAGAAATACATCGTCATCACAACCAAACACCACGATGGATTTGCACTGTGGGATTCGCGCGTCTCATCATTCGACGTCACGGCCACGCCATTCAAGCGCGACATCTTGAAAGAACTCGCGGATGCGTGCGCGCGCGGCGGCATCCAACTTTGCTTCTATCACTCGATCATGGATTGGACGCACGGCGACTATCTGCCCAAGCGCGAGTGTGATGCGCGCAATCCTGAAGATGCAGACTTCGATCGGTATGTCGGATACATGAAGGAGCAGCTGAAAGAACTTCTCTCGGGTCGATATGGAAAGATCGGCATTCTCTGGTTCGACGGCGAATGGGAATCCACCTGGACGCATGAGCGCGGTCTCGATCTCGCGAAGTACGTGCGTTCTCTCGACCCTGACATCATCATCAACAATCGCGTCGACAAGGGTCGCAATGGGATGGCCGGACTCAACGGCGAAGGAGAATGGGCTGGCGACTACGGCACACCTGAGCAGGAGATTCCTGCGACTGGCATCGCGGGGAGCGACTGGGAAACCTGCATGACGATGAATGACACGTGGGGTTGGAAGCAGTCCGACACGAACTGGAAGAGCGCGGAGACGATGATTCAGATGCTGTGCGATATCGCGAGCAAGGGCGGCAACTTCTTGCTGAATGTTGGACCCCAACCCGATGGTCGAATTCCAGCTGCGTCGATCGAACGGCTCGCGCGCATCGGCACCTGGATGGAAACCAACGGTGAGGCGATCTACGGAACAGCTGCGAGCCCCTTCACCGCGCCGCCGTTTGGTCGTTGCACACAGAAGCGTCTTGCAGAAGGGCGCACGCGGCTCTACCTGCACGTCTTCGAGTGGCCGATTTCTGCCGACGGCGCAACCAACTCACTCGTCATTCCCGCACTGAAAAACGAAATCGTGGCGGTGCGCATGCTCGGTGCAACAAGTTTCGTCTCGAGCGCGACTCGCCTCGGCGATGGATGGTCGATCTCAATTCCCGTGATCGCTCCCGACAGCGTGAGCAGTGTGATCGCCGTTGACGTGGTTGGTATACCAGCCACCGGCGAGCCAAAGGTGAGCCCCCACTGATCGTCACTCTCAGCGAACCTTTCGCTACTCTCACGTTATGGCATCCATTATTCTGAACGGACAGCGAATCGAACTGACAGTGCAGAATCAAGAGACGCTTGGTGCGCTCGCAAACACACTCGTGCCGATGCTCGCTGCGAAACAAGGGTTGCTTGCCTCGCTCGGTGGAGTGCTCGCACACGGACTCGCCAAACCGCTCCCAGCGACGGATCCACCAATGCAGGCGTGTCTCTGGTTGCTGCACGAAATGGGGGTGCGCGCGATGACGGCCAACCCCGGCAGTGGCGGAGGATCGGTCGACAAAGTGACGAGCGAAGAAGAGCGTGCGCGCGACACTTCTGATCCATATTCCGCTGGAAACATTGCGACAGGGCGCGCGATGGCCGCGTCCCTCTCAAACGTTTCGCTTCGAACCTTCTCGCTCAACGGCACTCGTCGTGAGGTCAAGATTCTGCCGCGCGAGAAACTTGAACCGGCGATGCAAGCGGTGGTCGACATGCGACGGTTGAACGAGCCGATCCACATCACCACGACCCGCGCCCTCGCTTCGATGGTCGCCAGCGGAGTCGCCCTCGACGATGAGCGAATCGACGCGGTCGTTTCGCTGCTCAGCGACCTTGGCATCTGTGGCATCTCAGTCGACACCACGACCAACACGATTACCCTCGACGGGTTGTTTTCAGAAGCCAACGCCGTTGCGAGTGCCTACCTGCAAGGTGGGGGGGTTGTGGGAGTTCAGCGAACCCGCGAGCGGATCACCCAACTCAATGCGCACGCGCAAAACGCCGCAGCAGGCACCGACACCCTCGAAAAGATCGCTCCTGCAGCATCGCGTCACTTCGCCAAAGCCCGCCGCCGCCGATAAGGGGTGAATCGCGTGTTTCTTTTGGATCCCAGTCGATTTTGTCGCCATTGGCAGTAGTTTTCGGTCATCCAATGCGCATCCCGACCCTCACGATCGTGGCTTGTCTTTCACTCGCCTGCGCACTGAGCGCTCACGCACAGATTCAGTTCGTCGATCAAACCTCGACGCGCTTTCCGGTGCAAGCTGAGTACACCAACCAAATCGGCGTAGGTGACATCGATGGTGACGGCGATCTCGACATGTGCTTCGCCAACGGTCAGGGCTATTCGTCGCTGGGCACCTTGCTCAAGCCACGCATCTATGTCAACAACGGCGCAGGAGTTTTCGCAGATCTCACCGATGCACGCGTCGCCGGCATCACGGGATGTTTTCGCAGCGCTGAATTCGGCGACGTCGATGGCGACGGCGACCTCGATCTTCTTCTCGCGCAGGACTACAACCGACAGATGCTGTTGCTGATGAACAATGGCGCGGGCACTTTCGCCAACGAGACGACGACTCGCCTTCCAACGGCGAACACATCAACCGCGCGCGCGACCTTTGGCGACGTCGATGGTGACGGCGATCTCGACATCGCACTCTGCAACTCTGGCGCATCGAGCCGCTTCGGTACTGGACAGCCTCGCCTCTACATCAACGACAGCACAGGACGGTTCACTTACGTCGCTGCGAGCTTGCCCGTGGGCAACATTTCTGAACAGATGGACGTGCTCTTCTTCGACGCCGACGGCGACTTCGATCTCGATCTCTTCATCGGCACACGCGCCTCGACTCCGAATCAGAGTCGGCTCTGGCTCAACAACGGCGTGGGCGCCTTCGCGGCAGGCGGCAACTTTCCAAACGACGCGACCGCCTACGCATACGACGCGGGCGACATCGATGGTGACGGCGATCTCGATCTCATCGGCACAAACGCTGGAACCACGAATCAAGAACTGCTCGCGCGAAATGCAAACGGCCTCGGAACGTCCTGGACAAACATCTCGACCTCGATCGCACCCAATCCATCGGTTGACGACAACGACAGCAAGTTCTTCGACATGGACAATGACGGCGATCTCGATCTCGTCATCGCAGTGCTCGGCGGATCGAAGCGCATTTATCGAAACGGCGGCACCGGCGCGTTCACGCAAGTCGCGAGTGTCATCACTGCATCAACCGACTCGTCACTCGACGTCAAGGTCGCAGACTTCGACGGCGATGGCCGATATGACATCGTCACCGGCCAAGGCGAGAGTGGCGCATTCCAGAACCGCATCTATATGAACAACGGCGCGATCGACACTCGCGCACCCGTGACCGTTCGTACTGAGCAGATCGTCGCGACCGTCATCGGCGAAACGCACCCCGTGCGCGTTGAGTTGAGCGATGCCTACACGAGCCACATGGGATTCCATCCCCGCAGTGTCACTCTTCGATATGGCACGACCAGTGCAATGACCGAGTCAGTCGCGATGCGACTCACGGGCAACGGACTCTGGCGCGGCGTCATGCCGTCGCAGCCAGTGGGCTCACTCGTGAGTTACTCGGTTCGCTCGGTTGACTCGTTTGGAAATTCGGGCGATGGTCCGACGAAGACTTTTACTGAACCTGGCACGCCGCCACATCCAGCCGATCTTAATGGCGATGGACACGTTGACGGCGCAGACCTCGCCACTGTTCTCGCTGCATTTGGCACAAGCAATCCAATCGGTGATGTGGATGGCAATGGATTCGTCGACGGCGCCGATCTCGCCGCCGTGCTCGCCGCGTTTGGACTGTAACTTCGGCGGCATGTCCATCCACTTCATCTCGTGCATCGTCACGTGCGCCGCCGCTTCGTTGTTGACCGCGTGCAACACTGCTCCAAAACAACCGAGTGCAGTCGCGGGTGAAAGCACATCGACGATCGGTCGTTGGTCGGGCAGTTTTACAGCACAAGATCAGACCAGTGGAGGCCAAGCGCGCGTGACCGTCGCCGCCGACGGCGCGATCACCGGATCACTCGTAGATTCAGTGTGGAAGGCCGCGCATGGAGTCGGTCGAACCGGAGCGATGACTGGATCGATCGCCGCAGGCACCGCGCAGATTTCGATCGAGTGGAGCACCGGCCAGACTGAAAAGTTCGAGGGGGTCGCAACAGCGCCGAGCTTTGGATCGATGGGCCTGACGATTCGGCCGTACGGTCCAGATGGCAACTTCGCAAAGGGCGGCAGCATCGCGCTCGCGTTGCACGAACAGGGCGTTGCGGCATCGCCTCCGTATGGAAAGCCAGCGACCACACCATTCGACGCGCTTGGTCAGTATGTCGGATCGTGGCGCATCAACTTCTTCACCGCCGACGGAAACAGTGGCTTGGGCACCGCGACCATCTCATCGACGGGTGAGTTGCGTGGAGCGATCATCGACGATGGATGGTCCGATGGAAACACATCGGCTGCCCGCCACGGCTCGCTCGACGGAAAGATCGATGCGATGGGACACCTCGACGTTGCCGTGTGCTGGGAGAAGAATGCGACGCAATTTCTGCAGGGAACAGGATGGTTCGAGAGTTCTGAGTCGCTCTTCTTTCAACTTGGCACAGACATTGAGGCGGTCAAGCAGAATGGACCAGCGCTCACCATGACGCTCGGTCGAAACTGATCGATGGCAATGTGGCACGACCATCCCGACGCTCGGAATGTGCCGAGCGCTCACGTAGTGACCGCCCACGCCAGCGAAGTCGTCGTCGTCGCTGCTGTGGCTGGGTACGCACTGAACTGTGTGCTCAATATCATCGGTGCTCGCATCTTGTCGGCAACCGATTACGGCGCATTCAGTGCTGCAGTCTCGATGGTCGCGATCATCTGCACGATTGCCACGCTTGGACTCGAGAAGTGCGCGCTGCGCCTCTTGCCCGAGTACGTCGACCTTAAGAGTCAAAGCATGACCAAGGGGTACATTGTTTTTGGAGTCACCATCAGCGTTTGTGTGGGAGCCTGCGCCGCCGTTGGCGCATTTGTGATCTACGACAGCGTGCGGGCGCATGACGTGAGTCTCGACGCGCTCGCGCACATGCTCTGGTTCGTGCCAGCAATGGCGCTCTTTTTGTTCGCAATCGAAGTCGCAACTGCCCTTGGATCATGGATGGGTTCGACGGTTGTCTACAGGATTCTCCTGCCCGCGAGTGCGGCGGGTGCCGTTGCCGCGTCTGCGCTCTTCGACTCAACACCAACGCTGCGCGAGGTGATCAACATGTATGGATTAGCGTGGGTTGCTGCGCTCGTCGTGATGATCGTGATCGTGCTTCGCCGCCTGCCCACGTTGGCGTTGCGAGCGACGAGCCTGTACGCATCCAAGGATTGGCTTACACAAGGTGTCGGCTACTTGGGGTTCAGCCTCATCATGACGATCTTCACACAGGGAGCGATCGTTGTGCTCGAAGTTGTGCGGGGCGACCGAGTGGGGGTTGGAATGGTGGCGGCGGCGATGCAGGTCGCGGGCTTCGTCATCATCGCGCAGACTGCGACGATGCGCATCTACGGACCTCAGCTCGCGCGGTTGATCGCTCGAGGCGATGCACATAATGAGCGGATGCTTCTGAGATCGCGCGGTCGATTCATGATCGTCGTCTGTGGCGCCTTTTTCGCCATCATCGTGCTCTTCGGTCACGATCTGCTCGCACTCTTTGGCGAGCAGTATCGGGCGGCGTATCCGATGCTGGTCACGCTCGCGATTGGCAACTGCATCAACACACTGCTTGGATTCGCTCCATCGATTCTTCAATATCACGGCGCACACAGGCTGACGATCACAATCGCGGCCGTTGGCACCACACTCGCGCTTCTCGCGATGGCAGTCGCCGCGCACGTCGGCACCTCACTCGAGGTCACCTATGCGTACTCGATCTCACTGACCGCGATGTACATCGCCTTTCAGGTCGCTGCGATGCGGCGCGTCTGGCTAGTGAAGTGACGCCAAGTACGCGATCACGTCGCGCATCTCACGCTTCGTGAGAAGTGGACTCATCGGAGGCATCGCAGTGACGGCGCCAAAGCCTGCCGCGATCGTCGCGCCTGGTTCGACGAGCGACTCGAGCAGTGCGCGCGTCGTCAGGCGCGTGCCAACGCCGTCGAGCGCGGGACCGGCATGGCCGCCGACTCCACTAATGATGTGACAGCGCAAACACGTCGCACCCGAGTGGTACATCACGAGATCGCGACCGATCGGCGCGTCGCCACCTGCGAGCAGCAACGGCGCAAGTGTGTTGGTTGAGCTACCGGCGGACGGGATGGTCGTGGCGTCCGTCGCCTCAACGAGATCAAGCGCGAGAGCGGGGGAGAGCGATCCATTTGAGTATTGCACGCGCAGCGCACTGAGCGCCACGCCAGCAGTCGTCGCCACCGCCGCCTCTGAACTCTTCGCGAGCAGTGCACACAAACGAATCGCAGCTTGTTGTTCGCGCTCACTGCCGGTGCGAAGTGCCTCGACCGCCTTCTCAAGAGCCCTCGCAGGATCGCGCCGCGACAAGTGTTCACGCGCGGCGATGCGAAGTTCTGCAGAGTTCGAGGTCAGCGCAGCCTCGAGTGCCTTGTCGAATGCGCCATCATTCGCCGCAGCAAGTTGAGCAAGCGCCGCAGTGCGCTCTTCGCTCGCGCGTGTTTCGTCGACTACGCACTCGAGATTTGCGCGTTGATCGAGCGCGATGCCAGCACTCGTCGCGAGTTGCATCGCCGTGGCGCGCACGCTGCTTTCGCTGTCGCGGGCGAGGGATGGCAACGCAAGCGCCATTGCGCGACGAAAACTCTCGCTGTCGCGTGGCGCAATTGTGGCGTGGTTGACATGTCCATGCACGCGGTCGCGCACTCCAGGTGCGAGGTACGCGCTTAGTGCCGCGATCGCCTCGAGACGAATCACTGTGGGCAGCGTGCTATTCGCCGCGATCCGTGCGATGGCTGATCCGCCACTGATGCCAAGCGCGAGATTCGCGGCGATCGTTCGTCGTGCGAAGGCGGCGACGTTGATGTCGACGGGGCGCCGTCCAATGGGTCGTTCGAGTTGTCCGCCGGGCAACTTCCATCCAATGGCGAGATGATTGCCACCGCCACCCTGCGCATGTCGCGCTTCAAGCGTGTAGGTCGTGCCTGCGCGAAGGCTGATTGGCGCAGAGATCTGCGAGGCTTGCGACTCCCATCCCTCGGGGTCACTGTATCCATCGATGCGCGCGATCACGACCGTTGATGTGGGCGATCCCGAGGGCGTGATCGTGAGCGTGCTGTGGTCATCACTCGTCAAGAAGAATTGATACTCGCCATCGACTGGTGGATGGATCTCCCCGCGCAGTCGCTGCAGGTATTTATTGCCGTGCGCTGAAAATCCAGCCGTTTCACTCACGTGCGAAGTTTCGTCTGGCGGCTGATCGAAAATCGTGGTTGTTTCAAGAGCTTGCGACGAATCGAGCTCGTGATTCTTCCAGAGTTCGCGCGTGAACGTGACGAGGCTTACGCTCGCCTCATCACTCGTTGCGAGCATGGCGATTCGACCGGCTGCTTCAGCGAGGGCGGGAAATGCGGGTGCAATGGGCAGATCCCAGATCGCGCGCGCAGCCTCAGTTGCAATGCGAAAATCTGGATCAAAGAGAAAGCGGGCGATCGCGACATCTCTCTGTGTGCGCATCGCGAGCAACACGCCGAGTCGCACACTGCTCGATGGATCGGCCGAGAGTTCTGCGAGTTTCGCGGCGTCCGCGCAACGGGCGAGTCCCATCACCAGTGCGTGGCGAAGAAAGGCATCCTTCTCATTATTCTCGAAGAGAGCAGCCACGATCGCGGCGACGGCATCGGGCACCTTGAGTTGGCCAACTCCGATTGCGCATGCAGCTCGCACGCGCAGGTCTTCATCGAAGATGTGCTGAGTTAATTGCGCAGCGGCGGGTTGGTAGTTCGCCTCGCCGAGCGTTCGTGCAACTTGCGCGCGAATCTCGGCGTCCTCACATTCGAGCAGCGAGAGCAGCGGAGCGAGTGGATCAATGGTCGTCACAACCTCACAGCGCACTCCCCGCGCCTGCATGCCGAGCGCCCAGATCGCGTGAATCTGCGCGAGTCGACGCAGTGCACCATCGTCGTCGGTCGGTTCGCCACCTTGTGCGACTGCGAGCAATTGCAGCGTCGATGCGCCACCCATCGAAGCAAGTGCGAAGTGCGATCCGCGTCGAACGCGCATGTCGGGGTGGGCGAGCAGTGCGACAAGTTCATCGATGGGTCGCTGCGCGAAGCCTTCTGCGAGAAGTGCACGCGTCTGCACGCTGACCGCAGCGTCGCGCTCAGGTGCGCTCCACACCGCATAAATCTCGCCGGCATCTTTTGAATACCAACCGCCTCCCCAGTCACTCACGTAGACACGACCATCAGGACCAAACGCGACATCCGTCGCGAGCACCTCGCGCGCAAACGGTTTGACTTCGGTGACCTCATATCCCGCGCCACTTCGCAACGCTTGAATCGCGAGCACGTTGCTGTGCTTGTCGCTTCCGAGAAAGTCACACAGATAGAAGCGGCCATCCCATTCTGGTGGAAGCATCGTGCCGGGCGCGTACGCCAGCCCAGACGGACCACTGCCAACGTGCGCAAGCGGCGGAAGCACCCACGCAGGACGGTCGCGTTCATCACTCGGTCGAAGGTGCCAGATGCCCTCTTGATTCCACGGCCCTCGCTGATTCGTTCCGTCGAGGGTTTGGTAATTCATGTCCCAACCAGTCTCGCCAGAGTGCATCACGAAGACGAACCGCGCCTTGTCACCGCCATCAGAGTTGTTGTCGCCGGTAAAGAGATCGCCGAACTCATTGAACGCGAGTTCTTGTGGATTGCGCAGTCCCGTTGCAAACACCTCGAGCCCAGTTCCATCGGGGCGACAGCGAAAGACCGCGCCAGACTTCGCATCCGCGAGCACCTCGCCCTCGCGCGTCGTCACGTGATAGCCGCGGTCGCCGATCGACCAGTAGAGGAGTCCATCCATCCCGATGATCAGCCCGTGCATGTCGTGACCTCGTAGTGCAGTGCGTACTCCAAAGCCATCGAACATCGACTCGGGTTTCTCACTGATGCCATCACCGTTGCCATCGCGCATTCTCCAGAGATGCGGGATGCACGTGTAGAGCACACTGTCGCCATCGACGAGCACTCCTGCGCCAGTGCCATCAAGCGCGTCGCGAAAGTCAGGCGAAAATGCAGTGACTTTGTCGCCGACTCCATCACCATCCGTGTCTTCGACCATGCGCACGCGATCGACAAACTCGCTGTAGTAGGCCATCCCATTCTTGCGTTTCTCTTTCCACTTCTCGTAGTAGGCCAAGCGATCGCTCACCGTCTGCGCCGCGAGATCATCGAGCAACCAGAATGGGCTCGATCGGTTGTCTTCGACGCCGCGCTCTTGTCGGTGACTCTCTGCGACAAAGATGCGTCCTCGTGAATCGATGTCGAATGCCACAGGATCAGCGACCAGTGGTTCGCGCGCGAAGAGTTCGACGCGAAATCCATCTGGAACCAGCACCTTGATGGCAGCGGCCGGCGGTGACTGCGCGATGCAGTGTGCGGCGAGAAAGCTGCTGAGCAAATGTGAAACGAGCATGCAAGTCAGGGTAGACGCGGTCGCTCTCGCGCTCTCGCGCTCTCGCGCCCGATGCAGCTGTACCGTGCGCCGATGCACCCCGATGAGATCGCGATCATTCGTGCGCAGGTCGCGCAGCTGGGCGCGAAGATTCAGCCGCTGCTGCATCCGCACGGTGCACTCGCCAAACGAAATGCATACGCCCATCTCTGGCTTGGAATTCGAACCGTCTTTGGCGAAACCTGGCGCGAGAGCGCAATTTCATCCGAAATCGAGGGGTTTGTCAGGTGGATTGGCGAGAATCCAAATGAAGATTATGAGGCGTTCACTGGTCCTGTGTCACGCATCTCGTTGCAGAGCGAATCAATCGTCGCGCCGAAAGCCCCGATCGACCCCGGTCTCTTCGACTGAACTCAACGAATCTTTTGCCATATTTCGAAATTCTGTTTCCATTTTGCTCTGCTCGCGCCATACTGGGGGGATGAAGAAGTCTCGAATTGCTGTCGCTTTCGTCTCGACTATCGCAGTCACCGTGCTTATCTCGTCGGTCGCCTGGTCGCCAGTGGGTCCATCGGTGCTTGCCAGTGGCACAAACGATCAAGTGCAACCCAAGATGTCCGCTGGCAGCAACGGCGATTTTTTCATGTCGTGGTTCGACAACGCCACAGGCGGATACGACGTGCGAGTGAATCACTACGACGCGAGTGGATTGCCAACCTGGGGACCCAACGGCGTGCTCGTCGCCGACCGAGGATTTTCATCGACCGTTGACTACTACTCGTCAGCCGTGAGCGGCGGTAAGTTCGCTGTTGCCTACAACGATGATCGCACTGGCGTCGATCGCATCAGCGCCTCACTGGTGGATGCGACTGGAACGATTCTCTGGACCTCGACGCTTGGAACGTCCGGCGTCTACGTCGCCAATCCAAAGGTGCGAGAAGACTCCTTCGACGGATCAATCTATGTCTCGTGGTACGAAGGAACCGCAAGCAAACTGCAGCGGCTCAATCCGCTCACTGGCGTAGCGATCTGGGCAACTCCAGTTGCGATCCAAGATGGCACAGCTCAAACAACAAATGCAGACCTTTGGCCCGCCGCCGATGCAACGGGTGGCGTGATGCTCTCGTGCGTTCGACAAGTTGGATTCACCGGCGCGAAGACTCTCAAGGCCTGGCGCGTTTCACCCGCAGGTGTCTTGGGATGGACCGCGGCGAGCACGACTCCAGCAACGGTCTTCTCGACGGGTTCACTGCAGATTGGAAACTATCCCGCCTGCCAAGCGATTCCAGGCGTTGGCTATGCCTTCTGTTGGTACACGTCGAGCCCGCTGCAAGTTTCAGTCCAGTTTCTCGACATGCAGGGCGTCGCGAAGTTCGGCGCAAGCGGCGCGACAGTCGCATCAACGACAACACTCGAACGAGTCTCGCCGCGCATGGCAGTTGATGCAGCGGCCAATCGCATTTACGCAGTCTGGGCCGAACGCACGCCAAGCACTTCGAATTACGGAGTCTCTGTGCAGGCATTCGCGCTGAGCGGATCAGGCGCTCGACTTTGGGGAGAGTCGGGGCTTTCTGTTTCGCCCATCGCGACGCAGTACTCAACAGATTTCACAGCAGCGACCGCTGGCAGCGGCGGCGCGACGTTCGCCTGGCAGACCTCGAGCGCATTCGGCCAAGACTCGGTCTATTCGCAGCGTGTCAGTGCAGATGGAGTTGCGCAGTGGGCGCTCGCCGCTCGCGTTGATGGTGCCTCAGACAAGGGCATGATGGTCAATATGCGTCAGGCGAATGCGTCTGTCTTTGCATGGCCAACGGGCGCCACCGGAGCCACCGACATCGCGGCGCAACGCGTTGGAGATGATGCATCGGTCGGCGGAAATCCATCCTCACCTGGCGATGCGAATGGTGACGGCATTGTGAACGGCGCAGATCTCGCAGCAGTTCTCGCTGGATGGGGAACGAACAACCCGGCAGCAGACGTGAACGATGACGGCATCGTCGACGGAGTCGATCTCGCGGTCGTTCTCGCCGATTGGGACTGAGAGAGATCAAGTGCGAGAATTCGTGGATCGCGATTCGCGCATCGATCCATCCCAAAAATCGAATCGTCGGTGCGACCGTCGCAGACGAGTTGTGAGCGCGACCATCAACAAGAAAGACCAAAGCCCTCTGCGATCGCCCGCCATGAGTTTGTTCGACGTCACCCTAGACTGCATTTCATAATGCGCATTGCAGTCTCTGGTTCCCATTCGCTGGGAAAGTCAACAGTCGTCAATGATTGGATCGCCCGCTGCCCGAGCTTCAAGCGTGAAGAAGAACCCTACCGAGCGTTGGGTCTGTACGGTCCCTACGAGATCCTCTTTCGTGAGGCATCTACGAAACTACACAATGGCATCCAGCTCTATTACAACATCAGCCGCATTCATCGCTACGCCAACTTCACCGATGATGTGATCTTCGACCGGGCACCCATCGACTATCTCGCGTACTCGCAGTACACCGCCAATAAGGGAACCACGGATATCAACGACGCGTTTGTCGAGTGGATGATCCCAGCGGTGAGAGAGTCGCTCGATCATCTCGACCTTCTGGCGTTCATCCCTCAGTGCGATGAGTGGCCTGTCGAAATGGAGGCGGATGGAATTCGCCCCATCGACCACGAATATCGCGACGACGTCGATGCGATCTTCAAACAGATTTACCGTGAAGGGCGGTATGGAGTGATGCCCCGCGAGAGTCAACCGCATCTCGTCGAACTGGTCGGCTCTGGGCAACAGCGATTCGATCAGTTGACAGCAGCAATCGAGCGGGTGAAAACCGATCGGCTACCGTGAACTCGTGCGATACCACTCAATGGTCTTGCGAAGACCATCTTCGAATCCGACGTGTGCGCGCCAGTCGAGCAGTGCATCAGCGCGCGAGACATCGAGACATCGTCGCGGCTGACCATCGGGCTTTGATGCATCCCAGCGAATCTCTCCTGTGAAACCACAGAGCTTCGCGACGAGGGCGACAAGATCGCGAATCGTGATCTCGCGTCCAGTGCCGAGGTTGATCGGCTCGGGTGTGTCGAGCACCTCAGCGGCGCGGATGACGCCCTCAGCGGCATCGTCGACGTAGAGAAACTCTCGACTCGCTGAACCCGTCCCCCAACAGTCGATCGTTGGCGCACCCGCGTCGACCGCTTCAACGCACTTTCGAACCAGCGCCGGGATGACATGCGACGTGTTGGTGTCGAAGTTGTCGCCCGGTCCGTAGAGATTGACGGGCAAGAGGTAGGTCGACTTCAGACCGTACTGCCGGTTGTACGCATCGAGCATCACCATCGCGGCCTTCTTCGCAATGCCATACGGAGCGTTGGTCTCTTCGGGATAGCCATCCCAAAGGTCTGCCTCACGAAAAGGCACCGGTGTCATCTTTGGATAGGCGCAAATCGTTCCAACCTGCACAAACTTTCCAAGCGCGCGCTTGCGAGCCTCTTCAATCAGGTGCAGCGCCATCGCCATGTTCGCGAAGAAGTACCGCCCCGGATTGGCCATGTTTGCGCCGATTCCGCCGACTTCGGCCGCAAGGTGAAAGACGATGTCAGGCTTCATCGCCTCGTACATCGCCGCGACATCCCCCTCGCGCGTCAAGTCAAAGGCGCTCCGCCGAGGCACGAGAACCTCGCGCGCCCCGCGTGCTCGCAATTTCTCAACGACGACCCGGCCAAGAAAGCCTGCGCCGCCTGTGACCACGATGCGTGCGCCGGCAAGAGGAGTCTTCGAGTTCGATGTCGGCATAGAACTCAAAGGTATCGGAATTCGTTCTCACTGAACAAGAAGAGAGGAGAATTGTCTATTCTCCGTCGTCAAGGAACACACATGAAGAAAGCAATCATTACCGGAATCACAGGACAAGACGGCAGCTATCTCGCAGAACTGCTGCTCTCGAAGGGTTACGAAGTGCACGGCGTCATCCGAAGAAGTTCAACGTTTAACACGGAGCGCCTTGACCATATCTATCGTGATCCGCATGAGGCTGGTGTCCGACTCAAGTTGCACTATGGCGATCTCTGTGATGCCAATGGACTGCTGAATCTGATCTCCAAGATCGCCCCCGATGAGGTCTACAACCTCGGAGCGCAAAGCCATGTGCGCGTAAGTTTCGATCAGCCCGTCTACACCGCAGACACCGTCGCGATCGGCACGATTCGTCTGCTCGAAGCAGTGCGCGCCTCCCAAGAAATCACGGGAAAGGCAGTGCGTTTCTACCAAGCAAGTTCGAGCGAAATGTTCGGCAAGGTGCAAGAGGTTCCGCAACGCGAGTCAACACCCTTCTATCCGCGCTCTCCCTACGGCTGCGCCAAGGTGATGGGTCATTGGATCACAGTGAACTACCGCGAGAGTTATGGAATGCATGCGAGTTGTGGGATCCTCTTTAATCATGAGAGCCCCCGTCGCGGCGAAACCTTTGTCACGCGAAAAATCACACGAGCCGTTGGGCGTATCAAACTCGGCCTGCAGAGCAAGCTCTATCTGGGAAACATGGACGCATCGCGCGATTGGGGATTTGCGGGCGAATACGTCGAAGCGATGTGGCGGATGCTGCAGCAGCCTACGGCGGATGACTACGTCATCGCGACTGGCAAGGGGATCACCGTGCGCCAGTTCTGCGATCTCGCTTTTGCGCACGTTGGCCTCGAGAGCAAAGACTTCATCGAAATGGACGCGCGATATCTGCGTCCGGCAGAGGTCGAGTTGTTGCTCGGCGATGCTTCGAAGGCGAAGCAACAGCTGAAGTGGCAAGCGACCTGCTCAGTTGAATCGCTCGCTGCAATGATGGTGGAGAATGACCTCGAACTCGCAAGCCGTGAGAAGACTCTGCGAGATGCCGGTCACAGATTGCCTGCTGGGGTTGGGCACGATCAGTGATCTTGGGATCGGTCATTGCTCTGAGTGCTGCGGCGCTGTTCGCCACTGCGCAGCAATCCGTCGCGCCAACCGTTCCAGTCGTTCAACCGGCCGCGGCAGCCCGTCCGACTCTCACGGTGCTCTACGACGAAATCCCCGACCGGACGATCGAGCGACGCGCTGAGGCACTCGACGCTCAGCCCTACCTGATCATCTATCAGTCGTGCGATCCGCAAGCGGCGCGCACTGGGGTGATCGACACCGAGGCCGTTCTTAAGGAGATTGCGACAAAGATCGCCGGTCAAGCATCAACGTGGGGAATGCTCGACTTCGAAGAACCATTCACCGCCAATCTGCAGGCTGGGATCGATTCGCCGAAGTACCAAGCGACCGTGCAATCAATGGTGTCGACGCTTCGCGCAGTGAAGTCGCGATATCCAAACATCAAGTGGACCTACTATGGCACGCCCTACTTGCCTTACTGGCTCGACGGCAAGACCTGGACGACGGCGACCACCGAGGTGAAGAAGGCGATGCTCGAACGGGTCTTCAAGATCTACGCTCCGATTATCGCTGAAGAGGATTGGGTGAGTCCGAGTATTTATCCGGTCTACGATCCAACAATTGTTGACCCAACAACGCCAGACGCAGTCCGCGAGGGTGGGCGTGCATGGCGGTCATCAACCGTTGGAATCGCGAAGATTCTTGCCGAAGGAAAGCGTGTGATTCCGACGATCAGTCCATTCTGGCAACCCCACGGGGTCGCCAAAGCTGGCACGACCGTGCCCCAAGTGCAATTCATCGAAGATCAAGTCGAGCCAGCCATTGCGGCAGGGGCAAGCGGCGTCGCGAACTGGAGCGGCATCTCGTACTTCATCAAGGTCGCGATCAACGCGGACGCGATCGACATTCAACCAGACGACGCGTTCGGCACGCGCGTTTGGCGCGCGGCATTTGTGACGGAGTATCTCGACAGCCAAACTCCGCGCGATTGGAACGATCCACTCGTGCGTGCGACGCTCGTGCGAAAGTGCTCCAACACGATCCTCGATTCGATCCGGTGGATTCGGCTCGCGCAGTCGAAAGCGCCGTCGCCATGAGGTCATCGCGTGTTTGAAGTTCTTACCGTTGGCACATTCGCAATTGGCTGTCTGATGGCGTTGTTCAGTCCCGCGTGGGGGCTTGCGCTCATCGTGGTGATGTACACACTCGAGCAGGCGCTGCAGGCATCGTCGCCGATCTTTCTCAACATCCTTCCGCTGGCCAACGTGATTACCGCCGTGGCTGTTGGCCTAGGCACGCTTCGCGCGATCGCCAGACAGGATCGTCCCTTTCTGGGCTATCTCTCGTTCATCTGGATCGGCACGATGGTGATCTTCGCCTGGTCTGGAGTGACGATGCTGTGGAGCCCATCCGTCAGCACGGGGCTGCCACTCATCACGAATGGTCTTCCGTACCTCGTGCTCTTCGTCTTGGTTGCGCCGCTGTTGATTGATGACATCGAGTCGGTGACGAAGTTCTTGCGCGTGTTTCTGTTCTATGCGCTCGCTGTTGTGATCCTGATCATCACAAATCCGAAGTTCACATTTTGGTCTGGTCGACTGGGCCTCAACCTGAGCGCGCTCGCTCGGACGAACCCGCTCACGATGGGAGAACTCGGGGGGAATCTCCTGCTTCTTTCGGCGCTCTTTCGTGTCGGCGCGGGATCAGTCTTCACCAATCTCTTGCGAATCGCCGGATTCTTTCTCGGTGCAATTTTGGCGTTGCAGTCGGGTTCTCGCGGGCAGATCATTTTCGCACTGCTCATCGCGATCGTCTTCTATCCCATCTCGGTTCGAGTGAAGAACATCATGGGATTCCTCTGGACCGTCGCGGGTGCAATCGTGCTTGTGCCATCCGTTCTATACGTCGCGTCGCTCATTCTGGGCGCCTCCGAAATGCGCCGTTGGGATGTGGGCACGCTCGCGGGTGGCTCTGAGGTTCGCGTCGAAAACGTGCTTGATTTGCTCGGCGCGTTCCTGCGAAACCCCAGCGCGTGGGTTGCGGGTCTCGGCTTCAACGCCTTCACATCGATCACAAAGGCGGGATCAGAACCTTACTCGCACGTGATGTTCGTCGACATCGTTGCAGAGCTCGGCATTCCGATCTTCATACTGTTCAGCATCATAATGATCGTCACGATGAAGGACGCGATCTGGCTCTTTCGTCGATTCGCAGACGATTCGATCGCGCGCACATCACTCTCAGTGATCTTCGCGTTCCTCACCTATCAAGTGCTTCTCGTCAACAAGCAGGGGTACCTCTGGGCGGCAATGACATTCTTCTTTCTCGTGGTCGTGATCGCGCGCCTTCGCAGGCGAACAGAAGAGTCGGACTATGATCAATCGATGCTCGCCGGCGAGGAAACCGAAACACAAGTCGAAGGTGTGAGAAGCGAAGAAGCCCACTAACTCATGTGCGGAATATTCGGCATCATCTCAAAAGATGGACTTCGTGATGGCGACCACGAACTCATGCGTCATCTCGCTGCGGCGCTCGTGCACCGCGGACCTGATGGTGAAGGCTTTGTCGATGCACCAAACGTGGCGCTCGGAATGCGCCGCCTTGCGATCATCGATCTGAAGGGTGGATGGCAACCCCTCTTCAATGAAGACAAGTCGATCGCGCTTGTCGCCAATGGTGAGATCTACAACTTTGTTGAGTTGCGCAAAGAACTCGAATCACGTGGTCATCGCTTTGCGACCAACAGCGATAGCGAGACGATCATTCATCTCTACGAGGAATATGGATCAGATTGCGTCAAGCATTTGCGTGGAATGTTCGCGTTCGCACTGCTCGATCGCACGAACCGTCGTGTGCTGATCGCACGCGATCGCATCGGCGAAAAGCCGCTCTATCTCTCCTGGAAGGGCAGTCGGCTTGTCTTCGCGAGCGAGATGCGCGCGCTTGTGGGGTCGGGCAGCGTGCCGTTCGAGATTGACCCCGGCGGTGTCAATCTGTACATGCACTACGGGTTCGTGCCCGAACCCTGGACCTGCGTGCGTGGAGTCGAAAAACTGCTCGGCGGCCATCTCATCGAGATCAACCTCGACCAGTGGTCGGTGACGCAGCGGTGCTGGTGGCGCATGGAAGATGCGCCTGCGATTGATGCAGAGCCAGGTCCGACCATTCGCGCCGCCCTCGAAGACCTATCGAAGATCGTGGTCCGAGCGGATGTGCCCGTTGGAATCGCACTCTCTGGAGGTGTTGATTCAAGTCTGATCGCGATCATGGCGCAGCGCGAGTTGCACGAGAAGGTGACTGCGTTCTCGATCGGATATGAGGGCGGAGCATGGCAAGACGAAACGGGTCTTGCCAAAGAATTCGCTGACAAAGTCGGAATCAAGATGCACGTGCGCCAGATGAGTACGCGCGATGCAGTCGAGAGTTTCGCCGACATCTGTTTCAAGCGCGACGATCCAACAGCTGACCTTTCGGGTGCGAGTTATTTCGCTGTGATGCAGATGGCACGAGAGCATGGCGTTCCGGTCATGCTCATGGGCCACGGCGGCGACGAATTATTCTGGGGGTACAAGTGGCTGCGCGACGCTGCGATTCGCTGCGAGCGACGCGAGAAACTCTTGAAGGGTGAGGTCGGGTTGACGAGTTATCTCAACATCTCACGGCCACCAATCAGTTGGACAGGCGCGATCGATTGGCTTGAACAAGGGGCGGGTCTAGTGAAAGGTTGCCAGAATTGGTCGCAAGACAAGCACGGACACCGTCACCAGTTGCCCTGCTGGGATCCGCACAACACGTGGCGGTTCGCAGATGCGATGGCGCCAGTGATTCTCGAGTGTTGGGATGAGGCGAAGAAGACAGATCCAACAGCAATTTTTCGAGGCGAGCAGTTCTATCCACGAACAGACATCTCGTTGACAAAGCTCGTGAGCGAAACATACATGTCGGTCAACGGCATCGCGCAGGGCGATCGACTCAGTATGGCGACAAGTGTCGAGAGCCGACTGCCGCTGGTTGACTATCGACTCATTGAGACCGTGATCGGACTTCGCAAGGCGCGACCCGATCATCATCTCGCTCCCAAGACGTGGTTGCGCGAGGCGTCGAAAGACATCGTGCCACAGTTCGTTTTCGAGCGATCGAAGCGTGGCTTCTCGCCGCCTTGGCGGCGGTGGTACGAAGCGATCTTCGCTCGCCACATCGGCGACCTGCGAAACGGTGAACTCGTGCGCGCAGGAATTCTTCGTCGCGGCGCGTATGACGATGTACGACGGACGACCGATTGGCTCGGCCGACCCGTTCCATTGCTCATCCACATGCTCGTGCTCGAATGTTGGGCGCAGGGGATGGCCCGCGCCGCGATGAATGCGCCAAGGGTTCGCCTCTCCTTATGAACGACGACGTGCCCAGCGCGTCCTCCGCGGGCGCATCGGCACCCGAGCAAGGACTCGCTTCGACCGCGGCGCGCGGCACGACGTGGACAAGCGCGCAGGCGATCATCAACAAAATCGCAACGATCGGTGCGATGTGGGTCGTCGCCTTGCGACTCACTCCCGACGAATTCGGATTGGCATCGTTGACCCTCGCCGTGGGCATCTTTCTTGTGATCTTGCCTCCGATGACCGTCGGTGATGTCCTGGTCACACACCGCAAACGATTCGAATTGATCGCACCGATCGCCGCTCGACTGGCTGTGACCGTCGCAGTCGCGACGACACTCTTGATCGCACTCGCGGCTCCGGTGATCGGGATCGTCTTCGACAAGTTTCCCACGGCGATTCTCATCGGACTCGTCTGGGTCGTCTCGCTGCGACCGATCGGTGATGGCATCGCCACTGTCGCACTCTCACGACTGCGCGTCAACTTTCACTATCGCACGATTGCGATCATCGATGGATCGACCCAACTTGTCGCGACGCTCGTAACTGTTGTCATGGCCTTCTCGGGTTGCAGCGCACTCTCGCTCGTGTTGCCGCAGGTCGTCGCGATGTTTGCCAAGGCGCTCTGGTATCGGTCGAAGCAACGCGCTGAAGTCGCCCACGCGCAACCGCTCGTCGCACGACCGTCGTCGTGGCATCACGCGCGAATCCGCAAGAGCGTTATCCGCCAGTTTGTGCTGGCCGCGAGCGCGCAGTACGTGCATAACGTGCTTGTGCTGCTGCCCGCGCTTGTGTTGGGTTACTTCGCGTCGCAAGAACAGACTGGCCTCTACGCATTTGCGTTCATGCTCTCTGCGCAGGCCAACGGACTGATCGCCGCTCAACTCGGCACGGTGTTGCAGCCGATCTTTGTTCGCCTCGGCGCAAGCGCGACTCGTCAAGCGGATGGATTCCTGCGGGTCGTGCGCGTCATTGGCGCAGTCGCCGTTCCAGTCTGCCTCCTGCAAGCCGCCGTTGCTGAGCCGCTCTTTACGCTTGTGTTTCCGGCAAAGTGGAATGGTGCGATCACCATTTTCGCCGTGCTGAGCATCTTGGAGGGGTTCTACTTCGCGACGGCTCCAACGATGGCGCTCATGCGCGCGCAAGGGAGATTCGGCACCTACTTCATCTGGCAGTCAACGCAGTTTGCGATTTCAGCCTGCGCCTACATTTTCGCCGCGAGCCATCACGGAGCGATCGGAGTCGCACTCTGCGCTGCAGTTCTGTGGGGAATGAGCCTTCCCATCGCGCTCTGGCTCTGCGTGCGACGGGTCGGGGGAACTTTGTGGTCGTCGCTGGCAGTGATGTTTGCGCCATGGATGACCGCACTGCCGGTCGCGCTCGCTGTATGGGGCGCTTGGAATATGCTCTCTCGATTTGACATCGTGGGGATGTTGGTCACGCTGTTCGCGGTGGCTCCGCTGGGATTCGTGGTTGCGTTCTGGCTCACCCGATTCAGTCAGCCAACGGCCTACCGAGAACTTGTCCCATTCGTTAAGCAGGTCATCACTCGAGTAGTCTCTCGAGAGTGAGTTGGCGTTTCGACGAAACTTCGCAATCGTCGAGAGCGCGTCCACAGGTCGCAGTGGTCTATCACTTTTTTCCGCACTACCGTGCAGCAATCGTTGAGGCGCTCGCTCGCAGCGTGCATGCAGATTTCATATTCGTCGGCGACGACCACGACTTTCGCACTGGCATCAAGGCCGCGACACTTTCCGACAACGTCCGTTTCATTCTCGCCCCGACGCGGAAGATTTTTGGCAGATACATGTGGCAGTGGGGTGCACTGCGCATCGCATGGGATCGACGCTTCGACACGATCGTCTTTCACCCAGGGCCGCATTGGCCTTGCACGTGGATTGGTTCGATCCTTGCACGACTGATGGGAAAGCGTGTTCTCTTCTGGGGGCACGGATACATCGCCGCTCCATCGGGAATGAAAGGGCTCGCCCGCCGCGCGCTCAACGCCATCCCGCATGCGCACATGTTCTATGGTCGGTGGGCGAAGCAATTCGCGATGGATACTGGATGGCCCCCCGAGAAATTGCACGTCATCGGTAACTCGCTCGACCTGGCGGAGCAAGAGAAGCAGCGCGCGGCCGTCGATGCAGAGAGCGTGCAGACGCTGCGCACACAACTCTTTCACGATCCATCGCTGCCCACGGCACTCTGCTCGTGCCGACTTCAGCCCGAGAAGCGGATCGACATGCTCGTGACCGCACTGGCAACGCTGAAGACCCAAGGGGTCGAGGCAAACCTGCTCATCGTTGGCGACGGCGAATGCCGGCATGATCTCGAGCGGTGGGCACGCGTTGCAGGAATTGATACACACTTCGCAGGAGCGTGCTACGACGAAGCTGAGCTTGCTCGCTTTATCACAGCCACTGCAGTGACCGTTTCGCCAGGGTTCGTCGGTCTGATGGCAATGCAATCGATGGCGTTTGGCGTTCCTGTTGTCACGCACTCAACGATGGCGAAGCAAGTGCCCGAAGTCGAAGCGATCATCCCTGGGGTCACTGGCGATCTTTTCGAGTGGGGCAATGTCGAGGATCTCGCGAGGGTCATGCGCCCTTTTCTGTTGGGTGAGTACGACCGCGAGGCGACCCGAGTTGCGTGTCACAAGATAGTCGAACGATTCTGGTCGCCGGCCTTCCAGCTCGGCTCGATTGAGCGGGCGATCCTTGGATACCCTGCCGACGACCTGTGGTTTTTTCACGACACTCATCCGCTCACCGCCCGCGCGTCGCGGTGATTTATCACTTCTTCGCCCACTATCGCGAAGCGATCATCGAGCGACTCGCTCGAAGCGAGGTTGCAACATTCACCTTTTGTGGCGATGACGATCACTATGAGACCACGATCAAGGGCGCGCAGTTGAGCGCAGCGGTCGACTTTCGTGCGTGTCCCACAACGCGCATCTTTCGGTCGATCATGTGGCAGCGTGGGATCATTGCCGTCGCTCTTTCTCGAGAGTTCGACCAACTCATCCTGCTAGGAAATCCTTTTTGGATCGCAACCTGGATCGCCGCACTCGCGGGGCGACTCACTGGCAAGCGCGTCCACTTCTGGAGTCATGGGTTTCTCGAAGCTCCCCACGGCATCAAGGGGATGGTCCGCCGACTCTTCTTTCGACTCGCACATCAGCATCTGTTCTATGGTCGTTGGGCGAAGCAGCATGCGATCGACGTGGGATGGGATCCCGCGCTCTTGCACGTTGTGCACAACAGTCTGAACATCGACTCTCAGATTCAGCAGAGACAGTCGATTACACCGTCAGAGCTCACCGCTCTTCGCGCAGAACTCTTTCGCAACCCGTCGCTGCCCATCGCATTCTGCTCGTGCCGCCTGCAGCCTTCGAAGCGGCTCGACATGCTCATCGGAGCGCTCGCGATCCTGAAAAAACAGGGAGTGCAGGCGAATCTGCTTCTCGTGGGAGATGGATCATCCCGCGCGCAGCTCGAGCAACTCGCGCGCGCCGCAGGAATTGACTCACGCTTCGAAGGCGCGTGTTACGACGAAGCACGTCTTGCGCGACTCATCAGCGCATCCGACGTCACCGTTTCGCCTGGATTTGTCGGTTTGACGGCGATCCACAGCATGATCTATGGAGTGCCTGTCGTGACCCACGGAACGAGGGGAAAGCAGGCACCCGAAGTCGAAGCGATCATTCCGGGCCTCACGGGCGACTATTTCACGCTGGGTGACGAAGAAGATCTCGCCCGAGTGATGCACCGCTGGCTCGATCGAACCACCGACCGCGATTCAACCCGAGCGGCCTGCGTAGCGATGGTCGAAAACCGCTGGTCTCCCGCGTTTCAACAGGCGGTAATCGAGCGCGCGGTGATTGGCTATCCTTCAAATGACTTGTTTCATGTTCATATGAGGAGGATTCGCCCGTGATTCGAAAACTACTCGGCCGTGGAGAAATCTTTCTCTTTCTCCGGGGACGAGTGATGGCGTGGCGCCGCTTTCGCTACGGACTCAAGCATGTCCACTCGACTTTCTACATGGGATCGAACTGTGAAGTGATGTCCGATCTCGTTGCGGGTCCCTACTCCTTCATCAACAATGACTGTGCGATTCAGGCAGGAGTGACGCTCGGGCGATATACGTTGCTCGGTCCCTCTGTCGCGGTTGTCGGCGCAGATCATCGACCCGATCTCGCGGGTGTTCCCAACGTTTTCAGCGGTCGTCCCGAGATTCTCAAGACGCTGATCGGAGATGATGCATGGATCGGCCACGGCTCGACCATCATGCACGGAGTCACTATCGGTCGCGGCGCAATCGTCGCAGCGGGCGCGGTTGTCACGAAAGACGTTCCCCCCTACGAGATACACGGTGGAGTTCCAGCGCGCAAGATCGGTGAGCGCTTTCCACACGCGATCGATCGCGCGCGCCATGACGCGATGCTCGCGGGACCTGTCGTGCATGGAGAGCTCGCCCGAGGGCTCCTCGACCCGTGATGCAGAGGCGCTGTCCCAACGTTGCGGTCGTCTATCACTTCTACCCCCATTACCGCACAGCAATCGTCGAAGCGCTCGCCACCAGCGAGCGCGCTCAATTCACTTTCTTCGGCGACGACCATGAGTATCTGCACTCGATCGAACCTGCGGTCTTGAGTGGCGGTGTTCGCTTTGTGCTCGCCCCAACCCATCACCTCGGTGGACCCTTCATGTGGCAGTGGCGAGCGATCACTATCGCGTTCAACCCAGCGTTCGACACGATTGTCTTTCACCCAGTGCCTCACTGGCCCTGCACCTGGATCGGCGCATTGCTCGCACGTTTGATGGGAAAACGGGTGCTGCTTTGGGGGCACGGGTTTCTTTCGCCACCTCGCGGCGTCAATGGTCTGATTCGCCGTGCGCTGCATGCCCTCGCGCACGTGCAAATGTTTTACGGTCGACGATCGAAGCAACTCGCGATCGACGTTGGATGGCCCCCCGAGAAGCTGCATGTGATCTACAACAGTCAAGACTTTTACAAACAAGTTGAAGCGCGCGACTTGGTGAGCGACCAACGGCGCGAAGAAGTTCGCCGCGAACTCTTCGGTGACGACCGCATACCAGTGATCGTCTGTCCCTCACGACTCGTCGCCATTAGGAAGATCGACATGCTGATCAGGGCGGCAGGCTTGCTCAACAGCCGCGGAGTCGCGGTGAACGTCATTCTCATCGGCGACGGACCCCAGCGCGCGAATCTCGAGGCACTCGCATCCACACTCGGCGTCACGGTGCACTTCGAGGGGGCGTGCTACGACGAATCGCGACTCGCCGAGCTGATCATGGCGGCGAATGTGACCGTGGCTCCAGGCAGAGTTGGACTCACCGTGACTCAGAGCATGGTCTACGGTGTGCCGGTCATTTCGCACGGCGATGCGAACGATCAGGCACCCGAGTGGGAAGCGATTATCCCCGGCAAGACAGGAGCGTATTTCACGAAGGGAAGTGTCGATTCGCTCGCAGAGGCGATCGAACCGTGGCTTCGCACACCCTATCCAACCAGTGAAGTTCGCCTCGCGTGTCACGCGATCGTGAACCGATTCTGGACTCCGACGTATCAGCGCCGCGCTATCGAGCGAGCAGTCTGTGGCGAAGACGCAGATGACTTGTTCGACATACGTTGCTGATGACATTGCACATGCGCTGAACCAGACATGCACATTCTCTTTCTCACACACAGCTTTCCCCCAGAAGTCAACGCGTCACACTCGCACACCCTTGATCAGTGCCGTGAGTGGGTCCGACAAGGTCAGCGCGTGACCATCATCACGTGCAACACACGCAGACTCTGGCAGACACAAGAGATCGATGGCATCCGCGTCATCCAAGTTTGCAGATCCATCCCGGCCATCAGCGTGATTGCCGCACTTTTCGTCTCGAAAGTCGACGTCGTCGTCGGCACGTCGCCGCACTCTTTGACGGGCTTGGGCGCGTGGATTGTGAGCCTCTTCAAGCGCCGTCCATTGATTGTTGAAGCACGTGCGGGTTTGCCCGGACCGGTCGAACTGTTCCTCTACCGCCGTGCTTTTCGCATCGTCTCGGTGACGGACGCATTCAAGGAGAATCTTGTCGCGCATGGAGTCAAGGGCTCGAAGATTCATGTGCTCGCCACCGAAGTCGATCTCGCGCTCAAGATGCTTGAGGTGCTGCGCGGCATCCGAATCTTGATTCTGAATCAGGCCTTCTGGCCCGACGTCGTCGCGACTGCGCAGCACGCCGATGACCTCGCGCGATTCATGGTCGCGCACGGAGACGACGTCACCGTCGTTGCAAGTCGCGCGATTTATGGCGAGCGTGGGTCGTCGCTTCCCAAGCGCGAGGTGCGCGCGACCATTGAGATCTACCGCGTCGGCCTGCAGCTTTTCGGCAAGGGCGGCATCGCCTCCCGCGTGTTCGACTTCACACTCTTTTATCTCGCGGCGGCTTGGCGATGTCTCATTCTGCCGCGACATGACGTCGTGATCTGTTTCACCACGCCGCCATTCATCGCGCTCGTCGGAGTGGCGCTGAAATGGATCAAGGGAACGCGTGTCGTCTACTGGACGATGGACCTCTATCCAGATGTTGCGGGCGCCTTGGGTCTGATGAAGCGGGGCACCCTCTTGTGGCGAGTGTTGCAATGGATCGATCGGCTGTGCTTGCGCCACAGCGACCGCGTGGTCGCGCTGGGCCAGTGCATGAAGCGGATCGTGATCGCAAAGGGTGCGCGACCAGAGTCCGTGCGCACGATTTGCGTCTGGAGCGGCGCCGAAACGATCGCTGATCGCCCACGCGCTCACAATCCACTTCGCACAGATTGGAGGATCGGCGATCGCTTCACGATTCTCTACCTGGGCAACTTCGGTCTCGGTCATGACATGGAGGCCATCGCAGGCGCCGTTGAACGACTCAAAGAGAACGACGCCATCCGCTGGCTCTTCATCGGAGAGGGCAAGAGCAAACATATTCTCGAGGAGCGTGTTCGCGCGTGCAGCGCAACCAACGTCATCGTGAAGGGGTACCAAACACGAGAGCAACTCGCAGATGTGCTTGATGTGGGCGATTCACATCTCGTCACGTTGCAGCTTGGCTGGGATGGACTCATCCTGCCAAGCAAGTTCTTCAGTGTGCTCGCAGCGTCGAAGCCTGTGCTGTGGGTTGGTCCATCGGGCAGCGAGTGCGTGACCATTCTTCGCGAACACCGCTGTGGATTCGAGATCGCGGTGGGTGACTCAAGAGAACTCACCGAGCGTATTCAGTTTCTGATTTCGCACGAAGCCGAAGCGCACGCGATGGGGAAACGCGGGCGCGTGGCATATGACTCGAAGTATTCGGTGCAGCGAGCGTGCGAGCATTGGCGCGGAGTGCTGCACGATGTCACGAGTGCTCGTCGTTAGCGCGCCGCGCCGTGTGGTTCGCGTGAAGCGACTCTGCGAAGCTCGCGAATCTTCAGGCGAATCTGCGAGAAGTAGATCGCCTTCATCTTGGCAAACGCGAACCCTGCGACGCCGTCAAGAAATCCGCGCTTGTAGAAGTATGAGTAGAAGAAATACGTGGGCGCGAGCCACCAGCATGTCAGGCTCTGATACTTACGCCGCTGGTCGCTTGTGAATCGCGCTCGCGCCTCGGGCGTCTGCATGAGTTTCATGTACCGCCGCGCCTCCCACGTCGAATACTCGTTGTGCCGGGCGATGTACGCGTGCAGTCCCTTGTAATCGCGGTGTTCGACCTTCGTGCGCAATTCACCGATCGATCCATCGAGTACCGGATGCTCGTGCACTTCCATGTCGAGCGAACTCCAGCCATCCTCATCAATTCGCTCGTAGAGCCCAGTGCCGACCTTGAAGATTGGCAACTTGGTCATCGCCGCGCCATGGCGAAGTTCTTGATCGAGAAAATAGTTCGTATAGACGACTCGAAAGCCGACATGCGTCGTCGCGTTGAGTGCTGCAGCAAGTTCGTCGACGAAGGAAGCACTGAGATACTCGTCGGCATCGAGAAAGAAAACCCACGGGGTCTGCGGCGGGTGATTCATCAAGAGCCAGTTGCGCTTCTTGGGAAAGTGTCCATCCCAGCGAAACTCGACGAATTCGCATCCGTGGGCGAGTGCGATCTCGCGAGTGCGGTCGGTGCTGCCAGAATCAACGACGACGACCGTGGCGAACCGCGAGAGCCGCTCGAGGCAGAGCGGAAGGTTTCGCTCTTCATTCTTGACTGGGATCACCACTGTGACTGGCAATTGCGGCGCGTGCATGTGGGCAGACGATAGTATCGGGCAGGGCAATTCACCCTATGACGCAGCGTAAAGAGTCCCCATTTCGCACTTCCGAAAAAATCCGCCGTGTGGCGTGGGGGATCGTGCAATCGACTCTCTTTGGAATGAGTTTTCACAACTGGTACGGCTTTCGTCGTCTCCTCCTGCGCGCATTCGGGGCGAGCATCGCAGCCACGGCTCGCATCCGCCGGAGTGTGCGCATCGAGATTCCGTGGAACTTCTCGATCGGCAGCGATTCATCGGTTGGCGATCGCGCGATCCTCTATTGCCTCGGACCGGTCTCCATTGGCGAACGAGTCACCATCTCACAGGGGGCGCATCTCTGTGCGGGAACTCACGACTATCGCGATCCGTCGATGGCCCTTCGCCGTTCGACGATCGTGATCGATGATGATGCGTGGATCGCCGCCGACGCATTCGTCGGCCCCGATGTCGTCGTGGGGGCAGGGGTGATCCTCGGCGCGCGCGCGGTCGCGCTTCGAAATCTCGACGCGTGGACGATTTACATTGGAAATCCTGCGGTCGCAGTGAAACCCCGTCCTCGGCTGTAAACCCTCTCGCTAGGATCGATCTCGTGAACGAACTCGTTCTCCACAACACGCTCACGCGACAGGCTCAGACCTTCGTACCGATCGACGCCACAGGTCGAACAGTGACCTTCTATTCGTGCGGTCCAACCGTCTACGACGATGCGCACGTCGGCAACTTTCGCTCGTTTCTCAACGCCGATCTCTTGCGCCGCACCCTCGAACTCATCGGCTACCGCGTGCGACATGTGATGAACATCACCGACGTCGGTCACATGACCGATGATGCCGATGCTGACGGTGGTGGTGAAGACAAGATGGCAGTTGCAGGACGGCGCCTCGCGCAGGCGAAGAAAGCCGGCCAACTTCCTGAAGGTGTCACCGTTGACTCGCGCGATCCACTGGCGATCGCTGATTTCTACGCAGCGCGATTTCTCGAAGATGCACGCACGCTCGGACTCAAGGTTGCAGAAGAGGCGCGCGCGGACCCGAGTCTGATGCCGCGTCCAACGCAGTGCATCCCGCAGATGATCGCCCTCATCGAGCGGTTGATCGCGCGCAATCACGCCTACCTCGCAGGTGATGGAGTCGTCTACTTCGACATCAAGACTTTTCCTGCGTATGGCCGCCTCTCTGGAAACTCACTCGATGCGCTGCGTGAGGGGGCAGGCGAGCGCATCTCCGCAAACAATCAATCGTTCAAGAAGCACCCCGCCGACTTCATGTTGTGGAAGCCCGACAGTGCGCACGTGATGAAGTGGGAGTCTCCGTGGGGAGCCGGCTATCCAGGATGGCATCTCGAGTGCAGTGCGATGGCCGCGGCGTACCTCGCAGAAGAGATCGACATTCACTCAGGCGGCGAAGACAACATCTTTCCTCATCACGAGTGTGAGATCGCGCAGAGTTGCTGCGGATTCGATCACGCTTCGTTCGCGCGCATGTGGTTTCACACCCGCCACCTCATCGTTGAGGGCGAGAAAATGTCGAAATCGAAGGGCAATTTCTTCACTGTGCGCGATGTGCTTGCGCGCGGAATCACGCCTGCGGCGCTTCGATTCGAACTGATCCGGATGCACTATCGCACCAATGCCAACTTCACCTGGCAGGGACTTCGCGATGGTCAGCGGCAGATCGATCGTTGGTCGCGCGCGCACGCGGCACTCGCGGCGCAGTCGCGCACGCGGCTCGCGAATGCCGGTCACGCTAGTCATGCCGGTCATGCCTCAGCCCCCGCTGGACCATTCGCCCGCGCCTTGGAGCAGTTCACCAGTGCGATGTGTGACGACCTCAACGTTGCTCGCGCCGTTGCAGCGATCAACACGGCGGTGAGTGAAGTTCCCGATGGTGCAGCACAGGGCGTGTGTCCCCACAGCGAACTCGCAGCCCTCAACGCGATCAACAGCGTGCTCGGTGTCTTTGAGCGCAACACCGTTGCGGCACAACCCGACGGCGCAGGCGACGATGCAGCAAGCGAGTTCATCGCGTCGGTCGAGGCGCTCATCGCCGAGCGAGCCGCGGCGCGTGCGACAAAAGATTTCACCGCGAGTGATCGTGCGCGCGATGCGCTTGTCGCGCTGGGCGTGAAGATCAAAGACTCGCCACAAGGCACAACATGGACGCGAGTGTGAGCGATGCTCGTGGGAGTGGCGCTTCGCCGATCCATCCACCAGTGATCGGATTGATTGGATCGATCGGCGCTGGAAAGTCGACCGTCGCGAAAATGCTTGCAGAGCTGGGATGCACCGTGAGCGATTCGGATGCGCTCGCACGCGAGGCGTTTGACGATCCAACCGTGCACGCCGAACTTCTGCGCTGGTGGGGCTCATCGATCGAGATGCGCTCAGGTGCGATCGATCGAAAGCGAGTCGCGGCGATCGTCTTTGCGCCACCAGAGGCGTCGCTCGAGCAGCGCGCGCAAGCCGAGCGAGAGCGCATGCGCCTCGAGGGGTTGATCCATCCATGGATTCACACGCGCAGAAAAGCGCTCTTTGCTGCGCAAACTGTGCCCCTTGCCTGTGTCATTGACGCACCGTTGCTGCTCGAGGCGAATATGCAGGCAGAATGCGACACAATTCTCTTCGTCGACGCCCCGCGTTCTCTACGAATCGAGCGCGTTGGGACCAACCGAGGATGGTCCCAAGACGATCTCGCGAGGCGAGAATCTGCACAAATGCCTCTTGACCAGAAGCGCACATTTGCAGATGATGTACTGATCAACGACGGCGATCTGCAGTCGTTGCGGGCGCACGTCGCTCGGCTTCTCAGCCACATTCTTGACCGGACGCAGAGGGCGTGATCACCCGCTTCTGCTGAACCAAATCGCATCTCTCTTCACATCTTCTTGGATTTCATCATGAACGACACACAGGCACCATCGTCATCGCAAGGCAACTATCAGGGGGGCGGCAAAGAAGGCTACGGCAAGGGACGTCGCCGTCGTCGACGGGGTGGTAATGGCAACAGCGGCGGTGGTGGCGGTAGTGGCGGCGGTGGCGGCGGATTCCACGCGCAGGCCGCGATCCAAATGGCAACGGGAGCGATCCCAACCGATGAGCAAATCGAAGCTGAATCGATCGCGCTCGAAGAGACGCTCGGCGGCAAGAAAAAGACCATAAAGAAGGGCGAAATCGACAATGCGGGATTGCACAAACTGACGACCGACGAACTGCTCAAAGAAGCAAAGAAGGTTGGTCTTGAAGACAAGGGTGCTCTCGCCAACACGCGACTCATCTTTGAGATTCTTCGCGCACGCGCGACCATCGACGGACAGATGCTCGCGGAGGGCTCGCTCGACATCGTGCCCGATGGATTTGGATTCCTTCGCAGCGCTGAATACTCCTACCTCGCGTGCGAAGACGATGTCTACGTCAGCGCGACGACGATTCGCAAACTTGGATTGCGCCGAGGTCAGACGATTCGAGGCCTCATTCGCGCACCGAAAGATCAAGAACTGTTCTTCGTCATGCTAAAAGTCGAGACCGTGAATGGTCGCGATCCTGCGATCGCGCACTCGTTTCCGATCTTCGAGAATCTCACGCCGCTTCATCCAAACAAGCGCATTCATCTTGAGATTCTGAGTCAACCAACACGCATCGAACCGCGCGTCATCGACATGGTGACTCCCTTTGGATTCGGTCAGCGCGGTTTGATCGTTGCCCCTCCGCGCACTGGAAAAACAGTGATTTTGCAGCAAATCGCCAATGCGATCGCGACCAACCATCCCGAGGTGAGCACGATTGTTCTGCTAATCGACGAGCGACCAGAAGAGGTCACCGATTTCAAACGCAACACACCATCAAACGTCGAAGTCGTTGCGAGCACCTTCGATGAAGAGGCGTCGCGACACATTCAAGTCGCAGAGATGGTCATTGAGAAAGCCCGTCGCATGGTTGAGTGCGGTGATCACGTCGTGATCTTGCTCGACTCGATTACTCGTCTCGCCCGTGGTTACAACAACGCGATGCCCAACTCGGGCAAGATTGGATCGGGTGGCGTTGACACCTCAGCGCTCATCAAGCCCAAGAAGTTCTTTGGTGCGGCACGCAACATCGAAGGCGGCGGATCGCTCACCATCATCGCGACAGCACTCGTCGACACCGGAAGCCGCGCCGACGAAGTCATCTTCGAAGAGTTCAAAGGCACGGGCAATGCAGAGTTGCACTTGGACCGCAAACTCGTTGAAAAGCGCGTTTATCCGGCGATCAACGTCGGCGCCTCTGGAACCCGCCGCGAAGAGCTCTTGCTCGATCCCAAAGAACTCGAACTCATCGTTCGCCTTCGAAAGGTCGTTTCAGACATGAACGTCGTCGAAGCGATGGAACTTCTTCGAAGTCGGGTCACCAAGACGAAGTCCAACGCCGAGTTCTTGATGACAATGTCGATGGGTTGACGCATCAATTCGACCCTCATGGCGTATCTATGCATGTGAATCGCCTGCCAGCGAGCAGTATCAACTGAGGAGCCTGATGAATCGCACTCGCCCGTTTTCTCACTCACGCGGTCTGACATTGGTCGAAATCCTCGCGGTGGTGGGCATCATTGCCCTGCTGGTTGCGATTCTGCTGCCGGCACTGCGTGTCGCGCGCGCCAACAGCGAGTGGGCCGCGAGCCAGAACAACATGCGGCAGATTCACACCTATTTGCAGTCCTATATCACGGACAATCGCGAGACCGTCCTGCCAAGTCAGGTGGATTATCGAACGGCACGATTCAAGGGCAGTGTGCGATCGGCCGTCCCATCGACTCCTCCGATCGGTCCAGCACTTGTGGGAACGTGGGCTGACATTCTGTGGACCCTCAACGCGCTCGGCTCGGTGCAGATGCCAGGCGCCGCTGATGGAACCCCCAATCCGTATGACTACCGATACGACTCGCCCGATCGCTACGTCTACGCAGACGTCGATGGATTCACCAAGAATGTGCTTCGTTCGACGGTCCTAATGGAAAATCCCTTCGTCGGCGATGAGAGTGCTACGAGCGAAGCAACTCCGTGGGGTCCGGGCGCCTCAGTGCTCGAACGAGGTCAACCCGGCTACTTCGCTGCGAACGATTTCTTCGATGCTCGACTCGGCGTCTA
The DNA here is from genome assembly GCA_945869475.1 of Singulisphaera sp. GP187. Lineage (GTDB taxonomy): Bacteria > Planctomycetota > Phycisphaerae > Phycisphaerales > SM1A02 > F1-60-MAGs104. The sequence continues at coordinate 50,846 of CAMBOV010000002.1, read as the reverse complement.
CTACACCTCGGGGCAGATCAAGCGTCCTTCAGAATCTGTATACCTTGTGGATAGCCGCGCCGGCGAGGTCATCACCCCCACCGCGAATCCGTGGAAGGCCGACGATCTGCAACTCTGCGAGGTCGACTTTCGATATCCAGGAAACAGCTGCGTCCTTCTCTGTCTCGACGGCCACATCCAAACTGAGGCGAAATGGGACGATATTGAAGAACTTCAGGGTCAATTTTGGACAAGTACCACTCCACCTGCTGACCCAACAGGTCGCGGAGTGCGCATCTCAAACTTGAATCGGTCTGATAATCCTGCGCCATGATCGAGCTCGGTGATCGCATGCGCGACCACCTGACTTGTTTCATGCAGGAATCTCGTTACACTTGCCCACCCGCCGCCCGAGAGGGCGGTTTTTCATCTCGGGAACGCCACCGTAGCTCAGTGGTAGAGCACACCCTTGGTAAGGGTGAGGTCGAGGGTTCAATCCCCTTCGGTGGCTTCCGTAAGTACTCGCGTTGGGTGCTTACTTCAGTAGACATTTGACGACTCAACGGAGTAATTCGACATGGCCAAGGAAAATTTTAATCGCAACAAGCCGCACGTGAACGTCGGAACAATCGGACACATTGATCACGGCAAGACCACGCTGACTGCAGCGATCACCGCGGTTCAAGCTGCGCGTGGCTTCAGCAAGCCAGTGAGCTACGACCAAGTTGCAAAGGCTTCCGAGAGTGAAGGCCGTCGCGATCCAACAAAGATTGTGACCATTGCGACTTCGCACGTTGAGTACGGCACTGCAAACCGCCACTACGCACACGTCGACTGCCCAGGCCATGCGGACTATGTGAAGAACATGATCACTGGCGCAGCACAGATGGACGGCGCAATTCTCGTGGTCTCGGCGTACGACGGCGTTATGCCGCAAACCCGCGAGCACGTGCTCTTGGCCCGCCAGGTCGGTGTGCCATACCTCGTCGTCTTCTTGAACAAGTGCGACACCGTCGATGATCCAGAACTCATCGATCTCGTCGAAGAAGAAGTTCGCGATCTCTTGAAGAAGTACGACTTCCCATCGAAGGAGATTCCGGTCGTTCGCGGCGCGGCGTTCCCGGCGCTTCAGAACCCAACTGATCCTGAGAAGAGCAAGTGCATCGGCGACCTCATGGACGCAATCGATTCATACATCCCAGAGCCGATGCGTGAAGTTGACAAGCCGTTCCTTATGTCTGTTGAAGACGTTTTCTCGATCAAGGGTCGTGGAACAGTCGCAACAGGTCGTATCGAGCGCGGCATGATCAAGGTTGGCGAAGAAGTCGAAGTTGTTGGACTTCGTCCAGATCCAATCAAGACCACAGTCACTGGCGTTGAAATGTTCCAGAAGACTCTCGACTCAGGCATGGCCGGCGATAACGTTGGTTGTCTCTTGCGCGGCGTTGAGAAGAGCGACATCGAGCGCGGTCAGGTCATCTGCAAGCCAGGTTCGATCAAGCCACACACTGAATTCGAAGCACAGGTGTACGTGCTCACGAAGGACGAAGGTGGTCGCCACACGTCATTCTTCTCTGGCTACAAGCCACAGTTCTACTTCCGCACGACCGACATCACGGGCAAGCTGACTCTCATCGGCGCCGAGATGTGCATGCCTGGCGACAACGTCAAGCTCAAGGTTGATCTTGAAGGCAAGGGCGTCGCAATGGAAGAAGGAGTCCGCTTCGCTGTCCGTGAGGGTGGCAAGACGGTCGGTTCGGGAGTTGTCTCGAAGATTTTGAGCTAAATCATGGCAAAGAAAAGCCTCGATCGTGAATATGTCTGGCTGCAGTGCACCGAAACAGGTGACCTGAACTACCGAGCAGAGATCCGCGTCAAAGGCGGAATCGCTGAAAAGGTGAAGCTTGGCTTCAAGAAGTTCAGTCCCCGTCTTCGTCGGCACACGTTGCACAAAATCAAGCGGAAATAACCTTTGGATTGTTTCTGCCGAGACGCCGATAGCTCAGCTGGTAGAGCAGCGGATTCCAAATCCGCAGGTCGTGGGTTCGATCCCCTCTCGGCGTGTTGTTTCTTGGCGAGTTGTTTTTGGGCTGGTTAGAACGGAACATACATGTACAAACTTGGACAGGGCTATTGGACGCGAGTGTTGTCCGCGACAGCGGGCGGCGTGATCGCCATGCTCGGTGGATGGTGGTTGCACGACATCTTCGAGACGGTCAATTGGGGGATCAACCCGATTTATCTCTCGTGGGCGATCGGCGGACTCTTCGTCGCGGTGTGCTGTCCATTCATCTACATGTTCACTGCCAAGAGCGTGACGACAGTCGATTTCTTGTGCGCCACCGAATCTGAGATGAAAAAGGTCAGTTGGCCAACGCGACGTGAGGTGACAGGATCGACGATCATCGTCATCTTCACCAGCGCGGTCATCGCGATCTTCTGTTTCGTGTTTGATCAAGCGTTCTTCTTGCTCTTCGTTCAACTGCGCGTTCTGGAGCCTGGTAGCTGATATGAATCATTCTGAAGAAAACGAAATCACTCCATCCGAAGCGGCATCGCCTTCTGCGGAGAAGCCAAAGGCAAAGCGTAAGACCAAAGCGAAGGCTGAGGCTGTCGTCGCCGAGCCAGCGGGTCCGCGCAATCTGCGTGCTGTGCGACCAACGGCTGCGCCATCCGCTCAATCGATTCGAAGCCTCGGAGTTGAGACAACACGCATCATCACCGCACATGTCGTCTCGACGGCCGTTCTCGCTGATGGCGAACTGCCGATGTTTCGCGAGGGCATGGATTGGTTCGTGCTTCGAGTTGCGAGCAACAAAGAAGATTCCGTGCGCAGCACACTCTTGCGCAAGGCGCAAATCGAAGGAATGGAATCACACATCGGTCGCATCATGGTGCCGACCGAGAAGGTCAAAGTGCTCGGCAAGCAGGGCAAGCAGACGGTCACTGAGACCAAGCTCTATCCCGGGTACGTTTTCGTTGAAATGCGCCTCGAGGCAGAAGGCCGCATTCCGCAAGACATCTTCTTCTTGATCAAAGAAACTCTCGGCGTCGGCGATTTCGTTGGAACCGCTGGGCGTCCAACGCCGATGCAAGTCGCTGAAGTCGAAAAGATGTTGTTCGACTCGAAGCCTGCGCAAGAAGCTCCTCAACTCAAGATGGATCTGCACAAGGGCGACAACGTCACCATCAAAGAGGGAGCCTTCCAGGGCTACGAAGGAACAATCGACGAAGTATTCCCGGACAAGGGCCAGGTCCGGGTGCTCGTCACCATCTTCGGTCGGCAGGCGCCAATCGATATGGAATATTGGTTCGTGCAGCGCGCAGAGAAGTAATGCGCAAACACACGTTGATCTTCGCATCGGGCCTCGCCACTTTCGGAATCGCGCTCGCGATGTTGCTCGCTGTGCCTGGCTGCGCGAGCACGATGACCTATCCCGAGTATCCAGGAGCGCCCAAGGCAGACCCAAGTCTGCAGCCGATGCCAGACTTGATGGGGGATGCGCTGAAGTTTGCCCATCAGAACATCGCGCCTTCGACCGAGATCATCTTCAATCTTCCGCCGACGACTCCGGTGCAAGTCTGGCGACTCGTCGGCAAGCGCATCGGCACCGGTCGCCCAATGACGGCGAGCGATACCGCCGCGTGGACTGTGCGCCAGGTGCGGCTCAGTGGCGGCAAAGCTGAAGTTGATGTGGTGTATCCAACACAGGGAATCATGCAACTTGCGACTGTGCACTTCACAGGATCGACTGGACAGACTTTTTATCCAACGATTCTGCAACTCTGGCTTGTGCCAACCGATGCGCCTGCGTGCACGACTCCACAGATCGTGCTCGACGAGTCGAAACTAAAACACTAGCGGAGGGCTCGCAATGAAGAGCACCACGATCGCTCGGGTCACACTCGCTCCGCGTGAGGTACTCGAGGCAATTGAGCGACAACGCGTGAAGGCGGATGCGAGCGCTGTGGCTTCGCGCGAGCGAGAACATACCAAGGCTCACGCCACTGCAGCGCCGACTGACCACTCTGCGTCGCGACTTGATCCAAAGGTGAGCGCGCGCGTCGCAGCACGTGTGGTTCTTCGCGATGAGTTTGCGCTGGTGCGCGCAGGCATCGCGAGCGCGACTGACGAGAATCTTTCTATCGCAGATCGACTCGCGGGCATTCACCGTGCTCGGCGAGGACTCAAGCGCTTGCATGCTCTTCGCGACCTCTTGCGCGCAGGGTTTCCTCGTGGTCAGGGCGCAGCGCGAACAGCGATCCGCCGAGCGAAGGAGCGACTTGCCGAGACGAGGCAGCGCGATGCGCTTGCATTGCTGCTCGAAGAACTCTGTGCGCTGCGAAGTCACCCGTTGACTTCGACGTCGGCGCATCAGATTGCCGCGCTGCAGGTTGCGCCGCAGTCGCAACCTGTGCGAGATGTGCTCGCTGATCTCTCAGTTGCAGAGCGATCGATGCGCTTGCCCTCGGGCGCACCAATCGATTGGCATGAGATCACAGCGCAACTTGCAACAACGTGGGGACGCGCTCGCATCGCTGCGCGTCAACAGTGGCTCGGTCGCACCGAGTCGTGGATGCATGAAACGCGAAAGCAGTATCAGCGACTTGGCGATCAACTCGAAGCACTCGCACTCTGCGCAACGCCGAGCCAGTTGGTCGCACGCAAGCGACTTCGCGTCGCAGCTGCGCAACTCGGACGCGCGCGTGATCTTGGAATGCTCGCAGAAATGATCGATCGATCGAGCCCTGAGGGTCGTGCCGTTGCAAATCGCGCTGTGAAATTGCGCTCTCGCGCCGTTCGGGTGGCGCGCGATACTTCTCGGCGGGCGCTCGTTGCGACGAAGCTGCAGACGGCTCGAGCGATGACGCAGCGCATCTCGCGCGCGTGACGCTCGGTGACGCAGCGGCGAATTTCGCTAATCTTGAACAATGGCGAATCCAACGACGGCGATCACTCCAACGCGTTCTGAAAACTATTCTGAGTGGTATCAGCAGGTCGTGAAATCGGCCGATCTCGCCGAGAATTCTGCCGTGCGCGGATGCATGGTGATCAAGCCATGGGGGTACGCGATCTGGGAGAACATGCAGCGCGTGCTCGATGGCATGTTCAAAGAGACGGGGCACAAGAACGCATACTTTCCGCTGTTCATCCCTGTGTCGTTTCTCGAGAAGGAAGCCGCACACGTCGATGGCTTCGCCAAAGAGTGCGCGGTCGTCACTCATCACCGACTTGAGGTCGGTCCTGACGGCAAACTCATTCCAGCGGGCGAGCTCGAGGAGCCACTCGTGGTGCGTCCGACATCCGAGACGATCATCGGTGCGACCTATGCGAAGTGGGTGCAGAGTTATCGCGATCTTCCCATCCTCATCAATCAGTGGGCAAATGTTGTGCGCTGGGAGATGCGCACGCGACTCTTTCTTCGAACGACTGAATTCTTGTGGCAAGAGGGACACACCGCGCATGCAACCCGCGAAGAGGCCGTTGAGGAGACGATGAAGATGCTCAAGGTCTACGCGGCATTCGCAGAGGGTTGGATGGCCATGCCCGTCTTGCAAGGAAGCAAGACTGATGGTGAACGATTTCCAGGGGCGGTCGACACCTATTGCATCGAAGCGATGATGCAGGATCGCCGCGCGCTGCAAGCGGGCACGAGCCATTTCTTGGGACAGAACTTCGCGAAGGCGAGTGAGATTCAGTTTCTCGACGCACAAGGTGTGCAGCAGTTTGCATGGACGACCTCCTGGGGAGTGAGCACACGGCTCGTCGGTGCGATGATCATGGCGCACTCCGATGATGATGGATTGATTCTTCCACCAAAGTTGGCGCCCGCACATGTCGTCATCATTCCTGTTGCGCACAAACCAGAAGATGTCGCAGTGGTGCATGCGTGGACGCGCGCGCTCGCAGAAGATCTTCGCAAGCAATCATTCGATGGCCGACCTGTGCAAGTCGAACTTGACCTGCGCGACATGCGCGGTGGCGACAAGGCATGGAGCTGGATCAAAAAGGGCGTGCCTGTTCGCGTTGAAGTTGGTCCACGCGATATTGCTGCAGAGAGCGTTTTCATGGCGCGGCGCGATCGACCACACAAAGAGAAGTCAGCGGTCAAGCGAAGCGACTTCGTTGATGGGATCGCTGCGCTTCTTCAAGAGATTCAGGATGGAATCTTCGCGAAGGCGCAAGCCTTTCAAGTCGAGCACACGAAAACGATCGATACGCTCGAGGAATTCAACGAGTATTTCACGGCGCCGAGTGTTGGAGAGAACATTCCAACGCCGATCCACGGAGGCTTTGCGCTTGCACACTTCTGCGGAGATGCAAAAGTGGAAGCAGAAGTGAAAGATCGCCTCGGAGTCACGATTCGTTGCATTCCCATTGGTGATTCGCACAAATCTGGAGAGTGCGTCATCACAGGACGGCCGAGCGCGCGTCGCGTTGTCTGGGCGAAGGCGTACTGAGGCTCGCGAGGTATTTTGAGATTCGTGCGCGGTGTCTTTGACTTTTGACCTTCCACTCCTATTGTCTGTGGTGAGTCGTATGTTGTTCGAAAAAGGTTGAGAGAAAAGGACGTGTCATGACACAATTGAGTTGGATCTGCGCCGCTGGCGTTGTTGTTGGTTGTTCATCACTTATCACCACAGTCGCGACAGCAGACTTCGTGAATCCGGTCGTGCCGACCTGGCGTGGAGCGACCAGCGCAGACTTCTATGCGTGGGAGTCATTCACGAGCGCGTTTGGCGGTCCAAATCTTCCCAACTACGCAGGCACTGAATCAGCTGCCGCACTCTTCAACTTTGGTGGTGGAGCTTTCATCACCGGCACGGGCAATCTCTACGGCGCGGGCGGTCCACTCTCAATCTCGATCTATGGCGGTTTGACTGCGGATGTGAGCACGGTCATCCTCAATCTTTCGACCATCGGAACGACCGTGAACCTGAACTCGATTCGTTTCTCGATCTTCGACAACAGCGGCAACAGCACTGTGCTCGCGCCCGGCTCGAGCACCTTGCAGTCGGATACCCCAGCTCCAGGCGGTCAGGGGCAGATCCAAACGTGGGCGATGCAATGGGCGATCACGCCGAGCGCGTTCACTCCGACCCGATTCGTTCTCGACTTTGCGAGCACGACAAGCAATATGTCACTCGACGCGGTCAGCCTCGACATGCGCCACGTGCCAGTACCCGGAGCGTTCGCGCTCATCGCGCTTGCGGGCCTCACGGGCACTGCGCGACGCCGTCGCGGTTGACGCGAGCGAGTTGATGTTCCTAGACGACCACTGCGCGTTCGACGCGCGGATAAAGCGCGAGCTTGTCGATAGGGTGTCCCACCGCGATCGATCCATACTTCGCACGCGTCGTCCATTGCGCTGCGGTCGCTGCAACGCCACCAAACGCGCGTGCGAGTTCTTCCATCTTTTGTGGCATGAATGGTTCGAGAAGCACTCCTGCCACGCGCACAGTTTGCGCGCACTGATTCAGAATCGATCCAAGGCGCGCAGTGTTCGCAGAATCTTTCGCGAGTTTGAATGGTTCAGTGTCGTTGATAAATGCGTCGAGCTTGCGCAGCAGATCCATGCCAGTGCGCGCGGCGCCGTGCAAGTCGAATGACGCGATGCACTGCTCCCACTCGCGAACACTCGCCTCGCAGATCGCCGGCCATCCACCATGCGACGCCTCATCGCTGTCGGGTGGCAGCTTGCCTTCGAAGTATTTCGCGATCATCGCGCCGATTCGGCTTGGACAATTGCCAACGGTATTCACGAGGTCGTAGGTATAGATCTCGTGAAAGTGTTTGGCGTTGAAGTCAGAATCAGCCGCAGCAATTGGACCCTGTGTCGCCATGTACCAGCGCCATGCGTCGAGTCCATACTGCTGAGTGAATCCCTCGATCGTCGGAAGGTCGACAAAGTTGCCGAGCGACTTGCTCATCTTCTGTCCGTTGGCGATCCAGAATGAATGCGCATAGACGCACTTTGGCAGAGGCAGCTCGAGCGCCATGAGCAGCGCTGGCCAGATCACTGCGTGAAACCAGAGAATCTCTTTGCCAACGACGTGGTAGTCGGCAGGCCAATAGCGCGCACGATCACCGTCGCTGCCAGTTGCTGTGCCGAGCCCAAGTGCCGTGATGTAGTTCAGCAGTGCATCGATCCATACATAGACGACGTGACCAGGCGCGCCTGGCATCGCGATGCCCCAGGTGAAATTCGTCCGTGTGATCGGCACATCTTGCAGTCCATCGCGCAATCGTCCAAGCACTTCGTTGGCGCGTTCGTTGGGACGAACGAAAGTCGGATGATCGGCGAAGTGTTTCGTGAGGCGCTCGGCGAAGGCACTCAGCTTGAAGTAGTAGTTCTGCTCGGTTGCACGGATGAGCGGCTTGCCGCTGATGGGACTCTTGTATTCGAGCTCGCGCGCGCGGGTTTCGGTGTGGTACTCCTCTTGTCCTTCGTCGTACCACCCCTCGAATGTTCCGAGATACACGCTGCCCGAGTCGACGAGGCGAGTGAGCATCGCCTGCACCTGTTGCTCATGGCGGGGTTGCGTCGTTCGGATGAAGTCAGAGTTCGTCAGCGCGAATGTTGAGAGCACTCTCTGAAACTCAGCGGCATTTTCATCGGCGAGTTGCTGTGGAGTGACTCCACGCGCGGCGGCACTCTTCTCGACTTTCGATCCATGTTCATCAGTGCCGGTAAGAAAGAAGACGTCGCGTCCCATGAGTCGCGAGCCGCGCGCCCACACATCACAAATCGTCGTCGTGTAGGCGTGACCGATGTGCGGACGATCGTTGACGTAATAGATCGGCGTCGTGATGAATGCAGTCGTGGTCATTGGTCGCGCAATACTAGAGGGCTACGGAGCACCCAACGCTGTGCGCAGCGAATCGAGCGACTCCGTCGTGTCGACGCGGGCGAGAAGGAGCAGCGTGCCGTCGCTCCACGCGATCGATGCGCTCGAGAGTGGATTGGTCGCGTCGTCGGATTCAACGATTGTGCGCCCGACCGCGAAGGGTTCGATGCGACCAAACTCGTCAAAGCTCGCAAACTGCGTGTGGTCTGCCGTCGCGAACAAAGCGAGAAATCGATCGGGAGTCTCTCCAGCGCGCTCATACAAGAGCGCGACTGCAGCATGGCTCTGCTCAAGTTCGGTCGCTTGTGCGCAGACCAAGACGAATCCATCCGCGGCAAGATCAGGTGGACGCCAAGCCCCAAGAAGTGCGCGTTCGCAGAGTTCTGCGAGGACTTCGCGTGTCGGGTTCGCGCTGGTCGTCGGCCGATGCAGGGTTTCAAATTGAAGACGTGCTTGAACATCGCGCGCCTGCGCGACGAGGTCGCCCAGCGGCACAAGCGGACCCTGCGCGCGCTCAGAGAGGCGCGGCCCGAAGACTCCCACGACAACGCTCGCCGCGACCATCGCCAAGGTCGCAAGAAGCGCGATTGGATTCAGTCGATTTGAAGATCGCGCGCGCTTCGACATGATGAGGGTTGTACACTTGATGCAAATGTTGAGCTCTCTGCTTCTCGCGTTGACGATGTCACAGAATGCACTCGATGGCAATCTCGCCCGAGGCAGCGGCACAGCACTCGATCGCGGACTTCAACAGGGGGCTCCGATCAATGCGCCGGCAGCGAAGCAGGACTACCGATCTCGAAATCTGTTGGTGACTGGCGACGTCGCGGACGGTCGCGGATTTCGTGGAAGCGTCGGCTACACGGCGGCCGAGGATTTTCGCGGAGCGACCGCTGAAGACTCGACGCGTGCGTTTCGGGCAAACTCGGCGTCGACGAGCGCGGATGCACTCGCAAACATTGCGATGAACGACCGGTTCAGTGTGGCGACAGGTATGGGAGCGACGGCGTTTCGCAGGGACTTTGTTGGCAACAATGCGAGTTCGAGCCGTCCTGGCAACACGAAAGAAAACGCGCAGATACGGACGGTCGCGGGTCGCGATACTGGCCTGGTGGTTCAGCCTTCGCGAACACTTGAGAACAACAATCGCGTTCGACTTGACCTCTTGACTCGGCAGGGTGCGACGCAGAGCGACTTTGTCACCAGCTATCAACCGGTGTCAGTGGGGATGATCCGTACGGGCGACAATCGCTTCTCGCGAGTCCTTGCGACACCCTTCAGTGGAGTGCTGCTCGCACCGAGTGATGACTTCATTGAGTCGCTCAATCATGGCATCTACAGCAGCGCGCTGCTGCGTTCTGATTTTCGAAGTGGTCGCGCGAGCGGCGAGAAGATTCTGCGCTCCTACCTCTCTCCAACTCCTGGGGTGAAGCGTGCTGCGCAGGCAGCTGGTGCCACCCCGGCGGTTCCAGTGAGGCGCGAGGTCACCGCACCTTACGACCGTCTGCTGACAAAGGTGGCTGAGCGTTATCGAGGAGCGCAAGCGCTCACTGCAGCAGAAAAGTTGGACGAAGAGCTCGCGCTCGAGACCACCGTTGGAGTGCTCGGAGACTTGCGTGCTCGTATGCAACTCGCTCCAACGACACCCATCGACGAGACCGATCGATTGCTTGGATCACGCGGCGCGGTCGATCCACTCGAGATCCCGACGACTCCTCAGAGCGCTGCAGGTTCTGGCGCAACCAGCCAGCCCGCACAACCTGCGCTGGTTGATCCACGCAAGGGCGAGCCAGTCAAGATGCTGCGCAAGTTGACCGGTGATGAGGCGTATCTGCTTCTGGCGCATGGCGAAGTGCTCAATCAACTCGATGCGGGAACGCGCGAGGCGCTCGACATCATGCTGCAGACCGCTGATCGGGCGATGCGCGATGGGCGGTACATCTCGGCAGAGAAGATCTTCACAACCGCTGCGCAGATCGCACCGGCGCATCCACTTCCGATGGCTGGTCTGAGCAATGCACAAGTTGCAGCGGGGCTTCAACTTTCGGCCGCAGCATCTCTGCGGCGACTCTTCACAGAGTGGCCTGAGATGATCGATACGCGCTACGGGATGGAAATACTTGGATCGCAAGCTCGCATGGCGGAAGTCGCAAAAAAGTCGCTCGAGCGCGCTGTGGATTCGAAGTACGCCAGTGAGTATGGACTCGTCGCGGCATACGTTGGTCATCAATTGTCAGACCGCACGATCGTCGAGCAGGGACTCGCGTTGATGGAACGCGATCCAGCCGATGGTGTTCTCACGCATGCGTTGAGAGTGATCTGGCTTTCAGCGCCAGCGCCCTAAGCACGCGAAATCCGCCACACCAGCTCACTGCCGAAGCGCGTCGGTTGAGCGCACGCCGAGATTCTCATAGATCTTGCGCGTTGAATCACTCTTGTTCAAAGTGTAAAAGTGAATGCCGCGCACTCCGTGGTCGAGCAAACTGCGGCACTGCTCAGTGGCCCAGTGCACACCAACGCGAGCGACTGCCTCGGGATCATCCTGTGCTCGTCTCACCGCTCGCAGCAGCGCTGCTGGAAAGCGTGTTCCTCCCGCGAGATCTGCCATGCGTTTGAGACCTGCGATCGATGTGACCGGCATGATGCCCGCGAGAATTGGCGTCTTGATGCCCGCCAGTTCGCATCGCTCGCGCCAATCGAAAAATGCGTGGTTGTCGAAGAAGAGTTGCGAGATGATGAGATCTGCTCCAGCCTCGCATTTCGCCTTGAGGTGGTCCATCTGCGTCAATGTGTTTGGAGTTTGGGGATGCCCCTCGGGATAGCCAGCGACGGCGATGCCGAATCCTCGCGCATCGGGATGCGCAGAGCGATCAGCAAAGCTGCGCACCGCCCGCACGAGATCACTCGCGTGCGCAAAGTCACTCGAGGTCGAGACGCTTCCAGCAGGTGCATCGCCGCGAAGTGCAAGGATGTTCGAGACGCCAGCGGCCGCATACCTCGTGAGAATCTCGTCGATCTCGCTCGTGGTGTGGTTCACGCAGGTGAGGTGGGGCATTGCGTCGAGCCCCGTCTCGTTTCGAATGCGCATGACGAGATCATGGGTGAACTGTCGCGTCGAGCCGCCAGCCCCGTAGGTGACCGAGACGAAGGATGGTTTCAGCGCGCCGAACTCGACGATCGATGCAAAGAGCGCATCCCATCCACTCGACTGCTTGGGAGGGAAAAACTCGAAGCTCGCAGTAAACGAGTCGCGCGCGAGGACATCCACGAGATGCATGGCGAGACTCTAGCACTAGACTCACGAGGTGCCATCGAGTGACCTCCAAATCCCGCGACCAACCGCTCATCGGTTGAGCCTCTATCTGCGCGAGATCCAACTGATGATCGCCAGCGGAGAGGTCACGGTCAGTTCGCGGGCGCTGGGCGAAGCGCTGGGATATTCGAGCGCGCAAGTACGAAAAGATCTCGCATGGGTTGTGCATGTGGGAGGGACAAGCGAGGGTGGTCAAGCTGGGGTTGGCTACGACTGCGCATCATTGCTTGCGGCGATTCGGTCTGTCATCGGAACAGACCGCCCGTGGTCGACGCTGCTGATTGGCGCTGGAAACATTGGGCGAGCGCTCTTGGGATATGGCGGATTCGCCTCGCAAGGATTTCGAATCTTCGCAGTGCTCGATGGTGACGAGAGGGTTGTGGGAAAGAAGATCGGCGCGTTCGTCGTGCAGCCAATGAGCGTGCTTCGCAAGTGTGTTCGCACGAACCGCGTCACGATTGCGGTGCTCGCCGTGCCACGCACTGCCGCGCAAGAAGTCGCGTCACAACTGTGCGCGGCAGGGGTGCGTGGCATTCTCAATTTCGCCCCAGTGCGACTCGCCGTGACCGAAGGGGTGAGTGTGACCAACGTCGATGTGAGTGTCGCGCTCGAGCAACTCGCGATGAACATCTCGCGCGGAGATCATCCTCCGCTCGCGAAGATTGGAGCAGCGTGAGAAACGTTCGCGGCGTGATGTTCGTGCTGACCGTGGCCGCCGCGGGCGTGATGAGCGGATGCAATCCAGTGGCTCTCACACCGACGTCGGACGATCCACTGCGTGTGCAAGTGCGTGACCTCAGCGAGAAACTCTCGTCGCTCGAGGCGAAGAACGCGCAACTTGAGGCGCAACTCGCCTCGCTTGCGAAAGAATCGCAACTCACCACCGGCATCAATCCTGAAGTGATCGCAGCGACCCCAAAGCTCGCCCGTATTGCGATCGAATCGGCGAGCCACTTTGAGTCCGATATTCGCACAAGCCTATGCACAGCAAGGGTCTACGTTGAGCCATCCGACACACTCGGACGGTTCATTCAGCTTGTTGGACGGGTCGACCTTTCGATCTTCGACCTGCATGCCGACGGCACCTCGCGCGCCCTCGCGACAGGTTCGTACTCACCCACCCAGGTCAGCGGTGCGTGGCGAGGCGGCATCATGGGATCGCACTACACATTCGAACTTCCACTCGCGGCCGATGGATGGTCGTGCGCCGGACGCGTTACAGCTCGCTTGAAATACACCGATGGAGTCACCGGTCGCACCATCGAAGCCCAGCACGAACTCACCCATCAGAAGTGATCGAACCATGACAGAGACGCACACAACTTCTAGAGCCCATTACCACGCGCGAGCCCAACCCATCGTGGTGGCGACCACCGTGCTGCTGCTCTGCACTCTTGCTGGTGGATGCCAAAAGCCCTTGTTTCCAGAGAAAAATGCGCGCTCACAATTCGAGACCTACGACGCGCTTCGACAGCAGAATCAACAACTTGTCGTGCCCGATGAGTTTGGTAATCCTCAGCCTGCGCTTCGCGCGCGTCTCACTCCGCAGACGTAATTCTCGACCGATTGAGAGATTTTTCTCACGATCCATCGCTGTGATTCCGATAGAGAAGATCGGAGTGACCACACAGTGAGCGTGCCAACGACAACCACGACGATTCGCACACCTCGACGACGAATGATCATTTGGGCGTGTTTTGTGGGCGCCATGACCGCGGTCACTGGTGTCTTGCTGCTGGGCGATAGCGGCGCGCCCGCCGAATTCATCGCGACCCGACCGGCGATCCTCGCAACGATGAGTCTCAACGCACCGGTGCAGGGAGTTGCCCGCGCCACAGATTCCTCGCCGATCGCCCCGCGCGACGCTTCAGTCGTCGCCGGTCAGTGGACGGGCATCGTCATTCACCATTCTTCAACACCAGCAGGGGATGACGTCACTCTCGACCGCGAACACATCGCTGCGGGACTCTCGGGCCTTGGATACCACTTCGTCGTCGGCAACGGTCAGGGACTCGCCGATGGCGTGATTCACGTCGGATACCGCTGGAATCGTCAGTTGCCAGGCGCACACGTCGCCTCGGCAAGCGCGGCAGAAGTTCGCACAGGCATCAGCAAAGCCAGCCTCTCGGTCACCGATGCAGACCTCTTCAATCGCCGAACCATTGGCATCTGTCTCGTGGGCAATGGAAACAAGCGCACCTTCACCGATCGACAAGTTCGAGAACTCATTGCACTCGTGCGCGAACTTCAAGACCAATTGGGCATCCCCGGATCTGCGGTCTATCTGCACTCCGATCTCTCGAAGGTACAGAGCCCAGGCAAGTACTTTCCAGCCGCTGAGTTTGAGGCGCAGATTCGTCGCTGAGTAGTTTGCGCAGCCTTGCCTTCGCGGTCGTGTGTTTTGGAATAATTCCATTTTTCGTGTGGGTAGAAATGGCGATTTTCGTACTATCAATCATGTCGGGAGTTCCCGATGCGTCTCGTGTGGGTCGCGCCAGTGTTTGGCGCGGAACAAGACGTTTGTCCGCAGTGGGGTAGACGCCATTCTGTGGGATCTATAGATTAAGTCTGTTTCTAGCCAAGAAAGAAGCACTGCAGGTGAGCTCAAAGTTGTATGCAGATGAACTCTTCGGTTACAAGGTCGTCGCCTTTTTGGGCGAGGGGGCTCGTAGCAAGTTGTATGCGGTCAAGGACCGAGACTCCGGGAACACCTACGCGCTGAAGCACGTCATCTTCGATGAGAGCCGCGGCGACAAAGACGATCGCTTTCTCCAGCAAGTCGAGAACGAATACAACACACTTCGGCACGTTTCGCACCGGGCGATTCGCAAGGCGATCGCACTCAAGCGCGAGCGTCCACTCGTGCAGGTCACTGAGGTTGGACTCGTTCTCGAGATGATCGATACCGCGACCCTCGAAGAAGAGCCCCCACAGTTGCTGCGTGACTATGTTCGGACGTTTGCTGAGGTCGCCGAGGGGCTCGCACACATCCACGAAAAGGGATTTGCCCACGCCGACATGAAGACTGGCAACATCATGATGCCTGGCGAGTGGGGAGTGCTTGGCACTGCGAAGATCATCGACCTTGGGCAGTCCTGTGCGATCGGAACGATTAAGTTGCGCACGCAGGGATCACCCGGCTACATGGCGCCAGAGCAGGCGGCCAAACACGCGATCACGGAGCGAACGGATGTCTACAACTTTGGCGCGACGATGTACCGCGCGCTTGTGCGAGACCATGCTGAGACAGTGCTCGTACCAGGGACGAGCAAGCCGCGCAGCGTTGACACTGTTCCAGGCACTGTTCACCCAGTCGAGCGCGTCGCGGGTCTTAATCGCGAACTCTCTGACCTCGTGATGGAATGTCTCGCTCTCGAAGTCGAGCGCCGTCCTCGTTCGATGGAAAAGATCGCGCAGAAACTGCGGGCACTCGAGCAGACGGTCGCGAACATTTCGATCTAGTTCGCTCGCTACTCTAAGTGGGTGCGGCGTGCGACACTCCTCTCTGCTTTCATTCCGTGCGTTTTCATTCCGTGTGCGGTCGCGAGCATCTGCCATGGGCAGGTGGTCGATGGAAGCACGCAGGCCAAGTCGGTCGAGCAGCGCGCGACCTTCGCGATGACAGATGTGCCGAGCGCAAAGGCGCTCGAGAAGCAGATTCAAATCGTGAGAGCGAAGGTGCTCGACGCCTGTGTCGGGCTCGAGATCATGGATCCAGCGGGGGCCGGGTCTGGCAGCGGAACGATCATCTCAAAGGACGGGTGGATTCTCACCGCAGGCCACGTCTGCAAGCAGCCAGATCTTGAGGCGAAGATTTATTTTGCCAACGGAACCACCACCACCGGCAGGACCGCTGGCCTGCACTGGAATGGCACCGAAGATTGTGGCGTCGTGAAGTTCGATCCAACGGGCCTCGACGTGACTGCAGCAGAAGTGGGATCGATGTCAACGACCGCACCAGGCGATTGGGTCGTCGCGTTCGGTCACACGTTCGGCATCGAGAAAGAACCCTTTCGTCCGCCAATCTTGCGACTGGGTCGATTTAACGGCGCAAACGGAATTGCGATTTACATGGATGCTCCACTCTCGCCAGGAGATTCGGGCGGTGGCGTCTTCGACTTGCAAGGGCGACTCATCGGAATCAACTCGACCGCTGGCGCCGAACCCGAGTTCAATGTGGCGACGACCATCGATTTCGTGAAGTCGCACTTGAGCGACATGCAGCAGGGCGCCGCAACGGGAGAAGATGTAAAGAACGAGCGCGAAGGAAGGCCACACGAGGGCAGCAGGCAGCGCATTGTTGATTCGGGTCCGCCTGCTGAGAACGCGCCGCGAAAGGCCGACCCAAAGATTCTGCAAGCGATTGCCTCAGTCGTCGATGACGCGATCATGATGACGGTCGGAGTCTTCGTTGACGATCGACTCGTCTGCTTCGGCACGGTCGCCGATTCGCAGGGTTTCATCATCACAAAGGCATCCGAAGTTGGGATGACATCCGCCGATGTTTCAGTTGCCCTCGCCGATGGACTGACGGTCTCGGCAACGCGCATGGCTGTGGATGCGCCGCTCGATCTCATGCTGCTTAAAGTTTCTGAAGTGCTTGAGGATCCGATCTTCGATCGCGACGTCTCGCCCGCTGCAGGAGCGCTGCTCTTCACGGTTGGACGTGATGGCAGTCCACTCGCAT
This sequence comes from Singulisphaera sp. GP187, assembly GCA_945869475.1. GTDB lineage: Bacteria > Planctomycetota > Phycisphaerae > Phycisphaerales > SM1A02 > F1-60-MAGs104. The sequence continues at coordinate 34,017 of CAMBOV010000002.1, read as the reverse complement.
TTGGAGCGCGCAGCTTGGACACCTATCAACCTGGACGCAGTGACATCTCATCGCCCTACCTCGGAGTGCGCGTTCGACCGATCACTCCAGAGGAGCGCGCGGCGCATGGCGACAGACCTGGAGTCATTGTGATGGTTGTGCCGCCTGCGACATCGGCTGCGCGCGCTGGCGTGCGCGCAGGAGATTTCATCACGCGCATCGGTGAGGCGACGGTCGAGAATCAGCCGCAACTCGGCGAAGTTGTCCGCCGTCACGCGGCTGGAGAGATCATCAATGTTGTGCGAGTGACCGCAGATGGCGAAGAAGTCTTGCGAGCGCGCCTCACACCGCGACCCGTTGAGCAGGGTCCATCGCCATCGTCCACGCGCTTTCCTGCAAGTCGCCGCTCGAGTGGTTTCGGCGCCGTCATTCAGCATGACACGACGCTGCGTGCCGATCAGATGGGAGGGCCACTGGTTGATCTTGATGGGCGGGTCATCGGCGTGAATATCGCGCGAACCGATCGCACGAAGTCGTATGCGCTCGCTTCGGCGACGGTGCAAGAAGCAATCACGCGCATGGTCGCGACTGCGAAGGAGCATCCCGAGCCCATGAAGCTGATCAATCCTCTTGATAATGGGATCGTGACGCGACAGCTGGGTTCACTGATTCGCCTCGAGGCAAAGAACGCCGAGATCGTTGGAACGTCGTTGCGGCTCGCGCAGGTCGATGACGCACCAGCTGCAATTGTGGGATGGATCGACTCAAACGACTCGGTGCGGTGGCTCGTCGAGTTCACCAAACCTGGCGATTACTCTGTGCGCGTGATGCAAGCCTGTCCATCCGAACTCGCTGGTCAGAACTTTTTGGTGCAGATGGGTGAGGTGCTCTTGACGGGCAACACGAAAGCCACAACCGACACAGCTGACTTTCAAGGAGTCGACGTTGGCGCAGTGCACGTCGAGAGTGCCGGTCGAGCGATCATCGAAATTAAGACGGGCGGAAAACTGCGAGGACCACTCATGAACCTGCACGCACTCGAACTCAGAGGCACGAGCTAGCGGTGATCCGTTCCTCTGAAACATTCGCCGATCACTGGCATCTTCGATTTCTCGATCTCGCACAGCGCATTGCGACGTGGAGCAAAGATCCCTCGCGTGGCGTCGGAGCGATCATCGTCTCGCCCGCGAAGCAGATCATCAGCACTGGATTCAATGGACTTCCGCAAGGGATCGCCGACAATCCGCAGCGGCTCGAGCGCCCTGTGAAGTATGACCTCATGTGTCATGCTGAGCTCAACGCGATTGTGCAGTGCGCGCGCAACGGGGTCACACCGAGGGGATGCACGATCTACTGCACGTTCAGTCCATGCGTGCAGTGTTCGCTCGCGATCATTCAATGTGGAATCGCTGAAGTCGTGACCCACGAGATGGCAGGTGGTGACGAGCACTGGCAGCACTCTTTGGCACTTGCGCGCGAGATGTTTGCTGAAGCTGGTGTGGGATACCGCGTCTTTCCTGCTTCGGTACCCTCTGCGAAATGAAGACAAAAACGCAGTCGTTCGTGGTTGGATCGATCGTCGGAGCGGGCTCGTGCGCGGTGATCGCATTGATTCTCGGTGCGCAGCAAGCACAGCCGACGCAGCCGCCTCAACCGCGCGCGCCGCTCGGACCGATCGTTCCCGCGGGTGCCGATGATGCGAAGGCGCTCGCGTTGCTAACGCAACTCGTTGGATCGTGGGCGGTGCAGGGAACATCCGTTGCAGCGGATGGCACCACGAACGGTCCATTTCAAGGCACGACGCAGTTCGGTTGGACACTGGGCGGAAATTTTCTCTCGGGCGATCACGTGCTCTTCAACTCGTCTGGTTCAGCGCTTCAGACAATCGATGTGATGGGATATACGCCAGGGGTCGGGTTCACACGCAGTGAGATCACCAATGGTGACCGTTCGATGTTTCTCTCTGCTGGCATCTACGACGAGGCCGCCAGCGCGCTGACCTTTGTCACGTCGAACTCGCTCATCACGGCCAATGGTCAACCCCGCTCGCTTGCGACGACATTTCTCTTTCAGTCGGATGGCACCGTGATGTGGAACACGACCTTTCAAGTCGGCGATCAACCTGCAGGCTCCGTGAAGCTGGTGATGACGCAGACGAGCAAGAATCCTGGACTCTCGAGTCCGCAAACTCCTTTCGGCGCGCCGATGCTGGTGCAGAGTGGCGCGGCACAGTCGGGTGGTGCGAGCGGTGCGGGAGCGACTGGCGGGTCAAGCGCGTCGAGCGGAAGTTTCATCGTGCAGACTCCGCAGGGTCTGGCAGTGACCCGTCCGCCGCAGACGGCCGCAGAAAATCAGCAGTTGTTGAGCGCGATGATGCAGCAACGACAGCAGATGCAGGCGCAGATGAACACGATGCAAGGACAAGTGCCTGACATGTCGCGCGCAATGAGCAGCGGTTGGGGGCAGTAGAGCGATGGGTCGATTGATCTGGTTCGTCGCTCTCTCGATAGCGTGGGTCGTCACGCTCGTCATCGTTGCCGCGTTTGCTGGATGGACGTTCAGCGCAGTGAGTTCGGCTGGAGTCGTCGAGGTGAGCGATCCAATGATGCGCGGAGTCGATGCGCATTGGCTCGTTCGATTTGTCGGCGGTCGAGTCGTGCAAGTTCCGTTTGACATTGTGAGTTGGACGAGCGTGTTCATGCCGGCGATCTTGATCTCGTTGCTCGGAGGGACATCCGCAAAGATCGATTGGAGCTTGGTGCGTTGGCGGCGGCGATGCGCACTCGTCGCGCTCTCGCTCGCGTTCTTGTGCGCGATCACCTCGCTCGAAGCAGGCATTCGCGTTCGTGAGGCTTCGCACATGTTCTGGGAGTGCGCCGGATCGGTCGATGCAGCGCGAATCGAGGTGGCCGATGATGCGCTTTTCGCCGCACACTTTCATGCGCGCAATCTTTACGTTGCGCTCATCGGGTGCGCGGCAGCGACAGCCATTACAGGATCACTCTTCCTCGCTCGTCGCGCGTTGTTAGTCTCTCGCACATGAACAGCACACAGAGCATGAACGACCTGAACGAAAAACCCTGCCCACTCTCGCTCGTCGGTCGCCATGCACTTGTTGGCGGCGCGACACAAGGCATCGGTCGCGCATGCGCAGAGGCGTTCGCCCGCGCAGGAGCGTCGGTCACGATCATGGGACGTAATCCAGAGGGGCTCGAGCAAGTACTCGCAGCACTCTCGACCAACGCTGGGCAAACGCACCGCAGCTTGCTCGTTGATTACGCACAGTGGCGCGCGGTGCAAGGGGCGGTGAGTGCGCATGTGCAGGCGCATGGCACCGTGCACATCGTCTTACATAACACTGGAGGCCCAGCAGCAGGCCTCGCGATCGATGCGGCGCCCGAAGATTTCGCGAAGTCGTTTGAGTCGCATCTGCTCACTGGGCAGGCGATCGTGCAAGCGTGCGCGCCTGGCATGCGCGAGGCGAAGTATGGACGAATCATCAACATCACGAGCACGTCTGTCATCACGCCGATTCGCGGACTTGGCATCTCGAACACGATTCGCGCAGCAGTCGCCAACTGGGCGCGAACACTTGCGGGAGAGCTCGCGCCGTTTGGAATCACGGTGAACACGATCCTCCCGGGGTTCACTCGCACAGCTCGACTCGCAGCGATCTTTCGAGGTCGTGCGAGCCGCGCGGCATCAACAATCGACGACGTCGAGCGTGCAGCGATCGCGACCATTCCAGCGGGACGACTCGGCGAAGCTGAAGAGATCGCATCGGCTGCGCTCTTTCTCGCCTCGGCCAGCGCCGCGTACATCACAGGCGTCAATCTGCCAGTCGATGGCGGGCGCACCGCGATGCAGAGTTAGTCGTGGCAGATCGCGGCGCAATCATCGATGTTTCGCCGCGCATCTCAGCGCGTATTGCAGTCTTTCCTGGAGACACGCCCCCGACGCGCGAAGTCGCCTTCGACATGAAGCGGGGCGACGCGATCACACTGAGCGCACTTCGAACGACCGTGCACTGTGGTGCGCACGCTGATGCGCCGAGTCACTACAGTCGGGATGGCCGCACGATCGATGCGCAACCGCTCGAGCTCTACTGGGGAGAGTGCGAGGTGGTGCGTGTGCGGGCGCACGCTCGTGCGGATGCGCGCGCACCCGCGAGTTCAATCACGAGAGTGTCGCGGGCCGATCTCGACGTCGACGGGGGGTGGGTTCCGTCGACTCAACGACTCTTGATCGCGACTGGCTCGTATCCAAATGCAGACGAGTGGACCGCAAATTTCTTGGGACTCGAACCTACGTTCGTCGATTGGCTCGCAGCGAGCGGCGTGCGACTCGTGGGGGTTGATACGCCGAGCGTCGATACGGCAGATTCGAAAGACCTTCCAGCGCACGCGAGGTTTTACGCCGGCGATGTTGCGATCATCGAAGGACTCGTTCTCGCCGGCGTCGCCGCAGGAAAGTATGAACTCTGCGCGCTGCCGCTCGCGCTCGAGGGGTTCGATGGAAGCCCCGTGCGGGCGGTGTTGCGACAACTCTGATCAGCGACGAGGGAGAGGTTCGAAAAACGTGCAGGTTTTTCTTGAGAGGTGCTGTCGCCGTTCACCCAGCCCAACAAATCGCTTTGACTTCGACGGCGATCGGTGTGGGAAGCGCGCCGATCTCGAGCGTCGTGCGAGTGGGATTTGGATTTGCATTGCCGGCGAAGTACTCGGCGTAGATGCGGTTGTAAGTCGCGAAGTCGCGCTTCATGTTGGTGAGATAGATCGTGACATCGACGACACTCGTCCACGCGAGCCCCGCATCTTCGACGACGAGTTTGGCATTCTCGAAGCACGCGCGACATTGCACTTCGAAATCGAGTGGATCGACTCCAGGTATCACGGTCGATCCGCGGGTGCGCGGTCCAACCCCGCTGAGAAAGACGAAATCGCCCGCGCGTTTGGCGTGCGGATAGGGACCGACCGGTTCAGGTGCGCGCGATGAATGAAAGTCTTGACTCATAGGTGTGGGCTCATTGTGTTGGCTCGTGTGTGACGACAACAACGGGTTCAGCGAAGAAGTGAAGTGCCTCTTGTCCACCTTCGCGGCCGAGTCCGCTCGCGCGCATTCCCCCAATTGGCGCGCGCAAGTCGCGCAACATCCATGCGTTGATCCAGATTGTTCCGCAGTCGAGTTGCGCGGCGATACGGTGCGCGCGATCAGAGTCGCTCGTCCAGACGCTTGCAGAAAGTCCAAAGCGTGTGCCGTTTGCAATCGCGACGGCTTCACTCTCGCCTGAAAACGGAATCAATGTTGCGACGGGTCCGAAGATTTCTTCTTGATTCGCCTTCGCTGTTGCAGGGAGCCCTTCAATGAGCGTCGGTGGATAAAAGGCGCCAGCGCGATTCTGCTCTGGCAACTGCAGTGGATCGACCCGCGATCCACCACAGAGCAGATGACCACCATCACGCACGGCGCCATCCACTGCTGCTGCGACACGTAAGAGATGTTGCCCAGAGATGAGCGCGCCGATGTCAGTCGCACCGTCGAGCGGATCTCCCACACACAAGCCGCGTGTTCGTGCGACGAGCGCTGGAACGAATCTCTCCCACGCGCTTCGTTCGATGAGGATGCGCGATCCACAATGACAGACCTGACCTTGATTTGTAAAGGCCGCACGTGCGACGCCGTGCACCGTCTTGGTGAGATCGTCGCCGTGAATGGAATCAGCAAAGACGATCGTTGGATTCTTTCCGCCGAGCTCGAGCGCGATGCGTTTGAAAGTCGGCGCCGCCGCGCGCGCGATCGACTCGCCCGTCACTGTGCCGCCCGTAAATGTGATGCACGCGACGCGCGGGTGAGCGACGAGCGCCGCTCCGCAGAGTGGACCGCGACCATTGACGATGTTGAAGACGCCGCGTGGCATGCCCGCCTCGATCGAACGCTGCGCGAGCATCCATGCAGTGATCGGAGTGATTTCGCTCGGCTTGCCCACGACTGTGCATCCTGCAGCGAGGGCCGGGGCGATCTTCCAGGTGAAGAGATAGAGCGGCAAATTCCACGGCGAAATGCATGCGGCGACGCCGAGCGGGCGTCGGTGCACGATCGATCGAGCGTGCTCATTCGAAAAGTATTCGTGCGTCTGTTCGCAGACTGCACTTGCGAAGAATCGCAAGTTCGCGATCGCGCGCGGAATGTCGACCGACCGAGCAAGCGAAAGAGGCTTGCCCGTGTCGCGACTCTCGGCGAGTGCGAAGGCCTCGGCGTCGCGCTCAACAAGATCTGCGAGCCGGTGCAGATTCGCGCCGCGTTGCGCAGGTGAGAGCGCAGACCACGCTGGGAAAGCATTCGCCGCAGCTTCGACCGCCGCATCAACATCATGCGCGGTGCTATCGGGTGCCGTGCCGATGAGCTCGCTCGTGGCGGGGTTGTAAATCGAAATCGTTGCGCCGCCGCGACCGAGTACGAACGATCCATCAATGAAGTTGAGAACGGTCACTGGGTTCATTAGTCTGATCCTTCGCTCGATGCCATCGTGAGTTGTTTCGCGCCACTGCCCTTTGAAGTGAGCATCAGGTAGGCCCCGCCAACAGCGATGAGACCTGCGGTCCACTGCCACCAGAAAAAGATCTCTCCAAAGAGAAAGAAGCTGCATGCACTCACGATGAAGGGCTGAAGTTGCAGCACTCCGCTAGTGATGACGACGCCGATGCGCGCGATGCTGATGTAATAGAAGACGTGGCCAGCAGCAATGCCGATAAATGCGCTGATACCGAGCTCGGCGAGCAGCATGCCCGAGAGTTGGGGCACGTACATGCCGCGGTCGCGTCCGAAGAACAACATGAGCACGATGAGTCCAGCGGCGGTGAGTTGGCAAATCACCGCGAACGCAATGATTGGGTTGTAGGTGTGCATGCACCTGCGCACGCTGAGTCCGTAGAAACCGTAGCCAACAGCACAGAGGATGCTCAGCGTGAGTCCCGTGCCGTTGAGTTCGCTCAATGATGCGTCACCGCCGAGCAAGATCGGTAGCAAGCCTGCAAGCAGAATTCCGGCGCCGATGAGATAGCGACGACTCGCGATGATCGGTCGCTCGGTTGGAACGAGAAACCACGCCCCCAGCGCGACCCAAATGAGTTGCGTGCGCAATCCGAAGGTGACAAGTCCAGGATTCATCTCGTGAAAGGCTGCGGTAAATGCTGCTTGACCGCCGATGTTGGCGAGGCTCGGGATCACTGCATCGCGCCAGATTCCAGCGGGAAGTCGAGCCTTTCTCCACGCCCAGATCACGACGGGCAACCAGAAGAGCGCGCTCGCGCCGTATCGCCAACCATTGTTCGTCCAGAAGTCGACGTGCTCTGAGAGGTGGCGCAGAAAAAGCGGCACGGTCGACCATCCAAGAAGTGTGAGCGAGAGGCAGATGATGCCAGTCGAGAGACCAAGTCGACGAGTTGCGGCGGCTGCAGTGGATGCGAGGTTCAGCATGACGACGCCCACCAGATGAAGCGAGTGATGATCGCGATGAGTGCAACGACGACGCCCACTGCCGCCGCAACGGCGACGATCGAGAGCACGCGATCTTGTTTGCGCGACTTCGCAAGCGCGTCGGCGTATGGAATCGTCTCGAAACTCACCATGTCGTAGCGAGGCGTGAAGAGCGCTGGCGCGACCCCGTGAATAAAGTGCTCGACTCGTTTGCGCCAACGAAAGAGGGGCGACGCGGTCTTGTCACGCATCTCGATGAAGTTCTCGAGCGCCATCTCTGCGATCGCGTCGGTGTTGCGCTTGCGTGCGAGTTCGTAGTTCGCCAACGCGAGCGCGATGTCATCGCCGCAGGCAGTAAGTGCGTCGGTGAGCGCCTCGCAATCTTCGAAGCTTGCGTTGGCACCTTGTCCGAAGAACGGAACGATCGCGTGCGCGGCGTCACCGAGTAGCACGACGCGACCGCCTCGCGACCAGGGTCGCGCACGCACGGTCACCATCCATCCAACAGCATTGCGATTGAAGTCATCGTCGAAGGTCGGCATGAGCGGCAACGCATCGGCGTAGTGCGCTTCGAAATGTTGGCGGGCGATGGGCGCCGTCGCGATCGAATCGAATCCGCGCGCACTCGCTGTTGTCGTGTGCGGCCAAAAGAGCGTGCAGGTGAATGATCCATCTGGATTAGGCAGCGCGATCATCATCGATCCTCCGCGAGGCCAGATGTGCAGCGCGTGTGGAGCCATCGCGAAAGGCGCATGGGGTCCAGTCGAGACTGCTGGGATGCTCAACTCTTTGTAGCCATGACTGAGCCACGACTGTTGATAGTCGAACCCTTCATTCCTTTCCATCGCACTTCGCAGCACGCTGTACGCGCCATCGGTGCCGACGATGAGATCTACCTGCGCGCGTGAACTCTCGCCCGTGCGGTTGTCGATGAAGGTCGCAGTGCCAGTCGCTGCGTCGATCTCACTGCAACGCTGATCGAAGCGAATCGTCACGCCTTTCTCTGCGGCGGCCGCGAGAATGAGCGTTAGATTGAGAGCGCTTCGTGAGACGCTTTGAATCGCATGTGCCGGATTGGCGCTGTACTGCTGAAAGTTGAGCGCGCCAGTGGGCGGGTGAATCATGCGCCCTGGCATTCGGATCGCATCGCGCAGGATCGCATCTTCGAGACCAACGCGTCGAAGCGCTTTCAATCCGCGCGCACTGATTGCGAGATTGATCGAGCGCCCACTGACGTGTCCTGCAGCGCGCGGATCGCTGCGCCGCTCGCGCACTTCGACGGTCCATCCTGCGCGCGCGAGATAGACCGCGAGCAGTGAACCCGCGAGACCAGCACCAACAATAAGGACGTGTTTCGACATCGAGTGGAGTGTAGGAAGCGATGCCTCACCTCTCAGGCTGACTCGCGCGCTTCAACTCGCCGCTTCAGCCAAGCGCTTCGACCAACCGCCAGCAATCGTCGAATGTGTTGTAGAGCGGCACGGGGGCGACGCGAATGACGCTGGGATATCGAAAGTCGCATGCGATCCCACGCGGAAGCAATCGGTCGTAGGTTGCGCGCGCAACGGGCGTTCCTCCATCGACGAACAATGAGAGTTGGCAGCCGCGCTCGGGCGTCGCGATCGGAGTGAGCACGCGAATCGCATCGAGCATCCGCGCGCGAAGTGCGATCTCGATGAAGCCACTCATCGCACGCGACTTTGCTTGCAAACGGTCGAGTCCGGCTCGGTGAAAAATATCGAAACTCGCCAACAGCGGCGCGAGCGAAAAGATCGGGGGGTTCGAGAGTTGCCAGGCATCCGCGCCGGCGCCTCGATCGAATTCACTTCGCATCTCGAATCTCGTTGCGGGATTCGTGCCCCACCATCCCTCGAGCCTCGGTGGCGGATCGGCGTGGTGGCGCTCGTGAATGAATGCTCCCGCAACCGCACCGGGACCGCCGTTGAGATATTTGTACGAACACCAGCAGGCGAAGTCTGCTCCCCACGAATGCAGCGCGAGTGGAACATTGCCGATCGCGTGCGCGAGGTCCCATCCACATTTCGCACCGGCGCGGTGTGCCGCGCGAGTGATGCGCTGCATGTCGAGCACCTGTCCTGAGTAATACTGAACCCCGCCGAGCATGACGAGCGCGAGCGACGATCCGGTGTGATCGATCGTGGCTTCGATGTCTTCGTTGCGCAAGAGTGTCTCGCCTTCGCGCGGCGCGACTTCAATCACATCACGCGCGACATCGCCGCCCACCATGCGCACAAGCGAGTGCACAGCAAAGCGATCACTCGGAAAAGCGCCTCGCTCGATGATGATGCGTCGCCGCGTCCGTGTGGGCTGATAGAAACTCAGCAAGAGCAAGTGCAAGTTCGACGTGAGCGTGTTCATCGCCACGACCTCGTGTGGATGCGCTCCAGTCAACTCAGAAAGTCCCGCGCGAAAAAGCGTGTGGTAGTCAACCCACGGACGGCGACCATGCACGTGCGCCTCGGCGCCGAGCGCTGCCCAATCATCAAGTTCCTCGTTGATAAGCGTGCGCGCGGCGTGCGGCATGAGACCGAGCGAGTTGCCAACGAGATACGCCAAGGGCTTTCCATCTGCATCTGTTGGGATCGCAAACTCACTTCGAAAGGGCGCGAGCGGATCGTGCGCATCGCACCACTGCGCGAACTCGCGCGTCGGCTTGATGTCTGCTGCGCAGAGATCGAAAATCGTTTGGGCGGGTGGGTGTGTCACGCTTCGCAGGCTTGTCATGTGATTCGGTGGGGGAGTGCAAGAAATTCGATCGCTGTTCCTGCAAGCATGCGCGTGCGATCGCTGTGGCTGAGCCACTGCGAATTGTGAAGCAACTTGCCAGGAGGATTTTCGCCGAGCGGAAAGGGATAGTCCGATCCCATTGCGATGCGATCGGCGCCGACGGTGCGCACGAGGTAGCGCAGCGCCTCTTCATCATGCACGATGCTGTCGAAGTAGAGCCGCTTCAGGTGCTCGCGCGGCGGAGTGGTCGAGTGCGTCGCGCAGAGATCGGGTCGGGCTTGAAACCCATGTTCGATGCGACCGAGCGTGTAGGGAAACGATCCGCCGCCATGCGCGAAACAAAGTTTGAGTTTCGGATGTCGGTCGAGCACTCCACCAAATGCGAGCGCACAGATTGCGCGGGTGCTCTCGGCGGGCATCCCCACGAGCCACGGCATCCAGAATCGTGGAGTCTCACGGCGACCGAGTACATCCCATGGATGAACGAAGAGTGCCGCGCCGAGCGACTCTGCCGCGGCGAAGATCTCAGCGAACGCGGGGTCATCGAGGTCGCGCCCATTGATGTTCGTTCCGATTTGCGCTCCTGGCATGCCAAGAGATTTCATCGCGCGTTCGAGTTCGCGCACTGCGAGAGTTGCGTCTTGCATCGGCAGTGTGGCGAGCGCAGCGAATCGATCAGGAAACGCGCGCACAACTCCAGCGAGGTGGTCGTTGAGCAACTGCGAGAGATCATGCGCGTGCTCCGCCTTCGCGCCATACGAAAACATCACAGGCACCGTCGAGAGCACCTGCATGTCGACGTGCGCCTGGTCGCAATCCGCGATGCGCACCGACGCATCCCAGCAATTCGACTCGATTTCACGAAAGAGCTCGCCGTCAATCATCATCCGCGCGCGACAGTGCGCGCAGTGATCGAGCGCGACCCATCCACCGCAACCATACCGCTCGCGCAGGTCAGGCCACCGCTCGGGAAGCATGTGCGTGTGAAGATCGATGGTGCGCAGTGGACGCATGAACGAATCGTAGCGACGACGATCAAAGCGACGACGATCGTCGCGAAACGTTCGACGCGAGGCGAGCGGTACGCTCGCCCACAGATGAACTGCTGGATTTCACGACTCGTGCTGTGCGTTGCGCTGATGGTGATCTGGGTTGGGGCGGGAGGTCACGACCTGCACACTCCAGATGAGGGGCGATACGCAAGTGTGAGCGCAGTGATGGCCGATGGTGGATCGTGGCTGGTTCCGCACTTTCGCGGCCACCAACATCTGACGAAGCCGCCGATGACCTACTGGTTGCAGGCACTTTCTCTGCGCGTGGTTGGGCACAACGAGTGGGCTGTGCGATTGCCCTCACTCATCGCCCAGAGTCTGACCGTGTTGATGCTTTACTGGTTCACCTTTCGCCTGCGCGGCCGCACGACTGCAGTGTTCGCCACTGGGTTGTACAGCGTGATGATTGGGCCGGTGTTTCTTGGGCGATTCGCAACCACCGACGCACTCTTGAATTGTTTCTGGGTCTGCGGTCTCGGCGCGGGGTTTCTCGCGATCGAATCGAAGAGCGCGCGCTTCGCCGCCCTTCACTGGATCGCCTTCGCGCTCGCCGCGCTCACGAAGGGACCACTCGCCGCAGCGCCGACGCTCATCATCGCTGCGTGGATCGCGCTCGGCTGGCTTGGGCGCACGCGAAGTGCGCGCGAATTCTGGCGGCTCCATCCATTGATTGGGTTGCCTCTCGCACTCGTGCCCATCGGAGTCGTCGGATATCTCATCTGGAAGGAGCATCCCGAAGTGCTCGAGACTCTTCGCAAGCAAACCGTTGGTCGGATGTCAGGCGAGAGCGAACCTGGCGAGCCATGGTGGTTCTATCTGCCGACATTTCTAGTCTCGTTCTTTCCAGCGACCGCGCTGTTGACACTTCCGTGGTTCAACATGAAGTGGCGCGACGCAGTGCGCGCGTTTGCGCGTGGTGATCTCAATGCACTCCTGTTGATCGCGGTCGTCTCTCCGCTGATCTTTTTTAGTCTCTCAGAAGGAAAGATGTTGACCTATCTCAATCCGATGGGAGCGCCACTGGCACTGCTCGTCGCCGTGATGTTGACGAGGTGGGTCGATGGATCGGCGCACGCGCGACTTCCAGATGTGCGCCGCACACTCTTGATCATCTACTCGTGCATCTTTGTTGTGGTGATGGCTCTCGCGTGGTTCGCAGCGGGTGGTTTCGTGTGGACGATGAGTGTGCTTCCGATCGCCGCGCCAGTGGTTGCGGCACTCTTTGCATGCGCGGTCTGGCAGCGGAGTGCGCGCGCACGAATTCAAGCTCTCGGCGTGCTCTGGGCTGGTGCCGCGATCTTTCTCCTGACAATATTCAGCGTCGAAGCGCGCGTGCTCACGGTCGCTGGCGCGTCACAAGCGATCACGATCGCGCAGGGCGATCGCGCCACGACGGCAGAGATGCCCCCGACCGTGCTGGTTGGATTTCTCTATCCGCCGTTTGACTTCTACTGCGGCCGGGTGATTCCAAGCGCCTACTCCGTCGAGCAACTCTTCAGCGGTCGATCTCTCACACCACCGATCGCACCGCCAATGCGTGGATCGATCCTCTTCATCACTGAGCCGCAGTGGCAGTGGATGCAACTCGCCTATCCGCCGCTCGTCGCGCGGGTGCGCGTGATCGGATCGTGGTGGCGCTGGTTCGATCGTCGCACACTCGTGCTCGCGGTCACCGAAGATTTTCCTGCGACGTTGCCGTCGCGCGATCCTGCTGCGCCGAAATCTGCTGCCGAAGCGCAGCGCAATCCCTTCACGTTCGGCGCGCTGAGAAGCGTTGGCGGGGAATGAAAGGTGCGACGGCTCGCGCGCTGGTTCACACGCGCGCGTCCACCGAGATTTCAGACAATGAGTTCGAAACTCAATGTCATTACTCAAAAAATCGGCGCTTCAGGAATCCGTGTGAGTTGAGGCGGTTTGTGGATACAAATCAAGTCCGCCCAGGTGAAACATGATCGCATCGCTGAAGCGTTGACGATTGCGGTCACCGCAGGCTTGCGACTTGATCTTTTGGATCTTGACACTCATCTTTTTGGCGTTCATCGATTCTCCCAACGTATTGGTCGCCGTCAACACGATCGCGTTGATGATTCCGTCCGGATGTTTCTGCACCATCTGCGCCGCGAGCGTTTCATCCTGTTGGGCTTCTGTAGCCACACGTACTTTGTCTTCGCAAGCGTTGTGTCGCCCTGCGCGAGAAGTTCGCGGGCCACATGTCCATCGCGCCCAAGAATGAGCCAAGACTTTCCTCTGTTCGTCCGTCCATCACTGCAATCACGCGGGAATTGTCAATGTCTGTCACCACCGTCACATACTCGTGGCGCTTCTGAAAAGATGTTTCGTCAACACCAATGCGTGTCGGCGAAATCTTTTCGCGGCGTGCGAGTCCGCGCGCAACAGCCGAGCAGTTCGCCTCCTTCAACCATTTAATCACGATTCATTCAAAGAGCGCCGTGAAGTGCAAGCCGCGCTCCCGCCCACGACGCATCGACTTGGAATCTTTCCTGGGATCGATGAAGAACCCAAGGTTCGCGAGTGACCTACTCCGTTCGGCTCGCAGGCTTGGGCACGCGCGTTCCGCATGACTTGCAGGTGCACAGCGCAGGATCAGCCCAGAACGCTTCCATCGCTTTTCGAAAGTGCGTCACGATGTCTGAGCACGCAAACTCTTTGTCATACACAAGCGCCTCACACTTTTCACAGTAGAACATCAGGTGCTCAGTCTCATGCGGCGGACGCCGGCGCTCGACGACGAGTCCAAGAGTGTTTGGACCGCGCTGCGGACGGTGGGGCACACCACCTGGAATGAACATCGCTTCACCCTCGCGAAGAATGATGTCGCGAATGCCGTGCGCATCACGCACACGCACCGAGACATTGCCCTTCAATTGCATGAAATACTCCTCAGAGTTAGTCATATGAAAATCATTGCGTGCGTTGGGGCCCGCAATCAACATCACAAAAAAATCCTGTCCGCTGAAGAGGTACTTGTTTGACACGGGCGGCACCATCAAATGTCGATTCTCTTGCGCCCACGCCGAGAGATTGATCGCACTCGCGACGCCTCCAACGCCATCCCATCCTGTTGGATCGCCAAGCGAATCCGTTGCAGGCATCGGCGCAGCAACCACAGCAGTTGGATTGATTGTCGTCATGATCGAAAGCCTACCTTCGTCTCTGGATATTCTCGCCTCATGATCTGCGCGCCCTTTCACTTCACGACACACCCCGCGCGCGCGCGACCGATCGCCGCACTGTGCACCCTCGCAGCGATCGTCGCAATGGGAGTGCTTGTCACGCAAATCGCCGGCGACTGGTTGTGGGGATCACTCGCGACGCTCGCGCTCTTTCTTTCGCTCGCGCGTTTCTTTCTTCCGACGCGTTACCGCATCGATGAGTCGGGGTGCGAGGTCGTCTATCCACTTTCGAAAAGTCGCCTGCTTTGGAGCGACGTCGGTCTGATCCGCTGGACAGCCGTGCGTGCGCTGATCGCTCGCAGTGCGGCGCGCCGCGAGCGCCACCGCGCCCTCGATGTTGATCTCTCGCAGCTCGAGGCCGACCGCGCCACGCAACTGCGCACATTTGTCGCCGCGCGCACGAGTGCGGAGGCGTGGCAGTGACGAGCGAATCGCAGAGCACCTGGCAGAAACTTCGCGCCGTTGCCGCGCGCGCCTTTCACGTCGAACCTGCGGGTGCGGCGAAACCGACCGAATCAGAAGCGGCGCTTGTCGAACGCGTTGCGCACGAGATCGTTCATCGAGGCATGTCGCAACCAGCGCTGCTCTTTCTCGAGTCGAGCCGTCCACTTTCAGGAGTTGGCGCAGCAGCAATGCACTTTCTGCAACCATTCGTCTCAGTCGTGATGAAGCCGCAGACATGGGCCACACTCGCGACGTTTCTCGAACGCTCAGGTGCCGTCGAGTATCTCTGCCTGCGCATCGAGACTCTTGAGAGTCAGAAGCGCTAGATGTTCGAAGCAGCACCCCTGTTCCAGGCAGAAACGGCTGCTGCAGCATTCGGATGTGCCCGTCGGGTGTGGTTCACGTGCGCACTCGCCGCGGCTGTCCTCGTGCTCGGCGGATGCTTTCGAAAATTTCACCTGCGCCTTCCAGTCACAATCGAGGTCGTCGATGGACTGACTGGTTTGCCCGTCGAGGGGGCGTTCATCAGTCAGGGCAAGACAGTTGGGAAGTTTGATCCGACGATCGACAGGTCTGTGGCGACGACTGGACCCGATGGAACCGCGCGGTTCGTCGTCCTGTGTTGGATGGATGGAACGTATTGGCAAATCTTTGCAGGCGATCCGATGCTTCCGGACAATCTCAAGACAGAGGGGGGACGCTTCTTCAATGGTCGCGGGTTCAGCCAGATTCCGCCAGAGTTCACCGAGCTCTCGAAGGATTACTACCGCGCGCCGCTCTGGCCTCCACTCTCGATCGTGATTGATCTGCCACCCGATTTCATTGGCATGGTTGCTGAAGTGAAGTTGGATGAAGATTCGAAAGGTGGCGCCGGATGGAAACCGCCGCTCATCGTGAGCGAAGGGATGAAAAGGCGCGCTCGTGTTCGACCCGATGCGAACGGCGTCGTCTCCTATCCGGGAACGATCGATGGAGTCAAGGGGTTTGACTTTCAGGCGGGTCGAAGTTTCAGGCGCAATGAGCAGTGGCTCGAGCAGGTCGGTCCGTGGGACTCGCTCGTAAAAAGGCGCGGTTACATTGACGAAAAGCCAGTGCTCGTGCCGATCGATGAGCTCGAAGTGCGTGCGTGGAGGATCGCGCTCGAGGAGTACCCCGATGACTCGCCCAATGTCACGCGCGTCTTCTTCATTGGATCACTCATCGACCTTCGCGCGTGGATCGTCGCCAGTGCGGTCGAGCCGAGCAAGCACGAGCGACTGAAGTATGAGCCTGCCGACATCGCTGCGTTTCGACTCTTCGACGCGCAGTCGGTGCTAAAGTTGGTCGCGGCGGCCGAGCCAGTCATTCCAGAATGGACCGAGATCGCGCAGTACCGATACCAAGACCGCCACCGCCACACGTTGCCGCCCGCCGCGGTTGTTGCGCCTGCGAGGGCAACGCCGACCGCGTCATCGCCGCCGACCGCCGCCGCCGAATCCGCCTCCACCGCTGGCGCGTCCAAAACGCCCTGAATTCGCGCTGTTTCGATTGGCGTTGCCTTGATTCGCGTTGCCTTGATTCGCGTTGCTGCGATTGTTGTTCGCGCCGTTGTTGCCAGCCCACGAGTTGCCCGATGAACCAGTCGCCATCGACGAACGCCAATCACCATCGGCGCGCGTCGCCTTCTGTTGATTCAACTGCGAGGTCGTGTTGGCATCGTTCACTGTGTTCCAACTTCCGTTGCTGTGATTTTCCCACGTGCCATTCTGATCTCGATAGACCTGTCCGTCACTCGTCGCATAGACATTGTTTGGAGTCGCAACGGCCGTTCCATTGTCGCCGTGCGCGACTCCCCACGTTCCGTTTTCGGTCTTCACTCCGGCGGCGCTCACTTCGTTTCCCGTTGTGGTATTTCCGACTGTTCCAGCAGCAGCAACTGCTTTCGTGTCGCCATCGGTTCCGACGGCGCCAGCCTTGCCCGCCGCGTACGTGCCAGTCTCTGGGTTGTAGCCCGCACCGCGTTCACCTTCAGCCCAATTGCCTGTGTACGCGTTGTCGACGTAGCCCTTCTGGCCCGCTGCGCGCGCGCCCGTTGTCGAGTTGTATGCGGCGCCGCTTGTTGCGCCCCACGCATTGCCGGTCCACGCGTTGTATCCCTCGCTTGTGCGCGTCACTGAGCTGATGTCGCCCGACTGTCGATAGACGTTGCCAGTTGTTGCGGCCCATCCACCGGGTCCATACGCAGCCGAGTATGGACCCCAATATGGATAAGAGTTGTAGTAGTACGTATCGCTCATCGACATGCCCATCGCGTAGCCCATCCCCCAACCCATCCACGGACTATATGCAGGATTCACGGCATATCCGTAGGTATCGGGTGCGGCGATCCACACATCAGTGCAATAGGGGTCATAGATGTAGCCAGTTCCATAGACGATCACGCCATCTTGTTCGTATGCGCCGTAATAGCCCGGCGTGTATCCGACGAGTACGTAGTCGCTTGTCGAACCGTAGATGCGAACGAACGTGACGTAGTAGTACTGACTTGATGGCGGGATTCTGTAGATCTCGCTCGAGACCCATGATGCAAGGGTCCAGGGTCCAGTGATGCTCGTCGCGGTAAACCAGACGCCATCCTTCAGCGCGTACCACTCGTGCTGAGTCACCATGAACATCGGTACAGTCGAGTTCGTGACCACGTGCAGCGATGTGCCAACGATCGCGGCGGTCACCGGCTTCGCACCGACGATTGTTGGATTCACCAAGACTTGCGATCGAGGCACGCGCGCCATTTGTGGAATCGCATTGGCGATCGCCGCTTCTTGAGCTTGTGCCGTTCCGGGAATGGACGCGAGCACATTTTCTTTCGGACTCTCTTGTGGAATCGCGTGAAACTCGGTTGGCATCGACGCGGCTGGCACGAAGGTCCATGGACCCGCGAGCGTTGCGGCGGTGAACCACCGTCCAGAAACGAGCACATAGTTGACGCCACGACTCGTGAGCCGAAAGATGTTGCCGCCGGTGTTCGTGACGTAGTCGACGCCGCTGGTTCCGAGCGCTTCCCATTTTGGCGGGCCTTCGGTGACGATCACTTCTGCGGGTTTCGTCGAGACGATGATCGCAGGCGCGCCACTCGTGAGTGACGGCGCGGGTGCTGGAGCTGGTTGCGCGCCAGAAAGCAGATTCACTGCTGGATTCGTCGTCGCCCACTTCACCGCAGCCGCGAGGTCAGCGTTGCTAGTCGAAGCGCCGACAGTCCATGGACCATCGATTGAAGGCGCGCTCATCCATCCATCAGCAATCTTCAGCCACCAGACATTTTTCGCATCGCGCACGAGCAGCATTTGTGTGTTGATGACCCGGTAAAGTTTCGTTCCGGCGATCGGAGCGAACGCCGGAGTTCCTTGCACTGGCACAAGCACGGTCGGTGTCGATGCAACGGTGATCGCAGGAGCGACGTTGCGAAGGGCCGCGACTGTGACATGTGGCGATGTCGACATCGTGGGCACTGCCGCTTCGAGTCGATCGAGTGGCACGGTGAGCGCTGCGTTGGCGTTCCTCGTAGCAGCCATCGTCTGCATCGCTGTTTGCATCGCAGTCTGTTGTTGCGGACTGTCCGGAAGCGAGACGGCAGTAATCGTCACGTTGGTCAGTGTGACCATCCTGTTGATGCGGTTCACTTCGGTCGAAGCGGTGAATGAAAACGTTCCATACGTGAGCGCAGAGCCATCGCCGGCACTGCGCGAAAATGCGCAGGTGCCAACGAGTGTGCTCGTATCCCATGAATTCAAGTTGGGTGGATAGACCGTCACGGTGAATCCACCAGAGTTGAAGATGCGCGGCCAGGTATCAGCGGTGACCGGCGCAGCAGTCGCCGGTGCAGCAGTCGCAGTCGTCTCAGGGATCACAGGCGCGCCACTCGTTTGCGCCATCACGTGCGCGCAGGGTGCGCAGAGGGTGAGCAAGAGTGAGATCGCAAGAGTGCGACGACGGGCGCAAAGCAAAGTTGTCATAGTGCGTGAGTGTTACCTCACATGCCCCACGCGCTCAAGATTGTCGCGAGGTCTGTGCCCCCGATCGTGCCATCCGCGTCGAAGTCACAGGCGCAGAATCCAGTCGCAGGATCTACGTCTGCACAGACTCCCCAACTCGCGAGCACGCTCGTGAGGTCAGCGGCATCAACGATCCCATCGAAATTGACGTCAGCGGCGCGACGACCCGAGCGTGCAGCGGCAATCGTTGAGATCACGCCGTAGCCACGAACAAAGAGTGGATCGGTGACTCCGTTGGCAACGAAGTCTGAAGCGGTCGCGAAAAGCGCTGCGCGAATTCCAGCGACGCCGAGTTCACTTCGCGCCTGCATCACGAGGGCGGTCGCGCCAGCGATGAGCGGAGTCGAAAGGCTCGTGCCACTGACGGCACTGAATCCGGTGGCGTTGGTCGAGTGAACACTCGCAACAGCGACACCTCGCGCGAGCACTTCAGGTTTGAGCCGTCCATCAGCTGTTGGACCGTCAGACGAAAATCCCGCGATCGTGCCGTCGCTGTTTGCTGCGCCGCAAGTGATCACGTTGAATGCATCTGATGGAGCGATGATCGTGTGAGTTGCAGGATTCGTGTCGTGACCATCGTTGCCAGCTGCGGTGAGGCAGACGAGTCCATTGGCAGTTGCGATGTTCACTCCACGCGTTGTGATCGCAGTGAGGCCATCGAGCATTTCGGGGGTGTACCAATCGATGTACCCCAGCGAACTCGTCGCGAGGTCGGCGCCCTGCGCCTCGATGAACTCGAGTCCAGCGACGTAGTAATCCTCTTCAATGATTGTTTCAGTTGCGTAGACCTCGGTCTTGGCGAGAACGAACTTCGCCTTGAACGCCGCGCCGATTGCGCTGCCTGGCATGTAGGCAGCAATCGTGCCCAGAATCCACGTTCCGTGGTTGTGCTGATTTGGATCATCACCCGTTTCGATGCCGGTGTTGGCATCGTTCGAGACGAAGTCCCACTCTGCAATCACATCAAGGGGATGGTCGACCGAATGAAAGGCCTCGTGCACGCGATTGAATCCGCTGTCGAGTATGCCGATGATCATTCCCTCGCCGTGAAATCCACGCAGGTGCATCGATGGAACGTCGATCTCGAGCAGTTGATCTGTCATCAATCCATACTCGAGCGCGGCGACGCCGCCTTGCGAGTCGATGGGCGTGTCGTCGCGCGGCGTGTCAGGGCGACTGCGGTGAAGTGGCGAAACTTTCGCGACGAAAGGCAGTCGCGCGATCGCGCGGATTTCTGCATCGGTTGCATTGACTGAGACCGCGTTGAGCCAGCGACTCTGCGTGCGCAGGTCAGCGCCGGTTGCAACGATCGAGCGCACACGATCGAGCGAGATCGGCACGTCATGCGCGTCGACGAGTCCCGGAAGCGTGCGAAGCGCGGCTCGGCGCTCGAGCGCGCGCGGCGTCAGCGGAGTGTCAGAGGCGGTGACGCCACGAACCGAAATCGCCTTCGCGCTCAGTTCGATCCACATCGCGCGCGTCGGTTCAGCTGCGGTCGAGGGCAACACGGTCGAGGGCAACACGATCGCGGTGATCGAGGCAAGGGTGGCGAGGATCATCAAGACATCCTACTCCAAGTTCGTTCGAGGTCGACTCGGACTTGCGCGAATATGGGGCAAAATGAGCGTGTGTGCACGTGCGATGTGCTCCGCTTGGTGCCCCCTCACCCAAATCGCTGCCAGAGCACCGCACCCCAGACCACTGCCGCGACGATCATCGCGAGAAGCACTGCGGCGCTTCCCATGTCTTTGGCGCGTTTGGCGAGCGGGTGAAGTTCGAGCGAGATGTGGTCGGTGTTCGCCTCGATCGCAGAGTTCAGAAGTTCGACGATGAGGATGAGTTGCACGACGCCGAAGAGCAGCGCGCGCTGAACGATCGGTACTGGGATGAACCACGCCGCGATTGAAAGCGGAATGACCACGCACAACTCTTGGCGAAACGCCGCTTCGTGGGTCGCGGCCGCGCGCAGTCCATCGACGCTGTACTTGAAAGCGTTGATGAGTCGCGCGAAACCGACCGTGGACTTCATGGTGAAAGTGTAAGCCAACTTGCGCGCAACTCCCTACCCTTTGCCTCCCATGCGAATTGTCGCCACCGATTGCGGAAGCACAACCACCAAAGCGATCTTGATCGAAGAGCGCGATGGAGTCTTTCGCCAGACATTTCGTGGCGAGGCTCCAACGACCGTCGAAGATCCCTTCGCCGACGTCACGCTCGGCGTGACCAACGCCGTCACTGAACTGCAAGAACTTTCGGGCTACAAACTCATCGCCGATGACGGCACGATCATCCGCCGCGCCTCGGTCAACGACGTCGATGGGTGCGACATGTACATCTCAACCTCGAGCGCCGGCGGCGGATTGCAAATGATGGTCGCAGGTGTGGTACGCGAGATGACCGCCGAGAGCGCCAAGCGCGCAGCACTCGGCGCCGGAGCGATCGTGATGGACACAATTGCGAGCAACGACCGGCGCAAACCGCACGAGCAGATCCAACGCATCCGCGAGCTTCGACCCGACATGGTGCTCGTCTCGGGCGGCACCGATGGCGGCGACACGAAGAAGGTGATCGAGATCGCAGAGCTCATCGCTCCCGCGCGACCCCGTCCTCGATTTGGATCTGAGTTCTGTCTGCCGCTGATTTTCGCGGGCAACAAAGAAGCGCGTACGGCAATCGAGCGCATTTTTTCTGGTGAAGGATTCGCGTTGAGCATCGTCGACAACCTTCGTCCAACGCTCGAGCGCGAGCATCTTGGACCCGCGCGTGAACGCATCCATGATGTCTTTCTTGAACACGTGATGGCGCACGCGCCTGGATACGACAAGCTCATGGAGTGGGCGAACGCGCCGATCATGCCAACTCCTGGCGCGGTGGGTGACATTCTGCAAACGATCGCCAAGGGGCGCGCAATCAATGTGGTTGGCGTCGATATCGGCGGCGCGACGACTGACATGTTCAGCGTTTTCGGCGGCATCTTCAATCGAACCGTCAGCGCGAATCTCGGCATGAGCTATTCGATCTCGAATGTCTGCGCAGAAGCTGGGATGGACAGCGTCTTGCGCTGGGTGCATCTCGACATGGACGAGCGCGAACTTCGAAATCGGGTGAAGAACAAGATGATTCGTCCCACGACGATTCCACAAACGCTCGAGGCGCTCGTCTTCGAGCAGGCGGTCTCGCGCGAGGCACTTCGACTCGCGTATGTGCAGCACAAAGCCTTCGCAACGACGCTCAAAGGTGTGCAGCAGCAGCGAACGGTCGGCGATGCGTTCAAGCAAGAAGAGGCAGGCAAATCGCTCGTCGACAATATGGCGCTCGACTTGATGGTCGCTTCGGGCGGAGTGTTGAGCCACGCTCCGCGCATGGAGCAGACGGCGCTCATGATGATCGACGCATTCGAACCCGAGGGATTTACTGAGATCGCCAAAGACTCGATCTTCATGATGCCCCATCTCGGCGTACTCGCGTCGGTCAATCCACGCGCAGCGATGGAGGTTTTCGAAAAAGATTGCCTCGTGATTCTTGGATGGTGCGTTGCTCCGCGCGGAGAAGTGCGCGCTGGAAAACCCGCATTCGAATACACGCTCACTCGCGGTGGCACCACGCTTGCGCACGGGCAACTCGTCGGAGGCGAAATGCGACTCGTGCGATTCGCGCTTGGCGAGTCGGGCACGCTCGAAGTGCGTCCAGAAAAAGGTCTCGACATGGGCGCTGGCGCAGGCAAACCGATTTCGCGCGAAGTGCGCGGCGGAAGTGTCGGCATCGTGTTTGATGCGCGAGGGCGTCCATTGAAACTGCCGCACACGCAGGCAGAACGGCGCGCGTGCGTCGAGAAGTGGTTGAAGTCGCTCGAGGTCTACGTCTAACGGTCATCAGCATGGCAAAGGCATACACACCAGGATTGAAAGTGACCGCGCGTACGACCTACCGCGTGCGGCGGCTCTTGCCCGTCACAGGCGATGTGCGCGTGAAGGTTGGCGAGCTCGTTTCTGCAGAGACGGTGGTCGCCGAGACCTTTCTCGAAGGCGATGTCTTTCCGATCAAAGTTGCAGGGATGCTCGGTGCGAATCCCAACGAGCTCGCTGCGCTCATGCTCAAGCGCGTCGGCGAGAGTGTGCAGGTTGGCGAAGTTCTCGCGCGAAGCAAGGGAATCTTCGGCATGATGAAGACCGAGGCGAAGTCGACCGCCGCTGGAACACTCGAGAGCATTTCTGATTCGACTGGCATGGTGATCATTCGAGGCGCGAAGACTCCCGTGCAGGTGCGCGCATACGTCGCGGGCCGAGTCGCTGAAGTGATCGCTGGCGAAGGTGTCATCGTCGAGACCGACGCACTCTTCGTGCAGGGAATTTTCGGCGTGGGCGGCGAGACGTGGGGTCCACTGGTGATCGCAGTCAAGTCACACACAGAAGACT
Source organism: Singulisphaera sp. GP187 (assembly GCA_945869475.1). Lineage (GTDB taxonomy): Bacteria > Planctomycetota > Phycisphaerae > Phycisphaerales > SM1A02 > F1-60-MAGs104. The sequence goes on along the minus strand of CAMBOV010000002.1, from coordinate 10,678 downwards.
TGCGCGAGGAGCTCATCGTTTCGTCGATGAAGGGAGCGATCGTCGTTGGAGGCGCGCGCATGACAGCGGGCGGCATTCGTCGCGCGCGCGAGGTCGGAGTCGCCGCGGTGATCTGCGGTGGAATCGACGACGCCGACCTTCGCGATGTGCTCGGCTACGACCTCGGAGTCGCCGTCACTGGAAGCGAGAAGATCGGCATCACGCTGCTCGTCACCGAAGGATTCGGCGACATCGCGATGGCCGAGCGCACATTTCAATTGTTGCTCGCGCACGCAGGCAAGCTTGCCAGCGTCAATGGCGCGACGCAAATCCGCGCGGGAGTGATGCGCCCTGAGATCGTCGTCGCGCTCGAAGCACGTGGATCAAGTGAGATCTTCACCGGCGGAGCGACAGCTGGCATCCTCGACATCGGCACCGCTGTGCGCATCATTCGCGATCCATACTTTGGATTCCTCGGCACGGTGAGTGCACTTCCAGAGCAGCCTGCGGTGCTTGGTTCAGGATCGAAAGCGCGCGTGCTTGAAGTCGCACTCGAGAGTGGAGAGCGCGTGACCGTGCCTCGGGCCAACGTCGAGCTGAGTAGCACGTAGGGGAGGGCGCGAGAGGGTCGCTCGCAGACAACCACCTACTGCGCCCTGCGCCCCGCGCAAGATTCTGAGAATGCCGTTACCTTTCGCGCGTGGTGATGCAGATCATTCTCTCGGTCGCAGCGGCTCGAATGTGCGCAGCGACAGCATGTGCTGCCCTCTGTGCGCCACTCTGCGCGTCACCATCCGCGTCACCGCCAACTCCACCACTCTCCGTCACTGCGGCTGATGTGCCGTGGGATGCGGGCGGATCGATCGAGATCTCGTGGGTGCCCGCGGCGAATCTCGGATCAGCGACGACATGGCTCGTCGAGCGCAGCGAAATCGGCGCTGACGGAACCTCCGGACCGTGGGTCACCGTCGCCGAAGTCGCCATCGCGACAACAACAACAACCGCAGCGAAACTCTCCCACACAGCACCGTATTGGTTTCGCGTGACGGCAGTCGGCAGCGATGGCTCGAGCTCCCCAACCAATTCCCCAGCTCACACAACGGCCCACCGCAACTTCTTCATCGGCGAAAAACTGCCTCTCTTTAGCGCGATTTTGACAGTCTGCGCGTGCGTCATTTATTTCATCCTCGCAGCTCGCAAGGGACGACCGATGAAAGTGCGTCGCATCGCAGCACTCGAAGCGATCGATAACGCCGTTGGACGCGCAACCGAAATGGGACGGCCGATCTTGTTTGTTGCGGGCATCCAAGATATGGACAACATCCAGACCGTCGCTGGAATCACCGTGCTCGGCCACGTCTCGAAGACTGCCGCCGAATACGACGCGACGATCGAAGTGCCAACGAGTCGCTCGCTCGTGATGGAAGCCGCGCGCGAAACGGTGCAAGCTTCCTATCTCGCGGCTGGCCGTCCAGAGGCGTACAACGCCGATCTGATTCGTTACATCACCGATGAGCAATTCGGATTCGTCGCCTACGTCTCTGGACGCATGGTGCGCGAGAAGCCAGCGACCTGCTTCTATATGGGATGCTTCTACGCAGAGAGTCTCATCCTCGCAGAGACTGGCAATTCGATCGGCGCGATTCAGATTGCGGGCACAGCCGAGAGTTCGCAGTTGCCGTTCTTCGTTGCCGCGTGCGACTACACGCTTATCGGCGAAGAATTCATGGCAGCGAGTGCCTATCTCTCTGGCGAACCTGACCAAATGGGATCGCTCAAGGGACAAGACGCAGGCAAGGCGATCGCGTCAGTTCTCATTATTGTGGGTGTCGTACTCGCCACGTTCGCCGCACTCTCGCCTGGTGGATTCGCAACGGCCGCACTCGGCGCACTCAGAGGAATACTCGGCTCATGAGACGCATGGTTCCAATGTGGATCGCAATCATCGCGGGCTTCGCGATGTTGCTCTCGGCGTTCTTTCCGATGACCGAATCGCTCGGCGAGACATTCGGCGATGTCTTCAATGTCGTCGCAGCAATCGCTTTTATCCTTGGCGCGGGCTCGCTCGCGAAAGTCAATCTCGCGAAGGTCTCGCGGCGCGATCCAGGGTGGGGATTCGCAGTCGTCACACTCATCTGCTTCACGATCACGATCGTCGTGGGACTCGGCAAATTTGGCGTTCCACAGAATCCACAGTTCGCAGCGTTGCCGTGGTCTGGTGAAAAAGAAGCCGAAGGTGGTGCCTTCGCGTGGATCTACGCCTACGCGCTCGTTCCGATCACCGCGACGATGTTCGCACTGCTCGCGTTCTATGTCGCGAGCGCGGCCTTTCGCGCATTCCGTGCGAAGAATCTCGAAGCGATCCTCTTGCTCTCAACGGCCTTCATCATCTTGCTCGGCCGCACATTCGCCGGCGTCGTCTTGACTGGATGGCTTCCAGACTGGGCGAGTGGACTGCGACTCGAAAACTTGTCGGTCTACATCATGCAAGTCTTCAACACCGCCGGCAACCGAGCGATCATCATCGGCATCGCGCTTGGCGTCTCTGCGACGAGTCTGCGTATTCTTCTTGGTATCGATCGTTCGTGGATGGGTTCAGGCGACTAACTGATGAAGACGCTCGTCGCCATCCTCGAAAAACTCGACCGCCGCTGGATTTTTCTCGCGATGGCACTCGCAGTCGCTGGACCGATTCTGATCATCGGCATCACGGGCAAGACACTGCCCGAAACTCCCACGCCCGCCGCGCGCGCCGTCTACAACGCAATCGAATCACTGCCACCTGGAAGCCCGATTCTCCTCTCGTTTGACTTTGATCCAGGCAGCGGCGGCGAACTGCTGCCGATGGCGACGAGCCTCGTGCATCAATGCGCGGCGCGCGGACATCGGATGATCTTCATTGCGCTCTGGCCGCTTGGTCCGACGCTCATCGATCAGACGATCAAGAAGGTGATCCAATCGGATTACCCGAACCTCAAAGAGGGTGTCGACTATGTCAATCTCGGATTTCAGTCGGGCAATGAGGCCGTGATGAAGGTGATTCTCACCGACTTTCGAAAGGCCTTCCCCACAACGAAGTCGGGCAGTGCCGTGAGCACGGTCGCTGCGATGAAGGGCATCGAGCGGGTGAGCGACTTTCCACTGCTCATCACAATCAGCGCGGGCTATCCCGGCGCGAAAGAGTGGATTCAATACGTCGTCTCGTCGAGTGGCGGCAAGGTCAAGATGGTCACCGGATGCACCGGCGTGCAAACTCCGCAACTCTTCCCGTACTACCCAGCACAGTTGAACGGAATGCTCGGCGCAATCAAGGGCGCTGCTGAATACGAAGCGCTCGTCAATGAGAGCCTCGCTCCCAAAGACCACTCAGCTGCACCGAATCCAAAGTATCTCGAGGCACAGCGTCGCATGGGACCCCAACTCGGCGCGCACTTGTTGATGGTCGCGCTCATCATTCTTGGCAACATCGCATTCTTCGCAGCGCGCAAGACCAAGGCCGGAGCGACCTCATGAGTGGCCCCACGCGAACATGGGCGATCATCATCGCCGTGATCATTGTGCTGCTCGGCGTGCGCATGTCGATCGGTGGTGGAATGGGTCGCGCATACTCGCAGCGTCTCGAGCAGAAGGCCGAGGTGCCCGCGAACTCACAGACGAATACGCCAGCACGAACAATCACCTGGACTGAGTGGCACGCGGTGCAGCCAAAGATCTACTTCGCCGCGCAGAGGGCCGACCCGCAACAAACGCAAGTGGCGTTCAGTTGGTCTGACACGATCGGGCTCTGGATCGGCGCATTCTTCACACTCGCCGTTTTCTCGTTTCTCTATCGTGACAACGCCGGATATCGCCTCGCCGAGGCTGTCATCATCGGAGTTTCTGCGGCATACTGGGGGGTGATCGGATTCTGGGACACGCTCATGCCGAAACTCTTCGGCGCGCTCGTTCCATCGTTCGTGCAAGCGCATGTCATGCCGAGCCTGCCCAATCCATCGACGGCGACGGTCATCGCGATGACATTCGCGCTGGTGCTCGGCGTCCTGCTTTTGATGCGGCTCGCACCGAAGGGTGGATGGATCAGCCTCTGGCCGATGGCTTTCATCATCGGTGTCACCGCGGGTCTCAAGATCGTCAGCCACATCGAAGGCGATCTCGTCGCGCAGACTGTCGCCACTTTTAAGCCACTCATCTCACCACAGCGCATCGAAGGCGTCGTCGAAATCTGGCCGACCGTGTGGGCAAGTCTCGCGAACACCTTGGTGGTGGTCGGCGTGCTCTGCTGCCTGACGTACTTCTTCTTCTCGGTCGATCACAAGGGAGTCGTCGGGCGCGCCGCACGCACGGGCATCATGTACCTGATGATCACCTTCGGCGCAGCGTTCGGCTTCACCGTGATGGGTCGCGTCGCGCTGCTCGCAGCACGCATCGAATTCCTCTTCGACGATTGGCTCTGGCTGATCGATCCCGCAGGCAAACGCACAATCGAAGTCGCGGCGAGCGCCGTGTCGATGCTCTGTTGGTGGTAAAACCCACCGCATGCGAACTGCAGATCCTTGTGTGCTCGTTATCTTTGGTGCCTCGGGCGATCTCACTGCGCGCAAGTTGATTCCAGCGCTCTACGAAATGCATCGCGCCGGGGCACTGCCAGCGAAATTTCAAGTGCTCGGAGTCTCGCGGCGCGAGAAAAATGACGCAGCGTGGCGCGATGAACTCGCACTCTCGGTGCAGAAGCATGCGAAGGGTTGGGACGCCGCCGCGTGGAGCAACTTCGCAACGTGCATCCACTATTTCGCGGGAGATGCCGCGCAGGGCGAGATGTATCGCGCACTCGCCGAGCGTCTGGGACAGTTCGACGCGCAGGATGGCACGCGTGGCAATCGTCTCTTCTATCTCTCGGTCGGTCCCGAACTTTACGAATCAATCGTGCAACGCATTGAAGACGCGTCGCTGGTCACCGAAGGCAAACGTTGGTGTGCGATCGATCGTGACGAGCGTTCGTGGCAACGCATTATCGTTGAGAAGCCATTCGGCAGCGATGAAGCGAGTGCTGCGAGTCTCAACCGCACGCTCGGTCGAGTCTTTGAAGAGACGGAGATCTACCGCATCGATCATTACCTCGGCAAAGAAGTCGTGCAGGCAATGTTGGTGCTGCGCTTTGCCAACACGATCTTCGAGCCCGTGTGGAACCATCAGTACATCGATCATGTGCAGATCACGGCGACTGAAACAGTCGGCGTCGGCAATCGCACTGCGTTCTTCGATGCGACTGGAGCGATCCGTGACATGATTCAGTCGCACTTGTTGCAGATCTTCGCCTTCGCCGCGATGGAACCACCGACGGTGTATGGCGCCGAAGACATTCGCGCCGAGAAGATCAAGGTGGTCAAGGCACTCCGCGCGACCAATGCGAGCGACATCGCAGCGCATGCCGTGCTCGGTCAGTACGCGGCGAGCGAGCAAGAGGGCGCCTATCACCAATTGCCCGGAGTTTCAGCAGGATCGACCACCGAAACCTACGCCGCGATCAAGTTGCACGTCGACAATTGGCGGTGGGCTGGCACGCCGTTCTATCTGCGCACAGGTAAACGCATGGCGAAGAAGCGCACCGAAGTTGTCGTGCAGTTCAAGCCACCTGCAGCGAATCTCTTTCGCGGCGTCGCGCAGAGCGCCGGCGAAGCCATCGGCAATCGACTCGTCATGGAGATTGCCCCCGACGAGCGCACGCGACTTCGCTTCGAGAGCAAGTTGCCTGGCACGCCGTTTCGCATCGCAAACGTTGAGATGCAAGTTGACTTCGATAAAGAGTTCGGCGTCGAACCTGTTGAGGCCTATGGACCGCTGCTCGTCGACGCGATGCGCGGCGATCAATCTCTCTTCAAGCATGGACGCGAAGTCGAAAGTGGATGGGCCGCCGTGATGCCGTTCCTCGGCTCGGGGTCGAGTGACATCCGCACATTGATCAACGCGAACTACGCGCAGGGTTCATGGGGTCCCGCTGCAGCGGATGAAATGATGGCGCGCGACGGAAGGGTCTGGCACAACGATGAGTGAGGCACAACGATGAGTGATCCAATTCCTCTCGCGCCTGACGCCGACGATGTGAAGGGTCCGACTCTGCTAGGTCGCGTTGTTGTGCGTGCAGATCGATACAGCGTCTACGAAGTGCTTGGTGCAGAGTTACTCGCGTGTGCCCTCGACCGCGTCGAAAAGTCTGGCGAGTTTCATCTCGCGCTCTCAGGGGGTTCGACGCCATTTCCACTCTACGAACAGTTGATGACCGATCCGCACTACCGCGCGTTTCCTTGGGCGCAGACCCACATTTGGATTGTCGATGAGCGACGCGTTGCGTTCGACAATCCGCTGAGCAATTGGCGACAGATCGATGAGATCTTCGCGGGGCACTCTGGCATCCCAAGCAGTCAGATGCATCCGATGATGGCGACCGCGGCCGATGCGGCAGAGCAGTACGAACGCTCGCTTCGCACCGCACTCGCTTCGCGTCCGCAAGGCGAGGCGCGTCTCGACTTCATCTTGCTCGGCATGGGCGATAACGGACACACGGCGAGTCTTTTTCCAGAGACAGCGGTACTGAACGAGCAGACGAAGTGGGTGAGTGACTGCGATGGTCCAACGGTGACGCCGCCGCCACGAGTGACGATGACGTATCCACTCATCAATGGTGCACGCCACGTCGCCGCACTTGTGCTGGGGCAGAACAAGGCCGAGATGATCGCGCGGGTCGCCAGCGGCAGTGACGATTTTCACGCGCTTCCCATCAAGGGCATTCGTCCCACCACAGGGCAACTCGTCTGGTACCTCGACCGCCCCGCGTGCGGACTCTAGTTCCAAGCGCGATCTCACCGTAACTTGTGGAGAGTGAGAGACGCTTCACAACTGCAATTGAGATTCACAACGCTTCGTTCGGCAGTGCGTAGCGCGCTCTCTCCCTTGGTGATTGAGAAGCAGGGGGGTCGAGCGTTTGCTCGCCGACTCGGTCTCGACAAGACCCTCGGGTGGAAAGTTTTTCAACTCGCGTTTTCTGTTGATGATGAGGATGCTGTCAAGCACATTCCCGGACCACGCGCATGGGGAAAGATCATCGCGGCTCTGGAGCAAAATGGTACGAGTGCGTCCACGATGGTCGACTTGCGAACAGCGATCGATGCGCTCGAAGCAATACTCCTTTCGAGCAAGTTGAAGCGTGGCGCAATCGCCGACATCTTCTTGAATGGAACCGTCTCGTCGACTTCAGGGCGCCGCCTGCTGCGAATTCGCAAAGAGGCATCGCAGACGACGAGCAGCATCCTTGGCGTTCGCATCGCCGCACGGGTCGGATGCTTTCTGGTGGCGCCTTCAAAGGCACCTCACAAAGTAGATGTCGCCGTGATGGCGTTGATCCAGGGGCCAGAGTTTCTCTCGTCTCGCGCACCGGTGCGCCTGTACGTCCCGATGACTTCTTGGACAGAGTCACGAGCATCGATCGCTGACGTTCGCGCTGGCGACGGCGCCAAGCAGCACGCGCTCTATCCTCTCATCCTCGACCTTTCATCGCCAAACATTTCGCAGGATGAGTTGCAGCGAGGCCCCCTAAACAATCGCAAGTCAGTTGATTTTTTGGGCGCTCGACCAGACCGCACAGAGCCGCTTTATCTGAGTTTCTCAGAGATTCAGCGAGAAACTGGGTCGATGTACCGCGAATCGGACGACTCTTGGGCGACGCTAGCGCTGCCGATTGAACTGCCGATTGGCCTCGTGGTGTTCGATGTATGTGTGCACCGAGAGATTCCTATTGACAACCGAATCGATGCTGGGATCATCGACTCGCGCATACCAAGACGCGACGGCGATCAACTGATAGTCGACCAACGCATTCGAACCGAAGAGCAAATCGTCGAGATCAATTCGCTCGACCTGCCAGCGCCAATCGCCAGTCACTCAGCGACTTACCACGAACTCGTCCGCCGCGGCGCGGCAGAACTCGGCACGACAATCGCTGACTATCGATTTCATCGCTTCGCGATTTCCTATCCGCCAATCAAAGCGCTCTTGATGGCTCGCTGGAAGTTGCCCGAACCGCCATCCCAGTAGCACGCGCTTCACAAGTGCCTCCAGAGGCGAAAAGCGGAAAATTTGTAGTCAGCATTTGTTTTTTTTTGAGGCGTGGCTAGAGTTCGCTCTTGGAGAAAACTTTGCCACAGCAATCGACCAGTCACATCGCACGTTTTGCTTTTGTCGCATCACTGCTCGCATCTGCAGCGATTTCTTTCGCGCAAGATCCGCCGCCGCCACCACCGCCGCCACCACCACCTCCGCCGCCACCATCGGCTACATCGTACCTTTATCCAGTACCTGAGATCGTCACAAATCCTGCGATAGATCCTGCTACAGGTTCCAATATCACAACAGTGAGCGGTCTTGAAACATGGGAGACTGTCCCCGGCGACATCACAACGCAATACACGCAATTCGTCTTTACGGAGGATAACTGGACATTCTTGGTTCAACCTGTGGGCACGACGATTTACAAGTCTGCAGAATATTCCTTTGACATTCTCAGTATCACGCCAGGCGCCGATCCATACGCATCTCCCAAGGCGATCCTCAGAAACGAAACCGGAGACCACCTAGAGTTCGATCTCTGGCAAACCGCAGGTAACTGGAACATCCAGTGGAATGGTGGTCAATCCGAACCCGGCGAAATCGTAGGTCCAGACATTGTAGTTGGTGACCGGGGCCGAAGAGTCGTATTTACAGGCGCTCCCGGTTCGGGCGGAGGATGGGGCACTTTGTTTTGGAGGCCGGGGAACGGTCAACAAGGTCGGCCTGGGATTAACATCGAAGCTGCGGGCGTAAATTTTCAGAATATTCTGGCGGAGGATCGGATTGGATTTGAAGTGGGAAGTCGCGGCGGTAACGGCGGGAGAGGTGGTAACTCAACCTTTGGGATTTACCGTCCAGGCGACGGTGGTCGTGGTGGCGTCGGAGGCAACGTTGTCGTCACTAATTGGGTGAATACACAGATTGCAACGCAGAGCGGGACGATTAATAACTTGTACGGGATCTCTGCTTTTAGTCAAAGTGGTCGAGGCGGAGACAGCGGAACGGGTGTGCTCGCGCCGTCCGGCGGTACTGCCGGATCTTCGCCCAACGGCGGAAACGTAACGGTCGAAAATTGGGGCACGGTCCAGACTGACAGTTTGGGTGGAACGGGAATCATCGCCTTGAGCGTCAGTGGCAACGGTGGCAACGGCGGCAGTAGTTGGGGTCTCGTTGGCACGGGTGGAACTGGCGGACTGGCTGGCAACGGCGGAACCGTTGTGGTCACAAATAATGAGAATAGTTGGGTGATTACGAGGCGTCACTTAAGTACGGGAATAAGTGCGCTGAGCATCGGAGGAACCGGTGGTTCCTCCGGAACGTCAGGGAACCTCCTTCTCTCACTTCCTTCGCAAGGCCAGGCAGGCGGTGACGGCGGAAGCGTGACCGTACTGAACTCCGGATTCATCTTGACAGAAGGATTCGCCTCGCGCGGCATTCAGGGAATGAGCAACGGCGGCGGCGGTGGCGATCAAGGGGGCAGCTTCGGACTGATCGCACTCGGCGGCCAGAGTGGCGCGGGTGGGAACGGCGGATCTGTCGCCATCACCAACAGCAGCACAGGACGGATCGAAACACGAAGAGCAGCTTCTGCCGCGCTGTACGCACAATCCGTTGGTGGCAGCGGAGGAAGTGCCGGCGATTCAGCTGGCGTCGTCGCCATTGGCGGAAACGGAGCAGTCGCTGGAAATGGAGGAGCAGTCACGGTTGAAAACTATGGAACAATTTTTACAGCGGGATTACCCACGCTCGTCTTTTTTGATGGGGTTATTGCGGAACAATTGGGGGGTTCGACGGGGATCTTTGCGCAGAGCGTCGGTGGAGGTGGTGGCGACGGCGGGACGAGCACTGGTCTTGCTTCAATCGGAGGACGGGGAGCGGGTGGCGGATTCAGTTCGCTCGTTAAAGTCACCAATGGGGGCAATATCACCACCAACGGGCTTTTCTCGAATGGCATCTTCGCGCAGAGCATCGGTGGTGGTGGTGGAATCGGCGGAGGTGCGGTGGGTACCCATGCATTCGCAGGAATGGCTATCGGCGGCGATGGTGGCGGCGGCGGCGATGGTGGAAATGTCAATGTCACACTGCAGGGGCGTAGCGGTGGATCGCCAGCGGTCATCTCAACGAATGGCGGAAACTCGCGAGGTCTTTTCGCACAAAGTGTCGGTGGAGGTGGAGGTGTAGGAGGCGGCACGGTCGCGGTGGCTGTTGGTGCTTGGGGTGCGGGTGCGATCAGCATTGGCGGCTCTGGAGGAGCAGCGGCGCATGGTGGAGATGTGACACTAGCTAGCGGACTTGGGCGGACGAATATTGAAACCCACGGGATGTATTCCCAGGGAATAGTGCTCGAAAGTATTGGCGGCACTGGCGGCGACGGCGGTTACGCGATATCGGTTGCGGCCGCCGGCGGGCCTCTCGCTGGATCAGTCAGCTTTTCACAAGGCGGAAAGGGTGGACTTGGAGGCTCAGCCGGAATCGTGCGCGCCGGAGAGTTCGACGCCTTTGGCAATCTGATCTCAACAGGTTTTAACGGCAACATTCTGACCGATGGCGAATTCTCAACTGGATTCCTTGCACAGAGCACCGGTGGCGGTGGTGGAAA
>CAMBOV010000001.1 GCA_945869475.1 Singulisphaera sp. GP187 | reverse complement strand
TTGGTTGTTTCTATTAGGCTCCGGCCCATCTAAAGAACAACTCGCAGCCGAGATCAGGAAAGGTATAGAAGCCGAGCGCATTGCAAATGACCCCGTTCACAGGGCAAGGAGGGCAAGGGAAGAAGCCCAGCGCATTGCAGATGAAGAAGAAGAAGAGCGCATTGCAGATGAAGAAGAAGAAGAGCGCATTGCATATCTAGAAGCCGCAGACGCTGCACAGGCAAAAATGGACCGCCAATTTTGGATATGGTGGTGTTGTTTGATGTTCTTCCTCTTCTTGGTTTACGTGACGCGGTTTGGATTTACAGTTTGACTCCCTGCGCGGTGTTGTTTGTTCTTCTTCCTCTTATTGGTTTACTTCCTATCAATGTGGCTGGTCGTTCCGATGGTAGATGGGCCCAAGCGCAGGGCAGATGCAGCCCAAAGCATGGCAGATGAAGCCAAGCAAAAGCAAAGCCCATAGACATGCAGGGGTGTAGTCAAGGGAACCCTTGGCTACAGATCACATTGAACCCATAAGCGCACGGCGCACGCTGACGCGATTGCTCGCCTGCGACTGATACCCTTTGGCGATGATCAATTCCGGTCGCAATATCGTGCTGATGTTGGTTGGGGTGGTGATGGGTGCGGTGTTCATCGGTGCAAGTCAAGGTGGCGCTGCGCCAGCGAAGTCAAAGCCAAAGCCCGCACCAACTGCAACTGCGTCTCCACTTTCTTGGGCTGAAGTTCTCGAACAGAATCCCGATCCCACGGTTGTCACCGATGCGGATTTTCTCAAGCGCATCACGGAAACAAAGTTGCCGTGGCGAGTCACTGACAAAGCGACTGGCATCGAGATGTTGCTCGTGCCGCCAGGCAAGTTTGTGATGGGCATGAGTCCAGGGGATACAGAAGCAGTGGAACTGGAAAAGCTTTTTGAGGAGAAGTGGCCGCAACTGAAGTACACCGAACGACCTGCCCACGAAGTCACGATCAGCAAAGCCTTCTATCTTGGTCGCACCGAAGTGACTCAAGAACAGTGGATGAAGGTGATGGGGTCGAACCCAAGCGCATTTCAACAATCGAGCGAGGGTCGCGAATCAAAAATTGCGAAGTACATCGAAGAAGGGTTGACCAAGAAAGAAGCGCAGGAAAAGGCAGGTGCAGAAACGCCCAATAAATTGTTGACGGCAAAAAATCCAGTCGAACAAGTCTCTTGGGACGATTGCCAGAAGTTCTGCGCAAAGACTGGGATGAAACTTCCAACCGAAGCGCAGTGGGAATACGCATGCCGAGCAGGAGTGCGAAAGCCGAGGTATGGCGAACTTGAACAGATAGCGTGGTACCGCGAGAACTCTACCTCCACCACACACCCAGTCGCTCAGAAAGCGTCCAACGCACTTGGTTTCTATGACATGATCGGCAATGTTTTGGAGTGGTGCCAGGATTGGTACGAAGGCGGGTATTACAAATCCTGCGAAGACGGTGTGGTTGATCCGACGGGTCCAGCGCAAAGCGAGTTGGCGTTCCGTTTGTTGCGCGGCGGCGGCTGGGGCAGCTACTCCTACGGCTGCCGCGCGTCGCAGCGCGGCAACTTCACGCCCGGCAGCATCGTCGACGGCGTCGGGTTCCGCGTCGTGAGGACTCCGTAGTTCCCTTTTCTCTTGATGATTTCGCGCAGCGGAATCATCTTCCATCTTCCATCTTCTCTTTTTCCCTTTTTACTTCTCCAAACCTTGGCGTCTGCCATGGTTTGGTGGCTGTTGGTCCGCTGCACGATTTATTGACACACCGATTTTGGAGATTTGACGACAATGTCTGACATGAAGAAGCTTCGTTGTTCGTCAACAAACGCACCCGCAGCGCAAGCAGGGCGAAGCCCGAGCGGTCGCAAGAGGGATGTCGTCACGCTGGGCGCGTCTGTCCTCTCACTCACGTTGGCAGTGACCGTGATTGCCGCCTGTGACCAGAAAACACCGACAGCAGTTTCGCCCGCACCGACACCCACGCCCGCGCCGACACCCGCGCCCGCGCCGACACCCGCGCCGACACCCGCGTCGACACTCGCGTCGACAATCGCTGATTGTCCTTTTCGACACCTGGTCATCGCACTCTCGAGCGAACGCGACACCGGGGTCATCGCGGCAAAGTTCGAGGCGTTTTCTGGTCCGCTTCGATTCTCGCCGGCAATGCGCGAATCGGAATTCGCGCAACTCTCGGCCGCCGACCGCGACGCGATTGCGAATCAGTACAGCGCAGACTTGAATGATTTTCGCGGCCTCTGTCGCGCTCTGCGCGACTGCGTGAGTGACCCAGGTTGCGCGAGTCGGGCAGAGTCGATTGCCCTGTTGCATCGGTGGGTGAACGACAACCGACCCGAAAGTGTGTGCCTGTACTTCTCTGAATCTGCCAAGAGTTGGGATGCATTTCTCGCGAGCCAGCCGTAGCGAGACGCGTCCTCAATACAGCGGGACGGTCGAATCGATGTCGATCGCCCAGAGGTGGATGCCACCCGCGAGACTTCGCACGTCATCGAATCCAGCCTGTCGAAGTGCGGCTGTCACTTTGAGGCTTCGTCCACCTTGATGGCAGTAGACGACGACGGGTGAAGTCTCATGCTCTCGCAGCGCATCGAGATGCACACTGAGCGATTGCATCGGCACGTGAATCGATCCAGTGATCGATGCGAGTTCGCGCTCGGCCGTGGTGCGGCAATCAATCAAGATGATCGACTCGCCTGCGGCGCGGCGTCGCTGGCACTCGCGCGGAGTGATCTCCCACTCGCGATTGAACGGATAGCCCGCGGGCAGTCCAGCGAAAGTTTGGTGGTCGCGTTCTGAGGTCATGAAGAATCTCCGGCGCGATCGTAGCGATCTTGATCGAGCTAATCACGGTACTTCGAGTGGCACTCCGTGCAGCGACTCTTGAGATCAGTCATGACCCTCGACGCCGTTGCGAAATCAGCTCGTTCGAGTGCGCGCTCGAGCAGTACAGCGCTCGCTGCCGATGACTCGATCCACAGCCGCACCTGGATCATCGCCTGCACATCGAGCCGAGCGCTCGGTGTTGGATCGCCAACGACTCGAAAGAGGTCCGCGAGTCGTGCGGCGTTCGAAACGCCCTCGGCGCCGGAGTGGCCAGCGGGGGTGGTCCACGCACTCCTGTCGAGAGCCTTCACTCGATCGAACGCTTCGTCGATTGCCACCATCGACGCGACGAATGAGTCGGGCGGTGTGACGCTGGGAAAGTTCGCGCTCGCTTCGTCGATCTGCGCGGCACGCATCGGCTGTGCGCGAGCGACGCACTTCCAGAGTCCCTCGTAGGCGAGCGAAGTTCCCGAGAGCTTCATGCGTGCGTGTGCCTCTTCGTGGGTGAGCCACTCCAGCGAAATCGCAATCGCCGCCGCCGCGCCCGCGCTTCGATGTATGCCATGGTGGCAGTGCAGATAGAGCGGACGGGGCAAGTCACGCACCGCTCGAACGAGTTGCGCTTTGGTCACATCGTCGAATCCGTCGTAGCCAAGTGGAACGTGCACCGACCGCATCGCGCGCGCCTCGATGCGCGCAAGATCTGGCGGGGCGCCATCCACGCTGAGAATCGTCTTGATTCCCAGCGCTCGCAGAGAATCGAAGCCAGCGTCGCCTTGAGGAGCGCTGCCGGAATAGAAGCCTTCGTGAAACGTGACGACGTTTCGAATGCCAGCCCGTTCGAATGGCTCGACGGCGATCGGTGCATCCGATCGATTCGTCAGCCCGACCGCGAATCCGATCGCAATCACAACCGCAACAGAGACCGCACTCACGGCGAGCAGCGTCAACGCGAACGCTGTGCCGGGAACTCGCATCACGCTCGCTCCGCGCCGACTGCGGCGCCTGCAGCCATCTCGAGCGTCGGATAGTCGGTGTAGCCCTCAGCGCCGCCGCCGTACATCGTCGCGGCGTCGGGTTCGTTCAGCGCGCTGCCGACTCTGATGCGCTCGGGCAGATCTGGATTCGCGAGGAATGCTTTTCCAAACGCGACCGCGTCGACGAGACCATCCGCGACCGCGCGCTCCGCTTCATCGGGGGTGTATCCCATGTTCGCGACGATCGGTCCCTTGAAAGCCTTGCGAATTGGACTCAGCACATCGCCGCCTTGCACTTGCGCGAAATCTCCACGCATGACGTGAAGAAACGAGAGGTTGAACTCGTTGAGTCGCTCAGCGAGCGCCGTAAACGTCGAAATGGGATCGCTGTCGATCATCTGGTTGGAACTGTTGAGAGGTGAGATGCGCAGTCCAACGCGCCCTGGCTCCCACGCGCTGCAGATCGCCGTGAGAATCTCACACAGAAACCGCGCACGGTTCGCGGCAGATCCGCCGTAACGGTCGGTGCGTTTGTTGGTGCCATCGCGAAGAAACTGGTCGATCAAATAGCCGTTGGCTCCATGCACTTCGACCCCGTCAAAGCCAGCGGTGCGCGCGTTGAGCGCCGCGATCTTGAATCCATTGACGATCGCGGGAATCTCTCCCTCAAGGAGTGCGTGCGGAACAGCGTGATCGACCGGCCCCTCTGGCGAATTGAACTTCGATGAGGTGATCGCAATCGCACTGGGAGCAATCGTTCGCGCTCCATCATTCAACACTGGATGGCACGCGCGACCGCCATGCCAAATCTGCAGCACAATGCGTCCTCCGCGCGCGTGCACGGCATCGGTCACGGTGCGCCATCCCGCAATCTGTTCGACTGAGTGGATGCCCGGCTCAGCGATGAACGCACTCTGGTTCGCCATCGCCATCGTCGCCTCGGCGATGATCAATCCTGCCGAGGCTCGCTGTGCGTACTGCGTCGCCATGAGCGCATTTGGAGTATGCCCCGGTGCTCGACAGCGCGTGAGTGGCGCCATGAAAACACGATTGGGAGTATGAATCGCTCCAAGAGCGAGCGGTGAAAAAAGGGTTGTCATGATGTCCTTTAGTTCTTCGCGCGCGGCGTCAACTCGTAATCCGATGTTGGGTAGCGCGCGTCGAAGGGCTTCTCGCCCGAATATCTGCGGATGGGCGCAGCGATCAACATCACCGGAACCCAGACGGGTTGCACGATCGCCTCGATCAGCAGCGAATCGTTCGTCGAAATTCCCTCGAGGGCCGTTGCATAGGTTGGATAGCAGCCCGTATCTCGCGCCACTCCGGTGGCCAGATGCAGACTCTCAAAGTAGTTCGCATTAGTCTCGACTTGTCCGCGAGGAACGGCGACCGTGAGCAGAGGCCAGTGACTTCGGTCGAGTCCCGTCAACGACGGCATGGCTGCCAACGGATCCTGCGCAGGGTCGGTCACCGACACGCTGTCGCTGACCAGCGCAGAAAGTGGATTCTCCCCCGCGCCAATCAGCGTGTTGGTGTCATTGCGGCATCCACTCAGCAGCAGCAGTGCGCCTGCACTCACAATGCCACGCACACTGGCTCGCTCACTCTTCAACGTCAAATCCCTCACTTCGAAGTGCGGCTGCAATGATCGATCGATCCATCCCGCGACGCGACAACGTTGCCGCCACGGCGTACGCGGGTTTCTTTCCGCGCTGCGCGATCGCCTTGCGCGCAATCTCGAGTGCGGCCCGCTTCGCCTGCGCCGTGCCCGCGACGCGTTTCGATTCACGCGAGGCTCGCTGTGTGTCGACGCCCTCGGCTTCGAGCAATCCCTCGACAGACTCTTGTGAGAGTCCGCGACGTTGCCGCGTCAAACTCTCTGCGCGCCCGGCCGCATGCGTGTCGTCGTTGAGCCATCCATCGGCTTTCAGCTCGACGAGGGTTTTCGCGACGACACTCGCTTCAAATCCCTTGCGAGTGAGTCGCGCCGCCATCGTTGTGGCATTCTGGCTGCTTCGGGCGAGCACTCCCATCGCGCACTCGCGTGCATCTCGGTGAATCACAAAGTGGCTCACACGCTTGGCGAGTGTTGGAGTCCATGAACCACCCTCGGCGATGCGAAGTTCAGTGAGTGACTCACGAGGCAAACGCGCCGCTGCGCGAACGGTGCCTTCGAGAAAAACCTTCGCCCACCGCGGATCTTTCGCATCGCTCTCAATGCGCTCGATTGTCTTGCCAGCGGGACGGCTCATGTCAGTTCGTCCAGAAATGAGCTGATCTCGCTGATCGCGTGTGAATCGCCAGAGGTGCGAGCGCGTTCGAGCCCAACGCGAAGACATTGGCAGGCCTCTTCGAGTCGTTGCGCAAGTTGCAGCGCGCGTGCCTTGTGGTAGTAGGCGTAGCAGTAATCGATATCAACTTCGATGGTCTTGTCGAACCACATGACCGCCGCGACCGTGTCGCCCGCCTTGAGGTATTCCTGCGCCATCCCGTACCGGCAGAAGGCATCGAGCGGATCAGCGTCAAGCATTTTTTGGAGCAGTTCGATCCGTCCTTGGCTCATCGGCGCAGGCTACCACTCTGCGCTAACCTTTTGAAGATGAGATCGTTTTTGTCGCGCGCAGTACAAGTGATGGGCACGATCGCCTTCGCAGTCACGGGCGGATGCATGTCCGACTACACCCCGGTGGCACGCGCCGATGAGCGGCCCAAAGAGTTGCAAGTGAGCCACTCCGTCGGCGGCACCCACTGGCGCACCATCGTCTGCGACGGAACCTGGTTCGCCCCATACGGCAGTTCACTGCTTTCGCTCGTCCCATCTACCGGCGTCAAACTCGACGAAATCGCCTGCATGCCTGTTGGAAAGTCGGGAGCTCTCGTTGACCTCATCGCCTTTCGTGGCGACTTGATCGGCGTTCTCGACCGCACCGCCGTGATTCGCATTGACATCACAAATCCGCGCGCGTTGATGGTGATCGAGACGATCGGCGAAAAGGCGCTTGGAATTCGCCCTGAAAGCATCTCGGTCGTCGGTGACGAGCTCTACGTGAGTGGACTCGGCGGAATCGTCCGTCTCGATACGGGCGAGCGTTTCTTGGCAGGCAGCGCCGTCTGCGGGCGCGTCGTCTCGAGCGCGCACGGACTCGTCACGACCCGCAACCGCGAAATCGTCTCGCTCGCTGATGGATCGGCGATCGGTCGCGCGACTGACTTGCAACCGCTCAGTTCAAATGTTGGATCGAGCAACTGGATCGGTTTCGTCTATCAAGGCAAAGAGAAGGCGCGAGTCGGCATTCTCGATGCGGAGTTGCAAGAGGTTGCCGCCGAGGTCATCACGGGCAACGTGAGCTATCTTCGTGAACTTGCAGGACGCCTCTGGGCAGTCACCCCAACGGGAGCGACGACATGGAAGATTGAACCGAGTGCACTCTCAGATATGCGTGAAGTTCGTGTTCGCGGCGCGATCGACATCGATCTCGCCGACGAAAACACCTTCGCAATTGCAGGAACTTTCGGTCGCTCGCTCTATCGATTCGAAGCGGATCGCCGAGGTCAAGCGGACGAGTTCTTCGCGGCAACGCGCGAGCCGGGACGATTGCAGCGCGTGCTCTCAGATGGACGACGCGTCGTGGCGGGAAGCGACGAGGGAAACTGGCTCTATATGTCCGGTGGCAGTTGCGAACTCAGTGCGAATCCGATCAACCCGGTGAATCCGCCATCGTCAACGGTGATTGGCTCCTTCGGCACAGCCTCGATCGAAGGTGCTGACCGAGATGAATACACAATCGAAAGTGGATCGCGAGTCGTCGTCGAAGGAAAAGGCATGCGCCAAATTCTTCAGATGCCACAAGGGGCACACGCGCGAACACTCGCACTCGTTGGAGATGACTTGTGGATCGGCAACGACGATGGGATCGATGTCTGGCGACTCACTGGCAATGCGATGAAACGAGTTGGACGGCTTCGCCTGCAAGGTCCCGTGACGAACATCTATCCCCGTCGCACCTTTGACGGAGCGACGTGGGTCAGCCTTTTCGGCGGGATGGGCGTGGCGCTGTGGCAGTCGGTTGACGTCGATCCAAACGCGCCGCTGGCGGCGCCTGCGTCGACTTCGGCTGCGGCAGCGAAGTGACGCGCGGGCGTGCCTTCGCCGCTTTCTTCACTCCCGTCTTGGTTCCCTCGCAACAGTACTTCTGACAAATCGCGTCGCTCGCGCAGGTATTGCCACGCGCCTTGCACACCGCGCGACCATGTGCGATGAGCAGATGCGAAAGCTGGCACCACCTGCGACGCACACAGAGTTTCATGAGATCACTTTCAATCGTGAGAGGCTCGGTGTGTTTCGTCAGTCCGAAACGTTGCGCGAGTCGCATGACGTGCGTGTCGACGACGACACCCTCATTGAGCGCGAATGCATTCCCCAGCACGACGTTTGCAGTCTTTCGCGCAACGCCACGAAGCTTCACGAGCTGCTTCATCGTGCGCGGAACTTCTCCGCCAAAGTCTCGTTCGATCATCCGCATCGATTCGATGACAGCCTTCGACTTCATTCGCCAGAAATTGATCGTCTTCACATAGGGCTCGATCTGCGCTTCGTCGGCCTGTGAAAATGCGCGCACGGTCGCAAAGGCAGCGAAAAGCGCGGGAGTCGCTTTGTTGACGCTGACATCCGTCGCCTGCGCGGAGAGAATCGTCGCAATGAGAAGTTCGTGTGGCTTCGTCCAGTCGAGTGCGCAGTGCGCGTGGGGATAACGTTTGGCGAGTGCGCGCCACAACCCTGACGCGCGTGTCTGAAGAGCATCCATCCGCGAGACGATAGCCTCACCGAGTGCCGAGTCCCATCGCAACACATTTGCCGCCGCTCGCAGCGACCATCGCGCCGCTCGCGGGTGAAATTACGCAAGCGCTCGAAGACGTGTCGCAGATGGGATATCGCGCGGCACAACTCTCAGCGACACACGTGGGAACTCGTCCTCGAGATCTCGACCTCAGCGGGCGCCGCGGACTCGCCTCGCACCTTCGACGACTCGGTCTCTCGTGCGCAGGATTCGATGTGTGGATTCCACAATCGCACTTCGTCGACGCCGCCTTCGTCGATCGCGCTGTCGACGCCGTCTCGCAGTGCACGACGCTCGCGGCGGCGCTCGGACGCTGTCCAGTGACGCTCGCACTTCCAGAGAGCACTCCAGAAAACGAGGTGCGACTGCGCGAGGTGCGCGAGGCGATCGCTGCCTGTGCGCAACGAGAAGGAGTGTGGATCGCCGACTGCGGACTCGACGCGGCGATGGGGCGGTGGTCCGGCGACGCTGCAAGCGCGTTTGGAGTGGGCATCGATCCGCCGACACTTCTCGCAGCAGGCAAAGATCTCAGCGAAGTCGTCGCGCGATGCGGCTCGCAGGTTGTCAGCGCGCGAATCGTCGACCTCTTGCGATCGGGGATGCGCGGTCCACCCGATGAGCCGCACGAGTCGCGACTCGACTTGCTCACCTATGCAGCGTCACTCGCAGTCTTGCCGCTGCGTCACTCACCAGTCGCCGATGCGCGGCAGTGGACCGACCCACGCCTCGGACTCGCACTCACACTGAAGCGGTGGATGGCAGACCCACAATGATGGCTCCCATCGCTCACGGCATCGATCTCGTTGAAGTTGCACGCATCGATGGGATGGTCGCAGCGCACGGCGATCGATTTCTCGAGCGGGTCTTCACCTCAGGTGAACGCGCCTATGCGCTCGCCGGCGGCGTGCAGTGTGCGCAGCGATTGAGTGCGCGATTTGCTGCGAAAGAGGCTCTTCTCAAGGCACTCGGAACAGGAATGAGCACCGGGATGGCCTGGACCGACATCGAAGTCTGCGCGACGGCAACGGGCGCACCGACGCTCGTCTTGAGCGGAGGGGCGGCGATTGTTGCGCGCGACCTTGGAATCTCGAACTGGATGCTCTCTCTCACGCACACTGGTGGATTCGCGATGGCGAGTGTGATCGGCGTGCGTGCCGACGCGAGTGCGTGATAGCCTGCGTGCCATGGCGAAAGGCGGTCCAACTCTCTACGAAGCGCGCCGTGCGAAAGACGGAGTCACCGCGCTTCCGCATGCGATGGGCTCGCGCGCAATGCGTGTGCCGCTAGGTTTCGTACTCATTGCGGCAGCGATCGTGCTCGCGTTTGCAACGGGCACCTACTTTCTTGGATATCGCGCGGGAGTTGCAGCAGCAGATCAGGCCGACGCGCAGGCGCGACAGGGGGCGACTCGAACGATCGATCCACTGCTTTCTCAGCCGACGGCACCAGCCCAGCTGGGCTCGACAAATCCACGCATCGATTCCCCTGAAATTGCTCCGCAACCTCGAAGAACGGCTCCTGCGTCACTTGATTCGCCACTTGATTCGCCACTTGATTCGCCACTTGGACCACCACCCGTGGGCGATCCAAGGCAGGTTGGATTGAACTACTTCATTCTCGCCGATGGGCTCCGGCCCGAGGGCGCGGCCGAGGTCGTCGCCTTTTGTCGCAGTCAAGGACTTGATGCGATCACGGTTCCGAGTCATAATGCGCGGTCCCAAGTGATTGTCTTGCCCGGCTACGGGCGAGAGGGTCGCGAGGTCGCTCCAGTGAAGGCATTGGAGGCAAAGATTAGAGCGGTCGGCGCAAAGTGGAAGGCGCTTGGTCGTGGCAACGGTGACTTCCGCGATTCGTATCCGAAAATTTTCAAAGGCTAGTCATGAGCATCCATCCAAGTCTGAAATCAAAGTCCGGCGCACTCAATCAACACCGCAACGTTCTCACACGAACCGAGCGCATCGCAAAACTGACCGAGCTCGCGCTCTTCGACAACGCCAAGAACTCAGCGCTCTGCCTTCCAAAGGTGCGCTCGATCAAGGCTGCAGTCGCGAAGAAGCCGAAGAAGGACCCTGCTGCAGCGGGTGCTGATGCCGCCAAGGCTGATGCCAAGGGCGGCGCGAAGCCGGCGGCTGGTGCGAAGGCTCCTGCTGGTGCGAAGGCCGGCGGCGACAAGAAGAAATAAGGATGACTCCCTCCCAGACTGCTGGGAAGTTGAATCTGGAACGACTCTTCACTCCGCGAGTGAAGTCGATCGATGCCTCAGGCATTCGTCGAGCGTTTGAATTGGGCGCATCGATTCAAGATCCGATCAACCTCTCGATCGGGCAACCAGATTTTCCAGTTGATGACCGCATCAAGCAGGCGGCGATCAAGGCCATCGAAGAGAACCGCAACGGGTACTCCCTCACGCAGGGACTACCCGAGTTGCGCACTGCGATCTGGAGCCATCTCACCAAAGACGTGGGATGGACGCCGAGTGAACAGTGCGATCTCATCGTGACCGCAGGAACGACCGGCGCACTCGTGCTCGCGGTGCTCGCCATCATCGAAGATGGCGACGAAGTCATTCTGCCCGATCCGTTTTTCGTGGCCTATCCGCAATTTGTAAAGGTGGCGGGTGGCAAGGTGGTTTTGTGCGACACCTACCCAGATTTTCGGATGACCGCAGAGCGCATCGCGCCGCTCATCACCCCACGAACGAAGATGGTGATCATCGACAGTCCCAGTAATCCCTGCGGCGTCGTGCTGACGAGCAGCGAACTCAAGGCGATTGTCGAACTGTGTGATGCACACGGAATTCTGCTCGTCTCGGATGAGATTTACGACGCGTTCACTTTTCCTGAGGCGCTCGATGGCGGGCGCTGTCCGAGCCCAGCGAGATTTTCATCGTCGCTGCTGCTCGTGCGCGGATTCGGAAAAAGTTACGGCTGCACGGGATGGCGCCTCGGATATGGCGCGGGTCCAAAGTCACTCATTCAGCAGATGGCGAAATTGCAGCAGTACTTGTTCGTCTGTGCGCCGACGCCGCTGCAAGCGGCAGCGATCGCGTGCTTCGACGTCGACCTCTCACCAATAATCGCGCGCTATGTGCTGCGCCGCGACATGGTGGTCAACGCACTGAGCGATCTCACGAATGTCACTGTCTCGCAAGGAGCGTTCTACGCGTTCATCGAGATTCCACAGCGCATTGGACTCACTGGAACACAGTTCGCAGAACGCGCGGTTGCAGAGCGGCTCATTGTCGTTCCTGGCGGCGTCTTCAGCGCGCGCGACACGCACATTCGCATCAGCTTCGCCGCGCCTGAAACAAAACTCGCCGAAGGACTGAGTGTCCTTCGGCGAATGATGAGTTGATTCGAGATCGCGCGCGCATGACCAGCATGCGCAGCGTGATCAGTCTGTTTTCTTCTTCTTCTTTGGTGCGGTTGGAGGAGCGCTGGTCGTCGACTGCAACTTGCGGTTGGCGTTGAATGCATCGTCAGGACCAGCAACCTTGTCAGCCTCTGCGACCGGAGGCTTCGGCTGAACCTTTGTCACCTTGGACGAACCGTCACCGCAGGCGGCGAGACCAAGCACAAGGCACGTCGCGAATAGATATGTGATTTTCTTCATATGCCGCTATTGAACGCAGCAGAGGCGCTTCGGTCAAGTCTCACGACAAAAAAACCCCTGCCGACGTCGTTGAAGAAGTCGGCGGGGCGGAGGGGAGAAAGATGTTTGTGGCCCGAGGTTGCGCATGCAATTGGGCTGATTTGTTTTCGGACAACGGCGGTGCCATCCAACAAAAAACAGGTGCCTTTCTTGTGCATATGAGGCTTTTTGGGGAGCTCGGGCGGGCTCGACCGCGTAAGTGTCTGAAGAGAATCGACTTCGAGCGGCTCGATTGCCACTGACCGCGGTTATGGCGTGGCTGTTGTCGCAGGGGGAATTGCCACGTGCGGGTCGATCTCACGCAGGTACTTCCACGAGTAGAGACCGGTGTCGTGACCGTCATTGAAGAGGATACGCACGGCGTAGTTGCCGACGAGATTCGCGCTCGTTGCAGCGAGCGGTTCGTTTGTTTTTCGCGAGGGGATCACCGTGAGCGGGTTCGATGCGAGCTTTTCGCGAAGCACGCGTGCATCGGCCGATGGCGACATGCGACGCAAGAACGCAAGCGGAAAGAACGAAGACTCGCCGCTCTTCCACTGCACGACGAGTCCCTCATGCTTTCGAAGGTCGAGATGTTGTGGAGCGTCGTTCGCGGTCACGTGTTCAGTGTAGAAGCGCCGCAGACTGAGTGATCTGCCGATACTGCATTGAGAAGAAGTCACTGAACGCTGCGCGAAGGACTGTGCGTGGTTGTTGGCGCTCCTCCCAGAGACCGCTTCCCGCAAATTTTCCCTTGATCCATCCCTGCCGAACAGCCGCGAGGTCAGCGACCTTCGCGAGATGAAACAGTGCGTTGTCTGGACCGACGACCGTCGGCATCGCGTCGAATGCGGTAAGCCACTCCTTTAGTTGCGGATCGCTCACATCCGCTGCGGTGACGAGACCACCTGCGTTGGGATAAGCGGGGTGAGAGAAAATCGCCTTCCATGCCGCGCGTAAATGCCTTGAATCATCCATTGCCATTGAGACGAAGAGCGGTCCAACAAAGTCGCGAAAATTTGGATCGCTCACAAGCGGAGACTGATCCGCAAATGGATCGATCTCGTCGACAAAGCATGAGCTGCAACACGCATAGGCGGCTCGTCGCGCGGGCATCCGGCGCAGCGAATAGTGTTCAGGTGGATGGTGGCCGCAGACTTCAACGGGTCCATGAGGCAATTGCCAGAGCAGTTGCCCATCGAGCGACAGGCAAAACTCGACGAAGCGTTTCGCAAGTTCTGCGTCAGGTGCTCCTCGCAGAATCGCCACTGGATCGGCGTCGACGACACTCTCGCCTAGTGGAGCGGTGAATCGAAGTCGATCGAGTTTGGGCAATCCAGTCTCCTGCGCATTGTCTGCGAGCACCTGAACTTGATAGCGACCATAAAAATCGATTGCGATTCCGGTGCACGACTCGCCACCACCGACCGTCGTTGGGATGACCGAACTCGATGCGACGATCTGATTTGAATTCGCCGCAGCTCGTCGAAGCACTTGCCATCCTCGCTCCCATCCGAGGCGCTGCAGGATCGTCTCGAATGCCGTCGCGACCGATCCACTCTGCGCTGGATTGGCGAGTGCGACAGCTTCGAACAGTGCAGGATTGGCGAGGTCTTCCCAGCGCGCGGGGAGTTCGACCCCACGTGCATCGCACTGTGCAACATTTGAAACGATGCCAAAGGTGCTCAATGCCACACCAAACCAGTGCAGCTTGGGGTCATACAAAGGACGCCCGTCGACCTCATTTGGTCCGTAGAGTTCGAGGAGTTCACCCTGCGTCAGCCACGTGCACGGCTCCAAGATTGTTGTCGTGCGATCTGTGCCGTCAACGGTGACCTTCAGCGGACGGCTGAGCAATTCGAACTCGTACGAACCTCCGCCGAAGAGCAGATCAGCATCGCCGCCGGGCGCAACACCGTGGCGAAGCGCCGCCTCATATTGCGCGACGAGCATGCGACGAATTTCGGTTGTTCCACCAGGAGCATTCCATGCGACGCCGACCTCTTCGCCGTAGTGTTTCGTGTGCCATCGAATGAAAGCGCTGGTGAACTCCGAGCGAATCTGTTCGTTGTGCGGCGTCACGATCACGAGTGTTCGCACACGCTCTGGGCGGGGAGTTCCGCGGTAGAGCAGTACCGGCGTCGTCGTCAAGATCAACACCGCGACGAGCGAGAGATAGAGGGCGAGCCGATTCATGAGCGCTGCGCGGGTCTCGAACTTTTGGCGGTGGTGGTCGTCGATTGCATGGTCTGGACGCCCTCGCGCACTTCACGCGCGAACGATTCGGCTGCGCGCGCGATTGCCGAGGTCCACTGCGTCGGATCACTCGCTGGAGCAAAGATCACGCTGCGACTTGCGGTGATCAGTGCACCGCGACCATCTTCGTGAAAGCAGGGCAGAATGTCTGCGACTGTCCCACCTTGCGCGCCGAATCCTGGCACGAGAAAAATCTGCTCTGGCATGCGTGCTCGAAGGGATGCCGCCTCGTTGCTCTTCGTTGCGCCGACGACGGCACCGAGCGCACTGAACCCACATTTTCCAAGGTGTGCGTGCCCAGTCGCGGCGACGAGATCGGCGACCGTTTCGGCGATCGTTGAGCCGGCTGCTGTGCGAAGTGCCTGCAACGCATCGGATCCCGGATTCGAGGTGCGAACAAGCGCGAACGCTCCGCCGCGTGCGAGAAATGGAGTGACGCCGTCCATGCCCAGATAGCCGTTCACCGTTGCCCAGTCCGCGCCGTACTCGTTGAACATCGCTGCGGCGTAGTGCTCAGCTGAGATGCCGATATCGCCGCGCTTGCCGTCGAGAATGGTCACAAGGTTGCATTCGCGTGCTGCCGCGAGAGTCGCAGCGAGCGCGCGCATCCCGTCGCTGCCGTATCGCTCGTAGCAGGCCGATTGAATCTTGACGCAGGGCACGATTCCTGCAATGGCTTTGATGACGCCGACGCCGAACGCTTCGAGCGCTGTCGCCATTGGCTTCGACGCGAGCGCCGATGGCAGTTTTTCAGCAACGGGATCGAGTCCGACGCAGACGGGCGATCCAATCAATTCGATCGCATTCATGAGTCGATCGGCGGGATGCACCCTGGGATGCGCAATCGGATGCACTGGTGGAGCGGTCACCAAGGGATAGTAACGGCGCGACGATACGCTGAGTGCGATGACGACTCGCGCTGCGGTGCTTTCGATTGGAGATGAGTTGACACTCGGTCAGATTGCCGAGTGCAACGCCCGTTGGATCGCGCACGAACTGCTTCGCGTGGGAGTCATCGTGAGTGAGCATCGCACTGTCGCAGATGATCGATCCGCGATCGCGGCTGCGATCACCGCGCTCGCGAATCAGGTTGCGTTGGTGATCGTCACCGGAGGGCTCGGACCAACCGAGGATGACCTCACGCGCGAAGGGGTTGCCGATGCACTCGGTGGTGCCAGACAGGTTGAAGGCCAACTTGCTGAATGCCCCCAGGCACGCACGCAGATCGAACAGCGATTCGCAACTCGCGGCATCGCGATGCCGCTCTCGAATCTCCGGCAGGCACAGTGTCCTGTGGGTGCGACGTTGCTTAAGAATTCACATGGCACGGCACCTGGAATCGCTGCGCAGATCGACCGCGCCCATCTTTTTTGCTTGCCCGGACCCCCTCACGAAATGCAGCTGATGTTCACCACGCACGTGCTTCCACTCGCGCTGTCGCTCGTGCAGGACGCTGGCGGGGCGGCGGTGGGCGTCTGCGCTGTGCATTCGTGTGGACTTTCAGAGAGCCTCGCCGCTCAGCGAATTCATGCGCTGATGGTGCGCACAGCGAATCCACTCGCTGGCACGACCGCGAGTTGTCATGTTGTGACGGCACGCATTCGGGCAACGGGAAACGCCGCGATCGATGGGTCGCTGCAACGAGCTGCCTGCGAGGTCGAACGAGCGTGGGGGGTCTATGCATTCGGTCGCGATGAGATGACGTTGGCAGAGGCGCTTGGCGAAGTCTTGCGCGCGCGCGGCGAGTGCGTTGCAGTCGCCGAGAGCTGCACCGGAGGTGGGATCGGCCAGTCAATGACGAGTGCACCTGGTTCGAGCGAGTGGTTCGACGGCGGATGGATCTCCTACCGCGACGATTTCAAATGCGAGTTTCTTGGCGTCGACGAGAAACTCTTGCAGGCGCGTGGCGCAGTGAGTGAACAAGTTGCGTGCGCGATGGCACTCGGCGCTGCGCAGCGAGCGAACACGAGATGGGGAGTGAGTGCGACAGGTATCGCAGGTCCGACGGGTGGAACTCACGACAAACCGATTGGAACAGTCTGGATCGCTGTGGCCGATCGCGCGCCAGGCGTTGATGGAATCTCGACTCGCGCGCGCGAGTTTCGTTTCTCTGGAAACCGTGCATCGATTCGACAATCGACGTGCACGACTGCGGTGCAACTCGTGCGACTCGCGGCGCTCGGTCACGCAGAATTGCGGCTCTCGTCTGAACTGACATCCTCGGGCACCCGCATCCAATGAACGCGCGTGTTTTCATTGCGCTCGGTGCAAACCTCGGCGATCGATCCGCATCGATCGATCGGGCGATCGAACTACTCGCACTGCGCGAATCTATTGAGCTCATCGCGGTGAGCTCGCTCTTCGAAACGGCCCCCGTTGGACCTCCCCAACCTCACTACCTCAACGCTGTCGCAGAAATTTGCACCAGCGATCCCCCTCGAAAACTTCTGAACTCGCTTCTTGCGATCGAGCAACAACTCGGACGAGTGCGCGACGCCTCTAGGCGCAACGCTGCGCGCACGATCGACCTCGATGTGCTGCTCTATGGAGCCGTCGTTTTCGCAGAGCATGACCTCGAAATCCCTCATCCGAGGATGACAGAACGCGCATTTGTGCTGCGTCCACTGCTCGAACTCGACGCGACGCTCACCCATCCCGTGACAGGTGAATTGCTAGTATCACTTGCCTGCGCGAAGCGGGAAAACGATGGTGTCGTCTTGTGGCGCACCCGTACCACGCACCTCACTTCGCGCCAATGATTGGATCTCACATGAAGTCACACGCACGCCTCTTCGCCCTCTCAACACTCTTGGTCACCTCGGCTGCCGTGGCACAAGAGACTCCACCAGCCGGTGCGGATCCAACTGCAGCGCCCTCCGCCGCCGACGCGCCTGAAATGCAGGACGGCCAGATCGATCCCGCGCAACTCGCAGCGATGTTTCCAAAGGTCGCGATGAACGCTGAATCGTTCGACGCTGCGGCGACAACGCCAGAAGCAATCGCCAAGGGAACAGCCTGTTTGGATGCAGTCGCTGCTGCCTACCGCAGTGCTCCCGCCATGACCGACACCATTGAGTGGTCCGTCAAAATCCCAGGCGGCGAGCAGAAGGATTCGATGTCGATCGAACTTGGCGCGGGCCAGGAGATGTTGATCAAGGCTGGTCGAAGCCAATTGATCAGCGTCGGCGGAAAGGTCTACTACGTCGACGAAGGTTCGGCAGACAAGTTTATCGAAGTGCCACTCGAGGGCACGGTGAGCAACACGCTCAAGACAAAGTTTGATGGACTCGAGTTTCCCTGCCCACATCCAGCGCTTCGCGGTTCAGCCGCCGGCGGCAAGTCGCTCGATGCATTTAGTTTCGGCGGGAGCGCATTTGACACCGTTGCAGGATTCCAAACCAAGGATGGCGTCGATCAGATTCTTCTCACCGGCGCCGGCAGCGATCTCATGGTCGCCATCAATCCAGCGACCAAGTTGGTCTCGACAATGTCGCTTGTGATGAGCCCTCCTGGTGCGCCAGAAGGAATCCGTTTCAATGTGAACTTCAAGATGGATCCACAGGTGACCGACACGCTCGCCACTGCGATCGCCTTCACACCAGGCGCACGCAAGGCCGTCGCGTCAGCCGCCGAACTAGCTCCAGCTGAACCAGAACCGATTGCCGTTGGCGCAGACGCTCCAGGATTCAGGCTGCAAGATCTCACGGGCAAGACCTTCACACTTGCTGACCTCAAGGGCAAAGTCGTTGTCATTGACTTCTGGGCGACGTGGTGTGGACCGTGTCGCAAAGGGCTGCCAGCGATCAACGAGCTCGCCAAATGGGTGCAAGAGACCAAGCAGCCCGTCGAGGTCTTGGGAATCAATGTCTGGGAGCGTGGCGATGATGCCGCGAAGAAGTCAGGTGAATTCTGGACCAAGCAAGGGTTCATCTTTCCAACGCTTCTCGACCTTGAGGGAAACGTTGTGAAGCAGTACGGATTCACTGGCATCCCAGCAACCGTTGTCATCGGCACCGATGGCAAGGTCATCAAGGTGCACCAAGGATTTGATCCAAAGGGCGACCTCACTGGCGACCTCAAGGCTGAAATTCTCAAGGCACTCGACGCGAAGCCTGACACGAAGGGCTGATCCCGCTCGAACCTGAATGAATCGATACTGCGCGTGACCGTTGACAATGACATGATGTATGTTGTTGACGGTCACGCGCAGTTTTTTCGTGCGTACTTCGCGATTCGGGGTGGGATGACAAGCCCCACGACCAATGAGTCGACGCAGATGGTCTATGGATTCGTGTCGATGCTGCTGAAGTTGCTCAGAGAAGAGCAACCAACGCATCTCGTTCTCGTCATCGACGCCGCTGGCGATCAAGAGACCTTTCGATCGCAGCTCTATCCGCCTTACAAGGCGCACCGTCAGCCTCCGCCGCTGGACTTCTCGCCGCAGGTGCAACGCTGTCTCGAGTTCACGCGACTGTTTGGCGTACCGGTTTTCGCGATTCCAGGAGTTGAAGCGGATGACGTGATCGCAACGATCGCTCGGCGGGTGCGTCGCGAGCGGCCTGAGTTGCGCATGCGTATCGTGTCGCGTGATAAAGACCTTTCGCAACTCGTCGATGCGAAGACGACGCTCTTTGATCCGCAGACGGCGCGCGACCTCGGTCCGGAGGAGTTGTTCGAAACCAAAGGTGTGCGCGCTGATCAAGTGGCCGACATGCTCGCGTTGATGGGGGATACGTCGGACAACATTCCAGGAGTGGATGGCATCGGCCCCAAGACTGCGGCGCAACTCATTACGACCTACGGCAGCCTCGATGGAGTCTTGGCAAATCTCGCGCTGCTGACTCCAAAGCGACGCGATTCGATCCTTGCTGCGCAAGAAACCCTCACGCTCGCGCGCAAACTCGTTGCGCTCAAGGAAGATTGCGAGATCGACTTCTCGTACGAGAGTGCGCGAGTTGACACCTCGCGGGCGAACGTCGCAGCACTCGACGAGTTGCTCAAGACGCTCGGATTTGGAAGACTTCGCGGTGAGGTCGAGATGATGCTCACTGGCAAGCGAAGCGCGGCAGAGCCGCGTCCGACGCCGGCGAGGGCGAGCAGCATCCAACCCTCCTCGCAACCTCGCCAGCCGCCAGTCCGCCAGCGAAGCGCTGCACAAGATGCGCTCGACGCTCCGCTGTTTGCATCGCTCGTCGAGGCAACCGTACCGCACCCAGCGCACGACGCTGACTATCGCGTGCTTCGCACTGCCAACGAGATTGAAGCGGCACTTTCAGAGGCACGAACAGCGGCGAGTGTTGGCGCGCGCATCGCCTTCGACACTGAGACCGACTCGCTGAACACGGTCGATGCAAAGTTGTGTGGCGTGAGCCTCTCGTGGCGTGAGGGGCAGGGGGTCTACATCCCAACCCGCTCTCCTGAGCAGTCGACACACTGCTGTACCGACGAAGTCGTAGAGTTCGTCCGTCCATTTCTTGAGGATGCTTCTGTGCCCAAAGTTGCGCACAACGCGAAGTTTGATCTGCAGATTCTGCGACGTCACGGCATCACCGTGCGTGGAGTTGTTGGTGATTCGATGGTCGCCTCGTACGTGCTCGACGCGAGCCGGATGAGCCATTCGCTCGACGCGCTCGCGCAGGCGCACCTCGACTACACGTGCATCCCGATCAAGGATCTCATCGGAAGCGGCGACTTTCAGCGCACCTTCGATCAAGTCGCTCTCGCGGTGGCGGGTCCGTACGCGGCTGAAGATGCAGACATTGCGGGTCGTCTCGATCGACTGCTCACCGCTCGCATCGACGAGCAGAAACTCGCCGCGCTCTATCGCGAGATTGAAATGCCACTTGTTGGCGTGCTCGCAGAACTCGAATTCAACGGCGTTCTCGTCGACGCACCTGAGCTGCAGAGGCAGTGCGATCGACTCTCGGCGCAGACTGAGGTGTTTCGCGAATCGATCGCGGCGCTTGCGCCGCACGCGTTCAATCCCGACAGTCCCAAGCAACTCGCTGCCGTGCTTTTCAACGCGCCCACGGACTCGCCGCCGGGTCTTGGGTTGAAATCAGTGCGCAAGACGCAGGGTGGTCAGAGCACCGACGTCGAAGTCCTTGAAAAACTCTCGGCCGATCCATCGGTTGAGAGTGAACTTCCAGCCCGGATGATTGAGTATCGCAGCCTTCGAAAGCTTGTCGGCACCTATCTCGTGGCGCTTCGCAGGGCGATCCAGCCAATGACGGGGCGAATCCACGCATCGTTCAACCAGACAGGCACAGCAACTGGACGGCTCTCGTCGAGCGATCCCAACATGCAGAACATTCCCATTCGCTCCGAGATGGGACGGGAGATTCGCCGGGCCTTCGTCGCCACACCAGGATGCGAGTTGCTTTCGTGCGACTACTCGCAGATTGAATTGCGGGTGCTCGCGCACCTCGCCAACGATGAGGCGATGATCGCGGCCTTTCGCAGTGAGATCGACATCCATACCGCGGTGGCCGCAGAGGTCAATGGGATCGAGCCTTCGCAGGTCACGCCGCAACAGCGCAGTGGTGCGAAGATGGTGAACTTCGGGATCATCTACGGCATCACCCCCTTCGGCCTCGCGCGCCGGCTCGGTGGTACGACGACCCCCGCGCGCGCGAGAGAGATTATCGAGGAGTATCGACGACGATTTTCATCGATCGACGCTTTTCTCGCGCAGTGTGTCGATCAGGCGAAGCGCGAGGGATATGTGCAGACGATGCTCGGACGCCGTCGCGCGGTTCCTGAAGTGCTCTCTCCAAATGGCATCGAGCGGGCGCTCGGTGAACGGGTCGCGATCAACACGGTGGTGCAGGGAACGGCAGCGGACATCATCAAGGTCGCGATGGTGCGCATCCACGACGAACTCCCTCGGATGTTTCCAGAGGTGCGCATGCTCTTGCAAATTCACGACGAACTCGTCTTCGAGGTGCCGCACTCGCAGATCGACGTCGTCGCACCGTGGATCGTGCAGATGATGGAAAATGCGGTGCCTCTGCGCATCCCGGTGCGTGTTGAATCGAGTCACGGGGTGAACTGGTTTGATGCGTGA
Source organism: Singulisphaera sp. GP187 (assembly GCA_945869475.1). Lineage (GTDB taxonomy): Bacteria > Planctomycetota > Phycisphaerae > Phycisphaerales > SM1A02 > F1-60-MAGs104. The sequence continues at coordinate 451,579 of CAMBOV010000001.1, read as the reverse complement.
GGTGCGTCGACGACGAGGGACGTGCAGTGACGAGCCGCACAGTTGTGCGAATGTCCGCGGATGGTTGACGTGCGACGATGTCGCGCTACTATTCCCCTCTTGGTTCCAAGTCTTGGTTCCAAGTCTTGGTTCCAAGTTGGCTCGTCGCCGTCAAGGCCCGTTGCCAGTGTTGGGGCGGTAGCTCAATTGGTTAGAGTACCGGCTTGTCACGCCGGTGGTTGCGGGTTCGATTCCCGTCCGCCTCGTTGAATGACCCTCGCGTGCTTGCACGACGAGGGTTTTTCATTTGTTGTTGCTGCACGCAGCGGTCTGCGCTGAACGACACAGAGAACTGCGATCAACTTCGCCACTTGATGTTGCAGCCAATCGATGGTCGTTGCTCCCCCTCGACAGCCGATCCCTCGAAGACCGCGTCGAGTGCCCGTCGCAGATCGCCACCGGTGAGTTCGACCCGATTTCCAGGACGGCTCTCGTCGAGTTGACCTCGGTAGACGAGCGTGTGCGACCGATCGAAGAGAAAAAAGTCTGGAGTGCACGCAGCGTCAAAGGCTCGAGCGCATTCCTGAGATGGATCGTGCAGATATGGAAATGTCCATCCATTCTTTCGGGCCATCTCAACCATCTTGGATGGCGAGTCGCCCGGATGCGTCGTGACATCGTTCGAGCAAATTCCAACGCAGCCAAGATGAGCGGGTGGATAGTCGTTCGTGAGTCGAGCGAGTTCATCTTGCACGTGCACCACGAAGGGGCAGTGGTTGCAGATGAACATCACCAAGAGTGGGCGTCCGGCGAAGTCGCTTTCACAAACCGCCTTGCCAGTTGAAACATCAACGAGCGAAAACGCGGGGCAGAGGGTTCCGAGTGGAACCATTGTGGATGGTGTCATCGCCATGTGCGGTCTCCCTTGCAGTGGTGCGGCAAGGTTGTCATAGTAGTGTGCGACATGGGCACTCCCAACAACGAACTCGAGGGCGAAGATCCAACCGACGAGGACATCCGTCGGTTTTCAGCGCCCGTTGTGGGGCGTTGTCCCGACTGCGGAGCGGCCGTGATTGAAGAGGCGGAGATTTGTCCCAAGTGCCACGCATTTCTCTGGGATGGACCAGCGCGTCGCGAGAGCGCTCCACGCAAGGGAGTGCGTATCGTCGCCATCGTGCTCGTCGTGATTGTGGCTGGATCCCTCACCGGTCTGCTCGCGCTGATGATGCGTTGAGCGGCGAAGGCGCTCTGGCAAGCGAAGGCGCTCTGGCAAGCGAAGTAAAAATGCCTCCTGAAGGATTCGAACCTTCGACCCGCTGATTAAGAGTCAGCTGCTCTACCAACTGAGCTAAGAAGGCGCTTTCGGGGGGCGAAGTATAGCGGTCTTTCTCACTCGCGTTCACTTCTTACCGCAACACTGCTTGTACTTTTTTCCAGAGCCGCACGTGCATGGTTCATTTCGACCGACTGCCGTCGGCGCACCGACCGGAACGACCACGCGTGGTGGGCGCGCCATTCCCGTGGGCGATCCAGCGATTGATGCAGCTGAGCGTGCAGGGGGTGCTCCTGCCTGTTCGGCGATGGCGATGTCGCGCTCCTGTGATTGTGTTGGAACATCCGCCGAAATCTGGGCAGTTCGTGCGCCCACAGGAGCAGCTCCTTCGAGCGCTGCAGGTTGATCTGAAGCGGCGTCTGCGTCGGAAGCCGCTGTGACTGCAGCAACTGGCGGCGGAGTGGGCGGGCGCATTGCTTGTGGTGAGAGTTTGCCCTTGAACACCAGGTCGATGACACGTTCGCGCACATTCGAAATCATCTCGCCAAAGAGGCGTGAAGATTCTTTCTTGAACTCGATGCGTGGATCCTTCTGACTGAACGAGCGAAACGAGATTGAATCACGCATCTGGTCCATCGCATGCAAATGGTCCTTCCACGACTGATCGAGAATCTGCAAGAGCACGAACCGTTCAAAGACTTCAAGCTCTTCACGCAGCAACCGCGTGAGCCGCTTCTCGAGGTAGGCACGCGCATCGAGCCGCAACTCGGCACGTTCCTCATCCATCAATCGAACGAAGACGGTCTTGGCGAGCCACTCCTCGACACCCGCGGTCTGTTGCGCAGCATGATCGCTTTGGCCTGTGCTTGCAACGGAGTCGCCACTGGTGAACGAGGCAAGAATGCGATCGACGCGAGCCGAGATGCGCGCGGCATCCCACGTCTGCGCTTCTGCGATGAGCATGCGGCGCAACTCTGCGGGATCGGCCGACGGCAACGCCTGCGGATTCCACTCAAGTTCAAATCTTCCGCGCGCCCATCCACAGAACTGCGTGAGTGCTGCCTCTGGAAAGGCTTGAATGTTGATGTTCACGAACTCGATTGCGAAATCAATCGGGTAGGCGACTTCGCGCTCTCGGTAGGCCTTTCGAACTTCGACTTGCAGTCGCTTGGTCGCATCCACAGGGTCGCGCACACCCGCGAGAAGGTCCTCGCGCAATTGCACTCCAAGCATTCGGTTCGTCCAGTGCAGCAGATCGCGTGCCCCGTATCCCGGCAGCACGTAGGGTTCGAGCGGACTCAAGTCGATGGCAGCAAAGCGAACTTGAGCTGCTTGCTCAAGTCGTTGCACGATGCCAGCTCGCCCCTCGGCGTCGACAATTTCTTCAGTGATGACGACGCCATACGCCTTGAGTGCCCACTCGATGACGCCTGGGCGATCCCACTCGGACGGGTCAGACTCTTCTGGGATGTATTCGCCCATCGTCACGGTGATGTGCGACGTCGCCTCTTCGAGTGCGTCGACCGAAACGGTCTTGAGCACACCTTCGCGGTCTTTGCCTGCGAATCGCTCGGGCTCGATCATCACGCCGAAGGCCTCCCACACCCACTGCGAGATCGCACCGGGAACGTGCAGTGGCGAAAGGTAGGTCGCTGCCGAATCGGCAACCGCTTCATCGATGAAATCGAAGACCACCTTTTTGATTCCCCGACCTTCGAGGATGGGTTGGCGCCGTCCGTAGAAGTCTCGGCGTTGCACTTCCATCGGTTCGTCGTAATCGAGAATCGTCTTGCGCATCTGAAAGTTGCGCTCTTCGATCTTGCGCTGCGCATTCTCGACGGCTCGACTCAGCATCGGTGCCTCGATCGCATCGCCTTCCTTCATGCCAAAGCGACTGAGCACATTGAGCGTGGTCTTTCCAGCGAACATTTTCATCAATTCATCGTCGAGAGCGAGAAAAAACCGAGATTGTCCCTGGTCACCTTGGCGTCCCGAACGACCGCGCAACTGATTGTCGATCCGACGACTTTCGTGGCGTTCGGTGCCGACGATGTGCAGTCCGCCAAGTTCTTCAACGCTCGCAAAGAACTTCAGACGATGAATGCTCCAGCCTGCATCATCGAGTTCGACCTCGAGCAATTCATTCGACATCGAGGTGATCTTCTTGGATGAAAGATCGCGCGCCTCGGTCACCCAATGTTCGAGCAGTGATCGCCGCACAGCCGCGTCGTCGAGCGCATCGAGATCTTTTTTCTGGAGAGTCAGAACGCGACCCGCGAGGTGGCGGTGAATCAGCGAAAGGCACTTTTCTTCGCCCATCGCGGCATCGGCTTCACGCGGGGCGAGGTCGCGGCGCTTCCAATGATCGAGCAAGATCGTTGGATCGATCGGCGCAAGCTTGATGTCCGTTCCACGACCTGCCATGTTCGTCGCGATCATGACTGCGCCGAGCCGTCCCGCGCCAGCAATGATGTCGGCCTCTCGTTCATGCTGCTTTGCGTTGAGCACCTCATGACGAATCGAGTGCCTTTCAGTCAGCATGCGGCTGAGCATTTCGCTCTTCTCGACGCTCGTCGTTCCAACGAGCACCGGCGCGCCCGTGTCATGCACGCGCTTGATCTCGTCGACGATGCGAGACCACTTGTCCTTCTGCGAGAGAAAGACCAGGTCTTGGCGATCGACGCGCACAGCTGGAACGTTTGTGGGAATCGACACGACCGGAAGTCGGTAGATCTCGTGAAATTCGGTTGCTTCGGTGTCAGCCGTTCCGGTCATTCCCGAGAGGCGTTCATAGAGCTTGAAGAAATTTTGGATGGTGATGGTCGCCATCGTTTGCGTCTCTTCTTTGATGCGCACGTTTTCTTTCGCCTCGACCGCTTGATGTAATCCATCGGACCATTGTCGTCCGACCATTTTTCGTCCCGTATTTTGGTCGACGATGACGACGCCGAGCTGTCCATCTTCGTCCGGGGCAACGACGTAGTCACGGTCGAGTTGGTAGACCGTGTGTGCGCGCACCGATTGCTCGAGCAAGTGTGGCATGTCCATGTTCTCACCGACGTAGAACGATCCAATCTTTGCCTCGCGCTGTGCTTCTTCGACGCCTTCGTGCGTCAGGGTCGCGCGCTTCTTGTCCATCTCGAGTTCGTAGTACTGCGTAAAACGATCGCGTTCGCGTTCGAGTTGCGGTAGTTGCGCGCGTGCCTCTTCGAGTCGGCGTTTGATCGCGGGAATCAAACTCTTCTCACGGGCATTTCGAATATCGCCCTCAGCGCCGGCGGCCGCCGCGCGGCAGTGTTGAACCCGGTCTTCTGATCCTTGCCACTCAGTCTGCTTGGCAACAAGGTGCATCGCAAGTCGTTTGGCGAGGTCGTAGCGCGGTTGCTGATTGAACGCTGGTCCTGAGATAATCAGCGGGGTGCGTGCCTCGTCGATCAGGGTCGAGTCGACTTCGTCGACGATGGCGAACTGGCGGTGGCGCTGCACCTGATCTTGCGCCCGCAGTTTCATGTTGTCTCGCAAGTAGTCGAATCCAAATTCGCTCGTCGTTCCGTACACGACATCGCATGAGTAGGCCGTGATCTTGTCGCTTGGCCTCTGCATATGCATTGGATGGATCGCACCGACAGTCAATCCAACGGCTCGAAAGAACGGGAAGGTCCAATCACGATCACGCTGCACGAGGTAATCGTTCACGGTGACGACATGCACTTGCTTCTCTTCGCACGCCGCCAGATAGCAGGCGAGCGGACCGACAATTGTCTTTCCCTCTCCGGTCTTCATTTCGGCGATGCGTCCTTCGCTCAGAACAATTCCTCCGATGATCTGCACGTCGAAAGGGCGCGCCCGAAAGGGCGGACGACTCTCAGGCAGCACCTCGCGAATCGCTTGATAGACCGACGGGGGGATGTCGAGCAGTTGCCATCCCGCAAGGTCGCCGTGGCATCCACGCAGTTCATCGGTGGGCGACCGAGGTGCCGTCGCGGCCATCGCCGCCTGCGTCTCAAGAAACAGTTGTCGCGCGGGTTCGGCGAGTCGCGAGGCATCGAAGCCCAGAGCGGTGTTGAACGTGTTGCGCAATCCGACCGCGCGGTCCATCGCTTCTCGGGCGCATCCAAAGATCTCGGGGATCATGTCGTAGGGACGCTCACCTTTTCGCACCCGCTCTCGAAAGACATCGGTCATCGCGCGCAGTTGCGGGTCGGTCATTGCTGCGTAGGTCAACTCGAGCTCGTTGACCTTGTCAACGATTCGAAGGTAGCGGCGCACCATGCGCTGGTTTTGGGTTCCAAAGGTCTTGCGGATGAAGAAGTCGAGGACTGGAATAGGCATTGGTTGCTCGTGAATCGGACGGAAATCTCCGTGCGATGAATTATGTTGAGAAGAAAATCGACGCCCCGACGCGCGCGAGTGCGCGCTCCACACGTTCAGCAGGAAGGTGGGGGAGTCGCGGCGAGACCGGCGAGTGGTGCGTGTGTCACCCACGAAGTGAGAGTCGCGCACGCGGGCGTTGTCTCTCGTGCAGCGCAGGGTTGAACCTGTGCGAATTCTGCCGAAGTGCCAGAGGCATGCGATGCGCGAGGGGCGATCGAATGACCGTGGCTCTCGACGACGCGCGTCGTGCCAATGACGAACCCGCCGGCGGTGCCTGCAAGTGGAGTTCCGATCGCCGCGAGCGTGAGCAGAAGTGCAATGAGCGTTGGATGGAGAACAGCAGCCGCCACGCCTGTATTGTGGCACCGAAATCGGCTCTTCGCAAGTGCAACTCTGTACTCTTGCATCTTCTCGTGCGAAGTCTCTGTTTCGTTTGGGGTGGTAGCTCAGCGGTCTAGAGCCCCTGACTCATAATCGGTGAGACCCGGGTTCGAATCCCGGCCGCCCCATTTGGGAGCGCCTGCGCGCTACCCTTTGCTTCGTGACTCATCGGATCGATGGCATCTTCGAGCGGCTGAAAGGCTCACATCGCAGCGGTTTGATGCCCTTTTTGACAGGTGGGTATCCATCCCTCGACGTCACAACTGCCGCCATTGGTGCGGTCGCAGCGGCAGGAGCGTCGGTGATCGAAGTGGGCATTCCATTCAGCGATCCGATCGCGGATGGTCCTGTGATTGCCGCGAGCATGCATGAAGCGCTCGCGGCAGGAGCGACCGTCGATAGTGTTTTTCATGCTGTTCGAAAGGCGCGGCGAACGACTGACGTCGGACTTGTCGCGATGGTGAGTGCATCGATCGTCACGAAAATCGGCGCGCAAGAGTTTGTTGCGTGCGCGTCAGATGCAGGGTTCGATGGATTGATCGTGCCAGACCTCGACATCACCTGCGCCGGAGAACTTGGTGGTTTCTGCGATGAGCGCGGCATGTCGCTCTCGCTGCTCGTCGCACCCAACAGTTCGCGTGCACGAGTCGCGCAGTTGACAGAGCTCTGCCGGGGATTCATCTACTTGTTGGCGCGCGCAGGATTGACCGGAGAACGCGAGTCGAATCCAGAAATCGCCCACTCGGTTGAGGCGATTCGCCTCGCGAGCGCGCTTCCAATTGCTGCTGGGTTTGGTCTCTCGACTCCAGCACATGTCGCAGCGGTGACGCAGCACGCCGACGCAGCGATCGTCGGCAGTGCCCTCGTCCGACGAATGGGATCGACGCATCCCGTCGAAGCAGCCGCTGAGTTCACGCAACTTCTGGCGACCGGACTGCGCACTGGTGCGACATCCGCGTGAAGGGATGAGCGTGATCGGTACCCACGAACCAGACTCAAGTGCGTCTCGTCGAATCGCCCTTCGCGCGCAGAGCGTGACGGTTGACTATCCGGGTGTGCGCGCGCTTGATCGAGTCACGCTTGATTTTCGACGAAACGAGATTCACGCCATCATCGGAGAGAACGGCGCAGGCAAGAGCACACTCATGCAAGTGCTCTGCGGTTCACTCGCGCCAACCCACGGAACGGTTGTTCGCAATGGCGTCACGATGCGTTTTGCGCGACCATCCGATGCGATGCGAGCGGGGATCGCAATGGTGCATCAAGAGCTCAACCTCGTCGAGACGCTCAACGTCGCAGAAAACATTTCGCTCGGTCGCGAACCGACGCGTTTTGGCGGTGTTGTGATTGACCGGCAGCGCCAGCTCGCGCGCGCGCGTGAGTTGCTCGCCGCATTCGGTGCTGAGATTGATCCCGCTGCGCAGACTGGTGACTTGTCGATCGCACAAGCGCAGTTCGTCGAGATTGCGAAGTGCATCGCGAGCGAAGCAGAGGTCTTGATTCTCGATGAGCCAACCGCGGTGCTCGGTGCTCGCGAGAGCGCACGACTTCTCACGTTGTTGCGGCAGTTGAGAGATGCGGGACGGGCCATCCTCTTCATCACGCATCATCTCGACGAGGTCGTCGCTGTCGCTGACCGAATCAGTGTCTTGCGCGATGGCCTCCTCGTGACATCGTTCGAGCGCGATGCTTCGGGCGTGCTGCGTGGGCACAATGCACTGCCCGTCGATGAGATCGCGCTCGCACGCGCGATGGTCGGGCGCGAACTCGGGTCGATCTATCCGATCAAAGGATCGTCGAGTACACCCGATCCTGCGATCGAACTCGTGAACTTCGGCGCACGCGGCCGATCGCGCGAGATCAACGTCTCCGTCGCGCCTGGCGAAATTGTCGGAATCGCTGGGCTCGTCGGCAGTGGGCGCACCGAAAGCGCCGAAGCGATCGTTGGATTGCGCGAGCGCGAGGGAGTCGTTCGCATCGCCGGCAGAGCCGTGCGATTTTCAGGGGTTCGCGCAGCGATGCGCGAGGGCGTTGTCTATGTGAGCGAAGATCGAAAGGGTCGCGGACTGCACACGACACTCTCGACATCCGTCAATATGACGCTACCTACGCTCGATGCAGCCACACGCTTCGCGGGACTCTGGCTCGATGAGTCGCACGAGCGTGGCGTGACGGCACGGTGGATTCACGCCTTGGTCATTCGCTGCGCCCGCCCAGAGCATGCAATCAACTCGCTCTCTGGAGGAAATCAGCAAAAAGTCGCGCTCGCACGATGGCTCGAGACGAAGCCACGCGTGCTGATCATCGATGAACCGACCCGTGGTGTCGATGTTGGGGCCAAGGCCGAGATCTACGCAATCATCGCACGCCTTGCCCGTGAAGGACTCGCGTGCCTCGTGATCAGTTCAGAGTTGCCCGAATTGATCGGGATCGCACACCGCGTCGTTGTCCTGCGAAACGGCACAGTCGCTGGAGAACTCTCACGCGAACAACTTCTCGAAACCGACTGCGAGGAACAGATCATGCGCCTAGCGTCGGGCGTTTTCGAGACAGCGGGATGCTCTCGATGAACGATCGCTTTGCATCCACACTTCGCACGACGCAGGAGTTGCTCCAACAGTGGGGGGTGGTTGTCGCATTCGTGGTGCTCTTTGGAATAAGTACCTGGAATCAGGGATTCGACTTCTTGAACGCTGAGAATTTTCGAGCGCTGCTGAATTCGCACGCACCGGTTGGCATTCTCGCCATTGGCATGACGCTCGTCATCATCTGCGGTGGGATCGACTTGTCGGTGGGAAGCATCGTTGTGCTCGCCGCTGCGATTGGAGTCACCACGATGAACGCACTCATCGAGCGGTCGACATCCGAATCGAATGCGGTACTCGTCGGCGCCATCGTGACTCTGCTCTGCGGTGTTGCTGCTGGATCGCTCAACGGCGTGCTCGTCGTCTTTGGACGCATCGCTCCCTTCATCGCGACGCTCGGTGGCCTCGCCGCGTTCCGTTCGATGTCACTCGCGGTCGCAGATGCGGGAGAGATTCGTTCGCAAAGTGCAACACTCTTTGGCTCACTGGGACGGGGAGGAATCCCACTTCCATTTCTCGAGAACGCGGTGGGAAAACAACTCACGCTCTCGTACAGCACGGTCATCTTTTTCTCGCTCGCGGCGATCGCACAGTGGATGCTCTCTCGCGCGCGGTTCGGGCGCCACATCATCGCAGTGGGAGCGAATGAGACGGCAGCGCGCTACGCCGGGTTGCCGATCGCGTGGATTCGTTTTCGCGTCTACGCACTGATGGGTCTCTTCGCTGGAATCGCCGCACTCATTCAGAGCTCGCGCATGAATTCAGTCTCAACCGCCCAACTTGGTCTGGGCAACGAACTTGACGCGATCGCCGCGGTTGTGATTGGTGGGACTAGTTTGCGTGGCGGCTTCGGCCGCGTCTGGGGCACTGTCGTCGGCGTGCTCATTCTGGGAATGATCACGAACATCCTCACGATCTCTGGCGTCAGTCCCTACTGGCAAGGGGCGGTGAAGGGCGGAGTGATCGTGCTCGCGGTGCTTGTGCAACGTGGCTCGCGCGGGTGAGTGCGACGCGCCGAGCGGCTGCTGACCCGGTGGGTTTCTTGTAGCGTCACAGTTCTATGCGCACTCAACTCGCTTCACTCTCGCTCGCTGCACTCGTGGTCACTGCCTCACTTCTCGTTGGCTTTGCTCCCGCTGATCCAACGGCGAACGCACAAGCGACCGCAGTTGCTGCCGTGAAGTCGAGCCGGCTCAAGATCGGCGTCTCGATTCCAGCAGCCGATCATGGATGGACCGCTGGTGTTGTCTGGTGGGCCAACGAGTGTGCGAAGTTGCATCCAGAGATTGACTGGACGATTGCCACCGCCGAGACTCCAGAGAAGCAGATCGGAGACATCGAAGCGTTGATGGCGAAGAAGGTTGATGCGCTGGTCATTCTCGCAACCGAGTCGGCTCCACTCACACCGATCGCGCAAGAGGCACATGACCGCGGCATTCTGATCGTGAACGTCGACCGCGGATTCCTCAAGCCAGTCGCAGATATCTTCATCGAAGGTGACAACGTCGCATTCGGCCGCAAGAGCGCCGAGTTCATGGTTGAAAAACTCGGCGGAAAGGGCAAGGCGAAGGGAGAAATCATCATCCTCGAAGGCATTCCATGCACCGTGAACACGGCACGTGTCACGGCTGCGCTCGAGATTTTCAAGGCAGAGCCTGGCATCAAGATTGTCGGTCAACAAGCGGCGAACTGGAATCGTCAGAAGGCGCTCGAGGTCACCGAGACCCTTCTCGTCAAGTCGCCAAAGGTCACCGCGATCTGGGCATCTGATGATGACATGGCACTCGGTGCTGAACAGGCACTGCAAGAGAAGGGCATCGAAGGCGTCTGGATTCTCGGTGGAGCTGGCATGAAGGACATCATCAAGCGAGTCATGGACAAGGACCCGATGTTCCCAGCGGACATCACCTATCCACCTTCAATGATCGCCACCGGAATGGAACTCGCTTCAACGGTTCTGGCGGGCGGTAATCGCGCGCAGAAACTTCAGTTCATGCCGCAGCATCTCGTGATCGATGTTGATCTCGTCACGCCAGAGAACGCGAAGCGCTACTACTTTCCCAAGAGCGTGTATTGAGCGCGTGTATTGAGCGCGTGTATTGACTGAGCGCGCCGCGCTCAATACCTGCGCATCACACCGATGACGACGCCTTGGATCGTGCAGTCTGATACGAGAATCGGCTCAAACTCTGGATTCGCTGGCTGAAGTCGGATCATCCCATTCTTCTCGCGGAAGTACGACTTGAGAGTTGTCTCGCCGTTTGGAAGCAGTGCGACAACCCGCTCGCCGTTGCGTGCCGTTGATCGGCGCTCAACGATCACGTAGTCCCCGTCGAGAATCCCCTCGTCACGCATCGATTCACCCTCGACCTGCAACGCGAACATCTCTCCGCGGCGCGCGGTTGTCCTGCCGAAAATCTCCTCGAGGCGCAGTTTTTCATCCTGCGCACAGCGTTCGATGGGCATTCCTGCGGCGATGCGTCCAAGCAATGGAAACGAGAGTCCAGACTCTTCGTCGTCGGGAACAACTCCCTCACACTCCGACAAAGAGCGAGCCTTGTTGGCATTGCGCCGAAGAGCTCCCTTCTCGACGAGCGCCTCGACATGTTCGAAGATCGTGACTTTGCTCACGTCGAGCTCGTCGGCGATCTCCTGAAGTGTCGGCGAGTAGCTGTTGGTTCGGCGAAAGTGTCGAACGAAGTTGAAGATCCGAAGTTGCTTGGGGGTGAGATTCATGCTGGTCATGCGTGTCATGTGGGTTCTGGCTCTCTTTCTGATCGCTGCGGTAGATGTAGACGGGTGATGGAACTCTCGCGAGGCGCTTAGCGATGCAAGCCGCGCGAGCAAGCGCAAGTGCACGCCCCGCAGTCATTCGCTTGACGAATCGAATCGGTTGTGGTTCTTCTTGAACAGTGTGATCTGCGATCTGTGGGTCGATGCCTGTCATGCCTGGCAGGCTTGTCATGCCTGTCATGCCTGGCAGGCTTGTCATGCCGAGAAAAGCGCAGAGCTGGTCGAGCCAGTTGAGTGAATCAGCGATTGACGCAGTCACTCTCTGCGCGTCGAGAAAGAGGAACGTGCCGCGCGCATCAACGGCGAGCTCGCGGACGAAATCGCCGCCGGGTCCCACAGACACGAGGGGTTCGCCGAGGTTGCGGGCACAAGGGGTCTGGTCGGTGTGGTCGTATGTCATGCTGGTTGGATCATCGGGTTGAACGGGCGAAGAACATTAGAAAGTGTACGGTATATGTTAGCCTGACAGATGTTCGGTAAGACCACCTTTTTTCTTGTCACTAGGATGGTTTGATGGCTCTGACGACCGATTTCGCTGACTCCGCCCCTGCGCGCTGCTCGCACGCGGTAACGGGAGCCTTTGGCCTCGATCCAGTTGTCACCTTTCTTAACCATGGATCGTTCGGAGCCGTCCCAGCGCCGGTGACCCTTGCGGCCGACCAGTGGCGGCAGCGGATCGAAGCCCGTCCAATTGAGGCGATTGGTCGTCGGATGAACGACGAGCTCGCGAGCGTGAAAGGGCACGTCGGTGAATATCTCGGATGCGACCCTGCGCGCATCGGGTTCGTGATCAACGCGACGAGTGGAATTGGTTCGGTGCTTCGCAGCATCCATTGGAGGCGCGGTGATCGCATCGTGGTTTCGAATCAGGGATACAACGCGGTGCGTCAAGCGGCGCAGGCATACTGCGAACGGTTCGGTTGCGAGGTCGTGGTTGCTGATCTTCCGTTGCCGCTTCTCGATGATGCATCCATCGTGAATCGAATCATGCGCGCGGTCGATGCACGCACACGACTCGTGATTGTCGATCACATCACGAGTCCCACGGCGCTCATCTTGCCCGTTGCGCAGATCGCACGCGCGTGTCGCGAACGGGGGGTGCGTTGTTTGGTCGACGGTGCCCATGCGCCTGGGATGGTCCAACTCAACATCGACGCCATCGGCGCCGATTGGTACACCGGCAATCTGCACAAGTGGGTCTGCGCGCCGAAGGGGTGTGCCATCCTCGTGCCGTCGGTCGAGACGGTTGCGTTCACCCATCCAGAAACGACGAGTCACAATCACGGTCACGGATTCGCTGCCGAATTCGATTGGCAGGGAACACGCGATTTTGCCGGACTTCTTGCGATTCCCGCGGCGATCGCATTTGTCAGTGCGAGCTCCCCAGGTGGACTCATGGCACACAATCACGCGCTCGCCGCGTGGGCTCATCGCTACCTCTGCAACGCGTTCAACGTCGAGTCAGTTTCGCCGCTCGACGGATCAATGATTGGATCGATGGCAGCGGTCCCACTTCCAGCGGTGATCGCGCAGCGGTTCACGAGTGCACACTTGTTTCAAGCGAGGCTCTACGAGCGCCACCACATCGAAGTACCAATCATCGATTGGGGAGGTCGCTGGTTTGTTCGAGTCTCTGCGCAGGCCTACAACACGACCGACGATTACGTCGGACTTTCGGGCGCAGTCGCGCTCGAGTCGGCAGGTTGAGGCACGGGAGAGACGGGTGAAGTCGGCGGTGGCGCTGGCGGGATTCCCGCGCGCGCTTGCTTGTAGGGCACGTACTCGGTGTTGAACCAGGTCCACCAGCGCTTCATGTCCCATCCGTTGTCGACGGTGCTCGCGCCGAAGTCGCGCGTCGTGAGTGCCACGAGTGATTGATGAACATCGGAGCGATAGGTGTAGACCATCGCATCTTGCACACGCATGAGCACCCCCGTTTGCAGCGATCCAACGATCGGTTGAAATGCGCCGGTGCGATCACCAACCACAGGCACAACATTGGCGATGTAATTCGTGCGGGTGCCGATGGCGATCCATGCAAGATCTCCATCGGTTTTTTTCTCGTCAGCGGCAACTTGCGCGAAGATCAGCGTTGGAATCACGGCAAATGCATCGACCTTTCCAGCAAGAAGTCCCGCTTGATTCACGACCGCGTGACGCTCATCGCGCAAGCCGAGCTCGAGCATTGCAATCACTTCATCGCACGCAGGTCGGTGAATTCGCCGAGAGGCTTCATGTCGCATCTCTTTCTCATCACTTCGAATCGCGATCTTGGCGAGCATCGCTTGACCGAGCCCTCCCTGTGACGCGAGGTGATCGAGATACGCAAGGCGAACGTCATCTTTCTCACGCTTCATCGCGTCCCACAAGACTTGCCACGACGGGGGATCTTTCCAACGCTTGAGTTCGCTGATTCCTTCCGTGCGCTTCGCTCCTGTGCGTGTGCCGAACTTCGACCGCACGAAGTCTTTCGCCGACTGCTCATAGGACTGCGCCGAGCCGTTGCCATCCTTCGGTTGCAAGATCGACGGATCGACGGCAGGGGGAATGCCCCCTGTCGCGGGGATCTCGCGCAGAAGCGATGGGGGTGTTGGTGGGGACGAACTCTGGCTCACCAGCGCAATGCAGAGGATCATCAATGTCGCAAACATGCCCCTTAGGATAGCCATGATGAGTATGAATCCAACGCGCGATGATGACCCGACCACACTCGATTCAAGTGCGATTTACGGACGGCTCGGCAGCGAAGCGTTTTGGAAGATTGCGCGGGCTTTTTACGGGCGAATTGAGCGCGACGCGACTCTGCGCCCAATGTTTCCAGCCGACCTTGAAGAGCCGATCCGGAATCAAGCGGAGTTTCTCATTCAATATTTCGGCGGACCCCAGACCTACAGCGAGCGCAAGGGTCACCCTCGCCTTCGGATGCGCCATCATCAATTCTCCATTGGGATCGCAGAACGCAATGCGTGGGTCGCAGCGATGGAGGGGGCGCTCGACGATGCAGCCATCCCAGAGCCCGATCGCACCGTGATGAAAAGGTACTTCGCGACAACCGCGACGTTCTTGATGAACCGCGATGAACCGATTTAGTCGGGGTCGACCGCGCCAACCATCAGGTCGCGTCGAGCGAGGGTCGTGAGCACTTTTTCTGCATCGGCGCGTGTCGGCCACGTTCCGATGCGCACCGCGAAAAGTTCTTCACCCTTCACCGAGTGAATCACATCAACGCGCGCTGGTGGAGCTTTCGCGCGCCGAAGGTCTTTCGCAAGGTCCTGCGCCCGTTTGCCCGCCGCGCGCTCTGTGCTGTAACTGCCCGCGCGAATCGTGAACGATCGCTGCGTCGCAACCGCCGCGGCTGGCGACTTCGCCGCGGCTGGCGACTTCGCTGCGGCTAGCGACTTCGCATCGGCTGGCGACTTCGCTGCGGCTAGCGACTTCGCGGCGACCTTGGGCAGTGCAACTTCGACGTGAGCAATGGGAGTGGGGGGTGCAGCGGCTGTGACCGACTTTTTCGCGACACTCTTCGGCGCCGCGACAGCAGGATCGTCATACGAGTCGACCTCGACACTTTCTCTGTTCGCTTGGACCACGACCGGAGCTGGGGCCGCTCGCGCCGCGGACGCCTGCTCAGCGCACGCGCGCGCCTTTGCCGCATCTGCCGGGGGCAATCGCGTCGACGCGCGCTGAAAGAACTCTGCGGCATCCGCGGCTCTGTGTTGTGAGAGCCGGATGTTTCCAAGCAAGACGAGCGCACCGCCTGCAACCTCGCCACTCGGCGAGGCGCTTGCCCGCATCGCGTCGCGCTCGGCATCGTCGATCCGTCCAAGTTTGTATGCGCTCATCGCGGCGATCAGCGATCCAGCTGCAGCCTCAGCTGCATCGCTCGACTGCGCGAGCGACTGCCCTTGCGCGAGCGCCGCTTCGTATCGACCCTCTTCGAAGCGCGAGACTGCCGATGAAAAAGTGCTTGCTTGCGGCGCAGAATCGCACGCAACCATCACTCCCATGACCATCATGACCACCATGACCATCATGACCCGCGTGACCTGCGCGACGTGCATGACCCGCATGACCCGCATGCGCACCCCCAACGAGAAAAAGTTCAGTGCGCATCGCGCGGGCTTGTTGCATCCTTGCACCCGCGTATCGTACGGCGGTGGCGCGCGTCAACGCAAGTCAATGAAGCTCCTTCGCACCATCCAACGTCAGATTCTCTTGCGCCCGTGGAGGGTCGCTGTGATCGACGACCAGCGATCGTGGCGCGCGTTCGAGTTGCAGATCGTCGCGTGGCATCTCGCGCGCGAGATCGAGCGCCTCTCGTCGCGTGAGCGGGTTGGCATCCTCTTGCCAACCTCAGGGCTCTTTCCTGCAGCCGTTATGGCAGGATGGATTCTCGGCCGCACGGTCGTGCCGCTCAATTACCTCCTTCCGAAGGCTGATCTTGAGTACGTCTGCAAAGACGCGGGGCTCGACGTGTGCGTTGCGGTCACACCGATGATCGACCTCGTTGGAGGATTGCCGCAGGGAGTGCAGGCACTTCGAATGGACCAGATGAAATTCACGGGCTTTCCACCGATGCGCTTCTCGCGCCGTCGAGGCGCGGATGACCTCGCGCTGCTTCTCTACACATCAGGAACGAGCGGTCGTCCCAAGGGTGTGATGCTGAGCGCTGGCAATCTGATGAGCAACATCGAGCAAATCGTCGACCGCGCGCACTTCAACCGCACCGACACGATGCTTGGGGTTCTGCCGCAGTTTCATACCTTCGGCATCACGGTTCTGACGCTGCTTCCGCTGGCAATCGGTTGTCGCGCGATCTACACCGCGCGCTTTGTACCTCGCAAACTCATCGAGCTCGCACGAAGGCACGCGCCGACCGTTCTCGTGGCGATCCCATCGATGTATGGAGCGCTTCGGCTCGTCAAAGATGCGAAGCGCGAAGATCTCAAGAGTCTGCGATACGTGGTGAGTGGTGGCGAACCCCTTGCGCAATCAGTCTCGGACGGATTTCTCGAGCGCTTTGGCATTCGGATCAGCGAGGGGTATGGACTCACCGAGACCTCACCCGTCACGAACTGGTGTTTGCCAGCAGAGTGGCGGTGGCGCAGTGTCGGGCGACCTCTCGCGCGGATCCATCAGCGCATCGTTGACGCGGCAGGCCAGGACGTCGCGATGGGCTGCGAGGGCGAGATTCGGGTGGCTGGCCCCAACGTCATGGCGGGATATTGGAACCTTCCTGTCGAGACGAAAGAAGCCTTCGATGAGCGGGGGTATTTTCGAACGGGCGACATGGGACGGTTCGATCGTGACGGCCACCTTTTCATCACGGGACGAATCAAGGAGATGCTGATCATCGCGGGTGAAAACGTTTTTCCCCGAGAGATTGAAGAGGTGCTCGATCGCCATCCCGCGGTGAAGGCGAGCGCCGTCATCGGACTCCCCGATGAATCACGCGGAGAATTGCCAATTGCATTTGTCGAGCTGCGCGATGGAGAGTCGTTTGATGAGGCGGCGCTGCGATCCTGGTGCCGTGAACACCTTGCGCAGTTCAAGGTTCCGCGTGAAATCAGGCTGCTTGAGGCACTGCCACGCAATCCAACGGGAAAGATTCAGCGTCGCGCCCTGACGGCGCTGGTCGTTCTCAGTTCGGACACGCACCCCAACCCGCAAGGATCGCCGTGAGGTCTACGCCGTTCACCGCGCCGTCGCCGTCCACGTCACCACTTCCGCCAGCGCCCCATCCCGCGAGCACCGCTGAGAGGTCGACCCCGTCGACTTGATTGTCTCCGTTGACGTCAGGGCAGGGTGCGCAGGCGGGCAGAGTCGATGTGATCTTGAGAGTTCCAGAGCCAATCTGTCCAGGCATCGCCGCGACCCGAATGAAGTACTCGCTCGAGCAGGTCGCAGCGAATTCGACGTGTGAGCTCAGTTGATTCGCGGCACAGGTCGACGCGTCGTCGTTGCACGCGATCGATGTTGTTCCGCACAACGCGTCGTAGACCACGATGACACTGTCAAGTGCGCCAGGACCGCAGGTGCTCATCGCGACGTTTCCAGAAACGTCACTCAATCGGAACCAGACATCACGACCGAGTGTCGTGCCACCACCGACCAAGCAACCAGACGGCGCCGGGTAGGCAGTCGCGTTTGCCCCCACGAGTGTGAATGTGGTGTTGCCAAGATGCACGACGCTCGCGTTCTGACAGAGATCGTTTGCTGGTGTTGGTGGAGGGCACGTGGTGAGCGCTCGGTCGGCGCAGAGTTGATCCCAGCTCTTCTCGCAGCAGACTGGATCGACTGCACAGACGTCCGCGCAGCAGACTGCGTTGTCGCACCCAGGAGCCGCATGTGGTTCGTAGCAGCTGCCACCGGTTCCGCAGGGATTCGAGCACTGATCATTCCACGAGACACCCAGCGAATACGAGTGAAAACCGCCGCATCCAAGTGGGTAGACCTGCGGATTTGGAAACGTTCCTCGGCCAACGACGGCGATCCATGATCCAGCTGATCCAGCTGATCCAGCTGATCCAGCTGGGATACACGCACTAAAGGTCTGCACACCGCAGGATGTCATCTGAAGCACATGCGAGGCAGACGCGAGCGGGGTGCATGCGGTTGGCAAGAGCGCTATGAAACTCTTCGAGTCAGACGCGTACTCGGCGGTGTATTGCAGGGTCAGTCGCGCAAGTCCATCACCGTTTGGATCGGAGACGTTGATGCGATAGGCATCGAGATCGGGTGAGAGATCGTTGATCTGTTGCAATCGACCACAGAGTGACTGGCCATTGCCGATGGTGACGAGGTTTGTATTTGGAACTCCTGCGGGGCACGCGCCATTGCTTTGCGTGCCACACACTTCCCCTTCAGCGAGCGATCCAGTTGGACAGGTCGGAGTGCATTGTGTTGCACAATTGCCATCAGCGATTGTGACGCAAAGTGTGTCCCATGCGACGGTGCAACAGGATGGCACAAACGCGCAGACCGTCGTGCAGCACGCAGCGTCTGAGCAGGATGGTGTTGCGTGTGGTTCATTGCAACTGCCACTCGTTGGTGAGCCGCATGGCACTGGCGGAGGCGCGTCACACGAGAGTGATGCGACGAAGGCGCAGTAGGCATCCCAGGAAGCTGTGCAGCATGCAGGATCGCTCGCGCAGATGAGTTCGCAGCACTCCAGGTTGGCGCATCCTGGCGTGGAATGCGCGCTTGTGCAGGGTCCGCTCGCTCCGGGCGGGCAGAGTTGCCCAGATGCGCTGCTCGCAGCCCAGAGTGCAGCCCAGAGGGCAGGCAGCAGAAGCACGAAGCACCGGGCAGAAATCACTCGAGGGGAGAACTTCATTGAAAGCATCACAGTGAACATACGTGACCACCGTGATTTGTCACTACAAACTCGGCGAATTGCCCAAAAAGAAAACCCCCCCGGTCCAGTGACCGAGGGGGGTTGCACTCTCGAAGAAGTGAATCTGAAACCAACTTATGGGCAGAGACCCCAACCGCTCAGCAGTGTGGTGAGATCGGGGCCGCTTGTGGTGCCGTCGCCAGTGATGTCGCCAGCAGGCGCTCCCCACGATGAGAGCAACGTCGCAAGATCCATACCGTTGCGGATCCCGTCGAGGTTGTAATCGCCAAGGCATGGTGTTCCGCAAGCCACTGGGCTCGTAACAGTCACGTTGAGCGTGCCTGTTCCGAGTGGTGTCGTTGTGGAGTACCCACCGAGGGCGATGCTGTACTCGACGTCGCATTCCAACTGAACATCCATGATGGATGTAAAGAGTGTGCAATCCGCGCCGTCATCGTTGCAACCAACGACGGTCGTCACGTCACTGCACACGGTCGATGCTGAGAGTCGTGTGTCGTGACCAGCAGTGCCGCAGGTCGAGAACCGGTAGAGACCAGCTTGGGTTGGGGTGAAGGTGTAGAAGATGCAGTTGTAATTGAAGTCTGTTCCGAATTGACCCATGTCGCAGAATCCGGTGAAGTCCAAGTCAACTGTTGCACCCACGCGAGTGAACGGTGTAGCACCCATTGCGAGAGCCACTGGCGTCGCGCAGGTGAGTCCAGCGCCGCCACCACCACCACCGCCACCAGCTGCGGAGATGACCATGTCACCCACTCCGAAGTTGGCCGCGCCGTATCCACCGATGCGGATTCTGTAGGTCGATCCAGCAGTTGCCGCGATCGTCACTTCGGAAGCAAGTGTTCCGCACGCGTCGTCGTTGCACACAACCAGAGCACCGCCGCAACTGGCATAGACATCGAGACGGGTATCCCATGTCGCTGAGCAGAGTGACACGAGATATCCCTCGGTCGTCGGCGTCGTGAGTGAGAACCAGACATCGTTGTAGAAGCCTGCACCCAATTTACCGCAGCTTGGGTCGGTTGGGTTTGGACCATCGGTGGTCGAACCATTCGTATCGAATGCATTCGATCCAATGATCGCAACTGCGGCATCAGAGCAATCATCATTCGCAGGACCCACTGGGGCTCCCTGAGTGATGTTGAGTTCCGTTGCACCAGTTGCGCCATTCCATCCACCAACTCGAATCACGTACGTGACATCTTGCACAAGTTGAGCAGCCAAGAGGGACGAATAGTTCACGCATCCTGGGCCGTCATCGTTGCAGAACAACATCATGCCGCCCGTGTCGGGGCATGAATCCCAGACTTCGACGCCTGTATCGAATGGCATCGACGAGTCGCAGGTTTGCAAGGTGTATCCATCAGTGGCAGGAGCCACGAATGTGAAGAACACGTCCTTGGTGAATGGCGCTCCGCCGAATCCACATGTGACGTCAGGAACGCTTGTGCCTGCATTGCTGTTGTCGAAGGGGTTCGCACCAAGAGTTGCGACCACGGCGTTTGCGCAATCGTCACCCGCTGGTGGAGTGAATGTGCAGGTCACCGCTGAGAGCTCAAGCACATAGTCGCCTGAGATCGATCCGCCGCAAGGAAACTCAGCGAATGCACTTGGCAGTGCGACGATGTAGTACGAGCCTGGTCCAACGCATGCCGTGAGCATCGTGCTTGGGCAGCTTCCAGTGCTGACTGTTCCGACGATCGTGCATGCGTTTGCATCGACGAGGGCGCAGAAGGCTGGAATGTTGCTGTACAGAGTTGCAGTAATCTCGGTGCCTTCGGATGTGGTGAAGGAGTACCAGTCGGTGTCGCGCATCGCGGCGCTTGACCAATAGCTTCCACCGATTGACACGGGAAAGCTTGCTGGTTCACTCGCTCCGCCAGCGTTGCAACCACCGTTGGTGTCTTCGCTGCAGAGTTCAACTTCAGCCTGTCCAAACGGTGGAAGTGAGCAGCCACCTGCGCCGCATGCGGTGCACATCACTGCGGCTTGGTCCGCGCAGATTTGATCCCACTCGGTTGCGCAGCAGTATGCGTCAGCAGCACAGACCGTGTCGCAACACTCTGTGTCGATGCAACCCATCGTGCCGGGGTTGGAAATGCAGCAATCGCCGCCTGTGCCGCATCCGCCACCGCCACCACCACCACCACCACCGGCAGAAATGTTCATCGTTCCGGGACCGCCGACCGTCGTTGCGGAATAGACGCCGACAGCGATGTAGTAGGTCGTTCCTGCATTCGCAGCGAACGTCATGATGCTCGAGAAATTGGCACATCCCGCGCCGTCGTCGTTGCATCCGACCACGGATGCTGCAGTGCAGTCCGTCTGCGCCGAGAAGCGTGTGTCGACGCCGCCAGCGACATTGCAATTCGAGACCGTGTAGGTGTCAGTCGTCGCAGCGACCCATTTGAACCAGACTGTGTTGTAATTGAAGTCGGTACCGAATTGACCCATGTCGCACAGACCTGTGTAGTCCATGACGAGTGTTGCGCCAGCGTTGTTGTAGGCATTGTCACCATCGACGGCGACGACCGCATCAGCACAGGTGAGACTGCCTTGGGCGTAGACGCCCGCGGTGGTACAGGAAGCGAGCAGAGCACCCGCGGTCAAGAAAACTTTTTTAGTAAGCATCATTTCTCCAGTATTTTCTTCAAGAATATTGAACCAAACGCGTTGAACATGGATTGTTCCATCAGTCGCCTCAGCATCATGCGTCAGTCAACGGGCGAAAAATCCACGCAGAACAAGTTGCACCACGCAACCCGTCGGCACAAGGTAACCTCAGATTGCGCAAATCCAAAAAATTCACGAATTATTTGCACAATAAATCGGTGTTGTGACTGCGAGAGAAGCCCGAACACCCGTTGCGGTCACCTCGATTTCGGACTATTGTTCCCAAATGACGATTCAACTCAACGACCGCTGTCCGCCCTTCAAACTCGCATGCAAACCAGGGGAGGAAGTCGACGTGGGAGCGCTCCTAGGGTCGAAGAAGGTCGTACTGCTCTTCATGCCACTCGCCTTTAGCCCAGTCTGCACCCACGAAGCCTGCACCTTTCGCGATGAGTGGAAGAAGTGGCAAGACCTTGGCGCAGAAGTCTTTGCGATTACGGTTGATAGTCCTTTCGTGACGGACATGTTTCGGCGACTTGAAAACCTGCCCTTTCCCGTGCTTTCAGACTTCAACAAGAGCACCGCGCGCCTCTTTGGCGTGATTCACGAGGATCTCAAGGGGATGAAGGGGGTCGCCAAGCGATCGGTGTTCGTTGTCAATCGTGCGGGGATCGTCTCGTACCGCTGGGTCACCGAAAACCCAGGCGAGCAAGTTGACTTCGCGGCGATTGAGAAGGCCGTGGCGGTGGCGTGAGCGCCTCAGTCGAGCAGGCCATCTTTGGCGGTCACGTCGCACCGACCGATGATCGTCTTTCCAAGGCGAACACCCGTGATGTTCGTGCCAACGGGAACGACGAAGACAAGCTTGAGTTTGTTCTCGCCGGATGAGGGCTGGTTTGGCAGCTGAGACAATTTCTGGATCGGCTTTCCCGGTTCGTAATTGATCTCGACGTCGCTCTGTCGCTCCCAGACATATCCAGTTGGCTTGTAGCCCTTGCTTCGCGAGTCGACGAGTTCGATGGCACCGTCTCGGCCGAGTGCCTTGATCGCCGCTGATCCGTCGCCATAGAGATCGAGTCCGCCGTCGTATCGAGAGACGTCGAGCATGATCACTTCGGTTCCATCAGCGTGGCTGAATCCCTTGATTCGCTGCGAACGAGAGATCGACATCGCAGAACCCTTGCGGTAGACGCCCTTGCCACCGCTAAGGAAATTGCCCGACTTTCCAGCCACGTGGGTCATCGGCGACGCCATGTTGGTGTTCATCTGTACAGGGAGGATGGAGTTCTTCACCGCAATCAGCTTCGACACATCGTCGACGAATCCTCCGTCGAGGCTCGAATCATCTTGTTCGACCACCTCTTCTTCGTCGCCATTGAGTCGTTGCTTGAGATCAGAGACTTCGGTGGTGGCAGGAAGTTGAAAACGAAGTCCTTTGACGAAGAGGAATTTCGGCTGGTTTCCTTTGGGGAAATCATCGGCAGGGAAGAGAAACGTGAGCTTGACATCTTGCTCGCCTGGGACACTCGTGGCGAAATTGCTGATGTCGTCAAAGGGATAGAGTCGGCTCGTCCCGTCGCTCATGGGTTGATAGAACTGCGTTGGGAATGCGAGTTTCGGATTCTTCTCATCTGAAGAGATTCGTACTTGGGCGCACGAGATGATGAATTGCTCCCCGGCGTCGAACGCTCCGGAATTGACGGTGAAGTCGACGGCAAAGGTGCCCGAGGTCGAACCATCACGCGAAGAGGAAGAGTACGTCGGGTCAAAGATGATTTCTCCAAGAGTGACAGAGTCTGGCGCGAGTGCTGCGCGCGCCTCGCCGTCGGAATAGCCGTCGCGGTGAAGGCTCAGCGCTGTGTCGGCGAGACGTGGGTAGTAATCAGCGAGCGCGGTTGGACGAAATGGCGAGAGCGATCCCTTGGAGAGCATCGAATAGAACTTTTCAGTGAAGTCGGCAGCGGGCAACATCATCATGTTGAGTTGCATCGGAGCGCCAGCTGCATCGGCGGCACGAGCCCATCCCACGTATCCCATGACTTCGACGGGGGCTTGAATGAGGCCGCACGAAATGCAGGTCATGCCTGCAGTGAGCACACCAGCCAAGGCCCCGAAGCAACCGCCGCCAATGAGATTGACTGCGGGCGAAAACCTCACGTTGCTCGGCGCGAAACGATCGCAGATCAGGCGCAGGACAAAGAGGAAGATGATGAAAAGTCCACCAAGTGCCATCCCCCATGCATAATTGTCAAAGTCTTCGCCCTTCAGGAGGTAGCCAACGACCATGGGCTCCCAAAAGGCAAGTGCGAGTGCGCCTGCCGCAATCACGCAGAGGCAATGCAAAATTGCGCTAAAAAGACCTTGATTTGCCCACCAGTAGGCAATGAACGCCACAAGCGCGATGACTGCAATGTTCAGAATCATGTGGTCTTCCTCGGTGGCGGCTCTTTCGACACAGGCCGCGTTGCAGGTGATGCCGCTGCTGCGGGCTTCGTCGTCGCTGCTGTTTTTGGTGGAGCAAAGATGCGCGCAATTTCTTCGAGACTCGTCTCGCCACCGCGAACTTTCATTAGCGCCACTTCTTGCGCGAGTGGACTTCGAAATGCGCGTCGCATCTGCTGCGTGCCATTTGCAACGTCGCCGCCGGCGAGAAACTCGCGGCTCCTCTCATCCGCCCGGACGACCTCGAGAAGTCCGGTCACGCCGATGAAGCCAGTGCCTTGGCATGCGGGGCAATCGATGACTTGATTCTTCTCTTGAATCTTGCCGCTCGATCGAAAAAGTTGCAGAGTCTTGCCTGCGGCGCCGCCAAGTCTTTTGGACTGTTCAGGCGATGCTTGATACGGCTGACGACACTCGCTACACAAAGTGCGCACCTGCCGCTGCGTCACGACAGCGATGATTTTCGCGCTGGCAATTTTCGAATCACCAACTGCCTTGAAGTACGCGGTGAGAGCGGCTTCAACCGATTCGCTCGGCGTCAAGACATAGAAGAGTGTTCCCGCGTTGTTGGGATTCACTAAGACCTTGCCGACTCCGGGCTCGCCGAGGTCAGAGGCCAAGACAATATCTGGTCCGCGCCGCACGATCGATTGCAAAGCAGTCGCGTAGTCGATGTTTGGATCGGCGCTGTCCCACACATTGTGGTCGATGCCCTCGAGTCGCCGTTCGACGAAACGCTCGAGCGTCTTGATGTTCGAGTTGTACGGATCGTGTCGCGAGATCAACGAATACGCCAACGTCGTGAGTCCCTGGCCCGGTGCCGTCGCGACAACGACGACTCCACTGCGCACATCCTTGACCGCGTCAGCGAGCAGCAGCAACTGCGCTGGGAGCAACCCGAGCTTGTCCGGAGCAACCGTCAGTTGCTTCTCGCGTTCAAAGTCGATGCGCAAGACTTGGCCGGCGCTCGATCCCCACGTCGTGAGCACGAGGTTGATCTTGCTTCCAGCGACTTCCATCTTGATCGGGGCAGAGAGCCGCTTGCGGCGATCCTTGGTTTCAAGTCCAGCCGCAGTTTTCAAATAGTCGATGACCTTGACGGCGAGTTCCGCAGTCAAGTTTCCTCGGCGATATCGCATCGAGTCGACGTACTGCACGTTGACGTAGCCACTGGTCCCAGGCGTCAATTCGACGCGACTTGCGCGCGCGGGCAGCGCTGGAACAAGCAACTGCTCAGTTGCAAGGTGCACTTCAAAGAGGGGACTCTCTTTGCCTGGAGGAGTCAGTCGGTTTCCCTTGCCGTCGGCGTACGAAACAGTGACCTCTCCGAAGGCTTTCTGAGTCTTACGAGCAGCGATCATCTTTGCCCACTTGCCTGCAAAGAGATCGAAGCGAAATTTCGCAGGCACCTTTGGATTGCGGTACTTCCAGTAGGCATAGGGAACCGCGAGGTAGATCACAATCATCAGCGGAAACCCAACCCAGAAGAGCGGGGTCACGAGCGCCGCGCAAAGACCAGCGACCAATCCTGCGAGGCACGTTGACGTCCACGCCGGGACGTTCAAGTGAAAGTATCGAAGATCCTTATCGATGACCGTCGAGATCAGCCACGCATATGGAAGCGTGAACGCAATGATGAGCAGTGGCTTATAGACCGAAAGGAGGTGGACGGCGGTTGCAGTTCCTGCAAGAAACAACGGGGGAGATGAGAGGTCTGTGGGCACGAGCGCGTCCAGGGTCGGAAAAAAGACTTCGAAAAATTACGTGATGCCCTTCAAGCGCATCTTGAGTTCTTCGGGGCGGGGAGTTGCCTCGATCGCAACACGTTGATGAACCATTTCGGACTCGACCAACTCGACAAGCGCCGAGGTGAAATCGAGCATGCCCTCGTCGCGTCCACCCTTGATGACTTCGAGCAAGTCGCCTTCGCGACCTTCAAGGATGTACTTCTGCACCGCCGGGGTGTTGAGAAGAATCTCAAGCGCCGGAATTCGCGCGATCTCAGGCTTGAGAGTTGGCAGCAACTTCTGATAGATGATCGCGCGAAGGTTGTAGGCGAGCAACTTTCGAATCTGGTCTCGTTCGTTCTCAGGAAAGAGGTCGTAGATGCGACCGAACGTCTGCCACGCACTCGAGGCATGGATCGTTCCGAAGACCAAATGCCCTGTTTCAGCGGCACGGACTGCGGCCTCGAATGTTTCGTAGTCGCGCATTTCACCCACGAGGCAGATGTCGGGATTTTCGCGCACGAGCGCTCGCAGAGCATCGTTGAAATTTGTGCAGTCGATACCGATCTCGCGCTGATTTATTGTCGCTTTGACGTCTGTGAAGATGTATTCAATTGGATCTTCGATCGTGACAATGTGCACCTTCTTGCGCTCATTCACATACTGAATCATCGCAGCGATCGAGGTGCTCTTACCCGAACCGGTCACTCCCGAAAAGAGGATCAGCCCTTGCGCAGCCATCGCAATGTCACCGAGCGCGGGTCGAAGTCCGAGCTCTTCAAACGTCTTGATCTTGCTTGTGATGAGTCGCGCGGCGACTGCGGGCCGACCGCGCGCCATAAAGAGATTCACTCGAAACCGACGACCTTGATCGAAGTCGAATGCGAAGTCCATCGATCCATTGCGTCGAAAGTGATCGAGCTGGTTGGGATCCAAGATGTCCTTGGCGACCTGAAACATCAGTTCTTCACTCACGGGCGGCGTTGCAAGATCGCGGAGTGCACCTCGGTGACGAATGCGGGGCGGAAGCCCAGACTTCACGATGAGATCGCTTCCCTCAATCTTGATAATGGCTGTCAGCCATGAATTCCACGCCTTGCGGCCTTCGCCGGGTTGGGTTCCGCGATTGTCCGTCGCGACGGGAGTCAGAAGTTCATTTCGTGCGTTACTCAAGGCGTTTCCTTTGATGACTGACCCAAGAATTCCGAAGGGTAGCAAGGGAAGCGCGACTCTGGGAGCGGTCGCTTGACGGGATTGAAGAATCGTCCGATCATCCCCCAATGGAACAGAAGATTTCCCAAGACGGGATCACCTTTGATGACGTCCTCCTGATCCCGCGATTCAGTTCGATCATTCCCGAAGCCGCGGATATCTCAACGCGGCTCACGCGCACAATTTCAATCGGAATTCCGCTGGTTTCAGCACCAATGGACACCGTCACCGAGTCAACATTAGCTCGGGCCCTCGCACAAGAAGGGGGGATCGGCATCATCCATAAGAACATGACGCCGCAGCGCCAGGCGAGTGAGGTCGCGCGGGTCAAACGAAGTGAAAATGGCATCATCGTTGACCCGGTGATCTTGAGTCCGACCGAGTCGGTCGCTCGTGCTCTTGCGCTGATGAGCGAGCATGGCGTCAGCGGATTCCCAGTGACCGATGACGGAACGCGTGGCGGTCGACTTGTTGGAATCCTGACGCGCCGCGACATGAAGTTCATCGCGAAAGTTTCTGGTGCGACGACGGTCGGCGACGCGATGACGAGCAAGGTGCTCGTGACGGGTCGAGCAAACACCCCACTCGAAGAGGCTGAAGCGATCATGGTGCGCGCGCGTGTTGAGAAGTTGCCGCTCGTCGACCAGAATGGACGGCTGACCGGACTCGTCACGCTGCGAGACATCGACAACACGCGGCGCCATCCACGAGCCTGTCGTGATTCACGCGGGCGATTGCGCGTGGGGGCATCCGTGGGAGTTCGGCAGTATGAGCGAATCGAGGCGTTGATCGCAGCAGAAGTCGACGTGATCGTCGTCGATACAGCGCATGGGCACAGCGAAAACGTCCTTGAAACGGTGCGAGAGATGAAGAAGCGATACTCGATCGAAGTGATCGCTGGCAACGTCGGAACGGCCGACGGCGCGCGTGCTCTGATTGATGCAGGTGCAGATGCAGTGAAAGTTGGGATTGGTCCAGGTTCGATCTGCACGACGCGCGTGGTGACCGGCGTGGGAATGCCACAAATCACGGCGATTTTGAACGCTGTCTCGATCGCCGAGAAGGCGGGGGTTCCTGTGATTGCCGACGGTGGCGTCCGGCTCTCTGGCGATATTGCCAAGGCGATCGCCGCGGGAGCTCACAGCGTGATGCTCGGTGGACTCTTCGCCGGACTCGACGAGAGTCCAGGCGAACTTGTATTGCACAGCAATCGGCGCTTCAAGGTGTACCGAGGCATGGGAAGCGAAGGAGCGATGAACGCAGGCAGCGCAGATCGCTATTCACAAGCGGGCTCGCGCAAGTTTGTGCCAGAGGGAGTTGAAGGTCGCGTTCCATATCGAGGACACCTCGGCGATTTTGTGTATCAAATGGTCGGCGGACTTCGCAGCGCAATGGGTTACTGCGGTTGTGCAACAATCGAAGAACTTCGACGAGATGCGCAGTTCGTTCGAGTGAGTGCTGCGACCGTCGTGGAGAACCATCCACACGATATTCAGATCACGAAAGAATCCCCCAACTACTCGAGGGGATTGTCATCCGAGTGACTGAGAGAAAAAGTACCGGCGACAGGAATCGAACCTGCACGAGGTGTGAGCCCCAATGGATTTTGAGTCCATCGCGTCTGCCAGTTCCGCCACGCCGGCAAGAACAATTTTGATGGTAACCATTTGCGCTTCGCGCGTTGGATTTCCTCTTGCTAGTCTTGCTGCGCGCATGCGTTTCTCGTGGTTCCTTTTCATTCTCGCTGGGTGCTGGTGCTTTGCAACGACCAGCGCGTCGGCTGTCGGTGAAGGCACAGCGGTCGTCTGTGCTCCCACTGTTCAAGATGCGACTGCGAACATCAACGCGGGCGACTTGAACATGTTCAATCCGGTGAGTGTGCCGGCGTACGAAATTCGAGAGCTCGCGTGGCTTGTCTTTGCTGTTTCAGCTGCGATTTTCGTGGTTGTTGAAGGGGTACTCATCTGGTCGATCGTTCGGTTTCGCAAGCGAGCGCACGAGACTGGTGAACCAGTGCAAGTCTTCGGAAGCAATCCCGTCGAACTCGCGTGGACGATCATTCCCTGCATCATTGTCTTTGTGCTCGGGCTCGCAACCCTGCGGACGATTCGCGAGGTTCAACTCGAGTCACCTCCAGCGGGGGCGCTCGAAGTCGATGTGATTGGACATCAGTGGTGGTGGGAGTACCGAATGCCCGGCACGGTCGCCGATTCAACGCTCGTCACCGCCAATGAGCTCATTGTTCCAGTGGGTCGACCGGTCTGGTTGAATCTGCAGTCGGCCGATGTCATCCACTCGTGGTGGGTTCCCCGCCTTGCTGGAAAGACGGATGTCATTCCAAATCACGTCAACCATCTGTGGTTTCAAGCAGAGACTGTCGGAACCTATCTCGGTCAGTGCGCCGAGTACTGCGGCAACCAACATGCCAACATGCTCCTGCGCGTGCGAGTCGTGACGACCGAAGAATTCGATGCATGGCGCACCGCGCAGATGCAACCCGCCGTGGTCGACGAGTCGGTAGCAGAAGGCCGCGCATGCTTTCTCCAGTTCGCTTGCATGAACTGCCACACAATCGATGGGATTTCGTCTGGTTCCTTCGGACCGAATCTCACCCACCTTATGAGTCGCGAGACCATCGGTGCGGGTGTTGTGCCCTTGAACCCGACAACTCTGCGCGCGTGGATTGATGATCCACAGAATCTCAAAGTTGGATGCAACATGCCGAGTTTGAAATTGGACGCTGCGCAACTCGATTCGGTTGTCGCGTATCTCTTGACCCTGAAATGAATCAACGATGACAACTGCCCACCACCATCCAATCGTTCCAGCCGAGGTGTCGCAGACGCTTGGCGCGCGGTTGCACGGATGGGCTGTGACGGTTGATCACAAACGTCTTGGAATTCTCTACGTCTGCTTTGGATTGGTCTTTTTCGTGATCGGCGGCATCGAAGCAGCGATGATGCGCGCACAGCTCGCTCAAGCCGCGGGAAAAATCGTCGATCCTGCGACATTCAATCAACTCTTCACGATGCATGGCACGACGATGGTCTTTCTCGTCGGAATGCCGGTGCTTCTTGGGATGGCGAACTATCTCATTCCACTCATGGTTGGCGCGCGCGATATGGCGTTTCCGCGGTTGAATGCCTTTGGACTCTGGCTCTTTCTCTTCGGCGCAGCGCTGCTCTACTACTCCTACATCGGCGCACAAGGGTTGTACGGCACCTCGGCCGCGCCAGACGTGGGTTGGTTCGCGTACGCGCCGTTGACGAACAAGACCTTCTCGCCCGGCAACTCAACCGACTACTGGATTCTTGGAATCATGGTGAGCGGGTTTGGAAGCATCACGACCGCAATCAACTTGCTCGTCACGATTCTCGTGATGCGCTGCCCCGGCATGACACTGATGCGCCTGCCACTGATGGCGTGGATGATGATTGTTGTGAGCGTGCTCGTGATCATCGCGATCCCAGTGCTCACCGGAGCGCAGATCATGTTGCTGCTCGACCGATCGCTCGGGATGCATTTCTTCGATACGCAGAATGGCGGATCGTCGGTTCTCTGGCAGCACCTCTTCTGGTTCTTTGGTCACCCCGAGGTGTACATCTTGGTCTTGCCGGCGTTTGGATTCTTCTCTGAGATCATCCCCGTCTTCAGTCGCAAGGTCATCTTCGGCTATCCCTTGATGGTTGCGGCGACTGTTTCCATTGGATTCATCTCGCTGAGTGTCTGGGCACATCACATGTTCGCAATCGGAATGTCGCCGGCACTCAATTCCTTCTTCGCTGCGAGCACCTTGCTCATCGCAGTTCCCACCGGCATCAAGATTTTTAACTGGATGGGAACGATGGTCGGCGGTCGCATCATCTTTGCAACACCGATGCTCTTCGCCACCGCATTTCTTGGCATCTTTACCTTCGGCGGTCTGACGGGAGTCATGTTGGCTCTCGTTCCAGTCACCTGGCAACTTTCAGACAGTTACTTCGTCGTCGGTCACTTTCACTACGTGCTCTTCGGCGGAACAGTCTTTGGAATCTTCAGCGCATTCTTCTACTGGTTTCCAAAGGCGACCGGACGCATGCTCTGCGAACGGCTCGGCACCTGGTTCTTCTGGCTTCTGTTCGCCGGCTTTAACCTGACCTTTTTCCCGATGCACATCTCAGGAATCCTGGGGATGCCGCGGCGCATCTATATGTATCAACCCGACCGCGGTCTCGAACTCTGGAACATGCTCTCATCGCTCGGCGTTGTGCTGCAAGGAGTCGCGGTCGCGTTGTTCATCTGGAATGTCATTCGATCGCTGCGCAAGGGAAAGATCGCGGGCAACGATCCGTGGGATGCATGGACGCTCGAGTGGGCGACAACGAGTCCGCCGCCAGAGTGGAACTTCGATCAAGTTCCAACCGTGGGATCAGCCCGTCCGCTGTGGGACATCAAGAATCCAACCGATCCCGACTCGAATCACGAGGGTTCAATATGACAAGCGTGAGCACACTTGCAGGAACGGCATTGCCTGAGTTGTGGCGTCCATCGCGTGGTAAGACTGGCATGGTCTGTTTGATCGCAGCAGAAAGCTGCATCTTTCTGACCTTCGTGGTCGCGTACTTGTTCTACATCGGCAAGAGCGCGACGGGTCCACAACCTGCACAGGTGCTCGAACTCGGACTCGTGATTGTGAATTCGATCGCGCTCATTTCGAGTTCGTTCACGGCGATCGCAGCGGTGCGCATGCTCGAGCGGGGCGAACAGAAGAAGTGTTGGATGTGGCTTGCGATCACGATCGCATTGGGTGCGTTCTTCGTCGGCGGCACGATCTGGGAGTGGTCAGGATTGATGAGCGACCACGCGCTCTATCCAACAACAAACCTCTTTGGCACGACCTTCTATTCACTCGTTGGACTGCATCTCTTTCACGTGATCGTCGGATTGGTCTTGTTGTCGACTGTCCTAGTGCTTGGACTTTTGGGTTGCGTCAAGAGCCGCCACACCAACGCGTTTGACCTCGTCAGTTGGTATTGGCACTTCGTCGATGCCATCTGGGTCGTCGTCTTCCTCACCGTCTACGTGATCGGTCGCTAAATGAACCACTCCAACACTCCACCTTTAAACGAGAAGCCCTTCGAAGCTCCCTACAGCCGAGCGATTCCCGAGCCAAGCGCGGGTCCGCTCGTGACGGCGCTGGGTGTTGCACTTCTCGCTGCGTCCCTTGTCACGAACTACTACGTGCTGGTCGTCGGTGCGACGTGTGCGATTTACGGAGCGGTGCTCTGGTTCAAGGCGATCTTTCCCGACGAGCGACTCGAGCCGATCCCAGAAGAGTTGTTGAATATGACCGCGCCCAATTACGCGATCGCTGCAACCGAGCGGCCGATACCACGCGCGACGTTTCCCGAAGAGATGCATCCCATTCGCTCGGGTGTGCGCGGTGGACTCATCGGCGGTGTCGCGATGGCCATCGTCGCGTGCATGTGGGGGATCGCGATGCATAACAGTGTCTGGTTGCCAATCAACTTGCTCACGGGCGCGCTGGTTCCCGGTGTTGAGGCTTCAGATTTGCAGACGCTCGAACTTTTTCACGGAGGGTGGTTTGCGCTGGCAATCGCCATTCACCTCGTGATGTCGATCTCCGTTGGACTGCTCTACACGACGGCGCTGCCGATGATGCCGCGTTACCCACTGCTTGCTGGAGGCGTGCTCGTTCCAGTGATCGTCACAGGACTCGTCTGGGCAAGTCTTGGAATCGTGAATCCTGTGCTCGAGCGCTATATCTCGTGGCCGTGGTTCATTGCGAGCCAGGTTGCGTTTGGACTCGTCTGTGGATGGATCGTGAGCCGCACCGAAAAAGTCTCGACGCGGACGGGGCAAACGCTCGCGGAACGACTGCAGATCGAACGAGGAGAGAAGCGATGAAACGCGCAGTCATGTTCTGTTCGATGGTGCTCTGTGCAAGTGGATGCGATCGTCCGAGTGCGTCTCCCGCCGTGCAGCATGTTGCACTCGCCGGTGAATTGTCGACGCAGAGTGCATTCGATACGAATTGTCGCGGGTGTCATTCGCAGGGAGCCGAGGGAGCAGCGCTTCCGCTCGTGAACGCGAACTATTGGAAGGTCGCGACCGATGCGACCATCATTCAAGCGATCTCACATGGTCAAGGTCGATCGATGCCGGCGTATCTCGCGAGCGAAGGCGGTCCGTTCACGGCCGAACAAATCACGTCACTCGTGCACGGGATGCGCACACTGTGGGGTGATGGCCAGCCGGGCGGAGGCGGTGGGATCTCGCCAGTGTTGACCGCGGGAAGCGCGAGTGCCGGCGCGCTCGTCTTTTCGACTGCGTGCGCTTCCTGTCACGCGGGGCAGGGCACCGCGGGAAGTGTGGTCGATCCAATGTATTTGCGGATGATTTCTGATCAGGGTCTCTGGAGCGCGGTGGTCTACGGACGAAGCGAACTTGGGATGCCCGCGTGGAATCAAGCGATGCCCGGTCGACCGACTGGACTCTCCGCCCAAGAGGTCTGCGATGTGGTGAGTTGGATCTCATCACAGCGCGTGTCGAACGAGAAGGTGACGAAATGAGCGAACAAGAGAAGCAACAAGAAAAAGGTTCGTGCGGTTGTGGTGGATGCGGTTGTGAGCAGAAGGCGAAGGCCGCGGCGACTGCTGGGGTCACTCCAGCCCCGCGCCGTGGATTCATGCTCAAGTTGGGGGTCGGGTTGCTCGGCATCGGCGGCGCGATCACCGCGCTTCCGATTGTCGGTTACCTCATCGGCCCGGCGACAAAGCGATACTCGAACCTCTGGGTTGAACTCGGTGAACTCTCGATCTTTCCGCATGGTGCGACGCGCTTCGCAACGTTTCTGAATCCGATTCGTCAACCGACCGACGGCGACAGCGCCAAGACAGCCTGTTGGGTGCGCTGCATCGACGCGACTCACTTTCAGGTCTTCGCGATCAATTGCGCGCATCTCGGCTGCCCCGTGCGCTGGTTCGAACAGTCGAAGCTTTTCATGTGTCCCTGCCACGGCGGGGTCTACTACCAAGATGGCACGCGCGCTGCAGGTCCGCCGCCGCGGGGACTCTTTGAATACGTGTGGAAAATTGAAGGCGGCAAGCTGCTCATCGATGCTGGACGACTTCCAGGGTTGGAAGAGTCCACATGAGTTTCCTCACCAGTGCACTCCTGAGTTCCTCCAAGGCAACGATGCAGTGGATCGAAGAGCGCACGGGCGTCGTCGCCTTTGCCAAACCGCTGCTCTTTCATCACGTGCCGCGCAACGCGAAGTGGTGGTATGTCTTTGGCAGCGCGACGCTGATGTTTTTTACGATTCAGCTCGTGACGGGCGTCTGCCTCGCAACGGTCTACGCCCCGAGCGCCGCACAGGCATGGGAGAGCCTCAACTACATCGACAAGGAAGTGCCGATGGGATGGATGCTGCGTGCGCTGCACGGTTGGTCGAGCAACGCGATGGTCGTCATGATGGCGATCCACATGCTGCAGGTTTTTCTGCACGCTTCGTACAAGTATCCACGCGAATTGAATTGGATCACCGGCGTCTTTCTCTTGCTCACGACTCTTGCGCTTGCCTTTACTGGACAGGTCATGCGATGGGATCAAGACGCATACTGGGGACTCGGCATCGGTGCAGCAATCGCCGATCGCATTCCACTCGTCGGTGATCAAGTGCGCGCGCTTCTTCTGGGCGGACCAATCATCGGCGGCGAAACTCTCAACCGATTCTTCGCGCTTCACGTCTTCATCTTGCCGGGTGCGGCGCTTGGTCTTGTCGGTTTGCACATGATGTTGATCATCAAGAACGGCATCAGCGAAATGCCCAAGCCTGGTGCGATTGTTGTGCCATCGACCTATCGCGAAGGGTTCGAAGAGCGGATGAAGACCGAAGGCGTTCCTTTCGTGCCCGAAGCCGTGCAGCGCGACATGGTTTTTTGCGGAGTCTGTTTGATCGCACTCGTTGCGCTCGCGGCGTTCTACGGTCCATTTGGACCTGGAGGAATGCCCGATCCAACGCTCATCAACACGAATCCTCGGCCGGACTATCCATTTATGTGGCTCTTTGGCGCAGTCAGTCTCTTGCCGCCAGCGTCTGAGACTGCGATCATGTTGATTGCTCCAGGGGTTGGCGTGCTTGTGCTCATTGCAGTGCCGTTCCTTTCGAACTCTGGTGAACGCGCACCGAGCAAGCGACCTGCGATGGTGCTCGTCGCGCTTGTGACGGTGATGGCGATCGCAGCGCTGACGTGGGAAGGAATGACAAGTCCGTGGTCTCCTGTGATGGATGGCTGGTCGGCGCTTCCAACCCCTGCGAAATTCACGCACGGTCGAACGCCCCTCGAGATGCAAGGCGCCGTCGTTTTTCAATTCGCACAGTGCCGCAACTGCCACTCGCTCGATGGACTCGGCGGCAAGCGCGGTCCTGAGCTTGATGATGTCGCGTCGCGACTCTCGTATGACCAACTCGTGCGCCAAGTGCAGCAAGGCGGTGGCAACATGCCGGCGTATGGAAAGAACCTCGATAGTGCTCAGACTGCCGCAGTTGTGGCGTTCTTGGCGACGCTTCATCCATCGAACGAACCAGATGCGAAGATTCCTGGAGCGCAGTTGCCACCTCCACCTGGCAGCGCGAACGCCCACTGAGCGTCGCTGACGCAATCCTCACGAGTTGGAACTTTGATCCGTGGTTGATCGGCGCACTCGCAGTGCTCTCGTGGTTGTACGTGCGAGGCGCGCGCGGCTTGGTGGGGCGTGTCAGTGGATTTCCAGCGCTGCGTCCTCGCTGTTTCTTTGCCGGAATGCTCGTGCTTTTTCTCGCGCTCGCATCACCGATCGACTCACTCGGTCACATGTTGTTGTGGGTGCACATGGTGCAGCATTTCTTGCTGATCATGGTTGTGGCGCCACTGCTCTTGCTTGGTGCTCCAGGAATTCCGATCCTGCGCGGACTTCCGCGTGTCGTGCGTCGAGGTGCGCTCGGACCCTTTCTTGCGAGTGCGTTTCTTCGGCGGTGCTTGAACGTCGTGCTCTCTCCATTCACGGGATGGATCGCCTTCGCAGTGACGAACTGGGCGTGGCATTCACCGCTGCTCTACGGCGCCGCGCTCGAATCGCCGGTGATCCATCGGCTTGAACATGCGTCGTTTCTTGCAGCCGCAACGCTCTTCTGGTGGCAGATCATTCAGCCGTGGCCCTGGCGAGCGCGTTGGTCAGACGGTGCGCTCGTCATTTATCTACTCACCGCCGATGTGCAGAACACGATCTTCTCTGCTGTGATGACCTACTCAGATCGAGTCTGGTATGCGCACTACGAGGCAACGGCGCCGGCACTCGGATGGAGCGCCCTGCAAGACCAACAAGTCGCAGGTGCTTTCATGTGGACGGTTGGGCAGCTCATCATGTTGCCGGCGGCGATCTTCTTGATTCTGCGAGCACTCAAGATCGTTCGCGCGCCATCGCCCACTGGCCGAGTTGCACCAACGAGGGGCGATCGCATCGAACCCGCTGCGCATGCGCGCTTCGATCTCTTGCGTGTGCGCGGCATCGGTCGCCTGCTGCGAAGCCGCACTGTGCGCACCACAATTCGCTGGATGCTCGTCGCTGCGGCAGTGATCATCGTGATTGATGGGTTGTGGGGTCCAACAGATGCGCCGTCGAATCTCGCAGGCACGCTTGCGTGGACCCACTGGCGCGGCGTCGTCGTTCTTGCACTGCTCTTTGGTGGAAATTTTCTCTGCATGAGTTGTCCACTGATCGCGCCGCGCAATCTGCTGCGTCGCTGGTGGACTCCGAGGCTTCGATGGCCAGAGCGACTTCGGTCGAAGTGGATCGCCGTCGCCCTCATCGCGCTCTGGCTCGTCTGCTACGAGGCGTGTGATCTCTGGGCGAGTCCGTGGGCAACAGCATGGATCATTCTGGGCTATTTCGCTGGGATTCTGCTGGTCGACGGGCTCTTTCGCGGCGGGAGTTTCTGCAAGTGGGTCTGTCCAATTGGGCAGTTTCATATGACGCAGAGTTTGGTTGCGCCACTCACCGTGGCGGTTGTCAACCACGCGACCTGCGACACATGTGTCGGTCGCGAGTGCATTCGAGGATCCGATCGTGGCCAACTGAAGTCGCAGAGTGTTGCGCTCACTGTGCGCGTGCCCGGCTGCGAACTTGAACTCTTTCAACCCGTCAAGCGCGGCAATCTCGATTGCACCTTCTGTCTCGATTGCGTCGATGCGTGTCCGCATGAGAATGTCGCAATCGTCGTCTCGACTCCATCAGTGAGTCTGACGGCGCGTTCGTGGGGTTCATCGATTGGTCGCATTGGATCGCGCGGTGACGTTGCGGCACTCCTGGGTCTGTTGACGTTTGGCGCGTTCGCGAATGCAGCGGGGATGACTGGTCCGTGGATCGAATTCGTCGGATCGGTCGCGCAGGCATTCGCATGGAGTTCGTCGATTCTCGTCGAGGCCGTGATCACGAGCAGTGCAGTGATCGTCGTGCCGACACTTGTTCTCGCTCTCGCGTCTACTCTCAGCGCACGCGCTTCGCACACAACGGTGCACGAGTCGTTCTGTCGCGGCGCGCATGCGATTGTGCCCATCGGAGCAGCGATGTGGTGCATCCACTGGTGCTTCCATCTTGTGACGAGCGCATCAACTGGCGTGCCAGTGATTCAACGCGCGCTCAACGACATCGGCATCGGATGGTTCGGGCAACCTCAGTGGGCGGCATCCTGCTGCGGAGTGACGCCAACGTGGTTGCTGCCAGCCGAACTCATCCTGTTGCAAGTGGGACTCTTGGTCAGCGGATGGATGATCTGGCGTGGCAGCGGCGCTCGGTCAGCTCGTCCACTGCTGAGCGCGCTGCCATGGTGGTGTGTTGCTCTGGCGCTCTGGTGCGTCGGTTCGTGGATCATCCTGCAACCGATGCAGATGCGTGGGACGGCCTCGCTATGAACGCTCGACGTCTGCTCTGCGCGCTCTCGGTCGCATTCACCGCGCTCACCGCATTCGCGCCTCACGCACACGCCGACGGCGGCGCAGTCGTCGACCGTGCGATGTACGGCGCGTTTGACGTGACAGTCTTTCTCTCGCCGATTCCACCAACTGAGGGAGTCGTCGACTTCTCAATGTTGATCTCGCGTAATGGCGAAGCGCAAGTCGGACTGCCTGGCTCGCTGCGCGCGGTGGGCCCATCGGGAATCGTTACAGAGGTCGTATTTGGCGCTGCAACGAGCGGCAATCGACTGCTGCACGAGGCGCGGGTTGCGCTCGAATTGCCCGGAACGTGGGAGATTTCAGTTCAGATTGCAAGCGATCCACACGATGTCGGTTCGTTCATCATCGGCGTTGCGCCTGCACCGGCTGCTGTGACGACTGTGCTTCCGTGGATGCTGTTGTGGATTCCTATCGCGGTGCTCATCATCATGCGCGAACGACTGGTGCAGCGTCAACGCGCGACGCGTCATGCTTGGGAGGATCGTGAATCGAGCGACATCCCCGATAGACTTTTGCGATGATCAACACAGAGCAGGTGAAGAATCCAGCAGAGTGCACGGCCGCAGAGCTTGCAGCGATTTTTCAAATTGACGAGTTCGAGCACGCAGCGCGAGCGCGCCTCGACCCGATGGCATTCGCATACTTCGTCGGCGGGGCAGGGCGTGAATTGACGCTCGAGCGAAATCGCGCTGCATGGGATGCCCTCTCGATCTGGTACCGCGTTATGGTTGACGTCTCGCGCCGCTCAACGGCGACAACGCTGCTCGATCTTCCACTGTCATTCCCACTGCTCGCTGCTCCGACCGCACTGCACAAAATGGCACATCCAGAAGGTGAATTGGCGACGGTGCGAGCGTGCGGCGAGGCGGGAATCCCGATGGTTCTGAGCAGTCTGTCGACGACGAGCGTTGAGGAGGTCTGCGCTGCGGCGACTGCTCCGGTGCTCTTTCAGATGTATATCGGACCCGACCGTGGATTCGTTCGCGAACTCGTGAATCGCGTCGAGCGTGCAGGATGTCGCGCGATCCAACTCACGGTCGACGCTCCAGTCTGGGGACTGCGCGAGCGAGAGATGCGCAGCGGATTTCATGTGCCCCCGCACTTACGCATCGTCAATCTTGAGCGCATCGATCCGCAGGGCGCAACTGGTCCCACCGGTCACACAGGAGTCGGCATCAGTGAAACATTGGGATGGACGATCTCGCCAAACCTCTCGTGGAAAGATCTCGAATGGCTCTGTTCGCTCACAACTCTGCCTGTGATCGTCAAGGGACTCTGCAGAGCCGACGATGCGCTCACAGCAGTTCGATCGGGGGCGCGCGGAATCGTCGTGAGTAATCACGGCGGTCGTCAACTTGACGGGGCGCCATCCACTGCCGATGCACTGCCGCGTATCGCGCAAGCGGTTGCGAGTCGCGTGCCCGTAATTGTCGATGGAGGAATTCGCCAAGGTGTCGACATTCTTCGAGCTCTTGCGCTCGGTGCGACAGCCGTGCAGATTGGTCGACCAATTCTCTGGGGTCTCGCATGTGCAGGTCAGCCTGGCGTGAAGCGTGTCATCGACATCCTTGCCAGCGACTTCGATCGATCGATGGCGCTCGCTGGATGCGCGACTGTTGCTGCAGTTACGCGCGACTTGTTGAGGCCGTCAGAGGCGTAGGGAGCTCTCGACCCTCCCGTCGCACAGCATGTGACAACACAAGTGCAAATCTTTGTTTGAAGTAAACGCAGTCGACAAGCGTGCATTGACTCGCTGTGGGCGTAGTCGTCTTCAGAACGAGATTCTTTACGAAACCGTAATGAAACTTCGGTGGCGATCGACACGCTTCGTCACGCGATTCGTGCAGCCGTCGACGAACTCGACGTTGCGATTCGAGACTTTGTGCATCGATATAACAATCACCGGATCATCGAGCGTCTTGGCGACAAGACGCCCGCGTGATTTATTCAAACACTTGTGTCAACAATGGGATCCTGTACAGAGTCGAACAGCGCTACGGACAGACGCCCCATCCGCTGAGCAT
This sequence comes from Singulisphaera sp. GP187, assembly GCA_945869475.1. Classification (GTDB taxonomy): domain Bacteria; phylum Planctomycetota; class Phycisphaerae; order Phycisphaerales; family SM1A02; genus F1-60-MAGs104. The sequence goes on along the minus strand of CAMBOV010000001.1, from coordinate 411,828 downwards.
CCGTGCAAGATCGCCTCCATCGACGAGACCTGAGCAATCAAGATCGCCCATGCCCGTTCCACCCCAATTCGACAGGATCACAGCGAGATCGGTTCCGTCTACGAAGCCGTTGTGATCGACATCGGGGCACCCGCCACTGCCGCCAGGAACGCTCGAAGCGTCCGACGGGTCGGCACACTGTTCAATCTCATCGCGATCATAAAAACCGTCACCGTCACGGTCGAGTGCGATGCGTGTGCCTGTGCCATTGACGACAAGCGTGTAGGTAAATGGGTTCGATGCGCTGGTCTGCGCGTCGAGCTCTGCAAGTGTCCGTATCTCCGCAAGGCGGTCAGACTGAAATGCAGCGCCGCCTGTGAAGAGGAACGAACGCAGTGTGCCGTTGAAATTGCCGCGCGCTGTGAGTTGGCTCGATCCTGCGCTCGCGATCGTGACGAGTTCCCCTCGCCGTGCCGTCTGATCGACCGCACCACCCTTGGTCGCCTGTGCGCCAACGCTCGCATGGGTGCCAGAGTCGAAGCTCATCAGGAATGCGGAGACATCGCGTCGTTGCTGCTGTCCTGCTGCGCCTGTCGCAAAGTTGAAGACAGAAAGCGAAAGGAAACTCACGAGCGTGTCGGTCGCTCCATCGTGAACGAATCCAAATCCACGACTGTTGTTTTGGCTTGTCTTGTCCATTCCAGCCTTCTCGTACATGTTTCGAAGTTGCGGCACCTTCATGCTCTGCGCTTCAGCGAGCAAATTTGCAGAAATGATTTCGCCGAGCCCACCCGTCGGAAGCGTGTGGCATGTGACGCACTGCACGAAATCGAGATTGCCGACTTGGTAGAGATTGAATCCAGTGACCGGATTGCCAGCCTCAAAACTCGTTTTAAGCGAGCCGTCGAGATTGCGATTTGGATTCGGCGGAAACCGGATGCTGTTCACATATTGCCTAAGCCTCGACATCTCGTTCGTCGTGAAGTCGCCGTCGCCGCCCAGCAGAGTTACGGGGGCGTGCGCGAATGCAAGAAAGTCCGTTCGATCACCACGCCAGTGAAAGGGCTCGTTGCCGAGGAGCCCCAGCAGAGTCTGTGTATTCATCGGTCCCTTCATCGGATGGAAATCTTCGCAGGTACCCAGCGGCAGGCCGAGGTTGCAACTCTCGGTGTTGTCGACGACGTCTCCCTGCGGGTCGCCGAGATCCCATGAGAGATGGTCGAGCCGTCCATCGATGTGACACGAGCCGCACGAGACGTGCCCAAGACCGCTCGAGAAGTGCGTGTCATACAAGAATGGTCGTCCACTGTGCACGACGGCAGGAGTCGGATCGAAAAACGAGATTCGCTGCGACTCTCCGAGCGATGACTCGTCGAACACGCTGATCGAAGCCTCAAATCGATTGAGGACGTAGATGCGGTCATTCGCCGCATCGACGGCAATGCCGGTGGGTCCCAGGCCCGTCGGAGTCAGCGCAACGCGTGAAAGATTCGTCGCGTTCGCGACGACAAGGTTGTGTGATCCCAAGCCGGTAATGTAGAGCTTGCTGCCATCGCTCGAGAATGCAACACCGCGCGGATCACCGATCGACAGCAATCGCTGCGCCTGAGGAATTGTTGGCGTCGCATAGGTGAGGTGGGGATTGAGATCCGCTCGCGTTGTTGGCGTCGTGCTCGCAGCGGTGAAGAGCGCTCCCTCGACACGAACAAAGATGCCATTCACATTCGGTTCAAAGCGAATCTCGTTCTTGGCTTCGGTCCCCACGAGGGCAACCGCGCCGTTCGCGCGCGCAGCGATCGCCATGTTGGTCGTGAGAAATCCCTTCTTGTATGTCACTGCGAGTGTGTTGCCGTCAATCTGTGCGACATCGTTGCCGTGAAGCCCCCATGTGACCGCGGCAGACCAGTTTGCTTGATTGACGTCACGCTAGGATCCGTCGGTTGCCTTGCGCACGATGAGGCTCGTCTTTGGAGGCGTCGGAAGTCCTGCTGCCTTGGGCGGCGAGAATGTCGTGCCAGAATTTGGCGGAGGATTGGGATCGCCCGGATAGGGATTGACCGCCGTCGAAACTGTGATTTCTGAGATGGCAGTCGTGTCATTGCCGGAATCGAAAATTGCGCACCAGACATGCGTTCCGTCGGTTGCGAGTGCGCAGGGATTCTCACCAGCAATGGCGATGATCGTCGGTGCCGTCGCGAGGTTTTGCGAATTGAAGACCTCGACGCGATTGAGTTGCGATGCGGTGACGAATGCGCGACCAGCCGTACCGGCGAAAATCACATCGGCAGGTTCGTCACCAGTCTGCACTGTTGCGCGCACCGACATCGTGGACAGATCAATGATCGAGAGGCTGTCGCTCAGATGGTTGCAGACCCACGCCTCGGACGAAGTGCGTGCACGTACCGAGACGGGCTCGAGTCCGACCGCGATCACTCCTGCCCATGCAAGTCCTGACTTGGTGACGGTGAAGACTTCGATGCGATTATCAGCGGTGTTGCACACGAGCAGTTTTGTGCCGTCGGGAGTCAACTCAACTGGATGCGACTGCGCCGATTCGAAGGTTGCGATCGACTGGGCGCTCGCGCCGGTGCCGGTCGATGCGACGATCACGCTCGTTGCGAATGTTGAAAGAATTGAACTGCGGGCGATGTGGCGGTGATTTAGCACGATGGTCTCTCAAAGTGAAACTGCCGAGCAAGAAGTCGCATCACGGACAACTGCGCCAGTCGCTCAGTAAGACGTTGAGATCGAGGCCGTTGATGACTCCGTCGCCGTTGAGATCGGTCGATCCAGTGCCTCCCCAGTTCACAAGCATGTCGGCGAGCACATGACCGCTCGTGACACATGCCACGATGTCTCGCCCACGTATTCCATCGGTTGTGAGTACTGAGTGACTGGTGACGCCAGCGGAATAGCCACTTGTCCCCCACGGCGTGCCTCGGTGCCAGAGCCCATCGCCGCCTTGCGCGGTGACTCGTGCGTCATCCTCGATCGCTCGCGCGTTCGAGAGTCCATCTGTATGGCCGTCATAAAAAAGCGTGATTGGACGCCCGGATGGAGACTTGTTGAAGGGCAATCCAGATGCGGTTGGAGCATCTTGATTCCAATTCTTCTCAAAGGTGAGTGACTTGAGTTCGGGGTAGGTTGCACCTGCGAGTTGCTGTCGCTCGAATGCTCCTGCGAAAGCGGATGGATTTCGAAAACCTCCGGCCGAGGGTGCGCGCAAAACTTCGGGATTCCACATCGCAGCGGGTGACATGCCGTAGCTCGACCAGGCGATCGTGGTTGGTGGGTAATTGAACTCAACGGCTGAATTGAAGTAGGGCGCCGCTGCGGCGTACAAGGCTGTGTCGTTGGGTGCGTAATAGGTTCGGTCGTAGAAGCGTCCATTGAGATAGTCGTGAAACGACTTCATCTGAAGGGTGTTCCATGAGCCAAACCAGTTTCCCGACCACGCATTTGGGAGATACACCGGCCAGTTCCCGCAACCGCTTGGATATTGCGGTGGGCACATCGCGCCGCCAGCCCAGTACCCCCATTGACCGCCGTTTGCATCGAAGCCCATGATTTGTTGCGGCGGGCAACCAACGGTTGCGACGTACTGCGAACAGTTTCCAAGGGTGTTTCCAAAGTTGTCAAGGTGCGCGCTCCACTGCTTGCCACCGTTGTTGTTGGCGTAGAGCACGTGCGCTTCGTGAATATCGACAAGATTCGCCTTCGAAACTTCTTCGCCGGTGAGCATGCGCATCGGCACCGCGTTGCTCGTGACCGCCATGAACAACAGCATGAAGACCACCACAGAGAGCAGCACGACAAGCGTTTCGACAAGTGTTGTCGCACGGCGATTGGTGGTTGAATTCTTCATCGAGCCCATTCGCAAGGAATGAGTGGTCTGGTGCACGAGAGGACACTACCACGCATTTTGCATTCTGCAACATTCGTGCGAACGATTGCGCAGAAATGATACCCTAACAAATCCCGAACTCAGTAGCGACGGTGCGAAGTTTGGAGCTCTCATGCAGCGCATTCCTGATGACATCATCGATCAAGTGACGGCGGTTGCAAGACCCGCGGGTCATTGCCTACGTGGCGATGATCGGGCGGGTGGCATCGCGTTCGACTTCGCTCTGGGTGTCGTGCACGAATGGATCACTGCCGAGACGACGCACTCGAATCGCACCCAGTGGCTCGCGCCGCATGGCGTGCTGCTCGCGCTCGCCTGGCACATGTTGCGCGCAGATGATGCGGCGCACGGCGCGGCGCACGGCAGCGCGACACACAGCCGAGTCATCGTGTGGATCGGTCGTCGCGTCTGGCCATCCCCGCGAGCAATGATTGCAGTGGATGGATCGCGCGCGCTGTTGGCCCGTTCAATCTTTGTCGATCCATCCGCGGATCGATCGCGAAGTGCACTGGCAAATCACATGTGGGCCGTGCAACAATCGCTCGCGTGCGATGAGGTGATGACCGTCATTTGGGATGCAAGTGGATGTGACCTCACCGCAACACGTCGCATGCAACTCGCAGCTGCGCGCGAGAAAGAACGACCGCCCGTGCTCGCCCTTGCCGTGCGTCCCTGGTGTGAACGCACGACCTTGACGTGTGCAGCAACGCGGTGGAGTGTGACACCACATGTTTGCGAGTGCACCAGCGACACTGCACCAGATCGATCGCCACACTGGCGTGCTGAATTGCTGCGCGCACGCGGCGCACTTGGTAGTCAGGTTGGTAGTCAGGTTGGTAGTCAGGTTGGTGGTCAGATTGGTCGTCAGGTTGGAGGACGCGTGGGAGGACACGTTGGAGAGTGCTCGTTCGTGGTGGGCGCAACGTGGTCGTGGAGCGGCGGATGAATCACCCCCGCACCATCATGGCGATTGTCTTGCCCAGGTGGCGGGCAGAATGCGCGCGAAAACTGGTGCGGCAACAGGATGAGCGTGCTGGGCACGTTTGTCATGCGCTTCGCGCCTCTGAGCGCACGCCGCTGCTCGTCATCAGCAGTGAACGGGGCGCACGCATCGTCTGTGGATGTTGCGTGCAGGCGCAGAGACACGGGGTGCAGATCGGGATGGACCTCGCCCACGCGCGCGCCATCTGTCCACCACCCCGCATCGAAGTGGATGCGCAACCAGAGCGCGAGGCTGCACTGCTTCGCGCCGTTGCGCGGTGGTGCCAGCGGTATGCGCCGATCACCGCGATCGAACCGACCGAGGGTCCAACTGCAATTCTTGTCGATATCACAGGATGCGAGGGCATCTACCACTCGCACACGCAACTCACACAACGTGTGGTGCGTGAACTCGCAGCGCGTGGTTTCGCGGCGCGCGTCGCACTTGCGCCGACAACAGCTGCTGCAGTCGCACGTGCGCAGAGTCGCGCGAGCACGCCTCTGCTTGAATGCGCTCTGCGCACACTTCGAATTTCGCCGCAGGCAATCGCCGCACTCGCAGAGGTCAACGTGCAGACCATTGGCGAACTCGCACGATTGCCGCGGGTCAGTGTGGCGTCGCGGTATGGACGTGATGTTTTGCAACGACTCGACTTGTCTCTCGTGGGATCTCTCGAGGGCACGGGCGCAGAGCGGTGCGAGATCTTGATTCCGATTCGTTCGCAGCCGCCTCCATCGGTTGAACACATCTTCGACGGACCTGTCACGAATCACGAGGGAATCGCGCTGACGGTCGCGCGTCTCTTGCAAGAACTCTGCGCAACATTGAAAGAGCGGGTGCGCGGCGGACGCGAATTCGAACTGACGGCATGCTGCGCAGATGCCCCGACCTATCACCGCCGCATCATGCTTGGATCGCCAAGCGCACGCGCCGCGCATCTCTTCAAACTCTTCGCGCCGCACCTTGAAAAGATTCCAATGGGAATGGGCGTCGAATCGCTGCGCATCGCAGTGCTTCGGATGGGCGCGTGGTCAGCGCAGAGCGAACATGCCGCGGGGTCGAGTTGCGGGGTGGGCGAATGGGCCGACACGCTGATGGCACAACTCGGTGACCGCGCGCTCTTTCGCGGTGGATTCGCAGAGCACCATGAACCATTGCGATCATTTCGCTGGATCCCCATCGCGCGTTGTGGATTGACCGCGCGCGTGGCACTGCGCCACGCGCACACGCGCGCCGCGTCGGCGTGGCGTCCATCGACCTGGTGTTCACCACCCGAACCCATCGTGGTCGCGGCAGCGCACGCACCATCGATTCGTTGGCGGGGAACCGTCGTCGAGATTGCGAGGTGGCTCGGTCCAGAACGCATCGCATCTCCGTGGAATGACGCTGACCTGTCGGCAACCTCGGTTGCGACTTCGGCCACGACCTCAGTCGCGGCCTCAGCCGATTACTGGCGCGTCGAAACTGCGCAGGGAGCCTGGCTGTGGATCGCACACAGTTCACGCGTCTGGTCGCTCGTGGGCATCTGGAGTTGACCGTGAGTGCAAGCGCCTCCTACGCCGAACTCGACAGCGTGAGCAATTTTTCGTTTCTCGAGGGGGCGAGCCATCCTGAAGAACTCGTGGCACGCGCGGCGCACCTTGGACTACGAGCGATTGGTCTCGCCGATCGTGGCACGATGGCTGGGATGGTTCGTGCGCATGTCGCAGCGCAGCAGCACGGCATCGCACTCTGTGTTGGATCGCGCCTCGATCTGACGATCGATCGGAGCGACCGCGAGAATCCGCTGCAGAGCATCGAGGTGATCGCCTATGCCACCGACCGTGCTTCCTATGGACGCCTCTGCCGCGCGATCACGCAGGGCCGCATGCGCGATGATGAAGCGTCGGCGCACTGTCCAGAGGTCGCGCGCGGAAAGTGGTCGTTGACACTGCACCAGTTTCTGGACAACGCGCAGGGACTTGAAGTCATCGTGCAAACTCCACACGGTGGCGCACTGCTCTGCCAACGTCTCGTCGAAGTCCTGCATGGAATGCGCGGTGCACTTGGCGATCATCTCTCACTCGCACTCACCCGCGTCGGCGAGCCAGAAGAAGCTCTGCGCACTGCGCACATTCAGTGGATCGCCCGTGCCTGCGCTGTTGAAGTCGTCGCGACGAATGGGGTGCGCTTTCACGACGCTGCACGCCGGCAATTGCACGATGTTCTGACAGCGATTCGACTCGCAACAACCGTCTCTGCCGTTGGGTTTGCGACGCTGCCAAATGCCGAACGACATCTGCGTGATGCGGCCACGCTGCACACACGGTGGTGCGCCTATCCCGGTGCACTCGCTCGGGGTCTCGAGATCGCCAACCGCTGCAGCGGATTCTCACTCGCACAACTGCGTTACCACTATCCATCTGAGGTCGTGCCAGCTGGGGTGCGCGCAATCGATCACTTGCGTCACGTCACAGAGTGCGGAGCGAATGAGCGCTACCCCCAGGGAATCCCACCCGAAGTGCGCACACAAGTCGAGTATGAATTCGCACTCATCGATGAACTCGGATACGCCAACTATTTCTTGACGGTCTTCGACCTTGTGCGTTTTGCCCGTTCACGTGGCATCCTCTGTCAAGGCCGTGGCGCAGCGGCGAACAGTGCCGTCTGTTACTGCTTGGGAGTGACCGCGGTCGATCCGACACGCACGAAGGTGCTCTTTGAACGGTTCATCAGTCGCGAGCGCAACGAACCGCCAGACATCGACATCGACTTCGAGCATGAACGACGCGAAGAGGTCATGCAATACATCTACGCTCGCTATGGTCGCCTGCGCGCCGCGCTCTGCGCTGAAGTTGTCTGCTATCGGCGGCGACTCGCGGTGCGCGAAACAGCCAAGGCTCTTGGATTCTCTCTCGACGCCATCGATCGACTCGTGCGTCACCTCTCTTCGTCACCGACCGACGCAGAGATTCGTGCGCTCGGCTTTGATCCTGCAAGTGCCGCGATGCGCGCGCTCATTCGTCTCGCGGCCGAACTCGAGGGGTTTCCCCGTCATCTCTCGCAGCACAGCGGTGGATTCATCATCACCGAGGGGCCGCTCTGCGAACTCGTGCCGATTCGTGAAGCCACAATGGATGGTCGCACGATCATCGAGTGGGACAAAGATGACATCGATGCGATAGGGATGCTCAAGATCGACGTGCTTGCGCTTGGCATCCTGACCTGCATTCGCAAGGCACTCGAACTTGCCGGGATGGCATCCGACACTCGACCGCACGCACTTGAGCAGACGGGAGTGCGCGAACTCGCACTGCACACCATCCCATCTGAAGACCCCGCGACGTACGCGATGATGACGCGCGCCGATACGGTGGGGGTCTTTCAGATCGAGAGTCGCGCACAGATGTCGATGCTGCCGCGACTGCGCCCTGCGAATTTCTATGACCTCGTGATCGAAGTCGCGATCGTGCGTCCAGGACCGATCCAAGGCGACATGGTGCATCCCTATTTGCGCCGGCGATGTGGCGAAGAAGTGGTGACCTATCCAAGCGATGGCGTGCGAGAGATTCTTGAGCGCACGCTGGGCATTCCACTCTTTCAAGAGCAGGCGATGCGGCTTGCGATTGTCGCAGCGGGCTTCACCCCAGGCGAGGCCGATCAATTGCGACGAGCGATCGCGTCGTGGAAGCGCATCGGAAATCAGATCGCGCACTTTCAAGAGCGGCTCGAAAGTGGCATGATCGCCCGCGGATATTCGATGACCTTTGCCAAGCAGGTGTTCATCCAGATTCAAGGATTCTCTGGCTATGGATTTCCAGAGAGTCACGCCGCAAGTTTCGCACACCTTGTGTACGCCTCGGCATGGTTGAAGTGCCATCATCCTGCGGCATTCACCTGCGCGCTCTTGAACAGTCAGCCGATGGGTTTTTATGCTCCAGCGCAACTCGTCATGGACGCACAACGTCACGGGGTTCGCGTGCTCCCAATTGACGTTGGACACAGCGCGTGGGATTGCACGCTCGAAGTGGACGCATCATCGCCAACCGCTGATCCCGCGTTGCGGCCTCGTGTGCACATGGGCTTGCGGCTTGGCTTGCGGATGATTCGCGGGCTGGTCGAAGAAGATGGACGGCGCATTGCTGCATTGAGCGCCTCCGCTGCATTGAGCGCCTCCACATGCGCTTCACTCGAAGAACTCTGGCGCGCGAGCGGCGTCTCACTTCGAACGATGCGGCAACTCGCGCGCGCCGACGCGTTTCGTTCAATGGGTCTCGATCGCCAAGCAGCACTCTGGCAGGCACAGCGATTGCGGCTCGAAGATGCGCCGCTCTTCACGCAGAGTGCGTGCGTTGCGCCACCCGATCCAACCGATCAGTTGCCACCGATGAGCGCCATTGCGCATGTCACGGCCGATTACGAGCAGAATGGACTCTCGCTCAAAGCGCATCCCATGTCTTTCGCGCGCGAATGGCTCGCCACACGCGGCGTCTCAACCTGCAGCGAAATTCAATCCGACGTGACCTTTCCCTGTGGAAGTCGCACAGCGATCTCGGGCATCGTGCTCGTGCGCCAACGACCGGCAACAGCGAAGGGAATCGTCTTTCTCACACTCGAAGATGAAACGGGATCGGCCAACCTGATCGTTCGTCCCAAAGTCTGGGAGCGCGTTCGCTCAGTGGGGCGGTTCGCATCAGCGATCATCGCACATGGCACGATCGAGCGTCGCAATGAAAGCACGCACCTCATCGTGTCACAGCTCGATGCACTCTGTGGATTGCGTCAAGGCGACTTCACGGCCCGCCATCCCCTCGACCCCGACTTACAACGGAGGTCTGAATGAGAATGTCGGTGGGACCCTGTCCTGGCTGTTCGAGTTTTGTCTTGAGTCGGCAGAGTGCCGCGAACGATGCTGTTCGCCCGATGTCGCTTGCCTTGGGTGTGTAGAGATCGAGTTCGTGGGTGATCGGCACGCGCTCGTCGAAGTCGCGGTCCGTTCCAAATCCATTCCATTGCTGCGTGACGGGAGTTTGAGCTGAGATTCCGCCGCGAATCTGGGCGGCATCGAACGGAACCCATCCGCACTCGGGCAAGAACACCTCTCCCCAGAGCGAGAGTTTGTCCGCGTTGGATGCGTTGTTGCGTCGACTGCGATCGTGCGCGAGGCCGATCACGGGGCGCGCCGGAAATCCCGCAGCGCGCAGAAGCGCAAGGCAGATGCACGTCACATCGGCCTCGCCGCCAATATGCGACGACAAGGCTTGAGTTGCTCCCCAGACAACAACGCCGCGACTTTTCGAACCCGCCATGCCACCTTCCGAATGATCCGCATTGCGAAGAATTCGGCTGCCAGCGCGGATGATCTCCTTCGCCGCGTAGAGCGGCGCGAGTTGCTCTGGCAGGCGCGACGAAATCTCGCGCAGTGCTCCTTGGATGAGCGGATCTTGCGAATTGATCCCAGCGCTCGCCGATCGAAAGCGCTGCACCTCATCGGGCCACGCCGCCGGCCACGCGATTTTCGATGCACGCGCTTCGTCGAGCGCGCACGACCAGACTTCGACCGTCCACGCAAGTTCGGCGGTGAGGCGCTGCTCGATGACGTTTGGAATTGGGATCTCAACTCGCGATTCGCCAAATCGACTTGGCGCGACGGTGATGGTGAACTGCGTAGGCGGAACGGGCACGAAATCAACGGAAACACGCGTGCGAAACGAGCGGGGGTCGACTCTCCACCAGGTGTCGAGCACACTCACGGGCACAATCAGCGCCTCTTCGACCGTCTCTCGCCGTCGCAACTCTGGAAGATCAAGTGAGAGTGTGATCTCCCAGCGCCGCGATTGTGTTCGTGTGAGTGCCCCAGTCGGTGGCCGACCTTCAGGCGGTGGCGCAGATCCAGTCTCGACCGTCGCCTGCGCACCAAAAAATGTGAATGCAGGCACCGTGAGCGCGAGCGTCGTGAAGGCGAGCAATCCAGCGCAGAGAACGAGGCGCGCTAGTGACGAATGCGTCATCACAGAAATGGCATCGCATCATCGAAGAGCATCGTGTAGAGACTTCCGAAGAATTCAGCGAGCACGAGGTTGAGCAAGATGATCGCAAGAAAACTCGCGACGAATGCATCGGTTGCAGCGCGACCGACTCCCGCGGCACCTGCCGAGCACGAGAACCCTTTGTAACACGAGATGAGTCCGATCGCGCCACCGAATGCGACTGACTTGAGCAGCCCAGACGTGGGATCCCACCAATCGACAGTCTGTGCGGTGAAGAACCAGTAGTCGACGCTCGCCACGCCGAAAACTTGCACGGTGATGAACCACGCTCCCCACGCACCGAGCAGGTCGGAGTAAATCGTCAGCAGCGGCGTCATCAGGATGCATGCGACGACGCGGGGCACCACCAAGATTCGCAGAGGGTCCGCATCCATCGCGCGCATCGCGTCGAGTTGCTCAGTCACCGCCATCGTGCCGAGTTCTGCGGCGAGCGCTCCACCAACGCGACCCGCGACCATCACGGCTGCGAGCACGGGTCCGATCTGCTTGATCACGGAGATGTTGATGACGCTTCCAAGACGCGACTCTTGACCAAGTGCCGCGAAGGACTCGAACCCTTCGAGTGCGAGAATCATCCCAATGAACGCACCAGTGATCGCGACGACCGGGATGCTCGCAACGCCGACCGAAAACAACTGCGGTCCAAGAAGTGACCACTTCAGGCAGCGGACTGGATGGGCGGCGAATCGAACGACAACAGCCCAGACGAATGTGACAAATTTCCCAAAGCCCGAGACGGCGTCATAGACCTGCCAGCCGAAGCGAGAGATCAGTGAAACCACGGGCATGACAGAAGTCACAACAACCACAACCGTACGGTATCAGCGACACCAGAAGCAGAAGGGCTCGTGCCTTATGGACAGGCGCCCCAACCGCTGAGCAGAGTCGCAAGGTCAGAACCGCTGGTGTTCGCATCGCCGTCGATGTCACCACCTGGTGTTCCCCATGCCGAGAGAAGCGTCGCAAGATCTGCACCATCGCGGATGCCGTTGGCGTTGTAGTCACCCGGACATGGCACCGCGCATGGGGCGTTGGCAACACCTGGCGTGTCATCGTGAGCCGCGACAATGTCAAAGAGTCCGATGTTCCAACATCCCGTCGCTTCGCAGCGCCAGATGTGACCTGGCACGAATGTAACGTCTGGACCGATCGTGTTTGGACCGTAGTACCACTCTGTTCCAGTTGGTGGAAGGGTCGTGGTCTTGATCAACGCGATCGTGTCGATCACGGCAGACCATGGAGTGACGTTGAAGATGCCGTCATCGTTGGTGTCGAGGTCTTGATCAACGGTGCCTGTGAAATCCGAAACGAGCATGAACGTGACATTGTCACTGTTCTCGAAGTTCAGTGGGTTCGTTCCAGGGAGCACAGAATCGATGTTTGCGATTCCTTGGGTAAAGGTCAACTCAGAGATCGCGTAGTGACCATCCGCTGGCATCACGGCTGTCGTGAGATTGACCACACACTCGATGACGCCGCTGACGCCAGCGGTCGAGTCGCCCACCACGATCATCGTGAGACCCGCAAAGCTTGCGCCTGGAGCGCCGACGAATTCGACCCATTCATCCGTGTCTGTTCCGGTCTGGTCGATGCGGATTTCGCTGAAGGAAATGGTGGCTCGTTCGCACGAAGCCGAGCCTGTCTGGTTGCACGAGGCTGTCGCTGCGGCGGCGCAGGCGGCATCCCAAGTCACTGAGCAGCAGAGTGGCTGTGTGCTGCAGATCAGTGTGCAGCAGACTGAATCGGCGCAGTATGGATTCGCGTGCGCTTGTGTGCACAATCCAGTAATGGACTCGCCGCATTCAAGAACTGGTCCGAGTCCGCACGCGCGGTTTTGGAACCCAGGTGTGTCTCCACCGGCGAAGAGGTCATACGCGCCAACCGACACGAGACCATCTGGGTAGCAGCGAAAGGCATGCACGGTTGTGAAGGTCGCGTCGGGTCCGGCAATCTCGCTCGAGTAGACGCAGGTCGTATCGAGTCCGGTGAGTGCGATCGAATCGACGATGGCACTCCACGGAGCGCCAGCATCGATTGCGCAGTTGTTGTCGAGATCGACGTCGCCGTTGAGGACGCCCGTGAAGTTCGCAACGAGCATGTGCGTGACGTTGTCACTGTTCTCGAAGTTCATCGCTGTGGCGACGACGATGAAGTCTGGAATCGCGATGGTCATCGTTAACTTTGCGACCAAGAGGTATCCATCCGCTGGGATGACGGCGCCATCGAGTGGCGTGACGCTCTCAATTGATCCAGTGAGATCGACGGATCCGACGACGTTGTTGTCGCCGATCACGAGGTAGGTGTATCCCGCCAAACTCATGCCCGGTGGACCCTGAATCTCGAAATATTCGTCGTTGTCAGTGCCCGCCTGATCGATCCGAACTTCAGAGATCTTGAGTGCAACGGTGCTTCCACAGGTTGGATTCGCAGCGCCAGGGCTATCGCTTGCGAGTGTGGTATCGGCGCTGCCGACGGTCCAGTTCGCACTGTTGGCGCACTTCCACGTTTGGGATGGGCTGGTCGAGCCGTCAGGGCCAGCGTGCGTCGTTGAGTACACGAAGTCTGCCGTCGTTCCATCTGGAGTATGCGTCTGCACCAAGGCGACTGAGTCGATGATCGCCGTCCATGGAAAGACATCGAGTGTGCCGTCATCGTTCGTGTCGACATCCGCGCCGTCTGCTCCGACGAAGTCGCTCACCACGAGGAAGGTGAGATCGTCTGGATTCTCAAAGTTCAGGATCGCCACTTGATCGGCCACCCCGAGTGCAAACGTCGCTTCTGCTACGACGAAGAACCCGCTCGATGGAATCACTCCAGCAAGAGCCACGACCGCTTCGATTGTTCCGTTCTGTGCTGGCGCTGCTGCTGCGTCGTTGTCGCCGATCACGAGTAAGGTCAGTCCAGCGAGTGATGCTCCAGGCGTGCCTTTGAGTTCGACGTACTCGCTCAGATCGAGTCCAGGTTGATCGACGCGAATCTCATTCAGGGTCACTTGCGCGAACGCTCCCGAAGCGACGGCGAGTGTCGCAGTGGAAACAACGAGAGTTGCAAGGCGTCGAGTCGTTCGAATAAACATATCTTTCTCCTAGAAAAGTCGAGTGCAGAGTGAGAGGGGTCACGCAGAAGTGGTCGTGCCGAGTCTAGTCCGCAGAGGATGGAAAGCCAATTCTTTTACCAATTATCGAACTATTCGCAGCTGAATTCACGAACCGCACATGAAAAAACAACCCCGCCGAGGGGTTGTTTGTGAGGTCAACAGGAGCGAAAAGCGCTCGATCCGCCGCGGTTATTTCGTCGGTTCGTCGTCAATCGCTGCAGCAGGAGCTGCGGGCTGAGCGGCAGGCGCAGGGGCTGGAAGCGCGGCCGCCCCCGAGAGGTCTGCGTCCGTCGTCACGAAATACGGCATCAGATAGACGTCGACGCGACGATTTTGTGCTGCGCCCGTCGGACCGTTTGCCACCATCGGGCGGAACTCGCCGTAGCCGGCGACGAGAAAGCGGGATGCCGCAACGCCATCCTGTGCGAGTCCATCACGCACTGAGATGGCGCGATGCGCCGAGAGATGCATGTTGGTCGGATGCTGCGCGGCAGACTTTCGAATCGGCACATTGTCGGTGTGACCAACAACGACGACTTCGAAGGATGCGGCTTCGGTCGAATTCAAAACGCTCGCCAATTTTCCAAGCACAGCGGCCGCACTTGGCTTGAGAGCGGCCGAGCCTGGATCAAAGGTGAAGTCCGCGGCAAAGCGAAGCATGCCTCTGCGCTCGTCGAACTGCAAGATGTCTGGATACTGCGCTGCAAGCGCTGAGAGTGCGGCGTTCACTTCGGCAGGAAGGGGTCCGCCGTTGAGATCGCCGATCTTCTTGAGCAGAGACTCGTAGTCTGCGAGCAACTTGTCGACATCGACATTTTGCCCCTTTCGCAGCGCCTCGAGGCTCGCGAGGTCGCCCGCCGCTTGCGCAAGTTGCGAGCGCAACCGCGACTCGTTGGCACGAGTTGTCTCGAGATCACCCTGACTTCGCAGCAACTGTTGTTGTTGACTGCGGTAAGCCAGTTCGAGATCGTTGTACTTTGCTTGGGGGACGCATCCAACACCAATCAGGGCAACAAGTCCGATGAGTGTTGTGCGAAACGACGCTTCCTGTGCGTTCATAGTGAAACCTCCGTGTGTTGCCAGGAGTGTAGCGATCTTGCGCGGGTTGGGTATAGACTTCGGCAATGGAATCGCAGCTTGTGGATGCAGATCTCGCGACGCTTCGGGCTCGGGCCGGACCCTATCCGCTCGAGGCGTTGCAATTTGTGCGGACGGGTTTTTCGCACGCGTCGAAGAGCTTGCTGAAGAAGCGCGCCCACGGAGCGCGCGAAGGGGAAAACCACCTTTCGCAGGATGACCGCCACCTGAGCGGGCAGCAACTCTGCTTTGGGCTGCTCGACTTCGCGATCGATCAATATGGAATGTTGGCGCCTGTTGTGCTGCGCCACTGGAATGTTCAGCGCACCGATGATTTTGGACGGATCGTCTTTGTGCTCATCGATCTGGGGCTCTTTCGAAAGTCTCCCACCGACTCGCTCGAGGACTTTCGCAGTGTCTACGACTTTGGCGAAGTCTTCGCTCCCGATGTCCTGCGCAGGAAACTGCTCGAAAGCAGGGGTTGATTGATGGGGAGCGATGGTGTTGACCCAACTGGTCGAAAACCGATCGATGTCGCCCGGCTTCACATCTGGCAGGTCCAGGCTGTGCGCGATGTGCTGGTTGTCGCTCTCATCGTCGTTGCAATCTGGGCTGGTTATGCGCTGAGATTTGTCACGGTTCCGCTGCTGCTCGCCTTCGCGCTCGCATACTTGGTGGAACCGCTCGTGCAGTGGATTTGCGCAGCGCTCAAGATTGCCCGTCCCGTTGCGGTCGGGCTCATCTTGGGAACGTTCGGCATTACGCTCGTCGTCGCTGGCCTTCTCTTCGTGCCGATGGTGGTGAGGCAATCGTCAGAGTTTGTCGCAAACGTGCGTGCGGGACAGTTCGACCGGTGGATCGATCGAGCTCAGGACGTCTTGCCCAAGGACTTTCGCGATGAAGTCGCGCGCGTGCGTCTCTGGGCCAAGTCGTTGGCTTCGTCGGACGCGCCGCCCTCGCCCTCCACGACGAGCGGCGAACCTGTCAGCGCCCATGCGAATGTGATTCTCGATCCGATTCCGCAGACACCTGTGCCTGCGAAGGTCGAAGAAGAGGTCTCTCCAATCTCTGGTGAAACGATCACGCAGACGATTCTGAATCCCACCGCGCAAGCGGCGCTCTGGCGTTTGCTCGATTTCTCGGGAGTGATCTTCGCGGCGATGTTGATCCCGTTCTACTTCTGGTTCTTCAGCAACGGATTTCCAGGGGCGATCCATTTTCTTGGCACTCTTGTTCCGGAATCACGCAAGCCGACAATTTTCAGACTCGCAGGCGAGATGGACGCGGCAGTCGCAGGCTTTGTGCGTGGACGCATTCTCATCGCTGCGGGGATGGGCGTGATGTTTGCTGCGGGATGGTGGATCAATGGAGTGCCCTATGCACTCACGCTTGGACTTCTCGCTGGGCTTCTCTCGATCGTGCCGTATCTCGGCGCGGTTGTCGTCGTGCCGGCGGTGGCGATTCTCGCCGCGCACCAACTCTCTCAACCCGAAGCGCAGCGGATGGCGTGGTACTGGATCATCGGCGGACCGCCGCTTGTCTTTCTCATCGTTCAGTCGATCGAGGGATACATCTTGACGCCAATCTTCGCCGGACGAGCCACGAACCTCGGACCCGTTTCAATCTTTGTCGCGGTGCTCGCAGGGGCGAGCGTCGCAGGGCTCTACGGGATGCTGCTGGCGATTCCAGTTGCTGCGTGCACGAAGATCTTGATTCGTGAAACGATGATGCCGTCGCTGCGACGGTGGGCGGCGGGAGAGTCGTCCGATCCGCTGCCGCTCAGTCGGGAGTGATTGGACGAGCGCTGGCGAGAGTCAAGGCGAAAAAATCAAACTCAGCGGCGGGGGCGCTGCTTGAATCGACCCTTGGCAGCGTCGTGCTTGTGCGATGCGCCGCTGGGCATTGTTGGCAGGCCCGTCATGCCAGGCATTGCGCCACCCGCCATCTCTCGCATCGCATTGAGCTTCCCTGACATACCCGCGAGACCGCCAGCGCTCATCTGCTTCATCATCTTCTGCATCATCTCGAATTGCTTTGTGAGCCGTCCGACTTCGGTTGCCCCCGTGCCACTTCCTGCAGCGATTCGTTTCACGCGACTTCGATCGATGAGCGTGGGAGTCTCCCGTTCACGCTTGGTCATTGAGCGGATCATTCCTTCGATGCGGTCGAACTGTTTCTCGTCGATGTCGATGTCTTTCACCATCGACCCGACACCAGGCAGCAATCCGAGCAGCTGTTTCAGAGGCCCCATCCGACGAAGCGATCGCAATTGACTCAGGAAGTCATCCATCGTGAGGCGACCCTTCGCCATCTTGGCTGCGATCTCTTCTTGCTCTTTCTCGTCGAGTTGACCCTGCGCCTTTTCAACGAGCGAGACGACGTCGCCCATCCCCAGAATGCGTCCAGCCATCCGCTGAGGATCGAACTCGTCGAGACCATCGACTCGTTCACTCGTGCCAACGAACTTGATGGGCGCACCAGTGACTCGTCGCACGGAGAGGGCAGCGCCGCCGCGGGTGTCGGAGTCGAGCTTCGTGAGGATCACCCCGTCGATGGCGAGTCGCTTGTGAAACGCGCTCGCGCTCTGCACGGCATCTTGTCCTGTCATCGAATCGACGACGAGCAGGATCTCATGCGCCTCGACGGCCCGATCGACCGCTTCGAGTTCACGCATTAATGCGTCGTCGATGTGCAATCGTCCCGCAGTGTCGACGATGAGCACGTCGAATTTCTCAGTGCGTGCGCGACGGAGTGCACGCTGCGCAACACCGACGGCATTTCCAACTGCGGTGCCGTGCGCGCCGCATTGATCGGGTTCGCCATGAAATGCGATGCGTGCACCAGCTGCAGAGGCGGCGGCGCTCGCGGTCACGATGCCGAGCTGCTCAATTGCTGCGGGGCGCTGCAAGTCGCAGGCGGCGATCAGCACACTCTTGCCGCGTCGCGCGAGGTATGCGGCAAGCTTGCCGCAGGTGGTGGTCTTTCCAGCACCCTGAAGTCCACACATCATGACGACGGTGGGGCCCGGTTCAACAAAGGTCAGTCGCACGGCTGTCTCGCCCATCAGCGCGACGAGACGCTTGTGCACGATTCCAACCATCTGCTCCTGCGGCCGAAGGCTCTCAAGCACCGTGGTGCCGAGCGATTCTTCGAGCACTTGCGCACAGAATTCTTTGACGATTTCGTGGTTGACGTCTGCTTCGAGCAGCGCCGTCTCGATCGCGCCCATTGCCTCGCGCACGTTCGCCTGCGAGATGCGACCGCGACCCGAGAGTGTGCGCAGTGCGCCCGAGAGTTTGTCGGTGAGAGTCTCAAACATCGACGTTCGATCCTATCGCAGGCGGGGATGGGTTTCAGGACCGTTTGCTTCGAAGCCAGCCATGCAGTTTTTCGGCGCTCCACGCGTTGACACAGTGGGAGGTGCACAGGCCACCGCGCCGAGCGGTTGCGATGCCGTAGCGAAGGTTGTCCGCGTCGGGAGGTGAGTGAATGTCACAGTCAATTGCGATCAAGCATCCCGCAGAGACGGCCGCGCGCACGTGCACATCGCGCAGGTCGAGGCGCGACCAGTGGCAGTTGATCTCGAGCGCGGTCTTGCATTCGTGTGCTGCAACGCAGAGTGCTTCGATATCGGGTGAGAGTCCATCGCGTCCCTGAATGATGCGACCGGTGGGATGGCCAAGAATGTGAACCAGTGGATGGCGAATCGCCGCGAGCAGTCGCGCGGTCGCCGCCTCGGGCGATTGGCGCAGTGCGGTGTGCGGACTCGCCACGACGATGTCGAGTTGCTCGAGCACCGCATCGTCGTAGTCGAGCCGTCCATCGGCAAGGATGTCGACTTCACTTCCTGCGAGAATCGTAATGCCACCGATCGCCGCTTCAGCTTCGCGGATCGCCGCGATATGTTGCAGAAGTCGCTCAACCGAGAGCCCGTTTGCCTGGGCGCTGGCTTTGCTGTGATCGGTGACGGCGATAGTGTGAAATCCGCGGGCCTTCGCGAGGGTGGCGAGTTCGAGAATCGAGAGCGATCCATCGCTCGCAGTCGTATGCGCGTGCAATTCTGACTTGATCTCTGCGAGTTCGATGAGTCGCGGGGGAGGCTGCGTGAAGTCCGCTGTATGGCTCTCGCGAAGTTCAGCCGGCCACAGCGGAAGGTCGAGCGCACGATAGATCGCTTCTTCGCTTTCGGCGGCGACAAGTGCGAGCGAGCCGTCGGCGCTCGCAGAAGAGTCCGTTCGAAAGAGTCCGTACTCGTTGAGCTTCATCGCGCGTTGGTTGGCCCGTTCACGCAGAAAGACATTGTGATCTTTGCTGCCAGTGAAATAGACGAGCGCTGCACCAAAGGCGCTGTCATCGACGATGCGCAAATCGATTTGCAATCCATTGGTGAGCACGACGGCGCACTTGGTCTCACCCTGGGCGAGCAGTTTCGAAACCGTCGGCGCCGTTAAGAATGCCTCTTTCGCCGCGGCATGATCGCGCGTTGAAACGAGCAGGTCGAGATCGCCAACCGTGTCGCGCCCCCGTCGAGCACTTCCTGCGTAGGTCGCGCGCACCGTGCCAGGCGCCGCGCGAAGGCGCGTTAAAAACGCCTCTGCGATTGGAATCGCCTCGCCTAATCGATAACGGGTGGGACGGCTTCCGGCAAGGTCGTGCGCCGCGACTGCGTCGCGCAAATTCGTAACGGTCTTCGCTCCCATTCGTGGAATCGCCGCAACCGCGCCGCTCTCGATGGCGGTGCGCAAGTCGTCGATGCTGGTCACCTGTGCGCAATCCCAGAGCAGTTTCACGGTCTTTGGACCGACCCCAGCGAGCGTCAGCAGCAGTGAAAGCCCCGGTGGAACCTTGAGTCGAAGCTCTTCAAGTTCGTGAATCGATCCAGTGGTCTCGAGTTCGATGATCTTGGCCTTCGTGCTCTGACCGATCCCCTCAATGCTGTCGAGTTCTGTGGGCGACTCGCGCGCGAGCCGTCCAAGGTCGCGCGGTTCATCCTCGCAGCTGCGTGTCGCTTTGCGGTAGGCGCCGACCTTGAAGGCGTTGGCGCCGGTGATCTCGAGCAGATCGGCGATCGTTGAAAATGCCTTTGCAATCTCCTGATTCGTCGCCATGAGCACCCCTGTGAATGTGAACGGATGTGAAAAAAAACAGCGCGGCCAGCAGGACTCGAACCTGCAACCCCGAGCTTCGTAGGCTCGTGCTCTATCCAGTTGAGCTATGGCCGCGAGGCGAACAAGCATAGCACCATGATGCAAATCATGGTTGCTCGGTGTGTGTTGGTGACGTGGCGTTGCTCATGGCACTTTCGGTCGAACTGCGTGCCGCGTTGAGCAAGTATCCAACAGCGAACGAGAGCACGACGGTCGCGACGGCGCAGACGACCGCGGCAACTTGCGGCCATCGACTCGGCACGGATGTCACCTCCTCGGATCGTGAAGATGGTGCAGAGACCAGTGGCACAAGCGCGAGCCTCAAGTAGTACAGACCGCTGATGGCACTGTTGATCACAGCCGCGATCACCAAGCCGAGTTGATTCGCCTCGAACGCGGCAATAAACAGGTAGATCTTGCCGAAGAATCCGATGAATGGCGGCATGCCCACGAGGGCAAGAGCGCAGAGCGCAATCACCCAGGCCATCAGTGGATGGCGCACGCGAAGTCCAGCGAGATCTGAGAACGAGTTGATCTCTTCGCCTCGTCGTTCGATGGAGGCGAGCGCCGCAAAGGTTGCGATCGTCATCACGCCGTAGGCGACGAGGTAAAGGTAGAGCGCGTCGATGCCGACCGTGGAGCCAGCGATGAGGCCGAGCACGAGATAGCCCGAGTGGGCAATCGAGCTGTAGGCGAGCATGCGTTTCACCGAGTTTTGCAAGAGCGCGGCGATGTTTCCAAGAGTCATCGTGAGCACCGCGATCATCCAGAGAATCGCTGCAATCGGTGTGGGCAGTCCGAGATAGTTCACGCGCACGCCATCGGTGGCGATGAGCGCGTGACCCGTCCATCCAACGCAGGTCAAGACGAGCACGAGCGCGGTGAATCCTGCGGTCTTTGGCACAAACGAGAGGAATGCGGTGACATGCGTCGGCGCTCCCTCATAGACATCTGGTGCGTAGAAATGCATCGGCACCGCGGTGATCTTGAAACAAAGGCCGAGCACGATGAGCACGATGCCGATCGTCGCGAGTGTGTCGATGCCGCTGCCCGCTGCTTGGGACGCGAGTGCATCTCGAATCGCCAGCAATTCAAGGGTGCCTGTCGAGCCGTAGAGCAAAGCGAATCCGTAAAGAAAGACCGCCGTGCTCATCGCGCCGAGAAAGAAGTACTTGACCGCGGCTTCTTGCGGACGACTTCCGTTGCCACCGACGGCGACCATGATGTAGGTCGGCAGCGAGACAAGTTCGAGTGCGAGGAAGAGCCAGATCAGGTCGTGCGCATTGCAGAGCAACATTGCGCCCATCATGCTCAGCAGAAAGAATGCGTAGTACTCACCACGCGCGACCTTCTGCGCATCAAACGGCTGGCGCCCGCGTGCAACGGACTCTTCAAGCCGCCGATCGACCGATCCAACAGAGAGCAGCACAAGCCAGACTCCCATCGCTGCTAGCAGTGGTTTGACGAAGCGACCGAGCATCGGCAGAAGCAATCCCGCACCCTGTGCGTTCTCGTCGGTCCAGGTGAGCGGAACCGCGATGATCGAGGCGATGAGCACTGCGCAAGTGATGAACGGCAGCGACTCGCGTCGAGCACGATTCTTCGAGAGCCCAAGGATCGCGACGAACACTGCTCCCACAAACAGAATCATCTCGGGAACAAGAAGCGCCAAGCGTGGGGAGAGGGAGTCGATCATTGCGAGTTCGATGAAGTCTCAGAGGATGTGATGGGCGCCGTCACCTGCGCAGTCGCGGCCGACTCGGCGAGAACCCGTTCAACTTGCGCGGGGTAGTTCACGAGCATCCGTTCTGCGCAGGGGCGAATGGCATCGAGCATCGGCTTGGGCTGGAGTCCAAGCCAGAGGCACGAAATTGCGAGCGGCATCAAGATCGCAATCTCGCGAAAACCGAGGTCGATGGGCAAGGTCGATGACGCCGAGTGCGTCTCTCCATGCGATGCATGCGATGCGTGCGATGCTGGCTCGCGCAACGGTCCCCAGACGATCTTGCCAAGAAGAATGAGCAGGTACATCGCTGCGAAAATCAGTCCGAGACCTGCGACAACGGCGTACCAGGGTCCAAGAACTCCGGGATAGCCCGTCTGTGAATCGTGTTCTGCGATGAACGTTCCGCCGAGGCAGAGAAACTCGCCGACGAATCCGTTGAGTCCGGGAAGCCCAATGCTCGCGAGCGTGAAGAAGACCATGAAGCACGCCCAGACTGGCATGCGTTTGGCGAGACCGCCCAGCACGTCGGTGTCCTTGGTGTGATAGCGCTCGTAGAACATTCCAACACAGAGAAAGAGTGCCCCAGTCGAGATTCCGTGGTTGACCATGTAGAAGACCGCTCCTTCGGCTCCGATGGGATTGAGCGCGAAGAGTCCCAGCATGCACAACCCAAGGTGAGAGACCGACGAGTATGCAATGAGTTTCTTCGCGTCTGTTTGCACCCAACAGATCAACGAGGCGTAGATGATCGCGATGATCGAGAGCACCGCGACAACGTTCATGAGTTCTGCTCCGCCCGCCGGCGCCATCGGCAGGGCGAATCGGTAATTGCCGTAGGTGCCGAGTTTCAAGAGTGCCGAGGCCAGAATGACCGACCCCGCAGTCGGAGCTTGGTCGTGCGCGAGCGGCAGCCACGTATGCAGTGGGAAGAGCGGAACTTTGACTGCGAATCCGATCATCAGTGCAGCGAAGAGCCAATACTGCGTCGCGATTGGAAGACGCACGGCTGTCGCGGTGAGCGCGTCAATGTCGAAGTTCCACGCTCCCGAGGCGAGGCGATGTTCCCATCCCACGTAGAGCAGCGCTGCGAGCATGAACATCGAACCGAGGAATGTGTAGAGGAACATCTTGATCGCGGCGATGCGCCGTTCGGTTCCACCGTAGATCGCCACGATCAGTGTCATTGGAACGAGCGTGAACTCGTAGCCGATGTAGAAGAGGATCGCATCGCGCGCAGCGAACGCGAGCAAGATCGATGAGCCAAGAACCAAGAACCATCCATAGAACTCTTTGACGCGGTCGTTGATCGCCGTGAACGATCCCGCGATGCACAGGGGCATCAAGAATGCCGTGAGCAACGCAAGTAAGAGCGAGACGGTGTCGAAGCCGACCGAGAGTGAGACACCTGCGCCCGAGACCCAGTCTGCACCTGCAACCATCGGAAAGTGCTGGCCGTTCTTCCAGGCAGGAAAGTTCCACGCGAAGAGCGTGAGCGCGGCGAGAGAGAGCAGCGATCCGACGAATGCCGTTGTGCGGGCATTCTTGGAGGGTCCCACTGCGATCACGCATGCGGTGATGAGTGGCACGATGATGCTGAGCCAGATCAGTTCCATGTCAATGCATCCCTCGCAACCAGACCCAACTCACCCATGCGAGCACCAATGCGACGCCACCAGCCATGGTGACGGCGTAACCCTGAAGTGCACCGCTGTACAACGGTCGGAAGACTCGACCCAGCGCCAGAGGAAGCTTCGCCATGCCATCGACGAGCACACCGTCGAGAAAGTGCTTGTCGCCGAAGGAGAGAATCTGCGAACCGAACCACAGGGGTAATCGAAAGAGGTAGTGGTAGAGCTCGTCGACGTACCACTTGTTTTCCATTGCGGTTGGAATCCAACCGAGCCACCACCGACGAGCGAGTGCCGCGCGCAGCTGATCGGCAGACTTTCGTGAGCGCAGATGAAAGAACCAAGCGACAAGGATGCCGCCAATCGATGCGGTCGAACCAACCACGGTCAGTCCAGTATGCGCATCCATGCCGAGCACCGTTGGTGTGTGCGCGTCACCATGACTGACTGGACCAGCGTGACCGGCGTCTCCCAAACCCAAACCCGAACCCAAACCCGAACCCAAACCCGAACCCTGATAGGCGCTCGAATGGGCGATCATCTCTTGCACCCAATTCGTCTCATGCAAGAAAACAGCCTTGTATGCAGGCACACCAACAACGAGCGCTCCGAGTGCGAGAATCAGCAGCACGCCCTTGATCGCCCAGCCTGGGGCGTGGGGGTGGAAAGCTGCGGGCGCGGCGTGTGCGGCATGCTTGTCATGTTCGTCATGATCGCCGTGACCCTCATTGCCGCCCTCGAAGTGCAGAGGTCCGGCACAGACGCGAAACCAGACGCGAAAGGTGTAGTAGGCGGTCAACGCGGCCGTGAAAAGGCCCATCCATCCCAAGAACCGAAAGTCTGCGCGCGCGCTCGTGAGAGCTTGCAGCAGAATTGCATCCTTCGAGAAAAATGCAGCGGTGTAGGGAAACGCTGAGAGCCAGAGGCAACCAACGAACATCGTCCACGAGACGATGCGCCATCCCGCGAGGTGGCGCAGTCCACTGAGTTTTCGAAGATCGAGCTGACCTGCGAATCCATGCATGATCGCGCCGGCGGTGAGAAACAAGAGCGCCTTGAAAAATGCGTGCGTGAGCACGTGGTAGCAGGCGCCGAAACTTGTGCCGACTCCGAGTCCAAGAAACATGTACCCAAGTTGGGAAATCGTCGAGTAGGCGAAGACACGCTTGATGTCGTACTGCATCATCCCAATCGTCGCGGCTAAGAGAGCCGTCGAGCAGCCGATCCACGCGATTGTTGCGAGCGCTTCTGGGTGCAGTTCAAAGAATGGATAGAGCCGCGCGATGAGGTAGACACCCGCCGTCACCATCGTCGCAGCGTGGATGAGCGCCGAGACGGGGGTTGGACCCTCCATCGCATCGGGCAGCCACGTGAAGAGCGGAATCTGTGCGCTCTTGCCAAACGCGCCGAGCATCAGCAGAAACGGGATGACCGAAAGATGCCAATCGACTGCAGTTTGACCGCCATTCTTCATCGCCGCGAAGAGTTCGGAGTACTGAATCGTGCCGTAGTTCGCCCAGAGCATGAAGATGCCCAGCGCGAGTCCGAGGTCACCGATGCGGTTCATGATGAACGCCTTCTTCGCCGCGGCGACGGCGCTCGGTCGGTCGTAGTTGTAGCCCACGAGCAAGTAGCTCGCGAGACCGACGCCTTCCCATCCCAGATACAGCATCGCCAAGTTGTCGCCGAGCACCAGCGCACTCATCGCGAAGAGAAAGATGCTGATGCCAAAGAAGAAGCGGGAGTAGCCACCGCCCACGTCGCTCTCCATGTACTCGCTTGCGTAGACCGTGATGAGCGTGCCCAGTCCAGTGACGAAGAGCATCCAATAGAGCGTCAGAGAATCGATGTAGAGCGAGCAGTTCGCAGTGAACGATTGAAACCGGCCGCCTGAGCCCCACTCAAAGCTCATCCACTGAAAGATCGGAACCTCGACAGGTCCGGCGTAGGCGAAGTACGCCCGGACAATGATCACAAACGAGATCGCCAGCGCGAGTGCT
This sequence comes from Singulisphaera sp. GP187, assembly GCA_945869475.1. Lineage (GTDB taxonomy): Bacteria > Planctomycetota > Phycisphaerae > Phycisphaerales > SM1A02 > F1-60-MAGs104. The sequence goes on along the minus strand of CAMBOV010000001.1, from coordinate 386,259 downwards.
GTGACAATCGCAGGCAATTTGTTCTTGACGCGAAGCGCGCCGCAGAGCGCGCAGACGACCGACGAGAGCAGGGGAAGCAAGATCGCGAGTCCCACCCACGCAAGTTCAGGAGCGATCACGGCCTGTGGGATCGAAAGTTCGCCGCTCATGACTCACCCAACTCAGACCAGACTTCACTGTTCAAAGTCTCGCGACGGCGGTAGAGAAGCACGACGAGTCCAAGCGCCAGTGCAGCCTCTGCAGCGGCGACCGTGAGAATAAAAATAACGAAGACTTGACCCGAGACATCCATTCGCATTCGCGCAAAGGCGACCATCGCGAGCGCCGCCCCCTGAAACATCAGTTCGGTGCAGAGAAACATGATGATCATGTTTCGGCGACAGAGAAAACCGATGAGTCCGAGCCCAAAGAGAATCGCACTTACCGCGAGCGCGATTGAAATCTGCGCCGGTGCGATGATCGTGAATGCACTTGAGAGAGCATCGTTCATGCGTTGCTCTCTCTCGACGCGGTGGTCGTGGTTGACTCGACGGTTCTTCGTGCGAGCACGACCGCGCCGAGCATCGCCATCAACAAGATCACGCCTGCGAGTTCGAGGCTCACTGGAAATCGCGTGACGAGAGCCATCCCGACGCGACTCGTATTGTCTGGAAGAAGCGACGGAGGAAGCGTAATCGTTGATGCCGGGCGTCCATCGCTGTGCTGAACACGAACGAGAGCGGAGTGATCTGGTTGTACGCGCAGCAGATGCCCATTCGCCTCTGGCACGATTGCGATCACGGTGGGATCGACGCGCCGAGCTTGTTCTGTGAGCGTCCGGGGCATCCATGCGAGGTCGTACCACGCCCCCTCGATCGCCCTCGCTTGGTCGATTGTTGCGCGCGCTGGACTGCGATCAGCACCGAACACCGCTCCGCCGAGAACCGCAACGAGCACAAAGCCTGCGATCACTGCGCTTGCAGGTTCGCGCGGAATGCTGTCGTAGTTGACGGCGTCCGACCCGTTGAGGTCTGCTGGAGTTTGCTGTGCGAGCATGAGCACGAAGAGATAAGTGATCAGGATCGCACCCGCGTAGACGATGACCAGCGCAAAAGCGACAAATTCAGCGGAAAGCAGGACAAACGTCGCGGCGCCGCTGAGAACCACCAACACGAAGTAGAGCGCACAAAAGACGGGACGGTGGTGGGTGATGACGCGAACGGCAGCAGCAATCGAGATAAATGAGCAGAGCAGGATGAGTCCGAGCTGCCCAAGCGAATTGTCGGGGACTGGAATCGCTTGCACGATCAGCACAAGAATCCACGCGATTCCGGCGAGTCCAATGAGAGAAGCTGCAACGCGCTTCGCTCGACCATGCTCGCCGGTGCCGGCCTTCGCCATGAGAAGGAGCAGGAGTCCTGCTGAAGCAACCGCGCACGCGGCATAAAAAAGAAGTGGCACCATTTGCAGCAGAGTTCGTGAACCGAGGCGAATCCCGACACATCCATGTGCGGGCGAGTGGGGAAGATAATGCCGAATCCAATTGCCTGCAACGGCAGAGGCAAGTTGCGTAGGATCGCCCACGAATGAGTGCGCTGCAACGGTCACTTCCCAACGCAATCACGCTTGGCCGTCTGGTGTTGGCGGTCGTTTTCTTCGTGATCATCTCAGGTGTTCAGTGCACTCCAGGAGAGGATCCAAGTCGTGCATGGCTCGCGGTCTGGGTCTTTATTATCGCGGCAGTCACCGACGTCTTGGATGGCTACCTCGCGCGCAAGTGGGGCAGCGTCTCTCCCTTCGGCAGGGTGCTCGACCCTGTTGTCGACAAAGTCTTGGTCATCGGCGGCTTGGTCTTTCTGGTCGCTCCACCGCTGGCGCACAACAGTGGAGTCTTGCCGTGGATGGTCGTGGTTGTCATCGGACGCGAGGTGCTCGTGACGAGCGTTCGTGCGGTGATTGAGTCGAGTGGGAGTGCCTTTGGAGCGGATTGGACGGGGAAAGTCAAGATGCTCGTGCAGTGTGTTGCGGTGCCGGTGTGCTTTGGAAACGCAGCGATCGAATCACGGCGCAACTCACCAGATTTCAATACGTTCGCAGCGATCATGGTCTGGCTGATGGTCATTGTCACGGTGGTGAGTGGAGTTCCGGCGATGGTGCGCGCCGTGCGATCGATGCAGGCGCTTTCAGGAAAGCGCGCTGCGTGAGTGCTGGGCGACGAATCGCACTTGGGATGCCTCGAGGGGCGATGCTCGCGGTGACGGTCGGCGGACTTGGGTTGTTGCGTCCCGCATCTGGATCGTGGGGATCGCTCCCCCCGGTGGGATTCGTGATGGTCATCGTCTGGAGCGGTGCGCCGTGGTGGGTCATTGTCGCATCGCTTGCACTTCTTGCTGCGTACGGAACGATTGCGTGCGTGCGATTCGGCGCGATCGCTGAAGAAGCGTTCGGCGCGAAAGATCCGTCGTCGGTCGTTGCAGATGAGACGGCCGGCTGCGCGGTCACGTTGCTCGCCGCGCCGTGGTGGATGATCGCTGGGGCAGATGCCAACGCACTGATGCGTACGGCCATCGTCTGCGCAACCGGTTTCTTTTTCTTTCGACTCTTCGATGTGTGGAAGCCGGGATACGTCGCAGACCTGCAGTCACAGCCGTTTGGATGGGGAATCGTGCTCGATGATCTCGCAGCAGGTGTGTGGGCATGGCCACCCGTGATCCTCTGCGCAGCCTGCGCACTGCATTTCTATCCGGTCGCATGAAGCGGTCAGCGGTGGTCAGACTCTAGAGCGGACGCACCGTGCGCATGTCGACTGATGCTTCAAAAACAGTTCGAAGATTGCACATGTACCAGCGCCAGCTCTCGCCATCCTCTGCCATCGCCATCAACGACTCCGCATCCGAGGCGACCGGACCCATCCGCAAGACGACCTCGCTGCCAGCTTCGACCGAGGGGTGAACGGTCCACTCGATTCGAACGAACTTGTCATCGACGCGCGAGGGCCAGTGCCAGGTCACGTGGCCTCCAGCGTCGAACTCTTCGATGCCGATCGTGAGAGTTCGTTTGAACTTGCGGTCCCATCCCAGCACGACCGAACCTCCGGTGCGCAGGTCAACCTTTGCGGCGACGGGGAACCAACGGATCAATCCTGCTTCGCTCGTGAGCGCAGCGAAGATCTCCTCGGGATGCGCGGCAATCGTCTCTCGCAGAATTGTCCAGACTCCCTTGTCGTCGCGAATGACCATTGTGGAATGGATCCTAAAACGAGTCGCGCTCATGGAGCACGAGGTCTTCATACTGCTCGCGCGCGCGAATGACTCGCAGTGTCGCGCCCTCGACGAGTACCTCCGTCGGAAGTGGATGGCTGTTGTAGCGACTCGCCATCGCCATGCCGTACGCGCCTGCCGTGAAAATGGCGACGAGGTCGCCGCGACTGACGGGTGGCAGCATCCGATCTTCCGCGAGAAAATCACCTGTTTCGCAGAGTGGACCGACCACCTCGGTGCGTTGCAGTCCAGGCAGAACGAGTTCACGTGCTCGACGCGGGGGAGTCAGCGCCACCCCCGGGTGCACGGGCCAGACGAAGTGAAATGCGCCGTAGTGGCTCGGGCGAAGCAGTGTGTTCATTCCCGCGTCACAGATGACGAAGGTGCGGTCGCCAGACTTCTTGACGTATTCAACGCGCGTGAGCAAGATGCCTGCATTCGCAGCGATCGTTCGTCCTGGTTCGAGGATGATTCGCAGTCCACCCTCGACACGCGATTGCAAGACCGGCACGATCGCAGCGGCATACTCGATCGCAAGCGGTGACTGATCGCTCTCGTAGTCGGCGCCGAATCCGCCACCGAGATCGAGCGTGTCGATGCGGAATCCTTCGCGAGCGAGTTCATCCATCAGTGCAAGCGCCTTCTGAACGCTTTCAATGTAGGGACCCGTCGTGTAGACGGGCGATCCGATATGCAGATGGATGCCGCAGAGCGCGACGTACGGATCGTGCCCGTAGGCGCGAAAGAAAGCGCTGGCTCGTTCGAGGTCAACGCCGAATTTGCTCTCGCGTTTTCCAGTGGTCGTGTACCGGTGGGTCTTAGGATCGACATCGGGATTGACGCGAAGCGCTGCCGTTGTGTGAATCTTCATCTCGCGCGCAATGCGTGCGATGTTTTCGAATTCCATCTCGCTCTCAATGTTGAAGAGGCCAACGCCACTCTGGAGTGCAAGGCGAATCTCCGCCTCCGACTTCCCAACTCCCGCATAGACGAAGTTCTTCGGATCGCCCCCCGCGCGAAGGGCTCGAAAAATCTCGCCGCCAGAGACGACGTCCATCCCCGCGCCGAGTTCTGTGAGGAGTCGCAGAATCGCGATGTTTGAGCAACACTTCACGGAATAACAAATCAGCGGATTGAGCGGCGCGAAGGCCTCGCGCAATCGCGTGTAGTGCTGTCGAAATGTTGCGGCTGAATACACATAGCAAGGCGTGCCGGCGCTGCGGGCGATCTCATTCGCAGAAATCTCTTCGCAGAAGAGCGCACCATCGCGGTAGTGAAATTCATCCATCCGTGGAAGGATAGTGATCGATCACTCGGGTGCGGGCGTTGCGGGCGCCGCGCGCTCTTGGATCCGTCGCATCTGAAAAGCCCATCCCGAGAGTGTCGTCGCAGCGCCGAGGAACACCCAAGCAGCGGCAGAGTCGGGGCAGCGGAAACCTGCCACGAGTGATTCGAGCAGGGGCATTCCGCACCCGAGAAAGAGCAGCGATCCGAGTGCAGAGGACGCTCCCGCGAGAGCCCAGCGCGCAAAGAGCAGGCCGATGCCAAGGCCGATGATCGCTCCACCTGCGGTCATCGCAGTGAGAAACGTCTGGGTTGCTTCAGGGACGAGCCTCCATCGCGACTTGACGAGCGTTGCGATGCGAGATCCAGCGCCTGCCAGTTGGGTGAATCGTGCCGTGGGCTCAGCGGTGGGGCGCGCGTCATCGACAATGGTGAGGATCGCTTGGGCGAGTCCGCTGCGCGCAGCTCGCACCGACGCAGCAGGTGGGGCTTCACGATCACTCATCAGCGCAGTGGTTTCGCGAAGCAGCGGGGCGGTGGGCGTGATTCCTCGTTCGACGAGCATTCCGCCAAGCAAGAGTCCGATGATGGTGCCCACAACACCAAATCCAATCGCAACTCCAGGCCGAATGAAAAGCGCTGCAGTTGCGGCGCCGATCACGCACGCGGTCGCAGCACAAAGTGTCGGCGACCAGGCTGGAACGAGGGAATCATGAAGGAATCCGCCGAGGCACCATCCCAACACTCCTCCTGTGAACGCGGCGACGAGCCCGAGTAGTCGAATGCCCGCGATGATGAGAAAGAATCCGAGAGCGGCGAAGAGAGAAAGAACGAGCGTCGTCATCGGATCGTTACAGTATCGGCGGATGAACCACTTGCACTTGCCGATTCTCATCGCATTGACTGGAATTCGTCGGTGAATCAGCCCTCCTCGAGTGCGAGCGGTGGCTCTCGGCTCAGCGCCGCGGACAGTCCCTATCTGCTGCAGCACGCGGGCAATCCAGTTCAGTGGTGGCCGTGGTGCAGCGAGGCGTTTGCACACGCGCGGCAGCGAGATCTGCCAGTCTTTGTCTCGATCGGGTACGCGACCTGTCACTGGTGCCATGTCATGGAGCGCGAAAGTTTCGCGGACGAGCGGTGTGCGGCTCGGCTGAACGAATCGTTCGTCGCGATCAAGGTCGATCGAGAACAGCGTCCCGACGTCGACGATCTGTTTATGTCGGCCTGTCAGATATTTACTCAAGCAACCGAGGGCCGCGCGAGTGGCGGATGGCCGCTCAGTGCGTTCGTCGATCCAGGGACCGGGTTTCCATTCTTCGTCGGAACGTATTTTCCACCAGAGCCCGCATGGGGGCGCGCGAGTTTTATCCAGCTGCTCGAGGGGCTCTCGGCCGCGTGGAAGGATCGCAGACCAGCGCTTCTCGAACAATCGAAGCGCATCGCGAATGCAGTCATCGACGCAGTCGCAGTCGACCATCCGCCGAAGAAGATTCGCCGTGACTGCGCAGAGCGTGCGGCGCGCAAGCTCATGCAAGTCTTCGACGAGGCCAATGGAGGATTTGGCGATGCTCCCAAGTTTCCGCAGCCCTCCTATCTCACGCTGGTGCTCGCAGCCGGCGGCGAGGCAGGTGCAGCGATCGTGCGAACGACACTCGCGAAGATGGCGCTCGGCGGACTCTTCGATCACGTGGCTGGTGGATTTCACAGGTACTGCGTTGACAGTGCGTGGCAGGTGCCGCACTTCGAAAAGATGCTGTACGACAATGCGCTCTTGGTGCCGCTTTACGCGCAGTGCAGCGCACGCACAGGCGATCGGTTTCTTGCGCACGTGTGTGAGCGAACACTCGCATTCATCGATCGAGAACTCGCCATCGACAGCGGAGGTTTCTACTGTGCGCTTGATGCCGATGTGAACCACCGCGAGGGGGCGGGTCATGTGTGGAGCGCACGTGAAGTGAGCGAGGCGCTCGCGCAGGCCGGATTCTCGACGCAAGATGCAGCGTCTTTCGCCGACGCGACGGGACTCTCGAGCGATCCAAACTTTCGCGATCCGCATCATCCTGCGGATCCTCCTGCGTGGGTGCTTCAGATGCGCAATGCGGCGGATGCACTCGATCCGTCCATCGAGCGGGCGCTTCGCGCACTGCATGATGTTCGACGCGCGCGCGAGCAGCCGATTCGCGACGAAAAAGTCTTGCTCTGTTGGAACGGCATGATGATCGAGGCGTTCGCCGTGGCGGGTGAAGCGCTGCACAATTCGACGTGGACCGCACGCGCGGTCACCGCGGCAGAGTGGGTCTTTGCGCATCTTCAGACGACCGCGGGATGGCAACGTTGTTGGTTTCACGGGCGCGCCTCGATCGGCGCGACACTTGAAGATCTCGCATCGCTCGGCAACGCATGCATCTCGCTCGCACGCGCGACGGGGGAGATGCTCTGGTTCGAGCGGGCCGATGAATTGTTTCAACAGGCGCGCGCAGAGTTCTTCGATCCCTCGAGCGGTCGCTGGCACGATTGTCGCGCGGGAGAGACGACACTCTTCGTGCGCCCCCGAAGTCTGCAGGACGGCGCGACGCCATCAGGAACGACGAGCATCGTGCGACTGATGATCGCTCTCGCGACTCCTGGCGATGCGCTGGCAACTTGCGCCGATCTTGCCAGAACACTCGAGGGGATTGGCCAGTCCATCAGCGAGCAACCGTTGTCGATGAGTGCGATGCTCTCGCTGCTCGCGGACGCGCGCGCACTCGCGCCTTGCGCGTTCGAGGAAAGCGATTAGCCTCTGCTGATGTTTCGCGCTCTCATCATCTCAACGGGCGGAACGATCGAGAAGACGTACTGCGAGATGCAGGGGGTGCTCGCGAACAATGTAAGCGTGCTCGATGTGATGCTGGCCTCGCTCGAGACGGGCGGGGTGGCGATCTCTCGCCTCGCACTCATGAACAAGGACAGCCTCGAGATGACCCCAGACGACCATCAACGTATCACCGACGCAGCGGTCGACGGCGCGAAAGACCACGATGGCATCGTGATCGTTCATGGCACCGACCGACTTACGGTGAGCGGAGAAGCGATTTGTGCGAGGTGGTCGCAACCTGGCGCGCCGCGTCTTCCAGTGGTGCTCACCGGAGCGATGCGACCCTACGAACTCAGGCGCACCGATGCAGTTCAGAACCTCACCGAAGCACTGCTCGCAGTGCAGATTCTCTCGCCCGGTGTCTACGCAGTCTTACACAACAAGGTGCTCGCTTTTCCCGGAGTCACCAAAGACAACGCGCACGGAACGTTCGTGAAGTCAGCGGTGTGATCCACTCAGCTTCGTCGTGCCAAGACCCGTCGCGCTTTCGCCGGGGCGCGCTTCGCCTTTGTCGCTTTCGAACTCGTCGCCTTCGAACTCGTCGCTTTCGATGCGAGAGTGTCCATGACGTAGTGAAACATCATCGGTGCCACGATCGTCGCGTCACTTTCAACGATGAATCGCGGCGTTGTCTTTCCAAGCTTGCCCCACGTGATCTTTTCATTGGGTGTCGCGCCTGAATAGGAGCCGTACGAAGTCGTCGAGTCGCTGATCTGGCAGAAATAGCCCCAGAGCGGAATCTTTCGCCGTCCCAAGTCTTGATGGAGCATCGGAACAACGCAAATTGGAAAGTCGCCCGCGATTCCGCCGCCGACTTGAAAGAACCCGATGCTCGATGTGGGTGCGGTCTTCGAATACCACTCTGCGAGCGACATCATGTACTCAATGCCCGTGCGCACGGTGTGCACATTCTGAATGTTGCCCGTAATGCAGTGCGAGGCAAAAATGTTTCCGGTGGTTGAGTCTTCCCAACCCGGTACGACCATCGGAAGGTTTCGCTCGGCTGCAGCGAGCAACCACGAATCCTTTGGATCGATCTCGTAGTACTTCTTGAGGGCGCCAGAGAGCAAGATGCGGTAGAAGAACTCGTGCGGAAAGTACGACTCGTGCGCGCGGTCAGCGCGCGTCCACTCATCGAGAATCGCCCGTTCGATGCGTCGAATTGCCTCTTCTTCAGGGATGCAGGTATCGGTGACGCGATTGAGATGGCGCTTGAGCAACTTTTGCTCATCATCGGGAGTGAGTTGACGCCAATGGGGTATGCGCTCGTAGTGGGTGTGCGCCACGAGGTTGTAGACGTCCTCCTCAAGATTCGCACCCGTACACGAGATCGCGTGGACATGCCCGCGGCGAATCATCTCTGCGAGCGAGAGTCCAAGTTCTGCTGTGCTCATGGCGCCAGCGAGCGTGACCATCATCGATCCACCACCACGAATGTGCGTCGCGTACGCCTCCGACGCTTCGACGGCTGTCGCAGCATTGAAGTGCCTGAAATTGTGACGCATGAATTCGCGGATCGACATTGGTGAAGACTCCCTAAATGGCTGGCTGAATGGCTGGCTGAATTGATTCTTCGGATCGAGCGTCATCAGACTCGCCTTGCAGGGCCGACGGGGCTATTCGTCCGCCGGTACCGACCTGCTCAAACTGAACGCTCACCCGCTTCGAGACGCCGCGCTGTGGCATGGTGACGCCGTGAAGGCGGTGGCATGCCTGCATCGTGCGTTTGTGATGGGTGATCACGATGAAGTGGCTCTCATCGAGGAACCCGCCAAGCGCGTTACAGAACCGTTCGACGTTTGCTTCATCAAGTGCGGCGTCAACTTCATCCAAGATGCAGAATGGTGCGGGCTTGCTCTTGAAGATGGCCAAGAGCAACGCAACGGTGGTCATCGATTTCTCTCCACCAGAGAGTTGCGTGATGATGCGCGGTTCCTTGCCAGGTGGCTTGGCGCGAATCTCGATGCCAGACGCCAGCCAATCAATCGTTCCATCCTCGAGAGGAAGCAGATACATGTCGGCACTGCCGCCGCCGAAGAGTCGGCGGAACATGCCGTTGGTGCCACCGAAGTTCTCGCGCACCATATTGAAGGTCTCTTCAAACTGCACGCGACTCGTCTTGTCGAGTTCGACGACAAGCGTTTCGAGATGCCCCTTGGCGAGGTCGATGTCCGTCAATTGGTTGGCGAGTTCTTGGGTGCGCGTCTCAAGTTCTGTGAGCTCAGTCATCGCATCGAGATTGACGTTTCCAAGGGATCGAATCTCGTCGCGCAGTTGATCCGCTTCGAACGATGCGATCGCCCGGTCGGTGAGCACAAAGGCTCCAGACTCGCGTTCTGCGACGTGTGAAGCCCAGAGCGTGTCAAGTTCAAGCCCGAGCTCTTCACGCGCTTGCGCAGTGAGGCTCTCGAGACGCATCGCACACTCGCGTCGGGCGAGTTCTGCTTCGCTCCACTGTCGTTCGGTTTCAGAAGCAGAGTCGCGAAGCGCACGAAGTGCCTCGCCAGCAGCATCATTTGCCACGACAGCCATCGAGAGCGCTTGCGCAAGATCGGCGAGTTGCACGGCGACTCCGTCATGCTTCTGCTGATCGCGCTGCGCGATGGTGCGCGACTCGGCGATCGACTCTTCGAGTGTTTCGATGTGCGCCTCGCGGCGTCGCAAGTGATCTTCTGCGGTCGTGCGCTGTCGACGTGACTCTTGCAGAGCCGTCTCGATCAGGGACTGCTCTCGGCGAGCGACGCCCGCTTGACTCGTTGAAACTCCAAGCGCCAAGCGCGCTGTTGAGAGTGCTTCCTGCGCTGCGTCGAGAACCTGCTGACCCACAGTCGCTGCCTCGCGGGCCGAGGTCGCGTTCGCGTCGGCCACCGCCAGCGCACCGTCGGCCGCCGTGAGTCGTTCACAAATTGATGTGTGCTCTTCAGTGGCGACGTGACTGCGGCGAGCGATGTCCGTTGCTTCAAAGCGAAGCGACGCCTGTTCGCGCTCGATTCGGGTGATGAGTTGTTCAGCTCGGGCCGTCTGAAACTCGCATTCAATTATGGTTCGTCGAGAGACCTGCAGCGCGCGGTCGCGTTCGTCGTGCCGTCCCTTTGCTGCAACACCGAGCGCTTCGATTCGCGATGCGTCACTCTCGAGATCGCTGATGCGTGCGTTGAGCAACTCGATCGATGCAACGAGATCGGTGAGCTCGGCTCGGCGACTCACAGATCCGCCGCCGCCGCCACGCAACCGACCCACCGTGACGGCACCGCGCGAATCAATGACTTCGCCGGCCATCGTCACAAAGCGCGACGACGGGGGGGCATCCTTCGCAAGATTGAGAGCAGTCGCAAGGTCAGCGACGAGCCACGTCTGGCTCAGCACGCTTTCGACGAGCGCTCGCGCGCCTCCGGACATGCGCAGTACCTCGCACAGTGCGCGCGCGCCTGCTGGGCATTCGATCGCGGGCTCCTGCCGCGCCTCTCGTGGACTCATCGGAACGAAAGTCACCCGGCCATCCAATTCACAGGCGTGCGCCAGAAGCGGTGTGGCATCGAACGCCCCTTCGACGACGAGTGACTCCACCCATGAACCGAGCGCCGCTTCGGCCGCGACCGCGTGCACGCGGTCGGTGGACACCAAATCTCCCAGTGCTCCGCGCACCGTCGGAAATCGCGCGCTGTCGGTCAGCACGGTGCGTGCGGCAATGCCGAATCCTTCGCGAGCAAGCTCCATCTCCTCGAGCACGGCGCGACGGGTCTCGTCACGGGTGCGATCGTCTCGCAAGCTCGTGAGTCGCGCGCTCATCACAATGCCCTCTTCTCCGTACGATTCGATACTTCGGAGTTCTGCCGAGACCTCTGCCTGCACGGCCTCGGCCGCCATCTGAAACTCACTGCGCCGGGCAACGGCTGTATCTCGTGCCGCCCCGTGCACCAGCATTTCGCGTGCCTGTTCAACTTCGCGCGCGGTGATGCGTGCCGACTCCTCACCGATCGAAGCGACTCGCACTTCGGCCGCTTGTCGGCGCGCTGCGAGTCGTGACTTTTCGCGTTCGAGCGCGAGATGCTCTTCGCGCCAGCGCAGGTCGGCGTCGCGAGCTGCGGAAGTCGCCGATGCCTGTTGCGCTCGCGCCTCTTCTGCGCGGGAATTCTCTTCTTCTGCACGCGAGACGGCTTCGAGAGCGTGCACCACAGCTAGCGAGAGCTCAGCGAGTTGGTCGGCGTGCAGAGCGATTCGCGCATCGAGTGCGCCGATGGCGGTCGCGTCCTGCTCAAGTGCCGCGCGGGTCTCGTCAAGCGACTGTTGCGAGAATTCGCACCGCTGCTGCGCCTGTTTCACGGCGGATGCCGCTTCGAGTCGTTCGCGTTCGAGCCCCTGCTGTTGGTGCATCACAACATCGCGCTGCGACTCGGCACTTCGCTTGGCATGCTCAGCCTCTTCAAGAGAGTGTGTGAGCGCATTGCGAGCCGTCTCAGCGAGAACCACCGACTCTTCACAGTTGGTGAGCTTGGTGCGGTGTTCGTAGTACTGGTCAAAGGTGAGCGCTGAGCGCAACGCGCGACGACGCGAATCGAGTTCGACAAAGCGCTTCGCTTTTTCGGCTTGTCCTCGCACGATGCGCAACCGTCGCTCCGCACTCGAGAGTTGTTCGCGAAGCACCACGAGATTTTTCTCGGCGAGTTCAAGCTTGCGAGCCGCTTCTTCTTTGCGCGCTCGAAACTTCGAAACCCCAGCAGCCTCTTCGAGGATCGCCCGTCGTTCGGCGGGGTTCGCCTCGAGCAGTGCGGCAACCTTGCCCTGCTCGATAATCGAGTAGGCGTCGGTGCCGATGCCGGTGTCCATAAAAAGTTCTTTGATGTCGCGCAGGCGCACCTTGCGGGAGTTAATCAGGTACTCCGACCGTCCATCGCTGTAGAGGCGGCGGGTGACATCCACCTCATCGGCATCGACTGGCAGCGAGCGATGGCGAACGTGAGCGCGTTGCACGATCGTCGGCTCTTCAAGGCTCGATTCCTGAGGCTCGTGTGTCGATTGCAGTTCGCCATCGGCGCTCTCATTCGAATCGCGCCCGGGTGCGCGGATGATCTGTGCGCGCGGCGCAGCAAGAATTGGATTCGAAAAAACCAGCGAGACCGTTGCACAGCCCATCGGCTTGCGCACAGCACTTCCAGCGAAAATGACGTCGACCATTGCGCTCCCGCGCAGACTCTTTGCACTGCGCTCGCCCAAGACCCATTTGATTGCGTCGACAACATTGCTCTTGCCGCAACCGTTGGGACCGACGATTCCGATGATCGGTTCGTCAAATCGAAATTCAGTGTGATCAGCGAAACTCTTGAAACCGCTCAATACGAGTTTTGATAGACGCACGCCGACCTCCTGTCGCAACTCAGAACAAAAGAACCATCCGTGGATTATCTTCTCCCGAAGGGACCACGACGCTAGCGGGGTACAGTATCGCGTCTTGGCGCGTTGGGATCAAGTTGCCCGGTCGAATTTGCCGGCGCAGGAACCGTCGGCGTCAAGCCAGGAACGACCACTCCAGCCGTCGCCGCTGAGACTGCGTTTGGATCTGTTTCGTCTTCGATGAACTCTGGTCGATCGGTTCGCTCGGCTTCTGCGCCAGCCTTCGCGATCGCTGCGAGAATTCGATCCTGCTCGACCTTGAAAACCCCTGGAATGAAGCCCCCTTCCCAGAGCGCATGCAGTGCTCCGATGACTTGGCTATACGTCATCGACATGCCCGGAGCCGGGTGGGCAGGATCCATGGAATGACCAAGAAAACGTGCCACTTCTGCGATGTCTGGCTGCACGTCATCAACGAGCGGTTGCGCCCCTTCGGTGGGGCGAAAGAAGACCTCGAGTTCACTCTTGCCAGGGTCGGCTTTGAACATCAGCCGCCCGTTCCAGGTTCTCAGCGTCATAGGCATCTTGACCTGAAACGATTCACCGAAGATGGCGACCGTTGGCTCGCCTGACTGCTTCACATAGATCATCGGGATCGTGCTCGGAACGATGTCGATGTAGAACTTTTTCCCGACGGCGCGCCGCTGAATAATCGGATCCCCTCGACTTCGAAGCACCTCATAAGCCGCAAGTCGAACGTCAATATCGCTGTCATTGAGGATCGGTCGCAGTCCCACATCGACTGCCGGATTGATGCTCATCCGCTGCAGCAACTTAATGGCCGGCGCGCGAAGTTCTGCGCTGCCTGAGGTCGCAATCGCGAGCAGATGAGGGACGACGAGCGCGTCATCCAAGTTCGCTCCGGCTTCGAGCGCTGCGAATCGTGGCTGTTCTTCTGGATAGTCGTAGAGCGGTCGAATCGAAGAGATGCTCTTGCGCCCCAGTGCCTCCCAGCGCATAGCGGCAGCCTTCGCTGCTCCTGGATTGTTCACAACAGCCTTGGCAATTCCAGCGGCCGTTGCGTCGATTGGTCCAACATTTACGGATGTGTGTCGCAAGAGATCGACGAAGTGATCGGAGCGATCCTTCCACGACGGAGGCACTGAAACTTTGATCAGTTCGCCAGACATTCCCTGCGCTGTCTCGCCCCGCTGGGTCGGCTCTCGCGGATAGTTCGAATTGATCGCACTCGCAATCAGTCGAGCGCGCGAGTGGCTCGGCGTCGCCATGACGAGTTTGATCGGAAGTTCCTTCGTCGAGATTCCGCCATTGAGCACGCGCCCGCTGAGCCGATTAATCGTTGCACTATTCGCTTCACTTCCATCGGCGAATGGATTGATCACGATCGGTCCCTTCGCTTGAGCCAGCATCTGCGCCTCCTTGCTTCCCACGAGCAACACGCCAGGGCGCAAGTCGGTCGTCCACAAATTTCCCCCTTCGAGACTCGTCGTGGCCGTGCCAGGTGCGGCGTAGACACGCACATCGAACTTCGTGCTCTTGGGTGCGCCTGCTGGAATCAGAGCCTCGACGATGACAATCGCAGAATCTTCTGAACTGAGAAGTTGCTCGGGCTGCCAACTCTGCCCCTGATTGTTTGGATCACCAACTCCGCGTCGAGCCATCTCGCGCAAGATGTATTGGCGAACTTCGGCGGGGGCTGTCTTGCTGCCGGTGCCCTTGAGTCCAGTGACAAATCCATAGCCACGCACAACAACGGGTTGGTAGCCAGTGACCACCGTCTCGCTCGCGACCGTGCCACGCATGATCGGATCAACGTCGAGGGGAATGGGCGGTCGCGTGGCGCGCTTGGTCGCGACCGAGGGATCAGCCTTCTCGATGTTCGAGCATGCCCCGAAGGTCACCATCGCCAAGAGTGTGATGTTGAGACAGGTTCGAAGGTGTCGCATGGAAGTGTGAGGGCAACGGGAAACGAAGTCGAAATGAGCGCTGCAGGATTCGAACCCGCGACACCTGCCATGTAAGGGCAGTGCTCTAGCCAGCTGAGCTAAGCGCCCGAAGCCTTGGAGCATAGCGCGGTCAGCCCCGCGCGAAGAATTCACTCAGCCACTGCGATGTCGGCCACGCATACGGTCGAAACTTCTCCTGAGTGCCTGTTTCTTCGCTGTGCAGGAGCACCCGTTGCGGACCCAATCGGCTCGCGACAGGAGAATCGATCAGAGTGCTGGAATCGGATGCGCTCACCTGAAAAAGCATTCGCCACTCGAACTCGCGGATCGAATTGCGATCGAATGAGCGGGCGAGATTCGCTGCGCTATCGCAGGTGACCAGCACGTGTATCCCGAGCGTTGGGCCCTCACGCAGCAACGTTGCGAGTTGTCGATCGGGTGTTGCAACGGTCTGGCTTGACGACGAGAAGCTGTAGTCATCCTCATCGCGTCGAAGGCTTCGAAAACGATGAATCGCATGGACGAGCACGAGGCAGGGTGGTGGCGAGAGAGTTAGATCACTCTGCCGGCGCACGAGTTCAGCAGTGGCGCGAGTGAGAAGTGTTTCACAATCGCGAAGACCGCCTGTCTCTGCGCCAAGTCCAAGTTGTGAGTGCAGCGCGGCGAGGTGACCGAATGTTGGATCGTCCGGTGGCGTTCCGTCAAGCAAGACAACCTGCGCAAGGGCGGGATTCATCTGTGCAGCAAGCGAGACCATCGATGCGGCAGCGATCGCGAGCGCTGCATCGTCGCGCTGTCCCACGAGCATGATGTTGGTTCCAGTCTGTCGACGAAGCGCAACAGCAGTGGGGTCTTTGATCGAAATCGCATCGCCAAACCAGAGCAGTGGTGGACCGCTCATCGTCGCCCTCTCTCGACGGGCTCGCGCCGCGCGCATGAGCCGATTCGACTCGAATTCTGCCGGAGCGTTGCCCTCAAAAAGAATCATCTCAGACTGCCGCTTCGGCGGATTCCGCGCGCAATGTGCGCGCACTTTCGCGAGCACCCGATCGCGCTCATCATCCGGGAGCCAGACGACTTGAAAAGGATTGTTTCCTTCGACGAGTCCGCCGGCGTCGTTGTAGATCGCCTCGCCAGGGCGCGAGAGCAAGCGTGCCGCGACATTGTCGTCCGAGAGAATGAGCTGCGAATCTGCTTCATTGCATTGCAGAGCGATGCGGATCGCCATCTGACCCATCGTCGCGCGGGCAATTGAATAGGCGCCGCCGAGTGTTTGCGATCCAAGAATGACGTGCATTCCGAAGGCACGACCCTGTCGCACGAGGCGATCGAGCAAGAGCGCAGACTCCTCGGAGACCTTGTCATCTTCGGTGAAGAGTTCTTGAAACTCATCCACGATGAGCAGCGAACGCGGGATGACTTCAGCGGCTCCGAGTCGCCGATAGCCCGCGAGATCCTGCACCGACTTCTCGCGAAAAATCTCTCCGCGGCGGCGCAGTTCGGCATCGAGTCCCCGCAAGACTGAGAGACCAAACTCACGGTCACTCTCGACGGCGACGGCTCGAGCGTGCGGGAGTTTGTTGGTTGCGTACGTACGAAACTCCACACCCTTCTTGAAGTCGATCAGCCAGAGTTCGGCCTCGTCGGGGCTATAACGAAGGGCGAGATTTGTGATCAACGCATGAAAGAGCGTCGACTTTCCTGAGCCTGTCTTTCCCGCAATGAGCGCGTGTTGACTCGTTCCCACTCCGAGCGTGATCTGCTGAAGTCGCATCGCTCCCGATCGCCCGAGTGCCACTTGAATCGTCTGCGCCGCCGACTCACTCCAGATCGCATCATCGCGGGGAGCGATCGCTGAGAAGGGCACTTCAACCCGCTTCGCCTTCTTGGCCGTTCGCGCGATTGCGCGAAGCAGCTCCATCGTCTGTTCGTTGCTCGGCAGCGGCTCTGTTGCGAACTCGAACTGATTGACCGGATCGTGATCGACTCCGAATCGGTCGTGTTTCCAATGCAGACAGAGCGACTTGCTGCGAATGTCCTGCAGATCGACCCCCGCTGGGATCGGTTGTCGCGTGTCGCGCAGGATGATCGTAAAGACGCCGCATCGAGCGCCGCTATTGACAATGCTCGCGAGCTTTCGCGCAGCGACTTCGGAGACGTTGGCTGGAAAGTCGCAGAAGACGAGAAATCGGTAGGGCTCGGCAATCTCGCCAGCCTGCTGGTTGTACTCATCGAGGTTCGAAAACTCATTGCGCAAGAACTTCTGGATGACCGTCTCCATGTGGTCGCAGAGGTCGGTGAGACGCTGCTCAATGTGTCGCCCATCGGTCCAGACTCGTTCACCGATCAAGTGCTCGGCGTCGTCCGCAAGATGCATGAATGCCGCGAATCCCTCACCGAGTCCAACGGGATCGATGATCGTGAAGCGAGCGGATCCCGGAGGCAGCGCCGTGAGAATGCGCAGCATCGTCCCTTGGAGGAGTTCGATTCCACCCGCGCGACCTGCATGATCGGTCTCGATCAGCATCGAGGCATGGGATGGCAACGCCAACACCACAGGCAGCAGCAGTTGCGTGGGCGATCCTGCGGGCCACGCAAGTTCGGATTCTGTGGGGAGCGCCCCAGGGATGGCATCGAGCCGCACTCGAACTGAGCCGACTTTCGCCGCGGCGAGTGATGAGGACACTCCGTCAAATGTCCTCCAACTCGAATCGGTCCATGGCGCGAAGAGCCCCCGATCAATCTGTGAGATCTCGTGGTAGTCGCGTGCAGTCTGGTCACGCGCCTCGATCCATCGCGATGCAATGTCAGCGCCGACCTCGGCATCACGCGCGCGGATCTCGGTCACCCGTTCGTTGTGGCGCTGCGACTCTGAGCCGACTCGGTGATCGTTGACAGCGTGCAACTGTGTGTGCGCCTCGGCGCAGAGGCGCTCGGCGGTTGCCACGGTCGCCGTGTGCTGCGCGATCGAGTTTCGCCGCAAGGTTGCGGCTCCCTCGCTGACTCGCTGCTGCTGCTTGAGGTGACGAGCATCGAGTTCGCGGCTTGCAGGTTGAACTCGGCGCTTTGCGTCTGCTCGTTCAGTCCGGTGTTGGCTAAGAATCAACTTCTCATGATCGGCTCGGCGCTGTACCCCTTGCTCGAGCGCAATACGTGCCGCATTCGAAGCGATCACCTCGACAGCGCTGAGATTGTCTGCGATCTTTCCAAGCCGTCGTCCCGCCCAGAGAAACAAGAGCACCTGGACGACTGTTCCAACGACCACTCCAGCGATGACGCCCATTGGCCACGAGACGCCCGTCCACTGAGCGCACAACAAGGCAAGAAAACCACCAACTGCACCCCACGCGACGAGCGCGCAGAGATGCACCATGATCAATCGAAGCATGCGCGCGCGTGTCTCACTGCGGAGTTGTTCGACAACTCTGCGCGCGCTCTCTGCTTGGTCAGCAAGAACCGACGCTGCGCTGCGTTCGCTCGCACTCGGAGCGACCTCGTCGATCACTGGACGGCGCATGTGCGCGCGATTGAGCAGTGACTCTGCCGCCTCGATCTGTTCTGCGACAGTCGCGAGCAATCGATCCGTTGCGACCCGAAGTTCTTCGAACTCGACGCCCGGGCGTGGTTCTTGTGATTCAAACATTGCGTCCGCGGTCCATTCATCCTCTTGCGCAGTCTGTTCGATCTGCTCGAGCTTGTTGAGGTGATCGCGCTGCTCGCTTTTCTGCGCCTCGGCAAGGCTTGTATCGATGCGGGCGATCTGTCGCGCGAGTCGTTCGTCCGACTCCGCGCGAGCGCGCCCGAGTGTGGTCACCGCCACGGTCTGCGATCGCACGCGTTCGTCGTGAATCGCTTGGGAATTGTTCGCATGCAGTTTCGCTTCAGTTTCTTGCGCAGCGGCCGTCGCGAGCCTGAGTCGCTCAAGAGCCTCGACCCGCTCAGCCGGAGCACAGAGCAGCGTTCGCATGACACGAAGTGTCCGCGTACGAAGGTCCTGCCCACGCAAGGTCGGCGTTGCGTCAGCAGTGCGGCTCATTCCCAAAGTGTATGGAGTCGTTGCGCGCGGATGTCAGCTCTCATTTGCACCACACTCTTGGCGAGCTCGTGCGATCGCCTCGCCAATCTGCTCGAGGGCGAGAATGGCCATACGAACCGCGTCGTCGGCGCTCTCGACGGCCTCACGTTGCATCGCCTCACACGCCGAGTCGCGCCACTCGCTCTTGAGACCATTCCACTGCTCGTGCATCGTGCGCAATGTCTCCTTTATCTTCGCTTTGCTGCTCGCGTCGCTCATGACTGGGGAGGTTCACTCTCTGGTTCACGCACCGGACCAGTTGGTTCATCGGTTCCACGGCGAATCGATCCCAGACCGCCCGACGCACTCGAATCGCGGGGCATCTGCGTCAACGATTCGCTCTCGCCGGCATCGGTGCGCTTCACCGTTGTTGCGAGGTACGCGTCGATCGCTTGCGCCATCCGGTTCAGCGAAGCGGTCGCCGTGGGAACAACCTGATCGACATAGTGCGAGAGGGGATTCATCCCCGCACGAAACTGCGCGAGCAGTCGTTGATACTCACCCCGCCAGCGCTTGAGATTGCGCAGGCAGGATTCGGCGTGTTGAAGCGCCACTTCGGAGCGTGCGACCGCACGCTTCTCGTCGATCACCGATGGCGGTCGACCATCGGCTGTCGGCTGAATCTGCTTGCGAAAAAGCGCCGATTTGTCGATATTCAGTTTTTCGGTGCGAAGTCGGCGCTGGCGATCCCAGTGCGCTTGTCCTTCACCATCGAGCCACATCCCAAACCGTTCGGCATCGGATTGCGCCTCTTCGATTGCCGTCGCAAACGATCGACCCGCTTTCACCAAGATCGCCTTGGCGGCCATCAACGTTCGGGCGTCGCGAAGATTTGCACCTGCATCCATCGGCGAATCTCATCTCGTCGTCACGATTACCGCTGTTGCAGGTATTCGTCGATCCGATCGGCCTTGCGCAATAGGAACGGGATGTGCTCTTCACTCGACTTCATGAGCCGCTGCAACACTTTGAGCGTCTGGTCGAACTCCTCGGCGAACTTCTGCTGCTCCTGATCGCGCCACGTCTGCGAGAGCGTGTTCATTCGGCCGCCGATGGTCGAGATGCCCGACTGCAAGTCTTGATTGAACTTGCGCAAGTCACCTGCAAATCGCCGCAGTTCATTGGGATCGACGACCGCCTTAGCCATAAACGAAGTGTAGCGGTCTTATCGAAGCCGCCACGGTACTGGCCCGTGAGAGCTCTGACAAAACCGCCACGCCTTCGTGACACCGACCGTGTGTGTGCGTCACTCCATGACGGTTGGGATCTCAGCTTCGCTGCCATCCTCGCTCTGCATGAAGCTCGTGAGTCGCTGACGACGCACGGGGTGCTGCAGTTTGCGAAGTGCTTTGCTCTCGACTTGGCGGACGCGCTCGCGAGTCACCTTGAAAATGCGACCGACCTCTTCGAGGGTGTAGGTGTATCCGTCGCCGATTCCGTAGCGCAGTTTCAAGATCTCGCGTTCGCGATAGGTGAGGGTCTTCAAGACGTCGTTGATGCGTGTCCGCAGCATTTCGCTTCCAGCCGAGATGCTCGGAGCCTCTTGCCGTTCGTCTTCGATGAAGTCGCCGAAGTGCGAGTCTTCGCTCTCGCCGACGGGTCGGTCGAGTGAAATTGGATGGCGCGAAATCTTCAACACGCGCTTCACCTCTTCGACGGGCATCTTGGCCTTCGCCGCGATCTCATCGTGGTTGGGCTCATGTCCCAGCTCCTGCAAGAGGTGCTTCTGGATATTGCGCAACTTCGACATCGTCTCGATCATGTGCACCGGCACGCGAATCGTTCGTGCGTGATCGGCGATGGCACGGGTGATCGCCTGACGAATCCACCAGGTCGCATAGGTTGAGAACTTATAGCCACGCTTGTACTCGTACTTGTCGACGGCACGCATGAGTCCGGTGTTGCCTTCCTGGATGATGTCGAGGAATGGGAGACCGCGGTTGCGATACTTCTTGGCGATCGAGACGACGAGTCGAAGGTTCCCGCCCGAGAGCGCGCGCTTGGCCAACTCATGCTCAACAAAGATGCATGAAATGGCACGCACCCGTCGCGCGAGGTCGGTTGGATCCTCGAGCACGAGATTGCGAAGTCCATCCAACTCTTCGCGCATGACATGGAGATCTTCTGCGTCGTAGCGCTCGGGATTCTTGTTCGCCCGTTCGAGAAGCGTCAACAACTCGACGCACTTGCGATTCACCGAACTCAGCTTGCGCATGAGCGGTTGAATGCGACCTGTGCGCAGGCAGCACTCTTCAAGAAGTGTTGCGATGCGGCGACGATTTGCCCAGAGTTTCTGGCGCAACGACTCGACGCGCTCTGGAGTCAGTGTGCCGGCATCGAGTTGCGCCCAGATCTCATTGTTCTGATCGAGTTTGGTGCGAACGGTCGCGAGGTTGTACGGAATACGAGCGGCGATGCGATCCTTCGCATTCGATTCAGCCGTGGAGATACGCATCGTGCGGTCGAACGGCAGCGTGCCTTCGTGCACTTGCTGCAAGGTCTCGACCGCTTGACGGGCGCAGTAATCGCTCTCAAGCACCATGCGACGAAAGATGTAACGACTCATTTCGATCTTCTTGGCAAGTCGAATTTCTTCTTCGCGCGTCAAGAGGGGAATCGATCCCATCTGCGTCAGGTACATACGAATTGGATCATCAATGCGAATCGGCGTCGGCTCTGCGATTGCCAACTCAAGCGAACTCTGCACATCATCGTCGAGTCCATCATCATCGAACGGCGACGCGTCGGCGCCCTTTGCTCCGGTGTCTTGCTGGTGCATCTTCGTTCGCGCTGCGGCCACAGCGGCAGCGGCGGCGCCAACGAGTGGACGTCGGACTGCTGGAGTCACTGGAACGGCGGACGAAGAATCGCGCGAAGAGACGGCGGATTGACCGCGCTTTGGCTTCTTGTCGGTATCGCGCAGGAAGCGAAGATCGGTTTGCAACTGCGCTGGGAAGGCACGATGCTGCGCCGTGCGCATCTCGTTCTCATCGATCAGAACGATCTTGAGTTGTGAGAGCAAGACGAGCAGTTCATCGAGCGGGTACGGATCGACGAAATCATCGGGGATACACGTATTCAACTCCTCGTAACTGATCCAACCGCGCTTGCGGCCAGCGTGGACGAGGGAACGAAGGACAGGATGCAACTCTTGAAGTAGTAGGCTCACGGTCAATACTCCTTGGTCGGTAATTCCCGACCGGTATTGGGGGTAGAAGAACACGAAATCACATGCACCATCATGGCGCACTCCTCGCCGTCCTGGCGATTGCAGAAGGTCTCGGCCCAGCAGCACGGATCTGATCCAAACGCTGTGCAAATTCCTCCGGTGTTGTGGCAGCGGGAGCGCTCGCGAGCTGAAGCCGTCGGCTCAGTTTGTCGAGTGCTGTCGCAGCAATTTTGAGACCCGCGCGGGCATCAACTTCTTGAGCAAAGCGATTCGTGCCTTGCCCATAGAGTTCGATTGCGAGCGCTTTCAGAGATGGGTCAACGAGCTCCGCAAGCAGATCTTGCATGGCAAATGACTTTCCCTCTTCGAGCCAGTGAAAGATCGGTTCATAGATCGCTCGAGCTGCCGAATCTTCGATCGATGAGGGCAGGATGAATTCGGAGAGCGGCGCCGCGTCGCCATCATCCGTCGCAATTCGCACTGTGCTCGCAGAGGGCCACGCGAGCAGAATCGACAAGAGGTCACGCTCGGCGCGTCCTCGTCCAGGACCACCCACAGCGCTGCAACTGATCGAGGGGATCACGATCGGAGCGAAGTCACTCTCGCCGGCTGTCGGCTGGGGCTGTGCGCGTCGGCTCGCCATGAGGATGCGCTCGATCTCAATCGCGGGGACTCCGCTCGTTTGCGCGATTGAATCAATGACGAATCGTCGACGGATACCGTCGATCGATCCCAGGCCGAGCGAAAGCAACTTGGTGAGCATCGCCTCAAGCGTTCGTTGTCGGGCTGAGAGTCCTGGACGCGCGTCGAGCTCTTTTCGGAATCCACTCACGAGGTGCGTGAGTGCATCCTCGCTCGCGGCAATCGCGCCGTCAAAGCGTTCGCGACCATTGGGCTGTCGCAAGAGTTCGTCGGGATCGAGCTGATCTGGAAGTGTGCAGATCTTGAGATCGACCGGCGCAGCGAAGAAGATTTCGAGCGCGCGATCGGCGGCACGCTGTCCAGCCGAGTCGCCGTCGAAGAGCAGCACGATCGTGTCGCAGAGCCGTTGCAGAACGCGGGCGTGTTCACGAGTCAACGCAGTGCCGAGTGTCGCGACCACATTCTCGACACCGGCGCGATGGCAGGCGATCACGTCGGTGTACCCCTCGGTGATGATCGCAGTTCGTGACTGGATGATCGCACGCTTCGCGAGATGAATTCCGTAGAGCGACTTGGACTTGTGAAAGAGCGCCGTCTCTGGGCTGTTGAGGTACTTGGGCTGATCCTCCGGGTCGATCGCACGCGCTCCGAAGGCGATGCAACGACCGAGCTCGTCGGCGATTGGAAAGATGATCCGATTGCGAAATCCGTCGACTGCGCCGCCGCGTCGACGCACCAATCCCGCGGCCTCAAAGGAGGCACGGATCGATGCGGGCTCGACGCGATCCGGGCCGTCGTGTGGCTGATTCGCAATGAGTTTCTCGACGTACTGCACCAACGCGTCGCCCGAGGGAGGCGCCGCGCCGAGTGTGAACGCAGCGATGGAGTTCGCATCGATCTGGCGCACCGCGAGCGCCTCGCGGGCGTCGGTCCCGATGACCGCATCGGCCAAGGAACGTTGGAAAAACCGAAGCGCCGCATCGTTGGCGCGACGGAGCGCCGCTGGACCATCGGGATCACTCGCCCGAGGAGAGTCGGTCGACCGTCCTTGCAACTCGAATCCTGCGCGATGGGCGAGAAACTGAAGGGCTTCAGGGAAGTCCATCCTGTGAAAGTTGATCATGAAGTCAATTGCGTTGCCGCTCGCACCACACGAAAAACAGTTGTAAAAAGCATTCGCCTTGTGCGTGACAACCGAGAAGGACGGTTTGTGATCTTCGTGAAATGGGCAGAGTCCAACGTGCTCGCGACCCTTTGGACGCAGCGCCACCGACTCGCCAACGAGGGCGACGAGGTCAGTTGATTCGAGAACGCGGTCTCGATCGGAGGAACTAGAACGTTGGGGAATCATGTTTGAACAAGCCGATGCGAAAGCGAAAGCAAGCGAGAACCAGCGAAAAAACTCGCTCTGAAAAGAAAGACAGACGAAGAACACCACAACCCTGCGACAACCTGCGACAACCCTGCGACAACCTGCGACAACCTGCGACAACGCGCCAACAGACCAACTCCAAAAGCGAACACCCGCAACTGCCGCGAAGCAGAAGGTGAAACCCCTGAGGAGTACTGCTGATCCAAAAACCAAAAAGCTGGATCCAATCACGAAAACTGACGATTCAGACTGAGGCGCCACCGAAGCGACGGACCATCCGAATCAATGTCACCGGGAATCCGGCCGCGCAGGGAGGTTTTTGCTCGAGTCTCGGAATGCCAAGTTTGGCATCCGATGTGACTACAGAGCCTGGAGTCCATGCGAACTACCAGATGGTACGCCGAAAATGAATTCGGTCAAGAAAATTATACAAAATTGGCACAAAAACTTGCACGCTCGATTGAAATGTTGCTAGAGCGGCAACGAGATCGGCACGAGAGTGGACGGACGAAGCGTGTTGTCGACCGCGACTTACGCCGCAGCAACCGCTGCAGCTGCTGCGAGTTTTCGCGTGTACGCAAACTTGCGCCGAATCGGCTTGACAACCAATCCCGTGCGAATCGCCCGTGTACTGGCAAGAATTCGCACTGGTGCGCCGTCAATAAGTGCTTTCACCCGCTGCAAGTTGGGCTTGAACTTTCGCTTGGTGATGCTTGTCGTCTTGATACCAACCCCTCCGAGGTACTTCGCCTTTCCGCGACGAGTAATGCGGTGACCAGTTGCGGTGCGGGCTCCAGTAAAAAAGCAA
Source organism: Singulisphaera sp. GP187 (assembly GCA_945869475.1). Lineage (GTDB taxonomy): Bacteria > Planctomycetota > Phycisphaerae > Phycisphaerales > SM1A02 > F1-60-MAGs104. The sequence goes on along the minus strand of CAMBOV010000001.1, from coordinate 361,515 downwards.
ATGCGTGGCATAGTTAGGTTCTCTCCGAGGGGTCGGGGAGGTTACACAGGCTTGTTGAAAAAAGCAAGTGGATCACTCACGCCGCGAGATTCCAGCGAGGACAACCATGCGTTCGAGGTCGATCGCCGATCGCTCGCCGAAGTAGCCAATCCGATGACTGTCGAGGTCAAGAACCCCCCAGACACTCCCCGATGGCTCGAAACACGGAATGACCAATTCGCTCTGATCTCTTGGATCGCACGCGATGTACCGGTCACCCAAGTCGCGCACATCAGAGACGATCAGGGGGTGTCCAGACAAAAAACACCTGCCGCACGCGCCATGCATCCCAATGGGGCTGCACGCCGGTGTGTCGCGGCGGGGACCCAGAACGAGCCTCGAATCGCTGGTTGTGTCGCCACCGTCGAGATAGAAGCCGACCCACGATAAACCGTCGGACGAAAAGGTCTCCCACAAGAGATCGACGAGTGCAGACATGCGCTCCTGCCGGTGCTCCCATCGAGTGGCGATCTTCTGCGCGCTCGCAAGCAGGTGCTCGTCGCAAAGCTTCACGAGTTCATTCCCATGCCATCCGCTCGCCATTCAAAGTCAGGCGGTCTCACGCTTGCGTTGACGGGCGTCCTCGATCGAGATCTGACCATCTCGTGCGGCAGCCTCATTGATCACGTAGGTCACATTCGAGTTGTCGAGTTCGGGCAGTTGGTACATGAGGTCGGTCATCAATTCGTCCATGACAGCACGAAGACCGCGAGCGCCAGTCTCACGCGTCAGTGCCCGGTCGGCGATCGCCTCGAGTGCTCCCTGCGTGAATTCAAGCTCGGTGTTCTCGAGCCGAAAGAGATGTTGGTATTGCTTGACGAGTGCGTTCTTGGGTTCAGTGAGAATCTGCATCATCGCAGCACGGGTGAGAGGGAGCAGCGAGCAAAGCACGGGCAGGCGGCCGATCAACTCAGGAATCAAGCCGAATTCGAGCAAATCCTCGGGTTGAATCTGCTCGAGCATCGCGCGATCATCTTCAGCCTTTGTGATCGTCAAGGTGCCGTCGGTCGAGAAGCCGATTCGTCGCTTGCCGAGTCGTCGTCGAACGATGTCTTCGATGCCGACGAACGAGCCTCCGCAGATAAAAAGGATGTGCGTCGTGTCAAACTGAATGTATTGCTGCTCGGGATGCTTGCGTCCACCCTGAGGAGGAACATTCGCAACCGTACCTTCGAGCATCTTGAGCAGGGATTGTTGCACGCCCTCGCCCGAGACATCGCGCGTGATCGAAATGTTTCCGCTGGTCTTGCCAATCTTGTCGATCTCATCGATGTAGATGATGCCGCGTTGAGCTGCCTCAACATCGAAGTCTGCTGCTTGAAGCAGTTTCAGCAAGAGGTTTTCGACATCTTCGCCGACGTAGCCAGCCTCGGTCAGGGTCGTGGCATCACCGATTGCGAACGGCACGTTGAGAATCCGCGCGAGCGTGCGGGCAAGCAGTGTCTTTCCGGTTCCCGTTGGTCCCACGAGCAGCACGTTGCTCTTGTCGAGCTCGACCGGCGCATCTTGGTTGTCGATCTGCGTCAGCCGCTTGTAGTGGTTGTGCACCGCGACCGCGAGCGACTTCTTCGCACGGCTTTGATCGATCACATACTGATCGAGATACTCCTTGATCTGCCGAGGCGATGGAATCTGCGTGAGCGCAGGCGCCGCGCCCGTGACCCGTCGCTTCTCCTGTTTGAAAATGTTCTGGCAGAGGTCTGTGCAATTCGCACAGACATAGACGTCGTTTGGTCCCTCAACCATCGGACCAACTTCGCGGCTCGTTTTGCCGCAGAAACTGCAAGTCGTGACCTTGCGACCACGAAAGCCGCCATCGCCACTCCCCGGACCGGTGCCACCGCCACTTCCACCACGCCCACTGCCGCCCGAGCCGCCGCCTGAGGATGGCCCACTTGGTCCCATCGCGTTTCCATCGCGAGGGCTACCCCGTCGACCGCCTCCGCCTGTGGTTGCTGCTCTGAAAATCGAACGTTCGTTTCGCTGGGGGTTCATGTGTGTTCTGCGATCGAGTCTACTTCGTGGTGTCTTTCGAGCTTGCCTTCATCTGTCGTTTCAAGCTCGAGACCATCGCGTCACGGGCTGATCGAAATTCAACGTCAGTGAGGTCGCCCGCCGCATGCATCTCGCGAAGATCCGAGAGTGAGAATCCGACGGGTTGCTCGTCAGGCCGTCGCCACCACCGCTTGAGGAGTGCGCCAACGATGATGACAGCGATCACGATCCCAGCGAGCATCAAGAGAAGCGGAAAAATGTCGCCGACGGTGGCCGGGACGGATGATGGCGATGGTGGATCGACTCCGACCATCAACTCTTCGCTTTTCCCTTCGCGGCTTTTGGCGCACTCGCCGCACCGCCAAGCGTCTTGGTGTCAGCCTTAAGCTTCGCTTCTTTGTTCCACTCCTCTGCAGCGACGTCGCTGATTGTTGCCTTCGAGATCACTCTGTCGGCCGATTTGTGCTCGCGCACCTGCAGCGCGATTTCACTGACGCGATTGCTCTTCTCGAGTTCTGCGCGCATTGCGTCTGGACGCATGCCGCGGCTTCGAGCGATTGCTGCGATGCGACCGTTCACCTCGCCCTCAGTCGCTTCGACGCCAAGCGTCTCGGCCAATTTCGCGAGGATGAAGAAGAGTTTCAACTTGCGTCGCGTCTCGTGGGTGCTCCCGGCGCGGGTTTCAGCCAAACGCGCCTCAACGACTTCGGCGTCGACGCCGCGGTAGAGCATCTCGAGCCGCTGGCGTTCAAGTTCGCGACCGACCTGCGCTTCGGAGAGTCGTGTTGGCAATTCGAAGTCGACCTTCTCAGCGAGTTGTTCAAAGACCTGATCTCGCAGTGCGCTGCGCTGTTCGTCGTCGCGCCGACGTTCGAGAACACCCTTGATGTTTTCGTTGAGAAGATCGGTTGACTCCATCCCAATCTTGAGAGCGATTTCGTCGCGCGTTGCTGGAGCGATGCGCTCGGCTGCAGTGATCGTGAATTGAACGTCGAGCGGCTTGCCGCGCACTTCGACAATCTCGTGGCTCTCTGGGCCCACCATCTGAATCGCCACGACGTCACCGACCTTCTTGCCGAGCAGAATCTTGTCGAGCCCATCGACAAGCAGTCCCAAGAATGGACCTTGTCCTGCGTCCGCTTCAGCAGGAACAACGGCGAGGGCGCTCTCGGTCTCGAAGAATGCCTTGTCTTCACCGACGAGTCGCACCACGGCCTTGCCAACCATCCGGTCGAGCGGTTCAAATGGACCCTGAATCTGCGCTGGAGTTCCCAGACGGTAGGAGAGGCGTTCAATCTCTTCTTCGATGTGCTTGGCTTCAATCTCAAGCATGGGACGGCGCAGCGCGATTCCCTCCCACTGGGGAAGTTCGAACTCGGGCATCACTTCGACTTCGAGCGACATCGAGAAGTCCTTGCCGCGTGCGAATTCTGGTTCGGTCGACCCTGAGGCGATCTCGGGCTGCCCGATTGGACGGATCTTGTTGCTCTCGAGTGCCTCTTGATACGACTGCGCAACAAGCCGCTGTCGCGCTTCTTGCAGGAGCTCATTGCCGAATCGCTTCTCAAGAAGGCTGCGAGGCACGTGTCCCTTTCGAAATCCTGGGATGACGGCATCGGCGGCGAGTCCTGCGTAGGCGCTGTCGATCTGTTGCGAAACCTTCGCAGCAGGAATCGAGATGTCGATGCGCTTGAGTGCGGGACCAGCGTCCGAGACTGTGACTGTGTTTTCAACGGTTGTTGCGGTGCTCATGGGTTTCTTTCGATTGGGGTGAGTCGATGAGTATAAAGAAAGACCCCAGTTTCGCACCGGGGTCGCGTGATTTTCCTTTTCGAGTGAACGGGAAGGCTTACCGCACTAAAAGCATCGTCGCATAGTCGGGAAGTGGCCAGAGGTCAGCGGGAACAACTCGCTCGAGCGCATCGCTGCATTCGCGCACTTTGCTCATCGCAGGAACCACCACATCGCGAAAGTGGCGCACCCGCCGCTCAGAATGTGGCACATCCTTGGCAGTTGCTGTGGCAAGTTCTTCGGCGGCCGTTCGCAACATCGTCACTTGCTTCGCGAGGGTTCGCAGGGCAGCTTCGCTCTCGGGGCAGGGCACTCCGGCGTGCTGCGTGCTCGCGACGACATCGGCAAGTTCACCTTGCGCCCGAAGTGCCGCCGGAATGATCTGCGTGGCAACCATCTGGCCAAGAGTCCGCCCTTCGATTTGCACAATCTTGCAGTACTGCTCCATTTGAATCTCGAAGCGCGCGTGCAACTCTCGGTGTGAAAGCACGCCGTAGGTGGCGAAAACCTTCTCTGCCTTTTTAGTCACCATGGCATGGAGTGCGTCGGCAGTGGATGGGAAGTTTGGAAGTCCGCGCTTCGCCGCTTCTGCGTGCCATTGGGGGCTGTACCCATTGCCATCGAAGCAGACGCGACGATGGGTGGCGATGAGATCCTTGAGAAGTGCTCGAACAGTCGCTTCGAGTTTCGCGGGTGTTGGATTCTTGCCGGCCTTTTTCTCGAGTTCGGTCGCGATGACGTCGAGACTTTCCGCGACGATCGTGTTCAGCACCGTGTTTGGCCACGCGACCGATTGCGACGATCCAACCGCGCGAAACTCAAATTTGTTGCCAGTGAAGGCGAACGGGCTCGTGCGATTTCGGTCGCTCGAGTGGCGGGGAATCTGCGGAAGTGTGCGAGCGCCGAGATCCATCGCGGCGGTGGATGCGCCGCCCTTTGAGGCTTTCTTCGTCTCACCGCGCTCGAGGTGATCCAGAATGCCAGTGAGCATCTCGCCGAGATAGATCGACATGATCGCGGGCGGTGCTTCATTGGCTCCGAGTCGATGATCGTTGTGCGCGCTCGCAATCGAAGCGCGCAGCAAGTCTGCGTGGATGTCAATGGCGCGAATGACCGCGGCGAGAAAGAGCAGAAACTGCATGTTGGGATGGGTGTCGTCACGTGGGTCAAGCAGATTGACCCCCGTGTTGGTCGAGAGTGACCAATTGTTGTGCTTGCCCGATCCATTGACTCCCGCGAAAGGCTTTTCGTGCAGCAGACACTCGAATCCGTGGCGATGAGCGACCGAGCGAAGAATGTGCATCGTTGTCATCTGGTGGTCGACGGCAACATTCGAAATTTCAAACGTCGGAGCCAATTCGTACTGTCCTGGAGCAACCTCGTTGTGGCGAGTCTTGACCGGGATTCCCAACTCAAACAACCGCTGTTCGCACTCAGTCATATACGCCAAGACATTTTCAGGAATCGCGCCGAAGTAATGGTCTTCGAGTTGCTGTCCCTTGGGCGGAGGTGTTCCGATGAGTGTTCGACCGCACACCACCAAGTCGAGGCGCTCGAGAAAGAGGTCGCGGTCAATCAAGAAATACTCTTGTTCGCAGCCGAGCGTGGCGGTGACGTAGGCGGTCTTCTGATCGCCCAAGAACCGCACCATTCGAAGCGCGTGCTTCGTGACTGCTTCGATCGAGCGCAGCAGCGGCGTCTTCTTGTCGAGGGCCTCGCCAGTCCATGAGACGAATGCGGTTGGAATGCACAGTGTCTTCTGACCGTCTTGACCGCGAAGCAAGAAGACTGGGCTTGTGGCATCCCATGCGGTGTAGCCACGGGCTTCGTAGGTATCGCGAATTCCACCCGATGGAAAACTCGAAGCGTCTGGTTCGCCTTGAATCAGTGCGTTGCCGGAAAACTTCTCGAGTGCACCTCCGTCGTCGGTTGGGGAGAGAAACGCATCGTGCTTCTCAGCGGTGAGTCCGGTGAGTGGCTGAAACCAGTGGCAGTAATGGGTCGCGCCATGCTCAATGGCCCACTCCTTGATCGCTGCGGCAACCGTATTGGCAATGGATGGGTCGAGCGGCAATCCACGCTCCATCGTCTGCTGCAAATTCATGAACACATCCGGTGGAAGCCGCTTGAGCATCACATCGCCGCTGAAGGTGAGAGATCCGAAGTAATCGGAGGCGCGGATTGGCATTTCGGAGTCCATTGGAAGGGTGTATGGGTTGGGCATTAGCAACATCATCGGAGATTCAGACGTGGATCGCAAGTGGCGAGTTCGCCGCAAATCAGAGAGTTTTCGCGCGACGGCGCGCTGCGTTGAACACCGACGGTGCGAACCATCCTCGCCGCCAGAAGAGCACGAGCAAACCAAGAGCGATTGCGAGCATTCCGATCAACGCGAAGAGATAGCCGTAGCGCCACGCAAGTTCTGGCATGAACTCGAAGTTCATTCCGTAGACCCCCGCAATGAATGTGAGGGGAATGAAAATCGTCGCGATCATCGTGAGGATCTTTGTCACTTCTCCTAAGCGCGCGTTGGCGATTGCAATGGCAAGTTCCATCAAGTCGGACGCGAGCATCCGATCTGAATCGAGCATGTCGATCAATCGAATGACGTGGTCGAGGGCGTTGCGAAGAAAAACTCGATGCTCGAGGTCAAACCACGCTTCCATCGTTGTCAACGCCGTGAGGGCATCGCGCATCGGCCAGACTGCCTGACGCATCTTTGCAAGTTCATGCTTTGCGTCGCGAATTGCGAACATGTCTGGCGGTGCGTTTGCTCCCACGACGGCATCTTCGATCGCGTCAACTCGCTCGCCGAGTGCATTCACGAGTGGAAAGTAGTGATCGATCACCGCGTCGATCAAGGCGAACGTGAGATAGGCAGCACCCTTCTCTCGCACGCGACCCGAGCGCTGGCGGATGCGCTCTCGAACACAGTCGAGGCAATCGCCTTCGGGTTGCTGCTGAATCGAAATGACGAAATCGGCGCCGAGGAAGATGGCGAGTTGCTCAGTTTCGAATGGACCCTCTCGCGCGATCGGCATCGGGATCACAAGAAACAACGCGGAAGCAAACGGCTCGACCTTTGCGCGCTGGGTCGGGTGAAGGACATCCTCGAGTGCGAGCGGATGCAGGTTGAACTGAGTACGAAGTTGCTCGAGCGTCGCACCATCGGGGGTGCCGTCGAAGTTGAGCCAGAGCACCGGGAGCCCTTCGCGCAACTTTGGAATCTCGTCGAGAGATGTGAGCGACTTCTCGACACAACGGTCGGGACCAAACGCAAACAGTTCGGCGTTCAAAGGCACGTGTGATTGTGAGGATTCGAGCGCGCCCGGGACGGCACCCACAGGATGAACGCGGCGGCGAGGACGGCGTCGACTCATCACATCACTTTACTCCCCAATTGTCAAAAACTCCACATCGCCATGCGCTGGGGTGACAAGCGCGACTGAAAATGGTTTCGCACGGTAGAGGGCTCCGGGATTCACCACCCGCGTACCTCTGATGACCACGTCGCGTGCGAGGTGCGAGTGCCCATGAAAGAGCCAGCCCACGTTCGCAGCGATCTGCAACTCGAATGCGGCGGAATCATCTCCATGCATAAATGCGATTCGCGCCCCGTCAATGGTGAGCAGGCCGGTGCGGTGATAGAAGTGAATGTCGAGCGACTGCGCATATCCCTCGAAATCGCTCGGTTCGTCGCAATTGCCACAGCAGATATGGGCGTTGAGTCCCGCGAGTGAATCGAGGCACCTGGGATCTTCAAGATCGCCACAGTGGATGAAGCATGTTGCGCCGCGTGCAACGAGACGCTCGACTGCGCGCTGCGTTCGTGCGAACTCGCCGTGGCTATCGCTCAACAGGCCGATGCACGTGGCGGAAGATTTGCTTGCCTCGCTCCTGCTAGATTTCACAGAGGAAGGGTACGCACGCGCACCCACACACCCATGACACCATCCGACCATTCTGCTTCAGCCGTCGTGACTCGATTCGCTCCAAGTCCATCGGGACATCTGCATGTCGGAGGGGCGCGCACCGCGCTCTTCTGCTGGGCGTTTGCGAAGGGGCACGCCGGGACATTCGTCTTGCGCATCGAAGACACAGATCAGAAGCGCTCGAGCGACGCTGCGAGTATCGGATTTGTGAAAGATCTGCTCTGGCTCGGCATCGGATTTGATGAAGGACCGGAGTATCAGGGGCAGGGGGGCGGCGCGAACGGACCCTACTTTCAAGCGCAGCGACTCGACATCTATCAGCGGTACTTCGAGATGCTGCTCGCGAGTGGCGATGCCTACTACGCCTTCGAGAGTGCCGACGAACTCACAGCACTTCGAGCAGAAGCAAAGGGCAAGAACCAGCCCTTTCGATACACAGGCGAGAGCGCCCGCGCGAGGGCACCTGCAGAGGTGCAGCGTCGACTCGATGGCGGTGAAGCAGCGGTCATTCGATTTCACACGCGCGCTGGAGCGATCACGATTCACGATGAGATTCTTGGCGATGCGACGTTGCCAGAGGGTGAGGTTGATGACTTTGTGATCCGAAAGGCCGATGGATTTCCGACCTATCACTTCGCAGTGGTTGTTGACGATGAACTGATGGGAGTGACGCACGTCCTTCGCGCACAGGAGCATTTCAACAACTCGGCGAAGCACATCGTGCTGCAAGATGCTCTGAAGTTTCGTCGTCCGATCTATGGGCACTTGCCGCTGATCTTCAATCCAGACGGATCGAAGATGTCCAAGCGCGACAAGGACAAGGTGCTGCGTAAGGCTGTCGCCGAGAAGGGACTGACTTCGCCACCAGTGGGCACAGTCGATCCGCTGGTCTTTTCTGCCTGGTTGAAGGACAAGAACACCCAACTCGATCTCGAGGCGGCGCAGTCGTTGGCATTGGCAATCGGCGCCGTGTTGCCTGAAATCAACGTCGACGACTTTCGGAAGTCTGGCTACCTGCCAGAAGTCATCTGCAACTTTCTCTCGCTCAATGGGTGGAGCCCTGGCGGTGACCTCGAGAAGTTTGACACTGAATTCCTTAAGAAGCACTTTGACCTTTCGCGTGTCGTAAAGACTGCGGCAAAGTTTGACCGAACGAAACTCTTGGCCTTCAACCTCGATGCGATCCAAGCGATGAGTCGCGACGATTTCATCGCTCGAGTCAGCAGCCACGGGCGTGAAATGCACCCCGAATTCATGTCCAAGCTCACCGATGCGCAGTTTCGATCACTCTGCGACGCAAGCCACGAGCGCAGCAAGACGCTTGATGAGCTCTTTCGCGCCAATACGTTCATTATCACGGCCGACGACGCGCTGACGTGGGATGAGAAGGCGATCAGTAAGCATCTGCGAGGAGGAGAACCCACGGGTGCCGTGCATCTCGCTGCGGCACGAGCGATTCTCGCCGGATGCAGCGATTGGTCAGTTGCTTCGCTCGAGAGCGCGCTCAAGCCCTTCGCGCAATCGCTGGGGAATGTCGGAAAGATCGCCCAGCCGCTGCGTGTCGCAGTCAGCGGTGAGAGCGTGAGTCCGCCGATCTACGACACACTTGCCATTCTCGGAAAGGCGAGTTCACTGCGACGCATCGATCGTTGCCTCGCCTCGCTGTGAAGAAGTTGCTCGCTGTGATCGTGCGGTTCGCGTCTTGCTGATTTTCGAAGAGGCGACTAGGATGCATATCCACGGACCGTTGGCGCAGTTGGCTAGCGCGCCTCCATGACACGGAGGAGGTCACTGGTTCGAGCCCAGTACGGTTCATTGAGTTTCGTGGCGCGGCAGGTAGGAAAGGGGGGTTTAGGAACAGTTCCCCCATCCCGAAAAGATCGCGGTGAGGTCTTGACCATCGGTCAGACCAGAGCATCGAGTGGTCAATCGTCGAAGTCGCGGGGAGGCTCTCACGTGCTCGCAGTATGGTGTCGGCTCTGGCAAATACAAGCGAATTCGAAGGGTTGGAGGCTGATACAACACCGACATGAAGACTGAAGAGTTGATCCGTGGTGCCCGTGCTCTCTCGCACAAGCATTCCGTGACGAACGGCGAGGGGTTTCGACTTGACCGATGCGATCCACAGGAGTGCGGATCAGTGGATGGAGTCACCAAAGATGGGGCGAGGGAGTTGCTCGAAGAGGGCATCGCGGTGATGGCAGAGTTGCAATCGAAGCTCTACGCGCAAGATCACTGGGCGATTCTGCTGATCTTTCAAGCGATGGACGCAGCAGGAAAGGATGGCGTGATCAAGCAGGTCATGTCGGGAATCAATCCGCAGGGGTGTGAGGTGCATTCTTTCAAAGCGCCGTCGAGTGAGGAGATCGACCACGACTACATGTGGCGAGCGATGCGACGGGCGCCTCCACGCGGCACGATTGGCATCTTCAATCGCTCCTACTACGAAGAGGTGCTCGTCGTGCGGGTGCACCCTGAGATCCTGAAAAATCAGAAACTTCCGGCGCAACTTGTGACAAAGGACATCTTCGATCAGCGGTACACCGATATCCGCAGGTACGAGCGTTTTTTGTCGCGCAATGGCACGGTCATCCGCAAGTTCTTCTTGAATGTCTCGAAGAAGGAGCAGCGCAAGCGCTTTCTCGAGCGCATCGATGATGCAGAGAAGCACTGGAAATTCTCAGCAGCAGACGTGCGAGAGCGCCAGCACTGGGATGCGTACATGGCCGCGTACGAGAAGATGATTCAAGAGACCTCGAGCCCAGAGGCGCCGTGGCATGTGATTCCTGCTGATAACAAGTGGTACACGCGACTGGCAGTCGCCTCGGTGATCATCGACACACTGAGCGGGCTCGACCTGCACTACCCAACGGTTGACGCGAAGCGCATCGCTGAATTGCACGATGCGCGCGCACAGTTGATGGCGGAAAAGGATTGATTGGGACTGCGCACGAACCGATCAGTGCGTCGCGATTTCACGCTTGAGATCGAGTACAGCCTGCGTGTTGGCCGCGGCGGGGGACTCTGTTGCGAGCACCATCGTTTCGGCTTGCAGAATGAGCGAAGCGGCGAGTTCGGCTTGCCCAAGTTTCTTGGCGATTCGTGCCTGTGTCGCGATCGCGACCGCGCGACCTGCGTCGCCTGCCGGAAAGAGTCGCTCATACATCGCAACTGAATCCGCAACATTCTGTGCCGCTTGCGCAGTCTCTGCGAGATCGAAGCGAACCCACGCAAGGCTGTTGAGCGCGCGGGCGACGCGTGCGTCATCGCCGCTCGACAGGCGCTTTCGCATCTCGAGCGCTCGCACGAGCATCGGTTCAGCAAGCGAACTCTTTCCGAGCGCTTGCTCAACCCACGCGAGGCTTGTGAGTGAACTGGCGATCGAAGGATGATCTCCCTTGTAGATGCGCTCGCGCATTGCGAGGGATTGACGAAACAAGATTTCGGAGCCGGCGGTGTCGCCGAGTGACCGGCGGATGCTCGCGAGTGTGTTGATGCCGTCGGCGACGAAGACCGTGTCACCCGTGTAGATGCGTCGCTGCATCTCAAGCGCTGCAACCGCAAGAGGCTCCGCCTCTGCAGATCGACCAAGTTCTTGGCGAATTCCTGCGAGATTCTTGAGACCACGCGCAACATTGGGATGGTCGCCCTCGTAGAGATTCGCCTTCATCGTGACGGCTTCGTGATAGAGCCGCTCGGCATCCGCGAATCGGCCGCTCTGATCGAGGATCTCACCGAGTTGATTGATCTGCTCGGCAAGTATTGTCGTGTTTCCTGGGAGCAGTTTTCGGTAGATCGCAAGCGCTGTCTCGCTCTGAAGAGTCGCTTGCGCAAGGTCTCCGCGCGCAACCAGGACCTGCGCCAACACACTTCGCGCGCGTGCGAGCGAGAGCGAGTCAATCGAGATTGCTTGCTCGAGTGTGAGTGCCTCTTGCGCGAGAGTCTGCGCAGATGGGAGTGTTCCGACGGAAAGGTGAGCAAGCGCGAGGTCACTCGCAGAATCGGCCACCTCGCGAACATCGAGCGGGCTCGCCGCGCGTTGAAATGCGAGCGCCTGTTCGAGAAGTTCGGTCGCGTGAGCGCTGTTTCCGCTATTGACGAGGAGTGTCCCAACGAGTTCCTGCGCCTGCGCGTGTGCGGCAGGATCGTCCGCGAGTGCTCCGCCCTTCAACTCGCGACTCGCTGCGATCATCACGGATGCGATGGTTGCGTCGGTGGGCGCGACGCCGGCGGGAGCAAAGGCGTGAAAGGATCCTTCGATGAAGTTCACAAGTCGCTGTGCCCGAAGTTGGTCACGCGCGGCGTGCTCGATCGCCGTTTGCAGTGCTGACTCGAGCGACGCGATCATCGCTTTCGATTCGACCAACTGTCGCTCTGCAGCAAGTTGTTCTGCCGATGGCGCGGTGGCGACTGGCGCTGGTGGAGGTACGACGATCGTTTTCTGCGCGAGGTCTGCTCGAGCATTCGCTGCTGCAATCGCTTGACCGGAGGCTTCCTTTGCAGCGAGCGCTGCCTTCACCAGATCGATGACTTTCATCTCGGCAGCCATCCGTCCGTCGTGCTCTTGCTGCATCGACTTGCCACACTCCTCAAGTGCGACTGCGAGTTGTTCTGCCCGATCGCGATCGCTTGACCAACAGATCGCGAGCACCGAGAGAAACATCACGGCCGCAACTGACAATGCGATGACTCGATAAGTGCCTCTCGTCAGTGATCCGCGCGGATGCGCTGTGGGTCTCTTCATACCGCTACTTCACCATACCCTGAAGGCGGCGAATAGTTCTGGTGGCAAGGGGTGGGGCAGTGAGCAGCACCTGATCGATGATCGACTTCTCGCGTCGCAGTTCGCCGAGCAGTTTCAGCACGTGCGCGTCGAGATTGAAGAGCCAGCGCTTGTAGAGCTGTTCGAGTTCTTGGCGATTGAACCGTGCCATCGGATCATCGAGCCCACTCTGAGCGATCGACCACTCAACAAGTCGCGTTGGCGAGCCGTCGAACCGGTAGAGCTGCACGGAATACTCAAATCGACGACGCAGACTCGCAAATGGATCGGTCGCCTCCCCAGCGAGGGCGGTCATGACGTTGTCAGCAGATTGCTTTGAAATGGCGCCGAGCCATCCGCCACCCTTGGCGAGATCGAGATCTGTGACGGTTGGACGGGCGTGAATTCCGCTGCCAAAACCCTGGTCATCGATGATCTCGAGCGCAGCAACACTTGCGAGCAAAGTCTTGTCGCCGACCGAGGGAAAACGAACCCAGACGCGCAAATCTGTCGACGCGTCGCGTGTGACGACTTCGATCTTGTTGACGACACCAACGCCCCACTCCGGGCGAGATGGATGCCGAACACGATCACCCTTCTTGTATGTGGCTTCAATCATGCGGTGGCGAGCGCAATCACCAGATCGGTCATCCGCGCATCGCCTTGTAGAGTGTAACGATGCAGCGCGGAATTGTGAGTGCTTTTTTTGGAGATTGTGTCGGTCAGCCTGGCAGGCGAGTGCTTGCGCAGGCGATCCCACAAGTTCGAGCAGAGTCGAGCCCCGATCTGATCATTGTCAACGGCGAGAATCTGCGCAACGGATCGGGAATCACCCCAGACCTGTACAAGGGACTGCGCGAACTCGGCGTTGACGCGGTGACGCTTGGCGATCACGCGTTTCGCGATCCCCGCATCACTCCGGTGCTTGAAGACCCTGCAGAGCCGATCGCCCGACCGGCGAATCTTTCGGCGAAAGCCCCAGGAAAGCGTTGGATTCGCATTGCGAAGTCAGCCGCGCGTCCACGGGACATCTTTGTTGTGACGGTGCTCGGCAGAGTGTTCATGAACCTGCATGCAGACGATCCGTTTGCATGCGTCGATGCGGTGCTCGCATTGTTGCCTGAGACCTCGCCGATCGTGATTGTCGAAGCACACATGGAGGCAACTTCAGAAAAAGCGGCGCTCGCACACTATCTCGACGGACGAGTCGCGGCAGTGATTGGATCGCATACGCACATTCCGACCGCCGATGCGCGAATCATGCGTGGCGGAACGGCGTTCATTACCGATGTGGGGATGTGCGGTCCATATTCAAGTGTCATTGGTCGAGATCCTGTTGGAGTGCTGCGTGCGATGACAACGGGTGTGCACACCAACTTCGAAATGGGTGAAGGCGGCGAGCGTGCCTGCGGATGTGTGATTGAGATCGATCCGATTTCTGGAAAGGCTCGCTCGATTTCGCGCATCGATATCGAAGCGGATCTCAAGCGACCACCGTTTACGCGGTGATTATTTCTCGCCCGTACCCGCCGCCGCCAGGAGTTTCGATTTCGAAGGCATCGCCGGGATTCATCGAGAGTTCGATGATGCCATCGACTTCTTCAGGGACGCGGTTCATACGAATGACACGCTGCATTCCGCGCGTGCCGGCGCCTCCGCCCGCGAGTCCATAGGGGCTCTCGACGCGATGTTGCGACAAGAAGGAGAGCTCGACCTGTTGAAGAAAACGGATGCGCCGGATGAGTCCATCACCACCGCGCATCTCGCCTGCGCCGCCGGATCCTGCGCGAATTGCGAACTCTTCGAGTCGCACTGGATAGCGCCGCTCGAGCACTTCGGCATCGGTGATGCGCGTGTTGCTGATGTGCGTGTGCACGCCACTCTCGCCGTGACGGTCGCGCGATGCGCCTGCGCCACCGGCGATCGTTTCATAGAAGCCGAATTGTTCATTGCCAAAGAGCAGATTGTTGATCGTTCCTTGGCTGCACGCTGCGAGATTGAAGGCTCGCCAGAGCAGGTCGACCAAACGTTGACTGGTCTCAGTTTGCCCGATCGCGCAGGCTGGACATTCATCGGGCGGTGGCGAAAAATCTGGTGAAAGCACCGTGCCTGCGGGAAGAATGATCTCGACGGGATCGAGCAATCCCTCATTCATCGGAAACGCTGGACCGTCACCCCCGAGGTCGAGACCGACGAGAACACGAATGGAATACATGACTGCGGCGCGTGTGACGGCGATCGGCGCGTTGAGATTGCCCGGATGCTGCGCCGAGGTGGAGGTGAAATCAATGGTGAGATGTGGGGGGTCGAGTCGTCGACTCATCGCCACGGCGAGGCGCGTGCCATCATCGAGTCGTTCCTCGATCTTCGCAATCTCGGCGGGAAGTGTTGCAATCGCGCGCTCGCTTGCTCGTCGTGCGGCGCTGCGCAACGCTGCATATGAGTGCTGCATTCGCGCGGCGCCGTTGTGCACGAAGAGCGCGCGAAGGCGTTGAGCGGCAAGTTCGTTTGCGGCAACTTGTGCGCGCAGGTCAGCGAGATTGTCGTCGACCATTCGGCTCGGCCACTTCGCGCCGCGCAGCTGTTTCTCGATCGAGTCGAAGCACGCACGCCCACCTTTGACGATGTGCGTCGGCTCGATGATGACGCCCTCCTGCACGAGATTCGTCGCACGAGGCGGCATCGATCCTGGTCGCATCCCTCCGATTTCTGCGTGATGCGCGCGATTTGCTGCGAATCCGATCAGCTCGCCCTGTGCCGTGTGCACTGGAGTGATCACCGTGAGATCGGGGAGGTGCGATCCACCAAATCGTGGATGGTTCACCGCGATGACATCACCCGCCACGAGCGTGCCGTGCGCATGAACAGCGCGCACGCACGGGCCGAGTGCACCGAGATGAATCGGAATGTGCGGGGCGTTGACGACGAGAAACCCCTGCGCATCAAGGAGTCCGCAGGAGAAATCGAGGCGATCTTTGATGTTTGCAGAGAGCGCGGTGCGTCGTAACTGCTCGCCCATGTCACTTGCGATCGCGCCAAGTTGAGCGGCGACAAGTTCGTGGGACTCTGCGCGCGGGGCAGCGTCGCATGCACTCAGGTCATTCGCACACGCGTCGTCGCGCGTGCACACCAGCGCGCCAGTGGCGTGCGCGGTCGCGTGCCAGCCAGGTGGAAGGTAAAAACTCGAATCGGCGCGCATGATCGAGCAGGGGCCAGTGATCGGTGACGGCGGACTCGCTTCCGCTGCGTCGGATGCGGTTTGCGATGCGCCTGCCGGAGCAGACTCAATCTGCAACCGCATGCGCTCGACCTCAATTGTGCGATGTACGTCGGGTGGAAATCCGTAGATTGCGCTGTAGTTCTGCGCAAATCGCTCGCGCAGCAGGTCGCACGGATTGCGCTCTTCTGCGCACCCGGCACACGCCACATCAAGACTCTCCTCTTGTCCTGCGAGCCGCATCATCACGACGCGCCGTGAAATCGTTGCTGAAGTGGGATCGACTCCGAGTTTCGCGATGACCTCTCGCGCTGTGGCTTCGAGCTGTGCGAGTCGCTCGGTGAACTGCTGTGAAAACGCATCGAGTGGGGTGAGCACGAGTGACGAGACGATGCGCGTGATTGGCGCACGAGAAATTCCACGTGCGCAGAGAAGCCCCGCGTCTGGCGGAAAGATCACACTGCGAATTCCCAACCGCTGCGCGACGGCGCAGGCGTGCAGTCCACCCGCGCCGCCGAATGTGATGAGCGCATGGTCGATCGGATCGACACCGCGGCGAATCGTCACCGAACGAATCGCATTCGCCATCGCCTCGTCTGCGATGGCCACGAACGACGCGAGCATCTCGCGCAGATCGAGGTGGGTGCCGCCCGAGGCGCAGATCGCTTCGTGCACTTCGTCTGCTCGCGCCTGCGCGCAGGCGGGTCGAGTCGGAATGGGAAGTCCACGTGGATCGATTCGTCCGAGCAAGAGATGCGCATCGGTGAGGGTGAGTGGGCCTCCTTGACCATAGCACGCAGGACCAGGGGAGGCCCCGCCGCTCTTGGGACCAACGCGCATCGCGTCGCCATCCCACCAGAGGATTGAACCACCTCCGGCGGCGACACTCTCGACCGCGATCGACGGTGACGCGATCGTGATTGACCCGACGGTCGTCTCGTCGCGAATGTCTGGTTCTCCGTCGACGCGCGCGACGTCGGCGCTCGTCCCTCCCATATCGAGCGTGACACACTGATTGAATCCGCACGCGCGCGCGATCGAGGCGGCACCTGCGACGCCGCCAGCCGGTCCAGAGAGCAAACTCTCACGAGGTTGGAATGCAGCAGCTGGAACGAGCCCACCGGCACTCGTCATCATGAGCAGTTCGGCTCCAGCCGCGGCACGACCGATGGCTGCGACAAACTCACCCACAGGACCCGAGAGCGACGCATCGACGACGGCAGCGCGAGCGCGGGGTTCGAAGCGACTTGTCGAACCGCACCGGTTCGCCGAAGAAACCCACGAAAAACCCTCATGGCGAAGGATCGCCTCAACGCGAACTTCGTGGGCGGCGTTGCGTCCACCGTGCAAGAGCGCGACTGCGGCCGCACTCGAACCACGCGAGAGGGCGAGTCGTGCATGCGTGCGAAGGAGTGACTCGTTGAGCGGCTCGATCTCGACGCCCTCCGAGTTCATCCGCCCCGTCACGCCGCTCGAGCCGTGGTGCAGGGCTGTCGCTCGCGACGGAGAGCGCGCGAAGATATCGCGGCGACGTTGATCTCCAATGCGCAGGATGTCTTGGAGACCTTCGTTGACGAAGAAGGTGACATCGCTCACCTGTCCTTCGAGCAGCGCGTTGGTTCCCCGTGTTGTTCCAATCGCGATTCGGCAATCAGCGAGTGATTCGGGATGGGGGCGATCGATGGCCAGCCGCGCGGCAAGAATCGGCGGCTCGAATGGAGCGACGAGGTCGACGATGGCACCAACAAGAATTTGACAGTCACCCCGCAGATTCTCGTGTGCTGCAAGGGTGACCGCGATGCATCCTGTTGAGGCGAGTCGCGCAGAGCAGATCAGCCCGATCACCCGTGAGAGTGACTCGGTGACAACAGTGCAGAGCGAAAACCCTCGAAAGAATGCATCTGCAGTCGCAGCGGACGGCGTCATGGCGAGTGCGATGAAGATGGTGTCGGGTGCCGCGGCGACCACGGTGCCGCGCAACGCAGATGTGCTGAGCACCTTCGCGCGCGCAATGCGCCCATCGCTCGAGTGCGCGATGCAATCGGTGAAGGTGCCACCGGTGTCGACGCCAATCTCCCAGCAGAATCGGGAAGGCCGCTCTCGGTCATCGTGCCCAACTGAATCCATCCCTGCGAGACTATCGGGCACGCCATTAGCCAGGTGATCCATCCGATACCCTCGCGCCGCCATGCGCTTTGTTGTCGATCTCGCGTACCTCGTCACAGCACTGTTGACACTTCCGATCTGGCTTGTTTCGCTCGTGAAGAGCGGCAAAATCTTCACGGATTGGGCAGCTCGCCTCGGCGTGCGTGTGCCCGCGCTTTCGCCGCGAATGACAGGAACAGTGACCAGGCCACGAATCTTGATTCATGCCGTCTCAGTCGGAGAGGTCAATGCGATCCGATATCTCGTGGATGAGCTCGCGAGCGGCGCGCTGCGCGCAGAGATCATCATCAGCGTGACAACGAACACGGGAATCGCCAGAGCACACTCTCTCTTTGATGCGCGTCACACCGTCGTGCGTGCTCCGTTTGATCTTTCGTGGGGCACGCAACGATTTCTTGCCGCCGTGCACCCTGACCTTGTGCTCTTGATGGAGCTCGAACTCTGGCCGAATTTCACCAGCCTCTGCGAGAAACGATGCATTCCGGTCGCCGTCGTGAACGGACGACTGAGCGCTCGCAGTTTTGCCCGCTCGAAGCGCGTTCGCTGGTTGCTCTCGCCGATGTTTCGCCGGCTCACGCACGTCTGTGCGCAAGACCGCACGTACGCAGAACGGTTCGCAGCGATGGGAGTGGATCCAGCGAGAATCACTGTGACGGGCACGATGAAGTGGGATACTGCCGAGATCGCCGACTCAGTCGATGGCGCCGACGCGCTCGCGCGCGAGATGGGAATCGACCGTGCGAAACCCCTCGTGGTCGCTGGCTCGACGGCACCAGGCGAGGAGGCACTCATCCACGCAGCAGTCGGCGATCGAGTGCAGTTGCTCTGTGCACCGCGCAAGCCAGAGTGGTTCGCGCAGGCCGCCGCGGCGCTTCCGGGTGCGGTGCGTCGCAGTGAAGGACGGCAGGGGAGTGCAACTGGACGATTCGTTCTCGACACCATCGGCGAACTGCGCAAGGCATACGCACTCGCTGATCTCGTGGTACTGGGCCGCACGTTTGGCACGCTGCACGGTTCAGACATGATGGAGCCCGCCGCGCTCGGAAAAGTTGTCATCGTCGGTCCACGCGTCGATGATTTTCAAACGACCGCTGATGCGCTGCTCGCGGCTGGAGGACTTGTGCAGTGTTCAGCGCAAGACGTGGCGACAACGATCGCAGAACTCTTGGCGGCACCGGATCGCCGGCGCACGATCGCAGCGGCAGCCCGCGAAGTCGTCGCCCGTGAACAGGGTGCTTCGGCTGCGAATGCGCGCGTGGCCGAACGATTGCTTGCACCGCTAGGATCGCGTTGTGATGGTTCCGCTCAATGAAGAGATGATTCTCAACGCCGTCGCGGCGGACAACGGTCGGTTGCCGTCCACGGTCTTGATTCGACCAGGAGACGACATGGCTCTTCTCGAGTGGCCATCGAATCGACTGCTTTGCGCGGTCGATCAGGTGGTTGTCGGTGTGCATGTCACGACTTCAACGCCAATCGAACTGATCGCGCGAAAGGCCGTTGCGCGCAATCTCAGCGACGTTGCGGCGATGGGAGCGCTCCCAGTCGCAATCCTCGCCTGCGCGACGTTGCCTGTGGCGATGACCCAAGAAGCCGCGCATGAATTGTTGGCATCGGTGCGGCAGTGGGGTCGCGAATTCGGTGCGCCGCTCATCGGAGGCGACACGACCATCCACACAGATGTCGCAGCGCCGCTGGTGCTTTCGATCACGGTTCTGGCGACACCGCGAACGGATGGAATTGTCGTGACACGCAGCGGTGCCTGTGTTGGCGATCTCTTGATTGTGAGCGGCGCGCTCGGCGGATCGTTCGGCGAAGAGGGCCTTGGACGACATCTCACATTCACCCCGCGCGTGCGAGCGGCGCAGACGTTGATCGATGCACTCGGAACGCGCGTGCACGCGATGATGGACCTCAGCGATGGACTCGGGGTCGACTCTGGTCGGATGATGCATGCTTCATCGCAGAAGGGTGGCTGTGCGCTGCAAGCACAATTTCTCGCTGAACAGATCCCGTGTCAGTGTGGGGTGACGTTGTCTTGCGCACTCGGCGACGGCGAAGACTATGAGTTGCTCGCAGCGATCGATGGGCGCGCGGCGGCTCCGAGTGGATTCACCGTGGTCGGTCAGGTCGTCGCTCGCGCAGAGAGCGACCCGCGACTGGCGGTGGTGCTCATCGGCGATGAGTGCGAAGATGCAACACAGCTTGGATGGACTCATGGCAGCAAGTGAACTCATCGATGAGGCCGCCACTGAACGCGCGGGCGAGATGCTCGCACGCTCGCTCAACGCAGGCGATTTCATAGGAATCGATGGTGAACTCGGTGCAGGCAAGACCTCATTTGTTCGTGGTCTCGCGCGCGGACTCGCGATCGACTCGCAGTTGGTTGCGAGTCCGACATTTGTCACGATGCAAAGCTACGAAGGTGGGCGGTTGTCACTGACACACATTGACCTCTGGAGAATGCGCACCTGCGACGACCTCGAAACGCTCGGCTGGGATGAGTTGCTCGCGACCGCACGCGGCGTCATCGTTGTTGAGTGGGCGAGTCGCATTCGAGCAGCGCTGCCAGCGCAACGCATCGATATTCGAATTGACTTCTCAGGCGAGGGCCGAACGATCGAGATCACCGATCAGCGCTCGGGCTGTTGACCTTCGGGGCTCACGGCGTAGATTTGAAATCGGTGTCCGATGGGAGTCCATCCAAGCTGCTTGCAGATCCGATCCCGAAGTTGTGTCAACTCACCGCTCTGAAACTCAACCAGTCGACCGGTCTTCATGCAGACCATGTGGTCGCGCGGTTCCTTGCCGTAGATCAACTGGTAGTGCGCTTGCTTCGAATCGAAAAGCGCCTGCACAATGATGCCGGCATCCTGAAGCAAATGAATTGTTCGGTAGGTCGTTGCCTTCGAGACTCGATGCCCCCGGCGGCGCAACTCGAGCAACAACTCCTCAGCTTCAAAGAGACCGTCGCGAGCGATGATTGCGTCGAGCACGTCGGCTCGTTCGATCGTGTACTTCAAACCCTTTGACTTCAGGAAGCGCCGAAAGACAGAACAGAGCGGTGCCGTCGGTTGTTTCTTGGGGCTCTCGGTGATCGGATTCTTCACTAAGACGGAGTGTCGCCGAAAGACCTCGAAGATGCCGAAAGTCCGATAATATATGTTCTGTTAAATCGTATCTTTGCCTATGAACGCCGTCGTTTCTGCTGTGATCTTACGGCGATCCCTTCAATATGGCGATCTGCGCTGCGATCTCGAGCGCGACCTTTTCCTTCGTGATGCTCAGCGCGATCTCATGCGCCTTCTCGAGTGACTCGATCGCTCCCTGCCGATCGCCTTGCAGCGCGAGCGCCTGCCCAGTGACCTGTTTGATGATCATCTCGAGATCAGGTGAGAGTCTCGGATCGTCACTTCCGAGCGCGACGCGAATGAGCTCAAGTACCTGCGCTGGGGTGCCGAATTTGAGGTGCGATTGTGCGAGTCGAACATCCGATCGAATAGTGTGTGGATGGCGCGCTCCCAGGGTCTCGTGAAATCCTGCAGACGACTCCGTCCAGAGTGCATGCGCATCAGCGAATCGCTCGCGCTGCCAGTAGAGCGATCCGAGATTCAGAAGCGTGATGAGCGTCGAAGTCGCTTTGGGTGCGAGCGAGGCGCGCTTGCGTGTGAGGGTCTCGAGATACAGCGCTTGTGCTTCATCCAGTTTCTCTTGCATCTCAAGGGACAAGGCAAGGTTGCCCATGGAGGTGAGTACGAATTGGTGGTTGGGACCGAGTCGCCCTTCGAATTTCGGCCAAATCTCTCGATAGATCGCCTCTGCGTCGGCGACCCGATTTGAATCGCGCAAGATCGCTGCCAAATTGTTCTGGGCGATGAGCGTCATCTGGTGATCGCTGCCGAAAACGACCGTCATATCGCTGATGAGTTCTCGAAGCAGCGGTTCAGCCGTCTTCGCTTCGCCCATCGCACGCAAGACGACGACGTAGTTGTTGCGAGCGATCAGCGCATCGGTCGAGTCTGCGCCAGCAAGCGCCGTTCGCCTCGCGATGACATCTTCAAAGGTCCCGCGCGCCGCGGGATAGTCGCCAAGCCTGCGCTGAATCTCGCCGAGAAAATTGAGCGACTGCAGCGTGCTGTCGTCGTCGGGTCCGAGCACTCGGCGCTTGCGCTCGACGACGTCTTGATAGAGCACAAGCGCTTCTTTCGGTCGAGCTTGCGCGTCTCGAAGCCACGCGATGTTGTGGAGTGACTTGAGAGTGTCGGGGTTCTCTGCGCCAAGGATGGCCGTTCGTCGCTCAACGACACGCTCGAGCAGCACCGCCGCCTCGTCGACACGATTCGTCAGCATCAGTCCATTTCCAAGATCGTTTTGAGCACTCAGCAGTTCGAGATCGTCGGGATCGTGCAGCGCACGAAGGAGCCTCTCCTGCGAAGCGAGATGGGTCAGCGCGAGCTCATACTCACCAATCGCGCGATACGCGACGCCTGCTGTTCGGTGCGCGTCTGCCGCGAGTTCAGGGTCATCGATGAACTGTGTGTCGATCGAACCCATCGACTTGTCGAAGATCATTCGAACAAGTGTGGTATCCATCCCTTTGGCAATCTCTGGGGTCACCGCTGCGAGCATGTCATTGTTGAAGTCGTGCAATCGCTCGGCCCGCGCGAGTTGCCTATTTGCTTCGATCCATCCGTAGGTCGCCGTGATTCCTCCGGCGGCGACCGCGAGCGCGACGATCGTCGCTGCTGAAAGCCCAACCCGATGGCGCCGCGCGAACTTTCTCAACCGCAATGCTTTCGACGCTGGTCGCGCGACGACTGGTTCGAACGCAAGCCACCGAGCGAGGTCGTCGCAGAGCGCATCGCAGGTTCCGTACCGGTTGCTCGGGTCCTTCTCGAGACAGTGCAAGACGACCGCGTCGAGCTGTCCACGAATCTTCTGTAAAAGACGTCGTCCATCGAGTTGCCGGCTTGCCGCGCGCTGCGCGGACTCGGCAGGTTCGAGTGCCATCAGCCGGCTGAAGCGTTCGCTTGGCGCATCTGGTTCGCACTCGCGAATGATTTTCTGCGCCTCGATCGTGCCCGCTGCGCGCAGTTCGCGCGAGTCGAAGGGCAAAAGTCCACACAGCAATTGATAGATCGTCACTCCAAGCGAATAGATGTCTGCGCGAGTGTCGAGTTGCTTCGTGCCCGTGAGTTGCTCTGGCGCCATGTACTCGAGGGTTCCGACGGGTCCCTGCGCCTCCCCCACCATTGTTCGCACGGCATCTGGGTCGTCTGCGAGCTGCGCAACTCCAAAGTCGATGACCTTGACCACGGCAGCACCATCGACATCGCGCACCAAGATGTTCGCTGACTTGAGATCGAGGTGAATCACTCCCTTGGTGTGCGCGTGTTGCACAGCCGCGCAGACTTGGCGAGCGAGCACGAGCCGCGCTTCAATCGAGAGGCGTTGTCGATCGCACCACTCGAGCAATGGTTCACCACTGACTAACTCCATGATGAAATAGAGACTGCCGTCCTGCGCTTCTCCTGCATCGAAGACATGCGCAATGCCAGGATGATCCATCCGCGCAAGCAGTCGACGCTCCGCTTCAAACCGCTGTCGAAGTCGCGGACCCGCGATGACGGTGCGCATGACTTTGACGGCGACCTGGCGCTCGAGTGGTTCGCTCTGCTCACAGAGCCACACCGCACCGAACCCCCCCGCGCCGAGCAAGCGAATCACACGCAATCCTGGAAGCACCGGCGGCTGGGGCGCGTTGGGCGCGGGATCGCTCGACTTCCACAGATTCTGGCTGTGATCGATGGTCATACGCGCTGTGAATCGGTTTGCATCGCGATGGTGGCGTTATTGCCGAGTCCAAGTCCGAACGCTGCGTGCACCGTCTCAAGTGCGCGCTGACCATTGGCGGTGTCGATGATGCAACTAATCTTGATTTCACTGGTGGTGATGTTGTGGATCGGCACCCCGACTTCACCGAGCGCGCGAAACATGCGGCTTGCCACTCCTGCGTGCATTTTCATCCCGACTCCCACCACAGAGACCTTCGCGAGTCCCACGTCGATCGACATTTCGCCCTCACCTAACTCTGCAAGAGTCTTGGCAACGATCTGCTTCGCCTCTGCAAGGTCGCCGTGGTCGACTGTGAATGCAATCATCGTCGCTGAACCCTGCTCGGTTTGCATGATGTCATCCACAACGATGTTCGATGAAGCGAGCGCTGTGAAAATCTTCCCCTGGAGCCCCACCGCGTTCTTGATCTGGCGAATGCTCACGCGACCAAGTTCTTCTTTGAGTGCGCAACCGACAACCGCAAGTTCTTCCATGTCTAAATTCTCCCTCGAGATCATCGTGCCATGATCTGGTTTTTGACTGTGACGAACGTGAATTGGAACACCGAACTTCTCGCCGAAGAGCACCGCTCGCGGGTGCATGACCCCAGCGCCAAGTGTCGCGAGTTCGAGCATTTCTTCGTACGAGATGCGCGGCAATTTGACGGCGCTGCGAACGAGTCTTGGATCAGCGGTGTAGACCCCGTCGACGTCCGTAAAGATCTCGCAGTATCCGCCACCATCTGCGACGCGCAGCGCAGCTGCAATCGCCACGGCCGTGGTATCGCTTCCTCCACGACCGAGTGTTGTGATCTCTCCCTCATCGCTTGTGCCCTGAAACCCCGCAACCACTGGAATCTCGCCGCGTGAGAGCAAACGCTCAAGCCGCCCACACTCGAT
Organism: Singulisphaera sp. GP187; assembly: GCA_945869475.1. Taxonomy (GTDB): domain Bacteria; phylum Planctomycetota; class Phycisphaerae; order Phycisphaerales; family SM1A02; genus F1-60-MAGs104. The sequence goes on along the minus strand of CAMBOV010000001.1, from coordinate 336,879 downwards.
GCGGGTGATGCGGGCGCGACCATGCACGCCGTCGGTTCGAAGACCAGCTTGACCGCCCGTGAGACTGCTCGCAGGGCAGCCGAGTTCGCGCAGTGCCATCGCGAGCAATCCAACGGTGACCTGTTCGCCCGTCGCGAGCAACATGTCGAGTTCTCTTCGATCAGGAACGGGCGAAACTTGTTCAGCAAGTGCGATCAGTTCGTCGGTGGTCTGCCCCATCGCGCTGGCGACGACGACGACATCGAACCCTGCGGCCCGCGCATCCGCAACACGCTGCGCAGCACGGCGAATACGGGGAGCATCGGCGATGCTCGTGCCACCGAATTTTTGAACGATCACCGGCACGGGGCGAATACTACGGCAGAATTCAACAGGTTTCGCAGGCTCGGTTCGGTTCAGTCATCCGCGCCCTGCAGGGCTGCTTCGCGATCCTTCTGCTGACGGACGATCTTCTTGCGATCGTTCTCTTTCAGGATTTTTTTGCGAATGCGAATCGCAGTCGGAGTGATTTCGACGTACTCATCGCCTTCGAGGTACTCAAGCGCACTCTCAAGGGTCAGCGGACGAGGCGCCTTCAAGACAACGGTCGCTTCTTTGTTCGACTCACGAACGTTCGACATCGGCTTCGCCTTCACCACATTCACATGCAAGTCTCGGTCGCGGTTGTGCTCGCCGACGACCATCCCCTCATAGACGACATCGCCGTGGCTGACGAACATAACGCCTCGTTCAGCGAGGTTCAAGAGTGAGAATGTGGTCGCAGTTCCAGCGTCGACGCCGATCATGACACCGTTGATGCGCTTTCGCGGAGCGACACGAATCTGTCGATAGTCGCAGAATGAATGGTGCATCACCGCCTCGCCGCCAGTGGCATTGAGGATGCGGGTGCGCAATCCAATGAGACTTCGCGCGGGGATGTCAGCTTCGACGTGGCAGCGAGTGCCGCGCATGTCGACTTTGGTGATTTCAGCGCCGCGCTGTCCGAGCAGTTCGAGCGCTCCACCCATGACGTTCTGCGCGACATCGAGCGCGAGCTTCTCGTAGGGCTCGTGCTTCACTCCGTCGATCTCGCGCTCGATGACTTCGGGCTTGCCGACGGTCAACTCGAAGCCTTCACGGCGCATCGTTTCGAGAAGCACGCCAAGGTGCAAGAGACCGCGTCCAGAGACGTGAAACTCTTCGGCGCTGTCGCCGGGACTGACGCGCAACGCGACATTGGCGCGAAGTTCGCGTTCAAGTCGCTCTGAAATCTGCCGACTCGTCACAAACTTTCCTTCACGTCCACCGAGTGGTCCGTCGTTGATTCTGAAAATCATGTGCAGCGTCGGTTCGTCAACCTTGACGCGGACCATTGCCACTGGATTGTCAGGCGAACACACCGTATCGCCAACTTCAATGTCGGTGATGCCTTCGATCGCGCAGAGATCTCCTGCGCTGATCGAATCGACCGCTTGCCGAGCAAGACCTTCGAATCGCTTGACCCCTTGAATCTTTGCGCGTTGCATCGTGCCATCTGCCTTGCAGACAATCACCGACGAATTCGCCTTCAGAATCCCTTGAAAAACGCGACCGATGCCGAGCCGTCCGACGTAGTCATTTGACCCGAGATTGACAACGAGGTATTGCAGCGGCGCAGTGATGTCGCTCTTGGGTGCTGGAACTTTCGCCTCGATCGCGGCGAACAGATCATCGACGCCGCGTGAACGATCGTTGCGGTCGTTGCTCGCCCATCCGTCTCGACCCGATGCCCAGATCACTGTGAAGTCGAGTGCGAGTTCGTCGGCACCAAGATCGATCAGCAGATCGAAGACTTCGTTGACGACTTCATCAGGGCGCGCATCGGGACGGTCGCACTTGTTCACAACAACGATCGGCTTGAGTCCGAGCTCAAGTGCCTTCGAAAGAACGAAGCGCGTCTGCGGCATCGGTCCTTCCATCGCATCGACGAGCAAGAGACAGCCGTCGGCCATTCGAAGCACACGCTCAACCTCGCCACCGAAGTCGGCGTGGCCTGGAGTATCAATGATGTTCACGCGAAGTGCGCGACCCTTGGTTGCACCATGCTGAATCGTGTAATCCACGGCGCAGTTCTTCGCCAAGATCGTGATGCCGCGCTCGCGTTCGAGCGGATTTGAATCGAGGACGCATTCTGCATCCTTCTCGACTTCGGTTGCGGCACTCGAGGCGCGCAACATGGCGTCGACGAGCGTCGTCTTTCCGTGATCGACGTGAGCGATGATGGCGACATTTCGGAGGATGCTTTGGTCGTATTCCATGGTATTTTCGATGAGCAACGCAACGCTACTCGAATGCCCGATCAAACGCCACCAGAATCTTGGAAATCTCCCTCGTGGTTGCGCATCGCCATCGCCTGTGCCATCGCCGTGGCTTCTGACACGTTTAGTTTCTTCACATCTGCGCTGTTGCCGACGGCACCCCTCGTGATCGGCGTTGATGTAGCCACCGCTGTGCTGATCTGGTGGGCACTCGGCCGTCCCGTACTCATGTTCATGGTCTTTCTCGCCGAGGCGATCCCAGGTGTCGGGATGGTCCCCCTCTGGACGATCGTCGTGGCGGTGCTCGCGTTCACTGGGCGACTCCCCGCAGCGATGGCTCGCAAGACGCTGCCGCCGAATCATCAGGCTCCGTAGAGCGGTCGCAACTTTCCCTCGAGGTACTTCAAGTAGCACTCCGATGAGAGTGGCGAACCCGTGACGCGTTCACACAGTTCTGCTGGCAGATATCGCCGACCGTGCGCGTGGATCTCGCGGTTGAGCCACTCGAGCAAGGGCTTGAACTCGCCGTGCGCGAATCCCGCTTCAAGACCGGGAATCGCGCGTTTCGCGGCATCGAAAAACTGAGCCGCATAGAGCGTGCCGAGTGTGTACGTGGGGAAATATCCAAAGGCTCCCATGCTCCAGTGCACGTCTTGCAAGCATCCGCGGCGGTCATCGGGCACGATGATGTTGAGGTACTCGCGGTAGAGGCGATTCCACTCTGCTGGAAGGTCTTTGGGTTCGAGCGATCCGTCGATGAGTAACCGCTCAAGCTCGAACCGCACCATCACGTGCATGTTGTAAGTCGCCTCGTCGGCATCAACTCGAATGAACCCAGGCTCGACGATGTTTGCGGCACCGTAGAGAGCGTCGAGCGTGAATGAGTCGGTCGCAGTGCCGAAGGACGAACTGAGTTTCGGCGCGCACCAACTCCAAAACGAGCGCGACCGACCAACTTGATTCTCCCAGAGTCGGCTTTGGCTCTCATGGATTCCAAGCGAGACCGCAGTTCCCAGCGGCGTGCCGATCGATGCTGCGAGCAGCCCTTGCTCATACATACCGTGACCGGCCTCGTGCATGGACGATCCCAGCGCATCGTTGAGACATGTTTCAGTGAATCGCGTCGTCAGCCGCACGTCGCCGCAGTGGCTCCCTCCGCAGAATGGATGGGTGCTTGTGTCGAGACGCCCGCGCTGAAAATCGAATCCGATCGCCTGCACGACCATGCGTGAAAACTTCATCTGCGCATCGACTGGCAGTGCCGTCTCGTTGAAGAGATTGGATGGTTTTTTCGATCCTGCCGCAAGATCGCAAAGCAGCTTTCGAAGTTGTTCGCGAAGTGGCGTGAAGACCTTCGTCACACTCGCGGCAGTGCATCCTGGTTCAAAGGTGTCAGCGAGTGCATCCCATGGCTCGCCGCCACTGGGAACACCCAGGCACGAAGCCTTGGACCGATTGAGTGTGACCAACTTCTCAAGCCATGGACGAAATCGCGCAAAGTCGTTTGCCTTGCGTGCTTCGGCCCACTCATGTTGAGCTTTGCTCGAAATCTCGGCAAGTTCGCTCACGAGCGTCTCTGGCAACTTCGTCTCGCGGTCGTAGTCGCGGCGAATCTCGCGCACTTGCGCGCACTCTGCAGAACCACCGTTCATGAACGCTTTGTCACTCTCGCACTGTGCGAGCCACTCACCGATGCGAGGCGTCGTTGACATCTGGTGTCCGATGCGCGCGAGAAGCGCGAACTGCTTGCCGCGGTAGTCAACGCCACCGTCTGGCATCATCGTCTCCTGATCCCATGAGAGGACGGCGCCAACTCCCCCAATCAGCCCCGCCTCGCGAATGTGCGCGAGGAGCTGTTCGTAGGCCTCACGAGTCGACGTCGAATGGGTAGACGATTGGAGAGTGGCTGGAGTCATCCGCCTACGTTATTCGATTCAAGAAACTGTTCCTCGCGCGCCGGCTCCCGTCGCACTCCACTCGCGCACACCATAAAAAAAGCCCCCCGCGCGAGCGGAGGGCTTGTGACTGTGAGATCGACTTCCTTCTGTGGTTGACTTACTTCGCGATCGCCGCCGGCGGCGTTGGAGCTGGAAGTGGAATCGCGCTGACGGCACCACTTGCGATGAGCAGAGAGGCGATCTCCGCGCCCGAAGCATCTGTGCGGCGCTGCGCAAGGTCGAGCGCGGTGCGACCCGTCGCATCCTTCAGATTGAGATCGGCCTTTGCCGCGATGAGCAGCTTCACTTTGTCTGGACTTCCAGAGAGTGCGGCGAGTTGCATCGGCGAGTAGCCCTGCTTGTTCACGCTGTTCACGTCGGCCTTCGCCTCGATGAGCAACCGAACGCTCTCGACCTTTCCGCTTCGCACGGCACGCATGAGCGCCGAGTCGCCTGTGACGCCATCCTTCAAATTCAAATCAAGGTTTGGATTTCGCTTGAGCAGAATCGCGACGCTCTCTGGCTTGCCGATTCCAGCGGCCCAGATAAGTGGACTCAAACCATTCACATCGATGATCGTCGCATCAGCACCTTTGTTGAGGAGGATCTCGACTGTCTCAGCAGTTCCAAGTCCGCACGCCCAACTCAGCGGCGTTCCGCCGATCGAATCGCGATTGGTCAGACTTGCGCCAGCGTTGGCGAGGCGCAGCGTTGCGTCTGCGCTTCCCGTTTCAGCGGCGACAGTGATCGGTCCCTTGCCAGTGCGGTCCTGAGCATTGATGTCTGCCTTCGACTCGATGAGCAAAGTGACGATCTCTCCGCGATTCTCCCGCGCAGCCCAGTGCAGCGCCGTGCGACCCGTCTCGGGATCGACTTGATTGACGTTCGTTCCAGCAACTGCAAGCAGTGCCTTCACCTTCTCGAGGTCACCACTTTGTGCTGCAATGACGAGTTCACTCGATGGCGTAGGGACCGTTCGCGCATTCGCTGGTGGTGGCGAGGGGCGATCGCCCGCAACCATGGGTCGCTTGATCATCACGCTCACGGCAGATGCCTTTGGATGGTCGGTCGAGATCGTGAGTTTGATCGCACGACCCTGCTCTTCCCATTTGGCCCAGTCGATGTTGACGATGTGTTCCTTCGCAGCGTCTGTGCTGAAGGAGGCGACGACCATCGGATTGACGCCAGTGATCTTGAACGCTTGTCCGTCTGCGGCCGCGACGACGAGTTTTCCGTCAGCAGAGGTTGTCGTATCGCCGACCTTCGCTGCACCCTCAATCACGTCGGGAGTGACAGTGACGTAGGCAGCAACATTTCCCTCAACGGTGAGCACGATCGGTGCAACTCCGTCGATCTGAAAGGTCACGCGCTTCGAAAGACGCACACCTTGCTTTGGTCCAGGCTTGAGAGTGATTTCCATCTCGGTCGAGCCACCCACCGGGATCGGATCTTTCGGGGCGTTAGCCGTGGTGCAACCACAACCAGGAATCGCGCGAGCGATCGTCACAGGCTTGTCAGAAATGTTCCTGATCATCAACTTGCCGGTCTTCGGCACGTCGGCCTGCATCTCACCGAGGTCGAGGATCGGCGGATCGAACGCGATTGGCGCCGGCCCAGTCGAAACGGGTGTCGAGTCAACAGGCGGCTTTACGCCCGGAGCACCTCCAACAGTGATCGCTTCACTTGGAGCTCGTGTGGCCGACAGATCGCGGTTCGCCGCACTGTTTTGCCGCGAGAGCATTCCATCAGAAGTAGATGACGTTGGCTTCTGCTTCGCCGGAGGAGCCTGCGCTGGAGGTGCGGCGCTCGGTGGAGCGACTTGCGTTGGCGGTGGAGTCTGGGCGAGACCTGCGCTCGAAATGGATCCACAAAGTGATCCAACAAGTGCAAGTGTTGCGAAAAGGCGACGGTCGACAAAGCGTGTCATGAGCATGGTTCCTTGTGAGTCCTGAGGAGTTGTGCGAGTAAGAGGCAGATCGGCGAGTATAGGAAGCAGATGAGAACTATCGGCTATTCGCCCGATGAGTTGAGTGCGCTCGAGTGCAATTCAGAAATTTGCCTGCGTTGTGGCAGATAAGCATCGATCTCGCCTCTACACTTCTGACCCGATGGAACCACTCCCAGAGCACCGCGACCGACCGCACATCCGCCCTTTCACCCCAATTGGCGTGCAAAATGCCGAGAAAAAGGTTCTCGTTGCGCTGCGCGATCCAGCCAATTTGCGTGGGGATGGCAACAGCCCAGTGGTTCCGCCTGAGTGGCTTCCCCTGCTCTCGCTTTTGCAGGGCGAACGATCGCTCGACGACCTCGCAGAGGGAACGGGCGCTCCCAAGGAGTTTCTTGTTCAACTCGTTTCTGTGCTTGACGAAGCTGGGCTCTTGTGGGGACCGAATTCTGAACGACTTGAGCGTGAAGCGATGGCTCGCGTCGCTGCTGCGAATGCGTTTCCACTCGGAGCGTCGATCGCGGCAGGCGAAGATCCCGTTGCGGCGAAGGCATTCATCGCTGACCTGCTCGCGAAGGCCGACGATCCAGAACTCGAGGGAGAACTGCTCGGAATCGTCGCGCCGCATCTCGACTACGGCCGAGGCGGACCGACCTACGCCGCGGCGTACAAATCATTCGGCACCGGCGCGAAGGTCGACCGAATTGTCATCTTGGGCACAAACCACTTTGGTTCGGGCGACGGAGTGGTCATGAGTCGATTTGGATTTCAAACTCCCTTTGGAATCTTCAACGCCGACCTTGCGGTCGTTGATGCACTCGGGGCACTTCTGGGGGCGCGGCTTTTCAAAGATGAGATCGATCATCTCGGCGAACATTCAATTCAGATTCAACTGCCGTGGATTCACGAAGTCTTTGGCAACGTACCAATCGTCGCAGCGCTCGTACCGAGCCCGCTCGTTCCGATGCTCGCCGACGATGGCGCACGCGTTTCATATGACGAGTTCGTTCCAGCACTTCGCGCTGTTCTTGCTGAGGCGCCAGGACGGACCTTGTTCGTGTCGAGCGCTGACCTCAGCCACGTCGGACCACAGTTCGGCGATGAGACTCCAATCGGAAGTGAGATCCGAAAGCAGGTCGAGGCGTATGACCGATCGTTGCTCGCAGTTTTTCTCGAGGGCGATGAAGAGCTCTTCATCAAGAAACTCATGAACGATCAGAACCACCAGCGCTGGTGCAGCGTGGGCAACATGACTGCTGCGAAAATCGTGACGGGCGGCATGCCTGAACTGCTCGAGTATTCACAGGGTCCTCTCGAGAGCGAGGCGGGTGCCAATGCGCTCGTGACAAGCGCCGCTCTCGCCTTCGTGCGGATCTGAACTGTGGCGAGCCTCCTCGCATGATCGCCGTGATTCAACGGGTCGCGCGCGCTCGCGTCGACGTCGACGGCGAAACGGTTGGATCGATCGAACATGGGTTGCTCGTGCTGCTAGGAATCGCCAAGGGGGACGACGCGTCAGACAGTGCGTGGATGGTCAAGCGAATCACCCACTTGCGCATCTTCGCGGACGGTGCAGGAAAGATGAACTGCGACGTTCAACAGGTTCACGGCTCGGTGCTGCTCATCAGCCAATTCACCCTGCTTGCGGACGTTTCGAGTGGCAATCGACCTGGGTTCTCTGGCGCAGAAGTTCCGCAGCTCGCACGCGAACGATGCGAATCCGTCGCAAGGGCGATCGAAGCGATGGGCATTCCGACGGCCCGCGGAGTCTTCGGCGCGGACATGTTGGTTTCGCTCGAGAATGACGGACCAGTGACGATCACGCTGGATTCACGCGGCCATACTCCAACCATCGCCACAGCCACTCGAGTGGACCGAGTTGAAAACGATCGAGCCACCGATCGCTAAGCACCACGACGACGCACCACAGAATCACCATCACTGCAATCCCCTGCGGGAAGGTCAACCGAGCGAATCATCCGAGCCCCCACCACTCGGCGATGAAGGTCGCGAGCAAGCTGGTGCCGATGTACGCGGTCAGTGCCATGCGCCACGTTCGCGCCAAGGGGAACTCCCAGCCCAAGACCCAAGACCGTCACTGTGCGCAGGAGTGCGATGGATTCGGGGTCGCGTGAGAAGACCCGTCGACGCCTTGAATGCGCTCTGCCGTCGCGAGTGGAGCGAGCGAACTCGCAGCGGTCACGAAAACTTCGACGCGGCATCAGGCGCAAGTGTGCACGGAGTCACTTGGGGTTCTCAAGGCGCTTGTACAGCAGCAGGATCGCACCCTCGTTGGTGGATCCTGGATTCTGGAGGTAGAGATTCGCCTCAGAAAATGCGATTCGAAGTCGTTCGCACTCTCCGTCACAGAGAATCTCATGGGACATACGAATGATCTGCGCAGCGTTCCCCATGCGATATGTTGAAACGACCATCCCCAGTGAGTACCCGAGCACTGCGACAAAGCCAGTCCACGAAAGAGCGAGTATCAGCAGAGTCAGTGTGCGCCGCTTTGGCAGGAAGCAGAACAATGCCACCCCGAGGATCAACGCCGCGATGCAGATGATGTAGATGAGTCCAGCCATTCATGCCTCCTTGCACCGAGCATTCGTACATGAAGTCAGGCAGTGACGCTCTGGGCGCTTCGTGAACAGGCTGCCTCTACTGCGCGAGAGTGTAAGGCCCCAAAAAAAGAGCCCGTCGCCGACTCGGATAAACCAAGACGCGACAGGCTCCTCGTGGGGTCAATTGTTCTTGCTCTCGCTCGTGTTTCGCTTTCCCTTCCTCCACTAGTCATACGCAGCGCGCGCGCTCGAGGATGCGCAGTGTTGGCATTATCTCGACGCATTCGAGGACGACTCGGCGATGCGCTGAATCACGGCCTTGAGATCAGACCAGACTTCACCGCGCGTTTGCACGGTGTAGTTGCGCAGCAGATACGCCGGATGGAATGTTGGCATCACTGGGATCGGTGCCATCCCACTGCCCTGCGGCGGAGTCCACTGCGTCCAGATGCCGCGCAACTTCGTGATGCCAGTCTCGACATTCAGCAGCAACTGTGTCGCGGGTCCGCCCAGTGAGACCAGGACTTTCGGACGCACGATCAAGATCTGTTCGACCAGATATGGACCGCACAACGCGACTTCACTCGGCAGCGGCGTTCGATTGTCGAGTGGTCGACTCTTGAGGACGTTGGCGATGTAGCAGTCTTCGCGGCGCAATCCCATGGCTTGGATCATCTCGTCGAGTTTCTGTCCAGCACGACCGACGAATGGACGGCCCGTTGTGTCTTCAGTGTCACCGGGCGCTTCGCCGACGAAGAAGACGTCGGCGAAGGCATTGCCCTCTCCAAACACAGTCTGCGTGTGGTTGCGCGAGGTCGTGCAGAACGGGCACTCACGATCATGGCGCTCACGAAGTTCTTCGAGTTGCACCGTGCGCGCAGCACTGGCCTGGTCGACGGCGGGGCGCGCACTCGCAGTCGCTGTGGTCACGGAGGCGGTTGGAGAAATTGCGAGTGGCCGCACTGCAGCTGGCGGCGCTGCAACTGCCGCCACAGCGCGGCTCGAGATTGGCATCTCGATCGCTCCGAGCGCACAATCACTCTCGACCGATTGCCTCGCGAACCTGCTCACAGGTTTACTTCGACTTGCGACTCTCGGGCTTGGTCGCTGGCACTTCAAGTTGGAACATCGATTGTGTTCGAAGCACGAGACCGCAGTCGCTGCGCAAGTGCCAACTCTGAACGTGAATCTCAGTGCGGAAGCGCTGCAGGTCGACCACCGAAAGATTGGGCTTGTTCGTGACGGAATCCGTCCACGAGCTCACGAGTGATTCGTTGTCACGACCGTGGGCGAGCATTTCTTTGTACGTGCCGAGATAAAGATGCTCGGCGAGTGTTTCAGTCTGCACCGTTGTCATGAAGGTGAGCGTTTCTGAGACCTCTTCTTCGTGATCGTGCTCGCCCGCGCATGGGACGTTCGTCGAGAGACCCCGCTCTGGAAGTGCGTGTGGATGGTCGGTGACAACTTCGCAGAGACAGAGTTTGTCCTGCTGAAAGCGAACAGCATGTCCACCCTTGAAAATCCACGCTTCGGCTTCGAGTGTGCCGTTTTCGATACGCGCGCGCCCGTCGATCGCGAAGAACTCTGGATGGAGCGCCTTGCGGTAGAGGAGCATGGTGTAGGACTGAAGGCTGTTGGGCTTGGCAATTGGATTCATGGGCGGTTCGATCGTAGCGATCGCCCAACACAATTCAACACTTTTGTTCAAATTTGGTTCTGTGGGAAATTCCGCAGAAAAAAAGGGGCGGACCCTTTCGGATCCGCCCAACGCGCGTGGTCATAAGCCGAATTCTGTTCCCTTGCGGGTGACGATCATTTCTCTCTGGACCACCGTTGCCGATGGCCTCGAAGCACGCGACCCGTCCTCAACCTACGGACAGCAGGTGGCGGAGGACCCGCCAGAGGACTGCTTGCGCTTGCACGCGGTGGGGTTTGCCTTGCCTCCTTCGTCACCGAAGGAGCGGTGCGCTCTTACCGCACCTTTTCACCCTTACCGTTGCATTGCTGCACCGGCGGTTTCTTTTCTGTGGCACTGTCCCGAGTTTGCGTCAAAACTGGTGGTCATTAGCCACCACCGTGTCCTACCGTGTTCGGACTTTCCTCGCCCAACAGATGTTGGGGGCGATCGTCTGACCACGCACCAAGGGTAACCGTAGACTTCGGCTGTGGCGAACGAGATGCCAAAGGACGTTGTGGCGAAGGGTGACCCATCCGGTGGACCGCTCTGCATTTGGTCGGAGAGTGCGATCCCCATCTGGATTCAAAGTGCTGTGCGCCAGAGTCGGCGGGTTGTCATGTGCGTCGGGAGCCCGAGTCGCGACGTGCGAACCACCTTCGGTGCCGATGCTCACGAACTCTTGGATTTCCGCAGTTTTTCAGCGTGTGCGCACGGAACACCCCTGCTCTTCGTTGGGTTCGGCTCATCCGCCTCACGCGCACTGATCGCTCGAAACCATCCCGTGGTTTTCACAACCGAGCCGTGGTTTGGCCATCACTCGCCCAGCGGAAGTGGCGCCTACGAAATTCTCTTGCCAGGATCACCCGTCGACGGAAGGCTTGCGCACGCGAGCGAGATTTTTTCTCAAGCAGGAGCACCGAGCATCTCGCAGATCACCTCACTTGGGTCACTCGAACATGGATCGATCTTGGCGCGAATTCATGACGCGGCGTCATTCTTGCTTCGATGGATGGGGACACCTGAGCGCGTGAGTGCCGCCGTCGGTGGCGATCGCCGCCACCGCACGCGCGATGATCAACCCGATGCTGCGAGCCGCTCATTTCGCCGATGGGTCGGATCGTTTGCGATCACCTGTCAATACGCCGATGGTCGCGCGGGATTGATCATGGCATCAAACCAACATCCAACGTGGAGTCGCAGTGCTCTCGCGTGCGGTGACTTCGGCGCAGTTCGCGTTGACGATGCGACACTCGAGTGGCGAGACGCGCACAACGCGATCGTTGATCGAGGCGCGCAAACTCCAGGCGAGTGGGAAGGCGCATGCCACACCTCGGTGACTGCGGCATCACTGCGAACTGGAAGTGCATTGGGACGGACGCTCGCGCCCGATCAAGGAGCACACTGCCGAGCGTTTGTTGAAGCCGCGTGTCTGAGCGCGTACACGCTCGAAGCGGAATCACCTTTCAAACTGGCAGAGATTCTTGCCGCGAACTAGCCGCAAACGAGCGGCGAGAGGTCGCTCAGCTGGCGATCGCTGAAATCTTGACTTGGACGTAGGACTGCCGATGACCTTTGTGTCGTCGGTAGCCCTTGCGTCGGCTGTACTTGTTCAGCGTGGTCTTCGCGCCGCGCTTCACACCGATGACCTCTGCGGTCACCGTTGCGTTGGCGAGGTACGGAGCACCAAGCGAGGCGACCGTTCCATCCTCTTGACCGATGGCAAGAACCTTGCCGAAGGTGAGTGTGGTTGTGCCTACGGGGATGTCGCGCAGATCGATGTCAATGACATCATCTTTGCGCACCATGATCTGAGTTCCACTGTCTTCGATAATTGCGTACACGGGGCGAGAACTATACATCAATTCGTCAACTTCGCAAACTCGTGCAAAGGAAGGGCGTTGAGTCGCTGCTGCGCGAGCGCCATCGTCGCCTCTTGCTTGCAGAAGGCGAAGCGCAACCACCGTCGATCTGGGTTGGCGGGGTCGAAAAATGCACTTGCTGGGATGGTCGCCACCCCTGCTTTGACCAGCACCTTGGCCGCCGTCACATCGTCGGGCCATCCCGCCGCCTGAGCGTTGGCGAGTATGAAGTACGACCCTTCAGGCGGCACGCACTCGAAACCGATACCAGTCAGGATGCCGAGCATGCGCGCTCGGCGAGTCGTGTAGTCACGGCGCAATTCGTGCAGGTAGGAGCGGTCGGTGCAGACCGAGTCGAGCGCATCGGCTGCGGCCTTTTGAAATGGAGTCGGCGCGCAGAAAGTCAGAAACTGATGGGCGCAACGGATGGCACGGGTGATCCCTGCTGGTGCGATCGCCCATCCGATTTTCCATCCAGTGCATGAGAATGTCTTGCCGAGACTTCCAAGAATCACGGTGCGCTCGCGCATCCCAGCGAGGCGCGCGATCGAGGTGTGTGGTCGCGCGAAGGTGATCTCGTCGTAGACCTCGTCCGAGAGCACGAGACAATCGAATTCACGCGCGAGCCCTGCGACGACCGCGCACTCGCCCTCGTCGAACATTCGTCCCGTTGGATTGTGCGGCGAGTTGAAAATGATCGCTCGCGTCTTTGAAGAGAATGCGCCGCGTAGCAACTCATGCGTGATGCGAAATGCAGGACCCTCAAGTCGCACTCGGCGCGCAACGCCACCCGCCATTGCGATGCACGCTGCGTAGGAGTCGTACGAGGGATCGAGAATCACCACCTCATCTCCCGCATTGAGTATGCCCAGCAGCACTGCTGCGATCGCTTCAGTGCAACCCGCGGTGACTGTGACCTCTGTGTCGGGATCGGCAGCGAATCCGATCGACTGCTCCGCGTAGCGAGCGATCGCGTGAGTCGTCTTGGGAAGTCCAAAGGCCCGTGAATACTGGCTGAATCCGCCACTCACCGCGCGCGTCGCAGCGTCTTGAACGAAGGCGGGCGGTTCAAAGTCTGGGAACCCCTGCCCGAGATTGACGGCATTGTGCTCGACTGCGAGTCGGCTCATCGTTGAAAAAATGGATTCGCCAAATGGCGCGAGTCGGGCGTTGAATGGTGGTGTGGCTTGCGTCATCGTGAGAGCATTCCCTTGGCCGTAAGAAAGTGAGTGAACGTGGTGATGTTCGCGAGCGGTCGCAGCCACTCGACGAATGCGCTCATTCGGTCGCAGAGCTCTTCGCCGCATGGTGTGCGCATGTACTTGGGGAGTTTGCTCTGCGAGAGGTCAATGAATTCCCACGGATGAAAATAGAGGTTCACGTAGCCGTCCTGTTGCAGGCATTGTTGCACGCACCTTCGGTAGAGCCCCTGCGGATAGTGTTTGAACGCAAGCCAGAAGAGTGGAAGACGCAGCGCAGGAGTTGCCGATGCGGGAACTTCGATGAGCGTCGACCGGCGGTGAATTGTTCGCGGGAGCGATCGATTGTTGTATCGCCCTGGCAGCCAGACAGGATGGATCGAACTGTCGTACTGATATCCCGCGGCGAGCAACTCAGTCGCGTCGGTGGGTTGCATTTTCGCACGGCGAAATCCGAGCACTTCTTGATGACTCAGTGCCTGCAGTGCACGTCGGCTCGCTGCGAGGTCGCCAGCGTCGAGGGTCGCGTGGTTGAATCCATGCGAAGCGATCTCATGATTCGCCGCTGATTTTCGCAGCAATTGTGGTGAAAAGTTCGCGATGGCGGCGGTCGTGAAGAAGGTTGCCGAAATCTCGAGCGACTCGAGCAGCGCGAGCGTGCGACTCCATCCGATGGCCCCCTGCTCGAGTTGCTTGGCGATCGGCCATCCTGCACCATGTTCGTTTGGTGAGTCGAACTCTTCAACGTCGAAAGACAAGAGCGCTGTGGGCAGAGTTGTCACTAGTCTGGGATGATAGGAAACTGTGCCCCCTCCACCCCGTGCCAATCCCCGTGTCATCTGCAACGTGCTCTTTCAAGATGAGGAAGTGATCGTGCTTGACAAGCCTGCGGGCACCGTCACGCAACCTGGCGCGGGACATCGCGATGACAGCTTGATGAATGGTCTCTTTGCTGTTGAAGGAGTTCAGCAGACACGGCTCGGTTCAGAGCGCGACTTCGGATTGTTGCACCGACTCGATCGAGAGACTTCAGGCGTGGTGGTTGTCGCGCGCACCGAGCGGGCGTACGACGCGATTCGAAAACAGTTCGAGAATCGCACGATCGAGAAGACGTACTTCGCGGTCTTGCAGGGACGGTTGCCCCGCGTCGAGGGCGTCTGCGAACAACCTCTCAGTGAGATTCGCCGTGGAGACATGAAGGTCAGTGTCGCTTCGCAGCGCGGCGAATCGGCGATCACCTACTGGAAGACGATCGCCTCGTCTGCGAATCATTTGCTGGTTGCGTGCGCGATCGAGAGTGGAAAACTGCATCAAATCAGGGCACATATGGCGTTGCTTGGAGCTCCAGTTGTGGGCGACCGCATCTATCGATCGCTGCTTCCACCCAACACGAGTCGCCCTCCTGAGAATCAGCGCGCGGCACCTCCAGCGCTTCGACTGCACGCGTGGCGGTTGGCGTTTGTGCATCCAGTGACCCGTGCCCGCATCGAGATTGACGCGCCGATTCCACAGGCGATGGCGCAAGCGATTGCACCTGCGCTGGGACTGCCGGCGACGAGCGTGCCGTCGGCCGCCGCGCTCGCTCGCCTCACGGCACTGATTCAGGGAACCCGCTGGTGGGAGGCGAAGAAGACAACACCATGAACGACGTTGCCACCACCGCGAAGCGATCGACCGTGTGGCGGATCGCGCGGCGGGTCGGGATTGGACTCGCCGCACTCGTCGTGGTGGTTGCACTGGCGGGCACCATTCTCTGGAACTGGCCCGCGGGCTTCTATGGCTTCTCGACCTTTCTGGGACGGATCGCCTGCGGTGTGCGATTGGAGTCGATCGTCGTGAACGGCACGCCGGTTGCGACACTGATGAGCAGCGAGCAGGAGAACGCGACACCGATCCTTTTTCTGCATGGATATGGCACGAGCAAAGAGGCGATGTTTGCAGAGATGCGCTGGTTTTCGAAGACGCGAGAGGTGATTGCACCGGATCTGCCAGGGTTTGGCGACAACCCGCTCAAAGAGGGTGAAGCGCCACTCACCGGCGAACAGTTTGTGCAGTGGATTGAAGCGTTTCGCATTGCCGCCAGTCTCGACCAGATCGATCTCGTTGGGGAGTCGATGGGCGGTGCACTCGCCGCCGCATACGCGGCGACCTATCCAACTGCAGTTGGGCGACTCGTCTTGCAATCGCCTGCCGGGGTGAGACCACCTCACGAGAATGCAGTGATGGAGGCGATCGCGCGTGGCGAAAATCCACTCGACATCCACAACAAAGCAGACTTCGATCGCGTGCTCGCACTTTGCTTCGTCCGTCCGCCGCCCGTGCCTGCGCCGATTCGAAAGTATCTCGTTGCCAAGTCAGCGCAGCGGTGTCTTCGTCATCCTGAGATCTTGTCGACCTTCGGACCCTTCCTCGTAAGCGGCGTCGAGCCCATGCTCAGTTCGATCACGGCACCGACGCTCATCCTCTATGGCGACCAAGACAAGATCACCGACTGCTCGATGCTCGAGGTCTATTCGAAAGGCATCGCTGGATCGCAATCGCTTCTCATTCGAGGCGCCGGTCACGTTGCATTTTCGGACGCTCCGCGCGAAGTTCGCGCGGCACTCATCAAGTTTCTTGATCGGTAGGCGACGCAAACCGCGCGATGATCGCGTCGGCGAACTGTGCGGTTGTCATCTCGCCGCCGAGATCACGAGTCTTGCATCCATCACGAAGTGCGAGGTCGTACGCGGTGCGGATGCGCGTCGCTGTCGCGGCGAGTGCGAGGTCGTTGTGCATCTCTGAGATGTAATTCAGCATCATGACTGCGCTCATCGTGAGCGCGAGCGGATTGGCGATGCCCTTTCCAGCGATATCTGGAGCACTTCCGTGGACTGCCTCGAAGATCGCTGCGTTCTCGCCGAGATTCGCGCCAGGCACGACCCCGAGACCACCGACGAGTCCAGCGCAGAGATCGCTGATGACATCGCCGTAGAGGTTTTCCATGAGCAGCACATCGAAACGCGTGGGGTCTTGCACGAGGCGCATGCACGCTGCGTCGATGATGAGCTCTTCGTACACGATGTTGGGATACTTGGCGTCGTGCACTTCACGCGCGCACTTGATGAACATCCCATCCGAGAGCTTCATGATGTTCGCCTTGTGAAAAACCGAGACCTTCTTGCGGTTGCGATGCACTGCGTAGCGAAAGGCAAAGTCGGCGATGCGCAGACAGGCATCGCGGGTTGCAACCTTCACGCTGGTCACGACTCCCTTGGTGATTTCGTTCTCGATTCCGGCGTAGAGACCTTCGGTGTTCTCGCGAACGACGACGAGATCGACGTCTTCGAAGCGGGTCTTCACACCTGCGAGTGATCGCACAGGACGCACCGCTCCGTAGAGGTCGAGGGTTTTGCGCATCGCAACGTTGACCGACGAAAAACCTCCGCCCACCGGGGTTGTGCAGGGTCCTTTGAGGGCAACTTTGTGGTCACGAATCGCGGCTATGGTTGCGGTGGGCAGCAATTCTTTCTCGCCCGCCTCGAGTGCGGCAACTCCCGCGAGACAGCGCACCCATTCAATTGGAGCGTCTGCTGCGGCGAGGATCTTGCACGTCGCGTCTGCAACTTCGGGACCGATCCCATCACCAGGAACAAGCACAACGGTGTATTTCATGTGGGTCGTGACGATAGCAGTCCTTGAGACCCAATGAAAAACTCCCAGCAGACGCGCGTCGGCTGGGAGTTGGAGAGATCGAGGATACGTAGCGCGATTTAGCTTTTGGCTGGAATCGTCAGCTTCATTCCGACCTTCAAGCGGCTTGGATCGCTTCCGATCACGCCCTTGTTGGCCTCATAGATGCGCTTCCAGTTGCTGCGGTTTCCGTAGGCCTTGTCGGAGATCGAGGCGAGCGTTTCGCCTGATGAAACGACGTGCTCATTCGCTGCCGTTGGTGTCGCGGCACCCGCTGACCCCGCTGACGCAGATGCGGTCTTCAGAGCTGACTTGCCCGACTTGCTTGCCACACTCTTGGCTGGAAGGTTGATCTTCTGACCGACCTTCAGCGTCGTCGGCTTGAGACCTGGATTGATGTCAGCGATCGACTTCCACTTCGAGGTATCGCGAAACCAGACACCCGCGATGCTGCTGAGAGTGTCACCTGAGACGACTGTGTACGAGGTGTAGTTGTTGCTGACTGCTGGCTTCGATGCGACTTTTGGCTCTGGGGCCACGATGACTGGCGCTGGCATTGCCGCTGGCGTCGTCGTATCCATCGTGAGGGTCGGCGCAGCAGGTGCAACGAGAGGTTGGTTGAATCCCGTTGGATCTGTTGGAATCACCGGCACCATTGGGGCAGACATCGTCGACGTCGCGAACGCTGGGTCATTGCTTGCGGGGAAACCAGACATTCCCATTGGCGCGACGTCTGGAAGACCAAGCGCCCCGTCTTGAAGACTAGGGGCCCCGTCTGGAAGACTAGGGGCAAGCGTGAGCGTTGAGCTCTCACTCACCGTCGGCGTTGTGTCTGCGAGGGTTTCGGTTGGAACCGGTGGCGCGAAGAATGTGAAGTACATCCCAGCCAAAAGGAACAAACCTACGATAGAAAAAACGACAATCTTAGCTCCGCGAGTCATTGTGGACCTCCATGTCCGTGTGTGAAAAGAACCGTCCGTGATCGTTAGACCGGAGTCGGGTTGACGACCTCTCCGGAGTCCGTTCGCGCGAGTCCAGTTGAGGGGCGATGCTGCTGAGCGACGTATGTCATCGGTGCAGCGATCACCACTGAACTGATCGTTCCCGCGATCAGACCAACAATGAAAGTAAAGGCGAAGGGTTGGATCGCAGGTCCGCCCCAGTAGTAGAGAACGACCGCACTCAGAAAGGTGCTACCACCTGTCATGACGGTACGGCTAAAGGTTTGATTGATCGCTCCGTTGATGTGATTCCATGAGGCATGGGCAAGTTTGCCCTTGTTTTCTCGGATGCGGTCGAGGATGACAATCGTGTCGTTCAAGGAGTATCCAATGATCGTCAAAAGACCGGCAATAACATTGAGATCTATGCGAAACTCTTGGATGCCAGTCAACCGAGCGATGTCGGTGCCGCTGATGCGCAGGCTCAGCGCGAGCGCACCGAGGCAGACGAGCACGTTGAACGAGACCGCGGTGATTGTCGCCATCGAATAGCGCAGGTTCGAGAAGCGCAGCCAGATGTAGAGGATCATCCCAAAGAGACTGACCACGATCGCCACGATTGCACTTGCCGCGAGGTTTTCAGCGACTTTTGGCGAGAAACTGTTGACTTGATCGAGGCTCATCTTCGAGGTGAAGGCCGCCTGAATGAGTTTCCAACTCGGCTTGGCAACGACGCGTTCCCACGTCGCCGCATCGACCTTCGAGAGCAGCGCCGTCGGTTCGGTGATCATCACCGCGAGCGACGAATATCCCTTGGATGGGTTCGTCGCATCGGCAAGCTGCACTCCAACGACTTGAAGGGGTCGTGAACTAATCGACGAGAAATCAGGCTGCTTGCCCATGCGGGCGATGCGGGCCTCGGCGTCCTCGATCGAGATCGGAGGCTGCAGATCGGTGAGCATGACAACGACTCCGCCGACGAAGTCGCTGGCGGAATCCTTGATCTCGGGACGACCGATTGCTGCTCCGACGCTCTCGTCGGTGATTGCTTTGGTGAAGAGCGCTCCTTCGGGATCGTCTGATCCAGCAAACTGCACTGGCTGCACCGTGTCGAGTGACTGCGCAAAGGCTCCTGAAACTGCAGCGACGAGAGCGTCAGTCCCAATCTGGTCTGAAGTGAGAGTTGCTGGATTGCCGACTTTGACTTGGAATCCAGTCGAAGCCCCCTGCGGAGTCATCTCACCCACGGTCAGGACGTTCGCTGAACGCAACTCGCGGATCGTCGGGTTGGTCGAGGCTTCTCCCAAAGTGTGAAGAGTCGATTCGATCGTCTCGCGCGCGACGAGAAGGCGTCCGCTCGCTGAAGTCGGCTCACCGGGCGCAGCCTTTCGAGTCATCAGCGTCATCGTCACACCACCGCGAAACTCAGTTTCGAGAATCTCGCGGCCGACCGAGACAACCAGCACCGTCGACGCGACGGAGAGTCCAATGGCGGCCGTCCACCAGACCCATCGCTGTCCGAGCCAGTCGATGTTTGGTCGCAGCAATTTCATGACTCCTGGGAAGACGGTTGGCAACATCGGTAGTCGCTTCATCCCGAACCAATTGATGAGGATCGCAAAGATGATTCGAGTGCAGAAGAGCGCCGTGAAGAGCGTCGTGAGCACACCGATGGTCATCGTGAGTGCGAAACCCTTGACTTCGGTCGCTGCCGTCTTGTAGAGCACGACGCACGCGATGAGATTGGTCACGTTGCCGTCGACGATGGCGGCGAAGGCGCGAGAGAATCCAAGATCGATGGCGGTCTTGAGCGGTTCACCGTGGTCGACCAACTCTTCACGCGTGCGCTCATAGATGAGCACGTTGGCATCGACTGCCATTCCAACGCTGAGCGCGATGCCCGCGAGTCCTGGCAGAGTGAATGCGCCGTCAATACCCGCCATGATGCCGAAGATCATTGCCACGTTGAGCAGAATCGCAAAGGTGGCGATGAGTCCAGCGCCGAAGTAATAGAGCAGCATCATGACTGCTGTTCCACAACTGGCGATGACGACGGCCCAGAGGCCACGCGTGAGATTCTCAGTGCCCAGAGCTGGACCAAGGATGCTCACTGAGATCGGCTCGGGCTGCAACTTTGCTTCGAGTTCACCACCCTGAAGCACGCGGATCAGGTAGCCGATTTCGTCTGGACTGAACGATCCAGTGATCTGACCGTTGTTTGAGATCTGCGTCTGCAAGTTTGGGGCAGAAAAAAGTTGCCCGTCGAGCACAATTCCCATCGGGCGACCAACGTTCGCGCCGGTGAGTTGACCCATGAGCATTCCTCCTGCGGGATCGAGTTGGAAGGCGACGGAGGTACGTCCCATCTCGTCCTGGCTCGGAAAGACATTCTTCATCGCCCACTGCCGACCACCGAGGTGATCGAGACTCATCGCTTGCGTGACATAAAGCAAGACGTATGGAGTGCCGTTGTACTTCGTCGCAACGAGGTCACGGGCTCGCAGATAGGTCGTTGGATCACTCAAGAATGATTCCATCGCTGCGGGCGTGTCAGCCCATTGCTTTGGATCGTTGATCGGGAACCAACGGGCAATCGTTGAGTCGGTTCCATCTGGACCGCGCTCGACCAATTGCTTGCGCATCTCGTCTGGGTTGACACCCTCGGCTGCTGACGCGCTGACTGAGATGTGAAACTCAAGCACGCCTGCTCCACGCAGAAGTCTCTTGAGATCTTCTGGATCGTCGTAGCCAGTGACCTTGCTCGCGTAGGCGCTCTGCGTCGCGGCGAGCGCATCAATTTGCGCGGCGGCATCTGGAATCTGCGTCTTGAGTTGCGCGAGCTCAACATCACGAGGGCTGGGCATACGTTGCCGAGTTCCATCCGCCGAGGTCTTGATTCGCCCAGCGGCGTCACGTGCGAAAGGGATTTCAGCCGAGAGCTCGAAGGTGCGTTTGAGTCGCGACTCGTCGATGTTGCTCGCGCTGATCGACGCGCGAACTTCGCGCTCAGTGAGTTCGCTCTGCGCGATGCGAAGTTCGAGGGCTTCAGTCTGAGCGGGTGGCGCGCTCTGCGCAAGCGCCGCTTGATATTCGGTGCGTGCAGCGGTTGCATCGTTGAAGGCTTGTTGAAGCCGCGTGAGAGCATCGCGGCGCGATCCACCCGGTGCAGTTGGTTCAGTTGTTGCCCCCTGCATGGTTGGAGCCAACGAAACAGCGGTGCCCGTCGCAAGCGCTGCGTCGAGTTCGCGACCAGAGATCGTGAGCGAGCTGCCGAGTCTCTGCAATTCACCGCGGTAGGCATCACCGAGTGCACGAACGTCAGCGGATGGCAACGGCATGACGACTTCGATGCGGTCGAGTCCCTGAGGCTGCAGCGAGATGTCGAGCACACCCTGCGGATTCACGCGACGCTTGAGTGAGTCAACGACCTGCGCAAGTACTCGTTGCGAATCACCCTGCTCGGGCATCGCGACGGAATAGACCATGCTCACACCACCGCGCAGATCCTTGCCGAGTCGCACGCTCTTCTCGAGCGGGAAGAGTTGCCAGACGCAAAACCCGATGACGAGAATGGCGAAAATGAGACGAGGGAGAATTCGAATGTTCATGAACGGATGCCTTGTGATTCGGAACCTGATGCAAGAACTTGAATGATGGAACTCTTGGCGAAGGTCATTCGCACGTTGGAGTTTTCATCGATCTTCAAGATGATTGTGTCGTCTTTGATTTCGACGACGGCGCCGATGATGCCGCCGGCAGTTTGCACCGAGTCGTGCTTTTTGATCGACGACATGAGTGCGTTGCGCTTCTTCTTCTCGCGGCGTTGTCCCATGACTGAGACCAAGACCATGATCACCACAAATGGAATGAGCATCCAGATCATTCCAAATGGATCGCCTGCAGGTCGTGCACCACCGACTGGCGTTGCACCAGCCTCGCCTGTTGCCGCGGTCGTGGTAGCCACGGGTGCGCCCGCGAGTGGCGGCGCATCTTGTGGCAGTGCGAAGGATGTTGCGAGCAGAGGTGATGGGCGGGCGAAATCAGTCATCCGATACTCCGTTGAGGTCGAGCGAGCCGCATTGAACCCGCTCAGTGCAGGGCCATGCGCGGCGGAAGTGAAGCCACGTATCTTCGTCGATTGCGCGCCGAATGTCTAGTAGGAGTCGTTGAAAGAGACGGATGTTGTGCAGGGAGACGAGGGTCGGTCCGAGCATCTCCCCTGCCATGAAGAGATGACGAAGGTACGCCCGCGAAAAACCGCCCGCACAGCACTCACAATCGCAGTCCCTCTCGATCGGTTGCGGGTCGTCGCTGTGCACCGCATTGCGAAGGCGCAGCGCGCCCGCGCGGGTGAATGCCATCCCGTTACGACCATTGCGTGTGGGCAGGACACAGTCGAACATGTCGACGCCGCTCTCGACCGCCATCACGATGTCGCGCGGATAACCAACTCCCATGAGGTAGCGCGGGCGATCACGCGGCAGCAGAGGTGCAGTGTGTCGTACAACCGCTTCGATCGCGTCGCTGCCCTCTCCCACGGCGACTCCGCCGATGGCATAGCCAGCGAGATCGAACGCGCATGTCGCCTCGACGGATGCGGTTCGCAGATCGAGTTCAGTACCACCTTGGACGATCCCAAAAAGTGCCTGATCGGCGCGGGCGTGCGCAGCAACGCATCGCGCGAGCCAGCGAAGCGTGCGATCTTTCGCTTGAAGTGTGCGCTCGCGGCGAAGTGGCGCGGCGATCGCGTCTCCCGCTGGAGGGCAGTCATCGAACGCCATCGCGATGTCGGCGCCGAGCGCCTGCTGCACCAACATGCTCGACTCAGGACCGAGGTGAATCGACTTGCCATCCACAAACGATTGAAAGGTGACTCCATCTTCATTGATGCGATTGATCTGCGCCATCGAGAAGGCTTGAAAGCCCCCTGAATCGGTGAGGATCGGACCCTCCCACCTCATGAAGGTGTGTGCGCCGCCGAGTTGTGCAACGCGCTCGTGGCCTGGTCGTAGGAGCAAGTGAAAGGCATTGTTGAGGATGCACTGACTGCCCGTGGCACGCACTTGAGTTGGAGTGAGCCCCTTCATCGCGGCGGCGGTCGCGACGGGCATGAACGCCGGCGTGTCGAACGATCCGTGTGGAGTCGTCACGCGACCGCGCCGGGCGTGTTGACCGGCACGCTGCGTCAGAACTTCAAACCGGAGAGCGCTTGCGGCCATCGCTATTTATTGCCGTGGCGGGTCGCATCACGAAGAGTGCGTCGCTCGATTTCGTTGAGTGATGCAAGCCCCGATGCGCGAACCTTGTCCAGAATTCGATCAACTTCAGTCGTCGATGGACCGCTCCGATCACCGATGCCCGCGCGTTGCACACGACGCGCCGAGTGAAACGAACTCGTTGGGTCGGCTCGACCGAGAAAGTCGAAAAAACTGCGCAATCGGTCAGGGTTGTGGATGAAGTACCAACCAGCGATTGCTCCACCGAGATGCGCCGCCTCACCACCTGCGTTGTTCCACTGGAAGAGCAGACTCGCGATCGCGACGAGAACGAGTCCGTAGGCGAGGGTCTTGAGCTTCATCGGAACGACGAAAAAGAGAAGCACTTTCGCGTCGGGCATCAGTCGCGCGGCGGCGATGATGATGCCAAAGACGCCGGCGCTCGCACCCACGAGTGGCATGTCTGGATCGTTGAAGAGGAATCCAGGAATGGACACTCGGCCGTTGGTCGAAGAGGTGAGCACACCGCCTAAGTTCAAGAGCAGATAGAGCAGCGCCCCAGCGACGCCGCACAAGAGATAGAAGGCGGCGAATCGCTTCGCTCCGAGGTAGCGCTCGACAATCGGTCCAAAGAAAAAGAGGCCCATCATGTTGAAGAGAATGTGATTGAGCGATGCGTGGCAGAACTGAAAGCCGATGAAGCGCCAGATTTGCAGTCCACTCACGCCGATTCCGGGAATGCTCGAGTAGAGCGCGGTCGAGGTCGAGAAGTAAAGCCATCGCTGCAGAAAGGGCGTCGACTGCAGTTGATTGGTTGCGACCAATGCCGACGCCGAGGGAGTCTGTGAATTTGTGAGGAAGACGCGCTGCGTTGCGGAGAGGTTTTTCGACGGATCAGCCTCGACGCGCTCGATCAGCGTCGGCACGGTGCCCTGCAGAACCTGTTGCTGGATCGCATCGGGAACGAGTGGTTCCCATCGTGAACCGACGACGACCCACTGCTTTGGAAGAAATCCATCGAGCACGAAGATTGCAACGCACGCGGCGATGATCCACGTTGTGGCACTCCAGCGGAATCCACCACTCAGCACGCGTGTGCGCGAGGGTTGTTCTCGAAAATACTCACGGTCATGTGCGCCCATTCGATCGGCGAGACTACCCGCTGAAATTCATGCGCGCGCGAGTTGCCAGCGCAGAAAGGTCGCGAGGGTCTTGCCATCGCAGATCTCGCCACTTCGCGCGAGTTGTTTGAACTCTTCGATCGATCGAGTCACGACTTCGATCCGTTCATCGGGTTGCAACGCGAGTGGGCAGGGTCGCAGGTCGCTCGCGACGAAGGCGTGCATCAATTCGTCGGTGAATCCGGGTGAGGTATAGAACGTGCCAAGCGAGTCGATTGATCCAGCGTCGTAGCCTGTCTCTTCGACAAGTTCGCGGCAAGCGGCGGCGCGTGGATCTTCACCTGGCTCGAGTTTTCCAGCACAGAATTCGTTCATCCACTGACCCGTTGCGATGCGAAAGTTGCGAATCATCACGAGCCGATCATCGGGCAAGAGCGCAACGACACAGACTGCGCCGGGGTGGCGCACAATATGGCGATGCGCGACCTCGCCGCCGCGCAGGGTGACGGTCAACCTCTCGACGGCGAAGACGCTGCTCTGAAGAACAATTTCTCTGGGCGACGGTCTCATTGCTTGTGACTTTCGATCATAGGATGAGACGATGAGCGGTCAGATCGATATGCGAATCGTGAATCTGCACAAGCGTTTCGTTCGCAATGAAGTCTTGCGCGGGGTGACTCTTGAGTTTGCCAAGGGGCAGATCACGGTCGTGATGGGTGCGTCAGGCTGCGGCAAGAGCGTGATGCTCAAGCACCTCGTGGGACTGCTTCGTCCAGACAAGGGAGAAGTCTGGTCTGGCTCAACCCGCATCGACAACCTTCCAGAGCGCGAACTCGGCATCGTGCGCCGACAGATTGGCTTTCTCTTTCAGCAGAGTGCCCTCTTTGATTCGCTCACCGTGCGCGAGAACATCGCATTTCCGTTGTGTGAGCATGGGATGACCGTGCAGCGACTCATCAACGACAAAGTGATGCACGTGCTCGAACTCGTCGGATTGACTGAGACGGTCGATCAAATGCCAAGCGAACTCTCGGGCGGGCAACGCAAACGCGTCGCACTTGCGCGCGCAGTCGTGCTCGAACCGCGCGTCGTGCTCTATGACGAGCCGACGACGGGCCTCGATCCAATCCGTTCAGAGATCATCAACCAACTCATCCTGAAACTCTCGGATGCTCTGGGTATCACGAGCATCGTCGTGACGCATGATCTCGTGAGCGCTTTTCGAATTGCCGACCGAATGGTGCTCTTGCACGAGGGACGCGTGGCGCTCGAAGGCTCTCCAGAAGAGTTTCGTGAAACGAACGACCCGGTCGCGGGTCGGTTTCTGCGCGGCGAGATCACCGCAGAGGACCTCGCACGAATTCACAAGAGCGGCGATGATGTCCCCGCCCGCCACAACTGACCCCCATGAAAGAAACAACTCGAAACTTCGTTACAGGCATCGTCGCGATCATCGCATTCACTGGCTTTGCTGCGCTACTGCTGCTCTTTGGAGATCTGAACCTTTCGATGCAAACGAACTATCTCATTGAGATTCGCACGAATCAGGCGCTTGGATTGCGCCACGGAAGTCCCGTCACCCTCGTGGGGGTTCCCGTCGGAGCGATCGAGAGTGTCTCGGTGCGGCTCGAGAATCCGCTGTCGAATCCACGGCCAGTGCGATTGGTGGCGCGCATCAACGGCTTGGTTGACCTTCCAGAGGGAGCGCAGGCGTCGGTCACGACCAGCCTCATCGGCGGGACAGCGCGACTCGACCTTTCGATTCCACAGGGCTATGTGACGGGTGGTGCGACGCTCGCGCGCAATGGCAGTGCTGTGATCGAGGCGCAGTTCGAAGCGATCGAAGAGCGAATGGCGCGCATCATCACCGAGAAGTTGGGCGGGTTCGATACCGCGTCACGCGCGGTCACCGCGCTTGCGCTCGATGTGCAGAAACTCGCCGTGGAGGCGCAGAAATGGCTCGGCGATGAGCAGTTGCACGCGGATGCGAAGAGTGCCGTTTGGAAGGCGCAGAATCTCATCGAGCAGGCAACTGCAACGATGATGGCGCTCACCGAGGCGGCGAAGGGAATCCAAGGGAATGCGCAGACGCTCACGGTGTCGCTGCAACCTGTGCTCGACCAACTCAGTACGACGCTTGCACAGATTGAGACGCTCACAAAAACAGCGACCGACGGCACTGGAACCGTCGGTCAGCTGATGAACAATCCTGATTTGTACAACGCTCTTGTTGACTCGGCCGCGCGTCTCAAACGCGCACTGGGCGAAGTCGAACTCTTGATGCAGAAGATTCGCGCCGAAGGACTTGGTGTCAAGTTCTAGCGGCGAGTTTCGTCATCAAGACTGAAGCGTCACTCGCTGATGACAACGATCTCAACACGTCGGCTCTTGGCCTTCGTGTCGAGCGGAGCATCTGGACCGAAACTTGAGAGCGAGATCATTTTGCTGTCCATGCCCTTGCTGATCAGGTACTCGCGCACTGAGTAGGCGCGTCCGAATCCGAGGTAGTAGTTGTCCTTGAAGGCTGAGTACTTGATCGGATCGACGTCGGTGAATCCAGCAACATCAATTCGCTTGCTGCTGTAATTGTCCTTGAGAATCGTCACGATCTTGTCGAGAGACTTCTTGGCAGTCGAACGAACCGAATCTTTGCCTGCATCGAAAAGCACATCGCCCTCGATCGAGACGTGAATCGCTGATCCGTGCGCTGATGCGGTCACACCTTCGATGCCAGCGAATGCGCCAGCGTCTGCTGCTGCTGGTTCGGCCGCAGATTTCTGCGATTCAGCTGCAGTTGCGCGCGCAAGTGCTGCTTGTTTCTCACGATCGGCCTGCTCGAGAGCAGCGCTGCGATCAGCGAGTTGCTGCTTGAGCGTTTCGTTCTCGCTGAGCAACGTTCCATTTTGTTTTTGAGTTGAATTGTCACAGCCCGCCACGAGGGCGAGCAAGGCGATACCGCCACAAACCATCCATGTCTTCTTCATCGGGAGTCCTTTCTCCGAGTTGTGCTAATGGCACACGGACGATCCGTGTACGTACTGGTTATTTGACCTTCGAGGATGCGCCATGTAAAGCGGAATTCGAAGAAATAATCCCAGGAAAGAGCACTCGACCGACGTCGATCACTGCAGGACGCAACAGCACGACCACAGTGATCGCGAGTGCGAGGTGAGGACCGTATGGAATCTCTCGTCGGGAACTTCCTTTGTGAAGAGCACCCCAGACTCCCGTGAGTGCGACCCAAGTCAATCCAAAGAATGGAGCAACGAAGAATGCAATCACAGGATCGATCCACCCAAGCGTTGCACCCGCTGCTCCCATGAGATGCACATCACCCATTCCCATCGCCTCGACTCCCTTTGCGAAGGATGCCACCACCCGCACGAGCCACATAAGACCCGCTGCGACGATGTAGCCAAAGGCCGCGCCACCAAGCGCTTGCAGCGCATGTGGAGGCGGGTCGACGAACGCCTTGCAGGCGAAGAATCCACAGACCATCCCAGCGATGACAGGCGCGAGAAAGACAAGCTCTCGACGCATCTCACGACGGGCGTGCGGGTAGTCCGCTAGCACTTCGCCTTCTTTGACGTACTCGTGGTAGTCCTCGAAGGAACGCCTGATCGTGCCACGGGCGAGCAAGATCAGCGAGCACAGGATGCCCGCTCCGCCGCCGAGTGCGATGCCGAGTTGCTCACTGCTGGCAAGTGGAATGGGCCACGCAACAGAGGGCACGCTGCCCGCCATCAATCCTTGGACGGTCCATGCGGCGAGGCCAACCAGTGTCGGCACAAGGGTGATCGAGAGTGGAATCGAGAATGATGTGAGGTCGGTGAGCGTCGCCGCGAAGAGTGCGCCGAGCAATGCGACGATCGCGATGAATGCTGGAAGGGT
Source organism: Singulisphaera sp. GP187 (assembly GCA_945869475.1). Lineage (GTDB taxonomy): Bacteria > Planctomycetota > Phycisphaerae > Phycisphaerales > SM1A02 > F1-60-MAGs104. Next base: position 308,580 of record CAMBOV010000001.1, on the reverse strand, counting down.
CTCGATGAAGCCGTGCGATTGAAACCATCCTGCTCCACCTCGTCCCCACCATCCGTGCGGAGCCGCGACGTATTCGAGTGTGAACACAGCTGTAAACAAGAGCGCGACGCTGATCTCAACCGCGATGTAGCGCACCGAGATCGTCGTGCCACAACTCCAGCAGCGACCGCGTGCGGCAAGCCATCCAATCACTGGAAGGTTTTCGTACCAGGTCAATCGTCGTCCGCAGACGCCGCATCGACTTGGCGGCGCAACGACACTCATCCCTTGGGGAGTTCGCAGCGACACAACATTGACGAAACTGCCAACGCACGCCCCGAAAGCGAAGGTGAATCCCATGCCGATCAGATGCGGGAGCCAGATGAGAAGAAAGTCACGCATCGGGTTGTTTCGAGGCACTCTCGGCGCGCTCGGCGAGGTCGGAGACTGCGATGCGCTCCACTTCAGCTCGCGCCTGATCGAGCACGTCGCGACAGCGCTTCACGAGCGTCGCGCCGCGGCGGTACTGGCGCAAACTCTCGTCGAGCGCGCCGTCGCCCCGTTCAATTCGAGCGATGATTGTTTCGAGTTCAGCGAGAGCCGCTTCGTAGCCCAGCGTTGAGGCGTCGGTTTCGGATGGAGCGCCGCTCGCTGAAGCAGGTGAGAAAGTTGTTTTTTTTGGATCGCTCATGTGTGGTGAGTCTAGTGATGGTGCGCAGGATGAGTCATGTCGACTCGTCCCTCTTGGAGAGTGCGTCGATGGTGCTCTCAAGAGTTCCTTGCGCAAGATGCGTCGTGACGCGCTCGCCCACCGCAAGTGTGTCGACGGTGCGAAGAGGCATCCCCGAGGCATCGACGGTGATCGAATATCCGCGTTCGAGTACGGCGCGCGGTCCGATCGCTTCGAGCGTGCGCGCTGCGGATTCGACGCGTTCTTGGCTTCGTTGAAGCCGAACACTCGCGACGCGGCGCAGCAGTGCACAGGCTGCATCAAGACGTGCCGACGCAGTCGCGAGCCGGTTCGCCGGATGCTGTTGTTGCAAGCGTGCGAGGGCACGCGCGAGGCGACTCTCACGCATTTGCATGCAACCCACCATTGCATGGGCGAGATGGCGCGCATGTTTCGAGAGCACCGCACTTCGAAGCGTCAAAGTCGTGCGCGGATCGGTCAATTCTCGCGCGCGGGCGAGCAACTCGAGCGACGATCCGAGCCGCAAAAGTCGCGTGTTCATTGCGCGTGTAATGCGGCGCGTCGAACCGCTGAGTTGTTGCACCATTGTTTCTCGGTGTGGCAGCACCTCGGTGATCGCGCGCGATGGAGTCGCCGCGCGAAGGTCGGCCACCAAGTCAGCGATCGATGTGTCGCTCTCATGACCAATGCCAGTCACGATGGGCGTCTTGCAGGCGAAGATCGCATCGGCGACGACCCGTTCATTGAACGCCCAGAGATCTTCCTGACTCCCGCCACCTCGAACGAGCAGAATGATTTCGATTCCGAGCGCCTTCGCCGATCGGTCGACGGCGGCGATCGCTCGAGCGATGCCGGCTGCCGCCTGCTCACCCTGCACGCGAACATCAACCGCAAAAATCTTCGTCGCCGGAAATGTTTGCGCAGCGGCATCGAAGCAGTCGGCTTCAGCCGCGCTGTGCGCACTCGTCAAGAGCGCGATGCACATCGCACACGGAGGAATTGCGATCTTTTTCTCTGGATCGAAATAGCCCAACTCGCGCAGTTCAGTGCAGAGTGCGCGAAACTTCGCATCAAGGTCGCCCGCTCCGGCGAGTTCGACGGCGGAGCACTGAATCTGCGTGCGCCCCTGCGGCGGATAGTGGGTGACTTCGCCGCGGACGATGACAGCCATCCCATCGACAGGCTTGCACGACGAACGCTCGGCGGCCGAGCGAAACATCATCGCATCGATGCGCGCAGAGGCATCTTTGAGGGTGAAGTACCAGTGTCCTTGCACCGCGCGAAAGTTTGAGATCTCACCAGCGACTGCGATCTTGCCGATGGTTCCCTCGAGCGTCGAGCGGATGAGTTGAGAGAGTGCCGAGACCCCCACAACGGCTGGACCTTTCGCCGGTGCGTCTTTCGCCGGTGCGTCTTTCGCCGGTGCGTCTTTCGCAGCAGCGCCAGTCGCAGGCGCAACTTTCGCCGGCGAACCAACTGCGGGCTTTCCCGCGACAGGCTGTGCGTCGAAGAGACCGCCCACGGCGCGATCAGGATCGAAGGGCTTGCGACTCATGCGACTATCGTACGAGAGGTGAGTGATACGCAAGACAATCTCGCGGAGGGTGAAGGCATCTCTGCGCCCGAACCTCTGGCGCCGATCGATCTTCGCGAAGCGATTGCGGCGCTCGATAGGGTCGGCCCGACAACAACTCTGCAGTTCGCGCGACTCGCACTTCGCACGGTTGGCGACCTGCTGAAACACATCCCCATTCGATACGAAACGGAGGCGGCTGAAGCGTGCGCGACCGAGGTGCGAGAGGCGACTGAGACATCGCAGGACGCCGTCACCCGATCGGTGCGCGGCGAGATTCAGAAAGTGCGACATGTGCCTGGGCGCCGACCGCGGCTCGAAGCAGTGCTCGCAGATGAAAGCGGCACGGTTCGCCTCGTCTGGTTCAACGCGACCTGGTTGGCCAAAAGCATCCATCCGGGCGCGCGAGGGATCGCACAGGGACGTGCAAAGGTGCGCGCGGGTTATCTCGAGATGACCAATCCAAAGTGGACTCCCCTTCTCGATGAGGCATCGCCACTCGTGCACGCAGGGCGATTGCGACCGATTTACTCGGCGACTGAAGAGCTCTCATCGCTGCGCATCGAACGAGTGATTGCGCTCGTGCTGCCTCGAGCGATTGCGAGTGTCGTCGATCTCGTTCGCGGTGAACTGCTCGCACAACGTGGGCTCGTCGGGCTCGCAGAGGCGTACCGGATGGTGCATGCTCCGGGTGACGCGCTCGAAGCGGAGCGCGGCCGCACGCGACTCGCATACGACGAGTTGTTGATGCTGCAACTTGCAATGGAGATGCGTCGCTACCAGGTTCGCCATGCGATGCGTGCACCCGAACTTCCGGTGAGCAAGACGATCGAGAAAAAAATTCTCGCGCGGCTTCCGTTCACGTTGACTGAGGAGCAACTTCGAGTCTGCCATGAGATCGCCGGTGACCTCGCAGGGTCGCTTCCGATGAATCGACTCTTGCAGGGCGACGTTGGAAGCGGAAAGACTGCCGTGGCGGTCTATGCGATGCTCGATGCGGTGGCGCATGGCGCGCAGGCTGTCATGCTTGCACCCACTGAGATTCTCGCCGAGCAACACCTCGCGGTGATCACGAAGCTGCTCGAGAAGAGTCACGTGCGCATCGCAGGGCTCACAGGTGGTATGCGCGTCGCCGACCGCGCGGTCGTGCTCAGTGGACTCGCATCAGGCGATTTCGATCTCGCGGTTGGAACGCACGCACTTCTGGGCGAAGATGTCGTCTTCAAGAATCTGGCCGTCGCGATCATCGACGAGCAGCACCGATTTGGAGTCGAACAACGGGCGACTTTGCGCACGAAGGGACCGACGAAAGATCAGGTGCCACACACGTTGGTAATGACGGCGACACCGATCCCGCGCACGCTCGCGCTTTCGTTCTTTGGCGACCTCGATATCAGTTCACTGCGCGGACTTCTGCCTGGCCGGACAGCGGCGACTACTCGCGTGATGCGATCGTCGCGCAGCGATGAGGTCTATACGTGGCTTCGTTCGCGAATCGAGCGAGGAGAGCAGGCCTTTGTGGTCGTACCAGCGATCGACGAGAGCCAGCGCGGACTCAAGGATGTCGCATCCCACGCGCTCGCCCTCGCCGAGAACCAGTTGCGCGGTCTACGCATCGGTCAACTGCATGGACGGATGAAGCAGGGTGAGAGCGAAGCGGTCATGGAGGCCTTTCGGCGCAATGAGATCGACGTGCTCGTTGCAACGGTCGTGATCGAAGTCGGTGTGGATGTTGCCAACGCGACTGTGATGGTGATTGAGCACGCCGAGCAATTCGGACTTGCGCAATTGCATCAACTGCGGGGACGAGTCGGTCGCGGCGGAAAGCAGGGCTATTGCGTTTTGATCGGCGATCCAACCACTGATGTTGCGCAGGCGCGATTGGATGCGATCGCCAATTCAACAGACGGATTTGAGATTGCTGAGCTTGATCTGACGCTGCGCGGTCCCGGTGAGTTCTTTGGGGCGCGTCAGTCGGGGTTGCCTCCCCTTCGCATCGCTGATTTTTCGCGTGACATTCAACTCTTGATCGGTGCTCGTGAAGATGCGCAGACGTGGATCGGCTCAACGGGAGATCTCACCGATGTGCGCGACCGACCACTTCGGCGCAAGGTGCTCAGTCTCTATGGACAGGCGCTCGGGCTCAGTGACATCGGCTAGGCTTGCGCAATGACCAGCGCGCCGCCAGGAACTGCCTCGACGCACGCACTGAGGCTCACGCGCGTGACCTTCGAATACGCACGCGGGTTTTCGATTCACATCCCTGACCTCCAAGTCAATGCCGGCGAACAGGTGCTTCTCGCTGGAAGTTCGGGCAGTGGCAAGTCAACGCTCTTGCATCTCATCGCGGGGCTCGAAGATGTGAATTCAGGAGAGATTCATATGCAAGGGAGCGACTTCACCCGCCTGCGCGGCGCAGCGCGCGACACCTTTCGCGGCCGACATATCGGCATGATCTTTCAAACACTCAACCTGCTGCAGGGATTCACTGCGCGCGAGAATGTGATGCTCGCCCTGATGCTCGGCGGGTCTTCGCAGCTCGAACAATCACAGCGCGCCGAGAGTGTGCTCGCACAACTTGGCATCACAGAACCACACGCGATGATCGAGACACTTTCGGTTGGACAGCAGCAACGTGTCGCAGTCGCCCGTGCGGTCGCCGGTCGCCCCTCGCTGGTGTTGGCGGATGAGCCAACAGCGAGTCTCGATCCTGAGAATGCGCGAAACACGATTGCGCTGATTCAAGAAGCGGCCACGCGCGCGGGTGCTGCGCTGATCGTCACGAGTCACGATCCGCTGCTGCGAAGTTCGTTCTCTCGGGTGATTGATGTGAGTGAGTTCACCTCGAAGCGAGCTGCACCATGAAGGGCATGAGCGATCTGACTCTCGTCTGGCGCAGCCTTCGCGCGCGACAACTCTCGAGTTGCGTTACGGTTGCGATGGTGATGGTCGCCGTGGCGCTTTTGCTTGTGCTGCTCTCGCTGCGTGAAGGTGCAGCACAGGCTTTTCGGCGCGGAACTGGCAACATTCATCTGCTCGTCAGTGCGGATGCGAGTCCACTTGTTGGCGTGCTCAATGGACTCTTCTACGCCAACGCGCCAGCCAATCCGATTGCGTGGACAAAGTTCGAGGAGATTCAAGAGAGCTTTCCGTGGAAGTGGGCGATTCCGACGCAGCTTGGAGATTCGTATCTCGGCTCTCCAGTGATGGCGACCGAGTCAGAGTTTCTCGAAGAGTTTGAGCCAGTGGTTGGCAAGCCTTTTCGCTTCGCGGCAGGACGAGTTTTCGCCGCCGACTTCGAAGTCGTGGTTGGAGCGCAGGCTGCGAGCGAGCATGGACTCACACTCGGAACGAAGCTTGTCATGAGCCATGGTGCGGGCGCAAGCCACGGCGGCCACGAGCATGGAGCGCATCCCTACGAAGTTGTGGGAGTTCTCGAGCCGACCGGTTCTGCCCACGATCGTGCTCTCTTTACGAATCTGCAAAGCACGTGGATCATCCACGCAGAAGATCGACGCGAGGCTGGCACGGGACAGGACGCGTCGGCGGCAGCCGATCATGATGGCGAAGCACACGATCATGCACACGTCGATGCGCAGGATCTCACCGATGCCGACAAACTCATCACCGGCATTCTGCTGCGATTGCCGACGCGGCCGGGCAGCGATGCATCCGCTTCGCTTTCATCCCAACTCGACCGATTGCGGCGAGACACCTCGATCAATGTCGCGCAACCCGCGCAACAAATCGGGCGACTGATGGCGATCGTGGGCGATATCGACTGGCTCTTCGTCGCAATGGCAGCAGTCGTGCTGCTTTCAAGCAGTGTGAGCATCATGCTGGCCATGGTTGCCTCAATGGAACTTCGCCGTAGGCAAGTCGCGATCTTGCGCGTACTCGGTGCAAGCGCGTGGCGCGTCTTCTTGCTTGCAATCACTGAGAGCACGCTGATCGGTGCAATGGGGGCACTGCTCGGTGCCACGCTCGCGGTCGTCGGCTGCGAGGTCGCAAGTTCGCTGCTCGCAGAGCGCATCGGACTGCGAATCTCTGGAACGATCGACCTGCGATCGGCCGTGCTTGTCATCGCCGGAGCTGTCGTGCTCGCCGCGATCGCGGGGGTGATTCCCGCGGTGAAGAGCTACCGAACTCCAGTTGCTCGCCACTTGCGTCCACTCGCCTAAGAATTCACCCATGCGAACGTTTTGGATCACTGTTCTTCTGCTCGTCTGCGCCGGTGCACTCGCACTCTTTCTTGTGCCCCCGAGTAATTCCGAGGTTGAGAGCGCGGGCGCGAGCGGCGACGCGACCGTGCGTGAATTGCGGGTTGCGCCTGCGATCGCACCAACTGTGGCGCCACCAACTGCACCGCCAACTGCGGCGCCAACACCAGCGCCCGCGACCACTGGCGAACTCACTCTAGGACTCGATCAACAGATCAAGGATGCAACGGTGCTTCGGGGGAAGTTGCTGCAAGAGGCGGGTGCAATCTCAGCCGATCGAACCTTCCGCATTCCGGGAGCTGGCACCAAAGAAAACCCCTACGAAATCACCTGGGAACTGCTCGTCAGCGCCTCAGACACCTACATCCCCCGCCTCGGCGAGAAGGTGATCCCACAACGAATCGCGATGTTGAATGGAAAGCACGTGCGCATCTCTGGGTTCATTGCCTTTCCGCTCGTCACTACTGAGAGCGACGAGTGTCTCGTGATGCTCAATCAATGGGATGGCTGCTGCATCGGAGTGCCACCCTCGCCCTACGACGCAATCGAAGTCAAACTTGCAACCCCCGCTGACAATTCGAAGCGACACGTTGTGCGCGTCGGAACGATCGAGGGAATCCTGCACATCGATCCGTATCTTGTCGAGCGCTGGCTCGTTGGGCTCTACACGATGGACGAGGCAACACTTTCAACGGAAATCTAACTCATGCCGTGCACGCTTCTTCTCACTCTCGTGATCTCTCTCACTGCCGATGGCGCTGCGCCCGCGGTGACCCCCGCTGACGCACTGCAGAGTGCTCGAGCACTCGTTGCGAGCAACCCGACGCGTGCCGCGCTTCGCACCATCGGCGCATCGTTCAGTGGCGCACCGATCGAGGTGCTCGTGCTCAGTGGCAATCTGCTCGATGCCGACAAGAAACCGAGCGTGTTGCTCGTGAGTGGGCTCGATGGCAATCGTCCAAGTTCTGTGGCGGTCAGCGTGCAAGCAGCGACGCAACTGCTTACCCATCCCGAACTGCTCACGTCGACCACCTACTACATCATTGCGTGTGCCAATCCCGACGCGTCTCTGGCGGGTGGCAGTGATTGTGAAGAGAACGCCGGTCGAAACAGGCGCCCCGTCGATGAAGATCGCGATGGACGAGTCGACGAAGATGCTCCTCAAGACATCAATGGCGACGGCGCGATCACGATGATGCGAAGGCTCGCTCCTCCAGCAGATGATCCACCAACACATCTGCCAGACCCAGCCGACTCACGGCTGATGCGAACCCCCGACGCGACGAAAGATCTGCGCGCGACGCACACGATCTACGTCGAAGGTCTCGATACAGATCACGATGGACTCATCGCAGAGGATGGCATCGGCGGCGTCGACATCGACCGCAACTTCCCCCACCGCTGGCAAGAATTCGACCGCACCGCTGGTCCGACACAGTTGAGCGAACCTGAATCGCAAGCGCTCGCGCAGTTCGTGCTCACCCATCCTCGCATCGTCGCAGCACTCGTGATCGGTCGCTGGGAGAGCTTGACCAAGACTCCTGATTCGAGTCCGCGCGACATCACTGGCAAGACGCCGCTCGCACTCGAAGGCGGCGACAAGGCGACGTGGGAAGAACTCGCACAACGTTGGCGTGAACTCTCGCTGCAATCGCGCTCACAGGAGAGCGATCCATCAGGATCGTTCGCGCTCTGGCTCTACGCGCATCGAGGAATTCCAACGCTCGCAACGCAACTGTGGGGACGACCCGATGCGTCGGCTGCCCCTGCGGTACCACCACCACCGGTTGCGCCCGCGGCAACGGCAGAGACGCCAGTTGCGCCTGCGCCAGCGGTCGCAGCACCACCACCGCCGGCAACGCCATCCAATGCAGAAGAAGCCGGATGGTTGCTGTGGAGCGATCGCGACCAAGCTGGCCGCGGATTCATTGCGTGGACTCCATTCGATCATCCCACGCTGGGCAAAGTCGAAATCGGCGGATTTCGCGCGGGATTTCGCAGTGATCCCCCTGCGAGTGAGATCGCACGACTCGGCAAGGCGGTTGCAACTTTTCTCGGCGAACTCGCGTCGAAACAGGCGCGCGTGGAACTGCGCAATGTGACTGCGCACTCGATCGCACCTGGCGTGATCGAACTGCAAGCAGAGGTCGTCAACGAAGGATGGCTTCCCACCGCGTCGGCGATGGGCAAGGTCAACTCGCAACCGGTGCCAATCATCGTGCGGCTCTCGACGCCCCGAGATCGCCTGCTCTCGGGTCAGCGAGTCACTTCGATCCAAGCACTCGCAGGTGCGGGTGGTCGCAAGAGTTTTCGCTGGGTCATCCGCACACGTGCAGGTGAGCCAACGACACTCGCCGTTCAGTGGGAACCCGCCGGCACACAGCACATCACAATTTCAAATGACGCGACACTCTCACAAGTCACGGTGACACCATGAACGCACTCCGACGCACCACCGCGCTTCTCACACTCGCACTGCTTTCATCCTCGGCGATCGCTCAGCAGCAACTGCCAGCGAAAGTTGAGATCGCGTGGAATCGTTTCTACAACTATCCCGAGGTCCTGTCGATCATTCACCGACTCGTTGGGGCCTATCCAGAATTGTTGACGGTTGAGGAGATCGGCAGGAGCGTGCAAGGGCGGCCGCTTCTTGTTGTGACACTGTGCAACGCACAGACGGGCGCAGCAGCGACAAAGCCGGCGATGTGGATCGACGGAAATATCCACGGCAACGAGATTCAAGCGACTGAGACGGTGCTCTACTCGATTGACTATTTGTGTCGCGCACACGGCCACGTGCCTGCGCTCACCGAACTCGTCGACCAATCGACCTTCTATTTTCTTGCGAGCGTGAATCCGGATGGGCGAGCCAACTGGTTCACCCAGCAGAACAATCCCCACACCTCGCGCACCGGGATGCAACCCACCGACGATGATCACGATGGGACCAAAGATGAGGATGGACCCGACGATCTCGACGGTGATGGATCGATCGGGCAGATGTGGAGAAAGGATCCACTTGGCACGCATCGGCGCAGCGCGCGAGATCCGCGCATTCTCGAGCGCGTTTCGACTGAGCCCAAGCCCGGTGCGACCGGTGATCCACTTGAACACGGCGAGTGGTCGAACGGAGGACAAGAAGGAATCGACAACGATGGGGATGGACGCATCAATGAAGATGGTCCGGGTGGATATGACATGAATCGCAATTGGCCAGGTGATTGGCAACCCGAACACGTGCAACGCGGCGCGGGCGACTATCCGCTGTGCTTTCCTGAGACGCTCGCAGTCGCTCAGTGGATTCTCAAACACCCCAACATCGCCGCTGGGCAGAGCTACCACAACGCTGGGGGGATGATTTTGCGCGGTCCGGGTGCGGACTACCGCGAAGGCGATTACTCAAGCGAAGACCGCGCGACCTACGACGCCATTTCGACAGCCGGCGCCGAGATGTTGCCGCACTACCGACCGATGGTGATCTTCAAAGAGCTCTACACGGTGCACGGTGGCTTCGTGAATTGGCTAGCCGAGTCACTGGGAATCATTTCGTTCACCAACGAACTCTGGAGTGACAACCGAATTCTGCAGAATGGCAGAGAGCCCACTGGTGAAGAGATGATTCGCTGGCGCGATCGCCTTCTCTTCGGACAGACAACCAGCGACTGGAAAGAGCTCAACCATCCCGACTATGGAACGGTGCTCGTCGGTGGTGGAACAAAGTGGTCGAGCCGCATCCCCCCGCCGTTCATGCTTGAAGAAGAGGCTCATCGAAACTTCGCGTTCACCGCATTTCACGCGCAGCAGATGCCGCGCCTTCGTTTCTCATCGGTCGAGATCACACCGCTCGGCGATGCTCTCTGGCAAGTGACCGTCGCAATTGCCAACGACCACCGCATTCCCACACGCACCGTTCGCGCGAGTCACAAGAAGATCGGATTTCCGGATCATCTCACGATCGCCGGAGCCGATATCAAAGTGCTCGCAGGCGGACCGATGGCGCAGCGACTCGGCACGACCTTCGAACCAGTGCGACAGAATCCGCACGACCTTGCGGTCGAGAATGGCATCTCTGGGCTCGCGACGGACGCCTTCCGTTTCATCGTTCAAGGTCGCGCAGGATCGACCATCACCGCTCGCTATACGGGTGAGAAGTTCACCTCGATCGAGCAGACCTTCACGCTCGCACCATCGAAGTGAGTGCGTCGAGCGCTGACATCGCGGTGGTCGGTGCGGGTGCGGCGGGACTCTTCGCAGCAATCTCTGCGGCACGCGCGAGTCCGGCGCTTCGCGTCGTCGCCATCGATGGAGCAAAAATTCTTGGCGCGAAGATCTTGGTCGCGGGTGGCGGTCGATGCAACGTCACCCATCACGCAGTGAACGCTTCGGACTACGCGGGAAGCACTGCCGCACTTATTGCGCGCGTTCTTCGACGGTTCGGCGTCGACGAGACCATCGCGTTCTTCGAACAACTGGGCGTCACCCTGAAGCGCGAAGAGACTGGAAAACTCTTTCCAACCACCGACCAAGCGCGCACTGTGTTGACCGCACTGCTCGTCGCTGCGCGCGACGCACGCGTCGAGATCATCCATCCCATGCGGGTCGAATCGGTCACGACGTGTGAAGGTGGCTTTTGTGTCGCGAGCGAGGGCGGGTCAGTCACGGCAAAGTGCGTCATCCTCGCAACTGGAGGTCTGAGTTTGCCCAAGTCAGGATCGGATGGCGCTGGTTTTCGCTTCGCACAGGCGCTTGGACACACGCTGACTCCGCTCGTCGTTCCATCGCTCGTCCCGCTGACACTTGCGAGCGATCACTGGCTGAAGGAACTCAGCGGACTCGCACTTCCCGCAGAGATCACCGTCGCCGCTGGCAGCGGCAAGCTCGCGCGCGATGCGAACGGCAAGGCGATCCCACTGATTCAAGGTGCCATTCTCTGCACTCACTTTGGACTCTCGGGACCGGCGATTCTCGATGTCAGTCGCCACTGGATCTGCGCGACGGCGACCGATGCCGAGTCGCACCTCATCATCAACTGGATGCCCGCAGTGACCGAAGCATCACTCGACGCAGAGTTGGTCGCATCGAAGGGCACGAGCCTCCTCGCAGTGCTGCACGGGAGAGTTCCAGATCGTTTCTTGCGCGCGGCGATCGCGCACGTCGGCGTCGATGGCACCTGTGGCATCCAACAACTTCCACGAGAACGGCGGCAACTGCTCGTTCGACTTCTCACGGCGCAGCGCATCCTTCCGACGGGTTCACGCGGGTTTCTTGCCGCCGAGACAACGGCCGGTGGTGTTCCCCTCGCACAGATGAATCTCGATCGACTCGAGAGTCTTGCGACGCCAGGTCTCTTCATCTGCGGCGAAATGCTCGACGTCGATGGACGACTCGGCGGATTCAGCTTTCAGTGGGCGTGGTCGAGTGGATACGTCGCAGGATGCGCCGCAGCAGCGCTCGCCGGATCTGTCACACCGAAAGTGTGACACGCATCATCTCGCCAACTCCCGCAGCAATTCGTGCGACCTGCGCAGGATCGGCCCCCTGCATCTCACCTCGTTCGACCATCCGGTAGAGATCTGCGACCTTCCACGCTGTGGTGTCATTACGCGTTGGATCGCGCGCGATGAGGTGCGCGTGCAAGTGGTGCGCCCCCTCGCCGAACATCACCACGTAGACGCGAGGCACACCAACGACAGTTCGGATCGCACGCATCGACGCTGCGAGAACTCCTGCGAATTCGGCTTCTTCGTTCGCATTCAGATCGGCCGCGCTCGCCGCATGGCGACGGGTATCGAGCAAGAACCATCCCGCAAGTGGCGCCGGCGCTGGGTGATGGCGAAGGATCCATCGATCGTTCTGCCATGCGACGTCATGCTGCGCGGCAGTCTCTGCATGAACCGCGCAGACGCCGCACTCCCCACACGCACTGTTCACTTCGTGCCCTTTGGACCGCCGTCCTTGAGATATTTCTCCTGCAAGGCCTGCTCAAGATCGACATCACAGATGTTTGCGAGTGTGCACATCCACGCAAGGCAATCGGCGAACTCTTCGCGCAGGTTGTCACCATTCGCTTCACCCTTTTCGAAGGTGCCGATCGCGTGCGCAAGCTCTCCGAACTCTTCGGCGAACCAAATGAAAGTTTTCGATGGACCGCGCGCCCGATCGGTGTCGTCATACCGCGCTCGGATCCACGCCTGAAATTCTGAGATATGCATGAGCCGATCGTACTGCTCTACCGCCTCGGTCAGCCGCCCGGCGCGCAGATGCACGGACCCCAGGTCGCGAGGATGTGCGTGAGATCGAGCCCATCGACGACGCCGTCGGTGATGAAGTCTGCAACCTCATCACCCGAAGTCACTCCTCCCCAGTGCGAGAGGAAGAGCGCAAGATCAGGGCCATCGGTGAATCCATTTCCATTCAGATCGGTCGGGCAGCCAATGATGTCAATTTCATACGAGAAGACAATCCCTTGGCCGAGTATTGCATTGGGTGCGTGCGGCGCACCGATGAGAATCAGCGATGAACCAAGTTCGATGCTCTCGCCGAAATTCGCGCCAGAAACATCCGCCGTCACTGGCGGTCGATACTTCGTTCGCTGCGACCAGGCTTCGCACTGTTCGTCTTCGCGCGCGAAGATGAAGACCGCACCGCGATCCGGATACATGGGCACTGAACCAGTATCGAGTCCAGGCGCACCGACGAGCGCTTGGTCAGCGGTGATTGCAACAGCAGCGCCGAAGCGATCGCCCACCTGTCCGCCGATCGCTGAGAGTTGCGCGTTCAAGGCATAGGTGCCCGTATCGCCGATCAATTCAAAGATTGTTGCTGAGCCCTGCGCAGCCGCTGCTCCCGGCGCGCCGACGATGAGCAATCCACCTTGTGCAGCGACGCTTGCGCCGAATTGTTCGTCCTGTGTCGCAACGTCAGCAGCGAGCCGTTGCACGAGGCACCACTCGCCCCACGCCGGATTGGTCTGAAGAATCGTCGGAGCTGGATTGTCGAGTGTGTTGCGTCGAAAGACCCAGACGAGTCCCTGTCGAATGAATGCGCCTGTCTGGCGCTTCGCTCCGATGAAGAGATAGTCGCCATCGAACGCGACCGCGCTTCCAAAGAGTCCGTACGCGCTCAACGAGACGCTCTCGCCGCTCAACACGGGTGGAGCGATGAACGCGGTCTGCGCCCAGGTGCCCAGTGGCGATGGAATCTTGTTCCATTCGAAGAGTGTCACCGATCCGCAATCTGTTCGCGCGACCTCATCATCGGCCGGCGCAGTTGCTGCAATTGTTGACCTCAGTACTCCGTCGATGAACTGCTCGTCGAGCGCGATCGCTGATCCAAAGAGATCAAGAGACTTCGGTGCTGGGTGGCGCAGTTGCCCGGGATGTTCAACCCAGATGCCCTCGCTCAATTTCCAGAGCCACCCGACACCGGCTTGCAATTGTGTGCCAGGGGTATAGACCTCGCGACCAGGAGCGCCCGCGACGACCCATCCTTCGCTCGCTGCGATCGAGGTTCCGCACCAATCATTTGCAACGCCTCCCGCTGGTGTGAGCGTGCGAGTCCAGGCAAACTCGCCATCGCCCAAGTGGCGATAGAGGTGCACTCCACCCTGCGCGAGATGAACGCCTCCACCGCCGCCGATGACTGGCAACGAGGGAGCGCTCACTGCGGCGAACGTTGTGGCGAACGCGAGATCGGCACCAAAGAGATCGACCGACGATCCACCAGCGGGAGCGTCGAATTGACCGAGTGGATCGGGAGACTGCGTGCCTTGAGAGAGCGCAGAAGTTGCGACCGCAGCGAGTGCGATACACGCTGCAACTGTGCTGACTCCGCGCTGTTTTGTGGTTGGCTGCAGATCGGTCATAAAAAACAATGCCTCAGGGGAGAGAATTCCAAGCAGAGAAACGCCGTCTCAGACGCAGCGACTCCTACGAAACCATACGTAGTGAAGTTTGTTTGCGCAAAAAGACTTTCTGAGAATCACAAAACGTCCTCGGTGCGGGTCGAACGCACAACCTTTGCCTTCGGAGGGCAACGCTCTATCCAGTTGAGCTACGAAGACTCTGCGGCAAGCCTACCCCCACCGCCACCGCGCGTGGTTAGCCTCAGGGTCCCCATGCACCTCGAGAATGATCCTCCTGTGCCTCTCTCGAATCGACTTGGAATTCTCGGCGTCACGCTCACAAACTCACTCGCGACGGGCGTGCTCTGGAATGGTCTTGGGTTTATCACATCGCGCGAATATCACTATTCGGCGAGCGAAACCTACGCACTTTTCATCGCCGCGGGAGCGATCTATGCCCTCACGGCATTCTTCTGCGGCAGGTTTTTGGCTCGGCTCGACGGCACAGTGACCCCTCGCACGGTGCTGATTCTTCTGGGATCGATTCAAGCACTCGTTGCGCCGCTCGCCCTCGTGGGCGAGTCGAGTGCGGGTGTCATCGTCATCGTGCTCGTCACGAGCATGACCGGCGCCTGCCTCTGGCCAATCGTTGAGTCGTATGTTGGAGCAGGCAGGAATCCGCATGAAACCCGCCGCGCCGTTGGAAAGTGGTGCATCGCGTGGATGATCGCGGTGGCGCTCTCGCTGGTGCTGATGGGTCCGCTGCAACGCAATGAGGGATGGCTCACTCCTGCGATGGCGCTCCTTGCGCTCGCACCGATGAGCCTTCTCTCGATCGGATTCACGTGCATGCTGCCATCGAAGCCCGGCCATCACGCGCAGAGCACCGAAGCTCCACCTGCGCACTACGTGGCGCAGCTGAAGAGTGCGCGAATCCTTCTGCCAGCGTCGTACGTCCTCGTGGGCGCATTGAATCCGCTCATGCCATACGTGCTCGACCGGCTTGCGATGAATCCGGCGTATGAGACTCCGCTCACGGCGGTCTGGCTCACGACGCGCGTCGTTGTTGCGGCAGTCATGCTCGGCATGTCGCAGTGGCGAGGTCGATGGTCGACGCTGCTCTCGGGCGCGATCTTCTTAGTCGCCGGATTCGCAATCGTGGTCACCGCTCCGTCGCTGGGATTCATCGCAGCAGGACTCGTGCTCTTCGGCGCGGGTCACGGCGTGATCTACTACGCGGCGCTCTACTACGCGCTGCGCGTCGGAAGCGCGAGCATCGATGCAGGTGGAACGCACGAAGCGCTCATCGGACTCGGCTACGTCGTCGGTCCTGCGGCTGGTCTTGTTGGCTACTCGCTCGGAGGCGGTGGATCGACCGTCGCAGTCGTCTGCGGATTGCTCGCGATTGCGGCCATTCCAGCGGCACTTCCGTGGATTCGCCATCGACGGGCGCACGCGCGCATCTCGTCGTAGAGGCGCGCTGCCGCGAGCGGATCACTGCGATGACGGCGAAAATTCACGGCGCATCGCATCGTCGATGCGTTCGCAGGCACAGCGAAAGCCGTGCGCGTTGAGCACCGCAGGCTCGACGAATTGCCCACTCAAGAGAAGTTGGGATCCCATCTCACCCAGCAGCACTCTGACGGCCCATGCCGGAAGAGGCGCGAGGCAGGGTCGATGAAGCGCCGTCGCGAGCGCGCGGGCAAACTCGTGCTGGCTCACAGCGTGTGGAGCAACCGCGTTCACCGCTCCGTGCACGCTTTGAGTTTCGATCGTGAAGCGGATCGCCGCGACGAGATCATCAAGGTGAATCCAACTCATCCCCTGCTGACCAGAACCAACGCGACCGCCGACGCCACACAGAAATGGCAGCCGCATCTTTGCCACGACTCCAGAGTGTGCGCTCACAACGACGCCGATACGCAGGCGAACAGTGCGAACGTTGCGTCGCTGCAAGGGCTCCGTCGAAGCCTCCCACTCGCGCGCCACGCTCGCGAGAAATCCTTCGCCAGGTGGCGCAGATTCGTCGAGCGAGCGCACCGAACTGTTGCCGTAGTAGCCGACTGCGGATGCGCTCACGACAACCGCTGGCGGTCGCGAGAGAGCCGCAAGTTTCTCGCAGAGCGTGCGCGTGCCGATCGATCGACTCTGCATGATCGAGGCCTTTCGAGCGCGCGTCCACCGACCTGCCGCGATGTTCTCACCTGCGAGGTGCACGAGTGCGTCGAGCCCTTCGAGGGCAGAAGCATCCCACGCTCCTGAACGATCCCAGCGAATCTCATCGCGGTTGAGCGGCGCATGACCGCGCACGAGTCGAATGACCCGATCTCCTGATGCAGTCAACGATTTGCACAGCGCACTGCCAACGGCGCCAGAAGCTCCCGTCACGGCGATCACGCGCGACGACTCACGGTCACTCTGGGTGCGACTCATCATTCTCACTAGACTAGGGCGATGCCAACTTTCGCACGGAACGCTGAAGAATGCATCCGCTCTCGCCTCGCGCATGCTCAGCAGGCGCTCAACAATCTCAATGGGTTGCAGCCAGAACTGCTGCGCGCGATCGATGTGATTCGAGAGACACTTCGATCTGGCAAGATGATCCTCACCTGCGGCAATGGCGGGAGTGCCGCGCAAGCGCTGCACCTCTCGGAGGAACTCATCGGTCGATATCGCTCGTCGCGGGCGCCGCTGAAATCAATCTGTTTGTGCGCCGACACAACGGCGCTGACATGCATCGCCAACGACTTTGGATTCACCGAGATCTACGCGCGACAAGTCGAGGCGCTTGCCACTCGCGGCGACCTCCTGATTGCGCTTTCAACCTCTGGAAACAGCCCAAACATCCTGCGCGCGCTCGAAGCGGCCCGCGCGGCGGGTGCGACCACGCTTGGACTGCTCGGACCCGATGGCGGCAAGGCGCGCGCTCTCTGTGATCACTCGCTGCTGGTCGCGGCCATCGAGAGCGCTGCAATTCAAGAGATGCATCAGGTGATTGTGCATATTCTCTGCGAGGCGCTTGAACCAGCCTGAGCTTTTTCGTATGAGCAGACATCGACTCTTCTACATCGTGTGCCGCCTCGTCATCCCACTGTGGTTACTCGCAGGCGCCGTCGTCAAGTTGTCCGAGCGCAATCCAAAGTTGCTGCCGCCGCCAGTCTTGAACGTCGTTCAATTCGTTGATGGATGGTTCGTCGCAAGCGGCGTCGCCTCACTCGACCTTTCAATGCGACTCATCGTGCTCGGCGAATTCGCACTCGTCGCGGTGATGCTCTGCATGCCACGCTTCGCGCGCCTCGTCGCGATCGCGACGCTCTCGCTCTTCTGTGTGATCTTGCTCAGCGTGATCACCCCTGCGTTTCTCGACAAGGGTTTGGAGGGCGCATGGAAGGGCTCGTGCGGCTGCTTTGGATCGGGTGGTCCAAACCCAGTCATCATGCTCGCAATCGATTTGGTGCTTTTGCTGCTTGCGATTCTCTCGAAGCGGCGCGTGTGGGCACACGCAGATCTCCCAAGATCCTTTGGGATGCCAAGCGCGATCGCACTCACACTCGTTGGCGCAGCGATCGCGTTTGCGATCCCGGCCCGCGGTGAAATCACAATCGTGGCGCCGATCCCAGATCCGCCGTCGGTCGATCCGCCTCTGGTGAATCCGCAAGATCCACCTGTGAATCCAGTGGTTGTTGCGACCCTGCCGGCTCCGTGGCCTGCGATGCCAGCCACCGCACAGCCGTACTACATTCCAGACTTCGCCTCCTGGCGTGGCACCCGGCTCGACTCGCAAGAGCTCGCGCGACTGACAACACCAGCGCCTCCTCCTTCGATCAACACGGGCACCTGGTTCGTCATGCTCTACCGCGAAGATTGCGATCACTGCCACGAGCTCTTGCAAACGTATTTCTCTGGACCGCTCGCCACACCCACCCTGACGATTTCGATTCCAGACACCGATCCGGCGGCGTCGCTTGAGATGCCGTGCGGCGAATGTCAGCTGCGCACGCTTGTGAAGGGACCCGACTACGTGCTCACGACGCCTGTCCTGCTGCGCGTTGTGGATGGTGTCATCACAGACATCGTGACCGATCCAGAAGACCGTGCCGCCGTCGAACGTTGCATCGCTCGGTAGGACCTGCACGCGCTGCAAAAACTATGCGAACTCTCACGATTCGACTTCTGACGCCGCTCTTGTTTCTCGCAACCGCGATCTCGTGGTTACTCGGAGGAACGCAGTGGTCACCGGCGTGGCTGCTCAACGTCGGCGGGCGACTCTCGCTCACGCCGAGCGCAACCGTGCAGCTCACTATTGGGCTCGCGGCTGCCGCGGCGATCTCACTCTTTCTCTTTGGTTCTCGTCGACTCTTCGCTCGATTCGTTGCGCGAGTGACGTTGCTTGCATACGCCTTCTGCTGCGTTGCAACACTTGCGTCACTCGTCGCGGCACCGGCTGCGACGGGATCTGGAATCTCGCCACTCGCGGCACCAATCGCTGGGCTTGTGCTCTCGTTGTGGTTCTACTCGGTGATCAATCGACCGGTCAGTGACTCAGCAACGACCCGAAGCGGCAGCGGAGTCTGGTTCAGTGCTGGCGTGCTTGCAGTGTGGGTGCTCAGTGTTGGTGTTGCCGTGCGACTTCCTGTCACGCATAACGCGACGATGAACGCGGCGCGCACCGCGAGCGCAGACACCGTGATTCTCGATTACGTGCAGTGGCAAGGGCGAACGCTGCCCGACACCGGACTCTCTCGATTGCTGCCGATGTTGACTGCACTCACCCTCGAAGGACGCAGCATCATCATTCTCTACAGCCCATCGTGTGGTCATTGTCGCGAAGTCTTCGAGGAGTATTTCGCAACGCAGCGCACCGACGCGAAGGTGATTGCGGTTGAGATACCTGCATCGCCAGGCACAATCGCACTCGACGGAGACAACCTTGGACCGATGCCCTGCGCGAACTGCGAGCGACTCTCGCTGCCAGCGGGCAAGACCTACCTCGTGAAGCCCCCGACAGTTGTCGTCGTCGAGGATGGCCGCGTTGTCTGCGCAACCGACTCAGATTGGAAAGCGTGCTTGCAGCCGCCGACTCTTCCCGCTGCGACGCCCTAAGGCGCTCGGCACTCGCGCGTCGCAACTCGCACACCCCGCGCATTCACGGTCACGACGACTGAGGCCTCTTGAAAACTGCGTGGGCGCTGCTCGTCATCGCACGCGGCATCGACGACGGCACGCACCATGCGCGGCGAAAGTTCAACCTTTCCTGCGCGAAGGGCGCTCGTAAGAAGCGCGAACGCAAGCACTGCGCCCCGCGCACGAAACTGCGCGCGTGAGATTTCTTGCGCGCACCATCCATCGCGGTTGGCGATCTGCGACAACGCCCATTCACCACTTCGTGCCGCATCCGATGCATGAACTGCGTGCTGAGCGATCGCTGGCCAGCGACTGCGCAACTCTTCAACGACTGTTGCTCGCAGAAACCCCCGCGCAGATTTCACGTTTGCGTTGCTCGAGTCTTCTCGCCAAGTGACGCCGCACGCTGTACAGAATTGCACGAGCTGCGCGCGACTCGCGCAAAGCAGTGGACGGCCAATCACGATCTCACTCGCTGGATCGGCTCGTCGCCTCCACGGAATCGTCGATAAACCGCGCAGTGCGATTCCCCGTCCGAGTCGCATCAGAAGCGTCTCGAGCACATCATCGCTGTGATGCCCGAGCAAGATGAACTTCGCACCGACATGTTGCGCACCCGCGATAAGCGCACGATGGCGCAACCGTCGCGCTGCGGCGGCGAGTCCATGACCAGCTGCGATGGGATGCACGTGAGTCGTTGTGAAGGGCACACCAAGTGCGTCGCAGAGATTCTGGCAGTGGATCACCTCGTCATCGGCCTCAGCTCGCAAATGATGATGCACGTACATCGCATGCAGTAACGCGAGGGTTGATTCACGTTGTGCGATGACCGCTGCGAGAACCAGCAGCGCGGTCGAATCGACCCCCCCGCTCAATCCCACCACCATCGGCTCGCCTTTCGCACGCCGGCATCGCAGCGTCATGTTGCGAGTGAATTGCCCGGTCAGTGGATGGCGCCCTGCAGAGCGCAGCACTTCGTGGGCATCGATCGATTTCACGAACTCATGCTACGGCTGCACGACGTCTCGTTGAAAGCCCGACCGTGGCGTTCGACGTGGCCGCAGCCGTCACCCTCGGAGTCGCGAGCGCGCAGCGAACCATTCGTTCGACGGCGAAAACGTCATCAGCAGTGGCATCGGCACCGATCTCTTCAGCGAGACCAGGCGCTCGAGCGAAGACCCCGCCACCGCAGATCACGGCCAGTCCCGGATTCGAATCGGTCGAGCGAATCATGTCGATCAGGTTGCGAATCTTTGGCGCATCCGATGCTGCCGCTGCAAAGACAACCACTGCGTCTGGACGGCGCCGTCCTGCCTCTGCAAGAATCTCATCGTTTGCGACGCCGCCCGCTGCGAAGAAGACTTCATATCCACTCGCTTCAAGGATGTCGCTGCAGAGTTGGCCTGCGAGATCTTCAGATTCATTCTGTCCACAGACGCAGAGCAGTCGGCGACCATTGCGCGCAGCCTGCGTGTATCCAGCCTGCGCCTGATCGACGAGCATCCGCAACATTCGCGTCGAGTACTGGTACGCCAACATCGTCAACTGATCCTGGCGCCACATTCGAAAGATCGTCTGCATCGCAGGCCAATAGAGTTCTTGCGAGAGTTGCATCGATGTGAATCCATGACGGTGCACTTGCTCGATGAATGTTCGCGTGGCTGGACGATCGCCAGAGACGCAGAGTTGCAGAAGTCGTTCGAGGGCAAGTTCAGTGTTCATTGTTGGGGAGGTCATGCAGTGTTCATCGACGGGCGGGTCGTGGCGCACCGATCACCCAACAAAAATCAATCCCAAAGCGTTATCCGCTCACTCTGGGTGTTTATCGGGCACACAAACGCGTCTACGATCGAGAAATGACCTCTGAGAGAGAGCCCAACCGCACCATCACCCCTGCACCACCACCCTCGACCGGTTGGGATTCGAAGACTCTCACGGGTAATCCCCACGAGCGCACCGACAAGGCCAGCCGAGTTCGCGAGATGTTTACATCGATCGCGCACTCGTATGACCTGAACAACCGTGTGCATTCACTGGGACTCGATCAGCACTGGCGTCGAGTTGCGGTGCAACTCGCAGGACCGCTCGCGCAGGCGACGGTGCTCGACGTCGCGTGCGGGACTGGCGATCTCACCATGGCATTCGTTCGCGGCGGGGCCACAACCGTGATCGGTCTCGACTACACACCTGCGATGTTGGACCACGCCCGGGTGAAGGCTGCGCGCGGGCGCGGTCGCCTCGCTGAGATTCAGTACGTGCAAGGAGACGCGCACGAACTTCCGTACGCAGATCACTCATTCGACGTCGTCTCAATCGCCTTTGGAATTCGAAACGTTGCAGATCCACTGCGGGCGATGCGTGAGTTTCGCCGAGTGCTGGCTCCTGGCGGACGGGTGATCGTGCTTGAGTTTGCCGAGCCGCCCTCTGCGATCGTTCGCTTCTTTCACGGCCTTTACACCAACCACATCATGCCATTCACCGCCACGCTGCTCGCGCGAGATCGATCGGGGGCCTACCGCTACTTGCCTCGGTCGGTCGAGACTTTTCTCGGTCCCGCGCAGCTCAGCGAGCAGCTGATTTCTGCAGGATTTTCCAAAGTCACCCAGCATCCATTGACGATGGGAACGTGTGTGATTTCGGTCGGTTTCGTCGCAGGCTGAGCCACCTTTCGCTACACTCGAATCGAACCATGATTTTCGATGTCTTAACGCGCGTTTGGCACTCTCCAGAGCAACTCGGATTCGAGCTTGCCGAGGGAATTCGCAGTGCCGCTCGGCGGCCAGGTGGCGTTGATGGCACGATGGGCGCGCATAGTCAGGCGCTCGAGTGCATCGGTTGCGCCCTCGTTCACGGATTCAAGTCGCAAGCACTCTCGGCCGTCGTCCCTCCAGAGTTCATCGCAGGAGTGGTTGGTCGTCAACCGCACCGACTCGCCGGCATCGCGGGGATCGATCCCATGTGCCCTTCGTGGTTTGATGACCTTGACCACGCCAAGTCACTTGGACTCGTGGGCGTCAACATCTCTCCCTCAGCACAAGGTTTTCATCCAACGCACTCGACGGCGATGCGACTCTACGACCGATGTGCGAAAGAACAGCTTCCACTCTTCGTGACCCGTCCTGGATTGATGACTCCATCGATGATCATGGAATTCGATCGACCGACTCCGTGGGATGAGGTCGCGCGCACCTTTCCAACTCTCAAGATTGTCTTGGGCGAAATCGGGTCGCCGTGGATCGACGAGACCATCGCCTTACTCGCGAAACATCCAGGCATGTACGCAGACACGAGTGGCATCGCATCGCAATCCTGGCGTCTCTACACCACGCTCTTGCATGCACACGAAGCTGGAGTGCTCGAGAAGATTTTTCTTGCCTCTGGATTTCCTTTCGCCTCTCCCGCTTCCGCAGTCGAAGCGATCTACTCGCTCAACTCCTACGCGCTGGGCACGAACCTCTCTGCGATTCCACGTGCGGCACTTCGACTGATCGTCGAGCGCAATCCAATTGCAACTCTGGGGATGAACGCACCGCTGCTCACTGGCTCTTCATCGCATGCCTCGCATGCCACCGATATGAACGATCGAACCGATGTCGGCGCACATCCATCTGCCATGCGCCGATGATCGCTCTCGCGCAATCCAATCGAACCCATCGAATTCTTGCGGCATTCTCGGCAGTTCTCTTGTCTTCGTTCATGGTTGCGTTGCTCTGCGCCTGCGGGGTGAGCGCCCCCGAGCGACTCGAGGTCACCAGTGTTGGCGATACCCCCCGCACCTTTCGCGCTGACCTTGGTGTTGGCACCTATTCGATCGAGCAAGCCAATGTCTCATTCATCTTGAGCGATGTCACCACCACCCAACTCGCTGACGCCGCAGGAGTTTTCGGACAGCTCTTGCATGTCGAACTCATGTGGGAACCAAAGGCTGGCAAGACCGCCGTCGACCCCGCTGCCACAAACTTGAGTATTCGACTGCTCGTCTTTTCAGGTCACGAGATGGGGCTCTATGGAGGCGGCGGATTTGGGTGGCCAACTGGCACTGCGGGCGACGCCGAGTTTGGCGTTGACATCGTCGGATCGAACCTCTCGCTTCTCGCGTCGACTCCAGCCTTCGTCGATCTCTTGAGCCCATCCCAATTGAGTGGACGATTGCGCACGCAACATGACGACGCGGCGACGCGTCAATTGCGACGCGCCGCGAGTCAGTACACCAGCAATGCGCTCAAGCGCGTGCAATGGGTTGGAATCTCACCGCCATCAGCCGAATTCATCGCTCGCTGAGCACTCGGTGCGCGATCTTCACCATCGTCGTTGATGATGGTGAAGCCGGCGCCGGAAGCCCCCCGTCGAGAGCGCCGACATCCGTCAGCCGCAACTCTGAATACTCCCAGTTGGGCGGGGCATCGGGTGGACATTCGATCATCAGTTCGTGCACGATCTCCCAGTTGCGTGCGATGGGATCGAAGAAGATCGCAATCGCTCGCGCAGGAGCAACAGCCTTCGTCGCGCACTCTTCAATGAGTTCGCGTTCGATTCCAACTGCGGGGTCTTCATCCGGCTCGACGGCTCCTGCGGGGGAAAACTCCCAGTGCCCGGGATAGGTCGCGCACGAGAGTGCGCGCCGTCCAATCAAGCATCGGCCCTTCCAGTGAGCGATCGCTTTGGTTCCAAGCCCGAT
Source organism: Singulisphaera sp. GP187 (assembly GCA_945869475.1). GTDB lineage: Bacteria > Planctomycetota > Phycisphaerae > Phycisphaerales > SM1A02 > F1-60-MAGs104. The sequence goes on along the minus strand of CAMBOV010000001.1, from coordinate 284,472 downwards.
GAATCCAGTGGCGAGACCACTTCCACGCACCGCCCCCATCTTGTAGGTCGTGCGTGTGACATGCACCGTTGCGCCGCCGTGTCCGTCACGGTGCACACCCATGACGTGCCAGCACGGTCCATCGGTAAGTCGAGAGTTCGCACGCATGAGTGCCTCCCACGCAACTGCGATCTCGTGCTCTGGCACAAGCGCAGTGAACGCGAGGTCGCTCGCAACAACACGAGCCGGCCGCCTCAACCAGATCAGGCGATCATGAATTGACCTGGGCTCCATCGACTTCAGTGACGTAGTTGCGAGGCTTGTAGAGCACCATGACAACGATGAAGAGAAGCGTCGAGACGGCCATCGTGTAGGTGAAGAACCAGAAATAGCTCGCGCCAACGAGCGTCGAATTGCCTGCCGCGTCCATCGTGAAGCGGTTCACCATCGCTGTGAAGAGATTTCCTGCTGAGACTGAGAGCAGGAAGAGGCTCATGATGAACGACTTCATCTGCTTGGGAGATTGGCTGTAACTGAACTCAAGGCAGGTAATCGAAACGAGCACCTCCCCGGCAGTCAGCACGACATACGCAAGGAGTTGCCATCCAATCGACGGCCACTGTGCACGCGAGGTCGTGCCGTCTTTCGAGATTGCGATGCCCGCTTTGACGAGTGGAGTCACAAACGCTTCAGCCGAAGCCTTCATCTCAACTGCCTCGCGCAACTGTGCTGCGGAGGCATTCATCTCGAGGCGTTCCATCTCTGTGATCGTGGCAGCAACATCGAGTTTCCCATCCTGGCAGATCGGTTGCGCAATCGCCCGAAACGCCACCTCTTCCTGATCGATCATCTCTTGCGCATAAGACGAAATCGAAAACGCAACGACCGTGAGCATGAATCCACAGAAGAGTTTGCGCGTTGCTGTGAGCGTCACGACCTTGCCCGCAAGCGGATAGACGACGTACGCGAAGAGGGGAATGAAGATCAAGATCAGGAGGGGATTGATCGCCTGAACTTGACTCTCGAGCCAGGTAATGCCTAGGAACGTGCAGTTCATCTGCTGCGCTTGAAGCACCCAACTCGATCCACCCTGATCATAGAGCGACCAGAAAACAGCAACGAAGATGTAGATCGGGATGAGTTTGAAAATGGCGCGCAGACCCGCGGGTCCGAAGGTCTCACGAAAATATCTAAATCCGCGCGGTTGAACGTGCACGAACTTCTTTCGCCCCATGAAGAAAATGAGGGTGGCAAGCGCCATCAAGATGCCTGGGATGCCAAACGCCCACCCTGGACCATACTTCTTCAACATCCATGGGGTAAGAAGCGTCGAGAAGAGCGATCCAAAGTTGATCGCGAAGTAGAACCAGCCGAAGACTCGTTCGAGCAGATGTGCGTTCTTCGCACCAAACTGATCGCCAACGTTCGCCGAGACGCATGGCTTGATGCCGCCCGAACCGATCGCGACGAGAAGCAATCCTGCGATCATCCATCCTCGTGGATCGAGGGTCGACTGTAAGAGTGCGGTTGGGAGGTCGATGAACGCCAGGCAGAGATGCCCCAGGCAGTAGACGACCGAGAGCAACATGATCGTGAGGTATTTGCCCAAGACCACGTCGGCGATCAATGCGCCGATGACTGGAAAAAAGTATGCGCTCGCGACGAAGAGGCTGACCCACTCGGTCGACTCCGTCTTCGTAAGAAACGCGGGCTCACCGGTCGCGGTCAGGAGGTATTGCGTCATAAAGACCGCCAAAATCGTCTTCATCCCATAGAACGAGAAGCGTTCTGCAGCCTCATTGCCCACGATGTAGGCAATTCCGCTGGGCATCTTGTCAGTCACTTCGGGTGTCGTTCGATAGGTGGTCGCCATGGTCGCGCGAGTGTACGGGGCAAAAAACTTTTAGCCCAAGCGCGAGGTCGCAGTGGCATGAGACCCAACTTCTCGTACCGACCGTCACCCGAAACCACCATCCGTCGTAGTTCGGAATGTGGGCGCATCGATCGGCTGATGCTCGCGCGGATTTCACAGGAGCGGCAGTGCCATGACGTCCGATGTAGAAAGACCATGAACAACGATCGAGCCCTTGGAACCGTCGACCATCTCGTCGAATCAATCGTCGCGCTCAATCCGAGGGCAGATCGGTCATGGCTCGTCACCTTCGATTGCTACGACTTGGGTCGATACTTGCAGCATCTTGAATGCGCCGGCGAGCCGCGTGAATCAGCGACCCCATGGCGACGACTCGGTGACACATCCGCCATCGTCTGCCGAACTGCCGCGTAAGTCCCCTTGGCGAGGGTGCGCACGTGGGCACACACTGATCTCTGCGTTTTTACTCGGCGCCGCGATCGGCGAGATAGGAAGCCATCTTTTTCTTGAGCAGCGCAAGGGCCAAGAGCCCGCGCACGCGTGTCAAGAGTTCGACCTTGTTTACGGGCTTCGAAACGAAATCATCGCAGCCCGATTCGACGGCTCGTTCCATGTCTCCGAGTTCGTGCAGCGCAGTGACCATGATGATGATCGTGTCGCGCGTGGCTGGATTCGCCTTCACCCGCTGGCAGACTTCGAAGCCTGACATCTTGGGCATCATGACGTCGAGAAGAACGAGATCGGGATGCGCACTCTCGATCTGGGCGATCGCTTCGAGACCATCGCGCGCAACGAGAAGTTGACAAGGCAGGGATTCCATGAACGCCTGAATGAGTTCGAGGTTCTGAGTATTGTCATCGACGATCAACACCCTGCCTTCGCTGAGGTCGACTCCTGATGAGAGTGGCGCTGGTGCATTCATTGAAAAGGATCATACGAAACCTCCCCGAGACCGCTGCGTCCCGATCAGTGGTCGGCGAGAGCACGGGCAATCAATTCGATGGGATGAAAACTCTTGCGTGCGATGCCATCAGCGACTTGGTGTCTGCAACTTGCGCCAGGCGTGCAGACGATGGCGGTTTCGTTTGCGTTGAGCTTCGGGAACAAGTCACTCGCACCGATCTGCATCGAGAGTTCGTAGTTCGCACGTTGAAAACCAAACCCCCCTGCCATCCCACAACATCCACTCTTGATGAGCTGCGCTCGCTCGCCGAAAACTCGCTTCACGAGTCGCGACGAAGTTCCAGCTCCAAAGAGTGCTTTCTGATGACAGTGTTCATGCACCAGCACCCCTTCGGTTGTCGGTGCAAATGTCGGACGCGTCGGATGGCGCGCCCAGTTCGCTTCGAGCCATTCTTCGATCATCCAGGTCTTTGACGCGAGATCGCGCACCACGGCTCGATCGAGCCCCATGTTGAGATCGATCCAATCATCCTTGATTGCAGAGAGGCACGATGGCTCAAGCCCAACGAGTGCAACGGCGCCCTCGCGGCGAAAGGCCTCTGCAAGGTCAAGGGCCGTCGCTCGACAGGATCGCGCCGCGTCAGCGAGCATTCCCTGCGAGATTGCTGCGCGTCCACAACAACCAACGCGCGGCAGGACGACTCGGTATCCAAACCGCTCGAGCACTTCAATCGCACTGCGGCCGATCTCTGGTTCTGACCACTGGGTAAAACAATCGGGCAACAGCAAGACTGTTGGCTTTGGATTGATCGACTCTGGACCGGACTCTCGCGCCCGCGCTCTCGTGCGACGATGAATCCACCCGCGAAGCGAGGGACCAAATGTTGGAAGCGAACGCTCACTCGCGAATCCCATCACACCTGCGATCATTGCGCGCGCTGGCGCGAAGCCGACGATCCAGTTCGAGAGCGGCCAGAGCGCAGAACCAAGTGCATTGATCGTTGCGACACGGCTGAGTATCCGCACTCGCCACGGCACACCGCCGCGGGCCAAGAACTCTTGCGCCGTGAATTCGGCTTTCAACTTCGAGATGTCGACGTTGCTGGGGCATTCTGACTTGCATGCCTTGCACGAGAGGCAGAGCGCGAGGGTCTCTTTGGTCGCAGGATCGCTCCACGCCGGCGCGCCCTGCGGCGAACTCCCCGTTGCGGAACTCACCTGCGGCGAGAGTTGACCCGTCACCGCCAATCGCAGCGCGTTGGCGCGCCCACGCGTCGCGTGCCGTTCGTCTTTGAGGACGCGATAGGAGGGACACATGGTTCCCCCTGGAGTAAGCCGCCGACAAAGGCCAGCGCCGTTGCACTGCTCGAGGGCGTGGGTGAACCCCTCTTCACGTTCGTAACTGAAAAAAGTCGGCACTGGCGGTGCGTGCACGAAGTGCCGGTCATCAGGGCGCACACGAAGTCGTGATGTGATCGCGGTGGGTGCGTCGTTGTCAACGAGAATGCCGGGGTTGAGCCGTCCCTCTGGATCGAAGACATGTTTCACATCTCGGATCGCCTTGGCGATCACTGAACCGAGCACGCGCGTCAAGAGCGGAGTGCGAACTCGCCCGTCGCCGTGCTCTCCACTCAGCGCTCCGCCAAATTCAACGACGAGGTCAGCGACCTCGCACGCGATCGACTGCATCATCTCGAGACCCTGGTCGCTCGAGATCGCAACGAGTGGACGAATGTGCAGGCATCCCACGGACGCATGCGCGTAGTAGGCCGCGATGCTGCCGTGGCGAGTGACGATCGCGCGAAACCTCTCGACAAATTCGGCGAGCCGCAGTGGATCGACCGCCGTGTCTTCGACAAACGTGATCGGCTTTCGTTCGCCTCGAACGGTGTGCAAGAGCGGCTCTCCCGCCTTGCGCAATCGCCACGCGGCATCCATCGCTGCTTGGTCAAGGTGCCGAACCATCGAGGCGCCCGCGAGCGCGTGCTCGAGCTGGTCCATCTTTGCGGTGATTTCCTCGCGTGAGTCGCCGAAATACTGCACATACATCACAGCGCCAAGGTGTCCAGTGGCGGGCCGCGGCATCACCTCGACATCCACGTGGTAACTCGTGTGGCGCTTGGCCATCTCGATCACCATGTCGTCGATGAGTTCGACGGCACTCGGCCCAGTGGCGAGCATTGCTTGCAGAGGAGCGAGTGCTGCCGCGACGGAATCAAAGCCAACGATGACGAGTCCGCGCACCTTGGGGCGCGCGACAAGTGCGAGCTCTGCTTCGAGGGTGACAGCGAGTGTGCCCTCTGAACCACAGACGAGTGTGGCGAGGTTCACTCGGTCAAAGGTGCCTGGGGTCGAACTGCGCAACTGCGCGAGCAAGAGGTCGAGGTTGTATCCATCGACGTGCCTTCGAATCTTTGGAATGCGACGGTCGATCTCATCGGCAATCGGCAGAACGATTGCTGCGAGTCGCCGTGTCATCTCATTCAGCTGTGGATCGCGGTCGCTCGCTCCCTCGTCGAGTCGCACCCGTCTTCCGTCAGCAAGTGCGACGTCGAGCGCCACAAGATTCTCGACCGTGCGTCCATAGAGAATCGAGTTCGCTCCCGCCGAGTTGTTGCCGATCATCCCGCCAATGGTCGCGTGCGAACTCGTGGCGACATCCGCGCCGAACATCAGCCCGTGCGACGCGAGCGCGTCGTTGAGTTGATCAAGCACGACGCCAGGTTCGACGCGCGCGCGCTTCGCGACTGGGTCGACCGTGACGATGTTCCGGCAGTTCGCGCTGAAATCGATGACGACGGCGTGGTTCACCGTCTGCCCCGCGAGGGCGGTGCCTCCACCGCGAGCAAGCACCGGCACCCCGAGCCGCGCACAGACTTCGATCGCTGCACGTCCATCCTGCACGCTTGCAGGAATGACGACTCCGATGGGTTCGACCTGATAGAGACTCGCATCGGTTGCATAGAGCATCCGGTCGTGCGCACTGAATCGCACCTCACCCTTGATCGAGCGAGCGATCTCATCGGCAATCGACTGGCGAACACGATCCGCCGCGACGGAGTCGATCACTGGAAGATGCACAGGAGTGTGTGAAGTCATGGTGCCATCGCATGCGCGCGTTGTGGGATCAACCGCGGGTCGCGCGATGTGCGTGCGCCTCATGCAGCGCACGGAGTCTCGCGAGGTAGGCCTCACCTGGAACTCGTCCGCGGCGCGCCATGACTGCGGTCAACGCACTCTCGAAGCGATCGAATCGATAGGACTGCGAACGGTCGGCCGTCAGCCAGGCGAAACGATCGACAAACGTCACGGGCCTCGCAAGCGCGATCATCGCGCCGGTGCCGATGGTCGATCCAGTATTGATCGCGACGAGGATCGCACACTTCGCGTGGTCCGCGATGATGCATCCATAGAAGACTCGATTGGTACGTTCGATACTTCCCGAGGCGTCGAGGCGTGTCGTGACCTCGCCGTAGGTGTTCATCAAGTTTGAGTTGCAGGTGCCCGCGCCAAGATTCACCCACTCACCAATGAGCGCATCGCCGAGATGCCCCTCGTGCGCTTTGTTCGAAAAGCCTTGAAAAACCGTCGATCCAACCTCTCCGCCGACTTTGCACTCGGGTCCAATGACGGTGCGTGCCTTGATCAGCGCGCGGTCCATGATCGACGAGTGCTCAAGCACTGCAACGGGACCGCACACGACGGCGCCCGGTCGCACGATCGCGCCATGTGCGAGCAGCACAGGTCCGTCGGTCGTGTCGATGATCGCGCCGGGAAGCACACGCGCGGTGGGATCCATCAAGAGCGGATGATTTCCAAAGCGCTGCACACCGACCGAGACTCGATCGGTCATCTCACCGTTTCGGCTCAGCAGTGCGATGTCTGCGGGGATGCTCACTGCGAGACGCTCGAGCAAGTTCCATGGGGCTCCGATGAGTTGACCATGCGCCATCGCACGCACAGGAGTCTTTGGTGGATGTCGATCATTTGACGCGAGCCGATCCAAGAACGAGTGCGCAAGTGCGAGTGGCCACCGACCCATCACAACGCGACCTTCGGGCGAGAGGATCGTCTCGCCACTGCAGAGGTCAGCTGCGTCTTCGAGACAATCGAGCGCGCCGTTGATGAGGATCACCTCATGTGCATCGGGTGGCAATCGCCCAACGAGTGCGCCGCCATTCGATTGGCGTTCGGTGATGACTGCGCTGAGATGTTCCTGCGGAAAGAGTGCATCAACTCTTCCCAAAACGAGTTTCGTTCGCTCGATCGCGGTCAGCACCCCCAATCGTTGCTCGAACGATGCCCGCAAATCTCCGAGTGGACCAAACCGCGTTTGACCATCGTCGAAGAGTGCAACGATCGGACCAGTGGAGCGCATCGGCGCACTCTACTGCCGAATGATTCGCGCGGAGCCACCGGATCGTCGCGCGCGCTCGAGCACCGACGGGAAGACCCACAGACGAGAGAAGTGCAAGAGCAGCCATCCACATGGCAAGCCAACAACACCAACTGAAAGTGCTTCCAGTGATTGCGTCGCGAGTTCGCCCAACGCCGAACCATCGCCCCATGGTGGCGGCGACTCTGGATACCACGAACGCAGTGCCCACCACGCGGTCCAGAAAAGTCCGCTGGTGAATCCGAGCACGCCCGACATCACACTCATTGCAATTGGATTTCGTCGGATGAGCAATCCGCGCATCGCAAGAAGGGCGTGCGCTCCGAAAAACATACCGAGCGTCGATGGACCCACGAGGTAGAGCGGCGCACGCGGTCCAGTGAGCGATGGCTCCGAGAGATCCATCAAGAATCCAGCGAGAAGCGCAAACCAATTCACCGTCGATGAGTCGGCGTGCATCGCCACGAAGGCAACGACGATGATGACGAGGTGTGGCGTGACGCCCCCGATCTCAAAGACGGGCATGAACGAGACGTCGGCGACGAGCGCCGCAATCAAGAATGGGATCGCAACAATCCACCTCATTGCGTCGACCCCGCACTGAGCTTGAGCACGAGTTCTCCAACCATTGCTGGATCGATTGCCGGCTGCACGAAGACCTCACCGCGCAGCGGCTGCGCGTCTTTGCGTTTGACCTCGGTGACGACGCCGACGCGCATCCCTTGCGCCCCACGTGGCCACTGCGAGTCTTTGAGTCGCACGAGATCCCCTGGTCGCACACCGCTTGGAAGGTCGATGTCTCCGCGCACCTGACCCGTTCCATCTCCGATCAACTGCACCGGGATCACCTGCGGACGATTCGATTTCTCCTGCGCAGCTGGCACGATGTAGGCATCGAATCGCCCCACCGAACGATCAGCCATCGAGACGACGACGCTCGTCACTGCGCCAACTTCCGGGGCAACACGGCCCACAATTGCATCTCCATCAACGACAGCGATATCTCCCGCGGCGATTCCATGCTGCGATCCGACATTCACTTTCAGTGCGAGGCCGCCCGATCCTGGCGTGCGCGAGATCACATTCGCGCTCGCGAGTCGCACCGCAACTCCGCGTGAAGCACCACCGACCGTCACCTCATAGAGTCGCAACTTCTTCTCGAGCAGTTCGGTTTGAATGCGCTCTGCATGCCAGAGTCCTCGGTAGTACTCACGCTCTGCAACGGCCGTTGCCTCATCGATCGACGGAGTGTTGGGTCGCGGGCGAAGCCAGAGCCGTGCAGCGGTTGCGCCGTGTGAAAGCGGCGAGAGCGGCACCCAGAGCACCGACGAGAGATCACCGGTCAGCGGAGCGATCCACCGAGTCGGGCAGAGACCCAGAAGCACAATCAGCGTGACAACCAGAGCAAGAGGAGGAATGCGGCGCACCGTGAGCATCCATGATCATCCATGATCAAGAGTGTTCGTGTGAACTCAGAGTTCCTCGACATTCGATTCGAGAATCGACTTGTACTGCTCAAGGTTTTCGAGGTAGAGCGCCGTTCCGCGAGCGACACACGTGAGCGGATCGTCTGCGATCTTGACGGTGAGGCCCGTGCGATCTGCGAACATTTGATCGATGCCTCGCAGCAATGCACCTCCACCGGCAACGGTGATTCCATTGTGTGGAAGATCAGGGTTGCAGAGATCTGCTGCAAGTTCAGGATCGGCTTCGCGCAGCGTCTTGACGACTTCGTCGGCAATCTTTTTGAGGGGTTCGGCGAGCGCCTCGCGGATCTCGACTGAATTCACTTCGATTTGACGAGGAAGTCCACTCGCGACATCTCGTCCTCGCACTTTCATCGCAAGTTCTTCGGGGAGTGGCCACGCACTTCCGATTCGAATCTTGATTTGCTCAGAGGTCTGCTCTCCGACGCGCAATCCGCGCTTCTCTTCGAGGTAACGGATGATCGCCTCATCGAAGTCGTCACCTGCCACGCGCAAACTCGACGCTTTCGCGATGTCCGCGAGACTCAGAATTGCGATTTCACTGGTGCCGCCGCCGATGTCGACGACCATGCTTGCAGTCGCCTCATCAAATGGAAGGTTGGCACCCATCGCGGCGGCCATGGGCTCTTCGAGCAGGAAAACCTTGCGCGCGCCGGCCCGTTCGGCACTATCGAGCACCGCGCGTTTTTCAACCGCGGTGATTCCTGATGGAATCGAAATGACAACCCGCGGTCCAAAGATTCGGCTTCGACCCATCACCTTTTGGATGAAGTACTTCAACATCGCCTCGGTGATTTCGAAGTCAGAGATGACGCCGTCCTTCAATGGACGGATCGCCTGGATCGACCCAGGCGTACGGCCAAGCATCTCTTTCGCAGCGAAACCAACGGCGGTTCCATTCATCAAGACTTGATTTGTGCCCTTGCGAACTGCGACGACGGATGGCTCATTGAGCACAATCCCCTCGCCACGAACGCAGACCAATGTGTTGCATGTCCCCAGATCAATTCCCATATCCACGCTAAACCAACCGATCATCTTCTCTAGACCCATATTCGGCCACCTCCTTGGCCTGTGACGACGGACCAGCTCCTCTCAGCGAGAAGAGAGAACAACAAATGGATTCCCAGCGTCCGAGGTGCCTTCGACCCCAGCGAGGTTGTCCAACGCAACGAAAACGCATCCTGCAGCGAGTGCCAGAACAGCGGCGACGAGCACTGCTGTGTAGATATCGAGATCCCCGCCGACCGCGCGAGCCTTTGGCTTTCCTGCCTGTGACTTTGCAGCGGGGGCAGACTTTGCCTTCGCTGCGAAGAGGCCCTTCTTGCCAGACTTCGCTGGCGTGGCAACTGCTGGACTGCCGCCGCTGCCGCCCAGTGCATCGCCAAAGCCACTTCCGCCGCTGCCATTGGCAGCGGACGCCGATGCTGCGACGGGCTTGACTGACTTTTTACCGATGCCGAGGAATGCCATTGTGAGATCCTTTGTTCTTGATCTTGATCTTGTTCTTGATCTTGTTCTTGGTCTTGGTTTCGAACTCGTTACTGTCCGCGGCGCACGGTCACTCGCTGACCGACTCGCACGGGACCGCGTCCCGCGGCATCTTCGAGCTCGACCGTGCCGACAGACTTGTTGACATCCACCGAGGTGATGCGAACCTTTCCGATGAATCGAGAACCGTCGCCGATTGTCAGCGTCCATCCCTGCTTGATCCCATCGCGACTGCCCGCGTCGATCTCGGCGTAGACAGCGTCATCGGTGCGCCGCACATTCACGATGCGTGCGGTGAGGTCGCGATCGGCCACTGTGGATGAATCACTTCCAGCCGCGGCGTCGGGTGCGACCGATCCAAATCGAGCCGAGTAGTCGCGGACAACTTGGTCCGACTTAGTCTTCTCTGAACTCAGTGATGCAACCTGCTCCTTGAGATCGCCCACAGCCTCTTGTGCCACGCGCAGATCGCTATCGGTCTTTCCGAGCTTCTGCTCAATGTCAATGCGAACCTTCTCGCAGTCGGTGACGAGCGAGCGCTGAGAATCCAACTCTTCGGTGAGCGTGCGGGTCAACTCGGTCTTCGTGCGGTCGGTCTCAATCATGACAGAGACGGTCTGCTCGAGGCTGGTTCGTCGAATCTCCGACTGAGCCAGTTCTCCTTCGAGTGCACGCACGCGCGAAGTTCCCTCTTCGACGGCAGACTGCAATCGGTTCTTCTCACTGTCGAGGTCTTTGAGTTGAAGTGCTGTGTCGTTCTCTGACTTGGCACGAAGGGCCCGTTCGGAGTCGAGTTCGCGGCGGGCCGAAGTGACTGCGCCATCCTTGTCACTGACTTGCTGGCGGAGTGCTGCCTGATTCATGCTCTGCACTGCGACGAGTGGAACAAGAGCGACCGCAAGAAGGGAAACGAGAACAACAAATACTTTCGTCAGAATATGCACGTGTGGACCTAATTGGGTTTGGAGATCACTCAGGACACAGACTCGGAAGCTCGGCGATTCGCCGACCATCCAACAGACCTTCTGTTTTACCTCCACCCCCCGTTGATGTCAACGACTCGACGCTCGTTACCCGCCGTTTCCGCCGGACTTGGTTGTCGCCCGCATGTAGCCAGCGGCAGCGGTCAGGCGAACAATTGGCACGGGGTCTGCCATCGCGCCGCTAAGGAGCGCAATCGCCTGAGGACCGCCAACCCACCCAAGGGTTGCAGCCGTTTGCGCTCGCACTGAGGGTGAAGGATCCTTGCTCGATGTCACGCAGAGTTGAAGGATCGGCTCAAGATTTGGCTCGCCGATCCGAACGAGCGCGGTGCCGACGATCAGGCGGACTTCGAGCGGTTTCTGCAGTTGGTCCCTTCCATTCCAGAGGCCGATGAGATGGCCACGAGCTCCTCGGTCATCGATCTCACCAACCATTTGGCAAGCGAGCGCAACGATTTCTGACTGATCGCTCGGCGCAAAGAGCGCAGCACGAATTGGATCGAACTGTCGGTAGTCACCCATCTTCGCCATCGCCTCGGCGCCCTGCAGGTCGACGATGCGCGCGCGCGTGCGATCGGCCCCGATCAACGGTCGCCCCACGGCACTCTCGACAAGCGGAATCGCTGATGGATTGCGCAACTCACCGAGCACAAAGAACGCATTCGATCGCACATCCGCGTCTTCGCTCATCATGAGTTGCGCCAACGGCGTGAGATCAACCACGCGACCGAGTCGAACGAGCGCATACAGCGCCGCAGCACGTACCGACAGATTTGGATCGAGCGTGAGCGGTTCAACGACCTGTGCGCACTGCGCAAAGCGATTGCGTCCAACGGTCACCGCTGCAGCAAATCGAACGCCCGGATTCTCGTCTGCGAGAAGTCGAAAGGCCGCTGGCTCAAGTTCCGCCGGACAAGGCTGCAACCCTTCGAGGGCATGCGCGCGGTAGATCGCTTCTTGGCTCGACGAGGCCGCGACAAGAATGTCGAGTGCCAACTGTGCTGGAGTCTTGCCAGCACGCATCGCGATCGACGCGCTCTCTGTGCTCGCAGGCGGCAGCGCCTCTGGGGTGTTCTCAATGGCGACCTCTTCGACCACCACAACTTCGGTGGGAGTAATCTCGACCGTGACATCGATGGGCGCTGGCTCACGAATCGACATGCTGGGATCGACTTTGGGCGGTCGCGAACTCCACGATGTCGTCGCTGCAGCGGACGGACTCGTTTGCGACGGGGTGCAACCAGGAAAGAGGAGTGCGATCGATGTGCCAAGCAGTACAGCCATTGCAGACGCTGATGAATTCGCGACGCGTGCGCTGCAGCGGTTCCATCTCACCAACAGAAAAAGTGTGACGAACGACATGAGAGGCGATCCTACATCGCCCCATCGACCGAAAAGGGTCTCGCGCGAGTCAAGTTGCGCGCAGAGAGTGAATCCTCCAGCCGTGCGTGCGGGGCAGAGGGCGCCCTCGATCGGCGCACCCATGCTCGTGAATCCTTGAGAGATTCCAGTGTTCGCAACGCGCACCATCGGTACGCGATTCTCGATGCACCGCCAACGGGCGATGAGCGCGTGTTGCGCGCGTCCGGCGTCGCTGAATCCAAACCACCCATCGTTCGAAAGGTTCACGATGAGTTGCGCGCGCTTCACGTGCTCGTGGTCGTAGACGAGTTGTCGAACCAGTGGCGCGACGGTGTCCTCGAAGCAAATGGGAGTCGCGAATTCGATGAGCTGCTGACCCTCTGGCGCATCTCGCCAGGTGAACGAGAGTCTGCGCACTTCAGTCGAGGCATCGAGATCGAAGGTCATCCCTCGTGCGCCCAGAGCGAGCAGTTTCGTTTCGAGCCACGTCCAATTCGAGATGTACGGCATCGTCTCGCCGAAGGGCGTGAGAAAGATCTTGTCATATCGCTGCGACGGCCCGCGAGGATCGAGCACGTACGCGCTGTTGAATTGCTGATCCCAGGCCCACCGTTCGTTCTCGGCGCGCAGTCCGATGTAGGCCGGACTTCCAACAAGAAACGGTGCGTCGACCCGCTGCGCGATCAACTGCGCGATCGTGGCAAATCGATCTCCGGGCCACCATCCCCCCGCCGTCATCAGTGCGATCGTCTCGGGTTCGAGCCCCATGCCCGGCAGCATCGTCTCTGGCCAGACGACCAGATCGATCGCTTCGCCGCGTTCGCGCGCCTCGTGCGCGAGTGAGAAAGTCATCCTCGCAAATTCGGCGACGTCCGATTCCTGTCGCTCTCGGGGCCACCCCAACTTATTGTCTGTGGTGATGTTTGTCTGCACGGCAAGGATGCGCGGACCGCTCGAGAGGTAGGTTTGACTCTCGTGCTGACGGAAGAGCCCGTACCCAAGTGATGCTGCGAGTGCGCAGGTCGCAAAGACCATTCCCACCCTCCTGCCGCGAACTGCATCGACAACTCCGCCGCTCACCGATGCGACGAGAAACGACGCGGCCGGCGTTCCGCCAAAGTCTGCGATCTGCGCAAGCGGCGGGCAATCGATGAGGGGTTGCCCAATCGAGTACCACGGATATCCGTTGAAGACGACGACTCCGCGAACCCACTCAACCGTGACGGCGACCAGTGGCGTCAGCACGGCCCATGGAAGTCGTCGACCAACACTGCCACCTGCGACTCGACGCGCGATCCACAGAAAGAGCGGTGCGTACAGCGCGAGGTAGAGGCACATGAATGGATAGCCAACGACTGCGACATCGATCACCCAGAGTTGAAACCAGAGCCACATCGCGAGTGAACTCATTGTGACGGCGACCCATGTAGTGCGCGTGAGTGTCGGCAGTGCGGCGAGCACAACCCATCCTGTCAGAGCGACGAACGTCAGCCACCAGAGACCACAGGGAGGAAACGCCAGCGCGGTGCAGAGCGGCGGACCGATTGCCAGGAGCCACACGTGTCGTGGTGTGAGCCTCTGAGCATCCACGCGCTAGTTCCCTGAGTAATCGATGACGCGACTGAGCTCGCTTCGCAGATTCGCGCGATGAACGATTCGGTCAATGAATCCGCACGAGAGCAAGAACTCACTCGTCTGAAAATCTTCGGGCAGCTCTTGCCGAATTGTCTGTCGGATCACCCGCGGTCCCGCGAAGCCGATGAGCGCTTTGGGTTCGGCAAAAATTACGTCACCCAACATAGCAAAGCTTGCGGTGACTCCGCCTGTGGTTGGATCGGTCAAGACCGAAATGAAGACTCCCTTTGCGTCGTCATGTCGCGCGAGCGCCGCACTTGTCTTGGCCATTTGCATCAACGAAAATCCCGACTCCTGCATGCGCGCACCGCCCGAGCAGCAGACGATGACCAACGGAAGTCCGTGATCGGTCGCGTGCTCGATCGCGCAGGTAATTTTTTCACCAACGACCGATCCCATCGACCCCGCGAGAAAGGTGAAATCCATCGCAGCGACGACGACCTTTCGCCCCTTGATGAATCCAGTGCCAGTCTGAACGCCGTCATTCTCACCCGTCTGCTTCTGCGCCTGAGTGATTCGATCTCGATAGGCCTTGAGATCTGAAAACTCAAGAGGGTCGCACGGCGCCATATGCGCGTTCATTGGCTCAAAGGTGCCAGGATCGAGCAACTGCTCGATGCGCTCGCGCCCTGAGATGCGCATGTGATAATCGCAGCGGGGGCAGACATTGAGATTCTGCGCAACGGCCTTCGTAAAGAGAGTCTCGCCGCACGATGGGCACTGCATCCACAAACCGTCTGGGACGGCACGCTTTGTCATTGCGCTCTGCGCCACTTCCCATGTCGGCTCGGCCATGGCGCACATCCTAACGACCGGACCCTGCGCGAAGTTGCGTGATCACCTTGGTGTAATTGTCCGACGCGAAGATCACCGATCCTGAAACGAGTGCATCGCATCCTGCGTCGATGCACGCGCGTGCGTTGCTCGGGTTCACTCCTCCATCGAGTTCGACGCGTTGCCGATCTGAAATCCGCGCGCGAATCGCCCGTACTTTCGCAAGCGCGCTTGGCAGAAATTTCTGCCCGCTGAAACCTGGATGCACGCTCATGACTAAGAAGAGGTCAGCGAGCATGAAGAGCGAAGCCACTGCCTTCCACGGCGTTTCTGGTTTCAATGCGATTCCGGCCGTGGCTGCGCGTGATTGAATCTTGCGAATGAGTGCCGCTGGCTTGCGCACGCTCTCGATGTGCAGTGAGATGTGATTCGCACCTGCGTCGATGAATGGATCGATGAACTCAGCAGGATCGGTGACCATCAAGTGCACATCAATCCATGCGCGAGGCGCCGCGCGACGAACGGCCGCGCAGATGGCGGGACCCATCGAGAGATTGCGCACGAAGTGACCATCCATCACATCGACATGGATGTAGTCAGCCCCACCGCGCAAGACAGCCTTCACTTCACGACCGAGGTGAGCGAAATCGGCTGAGAGAATCGATGGACCCACGAGTGGTCGATCGAGCACCCGCGCGAACAATGGAATCGCTCGCCGGCGCAAACTTATGGAGTTCCTACGGGAACAGTCGTTGGCACGACCGCCGGAGCGGACGTCGCAGCCGTCGTCACGGGGACGTCGACCTTGACCCCCCGCTTGAGCGCCAATTCATACGCTTCGAGCGTTGGTTTGAGCGAGGCCTTGATCGAGGGTTCCGCCAATCGAACTGCCTTCTTCTGCGCCTCGACCGCCTTTGCGAAATCGCCCCTCGCGTAATAGACCGAGGCGATCGTTGCCTGTGCCGACGGATCGGAACTTGGAGCGGCCTTCACCATCGCCTGCGCGGCGAGAAGTGCCAGATCATTGTCGTACTGCGTGACTCGCGCGTCGGATGAGAGCGTCACGGCGAGATCGCGTAGTGCTGGCGCATCGGACGCCGCTGCGAATGCCGTCGTGAGTTCGTTGGCGTAGGCCTTCGCCGCAGCGGTGTTCTTCTCGTTGTTCAACATCACCCGATACTTTTCGAGCGCCGCATCGGTGAAGATCGTTGGATCGAGCGCGATGACCTCGTCGAAACGCAGATAGGCATCCTTGAAGTTCCCTAACTTCACGGCTCGTCGGGCGGCTTCCATGAGCGGCGCGGCCTTCTTCGACAGTACGGGGTCGTAGCGACCGTCGAGCGAGAGTTTCACGGCACGCGCGAACTCCTCATCCATCGGGTGACCGATGTAGACGATCTTGTTGTTTGTCCCAATCACGAATGCGCATGGGATGCCATTCTTGCCTGCCGCCTGCATGAACGCCTGACTCATCTTCTTTTCTGGATCGATCGCCACGGTGTAGGACATCTGACCCGATCGCTTGCGAACGAATGGCTCAACCTTCTCTCGTTTCTCGTTGCTGATCCCCAGCACCTCGAGACCCTTGCTGCGCTGCGCTTGGTAGAGCTCGTTGATGTGCGGAATCGATTGCAAACAGGGTCCACACCAGGTCGCCCAGAATTCGACGACGCGAACCTTCGGGCTTGCTGCGAGTTCACCTTGCACGAATTCAAGCCCCTCGATGGCTGGCGCGTTCGATCCAACCTTGAGCGCTGGTTCATCCTGCAGAATCGGCGAGAAACCAGCGACCACGAGCGAGACACAGATGATGGCAAGAGTTCGGATGCTGCGCATGAGGAGTCCTCTACTTTCGACTCCCACTATAGCCGACTGGCGAGAGTGAATCGAGCGCATTCAGGCACTCGAACTCTTTGCCTTCCAACATTTCGAGCGATGCCCCGCCTCCAGTCGAGATGTGGCTGAACCCTTCGCTCGCACCCGCAGCCCCGACCGCGGCTGCGGTGTCGCCCCCACCCGCGATACTCGTCGCCCCCGCGCGCGTGGCCTCGAGAACGGCCTCGATGACCGCGAACGTTCCCTCTTGAAAAGGAGCCGTCTCGAACGCTCCGAGTGGACCATTCCACACGATGGTCCGTGCACCGCGCACAACCGCAGAAAACTTCGCAACAGTCGCGGGGCCGATGTCGAGACCCATGAGCGCATCTGGAATCGCACCGACGACCACCTGCGTCAGCGTTCCGAGCGCAAGCGCTTCGCCGCAGACGTGGTCGAATGGCAACACAATTGAGGTTGATGTCGCTGCCGCGTGGCTGAGAATCGCGCGCGCTTCATCGAGCATCTGCTGTTGCACGAGACTGCGTCCCACGGGCGATCCGAGCGCTTTGAGAAAGGTGTACGCCATCGCGCCACCGACGAGAATTGTGTCGACTCGACCACAGAGATTTCGAAGCGCGATGAGCTTGTCTGAGACTTTCGCGCCGCCGACGATCGCGACAAATGGCTTTTCGGGACGGTCAAGCACTCCACTGAGGTAGCGAATTTCTCGCGCGAGCAAGAACCCCGCGGCGCAGGGCTTTCCTTGCGCACGCATCGCCGCAGGAAGAGCCAACATGGATGCATCTCCTCGGTGCGAGGCGCCGAAGGCATCGTTACAGTAGATGTCGGCGTAGTTCGCGAGCGTGGCAGCAAGCGCCACGTCACCTTTCTTCTCGCCCGTCTCGAAGCGCAGGTTTTCGATCAAGAGTGCTCCACCTGGCCTGAGCGCAGCAGTGGCGGTCGCGACCGTTGCATCGGTGCAACGCTGTCCCACGAGCGTGAGATCTTTGAGCAGCGGCGAGAGTTCGCGCAATCGCGCGGCAACTGGCGCGAGCGAAAACGCTGCTTCGTATGCACCTCCGGCGGGTCGACCGAGATGGCTCGCCAGAACCACGCTCCCGCCGCGCGAAAGAATCGACTCAATCGTTGCGACGGTCAGCCGAATGCGGCGGTCATCGGTGATCTGACCATCCTCCGATTGAGGGACGTTGAAATCTCCGCGCACGAAAACACGCTTGTTCGCAACGTCGACCTGGTCAATTATTCGAGGAATCATCTTTCAGAGGGTACAACTCGCTCGTCGATGAGAGACCCGCGCGCGATCCTGATTCTTGGACCCACCGCCAGTGGCAAGAGCGCGCTCGCCCTCGCCCTGAGTCAGTCTCTACGCGACGAGTGTGAAATCGTCAGCGCAGATTCGATGCAGATCTACACCGGGATGAATGTCGGCACTGCAAAGCCCTCGATGCAGGAGCGGGCGGCAGTTCGTCACCATCTCATCGACATCGAGAGCCCCTACCACGAGGGATTCACAGTCGACCGGTGGCTGCAAGGCGCCCACGACACGATCGCCGCGATCAACAGCAGAGAGAAGTGCGCGCTGATTGTTGGAGGAACCAATCTCTATGTGCAAGCGCTGCTCGCAGGACTCTTCGAGGGACCCGCAGCAGACGAGACGATGCGCGCCGAATTGCGGGCGCTCTCGCTGGACGAACTTCGCGAGCAACTTGAGTTGATCGATCCGCCTTCGGCGCAGCGAATCCATCCCAATGACCAGCGACGGATGATTCGCGCGATCGAAGTCACGCGGCACACGGGAGTGGCGATGAGCGTCCACCAATCGCAGTGGAGTGCCGCTCCACCGACGCTTCCCAGCGGATGGCAGTGCCTGGGACTCCTTCCCGATCCGGAGTCGAACGGTCGCGCGATCAACACGCGCGCGAAAATGATGATGGACTGCGGGTTTCTCGCCGAGGTTCGCGCGCTGCGCACGGTCGCCCCGCTTGCGAGGCAGGCAGCCGAAGCGGTCGGATACCGCGAACTTGCGGCGCACATTGACGGCGAGATGAAACTTGATGATGCTTTTGAGGCGATCAAGATTCGAACGCGAAAGCTCGCCCGTCAACAGCGAACATGGCTGCGGCGATTTCGTCACATCGAACATTCGACCTGGTCGACTGACCCCTGCGGCGAAAAAACTTCTCACGAATTTTTCTTGAACGCTCTCAGGCTCAAATAGCCTCGTTCTGAAGGCAGAACTCGACTTTTTCATTCGTCCGTTCGTGCGCGTTGGTCGATTGCGCCGATGACGAGTCGCTTGACAATTTCAAAAGTCGCAGCATCATCACACCCAAAGATGGCAAAGAAAGCATCCAAGAAGGCATCTAAGAAGGTGCCCAAGACGGCGACGAAAACCCCGACCACGGTGGCAGATCCATCCGCATCCGGTGGGTACCAACTCGTCATCGTCGAGAGCCCTGCGAAGGCAAAAACCATCGAGAAATACCTTGGAAAAGGCTATGTCGTTCGGGCGAGCATCGGGCATATTCGCGACCTTCCAAAGCGCGCTCCCAAGGGAGTGAAGCAGGCCGCGCCCGGCGTGGATCTCGAAACGTTTGAGCCCACCTACGTGGTCGACGAGGCGAAAGCCAAGACCGTGAGCGAACTCAAAAAGCTCGCCAAGTCTGCGAGCGAGATCTGGTTCGCGACCGATCTTGACCGTGAGGGCGAGGCAATCGCCTGGCATCTCGCGGAAATTCTGGGGGTCGATCCCACGCAGGCGAAGCGCGTCACCTTTGATGCGGTCACCAAGGCGGATGTCCAAGACGCCTTTCGCCATCCCCGCGCGATCAATATGGACCGCGTCGATGCGCAACAGGCCCGTCGAATTCTCGACCGCATCGTTGGATATCTCGTCTCGCCGATTCTCTGGAAGAAAGTTGCAGGCGGACTCAGCGCCGGACGGGTGCAAAGTCCGGCAACGCGCATGATTGTCGATCGAGAGCGCGAGATCGCCGCGTTCACCCCCGAGGAATCATGGGAGATGAGTGCGATCATGGCGCTCGATCCCGCTGCGGTGAGGGCACATATTCCACTCTGGAAAAGTTTTGTTGGGAGTCGTGACGCACGCGGCAAGGGACCGCTGGTTCGAGATCGCATGGCGTGGCTCGCACAACATGGTGCGCTCGAGTGCGACTTCATTTCGTATGGAGGCAAGCCCTTCCAACTCTCTGCCGCGAACGATTCGAAGGATGACCTCGCACCGACAGCCGTGAAGGCAGCTGAGGCTGCTGGCCTCATCGATGTTGCGATCACGCGCACAACAGACGCACAGGGTCGTGGTCGTGCGAAGAATCTCGTCTCAATCACTGGACAACTCGACGCGAAGGCTCGCTACCGCATTGATTCAATTGAAACGACGCGCACGAAATCGAAGCCCTACCCGCCGTTCATCACGAGCACGCTGCAGCAGGCGGCATCGGGTCGGCTCTCGATGGCGACGGACCGCACGATGCGCATTGCGCAACAGCTCTATGAGGGAATCGACATTCCAGGCGAGGGACGGGTTGGTCTCATCACCTACATGCGCACCGATAGCACGCATCTTTCGAACGAAGCGATTTCTCGGGCGCGGGCATTCATCCAGAAGAAGTACGGACCCAACTATCTGCCGACGGCTCCGCGCACCTACTCAAGCAGCAACAAGGCTGCGCAAGAGGCGCATGAGGCGATCCGCCCGACGAATCCAGAACTCACTCCGGAGTCGCTCGCATCATCGCTCACCGAAGAGCAACTCAAGCTCTACACTCTGATTTGGCGCGGATTTGTCGCCTGCCAGATGGTCGACGCAGAATGGGATTCAACCGCGATTCGCCTCGTGCGTGACGACAAGCCAACTGGCGCGACCTTCAAGGCCAATGGACGAGTGCTCGCATTCGACGGCTGTTATCGCGCGAGCGGCGTGCCGAGTTCGGACAGTGAACAAACGCTGCCAGTCGTCACGAAGGGGCAGACGACGGCGCCACTCGCGATTGATCCTGTGCAGAAGTTTTCGAGTCCACCGCCGCGCTACAGCGAAGCGACCCTCGTCAAAGCACTTGAATCTGCTGGAATTGGACGGCCCTCAACCTACGCGAGCATCATCCGTGTGATTCAAGAGCGCGAGTATGTCGAACAAGTAGACCGGCGCTTTCATGCGACCGACCTCGGGATGGCTGTCAATGATTTTCTCGCTGAGGCCTTTCGCGAGAATTTCATTGAGCTCGATTACACCCGGCGGATCGAAGAAGAGTTCGATGAGATTGCACAGGGCAAGGAACATTTCAAAGACATGTTGCGCGGATTCGTCAAGGTGCTTCAGCCAGGGATCGACCGGGGCAACCTCATGGTGCACGTCAAATCGACGACGATCTCGGCGCCCTACTCCTGTCCAACATGCGGCTCGCGCACCGAGTATCGACTCGGTCGACACGGGCGCTTTCTTTCGTGCGGCAGTTACCCAGCCTGCACCTACGCCAATCCAGTTGACCGCCAAGGTCGACCGCTCCTTCCAACACAACTCGACCTGCTCTCGCCCAATGGCGTCGCGATGGTGCAGCGACATGGACGATTTGGCGACTTCCTTGTTGAAGATCTCCCGCGGCCAGAGAAGCCGAAGAAGGCGAAGGCAAAGTCAAAGAAAAAAAGTGCAACGGGCGAGGTCGAAGCGGCAGCGGTGAAGACCGGTCCGTTCATCTTAAACATCGATCGCAAAGGTGGACTTCGTCTGCCATCGCCGCCGGCCTATCTCACAACGCTCCCCTGCCCCAAGTGCGATTCACCACTGAATCTGCGCGATGGTAAACGCGGTGCCTGGCTTGGATGCAGTCGCTTTCCAAAGTGCCGAGGACGAGAGAGCTTCGCGAAACTTCCAGATCCGACACAGAAAGAATTGCAAGCGGCGCTCGAGACGCACATGAAGTCGTTCGTGCGCGTCGTCGTGACTCGCGAGAACGGCGATCCGATTCCTGAAGGCACCCCCGTCGAGTTGCTCATCAAGCCTGGTGGTGTGCAAACATTGGCATACCACGGGGACTATCTGCGCGAACTCGACGTGGCCGCGAAAGCGGGCTAAATCACTCAGGCGCGCGCACTTTCGCGCAGTGCAGCGCGCGTACCAACTCGGCCCTTGCCCACGCTTCCATTGTAGAAAAGCGCAAGCGCGACGAGGCATCCGAGTGCGCCGTACATCGGAACCCCAAAGAGTTTTGAGTAGTCCATCGTGCCACTGCTCGATGCCCAGGTAGCAACAGCGCCGGCCACGAAACTTCCAACGATGATGCCGACACCAACAATAACGAGGTTGAAGAGACTCTGCGCGCTCGCGCGCACATCTCCGGTGGTCTCCTCATCGACAATCATGAAACTCACGAAGATGAAACATCCAAAGCAGACGCCATGCAACGCGATCGCTGCCATCAGCACCGCGAGTTCCGAGACGCCAAGCGCTCCGGCAATCTGCGGCGAGTATGAAAAGAGTGCCATTCGAACGGCGTAGGCGATGATGCCGATGGCGAGCAGTGACTTGCGCGAGAGAGCCGACGCCGCGAGTGGAATCATCGCGAGCACGACAATCTCGCTCATCTGTCCAATCGTCATGAGTCCCCCGCCGCCCACACCCACGAGCGAGTTCACAAACTTCGTAAAGCCATCCTCACCAGCATCGGCTTGATAGGCGCCCAGAAAACCTGCCGCGTGCACGAAGTAGAACTGGTGGATGCATGAGATCGGCACCGCGAGCAAGAAGAGCACGAGCAGTGGCTGAGCGCGCACTTCACTGAGCGCTTCGAAGGTTGCGTTCTGCTTTCCTCCCTTTACTGGAGGGGTTGCTGGAAGTGTCAAGCAGTACAACCCCATCACGATGCCCAAGACTCCTGAGAGTCGAAACGCATCGGACATTCCGGCGAATTGCGCAGCGGCGACCTCACTGGGCAGTCCCACCGCAGGCGTGTGGCGGTGCAGCAACCACTGACCGATACCGATTCCAACGACGATCCATCCAACCGTTCCCCAGAGTCTGACCTTGCCGAAGTCTCGATCTCGGTCGACGTGGTGAAAACTGATCGAGTTTGTGAGAGAAAGAGTCGGCGAATAGACCACGCTGTAGACAAAACTGAAGAGCAGAAATGCGCCAAGCGACTCAATCGATGCAAGTTGAAAGATCAAGATGCCACCGACGATGTGGCTCAATCCGAGGAATTTTTCGGTGTTGAAGTAGCGATCGGCGAGCTGACCCGCGACGAATGGCGCGATGATCGCGCCTACCGCGCCCACCGCGAAGGCGTACCCAATGTCGGTCGGTGAGAACTTTCGCACGTTGGAGAGGTAGGGCCAGAGCAGCGGAAGCCACGCCCCCCAAATCGCGTACTGCAGCAGCATCATCACCGAGAGGCGTGTTCGAACCCACGGGACCATCTGCGACGAGAAAGAAGGGTGCGCCATTCAACAAAGCGTATCGTTTCGCAGCACTGCGGCTCCGAAGATCCGTACACTTCCGTGATGCAAGAACGGCGAATGACACGAAAGGTCTGGGTTGGAGATGACCGCGTCGGACGGGTCGCCATCGGCGGCGGCGCACCCATCGCAGTGCAGACGATGTGCGCCGGCTACACGTGGGACATCGACAAATGTGTCGCCGAGATTCGTCGCTATCACAAGGCCGGAGCGGAACTTGTGCGCGTGGCTGTGCCTGAGCGAAAAGACACCGAGGCGCTCAAAGAGATCATCAATCAGGTTGACGTTCCGATCGTTGCCGACGTGCACTTTCACTACCAACGCGCGCTCGAAGCGATCGAAGCTGGCGTGCACAAGATTCGCCTCAACCCAGGCAACATCAGTGACCGCGATCAGGTCAATTCGGTCATTGATGCGTGCAAAGAGCGCGGCATTCCCATTCGCGTCGGAGTGAATGAAGGATCGATCATCGAACGCAAAGACAAACAAAAGCGGATGGAGGAACTCGGAAAATACTTCGCCGACCATCGCGCTGGGCACTTGCTCGCGTTGATGATCACGAAACTCGAGGAGTACCTCGAGATTTTTCACGCGCGCAACTTTCATGAAATCGTGCTGAGCGCAAAGAGCATGGATGCGGCGCTCGTGATCGACATTTACAGCGAAATCGCCAACCGCTTCGACTATCCGCTGCATCTGGGTGTGACCCATGCAGGAACGAAAGATTCCGGCGCCATCCGAAGTGTCGTCGCATTGGGATCGCTCATCTCCAACGGCATTGGCGATACGGTGCGCATCTCGTACGCAAGCGATCACATCGACGAGGTGAAGGATGCGTTCGAGATGCTCTATTGCCTAGGCAAGCGCGAACGCAAGGGTGTTGAGTTGATCGCCTGCCCCACCTGCGGACGCATCCAAGTCGATCTTTTTACGCTCGTGAAAGAAGTCGAGAAAGTGCTCATGCCTGAGCTTCAGTTGCCAATCAAAGTCGCCGTGATGGGCTGCATCGTGAACGGTCCTGGCGAGGCTGAGGGAGCCGATGTTGCGGTCTTCGCCGGTGATCGACGGGGCATCATTTACGTTCAAGGGCAACGCGTCGCCAACGTTCCAGAAGAAGAGATTCTCGCCCGATTGCTGCATGAATGCAAGACCTTTGAGGCGCGGGTCCGCGCTGGCGAGGCGAAGCTTGGCGAGAAGAAAGTCGACATCGTTCCTCCAGATCCCATTGGAGAACTCGGGAGCGGTCATGCAAAGATCGCGGCGGGACACGTTGAACAGATCACCGTCGGACGCACCTGAAATCAAGGAGATGCACATGACTCAGAGTCGTCGATCCGGTTTCACAATTGTCGAACTTCTCGTTGTCATCGCCATCATCACGATCTTGCTCGGGTTGCTCGCCTCAGGCATCGGCGGTGCGATCACGGGGAGCAAGCGCACCAAAGAGCTCAACCGACTCAAGGGCGTGATGACTGCATGGACGATGTACTCAGGTCAGTACGAAGATCAACTTCTTCCTGGCTTTCTCGACACTGGGGTTCAGGGCCTCTGGGGAGTTCGCTACAAGAATCGTCAAGGAACCGAACTTGCACCTGAGCTCTGCCAGACATACTCGTGGCGCCTCCTGCCTTTTCTGGACTTCAACTACGAACCGATGCTCGGCTATCGCGAGAGCGCCGAAGAGACAGTCGATGAGTCGACGTATTACCCAGCGGCGATCCCAGTCACTCTGCCAACCCAGCTCGCCGCGGCCGAATCGATGCCAGGCGCCGGCGCGAGTCTGCAACCCGCATTTGGATACAACGCCTTCTACTGTGGGGGCTGGTGGAAGTCTGCCGCCGGAGTCGCAACTCTCACTTTCGGCGACAGCACATTTCTTCAGGATGGCGCAACGGTGCGCGGACGACTCGTCGCGCGCACGCTCGGCGGCATCTCGAAACCAAGCGATTTTATCGTCTTCACGGCGAGCACATATCTCAACGCGGGAACCTACGGACCGTTCGATGACTTCCAACCAGGCGCGGCGTGGAGTGTTCCAAATCGACTCGCTGCCACTGCGATCTGGGGTTTCGGCGGCGCAACGCTCGAAGGTGTCGACGTCGCTGCGCACTTGAATCCCGCTCCGAGTGGCGATGCTGGAAAACTCATTGTGAACACCGATCAGGCGATTCCGTTCGCTCGACATGGCGGAACCGTTGGAGTCGGCATGGGTGACGCAAGCGTCAAGTCATCGAGCATGTCCGAACTGAGTGACATCCGACTCTGGATTCCCTGCGCCAACGCCCCTAATTTCGCGCACGGTCCGTAACGCGCAGCCGCAACTCAACCCGTCGCAGCAAGATCGCTTGCGATCATGACACTCGCGATGGTCACGTCGTCGGTGTAGGCGAGTCCATCAGCAAATTTCTTGAGCATGCCTTCGAGGCGCGAAACATCTTCTGCGCAACTTCGACTTCCAATCAGTGCGGCGGCCACGCGTTCGCTGCCGAGCATCACCCCTTCGCGGTTGTGCTGCTCAGCGACTCCATCACTGAAAATGATGAGTCGATCCCCAGCCTCGAGTGTGATCGCGTTTCGGACGTATTCGAAATCTTCGACCACACCAATGGGCACTCCCCCATCGATCTCGATTGGTTTCGCCTTGCCGTTCGATTGCAACACCATGAAGTAGCCATGTCCCGCGTCGAAGAGATCAACTCGACGCGACTTGGGATAAAACTCTGCGAGTGCGAATGTTGCAAACTGACCTGCCGCGGCGCGTGCGTTCACGAAGTTCGAGAGGTCGAAAATCGCCTTGCGCGCATCGACCCCACCCGAGAGTTGCGCTTCGAGATGCGCGGTGATCGCCGCCATCAAGAGTCCAGGGCCCAGTCCCTTTCCGCTGACGTCACCCAAGAAGACTGCTACTCGCTCGCTGCTCGTCTTGGATGTGTGGATGCCAAAGATGTCTCCGGCCACGACCTGACCGGGGATCGACACCATTCGCCAGTGCACGCCATGCACCGCTCCGTCGGACGATCCCATCATCTTCTCCTGCACTCGCCGCGCCGAAGCAAGTTCTTCAAGCAGGTCGCGTTGGCGCGACTCGAGGTCAGCGCGCTGCATCTTCATCAGCGCGAAGCCAGCGAGTCGTCCGAGTGCTTGACTGAACGCGGAGATCTCTTCGAACTCCTTCTTGAGATCGAGTTGATCGATGTACAAGAACGAGGTGACCTGTTCGTCGATCATGATTGGAATGCACAGTGCGCCATTCACACCCGTTCCGACGATGCTCTGCGCCGAGAGAAACGAAGAATCTTCGGTCAGTCGCACGGGCTTTCCCTGCGCTGCGGCGCGCACCAACGTCCGGCTCACCGGTCGCGACTTCATTGCGTTCGCCGGCCAGCATCCCACGACTTCGACGCGACCATCCCCTGCCGAGAATCGCACGAGCAGGGCGCGTTCGCACCTCGTTCCTTCGACGCACGCGCGCGTGAGTACGAGAGCGAGTTCTGGTTCGGTTGGGGCACTGCAGATTGCGACCGACGCATTGATAAGCAGGTCAAGTTGTCGCTGTGCTTCATTCTTGACGCGCGACTCAGGGACAATCTGAACAGAGTTGAATCCTGCTTCGTCTGCAGAGCCCATCACGGTTTCGGCGACGGCTGATCCCATTTCGAATCGGATGGTCCACGGCGAGAGTGAAATTCGATCGCCCGTGCGAAGTGGCATCGGATGACGCGCAGTGAGTGCGACTCCATTGAGCAACGTTCCATGTCGACTTCCAAGGTCAGTCACCGTCCAGCGACCATTTTGAAACTGCACGGCAGCGTGTTGACGAGAGATCGACGGATGCTCGAGATGCACACTCGCTCCAACCGATCGACCGATGATGCAGCCCTTGCCCGCGGAGTGAACTTCGAACGGTTTCATTGGGCACTCGCCCATCGGCACCAATCGACAGTTCTCGGAGGTGCCGGTCGTCATGTCGAGCGGCCTACCGATGCGACGGGCGCGCGCAGTGACGAATCTGGATTCCCGCCGTGTCGTTCGACTCCAAGTTTCGCGCTGGCGACGAGCCCTTCCATCACACCGATTGCTTTGTCGGAATGCGAACGGAAATACATGTATGGAAAGAGAGAAACAAGCGCGACGACGAGACCACTCGCGGTTGCGACGAGTGCTTCTGCGATTCCTGACGAGACGAGTCGGGGATCGCTGAGCGTGTCCTTACCACCGAGCAATTCAAAGCTCCGGATGATTCCAGAGACGGTGCCGAGAATGCCGAGCATCGGCGCTGCCGTCACGATTGTCGATTGAATGTTCAGAAAACGCTCGAGTCGCGGTCGCTGCCGCTCAACCGACGCGATCGCAATCGCATCCGATGGACCATCGCACGCGAGATCGGCGGCGACCGCCCCGTACGGACTGTCATCTTCTTGCGCGAGCACGGTCACCGTCTCGGCGTCATTCATACGAAGCGCGTTGATCATCGCGCGCAAGCGAACACGCGAGCCGCGCGTCGCCATCTTGTGCCAAAACCAGACGCGCTCAACCGTCAGCGTGACCGAGAGAATGCTTAAGACCAAGAGTGGCCACATGACCGGACCACCACGCTCCATCAACAGAAACAAACTGTTCCATAAGAATTCCATAGGCGAGCGATGATAGTGAGATGATCGCACCGAGGCAGCCACTACACTCGCAAAGATGCGCGCAGCACCCTCGATCGAAACCGACGTCTTCTGTCCATCCATTTTGCGAGAGATCGAAGAGTGCCTCGCTCGGTTTGTTCATGATTCACCCTCGACCCCTCGGCTTCGTGAAGCCATCGCCTACGCGTTGCTTGGGGGTGGGAAGCGCCTGCGTCCCATGCTTGCGCTTCGCTGCTGCGAGGCGAGCGGTGCCTCGACAAAGGACGCGGTGGAGGCGGCAGCAGCTGTTGAAATGGTGCATGCATTTAGCCTCGTCCATGATGACCTCCCTGCCCTCGACAATGACTTGGTGCGGCGCGGTCGTCCCACGGTGCATGTGGCATTCGGTGAGGCGATGGCGATCCTTTCTGGAGACGCGCTTCTCGCGCTCGCGATGCACGCCGCATGCTCGACCCCTCGACATCCCGCTCGGATCGCTCACGAGATCACCAACGCGACTCTTGCAATGATCACGGGGCAGGTCTATGACACACTCGGCGGTTTTTCAGAGTCGATGATCGCGCGCGAACGTCTTCATTTCGTGCACAACCACAAGACCGGAGCGCTCATCCGCTGCGCCTGCCGGGTCGGCGCGATCTGTGGCGATGCGCGCGCTGAGAATTTCGCGGCGATCGATCACTGGGGCGACCTCATCGGACTCATGTTTCAAGCGGTCGACGACCTGCTTGATGTGACGCAATCCGCGGCACACGTTGGCAAGGCCGTCGGCAAAGACGCCGATGCTGGCAAGTTGACGTATCCATCGGTGTATGGAGTTGAAGCGACCCGTCATGAGGTCAGCAGGCTTCGCAAAGAGGCGCTTGCAACGCTCGAGCCGCTCGGTGCGCGCGCCGAGCATCTCTTGGCGATCACCGAATATCTCGCCGCGCGGACGCGCTGAGTGCGATTGAAGACGAGTCCGTGTCTATACTGCATTGAGAAGGATTTTTGCCCCATGAACTTGCTCGGATCGATCCACTCCCCCTCAGCCCTCAAAGCACTCCCACCCGGCGACCTCGTGCAAGTCTGCGCTGAGATTCGCCAGGCAATCTGCGAGCAGGTTTCAAAGAGTGGCGGTCATCTCGCGCCAAATCTCGGCGTCGTCGAACTCACCGTGGCGATGCACTACGTCTTCGACTTCTCCTTCGACCGGTTGCTCTTTGACGTCGGCCATCAGTGCTACACCCACAAACTGCTCACAGGACGGCAACACCTCCTTCCGCGCCTTCGCCAGCGCGGTGGCATGTCTGGCTTTCCTGAGCCACGTGAATCGTCCTATGACCTCTTCACAGTTGGGCACGCTGGCACGGCGATCTCGACAGCGGTGGGAATGGCGCGCGGCGACACACTGAACGGCGAGGGATGGTCCCCTGAAAAACAATCGGGACGGCGCACCGTCTCGCTCATCGGCGACGCCTCGATCGTGAACGGCGTCGCGATGGAAGGACTCAACAACGCGGGCACTCTCAAGCGACAATTTCTCGTCGTGCTCAACGACAACGGAATGAGCATCGCCAAGCCGCAGGGAGCGGTCTCTGCATATTTCGATCGACTGCGACTCTCGCACACCTACGGCGAGTTCAAGAAGCGCGCAAAAGAAGTCGCCTCACACATGCCAGGCGGCGAGACCTTGCGTGACCTTTACCACCGAATGGGAGAGTCTTCGAAAGCCTTCATCGCAGAGAACCATTGGTTCGAACACTTTGGACTCGTCACCGTCGGACCAATCGATGGTCACGACCTTCCAACGCTCATCGACTTTCTCAACGAAGCAAAGCACTTCGATCGACCGATGGTGTTGCATGTCAAGACGGTCAAAGGCAAGGGCTACAGCTTCGCTGAAAATGATGCGACTGCCTTTCACTCGCCGAGCGCATTCAAGATCGAGACGCTTGAAAATGAAGGATGCCGCGTCGAAGTGAAAAAGGGTGGACGCTCGTTTACGACGGCGTTTGGAGAGATTCTTTCATCGCTCATGACGCGCGATCCGAAGGTCGTTGCCTGCACCGCTGCGATGCCTGATGGGACCGGTGTCAGCAAAGTGATCGAAAAATTTCCAGATCGCGTCTGGGATAGTGGTATCTGCGAGAGCCACGCCTTCGACATGATGGCAGGTCTCGCGAAGACAGGATGGAAGCCATTCTTCGCCGTCTACTCGACCTTCCTTCAGCGGGCGTTTGATCAAGCATTCCAAGAGGCGGCGTTGCAGGGATTGCCCGTACGAATCTGCCTCGATCGCGCAGGGCTCGTCGGTGGCGATGGCGCTGTTCACCATGGATTCTGCGACATCGCCCTTCTTTCGGTGCTTCCCAAGGCATGCATTATGGCGGCGATGGATGAACCAAGCTTGGCCGCATCCATTGAGTTCATGCGCGACTATTGCGAGGGAATTTCGTCGGTGCGCTACCCACGTGAAAACGTGAGTCTGCGATTTGCGCAGCAGAGTTGTCCGCCGTTTGAGTTTGGAAGAGCTCGCCAGTTGATCGCGTGCGAGAATCGAGAAATCGCCGTGCTCACGTTTGGTGTCTGCGCGATCGATGCGGCCGAGGCGATCGATTCGCTCAAGGGCGAGTACGAGGTCGAACTCTACGACGGTCGATTCGCGAAGCCCGTCGATGGCGAACTGCTGCGTCGCTTGATTGGTTCAGGCACCCCGGTGATCACCGTCGAAGATCATTCAATTCGCGGCGGCTTTGGATCAGCCGTTCTCGAAACCTGCCACGAACTCGGACTCGACACCCGGCTCGTCACTCGGATGGCGCTGCCCGATCAGTGGATTTATCAGGGCGAGCGCAAGGAACAACTTGCTGAGGCTGGGATCGATGGCGCCGCGATTGCGCGAACGATTCGTGCCGTCCTTGCGGGCTCGCCTCTGTGCGAGGCATCCCCTGCAGCCGTTGCCGCTTCGTAAGCGTCGACTGACCAAAAGGACACGTTTGTCCCCTTCACCCGGGGGAGTGCTAGCGTCGCCTTCGATGGCGAGAGATCAACTACAAGCTGAACTTGCCCGCGCCGGCGAAGACGCAGCTCGCGTCTATCTCGAAGCACGCGGCTACGAATTGTGCGCGCAGAATCTGCGTATTGGCTGCGACGAGGCTGATCTGGTGATGCGAACCGCCAGCGGTGAGACGCTCGTCATCGTCGAAGTCAAGACCCGCTCAAACCCGCAAGCTCGTCCTGAAGAACGAGTGGACGCATCGAAAGAGCGCAGCCTCGTACGGCTTGCGCGAACGCTCGCTCACCGAGGAAGGCTCACAACTCCCCTTCGCATCGACGTCATCGCTGTCTCGATGGCGCCGAACTGCCCGCCGACCTTTCATTGGTTTCAGAACGCCGTCACGGGCGAAGCGCGACCTCACTCGCGTGGCAGGTAGCGATCCTCTGCGATGGTCGTCAGTCGGTGAGTCATCTGATCGATGTCGTTGGTGACCCATCGAGCGCGCAGCGACTTCAGATAGCGAAACTGCTCATAGCGTCCCCGTTTATCTTCAAGGTCGCGCCGAAGTTCTCGCTGCAGCATCGAGTCGAAGATTGAACGCTGCGACTGCTGCAAGACTTCCATCACGCAATACCACGTCACACTGGTCGGCTTCCGGATCGGTGCTGTCACACTCCCCTGCGCGACTGCGCCCAGAGCGGTGCGAATGTCTTGCGCGAGTTCGAGGCCGTCCATCCCATTGACTGGAAGTTGACACTGCTGCCACGCCCCACCATCCGGAAGTGTGAGCGCTGCCGCGACCTGCGCAAAGGTCTCGCCGCGCGCGAGTCGCGACTCGACATCGGCAATCAGAAGTTCATCGGATGGCGTCAACCGGATGCGACCAATCGTGATGTGGGGCTGGGGGTTGTAGTCCTTCTCGAGCAGTCCATACCGCCGTTCGACATCGCGCCAACTTACAATGGTGCGAGGCTTCACGCGCCGTCGCAGTAGATCTTGCGCAAGCGCTTCGTCGCGCTTCTCGCGCAAGTACTGTTCCATCGTCATTCCAAACTGGTCTTGCAACGAGGCGCTCGCCGAGGCTCGATTTCCACCGTAACCCGCGACTGTCTGCTCTTGCAATCCCTGCAGCCAGTTGAAAATTCCAGCCTGCATTTCAGGAGAGATCATCCCCTCGGCTTCGGCGATGATCAGTTCGTTGTTGATGTACTGGTCAAATCGTTCGAAGACGAGTTCTCCGATCAGTCGCCGCGCGCGCGGCCTGGGATTCTCGGCGACGATGCGAAGAATGCGGTCTTCGATCGACTGCATAAACTTGCTCGCGTAGACAGGTCGTCCATTGATCTGCCCCACGAGACTGTCAATAGTCCACTTGTCTCCAACGCGCAGGCGAATCTGCTCGGTCGGAGCACCGACGTCAACAGACCTCGTCGATCCGTCACTGTTCTTCTCGACGATCGACTTCTGCGTGGTGATCGTCTCAACCCCTCCGACAGAGGTGGTGGTCACGTCACTCGTGGACTCGTGCGGAGCAAAAACATCCGTCGGAACTTGCACGATATCGAGGTGTTGATCTTGCTCGGGCACCGTTGTGAAATCACGCGGTGTGAGTTCAAGAGCCGTCTCGGGTCGATCGACTAGCGTCTTGCATCCCTGCAAAGCCACCACCATAAGCGAACTTGCAACCGTGACTCTGCGCCAACGCACCATACGCTGAGTCTACGGTGCGGCTGCGATGGCTGACTTCCTATACTCCGCCACAGGAGACCACCGTGAGCAACATGAATGAATCCAAATTGCACGTTGACAGTGACTGGAAGGCGCAGGCCGAGGCAGAGCGCGAAAAAATGCGCAAGATCGACAGTGAGCGCGACGCGACCACTGCGCAGGAACACCCCGACAAGCTCCCTCCTGCTGACTTTCGCAGCATCGTCGGGCTTCTCGCAACGCAAGCACTCGGCGGACTCGGCGCCTACGGCGACCCCGACACTCGGCGCATCGTCGTCGACCTGCCAGCGGCACAGTTTGCGATCGATCTGCTTGGGGTGCTCGCTGAGAAGACCACCGGCAATCTCTCACCCGAAGAACAAAAGGAACTCACCTCGATTCTCACTGAGTTGCGCTCGCGGTTTGTGCACTTCGCTCAACTCGTCGCCGCGCAAGCGGCGCAGGGTGGAAATGCTGGAGCGAGCTCGCCCTCGATGATCGGGCAACCCACCGCCGCCGCGCGCTCAGATGCGCCACCGAAGTCGAAGATTATTTTTCCTGGGTAGGAATCGAATCGCCAGGTCGAGAGACGGCGAGGTACTGCAAGCGACCTCCAAAGAGTTGCTGCCAGAAGAGCGGATAGAGCTGCATCGGATGGATCTCCGCGATGAGTTCGAGCCCGCATGCGCGCAGAAGTTCTCGCCACTCTCGTAGCGAGTGATATCGGTAGAGACATGGGATGCCGTAGGGCCGATTTGCCGCCCAGTCCATGAGTGAAATGCGCCACTGCGCCGCGAATCCCTCGCGCGCATGATCTTTCACGATCACAACACCGCGCGAGACACGCGCGCACTCACGCAAGAGTTGGGCTTCGTTCAATTCGTGGTGCAAGACATCGGCGATCATCACGAGATCAAAGGTGGCGTCTGCGAATGGAAATACCCCTCCTGCGTACGCGACGACTTCGATCGGCTCTCCACCTCGCGGCGAACTCTCGAGCCCTGTCGCGCGCGCTCCCTGACCGCAGTGCGAATCCGCGATGACCGCGGCCGCGAGCGTTCCAACTCCACATCCAACGTCGAGCAGTCGACCGTGTGCAGGGAGATACTCCGCAGCGATCGCGGCGAGCACCGCTTGGCGCTTCGCATAGATCGGGCCGTGCAGTGCGCGCATCAGAGATCCGAGTGTTCTTGAAAACAGTGCTGCTGAAAATCTGGTGCTCATAGGTTTCTCACACGAGTGGTACACCGAAGAACGTTGGTCGATAGACCATCCAGAGACTCATCGTTCCTTGCAGAACCGCCATCGCACACGAAGCGACGATGAGCCGCCTTCGCTGCCCATCATTGGATCGATCCACCCCGAGCATGATTGCGAGCGGCAGAATCGCGAGCATCGGCAGATCGACGTAGCGCTCCCAACACTGTGAATTCACGGTCAGGGCACTGACAAGCGCGGCGACGGAGACCGCGAGGATCAGCCACCCGTGTGACTGGTCGTCACTCGAGCTCGCAGCGCGCGCCGCTCGCGCAAAAACCCCCAAAACAACCACTCCGAGCAATGCGAGGGTGACGAGCAGGAGACTGCGATCCATGATCACGGGCGCGATGTGAACGACGCTCCAGAGTGGGCCACCCCAGCGACCTTCGGGACGGTTGTAACTCGTCTGTGGGATCGCGAGCAGTGGCAGCAGGATCAGACCGGCGATCATCCATCGCGTCCCGTGCTTCTTGAGGTCCGTCCATCGCGTCCCGAGCAACGCGACTGCCCACAGCACACCCCACAATCCAACGAGGCTCAGTGCGAATGCGAGCGTCGCGCTGTTGGCTCCCGTGTTGTGAAGCGATCGGTACGCCACCGGCATGATCCCACTCCACAGCACGATCAGCGATCCCACGATGCCAACGGGAAGCATGAGCAAAGCGGGCAACGCGAACCGTGCGAATCCCGTCACTTTCACGGTCTTCCGCGAGAGCCAGACAGCGAGATACAAAGGAGCGATGAGCCAGATTGTGGGTTGACGCACGACAACAGCGAGCGCCGCACAGAGTCCGCCGCGCAGGAGATGTGTCGGCGTCATCGGCACGGCGAGGAGCGAACCGAGTGTCAAGACGATGAACAAGACTGCGGCGACGTCGGTGGTCAGCCACATGCTGCCTGAGAGAAAATACGGTGAGCAAAACAGCGGGAGCGTGAGCGCGAAGGCGAGCCATCCATCGAGGCGCGTTGATAGAATTTTCCAAAGCGAAAGCACCAACGCGAGCCCAAAAAGGCTTGAAATCATCCGCAGAAGTGTCGTGCTGCCCAGACCGCACGTCTCGGCCAGTGCAAGAGCCAGGTGATAGCCCGGACTCGTCGCCGACGGATAGTTTTTCAAGAATGCGACCAGCGACGGCGCGTCACCCACGCCAATGATCGATTCGGTTGCCTGTCGAACGACGAGCAGATGGTGAAAGTTCTGATCATCCGACTCACTGGTGTTGTCGATCCCAAAGAGAATCACCGGCACGACGAGCAGGATGAACGCGCACACGAGCACAATCCATGCGCGAGCCCCGCGCGTGTCGCCAGCAGTGACATCAGCCTGGTGCATCGAACGACTCATCAGATCAAGATCGCTTGGCGAAGGACGGCTTCAACTCCAGGGACGTACAAGATGACATACACACCAAATCCGAAGAGCGCGAGCGATGCGGCAACAATCGGATCGGTTCGGATCGCATCGAGTGGCGAGTCGCTGAGTCCATGCATCGCGCGTCGATAGAAGCGGTGAACGACGATGAGCACAATGGGCGTCAGCAGGGCGAGTCCAAGAGCGCGTCCACCAAAGATTCCTTGCGCGTGAGAACTCAACGTGTACATGAGATACATCAGCACGGTCAGTCCCCCGCTGACACTCAAGAGCCAGTTGAGTTCGGTCCAATCACCGTATTGAGCGCGCTGTTTCCACATTGATAACGGCGTTCGATTCGCTGAGGTGAGATCGCAGGCGCGCTTGATAAATGCAAGATAGAGCGTCAAGAAAAAGACGCAGAGCACCAGCCAAATCGAAACCGGCACCGCGATTGCCATCGCGCCACAGATCGCGCGCAGACAGAAACCGCTCGCGATGGTGGCGGTGTCGA
Organism: Singulisphaera sp. GP187; assembly: GCA_945869475.1. Classification (GTDB taxonomy): domain Bacteria; phylum Planctomycetota; class Phycisphaerae; order Phycisphaerales; family SM1A02; genus F1-60-MAGs104. The sequence continues at coordinate 248,836 of CAMBOV010000001.1, read as the reverse complement.
TGAAGATCAGGCGTTTGAGCCCAAGGTTGTAGAACCCCTGCAGAACGAGGTACGCCACAACGATCCAGAGTGTCGCTTCATTCACCGCGCGAGCCGCGATGAGTGCCGCGACCATGCACCCAACTCCAACGGCGATCGCTGAGACGACTGAAACCTGACCAGACGCAACCGGACGCCGCTGCTTGACTGGATGCATTCGATCTTCGCGCGAGTCGAGCACATCGTTCACCGCGTACCAACCACTCGAGGCGAGACAGAAGGCCACGAACGCGAGCGCAGCGACTGTGAGCTTGGCGGTTGTTGTGGGCGCGTCGATTCCCCGCCCAGCACCAGGCAGCCAGAAAATCAACGGCAGCAAGACGAAAATGTTCTTGATCCAGTCGCCTGGTCTCAGCAGGCGCAGAAGGGCTGGCATGGAATGTTTATCGGTCAAGGCTTCTCCCTCGCGACACTTTTCAGATGAGCGCGCTCAGCACCGAATCCGCCACCATCAACCCATGCGTCGTGAGCCGAAGATGCTCATCTGCGTATTCGAGTCGCCCATCCGCGACCGCCGCGGTAATCACTCGGCGGCGGCGCAGAGAACCGTCGCCTGCGCTGAGCAACTCTTCGACGCGCCCCATGGGCATTCCCCGAATCAAGCGAAGCCCGAGCATGAAGCACTCTCCGACGCGACCATCCTCTTTGAGATGTTCAACCTCATCGACGAGCGGCGATGGACCACTCTCGAGCCAGGTCGCGAGCCGAGGGATATTGCGCCAGCGAACCCCCCCGCCATGCGACGCGCCACTGGGTCCAAACGCCCACCAGTTGGCGTTCTCCCAGTACAGAATGTTGTGCTTGCATGGCAACCCAGGTCGCGACCAATTGCTGATTTCGTATCGTTCATATCCGGCCTGCGCCAGAGCCTCGGCAACGAATTCGTACTGCGAGGCTTCATCCTCTTCGGCGAGCCGGGTGACGATTCCCTTGCGCAGTTTGACGGCCAGCGGCGTGTTCGGTTCATAGACCAGCCCATACGCGCTCACATGGTCGGGCGCGAGGTCGATGAGAGCGCGCACGTCCTCCTGCCACTCCTCAAGAGTGCTCCCGGGCACTGCGAAGATGAGATCAAGATTGATCTGTGAGATTCCAGCGCGTCGCAGATGTGCAATCGCCCGTCCCACAGATGCCGGATCATGATCACGTTCGAGCGCCTTCAGCAACTTTGGATTGAACGACTGCGCGCCAAGGCTTACGCGCCGAACACCCCCACCAGCAAGTGCCGACGCGATTGACTCATCCACCGTCTCTGGATTCGCTTCGACCGTCCACTCTGCATCGGGCGCAAAAGGCAGGAGTCGCGCGACGGATGCGAGGATGCGTGCGAGCAGCTCTGCGCCGAGCATCGTCGGCGTTCCGCCACCGACGAAGAGCGTTTCAAGTGGATGGGTCAGAAAGGGCTGCGCCGTGCGCAACTCCTCTTCAAGTCGGTCGACATACGCCTCTGCTCGATTCTCGTTATCGACGAATGAGTAAAAGTCACAGTAGTGACACTTGTGCCGGCAGAACGGCACATGAACATACGCCCCGCGATAACGCGCGCCCGGCGCGAGGGCTGCGGCCTCGACTGCGGTTCGAATCGACGCGAGCTCGGGGTTCACACTTTGCACCTGAATCGGCGGAGAAATCGTCAACTGCACATGACCAGAGGGTTGCACTGCCCGAGGCTAGCAGGCGGTAGTCAACCGTTACTTGTGCTCGCTAGACTTGGCTGTGTGACACAAACAACACACAACGATTCACGCCGACACACCGCAGTCGTTGGACTTCAGTGGGGCGATGAAGGCAAGGGAAAGGTCGTCGACCTGCTCACCGCGCAGCATGACGTGATCGTCCGTTACAACGGCGGCGCGAACGCGGGACATACCGTTGTCGTCGAAGGCGAGCGCTATGCGTTGCACCTGATTCCCTCTGGCATTCTCAACCCGAACAAGCGCAACATCATTGGCAACGGCGTGGTGGTCGATCCTGAGAAACTGCTCGAAGAGATCGAAAAATTGCGCGCGCGCGGCGTTCACGTCACGACGAATCTGCAAGTCTCTGATCGTGCGCACGTGGTGATGCCCTATCACAAGGAACAGGATGCCGCCCTCGAAGAGTTTCTGTCGGGAGTCGCCAGCAACGAACGCGGCAGTTTCGCCATCGGCACAACCCGTCGCGGCATCGGTCCTGCCTATGCAGACAAGGTCAATCGGTCGACCGCGATTCGCATGGGTGATTTGCTCGACGCCGAGTACTTGCGCGATCGACTGCGCGTGATCTGCCGGCTGCGAACTGCAGAACTCAAGGCTCTCGGCGTTGCGGCTCCTCCTCTCGATGCCGATGCGCTTGCGGCACGATTCTTTGAACTTGGCAAGACGCTGCGCCCACACATCACTGACACGGTCTACGCGCTGCACGATGAGATCGCGGCAGGTAAGTCGATTCTCTTCGAGGGAGCAAACGCCTGCCTGCTCGACATCGACCACGGCACCTATCCCTACGTCACGAGTAGCAACTGCTCGACGCTTGGAATCCCATCAGGAACGGGTGTGCCAGGGCATCATCTTGGACGGATTCTTGGAATCATGAAGGCCTACAGTTCGCGCGTCGGAGCGGGACCGTTTCCGACGGAGCAACTCAACGAGATCGGGAATCTCATTCGCGAGCGCGGTCGTGAGTATGGCACAACCACTGGACGCCCGCGGCGCACGGGATGGCTCGACCTCGTCGCCGTGAAGTACAGCGTCATGGTGTGCGGAGCAACCGGTATCGCGTGCACGCTCTTCGACGTCCTGGCGGGTTTCGACGAGCTCAAGATCTGCACCTCCTATCGACTCGCTGATGGGTCGATCATCGATCGCTTTCTTCCTGACGCGCGACTGCTCGCACAAGCCACACCGATCTACACGACCTTCGAGGGATGGACTGAAGAATTGCGCGAGGTCACTGACCGCAAGTCACTGCCGCGCAATGCCGAGAAATACCTCGCGTTCATCGAGGAATACCTTGGAATTCCCATCGAAATGGTTGGCGTCGGTCCCGATCGAACGCAGACTCTCGTCGCAGTCTAAACGCCGCGCATTCGCTGTTACGGATTACAAAAGATCAGCGCGATCGCGACGCACGATTCATCCCATGCGATCGAGCAGCACTCTGGCTGCACCTTGCCGCAGATGAGTCCGCAGCAGCTCGCCTGACTACAGAAGGGGGTGATGTGCGGCGAGAAACACGAACCCGTCTCGGGTGATCCGCAGTTTGGTCCATCGCAGATCGTGCATTCTGTGCCGGCAAGTTGAGCGCAGGTGCTATCCCAGGTCACGCTGCAACAGAGTGGTTCAAGCGCGCAGACACTCTCGCAGCACTTCGCGTCGCTGCAAGCTGGCGTCAAGTGGGGTAAGCAACATTGACCTGCATCTCGATCGCCGCACTCTGGTCGGGGGCATGCGCTGTCGGGTCCGGTCGCGCACAATGTTCGAGCCATCGATGCGCAGGTCACGTCCCACGCCGAGTCGCAGCAGTATGGATCTTGAGCACACACGAGCGTGCAACAGGTGAGGTCGCGGCAACTTGGGTTGGGATGCTCAGAGCAGCAATCACCCGCACAGAGGTCACCGCAGGGTCGGATGCAATCGCACGAGTCGAGCGCCCGTGCCGCAGCGACGCATGCGCCGTCCCATCCAAGTTCGCAGCAGATTGGATCGGCCGCGCAGACTGCGTCGCAGCAGGACGCATTGCGGCATGTTGGCGAGCCCATGTGCTCCGAGCAGCAATCCTGCGAGAGTTCGCTTCCACACTCGAGCAGTGTGCCGCAGAGCTCTTCGTCCTGAGCCGCTTGACCGCAGGCGCTGTCCCAAGAGGTGTCGCAACAGAATGGATCGGTCGTGCAAATCTTGGTGCAGCAGACGGCGTCGTCGCAGCCTGGCGTTCCGTGACCGCTGAGACAACTTCCCGCCTCACTGTTGCCACATCCGCGCGCGCAGCGTTGAAAGGCAAACTTCACGCAGCCCGAGTCCCAGACGGTCTCGCAGCAGTATGGATCTTGCGCGCAGACCGCGGCGCAACAATACGGATCGCTGCAGTATGGGCTTTCGTGTGGCACGAGACATCCGCCGTTGCACGAGTTGCCGCATCCGGGGAATCCACAGCACAATCCGCGTGCGAGCGAGGCGCAGTCTAGATCCCATGCCGCGGTGCAGCAGAGCGCATCGACGTAGCAGACGACGCTTGCGCATGAGACATCTTCGCATCCTGGATTGTCATGCGCCTCGATGCACGATCCAGTGCACGGCAGATTCCAATCGCCATCCGGACGGCAGCGCTGATTCGCGATCAACACACACTGCGAATCCCATGCAATCGAGCAGCATTCAGGACGCACCACGCAGACTCCCTGACAGCACGACGGATCGATCGACCCTGGCGTCGCGTGAACCGCGAATGATGACCCAGTGCCAGGGCATCCGCCTGTGGTGATGCAGACGTAGGGCGCAAAATCGGCGCACTGGGCATCCCACGCAATCGTGCAACACGTTGGCACGATGCTGCAGACTGCCGCTGAACACTCGATATCGGCGCATCCCTTCTCAGGATGGGCCACGAGACAATCTCCCCGCCCGGCCGATCCGGTTGGGAGTTGACATCCGAGTCCAAGGCGCGCGAAGGTCAATGCCTCGCCGACGCAGATTGCATCCCACTGCACGGTGCAGCAGTAATCGTCGACTGCGTATCCACTCACTTCGGTTCCGCAGATCGCAGCGCAACAGAGTGGATCCGAACATCCTTTGAGAAAACTCGCCACGAAGCAACTGCGTCCACCGTCGTTGCCGCAACCCGTCAACTTCGGAGCGCACGTCGCGATCGCTTGATCAGCGCACGCGACGTCCCAGACTGTTTCGCAGCAGAAAGGATCGTTCTCGCAGACCAGCAAGCAACAGGGGCTGTCGTCGCAAGACGGAGTCTTGTGCGCGACAGAGCAGCTCCCCGCAAAGACATCGCCACATCCTTGGCAGACGACTGCCACGAGCGCAACGCAGGCGGCATCCCATTCGATCGTGCAACAGTTTGGATCTTCGGCGCAGACATTTGTGCAGCATGCGGGGTCTGAACAACCGACCGATGGGTGTTCGACGAAGCAGCCACCGAGCGCCCCCTCGCAGAGCGGATTCGCCGCGCAGAGTGCTTCGGCGGCGGCGACGCACGAAGCATCCCAAGTGATTCCACAACAGAATGGATCGCTGTTGCAGACTGAATTGCAGCAGGTCACCGACGAGCATCCAGGAGACTCATGCACGACGAAGCATTTTGCATCGGCTCCGCCACCACCGCAGGGGCATGAGACGGTCGTGCAGAATTGCAGCGCTTCGGTCACGCACTGGACGTCCCAGACAAACTCACAGCAGTATGGGTCGAGCGTGCAGACACTCTCGCAGCACAGAAAGTCTGAGCAGAAGGGTGTGCCATGTGAGAGGCAGCAATCGCCACTGCTCATGCTTCCACACGCTAACTCTTGGCAGAGCAAAGACGCGTGCGAGACACAGGATGCATCCCAGACAAACTCGCAGCACGCTGGATCGACTTGGCAGACAGTCGTGCAGCAGGCGGCGTCATTGCAGAAGGGAGTCAATCCGACTTGGAAGCAGCTCGTGAGTGCGACTTCTCCGCACTGCAGGCAGACTTCGAGTGCCTTCAATGCGCACGCTTCGTCCCACGTCAGCGTGCAGCAGAGCGGCAACTCGGCACAGACATTTACACAGCAGGTTGGCGACGAGCAATTGGGCGAGGCGTGCGGAGTGAAGCACCCGCCAGTGCCAGGCAGGCCGCACGCGCCGCAATTGACCCCAGCAGAGGCAACGCAGACGTCGTCCCATTGAATCTCACAGCAGAATGGGTCGCTATTGCAGACGAATTGACAACACTCGCGGTCGCTGCAGAATGGTGTTGTCCGTTCGACGGTGCACGATCCAGCAGTGTCCGAGCCACAAAAGACACTCTCGGCGCTCGTCGCGTTGATCTTTCCAGGAGTGTCAATTCCGGTGGTGACCTCTTGAAAGACTGCGCTCAAAAGTTTGTTGTCTGCATTTCGATAGACGTGATACGCAGCTTCGAGCGTGCCCAGTGCCGACTCAACCGGTGCGACTTCAAAGAGTGGACCATGCGCATAGATGCAGCCACGCCCACCGGGCGCAGTCGTCACGAGCGAGCGATCGACGGCAATCGCATCGAGGATCAGATCCCACGGCGGCAGTGCATACGGCGGAGGCGGGCTCGGAAAGGTCGGCAAGAATCGATTGTCGATCATGCAATCCTGATTGCGATCGATGATCTGCCCGACAACTGGCAGTGCGGCCGAAGCGTTGTACCCAGGACCACTCGGTCTGCGATAGACAAGCAACCACGTCGTATTCAAATCAGTCTGGCTTGTGAAGGTGATCGGCTGACCGTCTGGCGTTTGGAAATCAACGAATCCTGCTGGCAACGGGAGTGAGAAACTCGAATCGATGAGCAAGCCGAGAGCCGACGAGGTCCCCGCTCCACCTGCAAATGGCAGCCCTTGCAGGTTGATGACTCGACGAATCACGCCATTGTTCACGCTCGTGCCGTTATTGCGCGAGACGAGCACCAAGTAATAGCCCGCGTCGAACTGACGAGAGAAGTTGTAGTTCGCCGGAAGATTCGCTGGCACACGAAACTCGACGTACCGCTGCTGAGGGTCGGCGGGATTCACCCGCGCCCAGCGCAACTCAGAAATCGTGAATGTCGGCAGTCGACCTTGCAAGCCGAGACCACCCCCGCCAACTTGGGCGAACTTCGCGGCGCGCGCCAACATCACCTTGTCTTCATAGTCAAGAACACCGTTTCGATTGAGATCTGCGCAGGGCAGATACTGATTCGTGTTAAAGAGGTTCTGCCAGAAGAATCGGTCGGTGTCATTGACCAAATTGTCTTCGTTCAGGTCACCCAAGAAAACTGCAGGGGCGCAGTACTGACCGCTCGCGCGCGTCGCGACCGTTGCCACGACGCAACAGAGTGCGAGAAATTGCAGACAAAGTGACCTCATGACAGACCACCTTGCTCTACGTAGTGGCTTCCCACCGGGATGCTCTGCGCTGATGTTTCTGTGGCGATCCCTCCAAAGGTGCGCTTGCGATGTGCAAACTCGTCGACGGCAGCGCAAAGATCCTCTGGCAAGAAGTCTGGCCACAGCGTGTTCGAAAAGAGGATTTCTGAGTAGCTGAGTTGCCACAAGAGATAGTTCGAGAGCCGCATCTGCCCTCCCGTTCGAATCAGCAGGTCAGGGTCTGGCAGGTCACTCGTGTAGAGGGTCTTGGAAATCAATTCTTCAGTGATCTGCGATGGGGTGAGTTCGCCTACTGCCACGCGCGCTGAGAGTGTTCGCACGGCGTCGACGATCTCGCCGCGCGATCCATAATTCAGAGCGAGCGCGAGCGTGATCTTTGTGCCCCCCGCCGTCGCCGCCTCGGTGAGATCGAGTTCGCGCAAGACTTCAGCAGGAAGTCCCGCGCGACTGCCGATGCGGCGTAGGCGAATGCCCGATTCGATGAGGCCGGCGCGCTCCTGAGCGAGCTTCTCGCAGCAGAGAGCCATCAACGCATCGACTTCAGCTGTGGGGCGGTTCCAATTCTCGCTCGAAAATGAATAGAGGGTGAGCACCTTGACGCCGAGTTGCTCGGCCCGCTCGAGTACGGGACGAATCGCCCCTGCACCAGCACGATGACCGACCACCCGCGGCAGTCCACGAGACTGCGCCCAGCGGCCGTTGCCATCCATGATGATGGCGATGTGTTGTGGTACTTCAGAGGCGGTCACGGCGGTGTTCACTCAACAATCTTCTCGAACATCAAGATCTTTGGCTGGTCGCCAGGACGTTCGACCTTTGAACGGTCGACCACCAAAAGGTAGCGTGACTCTTCAACAAGTGTCGCAGGATTTGTGGCATCCCAGATGCCGGTTGCAGGATCCTGCGAGACCGATCGCACCTTCAAATAGACGGTGAAAACATCGCTTCGCGTCGTCACGAGGTTGGCGATCCCTTTGAGCAGCGAATTGCGTTCGGTTTGATCGCCAGCGTTGATCGTGGTGGTGGCGAGCGTGGGCTCGATAACAGGAGTGAGCAGGAAATCAGTCTGCACAAGCGTGTGCGCGAGTCGATCGGTCGAGAGCTGGCTCGAGAAACTCTGGTCTCCCACGGCCATCGACGCACGCCAACCCTTCCCTTTGTCTGACGCTGGCAACCCGGCTCCTGCCGGTGGGAGACCCCCACCCGCTGGCTGTAGCGGATATTCGACCCATCGGTAGGGATCGCGCCCGGCGAAATGAATTCCCCATGACTTGTTTCTCGTCCAGTTTGTGACTCCTCCCCCCAAGAGCTCGCCCAGTTCACTGGGATAGGGGTCCCGCTCAGGATCAGGCTCCAACGCCTCTTGCTCAGCGCTCGCAGCGGATGGTCTGTACTCACGGTCAACCAGCGCGAGTTCGCCGACAGAGACGATTCCACGCTCGCTGCGCATCCCAGGATGAAATGGATAGAGCTCCGGGTCAGGTGCAGTTTGCACAAAGCCGCGATCAACATACTTGGGTCCATCCATGAATCCGTTCTCAGCGGGAAAGCGCTCGCGATAATTGATGATCGACTCAGGAACGCGCACGAAGTACTGTTTGTCGCCATTCTGACCCGTTGGAGCCCACGGAAGATCAGCGTCGACTCCTGGTGCCTCATTGTTGTACGAGAGCTGCTGCATCTGAGGCAGCGCGCGAAGCACTTCGAGTGGAGCGGTATTGACATTGATTAATCCTTGCGTCGAGCCGCCGTTGAAGCCCGCTGCGAGGCGAAGTCGGCGTTGCTCTGCTGAGAGTCGCTCAGCCGCGGTGTAACTCGCGTCGCGGTTCGTATCGATGAGTGGCAAGCCTGCGCCGTCGAGGGTGAATCCATCCAAGATCGACGAGCCTGCTGGAAGCGGCGGAACGAAACCAACGACACTGAGCACCGCGGGGCGCGCGCGGTCGAAGAGAAATCGCATCGTCTCACGTTCGTCACCAACAACAGGCGTTGCATCGGCGCGGACGGGCGCGAATGTTGGAAAGTCCACTTGCGACTGATTGACAACTCGCTTGCCGCTTGTGAAGTCGCGCGCACCGACCATCATTTCTCCATACGTTGCGAGCGATGACCACCCACCGCCCGATGCATCCTGCTGCATCACTGGACCCCACACCGGAACGTCGAGCACTTCAGCAATCTGCTCAAAGGGCCCATCGCGCTGACTCATGCGAAGCGGATGGCGGTAGAAATCGAGCGCTGGCTTTGGAATGGTCGCGCCGGTATCGCCAAAGATCACCGTGGGAGCCGTCGCAAGCCCTGGCGTGCCAGGCCACGCTGTTCCGGTGACTGGATCATTGAACGAGGGATAGATTCGGTCCGCCCCATTCAACACCGTGCGCAAGGTGAAATTCGTCGGCTTTCCGCGCACATTTCCGGCGAATGGGCCTCGCACCGTGCGCATGAGAAGGGTGTCTGGCTTTGTCTTGAGATCATCTTTCGTAAAGACAGCTCCCGCGAAATCAGACTCGTTGCCTTGCGTCAATCCAATGAATGTTGGGATGCCCGTACTCGTTTTCGAGAGTACTGGTGCACTGTTCATCGCAAAGACATAGCGCGGCGATCGCTCGTCGCTGGTGATCGCCATGTTGCCATCGACGTCCATCACCCATGGACGGCTTATGCGCGCCCAGGTCATCAAGAACTCGTTGTCGCCGATATCGATGTGCTCGAACTGCTGGGTCGCACTGCCCGGATCTGGCGCGACATACTTCGGTGGAACCATGTCAGGCGAGTTACCTGACGCTCCACCCCCAACGCCGCCACCACCACCGCTCATGCCGCCACCTGCACCGCTGCCACTCGACGACGGCGGGGTCAACAATCGCTTGAGTGCCTCTCGCCACGGACGATTCGCTTCACTCGTCGCACCCGCGCTCGACGCGAAGGCGTATTCATTCTCGAGTCGGTCGACGACGATCGTCGCGCTGGCCGCTAGATTCAACGGATTGCCGACGAGCCGGACGATTGCGATCTCGCTATCGAGCGGGTTCGACGAGTCAACTTTGTCGTAATAGAACTTGGGATGAAGGTCCCAGCGATCCGACCCTGCTTCCGCTGCAACTTCGGCACCTGTTGGCTTGGACGCGTTGAAGAGCATCGAATCGGCGTACAAGGTTGCGTTGTCTTCGAAGAGGTCGTAGCCGTTCCCACCGCTGCCAGGAAAGACTTCCGAGGCGGGCAGCAATCCGACTTCGGTCTGCAAGGTCTTTGGAGCGATTGCCCCAGAAGGCACTCCACTCGCACGAAGCCACGGGTGGGTGAGATCGAGAGCGTTCATCATGCGCGCGCGAAATTTTGCGTCGCCGCCGAGTTCCTTGGGAATCGCGAAGATCACAGCCGTTCGTGGACCCTCTTCGGTTGCCGGTCCAAGGATCGGGTCGACTCCATATCCCCACTTGCCATCGGTGCCAGTGGGTGGTTGAAGAAACTGAAACGGCTGGCCGAACGCCCGCAACTGAAATGGCCAGAGTGAGATCGGTTCGTTGTATGGATTGGCGATCTGAACAGCGAGCACAATTCGCGCTGGGTCGTTGTTGGTTTGGTCATAGCAGACATACGAATTGCCCGCGCCAGGAACATCCGCGGGCACGACGCCGGTCTTTGGATACACCACGGCGAAAAAAGCCTGCACGATGAAGGGGTGTTTCTCTTGTCCGATGAAACTCAGTGGTGGCGTTTCATCCAAAATGATCCCATGATCTGGATGGAGCGGCGGATCGGTTGGGATGTTGATAGTCGAACTACCGAGGCGTGGCCCATCACGCGCCGCGATGAGGTTTGCAGTCCAACTCGCCGCAGCTCGGCGCGCTTTGTCGAGATCTTCTGGATCACTTCCAAAAACACTCGTTCGCGTGTCGACGTCGAGCAAACTGCGCTGCAAGACCTTCATGATGTCGCGGGCGAAATCGTGCTGCGCGTCGTTGAGTTGAACCGCGCTCGCGTTGTCGACAAACAACTCTCGGTTGATGTCGACCTTGCGGTTCCACCGAAGAAACTGCTCTCGCGCGATCTCCACATCTCGCTGATCAACGAATCCATCACAATTCGCATCGCCGATTGCTGCGCCAGGTTGCGCTGGAAACTGCAGCCCGAGATCAGGCGCGCCCTGCGGCGGAACGCTTCGCGGTGCCGTGACATCCAAGGCTCCATACCCCACCTCATAGAGCGGCTTCCAACTTCGCTGCGAGTTCGGTGGCCACGTGCCGCCGCCTACAGGTGCCACTGGAATTGGAGGAAGTGTCCAGAGCCACGGCGGCATCAACTCATTGCGCGCGCCACTTGCCGTGGTGAGCTTGCGGCGATTGTCAAAGAGCAACTGACGCGCATCGAGTTGATCGAAGTACTCGCTCGTCTCTTCGCGTGTCATCGCTGAGCGCAGAAACTGACTCGCGGTGCTGACCGCGCCGGCCGACGTGACCTCAGTCTCGAGCGCCCGTTCGAGGCGACTGCGCAGATAGGGGTTGTTGTGTCCCGTATAGGCACGAAGTTCGAACTCATCGGCCATCGTGAATGGCTCGAGCACTTCTTGCGCCATGCCGTTGATGCGAATGACTGCGGCGCCCGTTGTGTCGAAATATCCCTCGACTTCACCACCCTGACTCATCGCCTTGAAGTAGTTCGTGCGCTCGAGATCTGACTTGAGAAAATTTGGAAACGCCGCGCTCGCAATCGCGGGAACAGGCGCGGTCCCAGTGCCTGCCCGCTCCTTCACAACACCGAGTTCTGCGAGAAATGTTGGGTCGTTCTCATTGGGCGCAATCATTCCATTCACCGTCGTGGGTGATCCGAACTTCGTTGGGTCGAATTGAACCGTGACACCGCTGTACGCATTCGCCGCTGCAGTATTCAGTTGCGAGCTGAGGTAGCCGACTTCGCGACCGCTCGCGATCGCCACTGCTGCCGGCTCATTCAAACGTCCCACAAGCGCAAGGTCGGACGGAGTCTTACCCCCCGTCGTCGCAAGGTCAAATCGCGATGCGATGTTGACGTTCAAGAGCGCTGAGTTGTCGACGACTGAGACTCCAACGACGTGGCGAATCGATCGGTCAAGCGACGAGGGCGCGAGAAACCAAAAACTGTCGGTGAATCCATCGCCATCCGTGTCGCACAGGGTGCGCGTGATGATGTTGCGAGGACTGTCGAGCACAAACTCGTCGTACTTGGGACCGAACCATTTCAGGCGCAAGAAGTTCGGCAGGGCTGAATCCATTTCCGACATCATCGATGGATGCGCGCTCGAAAACCATCCGCCTGTCGGCGCAGGACCTGGTGCAGGAACGGGCGCTCCACCGAACGCCAATTGCTGAAAGGTCAGCGCTGCATCACCCTGTGGGATGCTTGCATTTGGAAAGGGTCCCACCGGCGCTGGCGGAATCACCCCGATCATCGTTGGAATCCACAAATTCGGATCAGGCGGCACCGATGGCAACCACTGTTCGTACGGAATGTCGAGCGCGTATCGCAGTGGAACATTCGGAAAAAACTGCGCAGGCAGCAGTCCCGGTGGAACGGCAGTCAGCGTGTTCGATGCGATGTTCGAAATGTCTGTGACGAGGCGCCATCCATTGTTCGCCGTTGGAATCCACGAAAGATGTGACCAGTGCGAGAAGGCCGGTTGACCGCTGTACACAACACGCACCGGTTCAGTACTACGCAACCACCGAGTATCGCCGAAGCCGGGATTACCCACTGGATTTCCCTCGTCGAGGCGAATGTCCCCAGCGGGCGAGAAGTTGTAGATGTCAGGCCAGTTGGTCCACGGACGCACCTCGAAGGGAGCAAAGTTGTATCCGTCGATGATGCCATCCCCTGCGGGCATCGGGGCGAGCGTCGAATTGTTGAGTTGATCAAGTGGGTCGATCGAAAATCGAGTCTGCGAGTTGTTGGGCGCGAGGCGAGGCATCGAGCTTGACGCGGCTGGAATCGTTCCCGCAGGGCCCACGAGCGCCAGCGCTGCATCATTGATATTCACGGGCTGTGCGAACAGGCTCTGCGAAATCTCTTTCGTGACCGCGTCTGCAATGGGACCGACACGGTCGCTCTGTGCCGCGGTTTGCTGCTGCGCACTCGCGGTCATTCGTCCAGCCTGCGTGCGACTCACGAATGCCGATGCGATGATCACGAGCAACACCAAGATCGAGACGACCAAGATCATCGTGCTTCCACGGCGTTTCACTGTGCTGGCTGGCATGGATGGTCGAATGTTCATGTGCTGCTCTCGCCTCTTACGACACTGGACGTTGCGGAAGTTCGATGACAAGCTGAACAGTTTTTCCCTGCTCAAGTTTTTTCTGTGGATCGTTGAGTGTCATCGTGATTCGAATCGCAGTCGGCCACGGTGTGAAGTCAGAGCGCGTGACAAACGGAGCGAACTGCGAACCTGAAGTTGCGAACGATTGAAAATACGCCTTGTCGCCGTTGAATCCGAAGACTGCCGTATAGACCGAGATGGGCACCCCTGCGCCGAAGGGTCGCGCAACGGGTGTGACACCGCTGCCGAAGGATCCTTCGATCGCGGCTGGCACGATCGGCGCTTGCACGAAGAGTGAAGTTCCGCCCGAGACGTAATCGCGCTGATAGTCGATCAATGTCGTCACCCCCCGCTGCTCATCAACGTTTGCGACCAACTGGTCTGGAAAGCCAAACCACGGCGTTGGAAAGAGACCCGAGGGAGTAAACCCTAGCAGCATGGTTTGAACGGGCGCGGTCGGAACAACGGTTGATCCCACTCCCCGCGCCCATGTCCAGTCGACCATGAAGGTCGAACAATTGGATGCGAGCGTCGAAGTGGTGAGCATCACATCCTGGCGGTCCATACTCGGCGCGCGTTTTTCGCTGCGAACATATCCACCGAGTTGCCCATAGTCACCGAAGGCTCCGAAGAATCCGTTGATGATGCGCGTTCGCCAATTTGCGTTCCCAGCGGGAGCGAGAATGCGGCGAATGTCGTCAAGATTGGATGCCGCAACGTCAACGCGCGCGTTCACGACGTCTGGATTGGGTGAGAGCGCCGCGTCCAACAGTGGCGTGTAGAGATTCGCCTGGTTGAAGAGGCTCACCGCAGAGTTCGGACCGTATGTCGCATTGCTCTGAAAGAGTGTCTTGATGTTGCCATCATCGGCGAGCAGCACCGCTTGTCGCGCGAGTGTCCAATCGCGCGCCTCTGGTTGAGTTCCATTGGTGCGACCTGCTCCGCCGCCGATCCAGTACTGATAGTCCAAACTCGCACCATCGCTGAGCGAGTCGAAGCTCCACGGAACAAGTGGACCATCATCAAAGCCGATTGGATCGGGTCGCAGTCCACCGACTGGAATCAGATCAGGCAATTGCACGCCATGGCCGTAGAGCACTCGCGAGACGGCGCTTCGGGCGAGGCCGCCCACGGCGCCAAGTTCCTGCGCACCGAGAAAACGTGCGGAATCCTGCGTTCCCTTGGCGAAGAACAACAATTGGTCTGCTCGAATGATCGCGTTCGGCGGTCGCGACGGGTCAATCAATGGTGCCGAGGGATTTGCCGTTTGGTTGACGTTGTTTCCAACGGCGACACACTGAATCACAAAGACTCCATCGGTGTCGAGCCGTGCGATATCTCCACGAATCTGTCGTTCGATCGCAGCGGTCTCTTGCAAGATGTTTGTGTTCGCTTCTCCCAATCCTGCGACGCGACTCGCGGTGCTGAAGATTCGACTCGTCGCGGCGATCACGACAACCAACAGGCTGACCGCCACCATCAACTCGACCATTGTGAATGCGCGTCGCATCAGAGCTCCTGCACCGTTGCGTAGATTGGAACGAGCGTGAAGTTGCGTGCGTCCGTGGTGGGGATGAATGCGGGCGCGCGAATCCCAGGATTCGCACCGACCGCTCCAGTGTTCGCGTTGCCAAAGAACGCTGGAATTCGCGTCTGATCTGGCAGTGGACGAGTCAGCGTGACGAGTGAATCCTTCGTGGTGCGTCGCCCCATCAGCACCCGGTGCACACTATTGAATTCATCGATGATCCACTGTCCAGGGGATTGCCAACTCTGTTCGACTTGCAGCGAGGCTGGGGTCGCCGCGGGTGCCACGCTGAGAAGAGTCGAGTTATCTGAGATCGTCACGGCAATCCCGTCGAGTCCGCCCACTCTCCATGGAGTTGTGGAGAGGTTTGCAACCATCGGCAGTGGAGGCACCAGCGCACCCTGCGCGGCAAGAGACTGCGCCACCGTGTACGCGCGAGGTTCACCGCCTGAATCGGAGACTCGAAAGACAAAGACTGCAACCTGCACGCGCCCCTCAAACTTTCGAAACATGCACTCCCAGAAATACTGTGGACGCTTGGTGCCGCTGCCCGCACTTCCCGACATCGGATAGGAGCGCTCTTGCTGCGTCACAATCACCAATGGCGCGGTATCTGCGCGCACCGTGACACTCGGCCACGGCTGATACTGCGGATCGAACATCGCGCGGTTGAACGGAATCCCAAAGAGCGGTGCGGCGACGGGATCACCCCCGTCGGAATCTTCAGTCGCCGCGAGTGAGGGGTTGAGTGCCGAACCGAGTGCCCCTCCAAGCATGTTGCTTGTGTAGAGCGCACTGAAAATATCGATCGCACCGAGTTCATTGATCGCAGTGTTGGTGTTGTTTGCGAAGAGAAATCCTGGGCGCTTCCACCGCCAATCACCTGGGATTGTGTTCCCGAGCCCGGCCGGTGCAAAGCCATTTGGATAGGCACGATCGGATGGCTGAAAGAATTCGTCGCAACTTCCAAACCACTCTGGCTTCAATTTGGTTCGCAGGATCGCCATCGCGTTATCTGCAACGACGGGACCCATGGTGTCATCGGTTGCCTGTCGCTGCTGCGCGATTCCCGCTGGAAAGAGCGCAGAGATACCGATGATGCCGATGGCAAGAATGAAGACGGCCAGCAGCAATTCGACCAGCGAAAAACCGCGGCGCCGTCCGCAGCAGATGTTGATGCGCCGGTTCATCGTGGGACGACCTCAGCAACGCCGGTAAATCGATTGAAGTGAATGCGGTCTGCAAACTGATCCACGAATGGCGTGCGCCGTCGGATGACGTCCTGCCAATTCAGCCCATCCAAGGTTTCGATTTCCGCAAAGAGATCATCGTCAAACACAGCGAGGAACATCGCGTTTTGCCCCAACGGCTCATCGTTTGATTCGTCAAAGCTAAAGAACATAGTGTTGGATGTTCCAGAGTTTGTCGTTCCAATATCCATACGGTTATTGCGATTAAAATCGATGTATGGGGCAACGGACGATGTGTTGCCCAGTGTAGAAGTCGCATTCGCACTCAACGTTGGGTTGCGGGTCTGGATCGAACCATCCGGCGCAAAGCGGACAACAATCATGCTGCCGATGATGTTGAGTGCAGCATTCGTGCTGCTCTTGATGCGCGGTTGGGAGAGCCAGAACAGGTCAGGACTCGGCAAAAAGAGGAACGCTGGCAAGTCCGATCCAGAACCGGCGACTTTCGTGCCCACCGGCAACAACTTGGGTGGCAACCCTTCAACGGGTTCAAACTCTTCGATCAGCAAGTCATCGATCGCTGCGAACGGAAAAACGATCGTGTAACTGCCAATCCCAACTGTCGCACCAGGAAAGCCAACTCTGCCCGTTGCCTTCGCAATGACGATCTCAGTCTGCTGCTTCGATGACTCGACGATCACCTCGGTGCCATCGCTCAGTCGATAGGTCGGACGACGAACTCGAAATCCAACGAGCACGGCGGCATGATCGCGAATCGCGATCGCCCGAGCCTGTCCGAGTGCTGCGATGACCTGATTCGTCGCGCTCGAGATTTTGGCATCCTTTGAAATGCGCTGCGCACTCATGCTCACAACCACTGCGAGCACAGCGATCACTCCAATCACCGCGAGCAACTCGGCAAGTGTGAATCCACGACTGAGTGAGCGAGTGCGCATCATGGGCGTGGCTTCGGTTCGTAGGAGTAGATGTTGTCTGCAGTCGTCCCGAAATCGCCATCGGGACCGGCCGACATAAAATAGTTGCGGCGATTTCGGCAGACACCCAAGGACTGCTCATCGCTCGTGCGAACCGATCCGTCTTCAACATCGACAGGTGGCGCCGGCGTCACTGTCGAAGAGAGTTCAGCCTTCGTCGCGCGCCGCCCAGCGAATGCGATCCCAATGCGCCGACCCCAAGGATCGACGATCTCTCGCAGCGCATTTGGATTCGCCACAGTGGGGAATGGCATCTGGTTTGGATCGGTCTGCGCCGACGTCGAAGACCATGTCGCAGGAACGGGTTCGCCCAGGATCGTGACTCCGTTCACTGGAACCGTGCGCAGTGACGTTCCAGGAATTCGTGACAAGACATCCATCGCGTCGGGGCTCGCACTGAGCTTCTCGAGCATCACGCAGATCGCGTAGGTCGTCGGAAAATCCTCTTCATAAATGTCATAACTCGCGGTCGGACCACTCGCGCCGAGCGTGAAATCAGCGACGATTGGTGGTGTGCCACCGCCAGGCACGACGCGGCGACCAAAGGTCAGTTCGCGTCCCATCTGTGCCTGCCACGAGTCGAGTGCTTGGTCGAGCATCTTGAAGGTGTTTTCGACCGTGCGTCGGTCGTTCGACGCGAGCACCGAACTTGTAACCGCGAGCGCAAGTCCCATGAGAATCAGGATGATTCCGATCACGATCACCAACTCGAGCAGTGTGAAGGCGCGACGGTGGTTTCGAACTCTCACTTGCTCACCTCCACAACGTTGTCCGCGTTGAACCCCGCCTCATCGACTCGGCGACCGAAATCGGCACTCCGGTCAGGACCCATAGACATCAACGCGAAGTCTGCTCCTTGCAGTGCGCGCGATGACGTCGGGTCGTTGTTGCCATCGGCGAGTCCATCCACTTCCGTTCCTGTGACGAACGACTGCGGGCGAAGCACGAAGATGTCTGAGAGATCCCATCCCATTCCGGCGCCGCCAGATCCTCCACTGCTGCGACCCGCGGTCAACCGAGGATCGCCATTGAAATAGCCGCGGCGGTAGTAGCGAATCGGCTGACCCCAGTAATCAACGATGCACTTTGGAGAAAGTGGATCCCAATTGTTGTCTCCAGGGCGCGCGACAATCGGAGCGCCATTTGGAAGTGTGCCGACGATGGCGCCGAAGATCGTCCCCTCTTTCAATTCGAGATAGGGACCGAACGAACGACCCGAGACATTTGGCGCCGTCGAAATGTTGGGGTCTGGGGTGTTGGGCGGAAGATTGCGCTGCGCAAAGGTGCCAAGCGGCTGCGTCGAGTTGAGCGGAGTGACATACGCACCCCACGCACCGTCTTTGAGCGGACTTCGAATACCAACAGCAGGCAATTCTTTCGAGCCGGCTGAGTTTGCCGCCGGAGTACCAACTCCGCCGAATCCATCTTCGTTGCGCCCACCAGGGCCGGTCAGATACTCGACGAGTGAGGTCATCGAGACGTACTGTTGCGCAGGCACCTGCTGCGGCAACGCGGGGCCGATCGACGACTGAGGAATGAGCAAGTCGCGCAGATATCCCCTCGAATTTGGCAGGCTGCCACCCGATGGCGCTGCTCCTAAGATCGGCGGCAGATACCCAAGATCGGCCTTAAACTGCGTGATCGCGTTGGTCAACGTGCCCATCAAACTTCGAGTGCTCGCCGTTTGAGCAGCCTTCGCAGACGATGAGAGCACGACGACGAGCAAGCCAACGAGCAGCACAATCACGGCAACAACTGTGAGCAGTTCAACGATCGTGAATGCGCGGCGTCGAAGCATCTCGTTACTTTCCGCCTCCACCAGAAACACTCTCAATCATCGCCACGAGCGGCAAAAAGAGCGCCAGAACAATCGTTCCTACGATTCCGCCGAGGATGACGACCATGAATGGTTCGAGCAGTGAGAGCAAACTCGCCACAGCGACGTCGACTTCTTCTTCATAGTTATCCGCGATCTTCATCAGCATCGCATCGAGATCACCCGTTTCTTCACCGACGTCGATCATGTTGACAACGAGCGCGTCGCAGACCTTGCTGTCACGCAGAGGCTTTGAAAACGACTCTCCTTCGCGCACGGAATCATGCACCTTCGTCAGCGCCTTCTCAAAGACGTAGTTTCCCGAGGTGTCGCGAGTAATCAAGATCGCTTCGAGGATCGGCACACCTGCGGCAACTAATGTTCCGAGCGTTCGCGTAAACCGCGCAATGGCGGTCTTCTTGATCAGCACTCCGATGACGGGAATTTTTGTCCGGATCACATCGGTAGCGGCGCGACCGAAGTCAGTCTTGCGAATGAGCTTCATGCCAAAGAACAGGATGAAGGGAGAAGCGAGCACCCAGAGCGCGCCTGGCACCTTTTGATCGGGTTGCTGCCCTGCGACCCACTTGCTCGCATCGATCAGCCACACCGTCAGCCCGGGAAGCTCGACGTCGAAGTCGTTGAAAATCTCCTGAAACTTCGGAATCACGAAGTACATGATTCCTGTCACGATCAATACCGCGATCGAAATGACCACCGCGGGGTAGATCATCGCTCCAATGATGCGGCGCTTCAGTCGTTGCCCCTTCTCCATGAACTCCGCGAGTCGTTGCATGATGACGTCGAGAACTCCACCGATTTCGCCTGCGGCGACCATCTTGACGTAGAGGGTCTCGAAGACCTTGGGATGTTGCGCGAACGCATCTGAGAGTGTTGATCCACCACTGACCGACTCGCAGACTTCGCCGAGGACGGTTTTCAATTTGCCAGGCTTCTGCTGATCTTCCAGAATCTGAAGAGATCGCAAGAGCGGTAGACCTGCGTCTTGCAGTGTCGACATCTGCCGCGTGAAGGTTGTCAGCATCTTGGTGCTCACTCCACCAATCGAGAGTGCGAACCCCTTCTTCTTTTTCTTGTCCTGATTCTTGATCGCCTTTTTCTTCTCGCCCCCCTTGCGCTGCTCGAGCACTGAGGTCGGGAAGAGTCCTTGCGACTTGATCTTCTGCACCGCTTCTTCGCCACTTGCGGCTTCGATCGTCCCCTTTTGGGTTGACCCTGCTGAATTGGCTGCGACGTAGGCAAATGTTGGCATGTCAGTTCGTCCTTGTTAACTCAGACTTCTCACTCAGAAATGGTCTCTCGTACCACCTCGTCGATTGTTGTTTGACCTTCATAGAGCGCGAGCAACCCAGCCTCGCGCAAGGTGCGCATCCCGCGCTTGCGCGACTCTGTTTGCAACACCGATGTCGACGCTTGCTGCATGACGAGCTCGCGCAGTTCATCGTCGAGCAGCATGATCTCGAAGATTGCCATTCGACCCTTGTATCCCGATCCAGTGCAGGCCTCGCAACCACGGCCGCGATAGAGGGTGCGTCCCTGCACATCCGACATGCGGAGATTCAATTCCATCAGATGCTCTTCGGATGGCACAAACTCTTCTTTGCACTTGGTGCAAATCTTGCGAACGAGCCGCTGCGCAACAACGGCTTCGATCGTCGCCGTGAGCAGAAACGATTCCACTCCGAGATCGAGAAGTCGCAGAATCGTGCTCGGCGCATCGTTGGTGTGCAACGTCGCGAAGACCAAGTGGCCTGTGAGGCTCGCTTGGATCGCAATCTGGGCGGTCTCAAGATCGCGAATTTCACCCACGAGGATGATGTCTGGGTCTTGACGAAGGAACGACCGAAGCAGTTTCGCGAAGGTCAACTCTTGATCGGCGTTCACCTGACACTGGATCATCCCATCGATGTCATATTCGACAGGATCTTCGGCGGTGAGAATCTTCGTGTCGATCTGATTGAGTTCTCGCAGCGCCGCGTAGAGAGTTGTCGTCTTGCCCGATCCCGTGGGACCCGTCACGAGCACGATGCCGTTTGGCTTATTGATGATGAGGCGCATCTTTGCGAGTTCATCTTCACGCAAACCGATCAGGTCAAGTTCAAGTTGCACTGCCGAACGATCGAGAATTCGAAGCACCACCGATTCGCCGTACATCGTCGGCAAGACTGCAACGCGCAAGTCGATCGGTTCTTTGGTGACGCCTGCGTAACTAATGCGGCCGTCCTGCGGCAATCGACGCTCAGCGATGTTCAACTTTGCCAGAATTTTGACTCGGCTCACGATCGCCATGGCAATTTTTGGATCGGGCGACTTCATGTCGTAGAGCACACCGTCGATGCGATAACGAACCTTGAACTTGCCTTCGAAGGGCTCGAGGTGAATGTCGGATGCCCGACCAGCGATGGCCTGCATGAGCATGCTGTTCACCAGGCTGACCACAGCGTTGTCGCTCGCAGCCTCTTGAAGGCTGCCGACATCGATCGAGTCACCTCGACCTTCAAGATTCTTCACCGCATCCGATCGCGCGACCTCTGCGTAGAGTTCGGTGGTGTCCACTGCGCGCGCGTACTCGCGCTTGATCACCTCGTCGACTTCGCTCGCCGGTGCAATGACCACGGTCACGACGTGCCCCTGGTAGACGTTCATCTTGAGGTTGTCGACCGCCTGAAAATTATCCGACCGTGCCATCGCGATCGTGACACTCTTGGCCGCGCGGTCGAACGCGATCGGCACAACCTTCAGCACATTGGCCGTTTCAGGTGTGAGCGAGCGAAAGACTTCGGGCGCGACTTCGAGCAGAGCGATGTTCTGAAATCGGTATCCCTTCTGTCCTGCGAGCGCGACCGCGAGATCGTTCGCAGAGATAAGCCCCATCTCTATCAGGAGTTCCCCGAGCTTCATTTTGGATTTCGTCGGATCGGTTGCCCGCAACTCAATGGCCGCGTGAACCTGCTCTCGGGTAATCCTCCCGAGCTTGGTGAGAATGCGACCGAGCTTGCGGTTTTTCATCTCCGAGGGATCAAGCTGAATCATCGCTGTTGTCATGTGATAAACCGCTTCGGACGTTATACGATGAGCAATTGGTTCGACCGCTTAAAAATCGAAAGAATCATGTTTTTGATATGACACTTGGTTATCGAGTAGTCTGATTTATCGCCAAGGCTGTTGTTCGATGCCGCGCGTTCTTCGGTCAACCGCCCTTTACATCCTCTTCATCCCACTCTGGTCGACCGATCTTTCCGCCCGCGCGGTGCACCTTATCTCTCAGGGCCGCCGCGTCCTTGGCCTTATCAACCATTTCCTCGGCGTCGATTCGACCCTCGGAGTACATCCGCCAGAGATGGTCATCGAGCAACTGCATGCCGAACTTTTTTCCTGTCTGGATCGCTGAGTCGATTCGAAAGGTCTTGTTCTCTCGGATGAGGTTGGCGATTGCGGGGGTCACCATCAGGAACTCGTAGGCAGCCAACCGCCCGGGCTTGTCATTCCTCACAAGCAACACCTGACTCAGCACCGCGATCAAGCTCACGGAGAGCTGCACACGAATCTGCTCTTGCTGATTCGTTGGAAAGGCGTCGATGATTCGATTGATCGTTCCTGCCGCACCGGTGGTGTGAAGCGTTCCGAAGACCAAATGGCCCGTCTCGGCGGCGCGGATCGCAGCTTCGATCGTTTCGAGATCTCGCATCTCACCCACCAAAATCACGTCGGGATCTTGCCGCAGCACGCGTTTGAGTGCTTCGGTGAACGAGGGAACATCGTCCCCCACCTCGCGCTGGTTCACGATTGATTTCTTGTGCTGGTGATAAAACTCGATGGGATCTTCGACCGTCACAATGTGGCGCTCGAAACTCTGGTTGATGTAGTCAATCATCGTCGCCAGCGAGGTCGACTTTCCGCTGCCTGTGGGACCGGTGACGAGCATGAGGCCTCGAGGTCGGCGAATGAGATCGAGGCAGATATCGGGCAAGCCGATTTCGGCGAAGGTCATGAGCCGGTTTGGAATCTGACGCATCACAACCGCGACTGCCCCGCGTTGCTTGAAGATCGAACAACGAAAACGCGCCGCTGTTCCGAAGGCGATTCCGAAGTCCGACCCTCCGTGTTCGTGGAGATCTTGTTGGTTCTTTTCAGGAGCGATCTGCTTCATCAGCGACATCGTGTCCTCGGGCGTGAGCACTTTCGTGGCCAGCGATCGAAGGCGACCATTCAAGCGAAGTGTTGGAGGGCGGCCGACCGTGACGTGCAAATCGGATGCCCCCTGCCGAACGACTGTGTCGAGCAGTCGATCCATCTGCATCGAACTCGCTTCGACCCGTGTGCTTGGTGTTTCTTCGGCTGCCATTGAAACGGACTCCTTCAGTCGTCTTGGAACTCGTGTGACCCGATCAACCGACGATCTCAGCCTGCGCAAACGTTGCGACTTCTTGGGCTGTCGTCATTCCATTAAGTACTTTGATCTTGCCATCGCCCAGCAACGTTCGCATGCCTGAACGCACCGCCGCGGCCCGCAGTTTCGAAACGGTCGAACGCTGAAATGCGAGATCACGAATCTCCGCGTTCATCACCATCATCTCATACACCCCCCGTCGACCGCGATAGCCGCAATTGTCGCACTTGGGGCAACCGACGGCCTTCATCATGTTGCTGTTGGCGATCTCGGCGGCTGAAATGCCTGCAATCCGCATCCAGTGCGGGTCGGGGGCATCGTCTCGAACCTTGCATTCCGGGCAGAGGATTCGTGCGAGGCGCTGCGCGAGCACGGCTTGGATCGAGCTCGCGACGAGGAATGGTTTCACCCCCATGTCGATGAGACGAGTGATCGCGCTCGGTGCATCGTTCGTATGCAGCGTCGAGAAGACCAAGTGGCCTGTGAGTGCAGCCTGAATCGCGATATCTGCAACTTCGCGATCTCGAATCTCACCAACGAGAATGATGTTGGGTGCCTGACGCAGCATCGACTTGAGAATGACTGGAAAGGTCAACCCAATCTTTTCGCGCACCTGCACTTGATTGATCCCTTCGAACGAAAACTCCACTGGGTCTTCGGCGGTGATGATCTTTCGATCGGGCCGATTGAGGTCGTTCAGCGCCGAATACAGCGTCGTCGTCTTTCCAGATCCTGTGGGACCGGTGACCAAGAAGATCCCATTTGGACGCCGGATCATCTTGTTAAAAGTGTCAAGTGTGTCCTGCTGAAGTCCGAGATTCAGCAGACCGATTCGCGCAGATTCTGGACGCAAGATACGCATGACGATGCTCTCTCCCCAGTACGCGGGGCAGGCACTCACACGAAAGTCGATCGCCGAGCCGTCGACGGTGTATTTGATGCGGCCGTCTTGTGGAATGCGTCGTTCAGCGATGTTCACTCCCGCCATGAGTTTGATCTTCGCAAGAATCGAACTCTGCAAGATCTTCGGGATCCGCTCCATCTCGATGCATGAACCGTCGATTCGATACCGCACGCGCACGCAATCAGTCATTGGCTCGATGTGAATATCGCTCGCACGGCGTTGAACGGCATCGACGATGATTCGATCGACCAGCTTCGTGGCTGCACCGACCTCTTTGGCGGAGGCCTGCTTTGCGCCATCCTTGCCGTCGCCGTCGACGGATGAAGTCGATTTGTCAACGCTCGCGTCTTGGCTCGAATCACGCGACTTGTCAGTGGAAATATTGATCGATGCGGTGACGAGGCTCTTGCGATTGAGGAGACTCTCATCGCGCTTCTCGCCCTCGATGAAGCGACGAATCTGACCGCGCGAAGCGATCAGCGTCACGAACTGGCAATTCAGGCGAAACTGAAGAGCCGAGAGCGCATCAAGATCCATCGGATCGTGCACCAGAATCTTCAGGGTGTTCCCCGTCTTCTCATCGAGCGGCAGAATCAGATACTTCTTAATGATGTCTTCAGCGAGAAGTTTTCGATTGATTCGATTCGCCCCGTCGAGTCGATCGAGGTTGACGAATTCCATCCCGAATTGACGACCGAGTCCGCGTGCAACATCTTCCTCGCTACACGCCTGCATCTCAACCAACACTTCGCCCGTTCGCTTGCGTGAGCTCTTCGCAGTTGCGACAGCCTGCTCGACCTGCTCTGGTTTTGCAACACCCGCCTCAACGAGAAGTTCACCTATTTTCTTGCGTTCCTTACGAGCCACTCGCTACTCCGTGGTGTGAAAAAATCGGACGAACCGAAATAGTAGCAAGGCGTAGCGATTGACCACCAAGGTGGATTGGACATCTGCTACCTTCGTCACCCTTCTGGCACCTGGCACTCTCACTCACTCGAAAGGCTCGACACTATGCAACTTGGAATGATTGGACTTGGACGTATGGGCGCGAACATGACGATTCGACTTCTCAAGGCAGGTCATACGGTCGTCGTCTTCGATCGAAACAAAGATGCGATGTCAGAGCTCGCCAAGCATGGTGCGACGCCGTCCACAGATTTGGCTGATTTCGCGTCGAAACTTGCGACACCTCGCAACGTCTGGCTCATGATTCCAGCGGCGTACGTCGACGGAACGATCGCTGACCTGACGCCGCTCCTCACGAGTGATGACGCTGTGATCGATGGTGGCAATAGCTATTACAAGGATGACTTGCGCCGATCGAAGTCACTGGCCACACTGGGAATTCACTACGTCGACTGCGGAACTTCTGGCGGCGTCTGGGGACTTGAGCGGGGCTACTCGCTCATGATCGGCGGCGATGCGAAGGCCGTGAAGCGCCTCGATCCCATTTTCTGCGCGCTCGCGCCAGGCAAGGCGGCGGCCCCTCCAACGCCGGGGCGCTCATCATCAAGCACCGCAGATCAGGGATACCTGCACTGCGGTCCTTCAGGCGCTGGGCACTTCGTCAAGATGGTTCACAACGGAATCGAATACGGAATGATGGCCTCCTACGCCGAGGGACTCAATGTGCTTCGCCATGCGAATGCCGGCAAGCATTCGCAGGTCATTGACGCAGAGACGACGCCGCTGCGCGATCCATCTGAGTTCATGTACGAATTCAATCTCGCCGAAGTCACCGAAGTCTGGAGGCGCGGGAGCGTTGTCGCATCATGGCTGCTCGACCTTACGGCGCAGGCGTTCGCGAGTGACTCCGACCTCACCACCTACGCCGGACGCGTCTCCGATTCTGGCGAGGGTCGGTGGACGGTGCTCGCTGCGATCGAAGAGGGAGTTCCAGTGCATGTGCTCAGCGCAGCATTGATGGACCGCTTCGAGAGCCGCGGACAGTCTGATTTCGCCAACAAAGTTCTCTCTGCGATGCGCATGGGCTTCGGCGGTCACCTCGAAAAGTCTTCTGACCACAAGAGCTAATCACAATGGCAAACCACACTCCAGCGGATGCGATGGTTTTTTTCGGCGCAACGGGCGACCTTGCGCACAAGAAGACCTTCGCAGCGCTGCAAGCGCTCGTTCGACGAGGCATCTTGAATGTTCCTGTGATCGCTGTCGCCAAGAGCGGCATGACACTTGATCAACTCAAGGCACGCGCGCGCGATGGCATCGAGAAGTTCGGTGGCGGAGTCGACGAGAAGGCATTCGCCACGTTGTGCGGATTGTTGCGCTACGTCGACGGCGACTACGCCGATCCCAAGACCTTCGAGCGAGTGCGAGAGGAACTTGGCGCGAGTGTGCGACCGCTGCATTATTTGGCGATCCCGCCAGTTCTCTTTGGACCAGTCTCATCGCATCTTGGAACCTCGGGATGTGCAGCCGGAGCACGCGTGGTGGTTGAGAAGCCCTTCGGTCGCAATCGCGAGACCGCCACGGCGCTCAACGCCCTGCTTCATGCGGTCTTCGATGAGTCGGCGATTTTTCGAATTGATCACTATCTCGGCAAAGAAGCCGTTCAGAACACGCTGTACTTTCGCTTTGCAAACACGATTCTCGAACCGCTCTGGAATCGCACACACGTGCGACAGATTCAGATCACCATGGCAGAGTCGTTCGGAGTCGAGGGCCGGGGCGCGTTCTACGACGAAACGGGAACGCTGCGTGATGTGATTCAGAACCACCTCATGCAGGTGCTCGGATTCCTCTGCATGGAAGCTCCAAACTGGGATGACACGGAACGCACGCGCGACGAACAAGTCAAACTCTTTCGCGCTGTTCGAAGTCTGCAGCCCACCGACATCGTGCGTGGTCAATTTCGCGGATACCTGCAAGAACCAGGGGTCCATCCAGAGTCAACCACCGAGACCTACGCCGCAATTCGCCTCAACATTGAAAACTGGCGTTGGTCGGGGGTGCCGATTTATTTGCGCGCGGGCAAGCACATGCCACTCTCGGCAACCGAGGTGCGCGTCGAGTTCCACCGTCCGCCACCGGTTGTCTTTCACGAACCGCTGCCGCCGAGCCATAACTTCCTTCGATTGCAAATCAATCCGCGTATCGAGATCGGCCTCAATGCGCAGGTCAAAGTCGATGGCGAGCGGATGGTTGGCGAGCAGGTCGAACTTCTCGCGATCGATCAGCAGTCCGATGAGATGACACCCTACGAGCGATTGCTCGGCGACGCCCTTCGCGGCGACGGCACACTCTTTGCGCGACAAGACAGCGTCGACGAATGCTGGCGCATCGTTGACGGCGTCCTCGGCTCGATGGTGCCTGCCTACGAGTATGAACCTGGAACGTGGGGTCCTGAAGCTGCAAACGATTGGCTTCTCCCACCTGGTGGATGGCATTCCCCAAAGGTTTCTGCGAAGTAATCGCTGCGATTCTCACCGCCGTCGCGCGACGACGGTCTTGGTGATCGTTTCAGGAAGTCCCTGATGCAGTGGATGGACGAACGCGAGAAATCCAAGCGCTGGGGCGAAAAGCACGGCCGTCTTGAGGAGTGCGCGACCTCCTGAGCGCCACAGACCCGCGCGCGGGTCACCTGATGCCACGGGCTCGCGCACGATGCGACCACCAACCAAGAACTTTCCCGGAGACGCCCGAAGGGAGAGTTCAAAGAGCAAACACCAGACTCCAGTGATTCCAAGCATGATCGACGAGGGAGTCGACCGCGCCAAGTCTGGAGTCCACGACGGCATCGCGAGAAGTTCATCGAGATTTGCACCTGTCACGAGCACTGCGATCACTGCTCCAGGCACCATGTCGATCGCCAGCGCAATGAGTCTGCGTGGCAGCGGCAGCGCGACCCACTCTGCGCACAGCACGGGTGGCGGATCAGCCGGTGGATGAATGATGAATCCCGCCAAGAGCATGCCAATGGTGAGTGCTCCAAGCAGCGGAAGGTGAATCCACTCGCTTGTTGTGCTCGGTTGAGGAGTCAGCGGAGTGCTCGGGGTGACACTGCCTGTCACCGCGTCGATCGCGCTGAGCTGCACGTCGCCACCTGCGCCGACTGAGATCAACCGAAATCCCTCACCGAATCCAGTCACAGTCCAGCTCCCCTGCGGCGGGGTGATCACGGTGAGCTTGCGTGGTCCCGACGGTGTGATGTACTGCAGAAGAAACGATGCGCCACTCGCGCCGTCGAAGCGCGCAAGCGTCGCGGGTCGCACACTGCCGGTAATCATCATCTCGAATCCGTCGCCCGCGCCGCTCCAGCATTGACGCTCCCACGGTGACGAATTCGCTGCACCGCTGCGAGTCCATGAGATGAGGTCAACTCCATCGACGTTCACGATCGCCCACGGCGACGCAGCCGCTCCGGCCCACGCGACGAGCATCGGCGAGTTCACAGCATCGCCACTCAGTGCGATCTCGTGCCATCCCATCGGCGCCGAGGCGAGCAGCGCGAAGTCGGGTTGGGCGACGAGCACGACAGGTCCGTCCTCTTGTGGCGCGATTCCACAGAAGCGAGCACTCGCGGGAAGACTCGGCAAGACATCAAGCCGACCGGTCGGTTGGTAGGAAAACGATCCGGTTGCGGGATCGCGAATCGTCGAGAGACCGTACACGGCGCCCCCAGTACCGCTACCGACTGGCGCGGCCACGATCCACAGATGATTCTCGCGGGCTGCAAGTGCTGCGGGCAGTGCCGGCAGCGACCGGACCTCTTTGAAAAATGCGCCGTTCATTTCAGAAGAGTGGTGGAGAATGGTGCAGCCACTCTCTGTTGGCAGAGCGATCCAGAGATGGTTGCCAGAACTCACCGCGCGAAGAGAGGGCGTGTGGTCACTCGGGCGAGCCCACGCGCTCGCGCGCTGCGTGAACGCGACCGACCACGCGAGCAGCAGGCACAAAGCGCAGGTGAGACTCCACCGCATCAACGACCCGTCTCAACGAGTTCGGGACGGAGTGCTGCGGCTACATCGGGCCAATTGAAGAGTTGTGGTTTGAGTCGATCAACTCCATACGAAGGAACCTCCGCCGCGAGCGCGCACGTGGCATCCGACTGACCGTCAGCAGAGGTTCTCCCATTCGACCAGACTGAAAACTCGATTCGTGTCGCGACCAATTGCTGCGAAGAGTGCGATCCAGCTGGGAGCGCCCGCTCGCCACGGACCCACTCGAAACCATCGAGAGTGCACGAGGCGACGACGGCTCCGGTCGCGTCGAGCCACTCGCACCCGATCGGTAGAAGGCTCTCGCCGCGCGCGAAAACCCGACGATCTGCAAGTGTGAAAACCCACGCTGCGCGCATCTCATCCCAGGAGACTGAACGAACATCCAGCGCACGCACGCCACTCAGTCCGAGCGCCTCAAGCAGTCGAGTTGGTACGAGCAACTGACTCAGCCCCTTCTCGTCCACTGCGGATTGTCGCGCGCGAGGCGAACCGTCCGCCGTCCACGGTTGCAGGATCGCTCGCGACGGTCGGTCGCGTGGAAAGACGATCCACCACTGGCCATCACCCGCACCGACCCAGAGAATCTTCTCGCCGAGTTTGCTCAGTCGCAGGCTCATCTCGCGTGGTGGCCTGACGAGCAAATCAAAATCGCCATCATCGAAGTGACCACCAGACGCGTCGCGCCAACGAAGTTCGGCGTGACCGCGCAGCGCGAGAGACGAGAGTGCGTCGAGTCGCTTCGATTGCGCCTGCGCAAACTGTTCGGCGGTTGGCGCGGGTCCCTCTGGGGCAAGGATGCGCAGTGACTTCTCGCAACAACCCTGCACGCAAGCGATGCACACAACCAGCACCACCAATGCGCGCAACGGGTTCATGCGTCGGCGCGAATGACCTCGCCGAGTTGCTCGGCGAGTTCCCGCATCTCATCCGCCCGGACGCCGGGATTCGCGATGCGAATCGGCAGTGATTCGGGATCGGATCCCCGAGGGCGAAAGGCCCAGTACTCGGTGCCATCCTCATGAACGATCCCATCGAGGCGGATGATCTTGCGTCGCAGCAAGACGAGCGCGAGAATCCACCGAAAGCCCCGTCGCCGTGCGTCGGTTTCATCTTCCATCCGCTGCACCATCTCGAGCAGCGTCTCGTCATCAACAAAGGTCTGTTTTCGATCTCCTGGCGCGGGCGCGAGCGAACGCCAGAAGCAGACGAGCGCATCCGGTCGAGCACCCTGATCCCACCGCGCTGCGGCGATATCGAGCCGGCGCAACAGAGGGCGCCCCTCCTCATCGAGTGCGTCGACGAGTGCGGCAACGAATTCTTGAGAGGCGAGGATGGGTTGCTGCGAGATCGCACAGACCCCTGAAAATCTCCCAAGTTCATACGTTCCAGCGGCGCCTGTCATCGTCGGATCCTAGCGCCAACTCATGGACTCAATTGCGCAACCGCCCAGTTTCGTTTTCCTCTGCGGATGAACGCAAACCGTCCGTGAAGAAACGACGCGTTGGTCAGCGTCGCTTCGAGCGCGACTCGCTCGCCATTCACTTGCACCGCTCCCGATTCGAGAAACTCGCGTGCCTCACGCTTGCTCGCGGCGAGTCCGGTCTCGACGAGAAGTTCGAGGAGTGGCTTCGCGTTTACCCCAAGGGCGTCGCGCGCGAGCATGCAACCGGGGAGATCTGCCGCGACATCTCTCGCGGACTGTTCATCGAGCGATCGAAGGTCACCACCGAACAGTGCGGTTGCGCAGAGTGCAGCGCGGCGCGATTCCGATTCTCCGTGCACGAGCGTCGTCATCTCATCCGCCAGCGTCTTCTGCGCCGATCGCGCCGCTGGATCTCTCGCCTGTTCCGTCGCAATCTCCGCCACGCGCGATTGTGAGAGAAAGGTGAACCACTTGAGAAATTTCAGCGCGTCTTCATCCGCAGAGTTGAGCCAGTATTGGTGAAAGCGATAGGGACTCGTGCGATCCGCATTCAAGTAGATCGCTCCCGCCTCCGATTTTCCAATCTTGGTGCCGTCGGACTTCGTCACAAGTTGATTCGTCACACCAAAGGCGTCGCCCGACGCGATGCGTCGAACCAGATCGATGCCCGAGCAAATGTTTCCCCATTGATCTGCACCGCCGAGTTGCACCGTGCACCCCGCCGTTCGATACAGGTGCAGAAAGTCATACGCCTGCAAAATCATGTAACTGAACTCGGTGTAGGAAATTCCCTGCTCACGCTGTGTCAACCGACTCGCCACCGAATCCCGCGCAACCATCTGATTGACCGAGAAATGCTTTCCAACATCGCGCAAGACTTCGATGAAACCCAAGCGCAGCAGCCAATCGGCGTTGTCGACGATGCTCGCCGCGTGGTGACCCGAGAAGTCAAGAATTCGAGCAAATATTGGACGCTGCCTTGCGATGTTGTGCCGCACTTGTTCGGCGTCGATGAGTTGCCGCTCGCTGCTCTTTCCGCTGGGGTCGCCGATCAGTCCAGTCGCTCCGCCCATGAGGACGAGAGGCCGATGTCCCGCTTGCTGCCAGCGGGCGAGCACTGTGATGGGGAGCAGGTTTCCCACGGTAAGGCTGTCGCTTGTGGGATCGAATCCACAGTAGGCAAGCCTTCCTGGAGTCTCGAGATGGTTTGAGAGCTGCTCCGAGGTCGTTTGGTGCAACAAACCGCGCCAGGTCAGGTCAGCGATGAATCCGCTCGTCATCGCTCGATCCTATAGAAGAGATTGGGTCATCCGCTCATGGGTCGGCCTGAACGGTCGCGAGAGAACTTCTCTTCAAGGGGTTGCGCAATCACAACGAACGCGCTACCTTCCTCGACTCTTCAATCTCAGACCGCACGAACTACTTGAATGCGCCGGATCTTGGCTGAGCCGGCACCTCCCCTCGTTGGGGACATTTGGGTAGGAGGTTCAAAACCATGGCCAAGAAAATAACGAAACAGTTCAAGATCCTTGCCCCCGGCGGCAAGGCGACGCCCGCACCACCACTGGGGCCTGTCCTCGGCGCCAACGGCGTCAATCCGGGACAGTTCATCTCGAAATTCAACGAAGCAACACGCGAACTCAATGGACGCGTTGTCGGTTGCATCGTCACGGTCTACGCCGATCGAACGTTTGATCTCGAGATCAAGAGTTCGCCCTCCTCCGTCTTGATCGCAACCGCGCTCAAGATCGAAAAGGGATCTGGCAAGCCAAATACAGACAAGGTCGGCGTGCTCTCTCAGGCACAACTGCGCAAGATCGCAGAGGACAAGATGAAAGATCTCAATGCAGGCAGTCTTGATGCCGCAATGCGAGTGATCGCAGGAACCGCACGCTCAATGGGCGTCACGGTGGAGGCATAATCCCATGGCAGTGAAAGCAACAGTCGTCATCGGTCACAGCAAACGCGTGCGCGCCAACCAAGCGTTCATCGCGAAAACGATCAGTTCACCAGCAGACGGCATCAAAGCCCTCCGCAAGTTCAAGGCCACGAAGTTTGACCAAACGGTCAACGTCGTTGTGCATCTTGGCATCGATCCCAAGGTTGCCGATCAGGCATTGCGCGGAGCGATTTCATTTCCCAAGGGCGTTGGAAAAACCTCACGCGTCATCTGCTTCTGCAACAGCGACAAGGCTGCTGCAGCAAAAGGTGCTGGCGCTGTTGAAGTCGGCGCAGAAGATCTCGTCGCAAAAATCGAAGGTGGATGGATGGACTTTGATGTCGCCGTCGCCAGCCCCGACATGATGCGCATCGTGAGCCGCCTTGGAAAGGTGCTCGGTCCAAAGGGACTGATGCCATCCCCCAAAGCCGGAACCGTCACACCAGATGTCGCCACCGCCGTTCGTGAATACGTCGCTGGAAAGGTCGAGTACCGAAATGACGATGGTGGAAATGTCCACTGTCTCATCGGCAAGTTGTCGTTCAGCGACGACGACCTCGTGACCAATCTCGAACACTTCATTGGCGTGATCAACAAGGTCAAGCCTTCATCATCCAAGGGTCTCTACATCCGCAAGTGCGTCATCAGCGCATCCATGAGCCCCAGCGTTCAAATCGCCGTCTGATCCAGAGCCCGTTTTTACGAAGGTGAACCTATGAGCAAACCAATCAAGAACATGATCGTCGGCGAATACAAGAAGCGCTTCGCCGATGTTGAAGGAGCTGTGCTGATCGAGATTCGCGGTATGCCCGCGAAGGCGACAACTCAACTCCGCGCACAATTGCGCGCGACCGACGTTAGTGTGACCGTTCTCAAGAACACACTCGCGCAACGCGCGTTTCAAGGCACCCCTCTCGCATCACTCGCACCTGGTCTCAAAGGACCACGCGCAATTGTGTATGGCAAGACCAGCGTTGTCACAATCGCCCGCCAACTCGTGAAGAGTGCGAAAGAGAACGACAAACTCGGACTCATGGGCGCGTGCATCGACGGCTCGTGGTTCGACGGCAAAGAGGGCGTTGTGCGACTGAGCAAGTATCCAACCCGCGAAGAAGCACAGTCGCAGTTGATCACACTGATTCTCTCTCCCGCACGAACGACGATGTCTGTCGTCAAAGCGCCAGGCGCACGACTGCTCGGAGTTGTCAAGGAAATTCAAACTCGCCTCGAAAAGGGCGAGACCATTTCTGCGAAAGCGAACTAAACACTGTTTCTGAACCGCGAACCACTGGTCCCCTCGGGGATGAAATGATGCCTTGTGGCATCGCCTATGGAACGCAATCTTGTAAGGAGTTTCACTATGTCTGACGCAAAAACCTTTGACGCAAAAATTTCAACCATGGGTGACTCGATCGCCTCGCTGACTCTCAAGCAGGCAGTCGAATTGGCCGAGTACATGAAGGAGACCTACGGCATCGAGCCCGCCGCTGCAGGCGCAGTCATGGTTGCAGGCGATGGCGGCAACGCTGCTCCAGCGGCTGTCGAACAGTCCGAGTTCTCGGTGATCCTCGAGAATTCTGGCGCGACCAAGATCAATGTGATCAAGGTCGTCCGCGAAGCAACTGGACTTGGACTCAAGGAAGCCAAGGACCTCGTCGACGCTGCTCCAAAGGCCATCAAGGAGAACATCAGCAAGGAAGACGCCGACAAGCTCAAGGCTGCGCTCGAGGCGGCTGGCGGAAAAGTCACCCTCAAGTGATTCCGCAGACTCGGAACTGACCCCGAGTCTGCTTGACCATCCACCGGGCACCCCCCCGGTCGTTCCTTCACACCGAGAACCCAAAGCCCCGCCCGACAAGGCGGGGTTTTTTCATAAAAAAAATTAGATTGCTCACATCCTGCCCTTGCGCAAACTCGAGGGGGGTTGCTAGACTTCGGGACTTGGCGCGCGCCCCCGCATTTGTCCGGAAACTCATGAATCATCGGCTGCAACGAGTCACATCGCTGGCAGTTCTGCTGACGACGCATGAGGGCGCATTTGGTTGGAACGAGAATTTTCAGAGGTGACCATGACCACGAGAAACGTCCGTGACTATTCGAAGCGCGGAGACGCGATTCCTGTTCCGAACCTGACCCGCGTGCAGCAAGCTGCATACGAGCGCTTCCTGCAAAAGGATCTTGCAGCTGGCGATCGCAAGGAGCACCTCGGGCTTCAATCGCTCCTGCGAGAAATCTTTCCCGTCGAGAGTTACGACGGACAGATGAAACTCGAGTTCATCTCGTACTCCTTCGGCGAACCTCAGCACACCGAAGCCGAGTGCCGCGAACTTCGCTTGACCTACGGCTATCCCTGGCGCGTCAAGATGCGCCTCAAGCGCGAAGGCTCGACCGACGTGCTCGAAGAAGACATCTATCTCGGAGACATTCCGATTCTGCTCGGCGGCGGTGAGTTCATCGTCAACGGTTCCGAGCGAGTCATCGTGAGTCAGCTGCATCGCTCGCCTGGTGTCGACTTCTCGATCGCATCGAGCTTTGGCGACCGACCACTGCACAGCGCACGCATCATCCCTGAGCGCGGATCGTGGATCGAACTTGAAGTGACCAAGAAGGACGTCCTTGCGATGCGCATCGACCAGTCCACGAAACTGGCGGCAACGACCTTCCTTCGTGCAATGGACGAGAAATTCTCGGACACCGAGAAGATCCTCGAACTTTTTTACGACGTCGAAGAAGTCCGCGTCGAGAAACTCAAGGCAGAACACTATTCGGCCGAACTCATCATCGATCAGGACACCGGCGAAGAGTTGTGCAAGATCGGCTTGCCCTTTGGCGACAAGGTGGCAACGATTCAGGCCAGCGCTCTGAAGTCGGTGCGCGCGATCTGCAATCCAGGCGATCCGCTGATCTTGAACACAATTGCCGAAGAGAAGTTGGACTTCCTCGCCGAAGCAACGGAACACGAGGCTGCGCTTTTGCGTCTCTACGCTCGTCTGCGACCAGGGAACCCTCCACAGATCGACAAGGCGAAGGACCTCTTCCTCGAGAAGTTCCTCGATACGAATCGCTACCGGCTCGGTCGCGTGGGACGCTTTCGCGTCAACCGCAAATTCGCCGATGATGCGAACTACAAGCAAGTCAGCGAAACCGCACAGCATCTGCGCGCCGAAGACTTCCTCGCGGTCATCCGCTACATCATGGAGCTCCGCCGCCCCGCCGATCCGAATCGTCGTTCACGCGCGCACATCGATGACATCGATCACTTGGGCAATCGCCGACTTCGAACCCTCGACGAACTCTCGACCGAAGAGATGCGCAAGGGTTTCCTCAAGCTCAAGCGCACGGTGCAAGAGCGCATGAGCGTGAAAGATCCAACCGACACCTCGTACAAGATCGCTGACCTCGTTAATTCGAAGTCGATCTCGAGCGCCATTGAATTCTTCTTTGGTCGAAGCGAGCTCTCACAAGTCGTCGATCAGACCAATCCGCTCTCAATGCTCGTACATGAACGGCGCCTCTCGGCGCTCGGACCTGGTGGGTTGAATCGAAAGCGTGCAGGATTCGAAGTGCGCGACGTGCATATCTCGCACTATGGTCGCATCTGCCCGATCGAGACCCCCGAAGGTGCGAACATCGGACTCATCGCGAGCCTCGGCATCTATGCTGGAGTTGATGACTATGGATTTCTGCTCACCCCCTATCGCGAAATCAAATCACGCAAAGCGACTGGAAAGACCATCAGCCTTCGCGCGGATGAAGAACTGAAGAGTGTCCTCGCGCCGAGCGAAACACTCGACACAACGGGCAACATCGCGGATGACTCAGTCCTAGTTCGCAAGGGTGGCGATCTCGTCCTTGCTGAATCGATCGAGGTGCAATTCGTCGACATCAGCCCCAAGCAGACCGTCGGAGTCTCTGCGGCGCTCATCCCGTTCTTGGAACATGACGATGCGAATCGCGCCCTCATGGGTTCGAATATGCAGCGCCAGGCGGTCCCGTTGATCAAGGTCGATCCACCGCTCGTTTCGACGGGCATGGAAATGATCGTGGGCAAGTACAGCGGCATGATCGTGCGCGCTGAGCGTGGCGGAATCGTCACGATGGTCGATGCCGAGCGCGTCATCATCGACAACGCGGATGAGTATCTCCTTCGCAAGTTCGTCGGACTGAACGAGAAGACCTGCCAGAATCAGAAGCCAATCGTGCGACTCGGACAACGTGTGAAGACTGGCGAGATTCTCGCCGACGGTGCGAGCACGTCGCAAGGCGAGTTGGCGATTGGCAAGAACGTCTTGGTGGCTTTCAACACCTTCGACGGATACAACTTTGAAGATGCGATCGTGATTAGCGAGCGCCTCGTCAAAGATGACACGTTCACCTCGATCCACATCGAATCGTTCGACGTGGAAGTGCGTGAAACGAAACTTGGCCGTCAGGAGTTCACGGCGGATATCCCAAACGTCTCTGAGCAGATGTTGCGAAACCTCGATGATCATGGCGTGATTCGCGTGGGTGCACGCGTCTCGCCGGGCGACATCTTGGTCGGCAAGGTCAGTCCAAAGTCCA
The DNA here is from genome assembly GCA_945869475.1 of Singulisphaera sp. GP187. Taxonomy (GTDB): domain Bacteria; phylum Planctomycetota; class Phycisphaerae; order Phycisphaerales; family SM1A02; genus F1-60-MAGs104. The sequence continues at coordinate 211,715 of CAMBOV010000001.1, read as the reverse complement.
AGAGCGAACTCTCCCCTGAAGAGAAGTTGCTTCACGCGATCTTTGGTCGCGCAGGCGAGGACGTCAAGAACGACTCCCTCGAAGTGCCTGCTGGCACCGAAGGTGTTGTCATCGGCGCCAAGCGGTTCAGCCGTCGTCAACACCAGAACGATGAGCAGAAGCGACAGTTGAAGAAGGACATCAGCGCGTACGAACAATTGATGGATGGCAAGTGCATCCAACTCTTCCGCCAGATGGCGACTGAAGTCAATCGCATCATCGGCACGGAGATGGTTGATCCATCGACGCGCCAGCGCATCGGTGCAAGCGACATTCCTGACGTCATCCTCGAACAGATCGATGGCTTTAGCGAGAAGTGGATCAAGGGCTCGAAAGAGACGCGCGAACAAGCGCTCGTGACTCACGGTCAGTTCTGGCCGCGGATCCAGAAGTTGCTTCGCGAGAAGGAACGACGCGTCAATCACATGAAACGCGGCGACGAACTACCGTCGGGCGTTCTTGAGATGGTCAAGGTCTACCTCGCAACTAAGCGACAGCTCTCGGTCGGCGACAAGATGGCAGGTCGGCACGGCAACAAGGGCGTCATCGCTCGAATCGTTCCCGAAGCAGACATGCCATTCCTTGAGGACGGCACTCCAGTCGAAGTGCTCCTCAATCCGCTCGGCGTTCCGAGTCGTATGAACGTCGGACAGATTCTGGAAACCCATCTCGGGTGGGCGGCAAAGGTGCTCGGATTCCAAGCCGTGACCCCCGTCTTCGATGGCGCGAAAGAGGCTGAAATCTTCGATGCGATTCGTGAAGCGAATGCGCGCGTCAATCAGCGTGTTTCGTCGTTCGAATCCACTGGAAAAGAACCAGGAGGCGCTCGTGAATTGCTTGCGCTTATGCCAGAGGATGGCAAGGTTCAGCTGTACGACGGCCGCACGGGAGAGGCGTTCAATCAACGCACCTCGATTGGTTACATGTACATCCTGAAGTTGCATCACTTGGTCGACGACAAGATTCACGCGCGATCGACAGGGCCATACAGCCTCATCACCCAGCAACCACTCGGTGGAAAGGCGCGCACTGGAGGCCAGCGATTCGGTGAGATGGAAGTGTGGGCACTCGAAGCGTACGGCGCTGCGTATGTGCTGCAAGAACTTCTCACGGTGAAGAGTGACGACATCGAAGGTCGCCAGAAGATTTACGAGTCGATGGTGAAGGGCGACAACACACTGCAGGCTGGAATGCCTGTCGTGTTCGATGTGTTGTGCCAAGAAATCAAGGGTCTCTGCCTCAACATTCAACTTGAAAAAGTTGGCGGCGAAGCGGCGGCTCCGGTCATCTAACTCTCGTTTCTTGATTGATTCGTTCCGAAATTTGATTCATTTGCGAAAGATCCACATATGAACAGCATGGCAGAAAGCGTTTTCGATCGTGTGAATGACTACGGCGCGGTTCGCATTCAACTCGCGAGCCCCAACGACATCCGAAGCTGGAGCTTCGGTGAAGTCAAGAAACCTGAAACGATCAACTATCGCACCTATCGGCCGGAGCGCGATGGACTCTTCTGCGAGCGGATTTTCGGTCCAGAGCGCGACTACGAGTGCGCCTGCGGCAAGTACAAAGGAACGAAGTACAAAGGCATCATCTGCGATCGTTGTGGCGTCAAGGTCACCCACTCTCGCGTGCGTCGCAAGCGCATGGGACACATCAACCTCGCCGCCCCCGCTGTTCACATTTGGTTCTTCAAGGCATTGCCGAGCCGACTCGGAACACTGCTTGGCATGCGCACCGGCGACATTGAAAAGGTTGTGTACTTTCAGGATTACGTCGTCACGAATCCGGGGTCAACCGATCTCGAATTCAAACAAGTCTTGACAGACGACGAGTATCGCGAGCAGGTCGCGAAACACGGGAGCAACTTCACTGCGATGATGGGCGCCGAAGCCATTCGCGAATTGCTCTCTGCGGACATGCTCGACTTGAACAAGGCAGCAGCCGAAATTCGCGACGAATTGCGCGACACCAAGAGCAAGCAGAAGGCAAAGGATCTCTCGAAGCGGCTCAAACTTGTTGAGCAAATTCGTGCATCGCCCAATGATCCACAATGGATGGTCCTCGATGTTGTTCCGGTGATCCCACCCGACCTGCGCCCTCTCGTGCTCTTGCAGAGCGGCAATTTTGCGACGAGCGATCTGAACGATCTCTACCGCCGCATTATCAATCGAAACAACCGACTCAAGAAGCTCATGGACCTCAACGCCCCTGAGGTCATCATCCGAAATGAGAAGCGCATGTTGCAGCAGGCCGTCGACGCATTGTTCGACAACGGTCGCTGCCGCCGTCCAGTTCTCGGATCGAGCAATCGCCCACTTAAGTCGATCACCGACATGATCAAGGGCAAGCAGGGTCGCTTTCGCGAGAACTTGCTCGGCAAGCGCGTTGACTACTCGGCTCGTTCGGTCATCGTGGTTGGTCCTGAATTGAAACTCTGGCAGTGCGGACTTCCAAAGAAGATCGCGCTCGAACTCTTCCAGCCTTTCATCATCCGAAAGCTCAAGGAGCACGGTCTCGCAGACACAATCAAGAGCGCCAAGCGCATGCTTGAGCGACGGGCTCCCGAGGTGTGGGACATCCTCGAGCAGGTCACGAAGAACCATCCTGTGCTTCTGAATCGCGCACCGACCCTTCATCGAATGGGTATTCAGGCGTTCGAACCTGTGCTTGTTGAAGGCAACGCGATCAAGATTCATCCGCTGGTCTGTGCGGGCTACAACGCAGACTTCGACGGCGATCAGATGGCAGTGCATCTCCCACTCTCGCTCGAGGCACAAGTTGAAGCGCACGTGCTCATGATGAGCACCCACAACATCTTTAGCCCGGCCAACGGAAATCCAATCGTGAGTCCATCGCAGGACATCGTGATGGGTGTGTACTTCCTCACCGTTGCTCCCATCGACATGCCCGTCGACGTCGTTGGGAAACGGTCATCGATTCCGACTTTCGGCTCCGTTCATGAACTGCTCTTGGCGTACGACCTGCGCAAGATCGGTGTGCATGAGTGGATCGATATCCGACTCGACCGATTCACCGAAGTCATCAATGCACAGACAGACTCGCCGGTAGCGACCCCTGCCCATCGACGCATTCGCACGACGGCCGGCCGCGTGCTCTTCTCTGAAATCCTTGCCACTGGAATGCCCTTCTACAACTGCGCTCTCGGTAAGAAGGGGTCCGCGCGGGTCATCGATGACACATTCGCTCGCAGCGGAAAGGCTGCAACAATCGAGTTGCTCGATGCACTCAAAGAGACTGGATTCAAGGCGAGCACCACGAGCGGTCTCTCTTTCGGCATCACCGATCTTCACATCCCTGAGAACAAGGAGAAGCTGATCACCGACACCCAGAAGAAGGTTGATAAGGCGCAGCAGAACTACGACGACGGCAACATCACCGACGACGAGCGCCGCAATCGCGTGCTCGACGCGTGGGCGCAGTGTCGTGACGGACTTTCCGCGATATTGCTCGAGACGTTGAAGAACGATCGCAAGAACACCGCTGCTGGATCACCCGTAATCGCGGGCAACGTCGGTGGTTTGCCAAGCAAACCAAGTCCCTCGGCGCGCTACCTCAACCCCGTCTATCTGTTCATGGATTCGGGAGCCCGAGGAAACAAGACACAGATGCAGCAGCTCGCCGGCATGCGCGGTCTGATGGCTAAGCCAAGCGGCGAAGTCATCGAGACCCCGATCAAGTCGAACTTCCGTGAAGGTCTCTCAGTCATCGAGTACTTCTCATCAACCCACGGAGCACGCAAGGGTCTCTCGGATACTGCGCTCAAGACTGCAGATTCGGGATACCTCACGCGCAAGTTGTGCGACGTCGCACAATCTGTTGTGGTGATCGAACACGACTGTGGCCAAACCCGTGGAATCGCAAAGGAAGCCGTCTACAAGGGTGAAGAAGTCGACGTGCCACTGCGTGATGTCATCAAGGGACGCACGAGCTGTGAACACATCGTTGACCCACGCACAGATCGCTCGATCGTTGCGCGCAACGAGATCATCACTGCTGAAAAGGCGCGCGCGGTCGAAGAGCTCGGTGTTCGCACTGTGTTCGTTCGAAGCCCGCTCACGTGCCAGACCTCGCGCGGAGTCTGCGCAACCTGTTACGGAATGGACATGTCCACTGGCAAGCTCGTCGAAGAGGGTTTGGCCGTTGGCATCATCGCGGCGCAGTCGATCGGCGAACCTGGAACGCAGCTCACAATGCGCACCTTCCACACAGGTGGTATCGCCGTGAGTGCGACAACCGAGAACCAGTGGAAGGTCACGCAGTCTGGAACCATCGAGTACGTCGATTGCGGCGAAGTCACCGTCATTGACGGCGAGAAGTCGCACCGAATTGCCCTGCGTAAGACGGGTGAAGTTCGCGTTCTCGACTCAAAGGGTCGCGAGCTCGAGAAGTACAAGGTGCCTTACGGTGGACTGCTCTTGGCATCAGCCGGCGACCAGGTCAAGAAGGGACTTTCGGTCTTGGAGTGGGACGTGCACGTTTCTCCGATTCTTGCCGAAAAGTCTGGAACGATTCGGTTCCGCGACATCGAAGAGGGCGAGACCGTCCGCGTCGAGCGCAAGGCCAGTAAAGATGAAATGGTCGTCATTGAGCACAAGGGTGAGAAGCATCCTCGGCTCACGATCGAAGACGCCTCTGGAAAGGTGCTCGATTTGCACCATCTTCCTGCGAAGGCGCACATCGAAGCCAAGGATGGTCAAGTCATCCAAGCAGGTCAGCGCATCGCATTCACACCAAAGGGAACAGCCCGCTCGGCAGACATCGTCGGCGGTCTTCCCCGCGTGACCGAGATCTTCGAGGCGCGCATTCCACGCGACCCCGCGGTCCTCGCTCGCATCTCTGGACGCGTCGAACTCTTGCCAAACGAACGTCGCGGAAAGATGACCATTCGTGTGCATGCCGACGGCGGTAAGGAAGAACTCGCTGAAGACCATTACGTGCTGCAAGGCAAGCGACTCCTCGTGCATTCGGCAGACGTCGTCGAAGCAGGCGATCCTCTCACGGAAGGTGCATTGACGCCCTCTGAAATCCTCGCCATCAAGGGAGAGGATGAGTTGTATCGATACATGCTCACGGAAGTGCAGAATGTGTATCGCGCGCAGGGCGTTCCGATCTCGGACAAGCACATCGAAGTCGTCCTGCGGCAGATGCTCAGCAAGGTCAAGGTCGTTGAAGTTGGTGACACAACCATCCTTCCAAACGACGTCATTGAGCGCTATGTCTTCCGCGAAATGAACGAGGCCCTCGCCAGCATGCTGAAGGTTGAGGATGCCGGTGGCACCACGCTCGTCAAGGGTGTGCTGTTCGCGAAAGATGAAGTGAAGCAAGCGAACGCAGAAGCTGAGCTCGCTGGCAAGCAGCCAGCGAAGACGCGACGCGCGAAGCCTGCACGCGGACGAACACTTCTCTTGGGGATCACAAAAGCGTCGCTTCAAGCTGAGAGTTTCCTCTCGGGCGCGAGCTTCCAGGAGACCACCAAGGTGCTCACCGAAGCAGCGCTGAAGGGCGCCGTCGACACATTGGTTGGATTGAAGGAAAACGTGCTGCTTGGACATCTCATCCCAGCAGGCACGGGCTTCGAGGTCTACACCAATCTGACGATGAAGTATCTCGTTGAGACCGCGGATGAAGAGTTCGGCGAAGCAGCCGAGATGCAAGCTGCAGCGATGGCTGCTGAAGCACTTGGCGCGGATCGGGTTGGGAGTGCGGCAACGATCAAGGATCTTGCTGCAGTCACACCCGAGAAGGAACTCGTCCTCGGTTCAGGAGAGTCGTCGTCGTTCGACGGAAGTGAGTCTGACGGATAACCCGTCATCGTCAACTGACGATCTTAGAAACGATCGAAACTTTTTCGAGACTGCAATCCCATGTCGAAGATCCCTGCGAGCGAACCTTGGTTCAAAGACGGGCTTCGTTTTTCATGCACACAGTGCGGGAACTGTTGCACCGGAGGACCCGGAGCGGTCTGGTACACACCGCACGAGGGTCGCGAGATGGCGGCGACCTTGGGAATCACCGAAGAAGAGTTCACCGCTCTCTACACCCGAGCCATTGGCGAACGACGCTCGCTCAACGAGCGGGAGACGCCCAACGGCTTTGACTGTGTCTTCCTCGACCGCGAGAGCAGACAAGGTGTCGCACTGTGCAAGATCTACAAGACCAGACCATCCCAGTGCGGCACCTGGCCGTTCTGGCCTGACAATCTCACTTCTGAACGCGCATGGAAGGCTGCGAAGGCGCGCACCCCCTGCCCAGGAATGGACACCGGACCACTCATCCCATCCGACCAGATCGGGATCTTGCGCGAGCGTGATCGCGTCGACAATGACTCAGCGCCGTGGTGAGAGCGCCGCTGCACTGTGAATCCCTTCATTCCTGCGACTCCCCCCTCCGACGCGACCTTGCGGGTGTGGTGGACTGAGGCTTCGAATGCGTCGGTCGTTGAGTGCTTTGGAGCGCTCCACGAGTACTCGCAACATGTCGTCGATGAGCAGCGTCCTGTGTGTCTTGCTTCAGGCAAGTGCTGCAACTTTCATGCGCACGGACACATCTTGGTCGTCACTGCGCTTGAAGCGCTTTGGGTCTGGCGACACGCCCATTCGTCGTTGCGGCGCAGTCACGCCCAGACAGCGCAGGCTGCGGGAACCTGCGCATTTCTCAAGGGCTCGCTCTGCTCGATTCATGCGTCGCGACCCACGGGGTGCCGATCGTATTTTTGTGATCGCGGGGATGGAATCTGGCAATCCACCTTGAGCGAGCGGATGCACGAGTCGATCACTCAGTTGCACGCTGAGCGCAACATCCCCTACCTCTACGCCGAGTGGACGTGGCTGGTGGCCCAGATTGCCCAGGCCGATGAGCGAGGGGTTTTTTCTGAGGCTGTCACCTCGTAAGATCTTGACATGCGTGATTACGAACTGCGCCGCGACATCGAACGGGCCGAAGTGGAGGGCTACAAGTTTCCCCTCGGGATCGAACCGCTCTCGCTGCCCGCGCCAAAGCAGGGATACACACTCGAGTACACGCCTGGCGAAGATGGCGACCCCGACACCTACGCCTTTCATATTGTGTTAAGTCACGATCGACTCGGAGCGGTGATCTCTGATGCATTTGATCTGCTCCCGGAGGAAGTCATTCCCATCGTGGAGATCGGATCGCGCGACGCGTATCGCGCGCTTGATGTCTACCTCGGCGGTGAGGCGATCCCAGTGAAAGAGTTCCTCAAGGTCTGGGAACAGTTCGAACCGCTGTTGCTCGAAGATGGATCGATCGGCGCGGGAGCGAACGCTGACCATCCATTCATCGAAGTCTTTCTCGACACCTGGAAGGGTCTCCTCATCAACGTGCCCATTGCGATGCGCCGCGAGGTCGAGGGGATTCTCGCGCGACATGGGCTGCGCGAAGTGCTCGAAACATGGCCCCACGATCTCGACAACGCACACGATCCTCCCTCGCAACTGCGCGAGGTTTTGCGCACCGATGACGACCAAAGTCCAGACCTCGACGAGATCCTGCTTCAATTGCGCGAGGCGTGGGGACTCGAGCTCGATGTCGATCCTGAAGTGAATGTCGACGAGAATGGACGGCGACTCGGGATGGTTCTCTGGCACGCAATTATTCTGGCTGTTCGCGAGGACCGCAACGGCAAGGGTGGCTACGTGACCGTCTGGGCCACCGCCGGCAGCCTCGCTGAGATGGAAAGCCTCGTCAACGATCACGTAGAAAAACACTTGCCAGAGTGGAGTTTCGAAGGGTTTTTCTCGGTCGATCGTGTTGCGTTCGACGAGCGACCTGAAGAGCTAAGCGATCTCACGCTGCGCCGACTCACGGCTGAAGTGCACATGACCGCGATCGACGAGTGGTGAACTGCGACGCATCACTCGCCGAGATATGCACTGCGAATGCGATCGTCTTTGAGAAGGTCTTGTGCGTCGCCGCCGATCGTGACCTTTCCGGTCTCGAGCACATAGCCGCGCGACGAAAGCCCCAGCGCGCCACGCGCGTTTTGCTCAACGAGCAGCACCGTCAATCCACCGCGATTCAGCTCTCGAATCGCCGAAAAAATACGCGTCACCAGAAGTGGCGCAATGCCCATCGATGGTTCATCCATCATCAGCAGCGTGGGACGACTCATCAACGCGCGACCAATCGCGAGCATTTGTTGTTCTCCCCCCGAGAGCGTGCCCGCGAGTTGTCCCCCCCGCTCCTTCAAGACTGGAAAGAGTTCGTGCACATGTCGCAAGTCGCTCGCGATGCCGCTGATGTCCTTTCGCAAATACGCTCCGAGTTGCAGATTCTCGTCAATGCTCATGCGCGAAAAGACCCGTCGTCCTTCAGGCACTTGCACGAGCCCTCGAGCGATCACCTCATCGCCGCGAAGACCGATCAGTGACTCGCCGAGAAAACGAACATCGCCACTGCGCGGCGTGATGATCTGACTGATCGACAAGAGTGAGGTGCTCTTGCCCGCGCCATTCGAGCCGATCAACGCGACGATCTCTCCACGCTCGACGCGCAGCGAGACTCCGCGCAACACCTCAATGGCGCCATACGCGGCATGCATATCTGTGACCTCGAGCATCGCCGTGGTCATCCGTGAGTCTCCGTACCCAGATAGGCCTCGACACATGCGGGGTTCGCTCGGATCTCGGCTGGCGTTCCCTCGGCGATCTGCCGTCCGTATTGTAAAACAAGAATTCGATCTGAAACACCCATGACAAGTCGCATGTGGTGTTCGATGAGCACGACCGTTGTGCCAGCGTCACGCACACGACGAATGAGTGTCATGAGACCGACGATTTCGGATGGATTCATTCCAGCCGCCGGCTCATCAAGCAAGAGAAGCGCTGGCTTTCCTGCGAGAGCGCGCGCGATCTCGAGTCGTCTCCGAAAGCCGTAGGGCAAACTTCCTGCGGCTTCGTGCACACGATCCGCCAATCCCACGAACTCGAGCAGTTCCATGGCCTCGGCGTGAAAGTGCTTTCGTTCGGCGTGAAATCGAGGCAGTCGAAAGAGCGCGCTCCAAAATCCGGCGCGCATTCGGTGATCCATCCCGACCAACACATTCTGCACGAGGCTCAGCTCGTTGAAGAGGCGAATGTTCTGAAAGGTTCGAGCGACTCCCGAGCGGGCGATGAGGTCGGGCGTTCGTCGTGATCGCCACCAGAGCACCCCAGCGGCGCCTCCGCCTGCGAGTGCACCGGCGAGTGCAGTGATCACTCCCGATGTTCCAAAGAGATCAGCGAAGGCTCGCACAAAGTCGCTCACGCCTTCGCTCCACGGAAATGGTTGCGCGTAGACGTAGTTGTCTACGATCGCGAGTTGCCACAACTCTTGGATGTTCACGGCGAACACCGTCGAGAGAGCGCACAGAATCGTCGCCACACACATTCGCAGCGCGACCCTCGAAGAGAATTTCGCGCACACGACGCGATCGGCAAATCGAACAACTCCAGATGTCGGTTCATAGATTCCGGTAATCGCGTTGAAGAGCGTGGTCTTTCCGGCACCGTTTGGACCGATCACTGCGTAGATCTGATGCCGTTCAACCTCGAATGAGACGTCTTGCACGGCGACGAGACCGCCGAATCGCATCGTGATTCGCTGCGCGGAGAGTGCAGTCATGTCGCTCTCCGTTCGATGCGCGGAGGAACAAGACCGTTGGGCTTGAGGCGCACGGCGAGCACAAGAGCCAAGCCGAAAATCAGATATTTCCAGTTGTTGGGAGAGAGCAGCACATTGGCCGATCCACCGATCCCAAGTGCTTCAAGCGCGGCCGTCGCCTTGACGAGCACGATCGAATTCAGACCGATCATGACGAGCGCACCAACGAGCACACCAGCGATGCTTCCAATGCCGCCAACGATGACGATGCAGAGTGCGAGAATCGAGACTTGAAAATCGTAGTTGCTCGGCTCGCCTGTTGAACTCAGCACGCTCGCTGAGAGCCCGCCGGCAAATGCGGCGAGCGCGGCAGCAGCAGAAAACGCAAGCATCTTGATTCGCTCGACGCGAATTCCCATCGCACGCGAGGCCAACTCATCTTCACGAATGCTGAACCACGCGCGACCGAGTCGAGAGCGCTCGAGATTTCGAATGGCCACGATGACCACGACGAGCAGCGCGAGAAAGAGGTAGTACCACTTGTACTCATCGTCGGCCGTCCACATCGTGCCTCCGATAGCGGGCGCTGGGACAGGGTTGATCCCCTGCGTCCCTTTCGTGACGACTTCGAGATTCTTCAACACATCTTGCACGATCTCTCCGAATCCAAGTGTGACGATCGCGAGATAATCGCCGCGCAAACGCAGCGTCGGAGCTCCCAGCAGAAAGCCTGCGAGCGCGCCGATTGGAAGTGTCAGCAAGATGCCAGGCCAGAATCCAACCTGAAATGGGTAGATCTCGCAGGTCAGGATCGCGAATCCATAGGCGCCGATCGCCATGAATGCTGCGATGCCAAGATTGAGCAATCCCGCGTAGCCCGTGACGATATTGAGACCGAGCGCAAGAATTGCGTACAAGAAGACCCCGCGCACCGCCTCGCTGACATGCGCCGCTGGCGGAAGCACCAACTCAACGAGCGGCAGGATCGCGGCGATTCCAACGATGCAGACGATCGGTCCAGGTCGCCAACGCATCGCTAGACCTTCTCCCGTCGTGTCGACCCCAAGAGACCGCTGGGGCGAAAGATCAAAATCAAGACGAGGATTCCAAAAACGATTGTGTTGGTCCAGCGCAGTTCGACATACTGATCGCTCATCGAGCGAACGCAGCCGATGAGAAGTCCGCCGAGCACTGCGCCAGGAAGGCTGCCGATGCCGCCCAAGACCGCCGCAGTGAATGCGTCCATACCAGCGCGGTATCCCATCTGGAATCCGATGGTGTTGTTGTAGAGCGCGTAGACCACACTCGCGAATCCGCCGAGCGCACCGCCGATGAAGAAGGTCGTTCCGATCACTCGGTCGACTGGGATTCCCATCAGTGCTGCGGCGGTGGAGTCTTGTGCGACCGCGCGCATCGCGCGACCGAGTCGTGTGCGCTTCACCAGGTAGACCAGTGCGATCATCAGTGGCAGCGTCACCGCGAGCACAGCGACATCGGCCGGAACGATGCGAATCGCGCTCTCGCCAAGCAAGTTGTACTGAGGGATCAACTGCGGGAAGTCTTTGGGAGCAGCCGCGGCGACGCCACCGGCGAAGACTTCCATCGGCGCTCCACCCCAGAACAGTCCGAGATTTGTGCAGATAAACGAACAACCGATCGCCGAGACCAACAGCGAGAGTTTCGATGCGCGGCGCAGTGGCCGATAGGCAAGGCGGTCAAGCGACCAGTTGAACGAACCGCAAAATGCGGCGCTCGAGACAAGCATCAGTACGACGCCGGCGAGTTGCCATCCAGGAGCCCACGCTTCCATCCCAAGAGCCCCAAGCAATGTGAGTGCGAGAAATGCGCCCAACATGAAAACATCGCCGTGCGCAAAGTTGATCAACTCGATGATGCCGTACACCATCGTGTACCCAAGCGCGATCAACGCGATGATCATCCCGTTGGAAAGCCCCGTCACAAGTTGTTGGAGGAAGACCTCGTATGGCTCCATGCTGAAAGTCCGTGAATCAGGGCAACTCAGCCCCCGAGCACTTTGACGAATGCGAACTTGCCGTCCGTCACAGTCTGCCCGCTCAAGACGCGGCTTGACGTGTCGCCGTTGCTATCGAACGACCACTTGCCGAGCACGCCATCGAAGTCCTTCGTCGCAGCGACCGCAGCAAGTACTCCCGCGCGGTCCTTGGTCTTCGCAGTGGCGATCGCCTGCAAGATCACACGCGCTGCTTCGTAGCCATACGCGGCGTACGCCTCCATTTCGCTCCCGTACTTCAAGCGATATGCATCCCGAAATTTCGCACCGGTTCCGGTGAGTTGATCGGGAGGGAGTCCGCCGAAGGTGATGAAGGTTTTGCCGTTGAGATTCGAATCGCCTGCCGCTTCGATAAATGCCTGCTCGAAGCAGCCATCGGGCACCATGTACATCCCTTCATATCCGCCCGCGCGAAGATCCTTCGCGATCTGGCCAGCGTTAGTCTGTGTCGTGCCGCCGAAATAGACCAAGTCTGGCGAAACCGCTTTGAGTTTGGTCACGAGCGAGCGGTAGTTCGCAGCCTTCGAGTCGGTCCCCTCGTAGCCAACAACTTCGATTCCGATGGATGTGGACTGATCGCGAAAGACCTCGGCGATTCCCTTACCGTAGAGCTCTCGATCGTTCAAGATGAACACTTTTTTCACCCCAAGTTGTTTGGCCCAGTCGGCGGCCACAACTCCCTGCAAGTCGTCCGTCGGGACGATTCGAAAATAGTTGATCGTGCCCGTTGGCCGATAGACCATCGGTTCATTTTTCTCTCCCTTTCCAGGCTTTGTCAGTCCGGGATAGGTATTGGCAGGACTCACCATCGCGATGCCGGCGCGATTGAGGATTGGCATCGCAACCTTCGCCGCGCCAGAATTGAAGGTGCCGATGTAACCGACACAGGTCGCATCTTTGGTCGCAGAATTGGCGTTCTGCGCCTCAACTGCTGGGTCCCAGTTTCCACGCTGCGGACTCGCGTCGTCAAGATCTTTGTACTCGATGGTCCATCCATCAACTTGGCCGTTCACTTCGCTCAACGCGAGTTTGATTCCATTGACGATGGTTGTCGTCTGCGCGTTGGCGCTTCCAGTGCGCGGAAGGCTCGAGAGAATCGTGAGCGTTCCCTTCGACTCAGTGGACTGCGCCGCGAGCGTGCTCGCGAGCGAAGAGGTGACAACGAGCGTGAATGCGAAGAGTGATGGTTTTTTCATGGGGTTTCTCGGCGAGCGCGTGAGCGAAATCCTAGCGAGTTTCAGCAAGCCTGCGGCACTTCAATGTGAGGCGTGATGCAGCATCGACAGGATGACCGATGCGGACTCTTCGCCGGGATCATGTCCAGCGAATGTTGCGGTGATCGAGCGCATGCCATCGCTGATCTGCGCGCGGAGTTGCGTGTCTGATGCGAGCTGCAATGCCGCGTCGATGATGGGAGCGGACGAACCAGCCCATGGCACAAACTCGGGCACGAGCTTTCGACGCGCAAGAATGTTGGGCAGCAACCGCCAGGGAGATCGCAGCACGATGTTCGCAGCGAATGCGGCGATCCGTCGAGTCTTGTAGACCCCGATGACTGGCTTGTGCGCGCGCGCTAGGTCGAGCGAGACGGTTCCGGAGACTGCGACGCCGAAGTCACACCACGCGGCAGCGCGGTCGATCACACCGGTGAGCAGGCTCGTGCGAGGTGGGAGGTTTCCCACCACTTGCTCGAATCTTCGTGCGATGTTCGCATTGGCCGCCGCGATAAGCGTTGACGAGTCAGGAAAGCGTGCCCGCACCGCCGCCGCAACCTCCATCAAGACTCGTGCGTTGCGGTCGACCTCAATCGTGCGCGAACCTGGCAAGAGCAAGAGTCGTGGTTCGCCCGCCACCGGTTCGATCCATCCCAGGCTCGCCGCGTCAACATCGTGTGGATCATTGATAACGGGATGGCCAACGAAAGTCGCTGCAACGCCCCGCTGTCGAAACCACGCTTCTTCAAATGGCAGCAGGCAGATCACGTGGTCGGTCAGCCGTCTCAATTTTCGGATGCGCCACGGGCCCCACGCCCAGATCTGAGGCGCGACGAGATGCACCACACGCGCGCCACGCTTTTTCATCCGAGCGCACATCGGAAAATTTGCAGCGGGTGAATCGACTGGCACGTGCACCGCCACCGCATTGTGATCTGCCCACCGGCTGATCTCCTGCGCGACTTTTCGAATCGCAAGCACTTTGCGAAGCGCAGGAATTCCCATCTCGCCGTCGTCAGCCGTTCGCCCCATCATCTCTGCACCCGCTGCCTCCATCCGTGGTCCTCCCCATGCGACAATGCGCAACTTCGGATCTCGTCGAAGCAGAGCCACGATGACCGGTGCTGCGTGGGCGTCCCCCGAGGGTTCGAATGCTGTGAACAAAATCACCGACTTCGATCCGCTCATTCGTGCAGACTAGTCGCACTGCATCACATCGTCTCGCTACCATCGCGCCCCGCTTCGAACGAGATACTTGATGCTGAAACGAACTCTCTATTGTGGTCACCTTCGACCCGCGCACGCTGGACAAACCGTCACCCTCTGCGGATGGATCAACACCTACCGCGAACAAGGCAAGGGGTTGTTCTTCATCGATCTTCGCGACAAAGAAGGGCTGGCGCAAGTTGTCTTCGGCACCGAATCGAGCGATGCCGCGCTGATCGAGAGTGCGCGAACGCTCCGCCGTGAAGATGTCATTGGAGTTCGCGGCACGGTGCGGCTTCGCACGGGTGGAGCGAACCCGAAACTCGCGAGCGGCGAAGTTGAACTCGTGGCCGAATCCATTGAGATTTTCAACAAGGCAGAGAACCCACCGATTCTGCCCGATGAACACGACGCCGACAAGATCAACGAAGAAACAAGGCTCAAATACCGCTACATCGACCTGCGGCGCCCGCGGATGCAGCACATCCTCAAGACGAGATCGCGCATCACGCAGTTCACCCGCGACTATTTCGCAAAGCACAACTTTCTCGAGATCGAGACACCGCTTCTGATCAAGAGCACCCCCGAGGGAGCGCGCGATTTCGTCGTTCCAAGTCGACTCCATCCAGGGCAGTGGTACGCGTTGCCGCAGAGTCCTCAACTCTTCAAGCAGATTCTCATGGTCGCTGGCTGCGATCGCTACTTGCAGATCTGCCGTTGCCTTCGCGATGAAGATCCGCGCGCTGATCGCCAGGCAGAATTCAGTCAGATCGATCTTGAAATGAGTTTCGTCGAGCGGACGGACATCATGGACATGATGAGCGGATTCGTCAGCGGACTCTGGAACGAACTCTTCTCGTATGACGTCGGAGTTCTTCCACGCATCACCTGGGCAGATGCAATGGAGCGATATGGGATCGATCGGCCCGACACGCGCTTTGACTTGTTCGTCAGCGATATTTCGGACATCGCTGCAAAGAGCGACTTTCAGGTCTTCGCTGGGGCGCTCGCCAAGCGCAGTCCCACTGGCAAGCCTGGCGTCGTAAAGTGCCTGCGCATTCCTGGCGGTGCAGAGAAACTCACGCGAAAGATCACCGACGGCTACGGCGAATGGGTCAAGACCTTTCGCGCTGGCGGCGTGCCGGTCGTGAAGTACACAGCCGCGGGATTCGAATCGGGCATCGCGAAATTCATCGGTCCCATCGCAGACGAACTCAAGGCGCGCCTCAAACTTGAACCTGGCGACACGGTCTTGTTCGCGGCAGATACATGGGAGATCGCAACCAAGGTGATGGGCGAACTGCGACTGCGCGTCGCACGAGACCTCGACCTCATTCCGCAAGGCAAGTGGAACTTCGTCTGGGTCATCGACTTTCCAATGTTTGAATGGGACGACGAAGGCAAGCGCTGGGTTGCCCTTCACCATCCATTTACAAGCCCGAATCCAGATCAATTCGACATTCTTGCGAGCGATCCTGGCGCATGTCTTTCGGCTGGGTATGACCTCGTGCTGAACGGCAGCGAGATTGCGGGTGGATCAATCCGTATGCACCGACCTGATGTACAGCAGCGCGTTTTCGAACTGATCGGACTCAGCCAAGAAGAGGCCACCGCGAAGTTTGGGTTCTTACTTTCTGCACTCAAGCACGGCGCACCGCCGCATGGTGGGATCGCGTTCGGGCTCGACCGCCTCGTGATGCACGTCGTTGGCACGGACAACATTCGCGATGTGATTGCGTTTCCAAAGACTCAGTCCGGCGGCGACCTGATGATCGATGCGCCAAGCGCAATCAGTCCCGAGCAGTTGCGCGAACTCAACGTCAAGAACACGATCTAAGTTGCGGCGGCGCGATCTACGTTGCGGCGGCGCGACCTACGTTGCGGCGGCGCGATCTACGTTGCGGCGGCGCGATCGACGTTCTAGTGAATGCCCTTGGCGGCAAGCCACCGCTCGCATTCGAGTGCCGCTTGGCATCCCATGCCTGCGGCGGTCACCGCTTGTCGGTAGTGCGCATCGGCAACGTCTCCCGCCGCAAAGACTCCGTCGATATTCGTCGCTGAGGATCGCGTCGAGAGCGCGACGTATCCCGCTTCGTCGAGCGAAACTCCGCTGCCAGTGAGAAATCGAGTGGCCGGCGAGTGACCGATGGCGACGAAGAGCCCGTCAACGCGCAGCGTTGATCGCGCTCCACTCACCGTGTCCTCGAGTTCAACCGCTTCGATTCGTTCGTCGCCGACGACGTTGACGAGCCGCTTGTTCCACACTGCCACGGCGTTGGGCGAGGCGAAGAGTCGGTCCTGCATTACTTTCGATGCGCGAAACGAGTCGCGTCGATGAATCACGTACACTTTCGACGCGAACTTCGTGAGATAGGTCGCCTCTTCCATCGCGGTGTCTCCGCCACCGATCACGGCGAGTTCTTTGCCGCGGTAGACCGGGAGCGCGCCGTCACACACCGCACATGCGCTGACTCCACCCCCTGAAGTGGCGAGTCGAAGTTCGTTGGTCGCCCCCACCCAGTTCGCGGTCGCACCCGTTGCGATGATCACGCTCGACGCGCGAATCGACTGACCGCTTGCGAGCGTGAGCACAAAGGGTCGCGACTGAAAATCGCACGAGACAACGTCATCATCGCAGATGCGCGTTCCAAATCGCTTCGCCTGTCGTTGAAAGTGCTCCATCAACTCAGGACCGGTGACGCCCGTTGGAAAACCTGGATAGTTTTCGACCTCTGTCGTCAACATCAGCTGACCGCCCGGAAGCACCGGTGCTGGGTCCGAGCGCGGCACACCGATGACACAGAGTGGAGCGAGATTCGCCCGCGCACAGTAGATCGCGGCCGTCCATCCTGCGGGTCCAGATCCAATAATCACCACTCGCTCAACCGATGAACTCACTGTCATTTCATGAGCCCCTGCTCACGCGCGAGCGCTCGAATCGGCGGCCAGATGACGAGGTCGCCAACGATGCCGTCGGTCGAGTGCTGCGAGCCATCATCATCTTCATGATTTCCGCCGAGGGCCCAGACCAGACAGCCGGTGGCCCAGACTCGTCCCAGCGGCGTCTCGATCGCCTGTCGGTCGCGCAGTTGTTTGAATTGCAATCGACCATACTTCTTATCATACGGGTCGAAGTCGAATTTCTTCTGAAAGAACACTGCGTACGCGCGTTCCCGATCCTTGGGCCATGTCTGTTTGAATTCACCGTAGTAGCCGGCGAGCCCCGCAGCCATGATTGTTCCGTTCACTTCAGCGATCACAACGTTACGCCAGACAAACGCCTTCTCCAAGTCGCGCACCATCGACACAACTGCCGCATACTTGATTGGATTCGTTCTCGACAACTCGGTCGCCATCTGGTGAAGCGTGGTGAATGGGCGCACTCTCCATCGTCGCCACCAATCGTCATAGACGTCGGCAAGTTTGTCGTTGCTCGCTTCGAGCGATCCATGGACCGCTGAGATGCGGCGCCACATCTCTTGTGTATTGAACCGTTGGAGCGCCCCCTCTTCAGATGCTTGCGACCCGACCACTCCAGCGAACTTTTCAGGGTCAAGTGCCGTGTCACCAGCGTTCAGAGTCAACGCCTTTCGAAGAACCGCCTCCGCCACGATGCGATCCCCTTCGGGCATCTGCAAGCGGCGCAACTTCTCGTTGTCAGATGGCTTGAGAAATGAGTATTCCTTCAACGCGACATTCTGAAGCACGGCCACGGGAATCTTGTCGAGAAAAGACCAGATGAAGTCTCGCTGAACGGAGAGGCTTTCAGCGAGATTTTCGAGCGCGAAGAGTTTCTCTTCGAGCATCGATTGCTCGCAGAGTTGGCGCAGAAGTCGGCTGTAGGCGATGCCGACTGCGAATGCTTCTTGAAACTCTCCAGCCTCTCCCCGTCGATACATCTCAGCGGTTGCGTATGCGCCGATTGCGCGAACGGCGGTGAAGTACCCATACTGCACTCGACCGAGCTCCGCACTCTGCGCCATCGAGATCGAAACGCCAGCCTTCACCCACGCGGGATCGACCCCCGCGGTGCCGTATGGCAATCCGAAGATCGATGAGAACTGCGCAGCGACGAGCGCCTCACCCATCGGAGCGTTTGCCTTCGCCCACCGCGAGACCTCAGCCCATCGCTCCATCTTTGGCCAGACGCTCGCCTGGTTGAAACCATCCCCGAATTCAATGGGAGGAGGGGTCAACTTCAAGTACGCAGTGACGATTGCGGTTGCGCTCTTGTTCTTCTCACTCACGTCCTTCAGTGGCTTGTTGAGCACGGAGAGCACGGCGGCGTCTTGCGACCACCCACTGGTGGATGTCACCGCGGTCGATGCGAGGAGCAGAATTGGGAATCCGATGCGAGAGAGGAGCACGTTCATGAGAAAGTCAAGGCTAGCAGACCGAATTCAACTCTTGCTTCGTTACACTCGCCGTTTCGTCACGACTCGCTCATCGCACTACTGAAATCCGAATTCAATGACCTCCGAACCGATCCCAGAAAAGTTGAATGTGCTGCTCGTTGGAACGGGCGGGCGCGAGCACGCATTGGCGTGGCGCCTGACTCAATCTCCCCACCTCGGAAAACTCTGGGTTGAGTCGAGCGCGAATGCTGGGTTGCTTGAACTTGGAACAGCGTGTCCCGAAGAGTTTTCGCTGAAGCGAAAGTATTACCTCGAACGGTGGCTCGTTCAAGAAAAGATCGGATTCATCATCATCGGTCCTGAAGGTCCGCTCAGCGAGGGAATGGTCGACGCACTTGCGTCGCCCGATCGTGCGATCTTCGGTCCCACTCGCGCAGCCGCGCGTCTCGAATGGGACAAGGCGTACGCAAAGACGATCATGCGGCAAACGTCGATTCCGACGGCTGAGGGTCGCGTCTGTACGACTCTGACTGCGGCACTCGCGTACGTCACCGAGCGTGACGAACCCTGCGTCGTGAAAGCGACCGGACTCTGCGCCGGCAAGGGCGTTGCAGTCTGCAAGAACAAGGACGAGGCAATTGCTGCGGTGAAACGGTGCATGGAACAACGCGAGTTCGGTGCGGCCGGCGATTCGATCGTCATCGAAGAGCGGCTCGAAGGGCAAGAAGTTTCGGTGCTCGCGCTCGTTGACGGACGAACCATCACACTGCTCGACACCGTCCAAGATCACAAGCAGGTTGGCGAAGGTGACACAGGACCCAACACGGGCGGAATGGGCGCATTCTGTCCGACTCCCTTGCTCACTGATCAAGATCTTCAGTCGATCGCGCGCGATGTCTTCGTGCCAGCGATCGATGGACTTCGCCGCCAAGGAATCGAGTTTCGGGGAGTGCTCTTCGCAGGACTCATGCTCACACCCGCGGGTCCCAAGGTGCTCGAGTTCAACTGCAGATTTGGCGATCCTGAAACGCAAGTGCTGATGGCTCGATTTCGGGGAGACCTCTTGCGAACTCTCTGGCTCACCGCGCAGGGCCGACTCGACGAAGTTGAATTCTCGTTTGATCCTCGGACTGCCTGCTGTGTGGTTGTCTGCGCGCATGGGTACCCCGGCGCGACCACCAAGGGGCAATTGATCAAGGGACTCATCCCGCTCGACCGCGCGACCGCAGACTCGGGCGTCGCGATGATGTTTCACGGCGCGACGAAAGCTGCCAAAAAGGGTGAAACTGTCACGAACGGAGGCAGAGTTGTCGGCGTGACAAGCCTGGGGGATGACCTCGAAGCCGCCGCCAAACAGGCGACGGCGAGTGCTCAGTCGATCGAGTTTCAGGGAGCTTTTCATCGACGAGACATTGGCTTTCGCGTCTTACGCCAACGCCAAATCTCTGGGTGACACCTCGACCGTTCAGCGGGGTGCCTCCCAAGTCTCAAACATCGCAAGTGTTCGAATCGACACTGCCTTTCCTTGCGTAATACCAAGTGCTACACTCGCCGAACTCAATTTGGTTTTGAGTTTTGAATCGCCCCCGTCTCGAAACACGACACGTCTCTGTGCTCACCACGGTGACGACTTCTTGGAGTTGCAATTTCTCATGCGCCTACTTCTCACGCTGATCTTGACCCTCGGTCTCATTGCAGTTCATTCGGAAGGAAACGCCGCGGCTCAGAAGGTTGCACAACGCGCGAACAAACCGGTTGTGCGCGCGCCACTTCAGACCAAGATCGCGACCAAAGACTTCAGCAAACTCGTTCTACCAGTGGATCCCACGCGCGCAACCGCTCTGTACACGGGACGCCTCATCGTGATGTTCGACCCGAATCTGCTCGTGCGAGCTCCACGGACCGCGAACACAGAACTGTTCACTCTCAAGGGAGCTGATCTCGCCCAACCAACCGGATTGCTCGCGAAGTACGGCGCCACCATCCGCCAAGCAATCAACAACGACCCGCTGATGCTCGATGACTTGCGCAGTCGCGCGGAAATCCGCAGCGGAAGGGCGATGCCCGACCTTGCGTCGATGATGTACCTCGAAGGGATCGCCCCGAGCCAATTGCTCGGCGCTGCGCGTGATTTTCTCGCCCTACCCGAAGTCGTGTGGGTTGAAATCGAGGCGAAGACTGAACTCATGATGGCTCCGATGGGAGGCAACGCGTGCGGCCAGTGCGGTCCATCGGATGGAACCTGCACGGCGCTTCCATGCGATTATCCACATCCTGGAACCACAGACGATCAAGGGAATCCCGTTGGATACTGTTCAGACGCTGTGACCTGTGGAACTGTGACTGCGCTGCGGCCGATATGCACTATCTCGTGGGACGAAGTCTGCGCGACGCTCGCGCTTCTGGTTGGTCCGTCGGCCTTTGGTGGTGCTGGTCCATACGACACATGCCTTCAGCCGCAGCCAGTTCCACCGCCGCCATTTGCCGCCCCGTGGTCGCCGACCGAAGAGTCACTCCTCCTTCAGACATCGCCATTCATCGCGCATTCGATCCCAGGTTCGATTAACTATGCATGTTGTCGCACCGTGTGCTTTGAAGACGTCACCTGCTGCACAATCTCGTGGGATGTTGACTGTGCCGCTCTCGCCATCGGGTTCTACGATGACTGCTATTCGACGGTCGGATACACCGTTCCTGGCGGGAGCGGGAATCCCATCACTCCCAACCCGCAAGAGCCTTCACCACTCTTCGATGCAACGATGCTCGAGAATCCACCGCCGCCAGAGGCCGCGCCAGGCAGTGCTCCTCTCGCGGTGTACACAACCGCTCAGCGAGCACCCGATCCATACACGGGTCCAAATCCACCTCTTCCAGATTTCGGTCCATTCACGACCTTCGCAAACGTAAGCGGCTTCCGCGGCGGAGGCATCGACATCGACGCAATCGGAGCCCTGCTCGAGCAGTTCCCTGGCACCGATGGCCCTCAATTGCGAAACATCAAGATCGCTTTGATCGAGCCATCAGCGCTCGTCAATCACGAGGATCTCATTGACCCAATCACAGGAATCACAAAGATCACTGTGGAACCGGGTCAGACTCCGCTGATCATCAATGATCAGTCGAGTCCACCGCCGACATTCTCTGGCGCGTTTAGCACGGCTCCAGCCCACGGCACCGCCTCACTTGGCGTGCTCTTTGCCAACGAGAACAGCATCGGTACCACGGGAATCGTCCCAAGTTCTCAGGCGTATTTCTTCCCAACGGAATCGTTCGAAGAACAAGGACGAACGCTGACTGCGATGCTCAACGCCGTCAGCCTCCTCTCAACGATTACGACGGCTGACCCCAATCCAGGCAACATCATCGTGATGCCAATTGCTGAGTTGAATCAGCCGCTCAACACGATCGCATCGCGCGCAGCGATCATCACGACCGGACTCGGACTCGGTGTGAACTTCGTGCTTGCGGCAGGAAATGGCGCCCAAGAGGTGAACATCCCACTCGAAGGCACTGAGTCTGCAATCGTGGTCGGTGGCGTCTGGCCGGGCTTTCAAGCGATCGTGGCTCCAGTCGGAGCGACGGTCTACCCAGGACTCAACTACTGCCGCACTGGAACAAGCAACTTCTCGGGTGCGGGCACGGTGACCGTCTCAGCATGGGGATCGGGAGTCTGCACTCTTGGATACGGCGACCTCTTCTGCGGAACGAGCGATCCAGTCTCGACGAATCCTGCAACTGCTGAGTATGAGATCAATCGACTTCGCTCGTACACAGCGGCATGGGGCGGCACCAGCGCCGCGACTGCTCAGATTGGCGGAGTGGTCGGACTCATCCAGGCGCTCGCGAAGCAGGTCTATGAGGGTCAGCCCTTCAGTCCCGAGAACATGGTCGAACTCTTCCAGGACAACGAAAACCTCTATCCACAATGCGGTCAACCGCAGATCACAAACTGGGTCGACGCCGCCTACGGAGACACCGTGGGCGCGGGTGGCGGTGAGGCGGGAGCAGTCGCTGGCTTCCCCAACATGCGACGGCTTGGCGTTTCAACAATCAACGGTGATTTTTACGATGGAAATCAGTCGACCTTCAAGATCGTCTGCGGTTCGCTCGTCTCAGGAACTCCATTCAGCATCCGCGAGGCTGACAACAAGTTTGTCAAGGCTCGCACGGCTCGACCAGGCAGTTCAGCGTCTGGGCTCGGACCTCCGCTCATGTACCCGCCGTCGAAACGCATCTTGGACGTCCAGGTGATTCGCACCACCGACTTGGCAGCTCCAGTCGATCTCGAACGAGTCTCTGTCTCTGTGACCGGTCGCGCGTCGAGCGTTGGAAGCGCATTCGTGATGGTGTTCTTGTACGACGGGTCGATGAATCGCTGGAACTTCCTTCCGCCGTACCTCGCCACATTCACGACCGTCAATCAGACGCTTCCGCAATTCACTCTCGGAGCCTGCGCCAACCCAGCAAGTTATGCATTCAACAATGGTGCGGGAGTGCAGCTCGCTGCCCGCGTCGTTGTGTTTCCGATCGGCGGACTTGGGCAGACTCAGATCTGGCTCGATCAAGTGCTTATCAATTACAACTCACCGCTCATCGCGGTGCCTCCGCCCTGCCCATAAACCCGTTCCTTCAAAGCGCCCTATCAACACACATCTACAAATCCATTCGTTTCTCTCGCTTTCGTTTGACTTTCGCAATTCCGACCCTATGTTGCTTTCATTAGCCTGCGGGGCGTCGCAGGATCGTGAGAGTCATTGGGTTGGCAACTTCCCAATCATTTCAACATGATTCGCCCCTCGCAGAAACCCGTTTCAGAGCTCATTGAGAACATTTCATGAAAACTGCCACCTATTCCATGATCGCTTTGGCTTGTCTGACTGTCACTTCACTTTCAATTGCGACGACCGAAGGCGGCAAGGTTGCGAAGCGCACCCCTGCAACCACAATCACCGTTGCAGCGCCCAAGGGTGCGGCAACGCAGACTGAGTCGAGTGAGGCGAGAGTGCTGCCGCAACTTGGCGTCAGCCGCGCTGACCTCTCGGCGCTCGGTCGAGCAGGTGCCGCCTCACCAAACGTCACGGCCGAGACCATTCGATCGCTCAAAGTCGGCGATCCGATGCTCTTCACGACCCCCGATGGCAGTGCGCTCGACCTCGTTGTCTCGCGACGTGGATGGACTGGCGCGGACGAAAAACAAATCTACTTCACAAGTGGTGAGAGTCGAAACGCCCTCTACGGCGTCATCTCGCAGGTTGGACCGCGCCTCACAGGCTATTTCCTCCGACGTGATGGCGTCGCGTACGCGCTCTCGGCGATGGCGCTGGGTGGCTACAAACTGACCGTACGCCCGAACTACGGAGCGCTTGAATGTGGTGTGGGTCGCGTGCGCTCTGAGAACCCCAATTCGACCCGTGAACCTCTGCTCGTCGAGGGCGGCATCGCCGGCACACTCACTCCCTGCCCACCCGAAGTGATTCCCTTCGAGATTCCACCTGGTCTCGTGAAGGACGGCGGAATCATCATCGATGTGCTCTTTGTCTTCTCGGTCGATGCGAATGAGGCGATCGTGGCCTCTGGTTCAACGGCCTACGACCAAGCGGTGCTGACGGTTGCTCAAGCGAACCTCGCGCTGAAGAACTCGGCAGGTCAGGGAGCGACATCCTTCAACGGACAGGATGCAGACAACCAACTCAACACCCAGTGCGGCTACGGCGAGTACCCCGCGCCCGGCACTGCAGCATTGACGATTCCCTTTACAAGCCCGGTTTCCTGTGGCGACGGGCTCGATCCTCCACCGACAGCCTCAGCGCATGAAGCACGCGCCGGTGTGACCCCAGCCGAAACGGACGTCTGCACGCCGCGCCTTCGACTCGTCGGCGCACTCGTCGCGGACGGTTTCTTCGGTCAAGAAGAACCATTCGTGAGCACTGGACAAGGAGTCGATCTGTCCCGTCTCCAGAACTACAACGATGGAATCCTCGACTACGTGCAGACGTGGCGTGACGCCCTCGGCGCAGACTCGGTCGCTCTCGTCGGCATGGACTACGGCTCAGATAGCGCGTTCGTCGGACTCGCAAGCGTCATGAATGATGCGAACAACGGCGCACAAGCAATGGCTGGGCTTTCGATTCCAGCGAATCCTCATCCCATTGTCGATACGACCGCGGGCGCGTTGGGTCCATCGAACGTCTCGACGCTGCGCGCGTTTTCAGAGTCGCCCTATTGCCTGCTCGATCAGACGATTCTGGGCGACCTCGTCTATGCGCATGAACTCGGTCACAACTTTGGTTGCCAACACGATCATGATGCGCCAAGCGCTGCGCCACAGGATGCACTCTTTCCCGATTCGTTCGGATTCGGCGACGACAACTTTCGAACCGTGATGGCCTATGCAGCTGGAGGTAACGCGCGTTTGCCTGGATTCTCGAACCCTGAGAAGACGTGGGCGGACTACGAGGGACCGGACGACGACGACACTCCAGCCGGTCTCGAATTCGACTTTGACTGCAGTGCGATTTCTCCAGATGGTCTGGGCACCGATGCTCAATACGTTCCGGGAAGTGGCGTTGGTCCGGGCGACTGCGATCAAGAGGCAGATGACGATCCGAGTTCGCCTGCAGCGATGGTGGTCGCGTCGGATGTCACCATCGACGATGCGGGGCAAGACAGCGCGAACAACTCCCGCTCGATCTCTCAAGTCAAGTTCGACTTCGCCCGCTTTCGCTGCAGCATCTTTCCCGTCAATGACTGCAACAACAATCTCATCGACGACTTTGTCGAAGCGCTCGATGGCACCAATGATGATTGCGATGCCAACGGCATTCCGGACGAGTGCGAAACTGCCCAGGAAGATCCTGGAATTCCAAGCCCCATCGACTGCAATCAGAATCAGATTCCAGATGCGTGTGACATCGCAAACGGTGAGAGTCAAGACATCAATTCGAACAGCATTCCCGATGAGTGCGAAGATCAAAGCCTGCTCTTTCGTGAAAATTTTGAGACGATCGCTCTCGGAACGCACGATGGCGCACTGCCTATTGCCAAGGTCTCTGCAGTCGCACTTGCTCAGATTCGCCTGACCGATCCTGACTTTCCTGAGTACTTCGCGACGATTGAAACGACCGATCTTGGACCCGATCCAACCGATACGAACTTCATTCTCAGCGACATCGTTCCATCGCTCTACCAGTATGGCCTCGGTCGCAACGGAAACCTCTCATTTAATGGCGTGCTCCGGCAAGGATTCGCTCTTGCATTCGGATCGCGTGGCTATGGACAGCGATTGAGTTTCAATTCGATCACCGGCGACTTTCCATCGGGAAACGGCTTCACCACGGTTCTCTGCGCGCGGCCAATCACCGAGTGCCGGTTCTACTTCAACGCTGCTGATTTCACGGACTATTTTGCCGCCGACCCTGCGCTGCCGCAACTCGCGAACTTCGGATACCTCGAGGAAAACATCGTGACTGTCCAAGGAATCGACATCGACGACGTGACGGGTGCCGACGTGGTCGTCTTCGAGCAGCATTTCGATCTCCGTGCGGTCGAGACCCCTGCCGTTGCGAGCGGCCTTCAATTCGTGCGAATCGCCGCTGCGATTGGTGATCCAGCGATCGTCTTTGACAAGGTCGCCATCACGGGTGCGTTCGTGACACTGGACAACATCTCGTTCGATCGCGGGCAGATCTTTGCGGAGTGCATTTCCGACATCGCTGGTGGCATCCCAGTGGCAGGACTGCCAACCCCCGACGGCCGCGTCAGCGCAGAAGATCTTCTGCTGATTCTTGCGACATTCGATCCGGCAAATCCGGTCGATCCAACCGATCCGCTTGCCATGCTCGCGGACATCAACGACGACGGTTTCGTCGATGCGATGGACCTGCTCGAAGTTCTCTCAAGCTTTGGCAACTGCCCAGGCGGCGTTGCAGGTCCGTAACCCTCCTAAACCCCTCCCACAAAGAACCACACAATGCTTACCTCACTTTTTCTCGCAACGGAACTCTTCCTTCTCCAAAAAGGGTCTGGCGATGCTGTTATCTCGCAGCTGAAACAGGACGCAGTCTTGGTCGTTCGCGAGAGCGTCGACGTCGGGGAGAGCCCTCGGCTCACCGTCAGCACTCCGTTCTCAGTCACTGGGATGCCTCCTGTGGGCCTGACCGAACTTCGAGCGATGGTGCAGACCTCGCAGTCCGTTGCAGATCACCCTGCGGTCTCGTTTGTCGTTGATGAGACCATCGGCGGCGAACCGAAGCAGAAGAAGGGCAACGATGGCGATGGAGGAATCGCTGGTGCCGACCTTCCGTTCGACATTCAATTCGCGGTGACCGCCGGGTCGGTAATTCCTTCGGCGCAGCTCGAGCAGTTCACACAGGCACTCGCCGATGTCGAGGCGTATCTCGAGTCTCAGATTCAGTCGAACAACGTGACCGTCATCCTCGAGATTGGATACGTGCAACTCACCCCTGGAAGGCTTGGAGTCACAACGTGCCGTTATTCGGTTGAGAACTTCTCGACGATCTCGTCTGCGATCGTCGACGTCGCCGATCTCGACGACGTGCAATCGATGCCGGTGGCGACAACAGTTCCGGTGCGTTACAGCGGCGTCTCTGTCGCGGTGACTCCTGAGAATCGCGTCTACGTCGTGCGTGCGCTCAAGAAGGCACTTGACATCCCAGACGGCGGCGGGCTGGGCGTTCCAACAACGGACGGACGAATCACAATGAACTCAGCGGTCCAATGGGATTTCGACCCGTCGGATGGTCTGACTCTTGGCACCACGGTTCTCTACTCATTCCAAGATCATCTGATTCGCGAAATCCTGCAGGCATTTGGATTCGTCGCAGGAGGGGACTTTCTCGTACGCGATTGCACGATGATGGATCTCATTCGCTTTCAGCGGGATGTGATGGACGAGCAGTGGCTCGTCAATAGCAACACCAACGTCTTTGGACCTCCCAACCCTCCAGCTGCGGTGACGTGCGCAGGTTTCTCGACGATTGTGCTCGGCTTCATCGAAAGTGGACAACAGTTCCCCGGATGGGCGCTCGATTACAACCCAGGTCTCAACCGCGCGACGATTGACGAGTATGCGAGCGTCATTTTCGCTGCAGGTCAGGGAGCCACCATGGATGCCGCGCGTTTGCTCGCGAGCGCCGAAATGCTCGCAGATGCAGGCGGACCGCTTCCAGTTCGCTACATCACCGACCAGATGCGTGGAAAGCTCAATCTGTTCACGGGGATCCCAGAGAGCGAAACGAACGGCAACGTCTTCGACGATTCAAGACTCCCTGTTGCGGCAGCTCCAGCAAATCAGAAGACTGTGTACCCAGATGGCGCGACCCAGTCACTCACGACCGTGACCATCGGTGCCGTGGCCGCAACGACCCGTTGCGTCGCGGTCGATTACCGCGAAAAGTCTTACACACTCACAACAGGAGTTGCCACGGTCGAGTTTCGAGGCGCAATGCCGCGAACGGTCGCGCGCAACACACAGTCGGATGCATCGATCATGAACTTTCTGCAGGACACCGCACGGTTGCCTGCTGACTTCGAGATGGAGATGTATGACGGCTCACCCGTTCGTGGTTGCTTCGTGTTGCAGAACGAACTCGCCGCTCTGGGCACCCGTTGCATCATGGGGAAGTCGATCGGTAAGGGCGTCACCTATTACAGCCGAGACATCCTTGGCTTCTATGCCGCTCCCCTTGGATTGCAACCCGATTTCGTAACGGCGCGCGAATTTCTGTTGCTTGACACGTTAGGGTGGAAGATGACGTCCGATGTGCTTGACGTGACCGACGAGGGCGACACGAGCCCGTGAGTCACTCCTGAAATGAGGTACCCGCAGAGGCGCTTCTTGCCTCTCGCCAAAGCCGCAGCCGACTTCATCGCTTGCGGCTTCGGTGTTTTTGCGGTGACCAGTTCGGACGCAATCGTTTTTTGTTAGCCTGCCGTGATGCTGATTTCTTTCGCGACGTTTCTCCCAACGATTGGAACTCTCTGTGTCGCGGCGACCGCTGCCCCGCCGACCTCTGCCCCGCCGACCGCTTGGGTCGCGGGTGCGAGCGCGCCCCCTGCGCCCGCTGTGCATGAGTGGGATGTTCCAGCACGCGGCGAGCGCTTTGGAGAGGCGGGCTCAGTGTCGATTCCGCTGATGGCACCGGGTGCTCCACAACTCAGCCAAGCGCAGTTCGAGGAGTGCGTCGCACAGATTGCGCGCACGCAGGATCGCGATGAACTTGAAGCAAAGGAGATCGTCGTCAGGAGTGGCGGAGATGGCGGACTCGCGGGTGGATCGCAAGTCATCTTCACGATCGGGTCGGTCCCTTCAAACGTCGTGATGCCCGTGATTGCCGCAACGCAGCAAGTTGCGAACTATCTCAGCAGGGTCATTCAGACAACAACGACAATCAACATCAAGTTGCAATTTCAACCGCTCGTCCCGGGGACGATCGCGGTTGCGACAACACGCATCGCAAGCCAATCCGTCGCTCCAACGCTCGCAAGTCTGATCGACTCAGGATTGTCGGGGACGAGTCTCGATGACGCGCGCTTCCTTCCAAACCCGCCCGCCCCCTACGGGAGTGGTCCAGCAGCGAATTCTCGACTTCGAATCTTTTATTCGGCGCTTCAGACCAACGGAAACAATCGCTACACATCTGAGGATCGCGTCTACTGGACGGCCGCGAACTTGAGAGCCGCGTGGATCTACTCGCTGCCAGCCCTTTCAGCGTTCGATGGAACCATCACGTTCGCGACGGGTGCTGGGATCTTCGAAAACTACATCTTCGAACCGTCGGTTGTGCCCTTTCCACCCGCCGGAATCTCGTATCAAGACTGGCTCATCCGCTCAACAGCGATCACGATGGGTTGGATTTCAACGATTCAGACCAGCCTCGTCGGCGATATTGCTGTGTTCGATCTCTACCGATTCCGAAATGACATCCTTGCAGAGAACACCAACGGGCTGCAGCCAGGTTCCTCGATTCCAACAGACTTTGGATATCTCACACAGCAGCCTGTCGCATTCAATTCGATCTTTCACATCAATTGCGGCGATGTCACGCTCGCGCTTGAACTCACCATTGCCAACGCCGCGACGTTCACCGATCCCAATATTGGATTGTTCGCCCCGGATTACAACCCGGGTGGATATCGAAAGTTTCGGACCGATCGCGCGCTGAACAGCCCCTTCGTGACCATTGACGAGCAGGCAACGTTTGTTTCAACATTTTTCGGCCCGCCACTCGCCGGGTTTTCTGCCTACGGCACCGCCATCCGAAACCAATTCGGTGGAAGCGGCATCATCGATGATGCGCAATTGGTTCCACCTCCGTCGTTCCCGCAGCGCACCCGGTACATCGATTGCAACATGCCCGAGTATGTCACCGCGGATGGCTTCTGCTTTCTCATCGACTACAACTCGACGTTCCCTGGCTACTACGGTCGTATGGCTGCACGAGGACTCAACCTCCCAGACGGAGAGACGATTCTCAATTATGTCACGGGGCTGAATGGATCGACGACGGATGACTCTGCCACCGGCGTCGACCTCGAAGTTTCGCTCATGGACGACACCAACGCTGAGTCTGGATTTCTGTTGAATCCATCGCCTGTTTTCCCAGCGACGATTCCCTTCGTGATGGGCGGCAGAGCAATCCCCTCGGGTTTCACTGCGTATCCGGATTTCTTCTCCCCGACCGAACTCAAGGTGCTTGACTCGCTTGGATGGGACGCACCACAACCCTGAGTCGCTGATGGTTGCACCTGGATGGGTCTCCCCGCTCTTTCGGGAGCGGCGAGTCTCACACTGGTTTTCATCACGCGAGGCCCCGACGGCTCTGTGGATCGCCCAGCATCTCGCTGGTGACGCAGCCCGACCGGCGCAGACGCGACAAGTGCATGGTGGTCGATGCGTGGTTGCCCGCGAATGCGTCGATGGAGCAGTGATCGATGCAGATGCGATCGTCTGCGCTGATCCCATGCTTGTACCGGTGATCTTGACTGCCGATTGCGTTCCACTTCTCGTCATCTGCAAAGCTTCACGCACCTGCGCTGCAATCCACGCTGGCTGGCGCGGGATTGGCTCTGACATCGTGCGGGCGACGATCGAGATGATGCGCGAGAAGTTCGGCGCAGAGCCCGCGTCGATGAGTGCGGCGATGGGGCCATGCGCTGGGAGGAGCGCGTACGAGGTCGCAGAAGACGTCATCCGCACATGGACAGCGCTCGGTCTCTCGAGCGCCCTGCGCCCGACGTCCACGCCCGGGAAGGCTCTGGCCGATTGTCCGCTGGCAGTGCGAATCCTGCTTGAGCGCGAAGGAATCGCATCGACGTCGGTCGACATCGATCCACCCTGCTCGATCACTGATGAGCGATTTGCAAGTCACCGCCGCGAACCTGCGAACACGAACCGCATGCGCGCGGGCATCTCGCTCGGCGAGTGATTTTCTACGCTCGTTGGACGAGTCGACCGCGCGACGATTGCTACACTCGGGATCCACTGGACAGGTGGCCGAGCGGTTGAAGGCGTCGGTTTGCTAAACCGATGTAGGGGCTTATACCCCTACCGTGGGTTCGAATCCCGCCCTGTCCGTTGCTTTGTTTGCGCGCGCAAGAGTCGATTCCATGGATGGTTTGATCGAACAGATTCCTCGGCTCTTCACTGAACTCGATGGTTTCTTGGGAGATCTAGTGCGCGCGTCCGGGGGATGGACGTATGCGATCCTCTTCTTGATCATCTTCTGTGAGACTGGTCTCGTCGTCACACCCTTTCTGCCTGGTGACAGTCTGCTCTTCGCCATCGGTGCTGTCTGCGCGAGAGATATGGGGCTTGACCCGTGGCTCTGCGGCGCGGTCATCGTCGTCGCGGCCATCTGTGGAGACATCGTGAACTACCACATCGGGAAGTGGATTGGCCCGCGCGCCTTCTCTGGAAAAATCCCTCTGCTGCGCGTGGCACATCTCGAGCGAACGCGAACATTTTTTGAGAAGCATGGACCTAAGGCCATTGTGCTCGCTCGATTTGTTCCGATCGTTCGAACCTTTGCGCCATTTTTTGCGGGGGTTGGCGCAATGCGATTTCGCACCTTTCTTGCCTACTGCCTCGGTGGAGCAGTGCTGTGGGTCGTGCTGCTCGTCGGTGCAGGTTTCCTGCTCGGCGAGATTCCCATCGTGAAGCGCAACTTCGAGGTCGTCGTGATTGCGGTGGTCGTGATCTCGGTGCTTCCCATCGCCATTGAGTGGTGGCGCATTCGGCGACAGACCCTGCGCGGTAGCATTCGAAACCCATGAAAATCCACGAATTTCAAGCGCGCGAACTGCTCGACACTGCTGGCATTCCTGTTCCAAAGAGCACGATGGTGCAGTCCGCCGACGCGGCAGAGGCGGCGGCGCGTGCGCTCTGCGACAGCGGTTCGAAGATGGTTGTCGTCAAGGCCCAGGTGCACGCGGGAGGACGAGGGAAGGCTGGATTTGTTCGGCTCGTGAAGAGTGCAAGCGAGGCGCGCGTCGCCGCTGAGTTTATGCTCGGCAACCGAATGATCAGCGCTCAGACTCCACCCGAGGGACTCGAAGTCAGTCGCTTGCTTGTCGCCGATGCGGTCGAGATTGCGCATGAGTATTACGTTGCGGTGCTCGTCGACCGAGCACGGCGTACCAACACGCTGATCGCATGCGCTGAGGGCGGCGTTGACATCGAGAAGGTTGCACACGAGCGTCCTGACGCGCTCATCAAGCTCGCGCTTGACCCACTCGTGGGATTGCAGCCTTTTCAAGCACGTTCAGTTGCGCTGGCGTTGGGATTCAAAGGCAAGGCGATCGGCCAGGCGGTTCACGTCTTCACGAAACTCTGCGCACTGCAGCGGTCAACCGATGCGTCCTTGGTCGAGGTCAATCCGCTCGTGTTGACGCCTGCGACTGCAGCCCATCCCGATGGACAGGTTCTCGCCATCGATGCGAAGTTCGATTTCGATGACAACGCACTCTTTCGCCATCCATTGATTCGTGCGATGAAGGATCCGACGGAAGAGAATCCTGCGGAGCTTCGAGCCGAATCGTTCGGGCTCTCCTACGTGGCACTCGACGGCAACATCGGATGCCTCGTGAACGGCGCTGGTCTCGCGATGAGCACGATGGACATCATCAAGTTGCACGGCGGCGAGCCAGCGAATTTTCTCGATGTCGGCGGCAGTGCGACCGAAGAGGCGGTCACCGAAGCGTTTCGCATCATCTTGAGCGACGATCGTGTGCAGGGCGTGCTCGTCAACATCTTCGGCGGCATCATGCAGTGCGACCGAATTGCGCGTGCGATCGTCGGCGCAGCGAAGACCATCGGCTTTCAGGTGCCGCTCGTCGTTCGACTTGAAGGAACGAACGTTGCGCAGGCGCGAGCCATCCTCGAAGCAGCTCGAGAAGAGATCCCGACGATGCAAACGGCGACCGATCTCACGGACGCGGCATCCAAGATTGTCGCGGCCGTGGCCGTCGCTGTGTGAGTCACGATGCTCGTGCTGTTCGACATCGACGGAACGCTTCTGCGCACGGCTGGGGCAGGCATGAACGCGATGCTCGCCACGGCGCGCGAGCTCTTTCCAGCACACTCCTTTTCATTCGACAACGTGGCAATCTCGGGTCGACTCGATCGATTGATCTGGCGCGATTTGATGGCGAACGCGCGGGTCGAGACTGGCGGCGATCACCACGAGACCTTTCGCGCTCGGTATGGTCACCACCTTGCAGAGGCTTTTCGCTCAGGCGCACAAGCGATCCCACTCGACGGTGCGCGCGCGCTTGTCGATGCGTTGCATCAACGTTCTCACAGCGGCGTGGGATTGCTCACTGGAAACTACGAACACACTGGGCGGATGAAAGTTGCGAATGCTGGATTTTCACTCGAACCATTTCAGTTCAATGCGTGGGCCGATGATGGATGGCACCGCCGCGATCTCCCGCCGATCGCTCTGGCGCGTTATTGCGCAGCGACGGAGCGCTCCATGAGTGCGGCGAACACCGTGATCATCGGCGATACCCCGCTCGACATTGATTGCGCTCACTTCAACGGATGCAAAGCCATCGCTGTGGCGACTGGGGCTCATGGTGTGGATGAACTGCAAGCGCACGCGCCCGACCTTCTGGTGAAAGACTTCAGTGAATGGGAATCAGTCGCGCAGTGGATCGCGGACCAGGCTTCAAACCACGCTTCAAACCACGCTTCAAGCTAAGCGTCTTAGGCGATGTCGAGAAAGCGCTCAACTGCCAGGACGTCAGGGATGATCTTTGGGGTCACGCGCAGTGTGAACTTCGCACCAAGTTCAGCACCAACGCAACGCGTTGCTGGAATGCGAGAGATCCACATTCGACCACCACGCTGATTCACTGGATTGGCTCGACCGCGACGACGGGCAACGCGCGTGAGGGTGCGCTGGATGGCTGGCTGGAGGCGCATCAGTCGCTCAATCGTCTTGCGATGACGAGGTTCGAGCGGCACTTTTTTTACAGAAATCGTTACGGTTGTTCCAGCGATCAATGCGGTCATGTTGGGCTCCAAAAGAGAGGGCGAAGAGTACACAGAACCACCGTCAGACGCAACCTCGCTCATAGAGCAGATACAAGCCGTGCGTCCCTCGATCGCCCAGACCGCCATCCTGAGCCATTCGATAGAGTTTTTCGGCAAGCGCGAGCCCTGGAAGTTGCAAACCGCTCGCGCGACACTCTTCAAGGGCGATCGCAAGATCTTTGACGAAGTGATCAACAAAGAATCCTGGACCAAACTCGCCGCGAACGATTCGCGGTGCAAGATTCGCGAGTGACCAACTTCCAGCGGCGCCGGCCGAGACAGATTCGAGCAGCGTCGTTTCGTCGAGTCCGGCCGCTTTGGCGAATTGGAGGGCCTCGCAGACGCCGATCATCGTCGATGCGATCAGGATCTGATTTGCAACTTTCGCTTGCTGACCGCAGCCGGCACCACCTTGGCGGACAATCGTCTTTCCAAGCAACTGCAAGAGCGGGAGTGCTCGCTCGAACGCCTCGACCGACCCACCCACCAGAATCGAGAGCGTCGCATTGCGAGCGCCGACATCGCCTCCGGTGACCGGTGCATCGAGGGCAGCGACTCCACGGTCGTGCGCAACCTCACTGATTGTTCGGGCAAGCAATGGACGGCTACTCGTCATGTCAATCAACAACGACGGAGGCGTCGTCGCGCTCAAGGTTCCGCGCTTGCCGAGGTGGACCTCTTCAACATCCGCTGGCATGCTGACCATCGAAAAGACGACGTCCTTCGCGTGGGCGGTCTCGGCTGGACTCTCCCCCCACGCCGCCCCCCGATCAAGGAGTGGCTGTGCGCGAGTACGCGTCCGTGAGTGCACGGTCAGCTGATGTCCAGCGTCCATGAGGTGGCCCGCCATCGGGAGACCCATGACTCCAGTTCCGATCCATCCAATGCGCTGAGGGGTCTGCATCGACGCGAGAATACGATTGAATTATCCTCAAGTGGATGACCGAACCTCTTGATTTGGAAAACGTACGAACGGGATGCATCCAATTATGACGACTCCCCAGCGAGACATCGCGAACCTCGAACGGCAGGTTGACGCAGCGAGCAAGCCTTTTCGACACCTCGTTGATCAGATTCAACGGGTCATCGTCGGACAAGATTCGTTGCTCGAGGGTTTGCTCTGCAGTCTCTTGATGAATGGTCATGTGCTGATCGAGGGTGTTCCCGGTCTCGCCAAGACAACCGCTGTGAGTTGCCTCGCGAAGGGAATCAACACGGGGTTTCGCCGCATTCAATTCACGCCTGATCTCTTGCCCGCCGATCTCATTGGCACGCTGATCTATCGACCCAACACGGGCGAATTCACGGTCAAGCAAGGACCGATCTTCTCGAACATCGTGCTCGCCGATGAAATCAATCGTGCGCCGGCGAAGGTGCAGTCGGCACTGCTCGAAGCGATGCAGGAGCGTCAGGTCACCATCGGCGATACGACGTATCCACTTCCAGATCCGTTTCTGGTGCTTGCGACTCAGAATCCAATCGAGCAAGAAGGCACCTATCCCCTTCCAGAAGCACAGGTGGATCGATTCGCGATGAAACTCGTCGTGACCTATCCGACACCGAAAGAAGAACGGCTCATTCTCGATCGAATGGCAACGACTCAGAGCAAGATCATCATCGACCCGGTGCTCAACCCAAGCGACATTGCGGCCGCGCGACTCTTGGTCGATCAGATTTTCATGGACGATCGAATGAAGGATTACATCGTCGACTTGGTGGTTTCAACGCGCAATCCAAAGACGCACAACGTCCCAATCGAAGGTCTCGTGCAGTATGGATGTTCGCCCCGCGCAACGATCGCACTGACGCTTGCCGCGAAGTCGAAGGCATTTCTCGATGGTCGCGGCTATGTCGTTCCCCAAGACGTCAAGGACATCGCACCGAACGTCTTGCGCCACCGGCTGGGTCTCTCGTACGAGGCCGAAGCCGAGGAGAAAAGCGCCGATGACATCGTGCGCGCGTTGCTCGATCATGTTCCGGTTCCTTGAGCGCGCTGCAATTCAGCTCGAATGAATGGAAGGGTGCACCATGCTCACCGCCGAGACCATCCGCAAAATCCGTCGCATTGAGATTCGAACCTCGCGCGTTGTTCAGGAAGCCGTTGCCGGGCGGTATCTCTCTGCGTTCAAGGGGCGAGGAATGGAATTCGAAGAGGTTCGCCCCTATGAGATCGGCGACGATGTGCGCGCGATCGATTGGAATGTCTCGGCGCGCGCAGGCTCTCCACACATCAAGCTCTTTCGCGAAGAGCGCGAACTGACGGTGATGCTTGCGATTGATCTCTCGGGATCACTTCGCTTCGGATCGCAGGGGCAATTGAAACGAGAACTTGTTGCCGAAGTTGCTGCGACACTTGCATTCAGCGCGACGCGCAACAACGACAAGGTTGGATTGCTGCTCTTCACCGACCAGATCGAGCGCTACGTGCCACCACGCAAGGGGCGCCGCCATGTGCTGCGCATCGTGCGCGATCTTCTCGCGCACACGCCCACTGGCGCGGGGACCGACCTTGCATCCGCGCTCGATGAATTGAATCGCATCCAGCGGCGACGCGCGGTGGTCTTCGTGATCAGCGACTTTCTCGATCAGGGATGGGAACGACCGATGGCGATCGCACGGCGGCGTCACGACGTGATTCCCGTTTCGATTTCGGATCGACGCGAGCGACTCTTGCCGAGCGTCGGATTGATCGAACTCGAAGATGAAGAGAGTGGCACACGTCTCGTGGTCGACAGTTCGAGTCGCCGAGTGCGCGACGCGTTCGCTGCGCGCGCGACGCAGCGCGTTGCACAGTTCGAAGGGGCAGTGCGCCGACTGAAGATTGAACCGCTGATGCTCGAGACTGGCGTCGACTATGTCGAACCGATTACCGCCTACTTTCGAAAACGGGAGGCGCGAAGAAGCCGATGAACTCGCGCGCGCTGAGAGTATGTGCCCTTCTCGCCGCTGTCGCGATCACCTCTTCGTCGAGCGCGCAGAGTGCCCCCGCGACTCCTGCGGTCACTCCCCCATCGACCGTTGCGTCACGCCCGTCGAGCGCGATTGCCGTTCGTGCTGAAGGAGATGGGCTCACCGCACTGCTCACCGCGCCAGCTGATGTGATCGAAGTTGGCAGCGAACTTCCGTTCACGCTCACGCTGACTGCGGATGCGGCGACGACGATTTCACAACCGGATCTTGGCTCATCGCGTGGACCCTTCGACGTGCGCGAAGTCGAGCGCGACTCACGGCGCGACGGCGAAGCACGCATCTTCACAGTGCAGTTCGTCGCGACGACCTATGCCGCGGGACAGGTCGAGTTTCCTGCGCTCGAAGTCGACTTCAAGGGTCGTGACGGCAACGCGCACACGCTTTCGATTGGTCCGATTCCTCTGGAGGTCGTCAGCCTCGTTGGAGGCGAGTTTGATCCGAGTGTCTACCGAGACATCAAAGGCGCCATCGACATCGACGACGGCGGATGGATGACGCGGGTGTTTGCAGGAGTCGGGGTGTGTGTGCTCGCAGCACTTCTCATTGCGCTCGACCGACGGCGCAAGGCAACCGCGGCGATTCCGATGAGTGCCGCTGCATGGGCCCACCAAGAACTCGAACTTCTCGAGCGTGATGGGCTCATCGAGCGGGGTGAAGTGCATCGGTTCTGGGTGCGCCTCTCGGGAACAGTTCGTGAGTATGTGGAGCGACAGTTTTCGATTGCGGCGCCCGACCAAACCACCAACGAGTTTCTGGCACATGCTTCAGCGCATCACGCCATCGATGCGTCCCATCGCCAAATGCTCGAACGGTTTCTGCGTGCCGCCGACGGTGTGAAATTTGCGGCCCACGAACCTCGGCAGGATGAATGCCTCACCGGTCTTGCCTCTGCGCACGCCTTCGTGCGCGAGACCACTCCGTCACAGAGCGACGAAACAGCGCCGATGGGAGCGACACCGTGACGAGCTTTCAACTGCTCGCATGGTGGTTGCTGCCACTGGTCATCCTTGCGCCGCTGGGCGCGTGGCGATTCGTCGCGCTTCGCCGCCGGGTGCGCATCGGGTTTTCTTCAACGGCGCTCGCCGCAGCTGCAGGGACGACGATCTTCGTGCGAGTGCGCTGGTTGCCCGCGGCTCTGCGTTGTTGTGCGATCGCGCTTCTTGCGATCTGCCTCGCGAGACCCGTGATCGCGAACTCGCAGACGAAGGTCTTCGTCGAGGGTGCGGCGATCCAATTCGTTGTCGATCGTTCTGGGTCGATGCGCGCACTCGACTTTGAATTCGCAGGAACCAAATCGAATCGGATCGAGGCGATCAAGCGTGTGGGTGGGGCGTTCATTCGCGGTGGCGAGGGACTGCTCGGACGACCTGATGACCTCATCGGGCTCGTCGTCTTCGCACGCTTTGCTGACAGCCTCTCGCCGTTGACTCTCGACCATGGATACTTGGTGGATGCACTCAATCAGCTTGCACCTTCGAGCGATCAAACAGAAGATGGGACGGCGATCGGCGACGGGGTCGCACTTGGCGTCGATCGACTCAAAGATGCGATGTCCAATGCGAAGACGGGCGATGGTCGCCAACCGATTCGCAGTGCCGCGATCATTCTGATGACCGATGGCGAGAACAACGCCGGGGATGTCGACCCGCGCGTCGCCGCTGATCTCGCTGCGTCTTTCGGCATCAAGATCTATGCGATCGGTGTCGGCACGCGCGGGATGGCACCCTTTCCGATGGGGGTCGATCCATTTGGACGGCAGATCATCCGAAATGTGCCCGTGTCGATTGACGAAGAACTGCTCACCGACATGGCCAAGCGCACAGGCGGCGCGTACTTTCGTGCGACGGATACTGAGAGTCTGCAGTCGATCTATGAACAGATTGATCAGATGGAGAAGACCACGACGGAGCAGCGGCAATCCTTGCACTTCACCGATCTTGCGGTTGCGTCTTTTCGCGTCCGAGGAGTTTCGGTGCCACCACTCCTTGTTGGAGTTGTGGTCCTGCTCGGCATCGAACTGTTGCTCGTCTGCACACGTCTTCGGAGTGTGAACTAGATGCAGATCGAATTCAACAACTTCTCCGCACTGCACTGGCTCTGGTTCGCGGCGATTCTCGCCGCGCTCGCGGTTCACACGGCATTCTGGAGAGGGCGCGCCCTGCGTGCGTTTCTCGATGGTCCGCTTGTCGCACGCATCGCGCCGACGATGTCACTCTGGCGCCCCGCGGTGCGGTCGTGCCTCGTGCTCTGTGCGATTGTCTGGTTGATCGTCGCGCTCATGGATCCTCGGTGGGGAGTGCAGAGCGAAGAGGTGAAGCGCCGCGGTGCCGACGTGATGTTCGTCATCGATGTGAGTCGCTCGATGCTCGCTGAGGATGCGACCCCAAATCGATTGAGCCGTGCCAAAGCGTTCGTCGAGGATGCCGTTTCTCAGATGGCAGGCGATCGTGTTGGAGTCGTTGACTTTGCGGGCGTCGCTGCACTTCGGACGCCGCTCACGCTGAACTACGCAGCGGCACTCACCGCCATTGATGAACTGCAACCCAAATCGTCGCTTCGCGGTGGCTCGATGCTTGGGGACGCTCTGA
This sequence comes from Singulisphaera sp. GP187, assembly GCA_945869475.1. Taxonomy (GTDB): domain Bacteria; phylum Planctomycetota; class Phycisphaerae; order Phycisphaerales; family SM1A02; genus F1-60-MAGs104. Next base: position 172,131 of record CAMBOV010000001.1, on the reverse strand, counting down.
CGAAGGCGTCGGAGAGTTTCTCGAGCGATTCGATTGCCGGGCGCGCAATCGTTGTGCTCTCGGATGGGGAAGACATGGGCAGTGATCCGGTCGCCATCGCCAAATCTATTTTCGACTCGCAAGGCATTCGAATTTTCACTGTGGGGCTTGGAGACTCCGCAGACGGAGCACGCATTCCGGTGGGGCCCAGCGGCGGCGGAGTGGCCGACTCGACCAGTGATCGCACGTGGATTGTGCATGATGGTCAGGAGGTGTGGACGAAGATGGACGCCGCAACGCTGCGCGATGTCGCTGCGAGCGGCGGCGGAGTCTTCGTTCCAGCTGGCACCGCGCAGGTTGACCTAGGCGAAATTCTTCAGAGGTCGCTCGCTGATCTGCAGCGAGGCGAGTTCGAGACTTCAACGATTCAGAAGACGATCCCACGATTTCAATGGCCTGCAGGGATTGCGCTGCTTCTGCTCGTGATCGAGACTCTCATCCAAGACCGCAAAACTGCCGCAGTCGTTCGCACACCGATCGTCGAGGGCGTGGCAGTGCGAGGAGTGCGCGTATGAAGCATGCTGTTGCCGAATCGTTCGCCCGGTTGGCTGGAGTGGCTCTGGTGCTCCTGTGCGTGGCTGGAACGCATGCACAACAGGTTTCGCCACACGTTGAACCCCACGCTACACCCCACGCGACACCCCACGCGACACCCCACGCGACTGCGCCGATCGATTCGAAGGCATTTCGATCGGCGATCGTTGAGGCCAGTGCAGCGATGGCGCGCGAAGACTTTGCGGCAGCCGAAGCGGCGTACGGTCGAGCTGTGGCTGCCGATCCGACGAGTGCTCCGGCACTCTTCAATCAGGGAGTTGCGCAGTATCGAGGTGGACATCTGAAGGCTGCCGCGGATTCCTTTGCTGGCGCCTCGCAGGTTGGAGATGCGGCTCTCGCCGCGCAAGCGATGTTCAACCAGGGCAACGCGATCTACGCCGACGCACTCGCTCGACTCGACTCGCAGGAAGTGAGCAACGGTGAGGCTGCGAACCCGCAAGCACCCGCGATCAAAGAGGCGATCGAAGCGACTCGCAGCGCCTTCACACATTTCAAAGATGCCGCGACTGCTGACAAGAATGATCGTGACGCTCGTGTGAACGCTGAGACCGCCGCGCGGTTGTTGAAGCAACTCGAGGAGATGCAGAAGGAGCAAGAGAAGAAGGAGCAAGAAGAGAAGAACGACGAGAAACAGGAGCAACAGAAGCAAGAGGGCGAGCAAGGCGAGCAAGGCGAGAAAGGCGAGCAAGGCGAGCAAGAGAAACAAACGAAGCCCAGCGAGGGTGACAAATCGCAGGAACCAGCGTCTCAACCCGAGTCGAAAGAGTCGCCCACTCCGACAGAGGAGCCAAGCAAAGAGCCACGCGAAGATCCAAGCAAAGAGCAGTCTCAAGGGCAACCACACGAGCAAGCTCAAGGCGAAATCGTGAAGGATTCACCGCTCACCAAGGAGCAGGCCGAGCGCCTCCTTCAAACAGTGCGCGATCGAGAGAAGACGCGTCGAGAGTCAAAGCAACAAGCGCAACGGGCCAAGCAAGTCCCCGCGGCTCGGGACTGGTAGAACGATGAGAGTGACATGCGCATGATCAAACACACCTCGCCACGCCTCGCACACATCCTCTGCGGCAGTGCGCTCGCACTCGTAGCCTCACTCTCAGGATGGGCGACCGACGTTCAATTCACGCTCACGCCCCGAGAGACCTGGATCGGTAGTCCGTCGGTCATGCGCATCGTTGTGCGCGACGGTGCAACGATTTCGCAACCCACACTTCCGCGCGTGCAGGGGTTGGATTTCGAAGTGCAGCCGGGTCGAAGTTCGAGGAACTCGATGAACATCGTCAACGGCACGATCACGCGCGAGAGCATGACGACGATTTCGGTGCTGATCACGCCATCGGTCGCCGGTCTCTTCACCGTGCCGCCAATTTCGATCGACGTCGATGGACAGACCTATTCGAGCGCGGCAACCACGCTTTCATCCGCACTCTCAACAACCGGTGACTTGCTTCGCGTTGAAGTCACCGGCGATCGGCCGGAGGTCTGGATCGGTCAACCTCTGGGCATCACGCTCAAGATCTTCGTCAAGCCCTTTCGAAGCACCGAACACAAAGTCACCCTCGGCGAGGCAGATATGTGGCAGTTCATCGACCAAGAGCGATGCGACTTTGGTCCATTCACCGCGGCAATTCGCGAACTCGCGCAACGCGGACAGCGACCGCTTGGTCATGAAGAACTTGTGGACGGCGTCTCGTACTTCACCTTCGACCTTCGTGGATCGATTCTGCCTGCGAAGAGCGGCGTTCCAACGTTCGACGATGTGCGCATCGCATGGAACTATCCGACGCAACTCAGCGTAACGCGCGGACTCTTCGGTGGCAATGGACTCTCAGTCTCGGCAACGAAACCGATCTCTGCTGTGCCTCCCACCGTGACGTTTTCGGTCACTCCCCTGCCACTCGAGGGACAGCCCGCGAGTTTTCAGGGAGCGGTCGGCTCATTCACGCTGAGCGCAACCGCGAAGCCGCTGCGCGTTGCGGTGGGCGATCCGATCACTCTCACGCTCGCGATCACTGACGCGAGCACCGATGCGAACAAAGGTGAGGGTCTCGCGCAGTTGCATCCACCACTCCTGACGACGCCTGAACTTCTCGCACATTTTCGAATGCCTTCTGCGCCGCTCGCAGGAACGGTCACGGGCAATCAGAAGGTCTTCACACAGACACTTCGGCCAACGCGCCCTGGCATCACCGCAATTCCACCGATCCCGTTCTCGTGGTTCGACACGACCACGGGCACCTACCGAACGGCACAGACCGATCCAATTTCAATTGACGTCACAGCATCGGATCACATCTCGACCGACGCGATTCTCGGGGTGGACACGCTCGCAGATTCTTCGCGAAAGAAACGCACTGCCACTGCCGAGGGCTTCCTGGCCAACGTCAATCCATCCCTGTCGATGGTGCGAAGCCAATCATCCGCGTTTGGATGGGCGGTCGCGACGGGCGCGCTCATCGTTCCACCACTGTTGTGCGGCGGGGTATTGCTCGCACGACGACGCGCAAGGCGCTTTGCGGGTGACGCGGGTGCGGCGAGAGAGTCGGCGGCAAGCGCGACCGCCTCGCAACGCCTCGCGCGCGGCGAGTGCGCGCTTGCGATCGCTGGCTACATCGCCGATCGAATGCGATTGCCCGGTCTGAGCCTGACACGACGTGAGGCAGCGACTGCCCTGCAGCAGGCCGGGGCGTGCGACGACCTTCGAGAGGAGATCGACTCACTGCTCGTCGCGGCAGAGCGCGCCCGTTTCGACACCGCCGGTCCGACGGTCTCAGCGAAGGCGACGACCGCGAGCGAGCGCGACGAGGCACGCAATTGCATTCGAGCGCTCGAGCGACTCGAGTGGCGATCCGCGCGAAACGCCCGCAAGGAGCCGTCATGAACGTGAAACCGTGCGACGGCACGCGCCGGCTCGGTCTGCTCTGCGGGTTGCTCATGCTGCTTTGTGCCGCCGACCACGCGCGCGCGCAGAGTGCGGGCGTGGGTGAGACCGCCAGTGCGAGCGTCGACGCACCAGACGACGACGCGCGCCTCGTGATCGCACAGCAGGCCCAGGCAAAATTTGACGACGGGATGGCGCTGCTCTCGAGCGATCCTGTGAAGGCGCAACAATTTTTTCGCGAGTCCGCGGGCGAGTATCAACGGCTCGTTGACATGGGTATTCACAACGGCGAACTCTTTTTCAATCTCGCCAGCGCGCGCATTCAATCGGGAGAGCGCGGCGCGGGGATCGGCGCCCTGCTCGATGCGCAGCGATTGCTTCCTGGTGATCAGCGCGTCACGACAAATCTCGCTCACGCGCGTTCACTCATTTCAACCAGTGCGCTGTTGTCTGCCCCACTCACGCCGATCGATCGCGTCGCCTCTCTGTGGAGCGGTTCGCAGTGGAGTTCGCTCAGCACGCGCGTGTGGGCATCCGCCGTGCTCTGGGGCGCACTCTGGCTCGTCATCGCTGCCGGAGTCGCCACTGGCTGGCACCGTCGCGTGCCCTGGAGAGCAGCCATCGGCGCAACGAGTGCGCTCTGTCTGCTCGTCGCTGCAACGGTCTCTATCGACCTCATGCGCGAGCAGATGGATCCGCTTGGCGTGGTCCTTCATGATGGCGTGATCGCGCGAAAAGGAAACGGCGATGGTTTCGCACCTGCGTTTACCGATCCACTTGATCAGGGAGTCGAGTTCAGGCTTGTGGAGTCGCGTCCGGGTTGGTATCGCATCGAACTTCGCGATGGCGAGTCTGCGTGGATCAACAGTGCGGACGCTCACGTCACTGGGCAGCAACGCCCACAACCGGCGGGCGGCTGAGGCGAACAAACGGAGAGGGTGAGATTCGAACTCACGGTGAGCACGAGGCCCACACCAGTTTTCGAGACTGGCTCCTTCAACCGCTCGGACACCTCTCCAGGGAACTCAAGTATCGCCGCGCGGCGTCAACCTGTCCAGTCGCTCAGCACCGTTGCAAGATCGCTTCCGTTGACGATCCCATCGTTGTTGATATCGGCAGGACCCGATGTCGCTCCCCACGCCGCGAGAAGTGTCGCAAGGTCTTGGCCGTTCACTGAACCGTCGCCATTGATGTCTCCAGGGTGCTGGTTCTCGCACGCGTCGGCGGTGCCGTTGCCATTGGAGTCACCGCAGGTCGTTCCTGCGCCCTTCCAGCTGGCGCCGGACGCAATCGCATCCGCTTGACTCATCACGAGGCAGAATCCATTTGGAAAACATGAAGCACCTTGAGGGAGCGGACAGTTCGTCGCGGCACATGAGGTGCCGTTGCCTTGGTAGTTGCCACCCTGAGCAGCGCACGCCGCTGGACTGATTGGCCCAGCACACGCCCCTGTTGGCAGGCAGCACGCCCCTTGCGGAAAGCAGAGATAGGTCGCGCACTGGCTTCCCTCGGGACCTGGTGCTCCGCCCGCTCCGAGGCACGCTGAATACGAGAGGTTGACGCATCCGCCGGTCGATACGAAGCAGCAGGCGTTGTTGCCCTGTGGCAGACAGATCGACGAACTGCAGACGCTTCCATCGCCGCGGTAAAGACCGCCGACCGAGGCGCAGTCCGATTGGGTCGCAATTGCGCAGTTTGTTCCGATGCAGCAGGCACCCTGCAGTGCGGCGCAGTTGATTGGGGTGTAGGTCGCACGCATGACCCAGTCACCTGTTGGACGGCAGGCAGTCGGCCACGATGCGAATGTTTTCCAACCTGCTGGGCAACCGAGCGCGCCGCAGTTGACGGCGTTGATCCAGTTCTGAGTTCCCTGCGCGAGTCCGCTCACATCGGTGGTCGGAAATGCGTTGCTCGAACTCGGCGGAGCGACGAAGCATGGATTGGACGTTTGATTGTTGTGATCGTCGATTCGGTAGCCGATCGAAAACGTGCGACTTCCGTTGTCATTGAGGTACATCTGATCGGGATCGCTCGGATCGATCATGAATTGCACGTTCACGCCCGTGGTGCCTGGTGGCAAGACGATGTGCGGAATGATCTTTGCGTCCGACGAGTAGGTGTATTTCAACGTTCCAGTGGCGGGAGTTCCCTCCCACACCATGATCGACCACTTCGTCGTAGTTTGAACGGTCGCTGCGCTCGTCGCGAAAATCATCTCGGTGAGATCGAGGCGAAGTGGGAATGCCGCCGCAGGCAAGAGATACGAGCAGGCTGCCGACTCGAGTTCAGCGAAACCAGCTTGCACGATGAACGAACCACCAGAAAAATTCGCATCGGTGTGTGCGACCACTTGCGTTGGGCAGGTGCCGGCGATTCCGCCATCGGATTGCCCTGCTCCTCCAACGACAACTCGCATCGTTGGCACGTCGCGGTATGCCGACCAGATTGGCCATTGGCGTCCAGCGGAAACGGCAAGGTCATCGAGCACGCCGTCGCGATCGGTCGTGGAGGCCGCGGCTGCGCCAGCGCCGAGTGATCCCAAAACTCCCAACGTGACGAGGGCAACCATCAGACGAGTTGTGATTCGCTGTGCGCTCTGTTTCTTCAATTGGCAGCTCCGAGTTGATGAGGCGATACCAAGGGACGACTCTGGGTGTAAGGAACGTACCACCAGATCAGGGCGAAGCGAAATGAAATCGCAAATCACCCACTTTTTTCAGAGGCGAAATGGACCCCACGGGACTCAATTGTGTGTCTGCGCGAACTTACGAAGGCTTCGTAAGTCCCGATTTTTCCCAGTCGATGGTAAGTTTGTCGGTCGCGATCTCTTCGATCACAACCTCGAAGTCACTGCGACCATCGCGCTCGACCAGTGGGCGGGCGCCATTGAGCAGCTCAAAAATCCTCCGCTGAATCAGCGCGGTCAGTTTGAACCGTCCTCCAACTTTCGCAACGATGTCATCACTTTTGAGAGCTTCATTCATGGCGTATCTCCAATCTTGGGTAGCCAATTAGGATAGCACAGCCCCCACTCGCAGGCAAGCACTCTGATGCCAGTTCGAACAACCCGCAACCTCTTTCGCCGCATCGGCAGTTCGCTCAGCCTGAGCCAGGATTGGCATATGTTGCTGCTCGCGGGAGTCTGCGGGGTGTTCATGGCGGGCGTCGCGCTCGCGTTCATCGGATCGATCGACTGGTTGCACCACCACATCGCACAGTTCGCGCGGCGCGGTTCGGCTGAACTCTGGATCGGTGTGGGGCTCCCGGTGGTTGGGGCTCTCGTAACTGTGTTCGTGTTTTGGCTCTTTCCAAGTACTTTCAAGGGGCACGGAGTCTCGCGGGTGATCCTCGCCGTGGCCAAGCAGAAATCGGTTCTGCCCTTGCAACTTGCCCCTCGACAGTTGCTCGGTGCGACGGCGACGATCGCCTCAGGCGGTTCGGCGGGACCCGAAGGACCGATCGTCGCGGTGGGCGCAGCGATCGGATCTTTCTTTTCGTCGTGGCTCGAACTCGACACGAGTCGACGAACGACCCTGCTTGGATGCGGTGCTGCCGCGGGGCTCGCAGCGGTCTTCAACGCGCCGATCGCGGGGGTCTTCTTCGTGCTCGAAGTGATCCTGCGAGATTTCACGCCGCGAACTTTTACACCAATCGTCATCGCGTCGGTCACTGCCGCGGCAACGGCCCAAACGATTCTGCATAGCTCAGAGCCAATCTTTGGCATCTCAGCGGCGACGTTTGATCAATCGCCGCTCTCGCTTGTGCAGACACCGCAGTATGCACTGCTGGGACTCATCGTTGGATTCGCTGCTGCTGGATTCTCGGTCGGGATGAAGAGTGCCCATCGACTCTTCGACCGATTGCCCGCTCGCGTGATGACTCGACCGATCATTGGAGCGGCCGCGCTCGTTGTGTTGGGCGCAGTGTGGGTGACCTTTGAGGGGGATGGAGAGCGTGAACTGCCTCCGTTTTATGGAATGGGCTACTCACTCGTGCGAGAACTTCTGCAACTCACCGTTGCTCCAGGATCGAGCGCGTTTCTGCTGCTTGGATCACTCGCAGTGATCGTCGTTCTCAAAGTTCTCGCGACGGGATGCACGCTCGGATCGGGCGGCGCTGGAGGCTTGTTCGCACCTGGGCTCGTGCTTGGTGCGCTGCTCGGCGCACTGTTCAGCGCACTGACGAAGGCGATCCCACTGCTGCCCGATGTCGAACCCGTTCACGGTGTGCTCGTTGGAATGGGAGCGTTTGTCGCGGCGAGTTCGCACGCTCCGCTTGCGGGAGCATTTCTTGTCTACGAATTGAGCCATTCCTACGCGATCTTGCTTCCACTCCTGCTTGCCGCGGTGATCGCGACCGTTGCCGCACGCTTCGTGTACTCGCCGAGCATTTACACAGCAGAGCTCGCGGCATTCAACATTCGCATCGCGAGTGTCTCTGCTGCGTCGGTACTTCGAGGGACGTTCATACGTGACACCCCACTTCTGCCCGCGATTGCTGTCGGCCGTAACGACTCGGCAGAGAGCCTCATCACGCTGGGCGAGACACACGGCGTGCACGATTTTCCTGTAGTCGACGCTCACGGCGTCTACACCGGACTCGTCTGTGGAAGCGATCTTCGCTCGGCACTGATTTATCGCGATGCGCTTCGACTGCTCTCTGTTGCTGAACTTGAGCGAACAGACTTCTTGCCGCTCGATCCGCACGACACACTTGAGACGGCTCTTCATCGATTCGGTCGACATGAGACACAAGTGCTTCCGGTGGTCGATCCAATCAGTGGCGCGCCCGTGGGACTCATCAGCCGAAGCCAACTCATGGCGCTCTACAACCGCGCGACGGAGGATGCATGAGCCGTCCCCCTTCTGGTACCGACCGAGCGAGCCGACTCTCGGGTGCGAAAGAGTACGAACGCATCTTTGCCAGGCGGATGCGAACGGACCTTGGCTTCATCACGATTCATGCGGCGCTCAACGATGTGCCTCGCGCGCGTCTTGGGCTCTCGATCGGAAGTCGCGTTGGAAATGCGGTGCGGCGAAATCGCGTGAAACGCCTCGTTCGCGAGGCATTTCGGCTGAGCTATCCGCAACTGCCCGTTGGCATCGATCTGGTGGTCTCGGCGCGACCGCACGATGACCGTCCACTTGCGGACTATCAGGCGGCGCTCGTTGAGTGCGCGACGCAACTCAACACGAACCTTCGCCGCGCGTGAGGTGAGGTCATGCGTCTGGAACGGGATCGTGCCCGCATCCACCCCACGGGTGGCAGCGCGCGATGCGACGAAGGGTCAGCAAAAACCCCCGCGCGGTGCCATGGCGAGTGAATGCTTCAATGCCATACACCGAACAAGATGGCTCAAAGCGACATCGACCTCCGAAGAATCTACTGAGCAGAAGTTGGTAGCAGCGAATCACTGCGATACAGAGTCGTGCGGGAGCGGATGGCACTCGCGTGGTCACTTCGCTTCGATGACCCGGTTGGTGAGCGATCCAACACCCTCGATCGAAATCTCGACGCAGTCACCGCCACGCAGATATCGAGGCGGTTTTCGTGCGTGTCCGACTCCTGAGGGCGACCCGGTGAGGATGATCGTTCCAGCAAGAAGAGTCATGCCTCGCGAGAGATCGCTGATGAGTCGCCGCACCGGAAAAATCATCTGCGACGTCGATGCGTCTTGCATCAACTCTCCGCTGACGCGCGTCTGAATGCGCAGGTTCTGAGGATCAGCGACCTGGCTCGCTCGCACGAGCGCGCTCATCGGGCAGAAGGTGTCGAAGCTCTTGCCGCGAGAAAATTGCCCTCCAGCTCCCTCGTTTTGCCACCAACGAGCGCTGACATCGTTGGCGACTGCGTATCCACGCACCATCTCGAGCGCGCACTCTTCGGCCACATCGCGACAATCGCGGTCAAGAATGACTGCCAGTTCACCCTCGAAGTCGACTTGCGGTCCACCTTCTGTGCAGATGAGTGGAATCACGATTGTTTCGCCATCACCGATAATGCACGCAGGGTTCTTCATGAAGACGAGTGGTCGCGTTGGGACTGCCCCACCCATCTCTTTCGCGTGGTCTGCGTAGTTGCGGCCAATCCCGATGATTGCAGGTGGATAGGCGCGCGTCATTACTTCGTCTCCGCGATCGATCGCTTTGATGATTCAACTTCAGCCCCTCGCCGAGCAGCCTCTGCAGCTTGCGCCTGACGGTAGGGATCCATCTCGGGAGGCTCTGGAAAGAGTTGCGCAAAGGGGATGACGTTCGAAAGCGGGTCGACGCCGTACTCCTGCTCGAGCACGCCCTTCACCTGGTCGTAAATCATCCGGCGCTCTGCTTCTCCAGCGCGGTTGTAAATCGTGAGTCGATCCATCAATGGCTGAGTGGGATCCATCACCACGCTCGCAAAGACATCTTGCACGCTCGTGCGCAGACTTCCGATGAGATCGGCCATCCGTCGCTCGCCAAACTTATTCACGAAGTCCATGTACTGATTTCCCTGGAAGTAGGTCGTGAGTCCCTTGGCAAACTCGAGCGCCTCTTTAAGCACTTGTGGGCGATCGAAGAGCAGACCTTCGCGAAATCCGCGCTCGAGTGCCGCGTAGACATCGCTGCGCGCGACGTCAGGAGAACCCTCGTATTCGCCGAAGGTCACGTTGTGCACGAACGTCGCGAGCGGCGCTTCATACTTGTTGTTTGGAATGAGCCCGCCGCGACCGAAGAGTGAATCGAGTTTCGTCAGGATCGACTGCGCCCCTTCATAGTCTGCCATTCGGTAGAGCTCGCGCACGGCCTGCGACATAAAGTTTTGATAGAAGTCGCAGAACGAATCGCCGCCGCCGCCGCGCGTGCCAAAGTGCTTGCGGTAGAGCTCGCCGAAGTAGCGATCGATCGATTTGATCCATCGGGGGTCGTTGAGCCGTCCTGGATTGTCATTGCTGAACGGGTCGTACTGCATCATCCCCGTGCGCGAAAGCGCCTGCATCGCCTGGATGTTGATGCGATCGTTGTTGAGCACCTTGTAGATCTCTTCAACGTTCGACGAGCGTTTCGCGGCAGTCGTCGCTCCCTTGCGTGCCCAGTAAAAGGCGTGCGACTGTGGATGGCGCCAATCGAATGGACCGAAGTCGCGCGTGTACTCCCACATGAGCGCGGGATCCATGTTGTAACTCTCGAGCAGCACCTTCTTCTGCAAGAAGGGCAGAAAGTCAACGAGTGCTGCCTCGCTCGCAAGAGTCTTCAGCACCGTGTCGAAGGTTGAATAGATCGGATCGTTTGCGCGAAAGGATTCATCAAGTCCCAGTAACTTCGCGTAACGACTTGTCTGCACAGACTTCCATCGCCCGAGGTTGGTGAGAAACTTGTCATCGAGCTGGAACTGAAATCGCTGATCGAAGCCGGAGAGTCCACTCTTGAGTTGCTCGACCATCACGTGCACCGCAGGGTTCTTGAGTTCAAGTTCTTCGATCGAATCTGGCGCATTTTTGATTTTCTCGATCCAGGCGATTCGGTCTTGATGGGATCCTGGTGGAATTCCCAGCAGATACTGCCACTCGCGTGCGAATTCACGCTTGTAGTAGAGATGCGCGTCGTCCGCGACGCCATCAATCTTGTGCGAAAGCCAGAAAGCGAGTTCTTTGTGCAGGATGAGATCGTTGGGGTTGTAGCGAAGTCCCTCATCGCGCACGAGATCGATGCCAGCTCGCACCCACTCCCATCGTTCACTCGGAGTGTCGGTGAGAACTGAGATGTTGTAGGCCATGTTGTGACCTTGAAAACTCCACACTTCACCGAATCGTGGCTGCAACTTTGTGATGAGCCGCGCATCGGTCATCGCTTCGTAGAAGAGTCCCTTCTCCTTCTGTATTCCTGCCTTGATCCAGAGATAGTCGACGATGATTCCGCGAAACGCTCCGATTGCAGTGCCGAGCGCAACAATTGGCGGAGCGCCTTCGAGCGAGACGTCGGTGTAGCGAAGCCCCTTTTCGTCGCTGATCCGCAGCACTCCCGGCAGCAAGGTGCCCGCACAGATAAAGGCGATGATCGCCGTGAGAACTGCTGCAAGTTGAATGAGTCGATCGCGCACGGTCAGTTGTTTCCGCTGTACACGGCAATCTCCTTTCGCCGAAAGGTGAAGAAACCGAATCCGAAAGCGATCATGCTCCAGAGCATTCCCACTAAGCCAAAGGTCTTGAACACGCTGAACCACGTGATCATCTGACCATTGACGAGGTCGTCGGTGCCGCCCGCGTGCGCGAAGGGTGCGAAGGTCACGCGCACAGTTCCAGCGATCCCGCGAATCGTGTACTGAAACATCTTCGTCACGATGTCAGACTTTTCGTCGACGTAGTAATTCTCGAGCGCGATGCCGAGATACGACGAAAGGGCGCACGAGATGAACACCGTGAACGCGAGCAAGACCGCCACTGGAAAGGAAAGCACACTGCCCGCGGCGATGCCCAGCGCAGCAATAAAAATGAGCTTCGACCAATCGATGAGAAGCGCGCGCATGTAGTTGGCTTCGAATCCGCCAACGCGGTGGAGCACTTCAAAGCCGTCGTAGTCAAAGTTGAGCGACCAGGTGCCAGGATAAAACTGTCGATCGGGCGTGAGCCCACCGTTGACGAGTTCGATCGTCAACGATCCGTCACTGCCGATGGCGTCGACTGGAATCGCGAAGACGTTGCGCTGAACGGGAACGTAGTTCACCATCGCGGGTGGAGTCTCGCCGAAAACGAAGAGCGCCGGAAAGGTCTCATGCGAATCGTCGCGACCGATGTGGAACTTGTAACGCAACACCGGATCGGCGCCCGTGCGCACCGCTTCGTGGAGTCCAGAAAAGACATACTTGCGCGCCTTTCCAGCTTCGATCGTGCGCTGCTGCATCAAGAACTCTTGGTTCTTCGTTGCTTGAAGTTCGCGTCGCACTTCACTTTCGGCGCGGCGGCCATCGGCGATGTCCCCCTGCAGCACCGAGTCGCGCTCGATCGTTCGGTCGATCATGCCGCGCAGTTGGTCGGGTTGCAGTTGCTCGTAGACCGGGTAAGCGACCTCGCGGGCAACGAGCACTTGGTCGCGGAGTGCCGCGGCGTCGGCGATGTCGGCGGCTTGACGGGTCGAGAGGTATTCGACGTACACGAAGACCGCCGTTCCACCAACGAAGAGCACAATCGCGTTAAGAATCGAGAGCCCCAGCAGTTTGCCCGTGAGGTACTGCAGCCGCGAGACTGGCTTAGTGAGCACGTGCCAGATCTGCCGGTCACGAATCTCAAAGGCGACCGTTGCGCACGAGAGAAAGAGCGTCAACGCTGCCGCGAAGATGAAGACGAGGCTCGTGCCGCGCGAGAGAAACGTCTGCACTTGGTACCGCAGCGGTTCACGTGCGTCGATCCAGAGTGGAATCAGCGGCAAGATGACGAGCAATGTGCCGATGAATCCCAGTGAAATGCGCTGCCGAACCGCTTCGAGCAGCAGCGTGTGTGCGACGCCGTTGATCGGTGATGCGCGTGACAAGAGTGCGAGCGCAAGTCGGCAGAGCAGGAAGAAAACGAAGAAGAGAAAGATGATCCCCCCCACGGCGACCATCGGTCCAAGTTGTCCCCACATCCACAGAGGAACGAGGAAGCATCCTCCCACGAGCAGCAGACCTATGAGATGGACCACCAATCCGACCCAGACGGCGATGACTGCAAGCCCGATCACTGCGCACGCGATCGACACGATGAGCCAGGGACTCTCGATGAGTCGCTGCGGCGCCCACTGCGGAGCGATGACCGAGGCGATGAGTGACGCGACGGCCTCGACCTCAGGAATTGCGCCCCGCTCATCGAAAAATTGTGGCGCGAGTGCCTGCACTCGAACCGAGCCGATCTCTCGACCATCGATCGTCACGCTACCGCGCTCGAGCAGTTGGATCGCAATTGGATTGCGATCGACTGCGTTCGCTTCGCGCAAGACCAGTGTGATGTCGTTGACGGTGCTCGCGAAGGTCCACGAAGTCCAAATGAGTGGTGAGAAGAGCAGCGCTCCGAATACAAGGATGGCGACCGTCAAGACGATTCGCGATCGCGTCGCCTCTTGCCAACGATCAAGCCGCTCAGCCGCGCGTCGAATCCAAATCACTCGCGAGGCTCCGGAGGTTTCTCGAGAAGGTCGTCGATCACCGAGCGATCGACGGTTGCCTTGACCGACGGTGAACCCGTTGGCGTCGAAGTGGTCGGCGTGAGAACCGCTCGCGTCGGCGCAGCCTTGGGCGAGAGCAGTTCATCGAGCACCGCATCTTTGGCTGGCTTGGCTGCGATCGGCTCGCGCGCCGCTTGAGCCACGACTGCCTTTGCAGGTTGTTGCTGCTCGAGCGCGGTGATCAGGCGATCCCCTGCTGCCGATTCTTTTTCAACCGCCTGTTCACCCAACAAGAATGCTGCAGTCTTGCCACCCTGCAGCGCGCCGCTCGTCGAGGTCTGTTCAACGCGGGCGCGCTCGACGATTTGCACGAAGAGTTCTTCGAGTCGTTGGCGAGGGGCTTCGACACGCTCGATCGCAGTGCCCTCTTCAAGTCGCACCAGTTCGTCAATTTTCTTGATCGTCTCGGCTTTCAGTCGCGGCAAGCAGATCATCGTGCGATTCGTATCGCAGAGCAATTCGTCGGTCGTTCCCGATGCTCGAATCTTTCCGCCGTAGAGCACGACCATCCGGTCACAGACATCTTCAACATCTGCCAGCAAATGAGACGAGAGCAGAATCGTTTTGCCTCGCCGGCCGAGATCGAGCAGAAGATCTTTCACTTGACGCGTTCCGATCGGGTCGAGACCAGAAGTCGGCTCATCGAGGATGAGAAACTCGGGATCGTTGATCAGTGCTTGCGCGATGCCAAGTCGGCGGCTCATCCCCTTTGAAAACTCGCCGACCGCGCGGTGCGAGGCGCCTTCGAGTCCAACCATTTCGAGCAGTTCAAGCGTGCGGCGACGGCGGATCGTGCGCCCGATGCCGAAGAGCTTGCCGTAATAATCGAGCGTCTCAATCGGATTCAAGAAGCGATACATGTACGACTCTTCGGGCAGGTAGCCGATGCGCGCTTTGACCGAGACATCTCCTGGATCGCGACCGAAGACTGAGAGCCGTCCCTTGGATTTTCGAAGCAGCCCAAGAATCATCTTGATGGTCGTGCTCTTTCCAGAACCGTTGGGACCGAGCAGACCAAAGATTTCGTTTGGACGAATCTCAAAGTCAATGCCGTCAACCGCGCGAGCTGTGGCACGCATCCAAAAGTCATCAAACACTTTGAACAAACCAGCCGCTTCGACGATGGGTTGCTGACTCATGCTGGAACTCCTCTACTGGCCGAATCCCTTATCGCCACTCTTATCGAGCCTGCGACCTGGCTTGTCGATCATGATTTGCTTGCTTCCGAGTTGGAAAGATTGCATATCGAAGTTCATCATGGCCGCAGCTTGCTTCTTGCGCGCAAGCTCAACGTCACGACGGGTCTGCATGACGTCTGGGGAACTCTTGACATGGATGACGTAGTGCCCGATGCCCGGCGGAAGTGCAAAGACCTCGACCTCTTGCTTGCTCATCACCTCGCGCACCCCTTCAAGCCAGAGTTGCTGAATGAGTTGCCTTGGATTCTCGCGGTACGAGGGGGTGAGCCCTGCGAGTCGGCGCGTCTCGGTCGCGAGGGTCGCTTCGAGCGTCGATCCTGACGCCTTCGCGCGCAAGATGATGCGCGCTGCTTCGCCGCCGATATCAGGCTGTTCGAGACGCAGACCAATCGCATGCAACGTCTCATCGGCTTGCAATTGGTGTCCAGCGGTGAGATGCGACTCGTAGGTCGCAATGAGTGCGAGCACCTCTGCGTAGTTGGGACCGGCGGCACCGACGAGTTTTGAGTTGGCATCCTGTCGAGCCCGCTCGAGCGCTGTCTTCATATCCTCGCGGGCGATTTGAACTCGGCGAAGTGCGTTGCGAACGGCCAGCGGTGCCGAGCGCTCGGTCAGCGTGACCGAAGTGACATGGATGCCACTGCGCAATCCGTCGAGCCTCGACTGCATCTTCATGCGAATCTCCGCTCCCGGAAGGTCGCGTTGTTCAAGAAGGTCTGCGAGTGTGAACTGCGAAGCGACCTGCACCACCGCGCCCTCAAGAACTTTTTCAATCAATCGATCGACCTGTTCAGGATTGATCTGCGCAAGCGCGGCAACGGGATCGAGCACCGAGTATTCGACTGCGAGTTGAAGGTGTGCGAGATCACCATCGGCGGTGATGACGGATCCATCGCGACCTGGACGGATCGGGTTGTTCGCATCCGCTGCATCTGTCGCTTGCTCGAGCGTCACGTCCTTGGCTCCAAGTGTTGGCCAGAAGGCATCGCGCACTTCGACGGTGCGGCGCAGTGGCATCGTGAGCGTTTCACCAACGGGATAGGGCCAAAACGGCTTTAATCCTGGGACGATCGACTCGTCACCCGCTTCGCCTGTAACGCGCCCGAAGATCGTTCGAAGTCCGGTCACTCCTTCTGGAACGGATTGGAATCCTGAGAAGAGAAAGGTGATCACGAGACCGCACATCGCAACTTGAAGCAGTCGATACGAGAGGCGAAGCGCCTCGGCGAGAGACTCGTTGGCGGGGTCCATCGCCTCGCGCATCGATGCGCGATCAACGGCCGACGCTGAGACATTCAGTTCAGCGCGCTTTCCAGCGCGAACCGCGTGGCTGTCTGCCGCAGGCGTGGCTGGATCGTCGGGTGAAGGGTGCGCCGAGCTCATCTCAAGGAGTTCCAGTCGGTGCGGCATCCATGCCGTATGGCTTCACTGGCTGGGGAATATTGTTCGCACCCGACGTCGTCGAGAGATCGAGCAGATGGAAGGGAGCTCGGTTGAGATCGGTCACGAACGTGGTGCTGCCCGAGAGCGATCCCTTGAGCGTGTCGAGCCATGCGAGAAAAATCGCGAGCTCTGATTCAGCCTTCATGAGTTCGTAGTAGCGGGTCGCCTCTTCATTTCCAAGCGCCTCGATATCCGCCGCCCAACTATCTGCGAAGCGACGAATCGTGTCGCCCGTGCTTGCCGCTTGGCTCTTGATCGCCTCGGCCTCTGAATTTCCCTTTGATTCCTCAAGGTTTGCGAGTGTTTCTTGGACAGCCGCCATTCGGCGCAGCACCGCGACCGTGGTCTTTGGCGGCAAGACAACTTGCGAGATGCCCACTGTGACGGGGTCAACCCCAGCCAACTTCGTCGATCGAAGGTCGGCCAAGATCGAACTCTCAGCCTCAGCGATCTTGCTCTCTTGACCGATGAGTTGCGCGAATGTGTAACCGCCGACCGCGCGCACTGCACCTTGCAATTGGGTCATGAGGTCTTTGCCGGCGGCTTCGATCGAACCGTAGGAGATAAAGAATTGCAGAGGTGCATCCCCCGCGCTATCGACTCGCCACAAGAGATAGGCCTTGACGAGCACTTGCTGTCCATCCTTTGTCAGGACCGTCTCGAGCGAACTCTCGATCAACTGCAGTCTTGTATCGAGCCGTGAGACCTGATCGATAAAGAGTGGCGCCTTGAAGTGAAGACCCGCGTCGCGTTGCACGCCAGCGGGCTTCCCAAATCGCGTGAGCACTGCGACCTCATGAAAGTTGACGGTGTAGGTGGTATTAAAAAGCACCAAGACTGCAACGATGATGCACGCAACGATGATGGGGATTTTTCGTGTCATTGCTATTTCTTCTCGATGTAATCTGCGAGGTTGAGCCCCGGTTCGGGTTGTTCCATCTGGACATCAAACTCGACCCGCGAAGGGTCGACCGCTAAGACATACTTGATTCGCACAGCCGCGAGAGCCCGCGTCAGCACGGACATGATCGCACGCTCTCGATAGATCTCAGGAGCCGTGTGATAGGCCGCAGCCTGCCCGAGCACTTCGCTCGCCGTCGACCGCGCGCGCATAACGATGTCCCAGCGACGGGCACGTGCCGCGCTGATCACACTGGCAGCTTGCGCACGTGCATCGAGCAGCATCTGCTCGACTGCCGCCCGCTGCTCACGCGCTTGAGGCGAACTCGAGCCAGCCGTCTTCTCGGTCCGTTGAAGTTCTTCAATCGCAGCGACAATCGTCCGCGCGCGGTCGGGGCTGCCCACGAGCGTCGAGAGCGTGACGTTGCGCATCCGATTTGCTTCATCAACGATCTTGCGTGCATTCTGCACATCAATCGAGAGCTCTTCGAACATCCCAGCCGCCTCACCCGCTGGCGGGCGAAGGACGGGGAGCAAAATTCCAACAACTTCGACGCCGCTTCGGCTTCGGTCGAAGGCACCTTGCACCCGCTGCTTCAATTGGCTCACAAACGAGTCCCCTGTGGGCGAGAGCACTTGATCGATCGAGCGGGTTGAAAACAACTGGCTCGCTTCACGAAGAGCGATCGCCTTGAGCGTTCGTTCGCGCATGTCGAGTGCGCTGCCGCGCGTACGAGCATCGCCGCAGAATTGCAGGTAGTCGAGCAAACCATCGGCGCGAACGCGATACTCGAGCACGATGTCCGCATCAATAAGAGCAAACTGATTCGAGACGCGCGCGGCATCGGCTCCTGAGATTGCGGTTGCTTGCGTCGGTTGCGTCGCTGCGCCATCGTTGCTCGGTGTCATCGCTGCGCTTTGCAGCGAACTCGCCAAGACAATGAATGGCAACCGATCTGGATCGGGCTCACCTTCGACCGGCCAGAGATTCACCATCGACGTCGGCATCAACTTCGCGCCGAGCACAAGCGTTCGAATCTGACCGATGTCATAGCGCTCGATCGACTCGAACGGCCAGGGCCACTTCAAGAGCAGCGATCCTTGAGCAACCTCGCCGATCACTCGTCCACCGCGCAGGCGCACGGCTTGTTCGCTCGGTTGCACGACGACGATCATCGACATGATGAGCAACACGACGACTCCAAGCGTGCAGAGTCGCAGCACGCTGCGCAAGAGCAATTGGTATCCCCACGAGCTCGTGATGTCGAAGCCGAATTGATAGTTCACCGCTTCATTGATCGATCGCACGATTGAATCTGGAGCGGCGGCGAGTCCGAGCAACTTCGAATCGAATGCCGGACGCGGAGTCTCGGTCACTCGGCGTGGTCGGTAGAGATTCAGGATCAGGTTGAGCAGAATCTCTGCGGCGATCACTCCGGTGTAGATCGCGATGCCGTAGGCGATTGCCTCGAGCACCTCACCCTTCTTGAAAACTTGAAAGACCATCCCAACGGCGATGGCCAGAAGCACCAAGGCGTTCCCAACCATCGCTCCTGCACCGCCGCGCAAGTTTTGCCACGCCGACTTCTTCGCCATCCCCGCGACGAAACGCGAGAAGATGAATGTGACCAGCGCCAGCGCGGTACAGATCGCGAGTTGCCATCCAAGATGCGAACCGACTCGAAAAGTCGTCGCGTTGCCTGCAGAGTCGTCGAGGCGCGCGAGCCAGGTGAGGGTGAAGTAGCAGAGCAGGCCGAGCAGGGTCGCGACGCAAAGACTCGCGATGGGCGCGAGCCACTGATGCATGAGGCGCAGTCGACGGGCGGCCGCCTGATTTTCGACCCGTTCTCCCTCAAAGACGCTGCTGCCGGTGCCGCGCGCGAGGGCGACCTCTTCATTTTCGAGTGACTCGACCCGTTCGAGTTTGTGTTGATGAAAGAGCACAGCCAGCGTCGCCCAACTCACGATGCCGGTCGTGACATAGAGCCCGGCGAGCACAAGGGCAGAATCGCCTGCGATATTGCCGAAAATCAGCAGCAGCAGCGCGAGCGCACCTTGGAGCAAAAGTCCACTTCCCGAGACCCGCGTCGCCTGCCGATAGACAAATTGATCATGCATCATGTATGGAGCATCACAAGAGGAGCGCACGCGAACGACGAAGCCAACACAGAGTCACAATCCTACGAAATTCTCGTTGGATTGGGATCGCTGATCGTACGCAGTTGCGGTGAACTCGGTTCAATCGCCAGAGTGTGCGCCCCGCCTCGACGCGATCGCCTATCCTCGTGGCTTGAGACTTCGAGCCCCACCGCATGGCATTCTTTGAACAACTCCTCGCGATCGCGCGCAACACATTTCTTGAGTGCATTCGGCAACCGCTGACGCTCGTGGTTGTGCTCGCCGCGTTGCTGCTCGTCGTGCTGAGCAACCAATTCTCAGCCTTCACGATGACCGACGACCAGCGGATGTACGTCGATCTGGGGCTTTCGACGGTCTTCATGGGCGGAGCGCTGCTCGCGGCGTTTCTTGCCACGAGCGTCGTCGACCAAGAGATCACCAACAAGACTGTCTTGATGGTCGTGTCGAAGCCCGTTGCACGCGCCACATTCGTGCTCGGAAAGTACCTCGGCGTGACGCTCGCCCTGCTTGCGTCGATTGCCGTTCCGGCGATGGCATTCATGCTGATCGAAGTGCACGGTGTGATGCAGACCGTCGCGACCCCAGTGCGTTGGCCAGTTGTCGTCTTGGGCGTGAGTGCGCTCCTCATCACGCTCTTCACCGCGACGTGGTGCAACTTCTTTTATGGAAAGTCCTTTGCGGCGGTCGTGATTTCGATGGGCGGTCCACTGCTGCTGGTTGCCTATGTCTTGAGTCTGTTCTTTGACCATGCGTGGACGTCGATTCCGGCGAGCGACGAGTTTCGGCTTGAGCTCGTGACATCACTTGGATTGATGTTTCTCGCGCTCTGCGTGCTCTCAGCGATCGCGATCGCGGCGAGTACGCGGCTGGGTCAAGTGCTGACGATCGGAGTCACGCTCGGTGTGCTCGTCATCGGGCTCCTTTCGGACTGGGTCTTTGGACGGCGCATCGCGACGCTCGAGCAACTTGTCGCTCTGCGCGACGCGGCGCATGAGAGCGCATTGAATGCAGACACGCTCGCGCTGTGGGGATGCAAGGCCGCCTACGCGATCACCCCGAACTTTCAGGTCTTCTGGGTGGTTGATGCGGTGAATCAGAATCAGATGATTCCCCTCGACTACCTCGGATACGTCGTGCCCTACGGCGCGCTCATGATCGCTGGCACTCTTGCCCTCGCGATCGCACTCTTTCAGCGACGCGAAGTGGGGTAAGCCCTCTTTACTGCGCGCTGCCGGCGCTCTGCATCTCTTTGATCTGCTTGCGCATCTCTTTGATCTCTTGCTCCATCTGATCGATGGCGCGCTCGGGAATGTTCAGCTCGTACATCATCGCTGGCGGACACTTCTTGAACCAGTCGACGATTTTCTGAGTGTTGCGAATGCGCGCCTGAAGGAAGGCGATGCCACCTTCGGACGATCCTTCGATGTCGCGCTTGCGCAGCAACAGCGGAACCTCTTCGTTCGCACCCTTGATGAGTTTCTGCCACTTCGTTGCGATCTTTCGTCCTGCATCGTTCACCTCGAATCGACTTGAGTCGTCGACGCCGAGTTCACGAAAGAGATCTGCTTCGGTCGCTGCAGTGCCTTCAGAAAATCCAGAGTGCTCGGCCGAGGTCGCGCTAAAGTCGAGGTTTTCGGTGCGCGTCGAAAGCACAAACGCGTGCTTGACGTCGGGATAAAAAGTGACCTTGCCAGTCTTGGGATCTTTGTCGTACGAGAGTTCGACTTCGGAGTGCACCATCGCTGGACCGATGAGCGGATCGCGCCCGCCGCTGGCGCATGCTTCTGCGACGCGACTCTTCCAATCTTCACGCACGGCAGTGACTTCGGTGCGACCACTCAACATCGTGATCGATCCGAGCGCCGCTTCTGGCATGAAGTAGATCTCGTCTGCATAGAGCGCGGTGAAGGCGCCGCCCGAAATAGCCTTTTCGATCCACGCGACGAGACGATGCTTGTTCTTGATTCGTGAGAGTGTCGTGGCGATCTTGTCACCTTCGATGACGAGTCCACCGTTGGAATTGATGCGAATGATGAAGATCTGACCGGGACCGAACTTGTCGGCGACCTTCTCCATCTCTTCCATTTCATCGTGGCGCAATCCCACGCCGACCATGCCGTCGAGTGGAAGAATGAAGACTTGCTTCTTGGTCGGCGCGGTCACACCCTCTTGCGAGGCGGTCGTTGCGCCTGCCTTGCCACTGGGAGCCTTGGCCGGCGGAGTCTTCGCTGCTGGTGCAGCCTTCTGCGCCAGTGCAGGTGACGTGCTCAGAACTGCAAGCAAAAGGGTCGCATAGAAAAGTGGTCGTCGTGTCATATGTTTCATGGTCGTCGTTGTGTCAATCATCCACCCGAACCGAGCCCGGGGCCAGTCGGCGACGAGCCCTTCGATCCTGAACCACCACTCGGCGGAGCCTTGCGAAGCCCACGGATGCGCTCCTGAATCTGCAACGCTTCGGTCTCGAGTTGAACGCGTGACGCACCAAACTCTCGGTTCAAACGAATCGCGACCGCGGGGTACTTCTTCATGAGCGCCAGCACCTTGTCGATCGTGCTCTTCGCCTGGTTGAGGTACTTGAGTTCGTCCTTGCCAGATGCGTTTCCGATCGCTTCTCGATAGGTCTCGAATGACTTCTTGCACGACTCATAGGCCTTGCGCCATCCATCGACGTATTCCTGAACGAGCAGTTCGCCATCCTCGGGCATCCGCTGAAACTCGCGGAATCCACGCTGATACATCAAGTCTTCGAGCATCGCAGGAAGTTCATCCGCGACGGTGCCGTCGGAGAGTCCCAACTCTTCGGCCGACTGCGCTGAAAATCCGGCAAACTTTTTATCGCTGTTGTCGACGATCCAGGTGCCCTTGTCATCCTCGCGCCAGGTGATCTCACGACCCTTGAAACTCGCGCTGAGCATCTTCTCTGGACGCATCATCGCCAAGCCGATTGATGGGTTGTAGCCGCCTGAGACGAGAAAGCCGTTGCAGATTCCAACGAACGCTTCGCGAAACTTCGCGAAGACTTCTGGATCTTCAACTTGCGTGCGCTCTTGAATTCGGCTGAGTCCCATGAGTCGGGCGTTCTCGGTCATGTACATGTCGGGCCACGAAAGACCCAGAAGCGCGCTGTATCCCACAGCATCGCGCACAACCATCACCTGCTCTGCGCCGGTGGCGTTGATGGAAGCCTTGAGATCACGGGTCATCTTGCGAATCGAATCGTCATCAAAGACGCCTTGCTCGCGCGGATCATCACCCATGTACGCAACCGTGTCGACATCGGCAGAGTTCAGCACGAAGACGACGAGATCGGGTTTCTTCGCTGCGACATCCGCGGCGACTTTCTCATACACAGATGGATGGATGTCGAGTCCGAACTGGCCAGTGCCGCGAAATCCCATCGGTACGACGTACACCGTCTTGACTTGTTCAGCGGACACAGCGGCTGGGGGTGGAGCGGCTGGTGCGGTGGTCTTCGCCGCTGCGGCTGGCTTCGCACTCGCCTTGCCAGTTGCTGGAGACTTTTGCCCAGTCGCAGGCTTCGTCGTCGTTGGCGGCGTCGTGGGCGGCGACTTCGATTGACCCAGCGCGTTTCCAGTGAGCGCGACGGCCGTTGCAAGCGCAAGTGACCACGAGAGTTTGCAGTGATTCATCGTCGAAGAAGCATAGCTTGGGATGGTCGAAAAGCGCTCGATGCCCTTCTAGGAAAACCACTCTGCACGGGCAACACCCTGCGCCTGCTCGCGCTCAGTAATCACCCCCTCGAGTTGCCTGTCATAGAGCGCGTCGAGAATCGCCTTGAATCGCGGTCCTGGAGTGCAGCCCAGTGCGATCAGATCGCCACCGGTGACCAGCGGGATCGGCTCGAGACCGCCATGTTCTGCCGCGAGAACGGCGACTCGCTCACTGACCACCTTGCACTGCGCGGGGTTCTCTCCCCCAACGACGGCAAGCGCTGGCGCGAAGGTCGCCCGCGCTGCGAGCCGTTTCTGCGCAGCGACGGAGAGGGTCGACCACTCACCGCGCAATCGCTCAACGATCGCACAAATGGCATCGAGGTCACTCGACTCTCGTGCCGAGAGATTGATGGGATCGCGCCACTGCGAAGGCGCGCCCGCGCCTGGTCGAGCAGCGCGATCGAATCGCCACGCCGCGAGGGCCGTTGCGAACGAGGCATCACTTGGAAGCGCCGCAACCCTCGTCAACAGACCCGTTGAGTTCGACTCGCGAAGCGCCGGAGCATCCAGCCCCCACTCTTCGATCAGCTCAATCGCCCGCGCGCGCGTCTCGTGCGAAAGCATTCGCCGCAACTCGCCGCCAATGCGTTCACGACTCACACCTGTGAGATCGCACGCTGCATTCGCGATAGCAGAGGCAGTCGACGGGTCGACACGCAGCGAAAACCTCGCAGCGAACCGCGCCGCTCGAAGTGTGCGCAGACGATCCTCGTTCAACCTCGCACCGGGATCGCCAATGGCACGAAGCACCCCCGCCTTCAGATCGCTCTGTCCCTGGACAAAGTCGACGACTTCTTTGGTGAGCGGATGTTGAAAAAGACCGTTGATTGTAAAGTCTCTCCGTCCCGCATCTTCCGCGGCCGATGCAAACCGCACCTCGCTGGGACGGCGGCCATCCTCATACTTTCCATCCGTTCGAAACGTCGCGACCTCGGTGGCGCGACCGAGCGAACGAACGAGCATCACTCCAAACGACTCCCCCACGCTTCGCGCTGAGCGAAAGATTCGTGCGATGTCGTGCGGGTGAGCGTCCGTCGCGAGATCGAAGTCGATTGGTTCGAGACCCAAGAGATCATCACGCACACACCCGCCAGCGAAGTACGCGGTGAATCCCTCGGCGATGAGTCGCCGCGCGACATCTGTTGCCGCTTCTCGCGCGGACGATTGTGGGCGCTGCGACTTCGAATCGCCTCGGGGCCGTTCAGAATTGCTCATCGGCGACTCCAACCGCTGGATATGTCTCGCCAGTCGCGCGGCGAAGCTGACACCGGCAATGGCGCATGAGGGCCGTCACCCGACGCTGCAAGTGTGTGAGTCCAGCTGCTGAATCAGCGAACAACTCGACCTGCTGCTCGGCAGTGATTGGCGCGCCAATCGCAGCCCAGATGCGCCCATGCGAGCGAGGTAGTGATCGACCCGCGGGCCAAATGTCAAACGCTCCATCAATGCCCATCGGCACGATTGGCGCGTGCGACTTGCGCGCGAGCAATTCAACGCCGCGGCGAAACTCTTTGACCGAGCCATCGCTCGATCGCGTTCCTTCGGGGTAGAGCATCACTGTTCGCCCCGCGGCGAGCTCGTCGAGCGCGACCCGAATTGCCTCACGATTTCCGCCATCCGAACGCACGCAGATGCAATTCAACCCACGCAAGACCGCGCCAAAGAGTGGATTCTTAAAGAGTTCTTCTTTGGCCATCGGTCGCGGCGCGCGATCACCGACGGCGAGTCCATGGATGACTGGATCGAGAAGCGACTGATGATTCGCGATGAAGATTGCGGGTCCCGTGGGGGGAATGTGCGACTGCCCTTCGACTCGAAAGTGATACTGCCACGAGACGAGTGTTTGACAGAGCAGCGACCCTGCATCCCAGAATGCCGTCTTCAAGAAGCCCGCACCCGGCGCACGTCGCCGGTGGGCCAGCGGGTTTCTCACGCACCGCCCCCGCACCCACATCCGACGTTGGCTTCGTGCAATCGACGGCGAACGAGGCGCTCCAGGTCATCGACAACTGCCGCAAACGACAGGTTGCTCGTGTCGATCGAGTCGGCGCCGACGGGCTTGCGCAGAGGTCCTTCGCTTCGACCGCGATCAGATGCATCTCGCGCGATGATCTCTGCAAGCACGCGCGCTTCATCGACCTGCTCTCCACGCAATCGCAACTCTTCGCTGCGTCGATGGGCGCGCACTTCAGCGCGAGCATCGAGCCAGATCCGCACCGTTGCATCTGGAAAAACCACACTTCCCTGATCGCGACCCTCGGTCACCAATCGTTCGTGTTGAGCTGCAACCTCGCGCTGCGCCTGCACGAGTCGGACGCGCACCTCGTGATGCGAGGCAATCAACGAGACGATCTGGGTCACATCTGCATCGCGAATGCGCTCGTGCAGATTCCGACCGTTGAGTTGGATCGCCGGTGGCCGAGAGGAAAAATCGACCGAAAGTTGCGAGCGATCCATCGCAACCGCGAGCGCCGCTTCGTCGGCAGGATCGATTGCCGACTCGATCGAGAGCAATGCAACGGCTCGGTACATCGCCCCTGTGTCGAGCATGTCGAAGCCGAGGCGCATCGCAAGTTCGCTGGCCGCTGAAGACTTGCCAGTGCCCGCGGGACCATCAATCGTCACGATGATTGGCAGATTCATGCCACGGGATCTCCTCGACCCATCAACTCCATGAGCCGCTCGCGCGTTTTCTGAACCCCCACCACCCAATTCGCGGTGCCCGTCCAGTCGATGGAGATCTTGTTCAGATAGCCGAAGGACAAGAGCGCTTCGACATACGCGTTGAGATCCCAACCGGCGTGGTCGCCCGCCTTGTTGAATCCTGAGGAAGTCGCTTCGATCGCCGACGAGTAGGGAGCGAGCTTTCGAAGTGCGCCGATGCCATCCCCGGTCGCATGTGCATAAGCGAAGCTCGGCATTGCACCGACGTGAAACCCGCCGATTCTCTTGACCAGATCCATGAGATGCTCGGGAGCATCCACCGGATCAAGCGTGGGTCGAATCAGCAGATTCACGTCGAATTGCTGCAGCACCTGCAACGCTGACTTCAGGGTTGCAGCGACGGTGTGCACATTCGTTGGTGGGCAGACGATTCGGATGCCAAGCTCGCCGCATCCGAGCAGTTTCGCGGCCCGACCCAGAGCGCGCAGTTTCTGTATTGAGGCTTCGATCTCGACTGTGAAGTCCATCGGATCGTCCTGATAGAGAACTAAACAAGGGCAATGTGCCCGATCTGCAATGTGCCGCAGACGCTCAAGAGTTGCCGCAGGCTGACCTCGAACGAGTTCAACGGGAAGGTTCAGCCCGCGCAGTTCGAGCTCTTCTGCGACGAAGGGCGGCATGTCAAGAAGCGCGAGCGTGGTTCCCTTGCGCGGAAGGGGTCGACCCAAACACGCTCCTGAAAGAGAAAGGAGAATCTGATTGCTCATCGAAGTCGTCAGCGACAGAACCGGTGACCCACGGAGGATATCACGCGGCTATGCTTCCACCCCCACCAAAGGAACACCTGATGACGACCCCAATGATGAGCCCACCCAATTGCAAATTCACAGACTCGCACGAGTGGTTTCGCGTCGAGGGAGACCTCGTTGTCATCGGCATCACCAAGTATGCAGCGAACGAATTGACCGACGTGACGTATGTCGGGCTCAAGCCCAAAGGCACTGAGATTGCGACCGGCTCGAGCATCGGCGAGGTCGAAAGCGTGAAGACCACAAGCGATGTCTACAGCGTGCTCGCCGGTTCGATCGTCGAAGTCAACGATGTCGTTTCGAAAGACCCCTCACTCGTGAACAGTGACCCGTTTGGTAAGGGCTGGCTCGTCAAACTGAAGGCGACTGATACCGCGGGACTCAGTACATTGATGGACGCCCCCACGTATGACGCCAAGCACCCCGTCGGCTGATCCACGGCTCGCTGTGCGGGGGATTCGCAAGAGTTATCCAATCGCGTCCTCGCAGAAGTCGGCCCGACCTGTCGAGGCACTCGCGGGCGTCGACCTCGTGATCGACGAGCCGGGCTTCTACGCCGTCATGGGTCGATCCGGAAGTGGAAAGAGCACGCTGCTTCATCTTGTGGCGGGTCTCGATCGTCCCGACAGCGGCGAGATCTGGGTTGCAGGTCGAGGGGTTCACGCGATGACCGAGTCAGAGCTCGTGCTCTATCGCCGCAGAGATCTTGGGATCATCTTTCAACAGTTCAATCTCTTGCCGACGCTCGATGCGCTTGGCAACACGATTCTGCCTGGTCTGCTCGATCGTCGTCCGACCACGCAACTTCGCGAGCGCGGGCGAGAGCTTCTCGAACAACTCGGTCTCGCCGACCGCATGCACCACCGACCAGAGGCGCTCTCTGGCGGCGAGCAACAGCGGGTCGCGATCGCACGCGCGCTGCTCTTCTCTCCGACGCTCCTGCTCGCAGATGAGCCGACCGGCAGTCTTGATTCGCACAGCAGTGAGGTGCTCTGGCAACTGCTCGAAGAAACGGCGGCGCAGCGCGGAATCATCGTGCTCATGGTGACGCACGAACCGGTTGCTGCTGCACATTGTCGACGAACATTCGTCCTGAAAGATGGACGCGTCGCGGGAGATTTTGAAAGCCATGGACTCGATCCCACCCAGTTGGCACATCGCTCGTCTGAGCTCGCTCGGACGACCTAGTCGCACGGTACTCGTCGGTGTCTCGGTGGCCCTCGCATCGATCCTCGTCGTGACCGTGAGTTGTTTGCTATCGACTGCCCTCACCAACGTCACTGCCCGCGTGAAGGGGCTTGTCGGTGAGGCAGACGCCGTCGTCGTGCACGAGCACGGCAGCGAGTTTGACGAGTCGCTGGTCGAAGAAGTTCAGGGATGGAGTGGCGTCGTCGCCGCAGCAGGAAGGCTCAGCGGAACGATCACTCTCGAACGGGTGGACCAATCGCCAGAGCCCGCGCAGCGACCCTCGCGTACGACCGTGAGCTGCCGCGGAGTCGACCTCGCGCAGGACGCTCCATTCTCGCAGAAAAAGTATCGCACGGGTCGTGCGCCGTCAGCCGAAGATGAAATCGGCCTCGATCCAGTTGCTCAAGAGCGGCTCGGTGCGCAACCAGGAACCCGCGTGCGCATCGTGCAGTTTGGCGATCCCATTGAACTCACCGTCACAGGAATCTATGAGCGCCCGCTGCTCGGCGCGCTGCAACGCCCAACGGGCGTGCTCTCGCGGCGAGTGCTCGCAACCGCGACGGACCATCCTGCGACGATTCTCTCGGTGTCCATTGTGCTCGAGAAGAATCTCTCGACCGACGCGTGGATCAGTGAGCACAAAGGACGAATCGCGACACCGCTGAAACTTGAGAGCGCGGATCTCGCGACGAGCGGGCTCTCGAACGTCGCCAAGGAGGGTCGCATCGCACTCTCGCTTGGAACCATTCTCTCGTTTCTGTGTTGTGCGTTCATCATCGCAACAGCGATGACGACGGCACTCAACGAACAACAGCGAGCCTTCGCGATGGCGCGTTGTATCGGCGCGTCTTCTGGGCAGCTCTTTGCTGGTCAACTTCTCGCAGGCGCTTCGATCGGATTCGTCGCAGGAGCCGCTGGAGTTCCGCTGGGAATCGCACTCTCTGCGGTGATCGTCTCGCTCTATTCGCACCTCTTGCCAGCAGGTCTCTCGATCTCATGGTTTGGGATCGCACTCGCTCTCATCGGATCAGTGGGTGCTGGAATTGTGGGTGCGCTCTGGCCAGCGTGGACTGCATCACGCGTCTCGGTCTTGCGCGCGCTTGCTCCACGAGCGAACTCGCCACGCACCTCGGCAATGTGGATCGCGCTGGTCGTCAGCGCACTCTGCATCAGTACGCAACTGGCACTCACGACGTTTGAAGATCCGCAAACACGATTCTGGTGGTATGCCTTTGCTGGACTTCCACTCTTGCACATCGGCTGGTTCATCGTCGCGATGCCCGCGCTCGCACTGATCGGTCACGCCGCGGTGCCGCCGCTTGATCGAATCTTGCGAATTCCTCGAGGAATCCTACGTGGATCGCTCACCGCGAACTCGTGGCGAATGGGTCTCGTCGCCGGCGCACTCATGATTGGCGTCGCCATTCTCGTCAGCACGTGGAGCAACGGCAGCGCGATCCTTGAGAACATTTCGCAGCGTGTGCGATTCGGAGACGCATTCGTGATGAAGTCGAGCGGCTTTACCGCGGCAGAGACGGCGCGCCTTCGAACGATGACGGGCGTCACCTCTGCGGCCGCGGTGGGCTATCTGCCGCTGAAAGTCATCGGACAACAGGCCTTCGGACTCGAGGGGGTGTCCACCCCAAACATCGTCTGCATCGGATTCGATTCGATCCCCTTCTTCGAACTCAACCGACTCGAGTGGATCGCAGGCGATCCCGTGAACGCCGCGAAACGATTACGCGAAGGCGATGCGATTCTCGTCGCTGAGGAATTTCTCGTCGCGCGCGGCATTGGCATCGGCTCACGGCTTCAACTCGGCACCGACCGCGACAACCATCCCTTCGAAGTTGTCGGAGTCGTGCGCGCAGCTGGACTCGACGTGGCGACGCAATTCTTCGGGATTCGCAGCATGTACATGGAGCACGCCGCTGGATGTGTTTTTATGGACTTTGACAGTGTCGAGAGGCACTTCGGAACACGCGAGGCGTTCCTCATACAACTTGCTCTCGATGAGAAGGCAACCCCCGCTGACGAAGAGTTGATCGCCCGTCAGGTGGACACCCTCGCACTCGGGGCGATCTTCGCGAGTGGACGGGGAATTCGCAGCGAGATCTTGCAGATTGGGGGCACCATGCTCACGGTGTCGACGCTTGTCGCGATCGGGGCACTCGTGCTCGCGTCATTCGCCGCAGGTGGAGTGATCGCCGCCGGCGTCGCAACACGCGGCTACGAGTTTGGAGTGCTTCAAGCGGTCGGCGCGAGTCGCGGTTTGATCTGCAGGCTCGTGATCGCCGAGTCGATCATCATCGGAGTGACCGCGGGAATCGTTGGTTCTCTCTTTGGAGTGCACCTCGCGTGGATGGGAACACATGTCTACCGAGATCTCGTAGGGCTCATCCTCACCCTCGACGTGCCGTGGCTTGTGATCGCTGCCGGGATCGGTGCGGTGTGCTTAACGGCGCTTGTCGCGACTCTGCCGACGGTCGTACGCTTAACGCGTCAGTCGCCGCGCGCGCTGCTCACTGCAGCGAGAAACTAATGGACATCCCATTTCAACTGCACGCTCCCTATGCTCCTGCGGGCGATCAGCCCCAAGCGATTGCGCAGTTGTGTCAGGGACTTCGCGATGGAAAGAGATCTCAGACCCTGCTTGGTGCGACCGGCACGGGCAAGACATTCACGATGGCGAACGTGATCGAGCAGGCGCAGCGGCCGACGCTCATCATGACGCACAACAAGACGCTTGCGGCGCAACTCTATGAGGAGATGAAGGCGCTCTTTCCGCTCAACGCCGTGGCGTATTTCGTCTCTTATTACGACTTCTACCAACCCGAGGCGTACATCCCGCAGCGCGACATTTACATTGAAAAAGATGCCTCGCGAAACGCAGATCTCGATCGACTGCGCCTCGCGGCGACGAGCCATTTGCTGCATCGGCGAGACACGATCGTCGTCGCGAGCGTCTCATGCATCTACGGTCTTGGATCGCCGCAGGAGTATGCGCGCAAGACGGCGATGGTCACGCGCGGCGAGACAATCGATCGGCGCGGACTCTTGCTCTCGCTGCATGCGATGCAATACCGCCGCAACGATGTTGCGCCCGAGAGAGGTTGTTACCGAGTGCGTGGGGATTGCATCGAAGTCTGGCCAGCCTCAGAACAGCACGCGATTCGAATCGAACTTTGTGGCGACAGCGTCGATCGCATTGAACGGATCGACGCACTCACGGGCGAAGTCTTGGGGAGCGACCAACGCATCTTCATCTTTCCAGCGGTGCATTACATGATGGCGCACGACCAGATGGCGCGTGCGGTCGATTCGATTCGTGGCGAAATGAAAGAGCAGGTGGCGATCCTGCAATCGGCTGGAAAATTGCTTGAAGCACAGAGGTTGTTGGGACGCACCCGCTACGACCTCGAACTGCTCGCTGAAACTGGCGTCTGCCCTGGCATCGAGAATTACGCACGTCAGTTGGAGGGGCGCGCCGCTGGCACGCGCAGCTCGTGTTTGCTCGACTATTTTCGGCAAGTTCCCGGCGGCGGCGTTGACGATTGGCTGCTCTTCATTGACGAGAGTCACGCAAGCGTGCCACAGATTCGCGGCATGTACTTCGGCGATCGGCGTCGAAAGGAAACGCTCATCGAACATGGCTTTCGACTTCCCAGCGCGCTCGATAATCGACCGTTGACCTTCGAAGAGTGGGAGAGTTTGATTCCACAGCGTGTCTTTGTCAGCGCAACTCCAGCCGCGTATGAACTCGAACACTCGCAGGGGATCGTGGCGCAGCAGATCTTGCGACCAACGGGGCTTGTCGATCCACCTGTTGAGGTTCGACCCGCTCGCGGACAGATTCCCGACTTGCTTGAGGCGATCAAACCCGTGACCGCGCGCAATCAGCGAACGCTCGTCACAGCGTTGACCAAGCGACTCTGCGAAGAACTCACCAATTACATGCACGAAGCGGGTGTGCGCGTGCGATATCTGCACAGCGACATCGAGACGCTCGAGCGACTCGAGATTCTGCGCGACCTGCGAGAGGGAGTGTTCGACGTTCTCGTCGGCGTCAACCTCTTGCGCGAGGGACTCGACCTTCCTGAGGTCGCACTCGTGGCAATCTTGGATGCTGACAAGCAGGGCTTTCTTCGAAGCGAGTCGAGCTTGATTCAGACCATGGGGCGCGCGGCGCGCAACGCTGACTCGGTCTGCATCCTGTACGCCGACCGGGTCACTCCACAGATGCGCAGCGCCATCGATGAGGTTGACCGGCGCCGCGCACTGCAACTCGCGCACAATGAGGTGCATGGGATCACTCCACAGACGATCATCAAAGAGAATCGACGGGCGCTTGAGAATGAGGTCGGAGCGGATCGAGCGAGCAACTCGAGTCGAAAACACGTGCGTGCCGTGCCGCGCGAGGAGCTCATCGAAGAGCTCGAGGTCGAGATGCTCGAAGCGGCAGAGCGCCTTGAATTCGAGCGGGCTGCAAAACTGCGCGACGAACTCACGCGGGTCAGGGCCTCTCCACACAAAAGTGAATCGCGACGCGAAGAGCCGAACCCTCGCGAACGCAAGAAGAACAAGCGTGCGCCCGGCTCACCAACGTCGACGGGCTCGCCGAAGAAGAATCCTCGCAAGAGTTGATGTGTTAGGAGCGGTCGACGCGAACGGAACTTCGAAGTCGCATGCGCGAGGTGCGCGCGACCAGTTCAGCATCGAGGTCGCGAACAACACTCACCGTGTCGGAGGCGACGGCGGATGGACGCACACGGGGGTTGGCGGTCGCCGTAGGCAAGGCAACGCACGTCGCTTTTGCGAGGCGGGCTCGTTGGGTCGCTGCCGTTTCAGTGTGTGGGCTCGTGGTAGTGATCATTGCAATACGCTCGTCTTCATCCATTCGGTCAAAGACGGCCAGTGGATGCACAATTCGTTGCTGCACTATGAACCGTTTGCTCACAATTTCCATTTTTCTTTTAACGAATCTCGAATCAGTTGAGTGAGTAGCCTTCGAAATGACGATGCGTACGAAATCCCGTTCTGAAAGTGCAGAAAGCCACCATATCTCGGTCAAAGGAGCGCGGGAGCACAACTTGCGCGGGATCGACGTGCAGATTCCACGCGACCAGATGGTGGTTATTACCGGAGTCTCTGGAAGCGGCAAGAGTTCGCTCGCGTTCGACACGATTTTCGCCGAGGGCCAGCGCAAGTACATGGAGAGCCTCTCTGCCTACGCGCGGCAGTTTCTCGACCAGATGAAGAAGCCCGACGTTGAGTCGGTCACGGGGCTTCCCCCCACGATTGCGATCGAACAACGATCCGGCGGTCATACCCCCCGCTCAACTGTTGCGACCACGACCGAAATCTACGACTACTTGCGGTTGCTCTACGCCCGCTGCGGCGATCCCCGCTGTTGGCATCTCGATGACGCAGGCGCACAATGCGGATGCTCGATCACTGCCACGACTGCCACGCAAATCGTCCAGAATATTCTCGAAACTTTCTCCGAAAAGAAAGTCATGGTCTGCGCACCCATCGTCCGCGGGAAAAAGGGATACCACAAAGAGGTCGCCGAAGAACTTCAACGGGGTGGATTCATCCGCGCCCGAATTGACGGTGCGATCGTTGACCTGCGCGACGCACTCAAGGGCGGCGGAGAGAATCCGCTGAAACTCGCCCGATACGAAACGCACGACATCGAAGCGATCGTCGATCGATTGGTTCCAAGTGAGCCGCAACGTCAGCGACTTTCGGAGAGTGTTGAAACGGCACTGAAGGCAGGAGGTGGAGCACTTGTGATGCTCGTTGAAAGCGAGGGCGCCGCGTGGAGTGAGCATCGATACAGCGAACGATTCGCCTGCGCCGATCATCCAGAGTGTTCGCTCGAGGGGATGGAACCTCGCCTCTTCTCTTTCAACTCGCCGCACGGAGCCTGTCCATCCTGCGCGGGACTCGGATGCGTCGATGAGTTCTCAGAAGAACTTGTTATCCCAGACCCATCAAAGTCGCTCAGTGAGGGAGCGATCGAACCCTGGCGCAAGAACGGCCGGCGGATGAACATCTGGTACTCGCGCGCGATCAAGAAATTCTGTGCCGCGACCAAGACCGACGCGACATTGGCGTGGAGCGCGCTGCCAGCGAGTGTTCGAGCCGTGGTGCTTCATGGATCGACCGCGAGCGACTCGTCGACCGGCGAGCCACTCTTCGAAGGGGTCCTGCCGAATCTACGCCGACGGTTCAAAGAGACTGAGAGCCAGTTCATCAAGGAACGACTTCACGCCTACGCGAGCACCGCACCCTGCCCAACGTGCAGCGGAAAACGACTCCGTGCCGAAGCGCGTGCGGTCATCCTGCACGGCACGAGTGGCGCGCTCAACATCGGAGCAGTGACTGCACTTTCGATCGAGCGCTCGCGCACCTTTCTTTCATCGCTCACGCTGACAGCGGCGCAGACAACCATCGCGCAACCGATCCTCAAAGAGATCGATGCTCGGCTGGGCTTTCTCTCATCGGTTGGGCTGAACTACCTCACGCTTGATCGAAGTTCGTCAACGCTTTCGGGGGGAGAGGCGCAGCGAATTCGACTTGCGACGCAAGTGGGTTCGGGGCTCGTGGGGGTCTGCTACGTACTCGACGAACCGACGATCGGACTGCACCAACGCGACAATGATCGGCTCGTTGCCACGCTTCGCCATCTCACAACCATCGGCAACACGGTGCTGATCGTTGAGCATGACGAAGACACGATTCGCGCTGCCGATCATCTCGTCGATGTCGGACCAGGACCCGGTCGCCATGGCGGGATGATCGTCGCACAGGGATCGGTCACTGACATCTGCGCCAACCCCGCGAGCCTCACCGGAAAATATCTCAGCGGCGCGGTGCGAATCGAAACGCCCACGACCCGCACGCCATTGACGTCCAAGCGTGCGTTGATCGTCAAGGGAGCACACGAGAACAATCTCAAGAACATCGATGTCACCTTTCCCCTCGGAGGGATGATCTGCGTCACGGGAGTCTCTGGAAGTGGCAAGAGCACGCTCGTTGGAGAGGTGCTCTTGAAGGCCGCGCAGCGCGAAGTGATGGGTGCCCGCATCATTCCTGGAAAGCACACGAAGATCACTGGGCTCGGGCAGATCGAGCGGGTCGTCGAAGTCGACCAGACCCCAATCGGGCGAACTCCGCGCTCAAATCCGGCGACCTACACGGGCATCTTTGATGATGTGCGAACGACGTTCGCGCGTGTTCCCGAAGCGAAGATTCGCGGCTATGCGCTTGGACGCTTTTCGTTCAACGTCAAGGGAGGCCGCTGCGAAGCCTGCCAAGGACAGGGGGTGCGCCGCATCGAGATGCACTTTCTTCCCGATGTCTTCGTGCAATGCGACGAGTGTCGCGGCACGAGATACAACCGCGAGACGCTCGAGATTCGCTACCGAGACAAGACGATTGCCGATGTGCTGGCAATGACGATCGACGATGCCTGTCTCTTCTTTCACGCCCACACGAAAATCACACGGATGCTCGCCTGCATGCGCGATGTGGGATTGGGCTATCTGCAGCTCGGGCAGGCATCCACGACGATGTCTGGAGGCGAGGCG
The DNA here is from genome assembly GCA_945869475.1 of Singulisphaera sp. GP187. Lineage (GTDB taxonomy): Bacteria > Planctomycetota > Phycisphaerae > Phycisphaerales > SM1A02 > F1-60-MAGs104. The sequence continues at coordinate 136,816 of CAMBOV010000001.1, read as the reverse complement.
CAGCGAATCAAACTTGCAACCGAGCTCGGAAATCAGTCGACTGCCCACACGCTCTATGTGCTCGACGAACCGACGACAGGATTGCATTTCGCCGATGTGCATCGTCTGCTCACCGTGCTGCACCGGTTGCGCGATGGCGGTCACACGCTCGTTGTCATCGAACACAATCTCGATGTCATCAAGTGCGCCGATTGGTTGATCGACTTGGGTCCTGAAGGAGGCGAGGGCGGTGGATCGATCATCACGGTAGGCACCCCCGAAGATGTGTCGATGCACCCAACGAGCAGTACTGGTCACTATTTGCGGCGCATTCTCACGAGCGAGCACGCGTCGCGAGCGAAGCGTGCGCAGCCGAAATCGAAGCGCCCGCAATGCTCTGCTTCGAAGGGTTAGGATCCATTCGATGACGCACCCCGATGGCGAACTTGTTCTGCGCGTGATGACGATGCCACGCGATACCAATCACAGCGGCACGGTTTTCGGCGGGGTCATCATGAGTTACATCGATCAGGCCGCCTATGTGCACGCGCGATCGCTTGGGCTTCACCGCTGGGTGACCGTCATGCTCGAGCGAATTGAATTCGTTGCTCCCGTGTACGTCGGAGAACTCGTCACACTTCGGGCAGCGACCATTTCAACAGGACGCTCGTCGGTGACGATTCGAATTCTCGTTGACGCAGAGCGCTACTCAACTGGAAAGCAGGTGCGCGTCACCGAGTCGATCGTCAAGATGGTCGCACTGGGAGCAGACCACAAGTCGATCGCGTTCACGAGCCCCGCGACGCTCACGAGCGACGATGTGGAACGGCGCACGTGAGTTCGGCTCCGCATCTGCCTCGAGCTGCGATCCTTGTTTCGGGCGCAGGAACGAGTGCGTTCAACCTGATCGCTGCAGAAATGCGCGGGGAATTGCCTGTGCACATCGCCCTCGTCGTCGCCCACCGAAGCGACATTCCTGCCGTGACGCGCTGTGCAGGTGAGCATCGAGAGATCGTCATTGTGGACGGCTCTCCCTCTGCATCGGTCAGCGATGCGCTCGATGCGCTGTTGACCGACCGATCGATCGATCTCGTGCTCTTGGCGGGATACCTGCGTCCATTTCGTGTCGGACGATGGGCTCGACGAGTCCTCAACATTCATCCCGCACTTCTCCCAGCCTTCGGCGGCAAGGGCATGTACGGCGCACGCGTTCACGAGGCGGTGATCGCCGCTGGAGCCTCCGAGTCTGGATGCACGGTGCACCTGGTAGATGATGAGTACGACCACGGCGAGACGCTGGTGCAACGTCGCGTGGTTGTGAACGCAGGCGAGACCCCCACTTCGCTCGCCGCACGCGTCTTTGTCGAAGAGTGCATCGCCTATCCGCAGGCCATTGGGCTCTGGGTCGCTCAGCAGAGCTAGCATCGATTGCATGCACTGCTGGTGGTTGCTTCTCACCATCTTCGCGTTGTGGGTGGACGATCCACCCCCTGCTGTTGCTCCCGCGCCGACGCGCAGTCAACTCGAACTTTCACTTGCTCGACTCACGGCGGCGCAGCGCCATCCCGAAGCGCTCGCGTTGATTGATTCCTACCTCGCGGTTCACCCCGATGATGCGCAGGTGCTCTTTGATGGCGCGCGCACCGCGTGCAGCTGCTCGGACGCACGATCCGCCGCCGCGTACGCCATTCGATCCCTTCGCGCTGGCTGGCTCGATGACAAGGCGCTCGATGAAGATCCCGCACTTGCGCGTCTGCGAGCACACGAGTCGTGGGCGCAGGTTCGTCGCGTGCGCGAGCAACTGAGAGCAGAATCGGCGCTCGCTCGAGCGACTGCGAAAGAAGCCGACCTACGAGTGGGCGATGAGTTCACCGCTGCGCAGTCGCTGCGCGAGTGGATGGCAAGGTTTCCCAGCGGCGGGTACCAAGTTGAGCAGCGCGATGTGTTGAACATGACGATTGCGAGCGCGATCGACCCAGAGGCACTCGACAATGCAGTCGCAACGGTCACCGCGCTTTCACAGGCGCTCTGCAAAGCACTCTTTGGCGAGATTCAGCGCGATCGCGTGCTGCTCGTTGTGGCGACTCCAAAGGATGCAGCAGTGTTCTTTCGCAACCCCGAGCACGGCGGACTCTACGACCATGGAGCGCGCCGACTCGTTGTGCGCGAGACCGGTGCGACTCTGCGCCATGAATACACCCATGTTCTGCACTTTGGAGATATGCAGCGGCGTATGCAGCACCATCCACTCTGGATTCAGGAGGGGCTCGCAACGCTCTTCGAGGAGTGGCAGGTCGGTCCCGACGGAGAGACAGTGATCGTCGCGAACCTTCGGTCCAATGCGATCCTCGATCTCGTGCGCGCGAACACTTCGATCTCGTTGATCGACTTTTTCGCACTCACGAGCGACTCGTTTCTGGCGAAGCCAGACTCCCACTACGCACAAGCCCGCTCGCTGCTCACCTTTGTTGCGGCGCATCAGAAATTGGGAGCTTGGTACCAGCTCTACACCGCTGGCTACCGCGACGATTCGACCGGGCGCCGAGCACTCGAGCTCGTTTTCGACGCTCCAATGGGAAGAATCGAGAAGATGTGGAAGGCGTGGGTCATCGCCAACGGGCGGGTCGACGCGACGATCGATGAGGGCGATGGAGTGATGGGCGTTGGGATCTCAGGGATGCCCGATGGGGTTCGAATCGACTCACTTCAGCCCGGAGGTCCGGCGATGGTGGCTGGATTCCGTGTTGGCGATGTGCTGACTGAGATTCAAGGACAAGAGATTCGGTCGGTCGCTGACTTTCTGCTTGCCACCGCGAACCGTCGCGCCGGAGAAAATCTGAAAGTTCGCTCTCGGCGAGGCACAACGCATTCGATAGTTGCGGTGACCCTGGCATCTGGACATGCGTTACCCCCTTGAACAATTCTCACAACTTCCTTTGGGGGATTCCTCTGAACTGGAAGCGTGGAGTGCGACGAGCGGGGCTACCATCTTTGTGCAAGGTTGTGCATGATGTCGTCGCGTAGAGCGCTGGATGTCTTGGCGCGCGTTGACGGGATCCCTGCGGCAGCGGTTGCCGATGCATGGCTGACGGTTCGCCAGGCGTCATCGACATGGAGGATTCACTCGTGCTCATCACTATCTGCGCAAAACACATGGAACTGACCGAAGCTCTCACCAAGTACATCAAGGCCAAGGTTGGAAAATTGCCGCGGTTTTTCAAAGGACTGCAGCAGCTCGCCGTCACCGTCGAGCGCGCACCACACGGATATCACGTCGAGATTCGCTCGGATGTCGAGCGCCATCAAGACTTCATCTGTAACTCCGAGCACAACGATCTCTACGCGTGCGTGGATATCGCCGTCGAGCGGGGTACACGGCAGCTCTCGAGTTACAAAGACAAACTTCGCCATCATCATCGCTCGTAACGCATCGCCGCTCGCCGCGCAGGTCGGTTGTGATCCCCTCGCAACCCGCCCGCGCGGCGATCTGTAGGATGGCACAACCATGAAGCTCCGCGAGATTATCGTGACGAAGGCGATTTTTCCTTCGCTTCAGTCCTCAAAGCGCGACTTGGTGATTGGCGAACTGCTTGATGGATTGATTGCCGCCGGAGCCGTGCCCGAGGATGCGCGCGCCGCACTCATCAAAGAAACGGCAGCCCGGGAACGCAAAGGATCAACTGGCTTTGGTCATGGTGTCGCCGTTCCGCATGCAAAGACCGCACTCGTGAGCAGACCGTTCGCGGCGGTGGGAATCTCGACCACCGGTATCGACTTCAACTCGCTCGATCGGCAGCCAGTTTTTGCCGTGGTGTTCATGCTCAGCCCACTTGGAAATCTCGAGTCGCACCTGAGCGCGATGGAAGCAGTCTTCGGGGCACTCAGCCAAGAACCGTTTCGCCGCTTCCTGCGACAAGCGCGCACGATCGAAGATGTCACCACCCTGCTCGACGAAACAGACACGGCCGTCGTCACGCACTAAAGAACTCTCGTGGTCAACGGTCATGCGAAGATCATCAATCGGCTTGGATTGCACGCGCGACCGGCAATGGCATTCGTTCAACTCGCGAACACATTCTCGGCACGCGTGCACGTTCGCCGCGTCGACACCGACGAATGGGTCGATGGCAAGAGCATCATGCAGATGCTTCTGCTCGCGGCAACACAGGACACACTTCTCGAAATCTCCTGCGACGGAGACGACGACGGTCAAGCGCTCGCGGATATTTTGAAACTCGTCAGTGGGGGATTTGACGAGGAGTAGAGGCGAATTCTTCGCGCACTCGGCGGGTCAGGTCCCACGCCGCTTCGAGTACTGCACGCACCCCTTCACCACTTGCTCCGCTCGCGACGAGCGGTCGAACTCCCCGCTGCTTTTCAAATCGACCGACCATGGTGCGCACGACCTCGTCGCGCTGCTCGGGCGGAATCAAATCAATCTTGTTGAGCACGACGATCTCTTGTGTCTGCGCAAGGTGTTCACTGAATTCGGCGAGCTCTCGACGAATCGTTCGATGATTCTCAAGTGGATCGCTGCCATCCAAGGGTGCACAGTCGAGCACGTGCACGATGGCACGCGTCCGTTCGATGTGCTTGAGAAAGTCATGGCCGAGTCCAACACCTTGGGATGCCCCCTCGATGAGTCCCGGAAGATCTGCCAGCACGATGCGTCGATCATCAGTGAGGTCTGCGATGCCGAGTTGCGGGGCGAGGGTCGTAAAGGGATAGTCCGCGATCTTGGGTTGCGCGCGCGTCGAGGCTTTTAGAAACGTGCTCTTGCCAGCATTTGGAAGTCCCACAAGCCCGACGTCGGCGATGAGCAAGAGCTCCATGCGAATGCGCCGCTCGATCGATGGTCCACCTGGCGTGGCCTCGGTTGGAGTCTGGTGCACTGCAGTCTTGAAGTTTTCATTGCCCATCCCACCACCACCACCGCGGGCGATGAGCGCCGTCTGCCCCGCCTTGGTGATGTCTGCGAGAAGTTCGTCACTCTCCGCGTCAAAGATTTGCGATCCCAGCGGCACTGGAAGCACGCAGTCCGTGCCTGCCTTGCCTGCGCAACTCTTTCGTGATCCTGCCTCTCCATCTTCTGCAAACCAATGGGGGCGGTAGCCAAACTGAATGAGCGTGTCGACGTGGGGATCGCCCACAACAATGATGTCACCACCCTTGCCACCATCGCCACCATCGGGTCCACCCTTGGCGTTTCCTTTGAGGCGCAAGAGGTGCATCGATCCGCGACCGCCTTTTCCCGAACGGATCGAGATGATTGCAGTGTCAACGAACATTTCGAATTCCTCGCGATCTCACCTCACGCGCGTGGCAGCAGTCCAACTGCGACAGCACGTGTGCGAGAGTCGAATTACCGATCGATCGCCAAGCGCGGCGTCGTCGGGTCGGCCGGGATGATGTCGACGCAACGACCGCGAAAGCGAACGGTTCCATCGACAAGAGCGGTCAGTGTGTAGTCACGTCCGAGGTGCACGAGATATCCAGGCTTCCACTTCGTGCCGCACTGTGTGACCAAGACTGCACCAGCTTGGGTGAGCTGTCCGCCCGAAATCTTGATGCCACGGAATTGCGCTTTGGAGTCGCGACCGTTTTGTGTTGAACCTTGACCTTTTTTGTGCGCCATAGTTGGATGCTCCGCTGGTGAACTGATCGAGCGCCTGATACTAATGGGATCACCGCCGCGAGGCAAGTGCCTTCGCCAGTTAATCGAGAACTGGAAATCGAGCCCGAACCGCCGCAGGAATGGGCTGCGAACGAAGCTCGCCATGGACCAGCGTGCAACATGCGACCGTCATTGATCCGCGCGCGACGGGTTCGCCACGAACCAGAAACGTCACCTCGTGGGTCAGCGACCCTGCTCCAACCCGTTGCACGACGAGTTGGCAGAGCACCTCATCCTCAAACCGAACTGGACGCATGTACTGGCAGGTCGTGCTCACGCGCGGCCATCCAAGAGCATCGGAAGCGTGGCTCATCGCGATGCTGACGCCGATCGAGCGAAAGAACGCATGTTCGGTCTCTTCCATCCACCGAAAATAGTTTGAGAAGTGCACGACGCCGGCCATGTCGGTCTCGCTGAACTGCACGTGGCGGGTGATGGAAAAGGTCGTCGTCATCGATCGCTGGCGATCCGCAACCGCTATCGAAGAATCCACTGCGTCTGCTCACAGATCAGCGGAGTCGATGCGCGCGCCTGGGGTTCTCCCGGAACGCGATAGTCGCGCTTCATCGTCTTATGCATCACGACTTCCGGCCCACCCTTTGGATCGGGAACTCGCTTGAACTCGCTTGAGAGTCCGCGAATGAAGACGTGCAATTCAGTTGCGTCGAGTGGAGCCGCCTTCCAGACGACAAATCCCTCTTTCGCGTTTGACTCACCTTGGTGAATCTCGCCCAGAATCTGATACTGATCCTCGATCAGTGGATTACCAATCAGCGCTTGAATTCGCTTCACCACGATGACGGGGATCTCCTTGCCCGAGCGCTGAAGGCGACCGTGATCGTCGAGCAGTTCCATCTTTGGAGCCCACCATCGGTCCTGACCCGTTCTGTTCACGGCCTTGTAGGTGAGGTACCAGTAACTCTCTGCACTCTCGGGATCGATATAGAGCCGCAACTCTCCAGGAGCGAAGTTGATCTGCCATTGACCCTCCGCCGGTTCAGCGGGAAGCGTGCGCTCGGCTTCGACTGGGAGTGGTTCAGATGGAGAGGGCGCGGCTGCCGGGGGCGGTGACTTTGGAGCAGTCTGCTCACTCGAACCCTGCGGCAACGACGTGGCGGGGGCCGTCGAGATGAGCGCGAGCAGGAGTGCGGTGCATCCACGAATTGTCAAGCGAAAACTCACCATGCAAGCGAGTGTAGCGAACTCTCTGAGTGCTACTCTGCGCCGAGTGGACCACTTCGCGCAGGGTTCGTTTGAAGTCTTCACCCCTCCTGCTGCTCGTCGCTCAGATGCCATCGCGGCCGTCTTCGGCGGTTCCCTCGCGCGCGCGGCGCGGTACATCGATCAGAGTCCACGCAAGGATGGCGAACTGCTATTTGCAGTTGCCGATAGTTGGGGAGGATTCTCCAACGCAGCGCTCCTCACCCGCTCACCGGGACGAACCGCGATGCTCGCTGTGACGGCTCCGAGGTGCACAAGCGACGATGAGTCGGGAGTGGCCCTCGTACGCCACGCCATCGCGGCGGCTCACCAACTCGACGCACGGTTGGTGCAGTCACTCGTTGAGCCAGAACACGATCGCACGCTGCAGATGCTCCTGCGCGGCGGCATGCGTTCGATCGGGATACTCGCCTACCTCGAGAAGAGCGCGGGGCGCCGTCCAGTGCCGCTGCGCCCCCTGCCCGCGGGCGTCACGATTCGAGCGTGGGATCCACAGGAACGGCTCATGCTCGAGGGGTTGCTTGAAGAGACATACGTCGATTCGCTCGATTGCCCAGGCCTCGCGCGAATGCGAACGACCCAGGAGATTCTCGATGGCCATCTGAACTCTGGGATCGTCCACCCGGGCTGGTGGAACGTGCTCGAGTTGGATGGGCGCCCCTGTGGAGTCTCGCTCGCGAGCGAGATTCCATCGGTGCAGTGCATGGAACTCGTCTACTTCGGGCTCGCCCCCTCGGCACGTGGGCACGGACTTGGTGGGCATCTCCTCGACTTCACGTGCAGCAACGTTGGGCGACTTGGCGAGCTCTCTCTTGCATTGGCGTGCGACGAGAAGAATGTTCCCGCCCTTCGCCTCTATGAATCACGAGGTTTCTTGCCGCGACTTCGCAGAACTGCTCTCGTCGCGCTTGCAAGCACGTAGCGCAATCGGGCAGTTCACGAGTTATCCACGCCTCGTGGACATCTGCTGTGTGACCGATCCGAAAAAGAAAGTTGCGGGATGTACAGATCGTGTTCAGAGCGACTTAGCGACGGACGCCGAAAAAGTTCGCGCCGAGCTGGCCGAAAGTGGCACGACTCGCACTATCTTTTTCGGACGCACTTCACGGACGAGTGTGCGAGCGACTTCGCCGATTCAGCTTGGGCTGGATCGTGAGGCACGCACTCGTGAACGGATTCGTTTGACTATTAGTGTTCCTTCGGGGATCGATCACCAGCGCTGCTGGTGCACGCGATCGCTCTGGACCAGAGTTTGGATCACAGCCAGTCTGCATGTGGGAGTCTTGATGCTCGAAACGCTTTGCAACTCTGATCAACGCACGCAGCCAGCGGCGGCGACCCTGGCGACTTTTCAAAGTGCACTCGCAACTCGCATCGGACGGCGCAAGTATGAACTCTGGTTTGAGGAAAATTCGCAGACGCAGCTGATCGAACGCGAGGATGCGCAGGGTGGTCGAGTTGAAGTTCAGGTGGTGGCACCGAGTGCTTTCGCGGCAGAGTGGATCGAGCGCAATTTTCGTCTCGCGATGGTCGAGAGTGCCGCGAGTGCCTTCGCGGTCGAGACGCCCGTCACCATCCTGACTGGGCGCGCGACAGCTGGTCGCACCGCGGAAGGCGCGCCGCCAGAGGAACGACCCACGAGACTTCCAACGCAGTTCGAGCAGATCGCTCACGAGCCGCACCTCGCACCCTCTTCACCGCGCGGAGTGCGAATGGTTGCGAGCGGGGCTCTCGCTGTAAGCCCCCAGAGAGACGCACGACCAGCGCGCTCGCATCGAGAGGAGACCGAGGGAGGTTGGAAGCGCTTCGACGACTTCCTCGTGGGAAGCCCCAACCGCCTCGCGTACGAGAGCAGTCGGCTGATGGCCGAGGCAGAGCGCGATCCGATGCGGCTGCTCTATCTGCACGGCTCCTGCGGCGTCGGCAAGACACACCTGCTGCAATCGATCTGCAGGCGCTACCGTGAACTGCATCCAACCGCGCGTGTGCGATATGTCACGGGCGAACAATTCACCAACGACTACATCGCGGCGATCCGCGAGGGATCGATCGAAGGCTTTCGCCGACGCACTCGCAAACTTGAGTTGCTCGTCATCGACGATGTGCACTTTCTTGGAAATAAGACTGCGACGCAGTCCGAATGCTTGCACACGATCGACGCCATCGGGTTTCAGGGGTCGCGCGTCGTGCTCGCCTCGGACGCCCATCCTCGCCAGATCGCAAAGTGCAGCGCCGCACTCGTGAGTCGCTTTCTCTCAGGCATGGTCGTCAAAGTCGATGATCCTGACCGCGCGACGAGACTCGCCTTGGCGCATCGGTTTGCGATTCGTCGAGGGCTCGACCTCGCGCCCATCGCTCTCGAGACCCTCGTCGACCGTTCAGGCACGAGTATCCGCGAGCTCGAAGGATCGGTCATGACCGTCGCGGCACTTCGCACGCTCGATTCGACCGGCGACGGCACGGGACGGATTCTCGTCGAGCGAGCACTCGGTCGAGGGCTCAATTCGCACGCCGGTCGACCGGTGCGTATCGCCGAGATCGTGCAAGCGGTCTGCACGATCATGGGGCTCGAGCGAGATGAACTGCTCGGAGTCGGCCGCCACCGTCGCGTCGTCAGCGCGCGGGGACTCGCCGCGCATCTTGCACGAGAGATGACGACACTCTCATTCCCAGAGATTGCCCGCGCGCTCGGTCGATCGAGTCACTCGACGGTTCACGCGGCGACCACCCGCTTTGCAGCCATGTTGGATCGATGCGAGGTGCTCGCAACTCGAGCCGAGAACATGACCGTCGCGGAAGCGATCGAACGCACCCGACGCGAGGTGTTTCGTGTGCAGAATTCGCCCTGACGCTCGAGCGATTTCGTTACACTTCGACCTGTGCTCCGCAACGATTCACCAGCCATCCACCTCACCGTCGTGGATCGGTGTCGTGCGTTGTGTTGCGCACTCGCGCTGAGCGCGGCGCTCGCACCGACAGTCGCCGCGCAGTACGCGCGCACGGATCACTTCGACGGCGCCGTCGCAACGCTGCAGCGCTGCGCATCGCCCTCGCCGACGGGCGAACACCACGCGCTCATCGTCTCGCTTCGCGCGCTCAGTGATCCAACGCTTCGCCCGCTCTTTGAGGCACTCACGCGATCGAACAATTGGAGTTCTCGCGTCGATGGCATCTTGGGACTCGCGGAACTCTCGAAAGATCGCGACGTCGACCTCGCCCTCATCAATCGACTCTCAGCATCTGAGGATCGCTCGACGGCCATCCGCAACGCGATCGGACTGCGTCTCATTCGTCCCGACACGATTCGCGAACTGCTCGAAACCGCCGACTTGCCGACGCTCGACCGAGTGATCTTGAGCGGAGATCTGCACCGACAGGGAGAGACCTTCGACAGCGTTGGATTGCGTGAGGCCGCGTCCGATCCATCGGACGAAATCGCTGGACTCTCGGCCGCACTGATGTTGCAGCGCGGAACGAGTGCCCCCTGGGATGCATTCACCGTGCGACTCGCAACCCGCACGGTGGAGGTTCGAAACATGGTCGTTCAAGAACTCGCACGCGCGGCGTTGCTCTACTCGATCAAGGCGATCATCTCGCCACTCCTGACGCTCAGTGACGATGCGTCGTACACCACGCCGACTCGGATGATGATCATCGGCACGGCACTCGCACTCGAACCTGAACGTGGCTATAGCGCATGGAAGAAGCTCGTCGAAAGCGACCGAAGCCAACCAACCCTCGTGCGAGCTGGACTTCAGTTGATCGCGCAGGAGAGAACAATCGCTGCTGGGATGGGCGCGTCTCTTCGCAACGGCGATGCACTCGTTGAAGCACTCGCTACGGCCGTCGATGCCAATGGATCTTCCGACCCTGCACTTCTGGCTCAGGCACTTATGGGAGTCATCGATGTCGCTAATCGCTCGAGTGGCGAGTGGGCCGTTCGAAGGGCGAGTGCATTGCCGCCCGCGCTCAGTGCTGAAGTGTGGCGCCACTTGCTCGTGCGTTTTCTCGCCGCTCCGGCGAATGCGCCAGCACTCTCAGCGTCGGTGCTCGATTGTGCAACCCGGCTTGCGCTGGTTGATCCCGCAGCGATCGGAGCGCTGATCGCCGCAGCGTCGCAGGAGATTCAACTTCAGGAGATTCTGATTCTCTCGCTCTGTAACGCGGCGACCCCGCAGTCGGCGCAGGTTGCACAAGCGGTTCGCGGCTCGCTCACGAGGCGAGGGGATGCGCTGGCGATTCTCGCCATCGCGCGTGGGCTCGAGACGCTTGACTCAGATTCACTCAAAGCGCTCGGAGTTGTCGCTGCAGGCGGCGGCGATCTCGATCCCACAATGCTTGTGCAAGCGGCGTGGCTTTTCGCGCGCCACAGCGGCCGCGCCGACCAAGCGCTCGCGCAGATCCAACCCCAATGAAGTACGACATCCCGCTGAGTAAGCCCGACATCACCGATGAGGACCGCGACGCGGTGGTTGCGACCCTTCGCGGCACACGATTGACGATGGGCAGCGCACTGCTCGAGTTCGAAGCACACCTCGCGTCGGTGGTACGCCGTCCATTCGCCATCGGCGTCTCAAGCGCTGGCACGGGGCTCGAGATCTGCCTGCGCGCGCTTCGAATCGGACCGGGAGATGAGGTCCTTGTGCCATCGCTCTCGTTCGCATCGAACGTGAACGCGGTGATTGCGGTGGGTGCGACGCCCATCTTTGTCGATTGCGATCCGCGCACGCTCAACATGCGGGTGATCGACGCCGAGTGCCGCGTCACCCCCAAGACGCGCGCCGTCATCGGCGTGCCTGTGCTTGGAAACCCTGCGGGACTTCCTGAGCTCATCGCCTTTTGTTCTCGCTCCGAGATTCCGATGGTCGAGCATGCCTCAGAGGGGCTTGGATCGACCATTGGCAATGACAACGTCGGAAAATTTGGACGGCTCAGCGTGTTTGGATTTGGTCCCAATCGCCCGATCGCAGCGGGCGAAGGCGGCGCGATTGTGACGCATGATGATCGACTTGCCGCGGCGTGCCGAGCGATGCGCAATCAGGGGCGGATCGATCGGCAGAGTTTTCCAGATCAATCGCCTGATCTTGGAATGCTGATGGCGTTCGCGGGAATGGGTTACGACGCTCGACTGGCCGAGCCGCTCGCAGCGCTCGCGTCGAGCCAACTGCGCAGACTCGACGAGATTCGCGCACATCGAATCGAAATTGCCGCGGCGTACACGCGCCACCTCGCGGGCCACCGCGACCTCATCCTGCCAAACGTTCTTGAGAACTCCCAGATCTGCTGGCCACTCTTCTGGGTGCGACTCTCGGATCGCTTCGGTCTCGAAGATCGCGATGCGGTGATCTCTGGATTGCACCGCCACGACGTTGGCGCTGCGAATCACTATCCCCCTGCCCATTTGCTGCCGCATGTTCGCGAAAAGTATGGAACGAAGGTCGGCGATTGCCCCGCAGCTGAATCCATCGGCGACCGCATGATCACGCTGCCGATGTTTACCTCGATGAAGATTTCAGAAGTTGCGCTTGTCTGCCAAGCACTCGAAGTCGTTCTCTCGCGCATCGGTCTCGAACGCGCGTGAAGAAAAAAGCCACCCATGGGACTCGAACCCACGACCTATGCTTTACGAAAGCATTGCTCTACCACTGAGCTAGGGTGGCGTCACCGATCACTTCGCCGCTGGCAGAACGATGAGTTTCACGACCTCTGCGCTTGGGAGTCCAAGTGCACCGAACGCTTGTCCCGCGGCATCGGCGACTGATCCTTCGCTCGACGCAATGAGCGAGCGGAGAGCGTCGAGTTGTCGCGGCTGCAAGAGGTTTCCAAACTTTCGCGCACTCGTGGCGACCTGTGCAAGCAGCATCTCTTGGGTCTCTGGACCTGCAGCGAGCGCGGCATCCATCAGCGCACGCTGCGACTTGTCGCTGGGCATCAGTGCGAGCACGCCGGCAACCGCGCTGTGGGTCGATCCAGTCGATGCAGTCGGCTCAGCGGAGGCGCTCAGGGCAGCGATCAGTCCCGACTCACAGTCGCGAATGTCAAAGACAGGGCTTGCAGATTCTGCGATCAATTGAAGTGCGGCGAGGGATGACCTCGCGTACAGAGCACCATCCTCTTCGGTGATGGCGATGCCCCCCGCAGCACCCACGGCCGCTTCAATCGCCGCGGCGAACTGTTGGTCGGTGGCACTCGCAAGAAAGACCGAGACCCGCGCGTCGTTTTCGAAGTCGATCGCCAACGTTCCCGCGTCGGTGCTTGGAGCGATCACCACCACCGGCGCCGTTGCGCCAGCGCGCGAGACGCGAACCGATCGAATCGTGTCATTCACATTCGCACGCGCACCTTGGATCACGACCAGATCGAGCGTTTGCCCATTGGCAAGCTTGCCCTCGACTTCGCTGAGTGATCCACCTGTGGTGACTGCGCTGACACCAAGCGCGTTGACTCGCGAGGCGATCGCCTGACGATCTTCTTCGGTCGATGCGATCACGGCGCCCATCGTTCCACCCGACTGCACCATCGATCCCAAGATCGGAACCACCAACGAGTCTTGCGAGAAACTCGCTTGTGGGAGAGCTCGTGCGAGCACAAGCGCCGCATCAAATCGCACTCGGCGATCGGCAAAGAGCAGACACTCGATGATCGGCGAGCGTCCATTGGATGGCGTCACAAGCGTCGACGCTCCTCCATTGGTGGCGAGCACTGCGATGCAAGCGCGCGCGAGAAGCACATCGCTCGCATCGATTGCGAATCCAAGTGCGAGCTGGGCGATCTGCGCTCCACTTGCCGTCGCGAAGAACTCAGCGCTGTAGCGGCTCGTGAGGAGTGCGGCGGTTTCGGGGGTCGCGGCAGCATCAACCTTGAGCAACTTCATGAGCACTGATCGACGAAGATCGGCGGCGACGTACAGTGCCAGCGCAAGGTCGGAAGATGCATCAATGGTCAGCGCCGTTGTGGCACTCTGAATTGCCATTGTCTCGCAGTAGATCGGCGTGGGAATCTCGATGCCGATGAGTCCACTGCTCGAGTCATACTGCCAGACGGCATTGTTTGCGTCGCTAGCGTAGGGAATCAGCGCAGGAGTCTGATCGAAATAGCGCCGCGCGAGTGCGGTGAATTGACTTGACGCGCTCTGTGAGGTGCCTCCGAGTCGGTCGTAGCCACGCGAGGCTGCACTGCGCACATCGGCCGCAGTCGAAGCGCTTGTCGCGAGATGCAAGAGATAGGGCTGCGCGCTGGGATATCCAATCTCGCCAAGAATTTCGCAGACTTTTCGCTGAGTATCGGCCTCAAGATGTGGCAGCGCTGCACAGAGTGGTGCAACGCTGAGTCGCTTGATGTCGACGAGCGCGGCGCGTGCGGCGGCCGCAAGCTTTGGATTCGACCCGTCGCTGAGCGTCTTGAGCAAGGCGGGTACGGCGTATTCGCCAGCGGTCAACAATCGTCCGCGCGCGATCATCTGTTGACGCATCGTGCCGCCAAGATCTGCAACCGCCTCTTCGATGCGAAGCGCGTTGCGACTGCTCGCACGCGTGCCCGCAAGAAATCGGGTTTCGAAATCGACGACGAGCACACCGACGCCGTCCATGCCGCGTCCTCGCGAGACGGCTCGTTCGATCTTCTCGCGCAGTCCACGTTGGTCGACAAGTTGTGCGAGCTGTTCATCGGTGATCCCAGAATCAAAGAGTGTCTCGAGCGAGCTCTTCACCATCTCAGGCTTTCCAATGAGGATGTAGTGCAACACCATGTCCAAGTCGCGGGACTGTTGCGCGGTGGCGCCATCCGATGGTGCAACGGGTGCGGCAGATTCGGCTGCTGGAGTCGCGGCATCACCCTCGCTCGTCGCTTCGCCGTCGGCGGGTGCGGCATCGTCGGCCTGCGGCTCTGCGGTTGGCTCGTCCGTTGGTTGGGCTGGCGGATCGGTTGGATCGTCAAATCTCGCCATCGCGGCGAGGGCGGATGGCGATCCAATGCATGAGATCAGGACCGTTGCGGCGAAGACCGCGGAGGGACGAAGAAAATGGTCGAACACTGAGATTGCGCTCCTGCGTGGGTGGGGTCATCCGACCGAAGTAGACGGACAGATCGATCGGACGGGAAAAGTATCGCACTCGCGCTCGCTTTGCAATGACGATGCGAGAGTGAATTGGTAACGTGAGGGTGTGATTGTCCTTGGGAGTTCGTGCTCCCAAGCGCAGAAATTGTGGCTGGCGCCATGATTTGTGCGAGGGAAGGCGGTGAAAATCCGCCGTAGACGCACTGCCGTAACGGGTGGAAGTGCATGCTTGCATGCCTCCATGCCTCAGCCACGACGCCACTGGATGTTGCTCGCGCACATCTGGGAAGGCAGGCTGGGGTGCCCGAAGCCGGAAGACCTGCTTTCACCATGCGCCGCGCCCTTGCGATTGGGGCTCCCGGAGCGAGACGCCACCGGTCCAATCTTTTTTTATGAACAACTTGAACAGCACGCACTGCGCATTTCCATTGCTTTCGTTGACGCTCGTGCTCGCGGCGAGTGCGCCGGCATCGGCGAGCGACTTCGCGACTTCGGTGCTCTCGTACGTCGCTGGGTCGAACGCGGCGAACGGTTACACGAATCCGCTGGTCGCCCTCGGTCCGCCCGAGCGATTCACGGGCGAAGGAATCGATCCGGGCGCGGTCACTCCATTTCAACCCTGCTTTCTCAACAGTGAGATTGTCTCGATCGGCAGCGGCGGATCACTCACCCTCGCATTCAATCCCCCGCTCCTTGACCATCCAGGAAATCCCTTTGGCATCGACTTCATCGTCTTTGGAAATTCTTTCTTTACCGACGGCGCGTATCCCAATGGATCGGCCAGCGCACTCGCTGCCGACGGAGGCGCGATCGAAGTCACCGCCGATGGAACACACTGGTTCACGATTCCTTCGACACTCGCTGACGGTCTCTTTCCAACGATGGGATGGATCGACGCGCAACCGTACAGCCTCGTGGCGGGAACGATTGCGACCGACCCGCGACTGCCCGTGAATCCAGCGCTGACAGTGAGCGACGTGTGGGGAGTGTCGTACGCAGAGCTTGTCACGCTCTACGGCGGCTCTGCAGGTGGAAGCGGAGTTGATCTCGCGCGCGTGGGATTGAGCAGTGCGATCGCCGTTCGAATTTCAGTGGCAGCTGGATTCAACCCAAACGTCGAGATCGACGCGATCGCGCGCGTGCGTGCCGCGACGCATCCCGCAGATCTTGATGGCAATGGATCGGTCGACGGCATCGATCTCGCCGCTGTCCTCTCGGCATTCGGCAGTGCCGACGCCACTGCGGACATCAATGGAAACGGTGTTGTCGATGGACCTGACCTCGCAGCCATTCTTGCTGGATGGAGCGGATGACCATGCCTCGCACACGTCGCGCGCTCACACTCGTTGAGATTCTGGTTGTGGTTGGAATCATCGCACTTCTCACGTCGCTGATGCTGCCTGGAGTCACTGCGGTGCGCGAAGGAAGTCGCAGTGGTGAATGCGCGGGACGGCTTCGACAACTTGCGGTTGCGGCGCAGTCGTACGCGACGGCGTCTCGCGAGGTTTTTCCTGCAGCGATTCTCTTTGAGCTTCGCTCGGGCGGCGTGCGAACAGTCGCGTGGGATTTCGTGCAAGGCGCCGCGGGAGAGATCGAGCCCGGACCACTCTGGTCATTCACCGACCATCCATACGACGTGCAACAGTGTCCATCGTTTCTTGGTGCGAGCACATTCGGCGGCGATCCAGTGACTGGATTTAACTACAACACGACTTTCATCGGCGCCGAAGGGTCGTGGCCGATTACCGATCCCGATGGACGCGTTCGCAGTGGATGGGAGAGCGCGCGCAAGGGACTCTCGATGAATCAGCAGCGTCGTCCG
Organism: Singulisphaera sp. GP187; assembly: GCA_945869475.1. Lineage (GTDB taxonomy): Bacteria > Planctomycetota > Phycisphaerae > Phycisphaerales > SM1A02 > F1-60-MAGs104. The sequence goes on along the minus strand of CAMBOV010000001.1, from coordinate 120,064 downwards.
AGCGAGACCGCGCTCTTTGGAGATGGTGGATGGCAAAGCGGCGCGAACAAATTCATGCGTGCGCCGAGTGCAACCGTCGAAATGAACCTTGGAATTGTCTACGGTGGCGCGCAGGCGTACCGCCATCAGGGGTGCACGAACGTCGCGTGGCTCGATGGACATGTGCGCGGAGTCTGCACACAGTGCAAGGGAGTTCACGCCAGCGATGCACTGCTCACCTCACCGATGGGCTGGCCTGACAACGGCTTTCTCACCAACGACGATCGGGCGTACGACCCACGGTGAGTTGGGTGTGGTCTCGCGCGAGGCTGTCGGTCGCAGAAGGCATGCGACTCAGACAACCAGGCGTGAATTCAATCCGCGCACGCGCCCCATCCGCTTGTGACGAAGGAAAGGTCTCCTCCATCGACGATGCCACTGCGATTGAAATCTGCCGGCAATCCATCGCCGGTTGTTCCCCACACAACGAGCACCGCGATGAGGTCGAGTCCGTCAACAACACGGCCACCGTTGAGCTCCGCTGCGCAGACGGCATCGGCGACGACGACCGTGTGGTAAAACTCAAGCGCGACGTCGGTTGCTCCTGTGATGGACGCAGGCTGACCGATTGCGCTGGCTATGGAACTGTGAAATCCATCCGAGCAAAACCAGCCACTGGGACAAAATATTAGTTGTGGCGTCGTTGTACTGGGGTCCACAGCGAGTTCCCCATCCCAGAGAGCGGCACTGCATTGTGCCTGCCCGTCAGGGGTTGGGAGGAGCATTGCGCCAACAATCTCCCCATTCGAATTGGCATCCGTGGCAATCGAACCGACGGCCGAACCAGCGAGAAGCAACTCACGTTGATTCCAGCTGCTGCCGGTTCGAACCCAGCAAACGGCGACGTTCCTTGCAATGCCGTCTCGAAGAACGGTGACGGTTCCCAATGGATGGCCAATGTGGAATCCTGCTGGGTTGGCGGTAACAGCACATCAAGGACGATGGCTCGGTAGGTTTGGGCGGACGCGATTAGAGGAGTCGCAAAGTCGACCAAAAAGAGATATGTCAATGCTTTCAGGCCGGTCCTGTTCAGTGTTCGTTCTTATTGGCGTCAACTGTTCGAGGCCTCGCAGGGAGGAGAAAGCGCTCAAGGTCGTCTACGCATGGACGACCATTCGCAGAACTCGCGTCAGAGGCTCCTGTGGGTCGCTTGAGATTCATTCGCATGTGGACTGCTCGTTAACGCCGTCCAAATCGTTTTTCGATCTCGGCGATGGGGATACGCACAGACGTTGGTCGACCATGCGGACAATTCGTCGAGCGTTCCGTTTCGCTGCGCGCTGCGAGCAGTCGCGCGATTTCGTCGGGCGAGATTTTGTCGCCTCCTTTGATCGCCGCCTTACACGCCATCATGTCGAGCACGTCAGCCAGCGCGCTCTCGCGAAGCGCCGCAGGTTCGCTGCTCTCGCACGCACTGGCAAGTTGTTCGTTGGTGAGTGCGCGCGCGACAAACTCCGCTGCGTCGACACCGCGTCCTGTGAGAAATCCTGGAAAGGCATGCACGGCGATCGATCGCGGACCCGCGGCGACAACGTCGATGCCGAGTCGAGCGAAGAGAGGCGCGAGATCTTCGAGTCGAGCGAGCGCTTCAGGCGGCACATCGGCGGTCGCTGGCACGAGCAGTTGCTGCGACATGAGATCGTCCACGGCGATGCGAGCGCGAATCTCCTCGAACATCACCCGCTCGTGCAGCGCATGTTGATCGACAATCACGAGCGCTCCATCTTCAGCGAAGACGATCCATGTTGAATCGATCTGCAAGACCTCGTGCGCGCGCACAGGTGGGGCGATGAGCAGCCGATCTGGTTCGTCGAGTGACGATGGCGCCCAGGACGAAACTGGCGACACAGATCGCCCCGTGATCGCCGATGGTGTGGTTGCGACAACCTCGCGCGTGTGCGTCCGTTGTTCACGTGCGTGCGTTGATGGCGTCGCGAGCAAACCAGCGCCGTCGGCCGTGAGATCGGCAAGACGCAGCGCATCTTGCACCGAGCGAAAGACCAACCGGTGCATCCACTGTGCATTCCTCCAGCGCACTTCACTCTTCTGAGGATGCACATTGACATCCACCAGGGATGGATCGACCTGCAAGAAGATCACGAAGACTGGCTGCAGCGAAGGTTCGGCGAGACCTCGGTAGGCCTCGCGCACTGCGTGCATGAGCGAACGATCGGTGATCGGGCGCCCATTCACGAAAATGCGTTGCGTGCGACTCACCGATCGCATCGAGACTGGACGGCAGATCGATCCTGTGATCATCGCGCAGGTTCCATCGTCGTTACTCGCCTCACCAATCACGGTGAGAGGCTCAGCTCCGAGCGACTCGCCCAACACGTCATCAACGCGACCGATTGGATCGCCCGCCGCGGCGAGATCGAGCACTTTTCGCGCGCCACTCTCGAGTCGAAAGGCGACACTCGGATTCGCAAGCGCGGCGTTGCTCACAACTTCGGTGACGCGGGCCGCCTCGGCTGAATCCGAGCGCAGAAAGTGACGGCGCGCTGGAACATTTGCAAAGAGTCCGCGCACTTCAATTCGCGTTCCACCACCGCCCGCAGCCGGCATTGGATCGCTGACCTCGCCAAAGCGCGACTCGATCGACCACGCTTGGGTCGTCCCTGACAGGCACGAGGTCACCGTCACATGCGCGACGGCAGCGATTGCGCTCAGCGCTTCGCCGCGGAATCCAAAGGTATGGATTCGGTTCAGATCGTCGCTGACGGCGATCTTGCTCGTCGCATGGGCTGCAAGGGCGAGCGCCAACTCGCCGCGCGCGATTCCCCCGCCATCGTCACTCACTTCGAGCACTTCACGACCGCCGCCTTCGATTCGGATCACGATTCGCCGCGCACCAGCGTCGAGCGCATTCTCGATGAGTTCCTTCGCGACGCTCGCCGGTCGCTCGACGACCTCACCCGCAGCAATCTGGTTCACGAGCGCTGGTGGAAGGAGTCGAATCGGCATGCTGCGAAGTATCCTACGGCGATGCGTGACACAGTCGTGATTGGAGATGTGCACGGCTGCGGGGAAGAACTCTCAAAGATGTTCGAGCGGCTGAAGCGATTCGGTCGCGACTGCCGCATCATTCTCATCGGTGACCTTCTCACCAAGGGACCGCGCCCTGATCTCGTCGTCGAAGAAATTCTCGCGCAAGAACGCGCGGGTCGGCGCATCGAGTTGATCTGCGGAAACCACGAAGAGCGCGCGCTCATGGCACTGCGTCGCGCGGGAGCACACGGAGAAGCGAAAGGCCTTCCTCCGCGCCTCGCAGAGATGGTCGACATTCTCGCGGATGCAGACCTCTTGGCCGAAGCGACCGAACTGATGGTGCGAGCAATGCAAACTCCATATCTGCGCGGACGCAATCCACAGTGGACGGTCGTGCATGGTGGAGTCGATCCACTACTTGGATTCGAGCGAACACCTCAGCGCACGCGGATGACGATCAAGTCTGCGACCCATGAAGAGGATTGGTGGTGGCGGTACAACGGCAAAGATGGACTGATGGTCGTGGGACACAAGCCACTCTCGCGACCGCTGATCTTGCGACGACCTGACGGACGCGCCGTCGTCGCAGCGATCGACACAGGGTGCGTCTATGGTGGTTTTCTGACCGCCTACCGAATCGGGAGCGATCGACTGCTGATGATCAAGAGCGCGCAGCGGCGGCTCTTCAGTTTTCGGCGGCGCACGAGTCGTCGCCCAGTCGATAGCGCATGGCGAGCGGCATCCGCCTCCCCGGTCCGAAAGCTCGTGCGCTGAGTTTTGGGATGATCGGCGCTTGAAAGCGTTTGTAGTGCGCGCGGTCGATTGCACCCGTCCAGCGTTCGACGAATGCGCGTTCGAATCCACATCGCGCGACGATCTCAGCAACCGAGTGCTCGTCGTCAATCCATGCGCAAATGATCTGGTCGAGCACCTCGTACGGCGGCAGCGAATCTTGATCGGTTTGATCGGCGCGCAATTCTGCTGAAGGCGGCTTCTCGATGCTCGCTGTGGGAATCGGCGGATGCCCAAATCCCAGCGCGCCGTGATGCTCATTCAACCACCGTGCCATCGAGAAGACGTGTGTCTTGAGAAGGTCGCCGATGGGCGCGAGCCCTCCGCACATGTCGCCGTAGAGCGTCGCGTAGCCCACCGCGAGTTCGCTCTTGTTGCCCGTCGAGAGGACGAGCGCCCCTGTCGCATTTGAGAGCGTCATGAGCGTCAATCCGCGCAATCGACTCTGCAAGTTCTCTTGAGTGAGTCCATCAATCGTGGCGGCGGTGCGAAGGTGGCGCGACATCTGCTCATAACTCTCGACAATCGGCAGCGAATCAGGTGACGCCAGGCCGAGTCGGCGCGCGAGTTCAACAGCGTCGTCAATCGATCCTCGAGATGAAAATGGACCCGGCATCGAGACGCCGCGCACCGCGTCGGCTCCGAGTGCGACAACGGCGAGTGTTGCCACAAGCGCGCTGTCGATGCCACCCGAGAGACCCAGCAGCACTCGCTGATGACCTGATTTGCGCACGTATCCGCCGATTGCGCTCACGACCGCGCGCGCGCACTCCTCGTCGGCGCACATCGGCGGTGACTCAGCGGCGCGCTCCGCCCGATCGACGACCAGCGTCTGCGCTGTGAAACGCTCTGCCACGACAGCTGATCCATCGGCGTGCACGAGTGCACTGCCGCCATCGAAGACGAAATCATCGTTCGACCCAACCGCGTTCACGCTCGCAATCGAAATGCCCCCACGCGCAGCCGCCGCTCGAAGCAGCGCCATCCTGCGCGATTGCTTTGCGAGGAAAAAAGGAGAGGCACTCGAGACGACGACGAGCGAAGCACCTGCTGCGACCGCCTGCGACAGTGGGTCGTCGCCGTAACTTTCGCTCGACTGAACATCCGCTCCCTTCCAGAAGTCTTCGCAGATCAGAATGCCCACTCGCGTCGAGCCAACGTCAATCACAAGCGGCGTCTCACCCCGCGCGAAGTAGCGCGCTTCGTCGAAGACGTCGTAGTGCGGAAGAAGTTGCTTCGCGTAGGTCTGCTCGATGACTCCGCCGCGCAAGAGATGCATCGCGTTGACGAGCGGCCTCGATCGGTTGTGAACCTCGTGCGGTGCGCCAACGAGAAGTGCGACCTTCTCGTAGCCCGCGCGCGCAATTCTCTGAGCGAGCGCGAGTGCTGCGTTCGCACACGCTGCTTCGAATCCGCTTCGCAGCAAGAGGTCTCGGGGTGGATAGCCCACGAGTGAGAGTTCGGGGGTCACGATGAGATCGGCGCCACGGGCTGCCGCGTCGATCGCGCCATCGCCAATCAACTGCGCGTTGTGCACAAGGTCGCCAACGATGGAGTCACACTGAAGGAGTGCAATGCGCATTCGTTCCCTCGTGCGCCGCGATTTCTCGCAGTCCACCGCGTGCGACAACCTCGATCTCTCGGGCGCGCAACGCTTCAAAGACCTCGTCGCTGTGTGCCGGACCACGAACTTCGATCTGACAAAGCACTTGAACCTTCGAGACATCTGCTTCGCCGAAGGCTCGCTCATGCGAGACTTGCTTGATGCTCGCGCCCGTCGATGCGATCGCTGTGGCGAGATCGGCAAGACCCCCTGGACGATCGCGAATCACCGCAAGAAATTGGATGAGTCGTCCTTCAAGTGCGAGTCCATGTTCAATGACGCGCGAGAGTGTCGTTGGATCGATGTTCCCTCCGCAGAGCAGAAGCACCACTTTCTTTCCCGCAAGATGTGCAAGTTTTCCTTCGATGAACGCCGCGAGTGGTGTCGCACCAGCGCCTTCGACAACGCCCTTTTCAGACTCCGCAAGGCGCAAGATCGCGCGGGTGATCGACGCCTCACTGACCGTGACGACTTCTTTCACGCGCTGACGAGCGACTGCGAACGAGGTCGATCCAATCTCAGGTACCCCCAGTCCATCGGCAAGTGAAGGTTGCGCGGTGACGCGCACAGGATGACCCGCCGCAAGCGCCGCGCTCATGCTCGCGCAGCGAATCGACTCGACGCCAATCACATCTGTTGCGGGGCGCAGAGTCGACGAAACGAGACTCACTCCGGCGATCAACCCACCTCCGCCCACCGGCACGACGATTGCGTCCGGCTGTGGGCACTGCGCAAAGATCTCCAGGGCACACGTGCCCGCTCCCGTGATGATCGGAGCATCGTTGAACCCATTGACGTAGTGCAATCCCTCAGTCGAAACGAGTTCGTCCGCACGAATCCGCGCATCGGCAATGTTCTCGCCGTGAAGAATCACGCGTGCGCCGAACTCGCGACAGCGAACTTGTTTCACGAGCGGCGACGAACGTGGCATGACGACCGTGACGGGAACTCCAAGCGCGCGACCGTGATAGGCCAGCGCGAGAGCATGATTGCCGGCGCTCGCTGCGATGACACCGCTCGTGCGCGCCCGGCTGTCGAGTTGCATGAGCGCATTGCGCGCGCCGCGTTCCTTGAAAGAACCCGTCGCTTGCTGGTAGTCAAGTTTGCACCAGATTTCACAACCACAGAGTTCAGAAAGCGCGACGCTCGGCACGCACGGCGTGCGAGTGATCCCCCCGTCAATCCGCCGCGCCGCGGCAACGACGTCATCGAACGTGGGAAGCAAGAGCGTCGTCACCTGGATCGCGCTTCCTTACTCGGTCGCCGGTCCAGCGGCGCGAACTTCTGCGGTGATCGCAAACTTCGCATCGTTCGCTCGAAAGCGCGCCGCGAGATCGCGGGCCTTGAGGTCGTAGGCCGCCTTGTCACTCCACGTGTTTCGTGGGTCGAGCACCTCCGAAGGAACTCCTTCGACTGCTGTGGGCATCTGCAGTCCAAAGATTGGATGCTTCACACACGTCGCCTTGCTGAGCGATCCATCGAGAATCGCAGTGACGAACGCGCGCGTGTACGAGAGCTTGAATCGCGATCCAGTGCCGTAGGGACCACCAGTCCATCCAGTGTTCAGCAACCAGACATCTGATTTGTGCGCGGCGATTCGGTCGCGCAACATTTCGGCGTAGCGCATCGGAGGTCGCGGCATGAATGGACCGCCAAAGCACGCAGAGAAATTCGGTTGCGGTTCAGTCACACCGGCTTCGGTGCCTGCGAGTTTCGAGGTGTAGCCGTTCAAGAAGTAATACATCGCTTGCTCGGGCGAGAGGCGCGAGACTGGCGGCAGCACTCCGAAGGCGTCTGCCGTCAGAAAGACCACATTGCGAGGGTGCGTCGCCACACTCGGCATGCGCGCATTCTTGATGTACGAGACTGGATAGGTGACGCGCGTGTTCTCAGTCTTGGCGCTGCTGTCGTAATCGGGCACGCGCGTCGCGGGATCGATCACGGTGTTTTCGAGCACGCTTCCGAAGCGGATGGCATCCCAGATTTCTGGTTCGCCTTCGCGCGAAAGCTTGATGCACTTGGCGTAGCAGCCCCCTTCAATGTTGAAGATGCCCTTGCTGCTCCATCCATGTTCGTCATCTCCCACGAGGTCACGATGTGGGTCGGCCGAGAGCGTCGTCTTGCCCGTGCCCGAGAGTCCGAAGAAGAGCGCGACGTTTGAGGGATCTTTGCGATCAACATTGCACGAGCAATGCATCGGAAAAACGTTTGCGTCCGGGAGGTCATAATTCATCGCGTAGAAAATCGACTTCTTGATCTCGCCCGCGTACCTGGTTCCCACGATCAGCACCGTGCGCTTCTCGAGACTCTGCGCGATACAGACGGGACCCTTCGCCCCATACTTCGCTGGGTCGTCGAGACGCAGGCTGCCTGCGTCGATGACCGTCCAATCTTGAGACCAGTGCGCCAGATCGCCGGGCTCGGCGTTGATAAAAAGTGTCTTGGCGAACAAGCTATGCCACGCCTCTTCGGTGATGACCGAGACCTTCAGGCGGTAGGCCGGATCGGCGCCCGCGTAGCCGTCGAATCGGTAGAGCTGTTCGCGGCGACCGAGCGAAGCCAGCACCAACTTCTCGAGCGCATCGAAATGGGCGGGCGACATCGGTTGGTTGACCTTGCCCCAATCGATATTGTCATGAATCGCGGCGGAATCCTCGAGAAATTTATCGTTTGGACTGCGCCCTGTTCGATCACCCGTGTCACAGGCGAGCGCGCCGTTGGACGCGAGTCGGCCTTCACCGCGCTGCAAGGCGTGCTCAACGAGAATCGCCGTTGAGAGGTTGCGCAGAATTTTGTCACTCGCAAATGAATGTCGGGATGCGCTGGGGATCGCGGTCACTGTGGTCATGGGGTTCCTTTGGTGTGAGCACCCGATAGTAGCACGCACTGCCACAGTTTCGCAGCCATGACCCTCTGCTGCTTTGCGCGGTTGACCGTTCCTTCCTAGACTTCCGCTCTTCAGTTGGCGGCCGTAGCTCAGTTGGTAGAGCGCCGGGTTGTGATCCTGGAAGTCGCGGGTTCGAGCCCCGTCGGTCGCCCTTTTTTTCGTTCTCCTCCCCCTCATTTGGAACTCGCCTGTAACTCGTAAGAAATCTGCCATGCGCTTTCATGCGGTCCAGACAGATCCAGCCTGGGAACAACCCCTCGCCAATCGCACTGCCACCGCGCGGGCGATCAACGCTCTCGCCCCGGCAAAGGGAGATTTCGTTGTTCTTCCAGAACTCTGCGAAACCGGCTTCACAATGGAGAGCGCCCTCGCCGCTCAGGACGATTCGGTCGAGTGGTGGTCGAACTTTGCAAAATCCACGGGTGTCTGGCTGCAATGTGGGATCGCTCGCCGGCAGCCGAGCGGCGGGATCGCAAACACCGCGACGATCTTCGATCCATCCGGCGTTGAAGTCGGCTGTTACCGCAAGACTTTTCTCTTCACCCCCTCGGGCGAGCACCGTAACTATCGCGCAGGAACTGGAGCGCAGGTTTTCGACTGCGCGGGAGTTCGCATCGCACCGATGATCTGTTATGACTTGCGCTTCCCAGAGTTATGGCGACACGCCGTGGTCAGCGGCGCCGAAGTTTTTACGCTCGGCGCATGTTGGCCAGCGGCACGATTGCAACAAAAGCATGCAATGATCGCTGCGCGCGCGATTGAAAATCAGGCGTGGATCGTCGCAGCAAATCGCACCGGTGAAGAACCGACGACGTCGTACGCGGGTGGATCAACGATTGTCGATTTTCTCGGGGTCACACAGAAGATCTGTGGTGCCGAGGTTGGCGCGCTCACACACGAGCTCGACCTCGCGGCACTTCGTTCGTTTCGCACATCGTCGAGCGCACTATCGGACATTCAACCGCGTCTGCTTGGGCGGTGAATCTCGCGTCGTCCGGTTGACGCACGAGTGAGAGTTCATAGACTTCGCGCGCATCGTGCGTGGTCGGTCGAGAAAGAACACAACGGATTCTGGAACGAATGAACTCAACGCTTTCGCGCGTCCCTCTGTCGAAGCAATTGCGTCTACCGCAACTTGCCCCGCACGAACGAGTCAATCTCTTGCGACGCGCGTATTTCGCGAGCGCGCTTGCGCACGCGCGTTGGCGAGTCGATGTTGAATGCGTGATTGCGCACGTTGAGTCTTCGCAGGGGGATGCCACGAGTTGGCGCGTCCAACCCAAAGAGTGGATCGAAGATGTCGTCATCGCATGCGCGTGCGTCGGTGGAGATCAGCAGGCGTGGCACACACTCCAACTCGCAAACACCTGGCGACTCCGTGAAGTTGCCGAGTTGCGAATGAGCCCGTCGCACGCGAGCCTCCTGGTCGAACGATTCTGGCGGGAACTTCGCGTGCGATCGGTCGGCCAGCAGAATGCGCGTCACAGCGATCGAAAGGCTCATCGTGGATTGTGCGATTATCGCGGCGGAGAAACCTTGAGTCGTTGGCTTCTTTCGCAAGTGCTCGCACGTGTCGAGTCGCTCGACACGAGTGTCGACGCCATTCTTGACACGATGCCCCAATTGCGTACCCTCGGCTTCGACGCATCCGAGTCCGCTCGAATGCCGCAGGCAACTTAGCTCAGTTGGTAGAGCACCGCATTGAAAATGCGGGTGTCCCCGGTTCAAGTCCGGGAGTTGCCATTCTTCGCGTGAACTTTCTGTACGGTCTGAACATCCATGCCATCGATCGGATAGTGCGCTTCAAGCGCAGTGGCGAGTTCATTCGAATCCACAACGACGAACAGCGCGGCCACTCCCACCACCATCGTTGCGAAACGCGAGGCGCGCGCGAGATGACTCGGCGTGGTCGCGGCGACGAGAGTTCCGTGCTCCAACCGCATGGGCATGATTCGAAACTGCCAGGCTTGTCGCGCGGTGATCAACGCGAGCGCTGCCGGATGCGAGCGCACGAAATCCGCGTCAAACGTCGCGGAAAGAGCGCGATATTGGTCAACCCACGCACCCTCAACAAATTCGGGATCGATCCCGAACATTTCTTCGCACAAGACCCCAAAGGGACGACCGACTTCACGCTGCCGTTCCAAGACGTGGTCGACCTCGGGCTGGGTCAAGAGCCCTTGTGCAACCAAGAGTTCGCCGAGTCTCGGGATGCGTGGATGAATCGTCGGTGCGCTCATGGTTAATGCTTCGTTCACGCCCCCTCATCGGTCGAATGAGGTCGGCACTTTTGTGCAGTTGGAATCTTTGCGCAGAAACGCTCCCGCAGAAGCGAATTGTGCTCTTTGGAGGATCCCACGGCCGTGAAACACTCCACTGCGACACGATTGCGCGAGGCTTTTCGTTGGCTCGAGACCCCCGCCGCAGTGGGCATGGGCAGCGCGGCGAGGCGCCTGCGTCGAGCGTGCAACGATGCGCGCTTGCAGACCTCGTTGTTGCGTGAGATCTTGCTCGCCAAGCGGCTCGCAGCGGCTGGTTTCGCGGTGCGCAGCGAAGTGAAGACTCCATCAGGAAAATCGTGCGACCTCGTGGCAACACGCGGCACGCTTCGCCTGCACGTGCACGTGAAGAGTGTTGAAGCAGACGACGCGCTCGTTACGGCGCGATCCCCAAGGGTTCCGCGCGCGCTGCAGTCGCTCGATCAAATCGGCCGACGGCTTCTCGTCGAACTTCAGTGGACTCCAGGATTGAGTGGTGCGGCGCTCGAGGCGACCGCACAGACGATGCGTGCATTTCTGTTGCGTGCTTCTGTGGGAGATGAGTGCGTCGTGCGAAGTCGTCGCGGCACACTTCGAGGCCGCTGTCGCGTGCGCTCCCCGCGCGAGCGAAGTGGAGTCTCGCTCGCGGGTGGCATTGCCGACGGTCATGCGATCGCGGTCGATCGAATTGAGCGATTGCTTCGAAAGGCGCGCGCGCAGTTTCTCGTGGGTGGCGAGAACATCATCGTTCTCTTCGGTCCGCAGGCAGCGCAGTGGTCTTTTGAAGAGGCACTTCTGGGCACTCCTGTCGAACGATGGGACGCCTATCCCAGGCGGGGCGAACGTGTCGCGATGGGAACAGCAGACGATGGATTTTGGCGGGCGGGTTCGAGTGATCTCACGCGCATCGCCGTCTACCGTTCGCTCGAGTCTTTTCGTGATGATTCAATCGCGTGGATTCGCTCTGGAGTTTCGGCGTCCACGCGCGCCGCCTGCCACGAACTCTTCACCAGCGTGCGCATGATCGCGAAGTGATGACCGGCGCGAAGTCAGGCGCCGTCGCCGACGAGCCGTTCGTGCAGCGGAATCCGCTGTTCGATCGGTTTTTCGGGGAGTGGCCAGAGCGCCTTCAATGCCTCGTGCACGGGCAGGTCGTTGACGGTGAACCGAGTTCCCATCGCGATCAATTGGTCGAGATGACGACGGGCAACCTGTGCTGTGAGTATCGAGGAGTGTTCGTCATAGTCGCGTGCCGAAACTGTCGCGCGTGATTCGAGGTAGTCAACGGCGCGACCGTCGCGCAGTGGGATTCGCAGCACCACCTCGCGTACCTCTCCAAGCATCGATTCGAGCGCACGCGCGCGAAGATTGTCGAAGCCGCTGCCAGTGAGCGCTGAGATCGCAATCGCCGTGGGCTCGCGCTCGAGCCACTGAGCGAGTGAGGTCGGCGCATCGCTTCCAGCCTTGGGCATCCCGGCCAACTTGTCGACTTTGTTGAGGATGACGATACGAGGCTGCGTCGTGGCGCCGATCCCGTCGAGCACTTCGCGCACGGTTGCGAGTTGCGCGACCGAGCGTGGGTCGGCGCTATCGACGAGGAGCAACAGCAGATGCGAATGCACAGTCTCTTCAAGCGTCGCGCGAAAACTCGCGACGAGATGATGGGGAAGGCGCTGGATGAATCCAACTGTGTCTGAGAGCAACACCGTGTTGGCGCCACCGACCGACCACGACTCGGTGCGTGTCTGCAGGGTCGCAAAGAGTTGATCGTTGGCGAAGGCGCCACCGCGCGTGAGCGCGTTGAAGAGCGTGCTCTTTCCCGCGTTGGTGTATCCAACGATGCCGACGGTGAAGTGCTCAGCACAGCGCGCTTGCACTTCGCGACTCTTGCGCGCTTGCACTTCAGAGAGCTCTCGCTTGAGCGCAACAATTCGCTTCGAGACCAACCGTCGATCGATTTCGAGTTGCTGCTCACCCGGGCCGCGTGTGCCAACGCCCATCGGTGATCCACCTGTGACTTGCCCCAAGTGCGACCACATCGCTCTCAAACGAGGGGCGGTGTATTCCAATTGGGCGATCTCGACTTGAAGTTGCGCCGCGCGAGTCGTCGCGCGATTCGCAAAGATGTCCAGGATGAGTTCGCTGCGGTCGAGCACCTTGCACGAGAGTTGCTTTTCGATATTGCGCAACTGGCTCGGACTCAATTCGTGATCGAAGATCACGACGCCAACTCGCAACTCTTTCACCGCGGCTTCGAGCTCGAGAAGTTTGCCCTTTCCGAAACAGGTTCGACCATCCATTCCGTGCCGAAACTGAACCATCTGTCCAACGGGTTCGACGCCCGCGGTCTGCGCGAGTGCGCGCAATTCACTCAGCGGATCACTGCTCGCGGCCGTCACCTCATCTGAATTCAAGATCACCGCGGCAAGAAATGCTCGCTCCGACTGAATTGATCCATCTCGTAGACCTGTCTCCATCGTCTGCCGAGTCTACGCACCACGGGCGATACTCTCAGCCGATGGCAGCGCGGTTGATCTTGGGAATCGAAAGCAGTTGCGACGAAACGTCGGCGGCAGTTGTGCGCGTCGACGGCGAAACTCTGCACGTGCTCTCGTGCAACACCGCATCACAAGATGAACTGCACGCCGAGTATCGCGGGGTCGTGCCAGAGATTGCGAGTCGCGCGCATCTCGCGAGCATCATCCCGGTCATCCGAAGCGCCTGCGCCGAAGCTCACGTGTCGCTCAGCGGCATTCATGGAGTCGCGGCGGGGCATCGACCAGGACTCATTGGATCGCTTCTGGTTGGAGTCAGCAGCGCGAAGTCGCTCGCCTGGGGACTCGATGTGCCGTTCGTCGGAGTCGATCATGTGCTCGCACATCTCGTCGCATGTCTGCTTGACCAACCACCAGTCGTCTGGCCAGCGATCGGTCTCGTCGCATCTGGTGGACACACGAGCCTCTTTCGAATGAACACTCCACTCGATGTCACGCTCATCGGCGCCACAATCGACGATGCCGCCGGCGAAGCGTTCGACAAGGGAGCCGCCCTGCTCGGCATCGGTTATCCCGGCGGCGCTCGACTCGATGCAATTGCGCAGACCGGTGATGGGATGGCACTCCCCCTGCCCATCACTCGCTTGCAGAGCCTTGATTTTTCGTTCAGTGGCGTCAAGACCGCTCTGGCACTTGCAGCGAAGCATCCAGACTGCGCAGGTCGAACGAGCGATCTCGCTGCCTCGTTTCGCCGGGTCATCGTTGCACAGATCATTCGAAATCTTGGGCGCGCACTCGATGCACATCCCAGTGCAACAGTTCTCGTCGGAGGGGGTGTCGCCGCGAATCGCCTGCTTCGAACTGAGGCCGCTGCACTCACCACGACGCGCGGAGTCGCCCTTCGCATCGCTGAACCGCGTTGGTGTACTGACAATGCTGCGATGATCGCGGGTGCCGGTGCACTTCGAATCGCTCGAGGCGAGCGCGATGGTTGGGATCTCACGGCGCAGCCACTCTCGGCAGTCGCTCGCGGCCGACGAGGTCCGCAGAAACGCACCACGTGAGCGCGCATCCGGCGAGTGTGGATGAGCCGACACTCGTGCGCGCCTGCGTTTTTTCGACTGGTCGCGTCTCGGGTCCGGGTGGTCAACATCGCAACCGAGTTGAGACGGCGGTTTTCGTCACACACACACCAACGGGGGTTTCGACACAGGGAACCGAGCGAAGAAGCCAGATCGAAAACAAGCGCGTGGCGATCGGTCGACTTCGACTCGCTCTTGCAGTGCAGGTGCGCACGCTTCCAACAATGCCGATCGTCGCGAGCGCGCTGTGGTGCACTCGGCGAAGGGATCGACGGATGGTGATCTCAGTCGACCATCGTGACTATCCGACGCTCCTTGCCGAGGCACTCGACCTCGTGACGGCGTTGCGTTTCGATGTCGCGGCGGCGGCGGTGCACCTGGGGGTCTCTGCGAGTCAACTCGTTCGCGTGATTCGGTTGGATCCCGCCGCGGGAGTAATGTTCAATGCGGGACGCAAGACAGCGGGATTACGCCCGTTGAGCCCATGACCTCGGCAGGACCTCGGCAGGACCTCCGCACGACCTCAGCATCACCTCTGCGCTACGCTCGCGTGATGATCGATTCCCCGTTGCTGAAGTCGCTCATCGCACAAGAACTTCCATCGCTCGTTGCGCTTCGTCGCGACCTGCATGCCCACCCTGAACTCGGACTCGAAGAACACCGCACATCGAAAGTCATTGCGCGCGAACTGACGCAAGCCAACGTTTCGTTCTGTGCGCAGGTTGCAGGCGGAACGGGTGTGCTGGGTCACATCCCTGGCACTGCGACGCACGCACTCGCCTTGCGCGCAGACATTGATGCGCTGCCGATCACCGAAGAAACTGGGCTTGTGTACGCGTCGACGACTCCTGGAGTGATGCATGCGTGTGGGCACGATGGGCACACGACCATCCTCATCGGTACGGCTCGGGTGCTCGCGAAGTTGGCGGCACAGAGCACGCTCCCGCGGCCGGTGACGCTCGTCTTTCAACCTGCAGAAGAAAATCTTGGCGGAGCGTCGCGGATGATCGCCGACGGATGTCTGACTGGTCGCATCGGACCTGCGGTCAGCGAAATCTACGGGCTTCACGCCTGGCCATGGCTTCCGCTGCATAGTGTTGGAGTTCGCACTGGACCGATTCTCGCCTCAACCGATTCGTTTTCGATTCACGTGCGCGGCCGGGGATCACACGCAGCGTGGCCTCACCTCTCGCATGACCCCGTCGTGGCGCTCGCCTCGATCGTGACTGCGGCGCAGACGATCGTGAGTCGTACCGTCGATCCAACCCACGCGGTCGTTGTCTCGATCTGCATTGTGAACGCTGGAACTGCCTTCAACGTGATCGCACAAGATGCACTCTTGCAAGGCACTCTGCGCACGCTTGATCGATCCGATCGCACCGATGCGATCGCTCGCCTTCACCAGATCGCGACCCACGCGGCACAGATGCATCAGTGCGAGGCAACGGTCGACTTCAGGACCGGCTGTCCGGCAACCGTGAATGATGCCGTGGCGACCGATCATGTTCGCGCGGCCGTGCGCGCAGTCGAGGGGGCAGCGCTAGTGGAACTCCCCGTGCCATTCATGGGCGGAGAAGACTTTGCTTCCTACGGCGAGGTCGTGCCTGCAAGTTTTTTCTTGCTCGGCATGCACGCCGATGGCGCCCCACCGGTGCAGCCGCTCCATCATCCATCTTTCGACTTCAACGACGACGCGATCGGCGTCGGCATCGAGGCGATGTGTCGGATCGCACTTCGCTGAGCGACCGCAACATTTGATTTTCCTGTTGTTCGTTGCATATTCGACCGATAGCCTTGGTGAATGATCGCCATCCACCGCAGTGCATTGATGCTCGCCGTTGTCGGTACGTCGTCGGTGTATGCCGCAGACACAGCGCGCGTGACATCACCTGCGACCGCGCCTGAACGCTCGATTCGCCACGTGGTGACGGTCGCCTCTCCACTCGTGCGCGCAGAAAGTCAGCAAGACATCGCTCGACACTTGCGCGACTCAGTGAGTGCGGTCGTCATCGACGAACCGCTGTGGAGTGCGCTTGCTGCGCATGAGGATGTTCTTGTGCGCGACGTTCCCATCGGTCCTCACCGGATGGCGACTCTCATTCTTCATAGAGTCGATCCTTTCGCGAATCAACCGCGTTGCGTTGCTGCTCATCTCAACGACGATGGGTCGATCACAGAAGTTCCAATCGCCGCTCCGGCACTCGACTGCTACGTTGGATCGATTGTCGATCAACCCGACTCGCGGGTGCTGATCTCACGCGGCGAGGGATTCCTCGCTGGATACGTGCAGGCCGATGCAGAGACCTCCGTGATTTCAAGTGGACGGTTCGGAGCCGACGGTCCAATCGTCTCGTATGTAATGGATGAATTGCCGCCGGGAACATTCGCACCAGTTGCGTGGAGTTGCGAGGCGCTGCTTCCCCCCCACAACGCTGGCGGTGATGACGAGGGTGGAATCGCTGGGAACCAACCCTGCCGACAATCGCGCATCGCAGTCGATACAGACGTCGAATACCTCGCACTCTTTGGCAACAATCAGAATGCCGCGCTCGGCTACGTCGGAACACTCTTCGCCGCACTCGCTGACATCTACTCGCGCGACACGAACTTTCGTCCGTCGGCGTGCTACATCCGCCTGTGGACAGATGGCATCGACCCGTGGACCGCCACGAGCACCTCTGCGCAACTTCCAGAGTTCCAAGGTCACTGGGAATCGACACCCCCATTCCTGAATCGCAACTCTGCGACGATGCTCTCGGGTCGCGGCCTCGGCGGCGGAATCGCGTGGCTCAACTCTGGTTGCGGAATGTACGGCTACTCGGTCAGCGCGAATTTGAGCGGATCGTTCCCCTACCCAATCATCGACAACAGCGGCGCGAACTGGGACATCATGGTCGTTGCCCACGAACTTGGTCACAACTATGGGGCGCCGCACACTCATAACTACACCCCTCCTGCGGATGGTTGTGGCTTGAGCCCGCAAGACTGCAGTGCTGCAACGGCCGATCTCGCAACGATCATGAGTTACTGCCACACCTGCTCTGGTGGGATGGCAAACATCAACTTGCGTTTTCACGCGTTCACCGTGACGAGCATCAGCAATTATCTGGCTGCTGCGACCTGCGGATTTTCGGCTGCCGCGCAGCCTCCCGTGTGTGTCCCAGACCGACTCACTGCGATGAACGGCGCATCCCTTGATATCGATGTGCTCGCGAATGATCTGCCTTTCAACTGCGAGGCGATGACACTTGCGAGTGCGACGCAACCTCCTCAGGGTGGATCGGTTCTGGTCGTTCAAGGGGCGGGACCTGGTGGCCGCGCGATTGTGCGGTTGACACCACCCGCAGGATCGCTGCCAACGCTCTCGTTCACCTACCTCGTGAGTGACACCAGCGGCGACTTCGCGACAGCGCAAGTCGATGTCGACTTCGCAACTTTTCGCGCTCCAGAAAACCCGACGGGTGACACTCCTGGAATCGCCACGGCGTACTACGTGACCGCGACGCAAGTCGTGCTGCCCGACTTCACGCTGCTCACTCCCTACACCTCCACGACGGTGACACAGCTGAATTACGAGAGCACCGGCGGAAACTTCGCATCGAGTGGGCGGGCCGATGACGTTGGCGCGGTCTACACAGGATGGATCTCCGTTCCAACGACGGGCACGTGGACCTTCTACACACACTCGGATGATGGATCGCGCCTCTTGATTGGCAACACAGTTGTCGTGCTCAATGATGGACTGCACCCGATGGTCGAGAAGAGCGGAACGATCGCACTCGAGAGCGGAAAGCACGCGATTCGCAGTGAGTTCTTCGAACGGGGCGGCGGCGCTGGGTTCATCGTCTCGTGGGCGGGACCTGGAGTTGCCAAGGCGATCATCCCCGCGAGTGCCTGGTCGACGGGCGGGGTCGTCAATCGAGCCGATATCAATCGGGATGGCATCGTCAACGGCGCCGACCTCGCGTCGCTCCTCACGATGTGGGGCACGTCACTACCAGCCGGCGACATCAATCAAGATGGAATCATTGACGGAGCAGATCTTGCGTCGCTGCTAAGTGGGTGGACTCCGTGAGAAGAGTCAACTCGCAAGAACAGAACTCTTCGTCTCGATCTTGGCGATGAGTTCGATCCAACTCTTGTTGAATGAATCACGTCCCTCGATCTGCAACTCATCTGCACAGGTTTTCAAGTTCACGCCAGCACTCGAGATTGCATCGAGTTGCGCGCGCCACGAACTGTCACTCGGCGCGAGCACTGCATTGATCGCAGTCGCTTTGCTCAGCGCGATGAGCGTCTCTTCGGGCATGGTGTTCACGGTGCGGGGCGAGGCGAGTCCTTCGACGTAGAGCGTCTGCGAGAGTGCAGGATCCTTCGTGCTTGTGCTGGCGTACAAGAGGCGTTGCGGCCGAGCGCCCTTCGCTTCGAGCGCGAGCCAACGATCTGAGCAGTACACGGTGCAGTAAGCGCTGTAACAGGCGCGACTCACAGCGATTCCCACAGTGTTCTTCAGTGCCGCCGGCAACTTTGGCGCGGTCTTGCGATCCCAGCGCGAGACAAAGAGGCTCGCGACGCTCGAGACTGAACCAAGTGGCAACCCCGCGGCGGCGCGCCGCTCGAGCCCGCGCAGATAGGCCTCCGATGCGGCTTGAAAGTGCGACTCAGAGAAGAGCAACGTCACGTTGATCGAAATGCCAGCGGCGATCAGTTCTTCGATTGCAGGAATTCCCTCTGGGGTTCCAGGAACCTTGATGAACAAATTCGTACGCGCGGCACGTGCGTGTAATTCTTTCGCTTGTGCAATTGTGGCCGCCGTGTCATTGGCCAGGAGTGGCGAGACTTCGAGCGAGACCCATCCGTCAACCGATCCAGTGCGTTCGAAAATCGGCTTGAACAGGTCTGCGGCGCGCCGGAGATCTGAAATTGCGCATTCAAAGAAGATCTCTTCTGGCTTCATTCCCTTGGCGATGAGTGGACGGATCTGCGCGTCGTAATCGTTGCTACCGGTGATCGCCTTCTCAAAGATCGAAGGGTTGGACGTCAAGCCCACAACCGAGAGCGAGTTGATCCACGTTTGAAGTTGCCCAGAATCGAGCAGTTTTCGAGTGATGTTGTCGAGCCAAATCGATTGCCCCGTCATTGCCAAAAGTGCAGTTGCGCGCATGTGAATCTCCTTACGCCAGAGGATAACGACCTCTCAACCCCGTGCGCGGCTACTCTTGAGAAATGCCAACTGACACCACCGCCGTCGCTCCGCAGTCACTCACCGCACTGCCACAGTGGAAGGCGCTTGAATCACACTTCGAACAGAGCCGCTCGGTTCACCTGCGCGAGATGTTCAAGAGCGACGCGAAACGTGCGCAGACTTTGAGCGTTGAAGGACCCAGTGGAATGTTCTTGGATTACTCCAAGCAACGCGTCACCGCGCAGACCATGCAACTCTTGCTGGCGCTTGCCGAAGCCCGTGGGCTTCGTGCGCGAATCGACGCGATGTTTCGTGGCGAGAAAATCAACGTCACTGAAGAGCGCGCCGTCTTGCACGTTGCGTTGCGCGCCCCGCGCGATGCGCACATCCTGGTGGATGGCGTCGACGTTGTGCCAGGTGTGCACGAAGTACTCGACCGCATGGGCGCGTTCGCCGACGCGATCCGCTCCGGAGCCTGGAAGGGACACACCGGCAAGCGAATCCGAACGGTCATCAATATTGGAATCGGCGGCAGCGACCTCGGACCCGCAATGGCGTACGACGCGCTCTGCGCCTACACCACGCGCGAGATTTCGTTTCGTTTCGTCTCGAATGTTGACGCGACGGATTTCGCTGAAAAGACGCGCGACTGTGATCCTGCCCAGACGCTCTTCATCGTCTGCTCGAAGACCTTCACGACGCTCGAGACGATGACCAATGCGAACACGGCTCGCGAGTGGCTGCTGAAAGGCCTTGGTGCCGACAGCGCAGCCGTTGCGAAACATTTCGTCGCCGTCTCAACCAATGCGAAGAAGGTCTCTGCGTTTGGCATCGACACCGCGAACATGTTTGGATTCTGGGACTGGGTCGGAGGTCGCTACTCAATGGATTCTGCGATCGGTCTCTCGACGATGATCGCGGTTGGACCGACCGGATTCCAAGAGATGCTCAGCGGCTTTCACGAAATGGACGAGCACTTTCGCATCACCCCTTTCGCGAAGAACCTGCCCGTCATCATGGCGCTCGTTGGAATCTGGAACTCGAATTTCTTTGGATCGCAAACCCTTGCCGTCTTGCCATACGACCAGTACCTCGATCGTTTCAGTTCATACTTGCAGCAGCTCGAGATGGAATCGAATGGAAAGCACGTCGCGCTCGACGGCTCACGCGTCACGTGGGAGACTTGTCCGAGTGTCTGGGGACAGCCTGGGACCAATGGACAGCACGCCTTTTATCAAATGATTCACCAAGGGACGCGGCTCGTGCCGTGTGACTTCATCGCGTTCTGTGAGCCGCTCAATCCAATTGGAATTCATCAAGATTTGCTCATGGCAAACGTGCTCGCGCAGGCGGAGGCGCTCGCGTTCGGCAAGACCCTTCAAGAAGTCGAGGCAGAGGGATCACCTGCGTGGCTCGCTCCTCACCGACAATTCGACGGCAATCGCCCATCCACAATGATCATGGCGCCACGGCTCACGCCCGCGGCGCTCGGTCGACTCATCGCGCTGTATGAACACAAGGTCTTCGTGCAAGGCACGATCTGGGGGATCAATTCCTTTGATCAATGGGGTGTCGAACTTGGAAAGGTGCTCGCACAGCGCATTATTCCTGAACTCTCAGGCACGGCCCCCACCCCAGCGCACGATGCGAGTACTCAGCAGTTGATCGCGCGTTACCGAACGACGCGCGGACGCTAGAACAGAGCGCGGACGCTAGAACAGAGCGCGGACGCTAGAAGCGAACCGTCGTCTTTGGCATCGACTGCGAGAGTCGTCCAACGACATCGAGCACAATGCGCGCGGCACTTTCGATTTCGTGACGGGTCGTGTTGCGTGAGAGCGAGAATCGCACTGCACCATGCGCGAGTTCCCGCGAGACTCCCATTGCCACGAGCACAGGTGATGGCTCGAGCGATCCAGTGGAGCACGCCGCCCCGGCCGATGCGCAGACTCCTGCGCTCGAGAGCGCAACTACGACCGCTTCGGCCTGCAGCTGCGCAAACGCGATGTTGCTGGTACTCCAGAGACGTGGCATCTCGCATCCGACAACATGCGCAGCGGGAAATGCAGCAGTGATTAACTTTTCGAAGTGATCGCGAAGTTGTGTCAGGGTGCTTTGCTCGTGCGAAGTGTGCGTCAGCCACTCTCGAGCCAACCGCGCCGCCACTCCAAGCGCAGCGATTCCGGGCACGTCTTCAGTGCCACCGCGCATTCCCCGCTCTTGGCCGCCGCCCACAAGAACCGGTCGCGTCGCCGTGCCCCGCCGGCAATAGAGCGCACCGGCGCCCTTGACACCATGAAATTTATGCGCCGAGAGCGTCAAGAGGTCGACTTCAACAGTCGCGAGATCAGTAGGCATTCGACCGACCCACTGTGTTGCATCGGTGTGAAAGCGAACGCCGTACTGCCGGCAGAGCGATGCGAGTTGCGCGATGGGAGCGATCACCCCCGTCTCATTGTTCGCCCACATGACCGAAACAAGTGCGATCTCATCCGCGCGTGACTTGAGGAGTTGCTCGCAGGCGCCCACGTCAACACTTCCCCCCGCACTCGGCAGCCAGACGAGCTCAGAGTGTGTGGCGTCGGCGCAGGCTTGTGCGCACTCGCGAACGGCACTGTGTTCGGTGCGTGCAGTTGCGATCACCGTGCGGTTGTCTCGACCCCCAAGACTGCCTCGCAGTGCAAGGTTGCAGGACTCGGTCCCGCCAGAAGTAAAAACAATCTCGCGCGCTGAGCAGCCGACCAACAGCGCAACTTCTTCTCGCGCCTCTTCGACCGTGTGACGGGCGGAGCGCCCGAAGTCATGCACGCTCGATGGATTCCCCCAATTCTCTCTCAGAGCCTTCTCGACTGCCTCAATGACTTCCTCAGCAGGCTGCGTCGTTGCGTTGTTGTCGAGATAGATCAACTGAGAACTCTCGATGCGAACCTGAACCACCAAATGCGGGCGAGAGGAATCGAACCTCCACGGGTTTTACCCCACAAGAACCTGAATCTTGCGCGTCTGCCAATTCCGCCACGCCCGCGACGGGTCGAAAGTGTAGCACGCGACCTCGAGTGAGGCGATCAAATGGCCTCGTGCGAAAAATCCTCGCGACTAACGTGCAGACGGATCAAGATCGTGCAGGCGGCTCGAGATCAGGCGAAAGAAAATGCCAGTCGGCGCGCTGGCCCATGCATGTTCTGCATTCACCGCGCCGACTGGCGTCAAGCTGACTGAACCGACCGAAACCGAACGGAACGTGCGATGCCCCACCTCGACGGGCATCGCGCGGCGAAATCACTCGTCGCCACGTGGCGTCCGCGGAGTGATTGCTGCGTCTGGATTCAGCGCGCGCTTGGCGAGAATTCCAGCGCGAATCTCACTCGCAAGATCAGCGTTGTCACGAATGAACTGCTTGGATGCTTCGCGTCCTTGACCGAGGCGCACCTGCCCGTAGCTGAACCACGATCCGGCCTTGTCGACGACACCATGATTCACCGCGAGATCGATGAGATCGCCCGAAACGCTGATTCCCTCGTTGAACATGATGTCAAACTCCGCCTCGCGGAATGGAGGAGCAACCTTGTTCTTGACGACCTTCGCTCGCACGCGGTTCCCGACATTCACGTCGCCATCCTTGATCGCGCCGATGCGACGAATATCGATCCGCACTGATGAGTAGAACTTCAATGCGCGCCCACCGGTGGTCGTCTCTGGGCTGCCAAACATCACTCCAATCTTCTCACGCAACTGGTTGATGAAAATCACGATGACTTCGCTCTTGGAAATCGCTCCGGTCAACTTGCGCATCGCTTGACTCATCAATCGAGCCTGAAGTCCAACGTGACTGTCGCCCATTTCTCCTTCGATTTCAGCGCGTGGAATGAGTGCTGCCACCGAATCAATCACGATGACATCGACGGCGTTGGATCGCACCAACAGCTCGCAAATCTCGAGCGCTTGCTCACCCGTGTCTGGTTGCGAGATCAGCAACTCTTCGAGGTTCACACCCAATCGCTTTGCCCAGGATGGATCGAGCGCATGCTCTGCGTCGATGAACGCGGCGTTGCCACCATTCTTCTGTGCATTGGCGATCACCGTCAGTGCAAGCGTTGTCTTTCCCGAAGACTCTGGACCAAAGATCTCGACAATGCGTCCCTTGGGAAGCCCACGACCACCCAAGGCGAGATCAAGACTGAGGGTGCCGGTGCTGATACCCGCGATGTCGGGAATCTTTCCCACAAAGCGCATGATCGATCCCTTGCCGAATGCCTTTTCGATCTGGCCGACCGCTGCTTCGAGCGCACGCGTTCGACCTGCATTCTCTGCCGCTGTTGCCTTCGCTGACGGAGGCTTGATCTCGACTGCACTCGACTTTGTCTCGACTGTTGCTGGTTTCGATCCCCCATTCGACTGACCAGTCGACTGACCAGCCGGAGCGTTGCCCTTCGAAGCGCCAGTGGATGGTGGGTTCATCGTGACTGTTGTAGCGGCTGGAGCAGCCCCGTCACTCGGCGGAGTTGCCGAAATTGTTCTTGATGGCGCGAGGGGCGCGCTGGTGGTGACGGGTGATTTGACTGTGCTCGTTGTGTTGGCTGAAATCATTTCTGGAGTCCTTTCGGCCTCACTCTTCGATCCCGACGCTGGGATGTGGGGAGTTGAGGCACTGTTCTTGTTGTGGGTTTTGCTTTGAGATTCGTTTGGTCTTTGTACGGTATCGAACTATCGGCGGATGTCAAGGCTTGTTCGGATTTTTTTAGGTATGAATCTTCGTTACCGCTCAACAAAGAAGCTAACGCTCCGCCGAGCGGTTCGCGCCAAACACTCCCCTTTTTCTTTGTGTAGACCGATAACCCCTGAATTTACGCTCCGGCGAATCACAATCCATGCTCCGACTAATAGTTGGGTGTGGGCGCTCTGAACAGAGTCATGTCAATCGACCTAAACCATTCGATCGTCTTGCGCAATCCATCATCGAGTTCCACCGTCGACTCCCAGTTCAACACCTTGCGCGCGAGCGTGATGTCGGGGCAGCGCTGCAGCGGATCATCTTGAGGCAGCGGACGCGAAATCTCGATCTTCGCGTTGCCGCCCACGAGACGCACAACACTCTGCGCGAGCTGAGCGATCGTGAATTCATGAGGGTTTCCGATGTTGATTGGACCCGTGAACTCTGCTGGAGTCTCCATCGTGCGAATCAACCCTTCGATGAGATCATCGACGTAACAAAATGATCGGCTCTGACTTCCATCACCGTAAATCGTGACCGGCTCTCCAGCGATCGCTTGCCGAATGAAATTGCTCACAACCCGTCCATCAAATGGGTGCATTCGGGGTCCGTATGTGTTGAAGATTCGCACGACTTTGATCGACGTTTGGTGTTGCCGGTGGTAGTCGAACATCAAGGTCTCGGCTGCCCGCTTGCCTTCGTCGTAGCAGGCGCGCGGACCGATGGGATTCACGTTGCCGCGGTAACTCTCAGGCTGAGGATGCACATCGGGATCACCGTAGACCTCGCTCGTTGACGCTTGTAAAATCGTCGCCTTTGTGCGCTTGGCAAGACCGAGCGCGTGCATCGTTCCAAGCACGCTGGTCTTCATCGTCTTGACGGGATTGAACTGGTAGTGACCAGGTGCTGCGGGGCAGGCCAAGTTGTAAATCTGGTCGATCGATTCGAACTTAAAACTCTCCGTCACATCGTGACGGATGAACTCAAAATTCGACTTTCCTTCGAGGTGCTCAATGTTCTGTTTGAGCCCTGTAAAAAGGTTGTCCATGCAGATCACCTTGTTGCCTGCTGCGACCAATCGATCACAGAGATGCGATCCAAGAAATCCTGCTCCGCCAGTCACCAAAATAGTCTTGCTCATTGGCGCGCGAGTCTAGCAACTGCGATACTCCCGCAGTGACGAAACGCTCAAAGACTCGGTTGATTTTCGGCGCGATGACCGGCACAAGCATCGACGCGATCGACGTCGCCGCAGTGCATGTCGTTGGTCGCGGACTCGCGGCGCGCGCGACCCTCGTGGGGCATGCGAGTGCCTCGTTCGATGAACTCTCAGCACGACTGCGAAGTGCGCACCGTCAAGATCCGCTCACCGCTGGTGCATTTGCGGCCCTCGCGCGCGATCTCGCGCTTGCACATCTCCCGCCACTCCGAGAGCTCGCTCGACTGCATGGAACTCCTGACCTCATCGCGTTGCATGGGCAAACACTTTTTCATCAACCACCGCTCTCGCTGCAACTCATCAATGCGTCCGTCGTCGCACAGGATCTTGGATGCGCGGTTGTCAGCAATCTGCGCGCAGCCGATCTCGCCGCTGGCGGTCAAGGAGCACCCATCACTCCGCTGGCCGATTGGATGCTCTTTCGATCGATGCGCGCGTGGAGAATCGTCGTCAATCTCGGTGGATTCTCCAACGCAACGGTCGTTCCACCGCAACCACTCCCCTCGCCCGCACGAACGACATCACCCAGCGACGTGCGCACCGCCTGGATTGCACTCGTGCGTGGATGCGACCTCTGCCTGTGCAATCAACTGCTCGATCATCTTGCGCGATCGCGCGCGTCCATCCCATTTGATCTGGACGGGGCACGTGCAATTTCTGGTCGAATTCACCGCGCACCGCTCGACGCGCTGCACACACTCCTCGACTCGCAACGCCGCTCCGGTCGATCGCTCGGCACCGCTGATGAGATTCTCTCGTGCGCCGCCGCAACCGTCGCAGACTTGTCGCCCGCGGACGCGCTCGCCACCGCCACCGACGCCATCGCAAAGACAATCTCCTACGCGATCTGCGAACACCTCGCCGACAAGGAACCCACAGCCCGTGTCAAGGTGCTCGTCGCGGGAGGCGGAGCGAAGAACCACGCACTGCTCGCCTCCCTGCGCCGCCACACTGCCCTGCCGGTGCACACCACTGATCTCTATGGCGTGCCCTGCGACGTGCGTGAAAGCGTTGAGATGGCGCTTCTGGGATGCCTTGCACTCGATGGTGGTTCGATCACTCTCGCGGCCGTGACTGGGCGAACCACTCCGCGCCTCATCGACGGCGAATTTGTGCACGCAGTACTGTGAGATTCACAGAATCTTCACATAAATGGTGACGATCACATCACACTCCGATACATAATCCCTCCATGGCTACCGCCCGCACTGCTCTTGTTGTCGAAGACGAGCCAGAAATCGCCGACCTCATCAAGTTCCACCTTCAGCGTGAAGGGATCGAAGTCACGACCACGCGCTCTGGACGGCGGGCACTCGAACTCGCCCGGCAAGACGTTCCACACCTTGTCGTGCTCGATCTCATGTTGCCCGACCTCGACGGACTCGAAGTCTGCCGACGTCTCAAAGAATATGATGAGACCAAGTCGATTCCGGTGGTGATGCTGACGGCGCGTGGTAGCGAAGCGGACATCGTGACGGGCATCGAGATCGGAGCCGACGATTACGTCACCAAGCCTTTCAGCCCTCGTGTGCTCATGGCTCGACTTCTCAACGCGATGCGAAAACGTTCGGTCGTCACAACGGATCAGAGCGATCAGGTGCTCATCCGCCTCGCAGGAAAACTGGTCATGGACCGAGAACGGCACGTGGTGACCTGCTCAGACTCACCGATCAATCTGACGATCACTGAATTTGAGATGCTTTTCATGCTCGCGAAGCGTCCCGGTTTCGTGCGAACACGCGACCAAATCATTTCGGCGGTGCATGGACCCCTCACGGTGCTCTCACAACGAACGATCGATGTGCACATCACTGCGGTCCGCCGAAAACTCGGTGAACTTGGGGTATCCGTCGAGACTGTCCGCGGTGTTGGATACCGATTCGCCGATAGCGTGCTGGTCTGACGCGCCGCGAAGCTTCCCGTCCGAACCGATCTCTCATCGCAGCGGATACCGTGGGCGCTCCATGCAGCCGAGATCCTTGCGCGAGTCCATGAAGAGTTCTCCAACGAGCGTGCGAATCGTCGCCGCAGTTCTCGTGCTGCTGGGCATCGGATTGGTTCTCGCAGATGTCGCGACCCTTGTGAGCGTGTTGCTGCTCATCGCGGGGGTCGCACTCTGGGCGCACGCGAGCCAGACCATCAACCAACGACGAGTGTTCGAGATCTATGGATTGCTCTCTCGAATCGGTGAGGGCGAACTGGGCGCAACGCACCCCGACTCGAGCGATGAACTCACCCTGCGGCTTCAACGCGGAGTCGCGCGCGCGCAGCGGGGCTACTCCGAAGCGCTTGGTCGTGCTGAAATTGAGCGCGATGACTTGCGCACGTTGCTGAGCGCCATTCGCACTGGATTGATCGCCCTCGACGGACACCTGCGAATTCGCAGTGCCAACGATGTCGC
The DNA here is from genome assembly GCA_945869475.1 of Singulisphaera sp. GP187. Classification (GTDB taxonomy): domain Bacteria; phylum Planctomycetota; class Phycisphaerae; order Phycisphaerales; family SM1A02; genus F1-60-MAGs104. The sequence continues at coordinate 92,404 of CAMBOV010000001.1, read as the reverse complement.
GCAAGCGATGTTCGGACTCGCGGCGACCGAGTATCGCGGTCGCTTTCTCGCAGAGGTGATCCGCCAACCCGAACTTCTGCAGTTTGTTGAAGACGCGTTGCACGGCGAGAACCCAATCGTGCGAGAAATCAACCTCTCGGGCGCGGCAGTAGAACTCTTGAGTGCGGTCGCTGATCCACGGCGAAACTCAGATGGCAGCATCGACGGACTCCTGCTCGCGTTCGACGACATTACAAAGATCCGCCGACTCGAAAACGTTCGCGTGGACTTCGCGGCGAACGTCTCGCATGAACTGCGAACCCCAATCACCAACATCAAGGGATACCTCGAGACGCTCATCGAGATCGGCACCGACGACCCGCAGCAGGTGGCGCACTTCTTGGCGGTCATGCAGCGAAACACCAATCGCCTGTCGACGCTCGTTGAGGACATTCTTCTGCTCGCGTTTCTCGACCAACCCACCGCAGGATCGCAACTTGAATTCGCGCAGACGGATGTCGTTGCCATCGCCAACGATGCTGTTGAGCAACTTGCGGGCGTTGCGACTGCCAAGGAGATGCGCATTGAGGTGCGAATCGATAGGTCGCTTCGTTTCTATGTGAATGCGACATTGCTCTCACAGGCCATCCTCAACCTCGTCTCAAATGCGCTGAAGTTCTCCCCCGCTGGAAGTCAGGTGAGTGTCTCAGGTGAGCTCGCCGACGGCATGATTCACCTCGCCGTCGCAGATTCCGGACCGGGAATCGATCCAGTGCATCTTGCACGGCTCTTTGAACGGTTTTATCGCGCGGAGAAGGCACGAAGTCGCGAACTCGGCGGCACTGGGCTTGGTCTTTCGATCGTCAAACACATCGCGATGGTGCATGGAGGCAGCGTCGATGTGCATTGCCCACCCACCGGCGGGACAGTTTTTACCCTTCGAATTCCTCAGGCTTTGCGCACGGTTGACGAAATCTGAACACAATCCACACATTGCTCTATGACACTTGCGCCATGACACCACACCACTCCCACGCCCTCACGGCAACGCTCGCCCTTGCGATCGCCGCACTCTCGTTCGCGGCAACGACCTCCACGCAAGATGCATCGAAGCTCACGGGAGCGATTCGGGTCGATGGTTCATCGACGGTCTATCCGATCACTGAAGCGGTGGCCGAAGAGTTCTCGAAAGTCGCGACGAAGGTCAGCGTCACCGTCGGCATTTCTGGAACAGGCGGCGGATTCAAGCGCTTCTGCGCCGGCGAGACGGCGATCTCAGCTGCATCGCGCCCCATTAGTTCGAGCGAAGTCGAGCTCGCTGCCAAGAACAAGATCGAATTCATCGAAGTTCCAGTCGCCTACGACGCGCTCTCGATCGTCGTCCATCCAAAGAATGACTGGGTGAAGACGATCACGCTCGCTCAATTGAAGGCGATCTTCAACGCAGGTGGCGCAAAGACCTGGAAGGAGATCGATCCAACATGGCCCGACCGTCCGATGAAACTCTTTTCGCCAGGCACCGACTCCGGGACGTTTGATTACTTCAAAGAAGCAGTGCTCGGCAAGGATGGCAAGATGCGCTCAGACATCAGTGTCTCTGAGGATGACAACACCCTTGTGCTCGGAGTGAGTGGTGACCGAGACGCGATCGGGTTCTTCGGACTCGCCTACTTCGAAGAGAACAAAGATAAGTTGCGCGCTGTTCCAGTGGTCGACGCGAAGGGCAGTGCGATCCCCGCCAGTGCGGGCACAGTGAACGACGGCAGCTATCCACTCTCGCGACCGCTCTTCATCTACGTCAACGCGAAGAACGCGGCGCAGCCTGAAGTTGCCGCGTTCGTTGACTTCTATCTCGCCAACTGCAACGCACTCGTCAGCGAAGTCGGATACGTCGCTCTTCCATCTGAACTGTTTGCAAAGTCTGCTGGCAATTGGAAGGCTCGTCGGCTCGGCACGCAGTTTGTGAAGGATGGCAAGAAGGTCGACGGTTCGTTCTCGACGCTGTACCAATGATCGCCGTTGCTGCCAGAAACGCAGCCGATATTGCCGAGCGTGGCACCCCCTGCTCGCTGCGCATGCGCGCCTGGTTCGAAGGATCGATCAAGGCTCTGCTCTGGTCGCTCACATGTTTCACCGTCGTCACAACGGCCGCGATCATCTCAGTCTTGGCCTATGAAACGTACGGGTTCTTCACGATTCAAAATCATCCGGAAGTTTCTGTCTGGTCGTTCTTCGTTGGAACAGAGTGGAGTCCGCTACTGGGCGCTCAGCCGATGTTCGGCGTCTTGCCTCTCGTCGCCGGAACGCTGCTCGTCACGACGATCGCAGGAATCGTGGCGCTCCCAATTGGCTTGATGACGGCGGTCTACCTCAGCGAATACGCACCAGCGCGGCGACGAACCGTTCTCAAAGCAGTCCTCGAAATCCTCGCGGGCGTCCCCACCGTTGTCTACGGATTCTTCGCGCTCACATTTATCACGCCCTATCTGCTTCAACCACTCTCGAATTCATTCGGCGCGTACAACGCGATGTCCGCTGGAATCGCAGTTGGAATCATGATTCTGCCAATCGTGTGTTCGCTCTGCGAAGATGCACTTCGGGCGGTTCCGCAATCGCTTCGAGATGGCGCCTACGCACTGGGCTCGACGAAATTTGACGTCAGCGCAAAGGTTGTCGTTCCCGCGGGACTCTCTGGAGTCATCGCGGCTTTTCTGCTTGCCCTCACTCGAGCGATCGGCGAGACAATGATCGTCGCGCTCGCCGCGGGCGGTCTCGCGCAGTTGACTGCCAATCCAACGGCGCAGGTGCAGACAATGACCGCCTACATGGTGCAAATCTTTTTGGGGGATGCCCCCGCCGCAGGCATCGAATACAAGTCGAGTTATGCCGTCGCATTCACACTCTTTCTGATCACCTTTTTTCTCACGTGGATCGGCGCCCTCGTCCTGCGCCGATACCGCGAGGAGTATGAATGATGAGCGGACGAGCGATCGCCACATCTCGTCGCCTCCTGAAGAATCGACTCTTCCTCTATGGATGCCTCGCTGGAACGTCGATCGCGATCCTCGTGCTCTGCGTGCTGATGATTTCGATTGCCATCGAAGGATGGAGTTCAGTCAGCTGGCACTTTCTTGACTCGTTCGCCTCCCGCAAGCCAGCGCAAGCGGGCATCAAAGCTCCACTCATGGGATCGGTCTGGGTCTGCGTGATCTGCGCCCTGGTGGCGATTCCAATGGGCATCGGAACGGCGATCTATCTCGAAGAATTCGCAAAACATTCTCGAATCAAGCGACTCATCCAACTGAACATCTCGAATCTCTCAGGAGTCCCGAGCATCGTCTACGGCATCCTGGCACTCGCGGCATTCGTGCGTTTCTTCGGCATCAGCTCGTCAGATGATCACTGGTCGATTGGTGATTCTGAGAGTTTCTTCTATCTGCACTTTCCGTTCGGTCCCAGCGTGCTCGCAGGCGGACTCACCCTCGCACTTGTGATCCTGCCGATCATGATCATCGCGAGTCAAGAGGCCTTTCGTTCTGTTCCACAATCGCTGCGGCAAGGGGCACTCGCGCTTGGATCGACCCAGTGGCAGGTCATCTGGCGGGTCTCGCTACCGGCGGCGCTGCCCACAATTATGACAGGGGCGATTCTTGCGATGAGTCGTGCGATCGGCGAAGCGGCGCCACTGTTGGTCATCGGCGGATTCCTCTTGGTCTTCCATACGCCAACAAACCTCATGAGTGATTTCACAGTGCTTCCCTTGCAGATTTTCAATTGGGCCGGGCGCCCACAGGGAGAGTTTCATAAACTCGCCGCGGCTGCGATTCTCGTTCAGCTCGTCGTCTTGCTCGTCTTCAACTCGGCCGCGATCATTCTTCGTCACAAACTTCAGAAACCGCTGCAGTCATGAGTCAACCCTCTGCATTGGTGCCCTCGATGGATCCACTCACCACAACAACTCCCCCACCACAGCGCGCCGAGGAGACTCGCCCGGCTTCGGTCGCGCCTCCCTCTGCGATCTCGATGCGGGGCTTCAACAGCTGGTATGGAACGAATCAAGTCTTGCACGCTCTCGATCTTGAGATCGCACCTCGTCAAGTCTGCGGGTTCATCGGTCCATCCGGGTGCGGCAAGAGCACGCTGCTGCGCTGGATCAACCGAATGAACGACACGATTCCCGGCGCGCGCGCAGAGGGCACACTCTCACTGCACGGGATCGACCTGCTCGACAAGACTCTCGATGTCGTCGACTTGCGCCGTCGCGTCGGGATGGTCTTTCAGAAGCCAAATCCATTTCCAAAGTCGATCTTCGACAACGTGGCGTTCGGTCCCCGATTGCACCGGGTCTATTCGCGCACCGACCTCGAAGAATTGGTGGAGCAAAGCCTGCGCGCCTCGGCGCTCTGGAATGAAGTCAAGGATCGCCTCGACAGTTCGGCTCTTGGGCTTTCGGGTGGTCAGCAACAGCGACTCTGCATCGCACGCGCCGTGGCGATCGGTCCAGAGATGCTCTTGATGGACGAGCCCTGTTCTGCGCTTGATCCTCGCTCGACCGCGTCGATCGAAGAACTCATCCGTGAACTTCGCGCGAGCTACACGATCGTGATCGTGACGCACAACATGCAGCAAGCTTCGCGCGTCTCGGATGCAACGGCGTTCTTCTATGAAGGGCGACTCATTGAATCTGGACCGACCGACATTCTCTTTACAAACCCAAAGAACCGGCAGACTGAGGACTATGTCTCGGGTCGCTTTGGCTGATCTGCACCCCCGGAGCGCACGATGGCTGTCAATCTTCAAACAGAAATTCTCGAACTTCGCCGCAGCCTGCTCAGCATGGGGGCGCTCGTCGAACAACGGGTCAATGCGATTGTCGAAGCACTCATCGAGACGAATCTCGAGATCGCAAAGAGCGTTCGTCAGGGCGACGACGAGATTGACCAGATGGAAGTCGACATCGAAGCGCAGTGCATGCGACTGCTCGCGCTCGCCCATCCCGTGGCCACCGATCTTCGATTCGTGCTCGCGGTCATTCGCATCAGCGGTGAGCTTGAGCGCATCGGCGACCTCGCGCGCGGAATCTCCAAGCGAATCTTGAGGCTCGGGCTCACCCAACCCTCCGACATGCCTCCGCCACTCATCGATCTGGCCTTTGGCGCCCGCACGATGCTCAGTGATGTTCTTTCTGCCATGATCAATGAAGATGCCCATCTCTGCCGGCAGGTGCGCCGCTCGGATCAGCGCATCGACGACATCCACAAGACCGTCCTGCTCTGGGGGCGTGAGGAGATGCCTCGCAACCCCGCTGCGGCGACCAATGCGATCGAGATTCTCGGGATCGCCCAACGATTTGAGCGGATCGCCGACGTCTCGGCCCACATCGCTGATGACGTGATCTTTCTGATTGAGGGTCGCGTCGTTCGGCATGTGCACGACTGAGTTCGACCCCTTCCCATTTTGAAGAACTTCGGCTAGACTTTTCGGCTCGCCATGCATTACCCACACAAAGTCAGTCGAAGAAAGAAAGTCCGTGCCGTGGGTTTTCGGGCCCGCATGAAGTCGAGCGCAGGACGCAAGATCATCAACCGTAAGCGTCGTCTTGGACGCCGCATCAATCCGCGGTGACATCCGCTTTCGCGCCGCCCCTGCGAGGAGTCATCCTCATTGGAATGCGGGGCGCCGGTAAGACGACCGTCGGTCCCCTTCTCGCTCAAGAATTACTCGCACTGTTCGTCGATCTCGACGATGTGGTTGTGCGTGCGCTTGGCGCAGTCGATGTGCAATCGGTCTTCACAACGCAAGGTGAAGAAGCATGGCGAAGTGGCGAGGCGCAGGCGCTGCGCACCCTGCTCGCAGAACAACCCTCTGCAGAACCGTTGCGAATCATCGCTGTCGGCGCGGGCGCACCGAGCGACGCGCGCTGTCACCAACTCCTGCAGACTGCTCGCACCAATGGTTGGCGTGTGATCGAGTTGCGTGTTCCTGTTGAAGCACTCATCGCGAGGCTCGCCAACAATCTCGGCGGTCGTCCCACGTTGACTTCGCTGCCCCACGATGAAGAAATGCGCTCGCTTGCAGCGCGGCGGGCGGGCAGTTACACATCGCTCGCAGATGCAGTCGTCGATGGATCCGCGACTCCGCAGTGCGTCGCCCGCGCGATCGTGTCGGTTGTCAGCGGCTGACTCGTCGAACTCGCCGCCGGAGCCGTTCGTCCCCAGGTGATCTGCACGTTGGGTTCGTCGCCAATGGCATGACCGAGTTCTCGAAGGGCCAGAAGCGCCGCAGCTTGCTCAGCGTTTTTCTTGTTTCCAGCCCAACTGCTCGCGAAGCGCTTCTTGCCAACAACCACGCAGATTTCGAACGATTTCTCGTGATCTGGCCCACGCTGATCGACCACGAGATAGGTCGGCGCTCCCAGTTCCGTCGACTGCGTCACCTGCTGCAGCACGCTCTTGAAATTCATCTGGTGCCCCATGCGCTCGGTTGAATCGACGTGAGGTTCGACGTAGCGCATCACAAACGTTCGCGCGTGTTCCATCCCACCGTCGAGATAGATCGCGGCGATGATCGCCTCGAATGCCGCCGCCGCAATGGATCCTGGAATCGCTCCGCTGGAAAGTCCCTTGCCGAGCGCCATGAACTTCACCAGTCCAGCTTCGACTGCAAAGTCGGCGCACTTTCGACGACTCACCAGAAACGACTTGATCTTGGTGAGCTCTCCCTCGTCTGCTTCTGGATAGCGCTCAAACAAATGTTCGCAGACGACAAATCCTAAAACGCTGTCGCCGAGAAGTTCGAGACGCTCGTTGCTCTCGGTGGGATGGTTGGCGAGGGAGGCATGCGTGAGGGCGCGGGCGATCAATGCGGGGTCGCGAAAGGTGTACCCAACCGCGGCTTCGACGCTCGCTCGTACTGCTTCATCAAGGCTCAAGAAAGAGTCCCCCGCGCCGCAACTTCGGCATCAACGTTCGTGACCAAAAAAGCCGCTCCCGAGATGTGCCGTGAGGCGAGACGCGTCGACTGGAGTGTCGAAGGATTGAAAAGTCACCGCCATTCGCTTTGGACCGCTGTCGCCATCCTCGTCGAAGACGCGCACGACTCGACCCTTCGACCGGATCGAACGCAGCAACCCAGGAAGGTGCAATTCGACGCCAACAACTGTCCCCTCTTCAAGGGGTTCGTCCAACTCAAATCGCAGCCCATTGAGCGAGACGTCGTAGGCGTGTCCTTCGAAGGGTGAATCGCCACACTCGTTGCACTCTGGAACCGTCGTCCCATCAGGCACGATCACGACCCGCGAATATCCAACGGCAGGCGCAAATCGATCTGCTGCTCGTCGGTTTATCGTCTTTGTGTCTGCGGTATGCACGGTCATTCTTGTTATCGTCCAATCACTGGCGTTCCTTGAATTCGACTGAATCCAACGGACACCCAACCTGAATATGGCATGGATTTACGATTCGGCAAGTCAGAGAGTTCTCTGTTACGATTTTTTTGTGTCAGAAAGTGTTGTTTTCCAAAATTCAATAGTCGCAGAGGGCGCAGATGTGGTCGCGCAAGGTGCAAAAATGATTTCGCAATGCCGCGTGGCCGTCATTGGCTACGGAAATCAGGGACGATCGCACGCGCTGAATCTTCGCGAGAGCGGAATTTCTGTTGCCGTTGGCGGGCGCTCTGGTTCACGCGCTTTGCAACTCGCCCGCGACGAAGGCTTTGCCGCACACAGTTCGGTCGAAGTCGTTGCAGAGGCAGATCTTGTCATCATCGCGCTGCCCGACGAGGTGCACACAGAGTGCTGCCCGCCCCTGCTCGACGCTATGAAATCAGCGGGTGTGATTGGCTTCCTCCACGGCTTTTCACTGCACTTTGGACAGGTCACCGTGGGCAAAGGGCGCGGCGTCGTGCTCGTGGCTCCCAAAGGACCCGGGACGGCTCTACGCGCACGTTTTCTCGAGGGAATGGGCATTCCATGTCTGCTCGCGGTTCACCAAGGTGGCGACGACCCGATCCGAACTGAGGGGCTCGCAATGGGTTGGGCGCATGGCATCGGGAGTGCACGCGCTGGCATCATTCGCACGACCTTTCGGGATGAGGCTGAGACCGACCTCTTTGGTGAGCAGGCGGTGCTTTGCGGTGGACTCTGCGAACTCATCAAGGCGGCCTACGAGACCCTCGTTGAAGCGGGCTATCCCCCACTCTTGGCATACACCGAATGCTGCCACGAGGTGAAGCAGATTGCCGACCTCATCTGCGACCGAGGCATGGCCGGCATGGGCGAGGCGATTTCAAACACGGCGCGCTTTGGAGCCGAGGTTGCTGGCGAGCGGTTGATCGATGGTTCAGTTCGCGCGCGCATGCGAGAAGTGCTTCGCGAGATTCAGGACGGATCGTTCGCCGCACAGATGATCGCCGACAGCGCGAAAGGTTCGCCCCGACTGCGAGCAGCTCGCAGTGCAACGGCGGCCCATCCCATGGAAGGTGCCGGGCGCGAAGTGCGTGCACTCTTGCCTTGGCTCAAGTAGAACTTCGTCGCCGATCAACTCATGACGCCACTCGATGCAATCATCCTGGGAATCGTTGAAGGCGTCACTGAATACTTGCCAGTGAGTTCGACAGGTCATCTCATCTTGGTTTCGCGATGGCTCGGCTTGGTAACGAACGAAGAATCTCGCGAAGCAATCGACACGTTCAACATCGTCGTGCAAGGGGCTGCTGTGCTCGCGGTCGCCGGCCTCTATCGGCGCGACGTTTCTGCAATGATCCGAGCGATTCTTGCGTCGGTGGGCATCATGCGGCGCGCTGCGTTGCATCGACGGCACTTTCGACTCGCCCGAAATCTCCTGCTGTCATTCTTGCCCGCGGCCATCATTGGATTGCTGCTCGACGACTGGGTTGAATCGCGGTTCTTCGCACCAATCCCAGTGCTCGTCGCGCTGAGCCTCGGTGGCGCGGCGATGATCGCACTCGCGCCGTGGGTTCGCAAACGCGCGCAAGACGCGAGTGGATCCGGTCGCGACGGCGCGACACTGACACCTCCCCTTGCTCTTGGAATTGGACTCATGCAGTGCGTCGCACTCTTTCCTGGAACAAGCCGCTCGATGATGACAATCTTTGGAGGCCTTGCCACTGGGATGGCTCCTCGCGACGCGGCGAAGTATTCGTTTCTCTTGGCGCTTCCGACGCTTGGTTCGGCGTGCCTCTACAAGTCGTATGGGCTGTACAAGAGCGGCGGCATGATCGAACAACTCGGCGGATGGCTGCCGCTCTCACTGGGGATGCTCGCCGCGCTGATCAGCGCAGCACTGAGCGTGCAGTGGCTCATCGGCTATCTCGGACGAGGTGGATTCGCAATCTTCGGTTGGTGGCGCATCGGGTTCGCAATCGTCTTGGGCGTTAGTCTCTGGCAAGGGTGGATGACTCTGTAATCCCCTACTATCGCTTCGTGAGTTCGATGTACCAAGTTGGATTGGGTCTGCGAAGCCTTGCGATCAAGATCGCGGTTTTCATCTTGTTTGCAGGTCTTTTCGCGTGGTTTTTGGGGGGCTCCATTTTTCCTGGATCGCAAGTCGTCAACATGCCGAGTTTTTCGTGGCTCGGTGAGAACTGGCATGCACAGGTGACTGGCAATGGGCGCGCCCCTGCGCCGTGCGAGTGGCGACTCGTGCGCGGCGTACCGGATGGTGAGGAACGAATCGAAACGTGTGGATTGATCGGTACGTGGCGGTCGATCATTGGACCACAGTTCGTGAACGGCGCCGTTGTGCTCGGTGCTGAAGTGCAACGCGATCAATTCTCGACGTGGTGGCTGATCTCGATCGACTCCAAGGGAGTGGTTGTCACCCGCCAACTTGGAACCGCCAGCGACCTCTTCGCGGCACTCGCCCTGCCGACTTCATAGTGGTGGCAGTGCATCGAGCACGTCGCGCAACTGCGCCTCGTTCCACACCGTGATTCCAAGTTCTTGTGCGCGATCGAGTTTCGATCCAGCGGATTCTCCAGCGATCACAATATTCGTCTTGGTCGAGACGCTGCCACTCACTTTGCATCCACGTATCTCAAGCAGTTCGGTGAGTGCGCGCCTCTCGAACTGTTCGAAAGTGCCAGTGATCACAACGGTCTTGCCTCTCAGCGGATCCTCTGCGGGCAGTGACTCGGCTGCGGCGCGACTCTCAGGTGACCGATAGTCGCGGCTCGTAAAGTCAACTCCGACCGCTTCGAGTTGCGCAATCGTCTCGCGAAGTGTTGGGGTCGCAAAGTCGTGCGCGATGCTCTCTGCCGTGATCGTTCCAAAGTCAGGCAGTTCTTCAAGTTGCCTAGAGGTCGCGGCCATCAACGCGTGAATGTCGGTGAAACTGCGCGCGAGCGTTTTTGCCGCTGCTGTGCCGAGATGGCGAATTCCAAGTGCTGCAAGAACGCGCGCGAGTCCGCGAGAACGCGCCTGTGCGGCGCTCTGCATGATCGCATCGACAGTCTTCTCTCCGAGTCGGCGCCGACTCGGCTTGCCAGATTTCAGCACGGCCTCTGTTTCAAGATTCGCAGCCGCTTCACGAGGAAGGCGAAAGAGATCGGCAAAGTGCACGACAAGTTTCGCGTCGACCAATTGATCGATCAATCGCTCGCCGAGTCCATCGATATCCATCTGATCGCGACCGACAAACCACCTGAGTCGTTCACGAAACTGCGCAGGACACGTCGCACTGACGCAAAACAACTTCGCACCCTCCTGCACGATCTCACCGCCGCACGATGGACACTTCGTCGGCGCCTCGATGGATCGCTCGGCGCCGCTGCGCTTTGAGAGAACCGGTCCAATCACCTGCGGGATGACCTCGCCCGCCTTTTCGACGAAGACGTAATCACCCAAACGAATGTCTTTGCGCGAAATCTCTTCGAGATTATGAAGCGTCGCATGGGTGACGGTTGAACCTGAAATCAGAACAGGTTCCATCGTGGCGCGCGGGGTGAGTGTGCCACCCTTGCCGACTTGCCACTCGACCCTGCACAAAACGGTCACCGCTCGCTCGGGCGGATACTTGAATGCGACGATCCACCTGGGACTCTTGCCCGTCATGCCAAGTTGATCTTGCTCGGCAAAGTCATTCACTCGCACGACCATCCCGTCGACTCCGAAGGGCAGCGAACTGCGCGCGTGCGCGAACGACTCGATCGCTGCAACGGCGTGCTCTGCCGTTGCGCAGAGGTGCGCGTTGTGATTCACCGGAATTCCCCATGCGCGCAGTGCCGCGAGAAAAACCCAGTGACTTGCGATGTCGTGATGCGCACTCCACTCTCCCCGCCCATGCGCGATGAACGCGAGCCGTCGTGATGCCGCAACCGAGGGATCGAGACTCTTCAGAGTGCCCGCGGTTGCATTGCGGGCGTTGGCCAGGAGTGGTTCGCCGCGAGTTTCGCGCTGCGCATTGATGCGCTCAAACTCGGCGTTGGGCATGTAGATCTCGCCGCGCACCTCGAGCACATCTGGCAGCGCGCCAGCACCGCGTCCCCCCGACTGCAGCCGCAGCGGAATCGCACGCAACGCACGCACGTTTGACGTGACGTCATCACCCGTTGTGCCATCCCCTCGAGTGACCGCACACGCGAGTCGCCCTTGCTCGTACCGAAGACTGACGGCAACTCCGTCGATCTTTGGATCAGCGACAAGCACGATGGGATGGCCAATCACTTTTTCGCATCGGCGATACCACGCGAGAAAGTCATCGATCGCGTAGGTGTTGTCGATCGATTGCATCGGGATGCGGTGCGCGACCTGCGCGAATCCTGCGATGGGCTTGCCTCCGACCCGCTGCGTTGGACTCGACGGGTCGACACATTCCGGAAACGCACCCTCGATCGCGGCGAGTTCAGCGAGCAGAGTGTCGTATTCACTATCCGCCATGAGCGGCTGCGCGTCGACGTAATAGCCGGTGTTTGCGCGATCAAGAATGTCGCGCAGATGGGCGACTCTCGACTCGTTGGGTCGCGCCATCCGTATTGATCAGCGGCGCGCGAGCCGCCGAGCCTTTAGCATCGACTTGGGAGCGCAGTGAAAAGTCGCATCGCAGCGGCCGACCCGTTTCTCCTTGGGGGCGCCAAGCACCTGAACTTGCTGCACAATCTCCAGGGCGATGTCGATGTTGAACTCGCCGCCTGCTGCGATCATGACGTCAATGTCTTGCCCACACTTGACGTTGTAGATCGCAGGTCCGACACAGGGTCGCAAGAAGTTGTAACTCAGTTTCTTGCAGACGACGATGTAGTCGCCGCCACAGCGCGAGAAGAGGTACATCCCGCCAGCCACTTCACTGTTGGCTAGCAGCGCGGCACCCGCCATCGCGTTGTACCAATTGCGATTGATTCGGCGAAAGGGAAGAATCGCCACGAAACGATCGGTCCCGAGTGATTTCATCGAGATTCCAGAGCGAAATGCGTAGGGCAGCCAGATGAGCGAGCAGAGGCGATGCCAAAAATTATTGCGAGTCGAGAGGCGTGAGATGTACGCCTCGGCGCGCTCAGCGAATGTCAACTTCTGATGATCGGTCTTGATCGTCGTCACGGAATTACCTGAATTGGCGATGATAGCATCGAGTTTTCAAGAGGTTCCAATGACAAAGATAGGTGTCTGTTCATGGAGTGTGCGATCGACTGATGTCGGTGAATTAGCCAAGCGGGTTCACGCGCTCGGCCTCGACGCATTACAGCTTGCGCTTGTGCCTTGCGTGAACACACAGGGATGGACGAGCGCTATCGACTTTCTCAGAGGTGAGGGAATCGAGGTCATGAGTGGCATGCTCGCGATGGCCGGCGAGGACTACACAACACTTGAGTCGATCGCCCGAACGGGTGGCGTGCGCAGTGATGCGCACTGGGGAGAAAACCTCGATCGCACCCTGCGCGTTGCCGACCTTGCCCAGAAGAGTGCGATTGAACTCGTCACGTTTCACGGTGGATTCCTTCCGCACGAGAGCGGCGATCCAGTGCGAACGATGATGATCGACCGACTGCGCACAGTTGCGGACATCTTCGCCCAGCGGGGTGTCGCAGTCGCACTTGAAACGGGGCAAGAGAGTGCTGAAACACTCGCGGCGGCACTGCGTGAGATTGACCGTCCAACCGTCGGGGTCAACTTTGATCCAGCGAACATGATTCTCTATGGGATGGGTGATCCGGTCGAGGCCGTCGAGCAACTCGCACCGTGGTTGCGCCAAGTGCACATCAAGGATGCGATCGCCACGGCGGTGCCTGGTACGTGGGGACGAGAAGTTCCCGTCGGCTCTGGCAGTGTCCAGTGGCAGCCCTTTCTCGAACGCGTGCAGCGAGTGCGCAGTGCTGGGCAACACATCGACCTGGTGATCGAACGTGAGTCGGGCGCCTGTCGCGACGGCGATATTCTCGCCGCGCGCGACCTCGTTCGGCGGCATCTGTGCACTATCGTGTAGCGATGCCGACGTATCTGTACTGCGTGGTTCACGCCGATGGGAGTGATGGAGAGCAGTTCGAAGTCTTTCAGCCGATGGCCGAGGCAGCACTCGTGACCCATCCGCAGAGTGGAGTTCCTGTGCGCCGCGTGCCGGTCGTTGCGCAAGTGCAGCTTGGCAGCGATGGCAAGCGGCTCTCGAATTCAAATCTCGATCGCCTTGGATTTACAAAGTACGAGCGCGCTGGCGATGGCATCTGGGAGAAGAAGGCGGGACAAGGTCCGCCGACAATTCAACGCGACGATGCATGAGATGAATGTGCGATGACGATGCCGCCGTGGTGCAAGACGATTGGATGGGGGCTCTTCTGTAGCGCCAGTTGGACGTGGTGCATCGGAATGTTTCTGCCTTTCATCTTGCTCGCGCAGTTCGGATGGCCTGGTTTTCTTGCGTTTGTCATCCCAAATGTTGCGGGATGCGCACTCTTTGGCTACGTGCTCACGAAAGAACGAGCGCAGTTCGTTCGCACCAAGTGCGCCGCACTCTGCCTCTGGTTTTCTCTGGCGACACTTCTCTATCAAGCGTTCTTTGCAGGATGGATGCTCCCTCCTCTGTGCGCGATCGCAGTCATCGTCGGCGGTCTGGTCGTCGCGAGGCAGCTCGGCGACCGCGGGTGGTTGGTACTGGCGCTGCTCGTGACAGTCGCGAGCGCACTGGCGGTCGAATGGTGGCGCGTGCCTGGAATCTTTGAACTCCCCTCGATGGGAACCCGGCCATCCGAGTCGCTCGCAGCGCTCGTGCCAGCAATCGCACTTGGTTTTCTCGCTTGCCCCTACCTCGACCTGACTTTTCACCGCGCGCTCGAGCGATCGCCGAGTCGACATGCCTTTGTGATCTTCGGCCTCGTCTTCGGCGCGACGCTGCTCTGTGTTGCATCGTTTTATGACGCGGCGATCGGTGGACCACGCATCGGACCGGCGCTCCTGGTGCTGTGGGCAATCCAATTGCTCTTCACCGTCGGAGCGCACTCTCGCGAGGGTTTCACAGAGGCACGCCCTCGCTCGAGGCAGGTGCTCGTCATCTTGGTGTTGCTGGTCGGAGTGGCACTGGGATGGCTCACGCGAGCGAACCCGAACGCCTGGTGGGGGTCGGGCGACGAGACGTATCTGCGGCTTCTCGTGCTTTATGGGCTTATTTTTCCGTATTTTCTGCTGCTTCGACTCTGCGGTGTTCGAACGTGGCTTGCTGCGATCGCGGTTGTTGCCAGCATCCCGTTCTTCGAACTGGGATTCATGCACAACCGAACGCTTGCACTATTTGTTCCGATGGGATTGCTTTTCGTCCTGCTGATGTCATCATTGGTCAACAAGATTCGAACAGATCGTCGACCGACATGAGTAACTCCTCCACCACCCCACTCGCAAAGGCGAATTGGAATTCGCAGACGGCTCGTTTTCTTCTGACACGCGCTGGCTTCGGGGGAACGGTCGCACAGGTCGAAGCGGTGCGCGCGATGGGAATGGATGGCGCTGTCGACTACTTGCTCAACTCGGGCGCGACGGCTGACGACTCGACCAATGAGAACACTTTCGATCGCAATGTGCGCAAACCTCCAACCGAGGAAGAGCGTGCGATGAACCAACAGGCGCGACAAGCGAATTTGGAGTCCGCGCGCGAACAGTTTCAGAAGTTGAAGAATCAACAGGATGGCATCGACCGCGCGCAGATGCAAGAGATTCAGAAGTGGTGGTTGGCGCGATTGATTCAGACGGGCCGTCCCCTCGAAGAAAAACTAACACTCTTCTGGCATGGGCACTTCGCGACGGGCTACCGCACGATCGAAGACAGCTACCACATGTTTCAGCAGAATCAGCTCTTTCGCACCTACGCGGCGGGCAACTTTGCCGACCTCGTGATGCGCATCGTGCGAAATCCGGCGATGTTGAAGTATCTCGACAACGATGAGAGTCGCAAGGGTCGACCAAACGAGAACCTCGCGCGCGAGCTCATGGAACTCTTCGTGCTCGGCGAGGGACATGGCTACACCGAAAGCGACATCAAAGAAGGCGCCCGCGCGCTCACCGGATTCACCTTCGACGATGACACCTTTCGATTCGCCGCCAACAACCACGACGGCGAGAGCAAGACCATCCTGGGCCAGACTGGCAATTGGGATGGCGACGACTTCGCCCGCATCATTCTCTCTCGACGCGAAACCTCCGAGTTTCTCTGTGCCAAGCTCTATCGCTTCTTCGTCAACGATTCGCCCGGTATGCCTGATGCAAAGAGCAAGGTCTTTTCGAACGCGCTCGCTGCCGAACTTCGCAAGCAGCAGTACGAACTGAAGCCTGTCTTGTGGATGCTCTTTCGAAGTCAGCACTTCTATGACGCGGCGAATCGTGGTGCGGTGATCAAGAGTCCGACGCAGCTCATTGTGCAGACGATTCGCGAACTCGGCACGCCGCCACGTGAACTCTCGTCGCTCAATGCGGCAGGCGATCTCATGGGACAGAGCCTCTTCATGCCTCCAAACGTCAAGGGATGGGATGGCGGTCGGTCGTGGATCAACACGAGCACCTACTTCGTGCGGCAGAATGTCGCGGTCTATCTCATCACGGGATTGCGTCCCGATGCCTTCGACTGGGACTCCGATCTCGCCAAGTGGGATACGACCGCGCTCGAGGGGGCGATTGCAAGCCGCACCGCGGGTGATGCGAGCAAAGAAGCTGACGCGCTGCTCGACCTCGTGCTCGCCGTCGATGCGATCGAACTGCGCCGCGCCCAGTTTCGTGCGTACGTCAAGACACTCAACGGACCTCTCACCAGCTCACGACTCGTCGCTGCGCTCTGCCTTGTCACCGCGATGCCCGAGTATCAACTCTGCTAGCACGTGTCTCCCTTCCCTGGAGCCCTCATGAACAACCTCACACCACTGACCCGTCGAATCTTCTTGCAACAGGGCGTCACGCTCGCTTCGTTGGTTGCGACCGTCCCATGGTTTCTTGAGAAGTCGGCGCTCGGGATGCTTCCCGCCGACTCGCGCGTCTCGAGTCACGCGGGAGTACCTGAAGATCGCATCCTCGTCGTCGTACAACTCGGTGGAGGAAACGACGGGCTCAACACCGTGATCCCCTACGGCTCGGATGATTATTACCGACAGCGTCCACAACTTGGAATCGCCACGCCTGGATCGAACAACGGCGCGTTGCAACTCGACAGCAGCCTCGGCATCGGCCTTCACCCAAATCTCACGGGCTTGAAAGAGCTCCTCGACAGTGGGCAGATGGCGATCGTGCAGGGCGTGGGCTATCCCAATCCAAATCGCTCGCACTTCGCATCGATGGACATTTGGCACACAGGCAAATCGCAAGGGCACGGCAATGGATGGATCGGCCGCTACGTCGACAACGCCTGCAGTGGATCACCGCAGGCAGATGCCGAGATTGCGATCGGTCGCACCGCACCGCTGGCGATGTTTGGTGATGTGCACAAGCCCGTCTCGTTCGAGAATGCGAAACTTTTTCAGTGGACTGGCAAAGAACTGCCTGCGTCACTCGACGTTCCGTACGAAGTGATGAACCGCGCAGGTGCACTCGACGGAGTCGCCGCGGGATCGCAAGCGGCGTTCCTCATGCGGACCGCGCTCGACGCACAACTCTCGAGCGATCGCATTCGCGCCGCGATGGACAAGACCCCGCTTGTCTCGTACCCAAACTCGCAGCTCGCGACGCAACTGAAATCGATCGGTGCGATGATTCGTGACCAGATGAAGACGCGCGTCTACTACGCATCGATCAGCGGATTCGACACGCACGGTGGGCAAGCTGGTGCGCACGGAAATCTGATGCGACAAGTTGGTGATTCGCTGCTCGCCTTCCAGAACGACCTCAAGGCGCAAGGCAATGACAGCCGCGTCGTAACGATGGTTTTCAGCGAGTTTGGTCGGCGCGTGAAGCAGAATGCCTCGGGTGGAACTGACCACGGAACTGCCGCGCCGATGTTCTTGATCGGTAGTGGCGTGCACGCTGGGGTGCATGGAAAGCATCCATCACTGACCGATCTCGACCAAGGAGATCTCAAGTTCACCTGTGACTTTCGCTCGGTCTACGCGACCGTGCTCGAACAGTGGATGCGCGCCCCGTCCAAGAAGATTCTCGGCGAGGCCTATCCGACGCTGAAACTCTTGCGCGGGTGAGTGGGTTGCTGAGCGCGTGAACCTGAGCGACGTTCAGGCGCTGTGCTCATCTTCGCCGAGTACTTCGATGGGAATCCCATCGGGCAGTGCATCGAGAAAGAGTCGTCCATAGCCCTTGTTTGCGATGCGCGAGTCGAGCACGACAACGCGTCCCATGTCGTTGGCGCTTCGAACGAGGCGACCAAACCCCTGTCGAAATCGCATGATTGCACGGGGGAGTGAGTCTTCAAAGAAGGGCTTGCCGCCGCGCGCTTCGATCGCTTCGTGACGCGCTTGCACGAGCGGCGCATCAGGTACTTCGAAGGGCAAACGTGTGATGATGACATTGCGCAGAGTGCGGCCGCGCACATCGATCCCCTGCCAGAAACTCGCGACGCCAAAGAGCACGCTGCGCTCCGACTCACGAAAGCGCTTGAGAAGCAGTGCATTTGGAGTGCCAGCTCCTTGAGCATGCACTGGAAACTCGCGCTGCGTGAGCTCAGGCATCGTCGCCTCAACGAGCGCCTGCAGTGACTTGAAACTTGTACAAAGCACGAAGGCTCCGCCATCGGTCGCAACGATGTGATGCAGGACGCGCTGCGCGAGAAACGCGTTGTGATCTGGATCGCGCGGATCTGGAACTTGTGGCTCAACGTAGACGCGCACTTGGCGGGCGAAGTCGAAGGGACTACCCAGCACGAGCACCTGCGCATCCGTCATGCCGAGCGTCGCGGCGGTATGCGCGCAGTCGCCGCGACTCGCCGCGAGCGTTCCAGAGGTGAGCACGACCGAAACATCTTGGCTGAAGAGGTGCTGCGCGAGCAACGGACCGACCTCGACGGCTGCGCTCGCGAGTGTGACATCCGGACGCGCCGCGCCCCGACCGCGCCTTCGCTGCGAACTGCTCATCCAGTAGACGCATCCTGGCATCGACTGTGAAATGAGCGACGAACATGCTGTTGCAAGCGAACTCGCCCGCTGCTGGTAGCTGTTGATCTCGAAGCCATCCGCCTCATCGGCTGCCCGCTCACGCACGAGTTGCAAGACGGTTGCGAGCGCGCGCATCGGTTCGCTGAGCGTGTCAGCGACGACGTTCCTCTCACGCAGTCGGCAATCGCCATCGGCACCGCGCGACTCGCGCCAGCGCCACAGATCTGAGAAGAAACCATCCGCTGCGGTGCGACACCGTTCGACGAGTCGCACAGCTGACGCGAGTGTTTCATCGCCACCCTCCTGCATCGGTGCGTCGTTGAGAGCCCCTCGCTGCGTCGCTGGATTCCAGAGTGATCGCAGCAGAAAGTTCACTGCTCCCTCGCTGATTCGCGCACCGAAATGGTCAGCAGCAACCTCTTCGAGACCATGCGCCTCATCGAGAATCACGTGGTGATACGGCGGAAGAAATCCGCGACCTCCCGAGGCGCGCATCGCGAGATCGCTGAAAAAGAGCGCATGGTTGCAGACGAGCAGGTCGCCGTTTTCCATTCGCCTACGCGCCGCTTGATAAAAACACTTGTCGTAGGTCGGGCACTTTCGTCCCATGCAATTTCCTGCATCAGACTGCACATGCTCCCAGACTGCCTGGGATGGCATCACGTCGAGCGAGTGCTTCGTGCCGTCGCGCGTCTCGTATGCCCAGTCTTCGAGCGAGGTGAGTGTGTGACGTTCTTCTTCGTCACCGAAGAGTCGTTCTTGGCGTGCGCTGGCAAGTTTGAGTCGGCGCAGGGACACGTAGTTGCCGCGTCCCTTCACGAGCACGGTGCTGAACTCTTCGGGAATCACCGCGTTGAGCAGCGGAATGTCCTTGTCAACCAACTGCTCTTGCAGTGCGATCGTGTTTGTACAGATGATGACGCGCTCTCGATGTTCAACGATGCGACGGATCGCAGGCAAGAGATAGGCGAAACTCTTTCCAACACCTGTGCCCGCTTCGACGAGCAGGCGACCCTTGCGATCGAGACACGAATCGATCGCCGCCGCCATCTCAATCTGTTGAGGTCGCGTTTCAAATCCAGTGAGGCGCTTGGCAACTGGTCCGGTGTCAGAGAGAAAAATCGAGGCGTCGAGCGCCATCCCCGCAGTCTATTCACCGCAGCGAGCCGCGCGTGGGTCAACTCCAGTTTGAGAGCAACGCCGCGAGGTCTGGACCGGCCACACTGCCATCGCCGTCGAAGTCAGCAGATCCGGCCGATCCCCACTGCGAGAGAAGGATTGAGAGATCTTGACCGTTAACCATGCCATCGCCATTGGCGTCTCCCGCGACCGTCGCACACGCGGTGGTGACGATGCGCACATCGTCGATCGCCGCTTCAACGAGCGATCCACTGTTGAGATCTTGCGCGACAAACTTTACGAAAATCGAGGACCCAACGGGGATGAGACCGTCGAGAGCGATCTCGGCAAGGCGCCATGCGGTCGCGCTCGACTGCACCGTCGCTGCAGTCGTCCACGTCGTACCGTTGGCCGAAAGCTGCACGACGAATTCATCGAGGTTCGGCGCTCCGCCGAGGTTGTTCGAGTACCAGTACCAATACTGCAGTCGAGACCCCGCCTGCATCGAGGCAAGAGCTGGCGAGCGCAGCGATGTGATTCCCCCGTCGACATCGGCACCGCCTGCGGCGCCACCGACGGTGCCCTGTCCCGTGAAGGCGCACTGCACACCCGGCGCGAGGGAGTGATCATCTTCGCTCTGCGCAATCGTCGCGATGGGATCACCTCGCGTCCAGACCCCCGACGTCGCAGTATCGCCGGCGATTCCATACGACCATCCGGCGGCGGCGACTTCGAACGGTTCGTCGACGAGCACTTGTTCGCTCACCACTGCCGCGGTGAGCAATGCAGCGGGCGCAGTCGCTGGATAGCGCACCGAAGATCCGCCGACGAGTGCGACGTCGATGTAGCAGTCGATCACTGCGCCGCACGCTGCTGCTGGAATCACCGCCGAAAAGAGATCTGCCGAGACGAGAGTGAGCGGTGTCGACTGCCACGATTGTCCATTCACGCGGCGCATCAGTGTGCGGGTCGCAATCGACCCGGGGACGGCCTCGCGAAGTCGAACCGACAGCGTCGTCGCCACGCCGCTCGCAATCGACGATGGAAACGCGGTTGGAAGTGAGATCACCACGGGGCGTCCTGCAAGTTCTGCCATCGTGAGAGCCGCGGCGAAGTTCTCGCGCACGCACGGCAAAATCTCGGCATCTGGGATGAGGAATCCGTAGGCGCCCGTGTCGCGCACCTCGAGTGTCCAGGAGAGTGCGCCGCGCGCTCCATACGACCAGTCGACCGATCCGCCGCTCGCGAGATAGAGCGTCGTACCGATTGGACCGACGGTGTAGTTCGCACCAGTTTCGCTTGCAATGGCACCCTTCATCGCGTCGCCGATCGACTGAAAAAGCGCCGCGTCGGCGTTGGGGGCGGTGGTGTATCCCCACGGGGCGAGAATGAGTTGGCTGTACGCGTGAAAGTCGATGTTCGCGACAATGTTGGGATGCGCAGCGTAGAAGTCGCGCATCGCCGCACTCTCTGGTTCTGAAAATGCAGAGGGACCGCGGTAGGTCTCACTCGCGGGATCGGTGCTCGCGCCCGCCCCTCCCCACTGAAAATCCCAGTTGCGGTTGAGATCGACGCCGAAAGTTCCATTGCCATTGTCGCGACGATTCTTTCGCCAGAGACGGGCGGTCGTCCACGAATGGTTGTATCCGTCGGGATTCACAACGGGAATCACGAAGAACTCAATCTGACTCAAGAGTGTGTGGATGCGTGGATCGAGATCAGCGAGTTCAATGAGTTGATCGGCACAGAACATCCCAGTCATCGCCGCGGCCCACTCACGCGCGTGTTGCGTCGCGTCAAAGAGAATTGCTGGAGCTGGAGTGCCAACGGGCAGTGCGCTGATGCGAAGCCCGCGGATGGGTCGGCCTTCGAGGGAGGTACCAACGACCACAACCTGAGCGAGATCGGGGCGTATCGCCGCGAGTACGTCGAGCCGTGTGTTGATTGCGGCGAGATCTTTTGCTTGCGCGAACCATGCGAGATCAGCGACGCCGCCATCCGCTGGTGGTGTCTCGAGACGCTGACCCTCGGCCACGATCGCCGCGTCGAGGTCGTCGATCATCACGCAATACTCGAGGGAGGTTGTGTCGATCGCGATGCGTTGCTCGCGCGAGACCTGATACTCAGCCTGACCTCCATAGATTCCGTGCGACCACATGTCGGTTGAGAGTGCTTCGATGAGCCTCACATCGCGCACTGATTTCAGTTTCACCCGGATGACACTCTCGCCCGCATACGAGACGCGGTCAATCGGTGGTGCGCTCGCTGCGGCGACGTGGCAGATCAGTGAGAGGGTCAACAGAAGTACGGTCATTTCAATTAGCGTAACTCCAATGCGAGCAGATTCCACTGTGCGTTGCGACTTTCGAATCATTCTGGCCGTGGCGTGTTGCGCGGTGGCGGGCTGCGCGATGGCGTGCGGTTGCACCACCGCGAAACTCTCCCCAGCCCAGCAGATCGCGCAGGCTCCCACGTGCGAGTCACTGAACGCATTCGACGGGGCAACGCAGAGGTCAATCACGTGGTTTGAGGTGCTGCTTGCTGTGGCGCGGTCCAATGCAATTTTTGTCGGCGAGACACACGACGACGCGAGCGGACACCGGGTCGAACAGGCGCTTGTGATTGCATTCTTGCTCTCGCATCCTCGCGGCGCGGTGAGTTTCGAGATGCTCGAGCGCGACGAGCAGGGAAAGGTCGACGGGTACTTGAAGGGCACGCTCACACTCGACGCATTCATTGATGAGAGTGGATCGCGCCACTGGGCAGGCACCGCCTCGTGGCTGCCCTGGTATCAGCCGATGATCGACTCAGCGCGCAGTGCAGGAACATCGGTCGTCGCCGCGAACGCGCCGCGAAAGTATGTTTCGCAGGCGATGCGCGAGGGATATGAACCGCTGCTCGCGCTGCCCGTCGAAGAGCGTGCGTTGTTCGAGATCGATCCCAACCTGACACGCGACGGCGACTGGGAGCGACTCAAGACTCTCATGCGCGAGATGCGCGCAGAGAATGCGAAGAAAACTGGAGCAGTCGCGACGCTCCCAACCGACGAAGAGGTCGATCGAGTGCACCGCTCGCAGCGGGTCTGGGATCGCACAATGGGCGCGAGTGCCGCAGCAGCATTCCTTCGAGATGGATCGGTGCTTCACATCGCAGGTGGATTTCATCTCGAGCAACGGCTCGGAACGGTTGCGCAGTTCGCGCAGCGCTGTCCGGATGCCAAGACGCTCGTGATCAGTTTGAAGCCATCGGGTGCGAACGAACTCGACGCTGATGAGGTGAAGGGTGCCGATATTGTGATTCACACGCAGCGACCAGCGGCTGCGAGATGATCTGCCAGGCGATGAAGTGAGCGCGCGGGCGCGTCAGCGGCCGACGAGTTTGTTGAGCGCTTCGCGCGAATCTGCAACAGCGAAGAGTTTTTCAATCTTCATCATTGCCAAGAGTGCACGCAAATCTTTGCTCGCGCCATAGAGAATCGGTTTGGCGCCGAGCGCTGCCGCGCCGTTGCGGCAGTTGATGCAGGTGCCAATTCCCATACTGCTCATGAACTGCACGGCAGAGAGATCGAGCACCATGAACTTGAGCGAGCTACCGAGCGACTTGATGTGCGGATCGATGTCGCCGCTCATGATTGGAGCTTCGCGTTGTCCGATGTTGGGGCCTGCGGGGCGCACGATGAGAATAGATCCATCCCAAATCATCTCGACCGTCGATGTCTTCTTCGTCGTTGGTTCTTGCTGGGTACTCATGTGGACTTTCGAGTCTAGCAGGAGGTTCACGATTTTCGGACGGCGGCGGATCGGTCGCTGCGTCGAGCGCCGCCTACCGTTTCGATCGGCGTGCGCCGGTCCACGAGGGAGTGACGAGCGCACAGAGCGATCCGCCCGTGAGGGAGTGGTCGAGTTCGAGAATCGCAACGGCCCCCTTGTCCATGACAATCGACGCAGGATCGCCCCCGATGAGGTGGGCGATGAGTTCACTCAAGAATGGTTCGTGACCGACGATGGCGAGTGACGACTCGGATCGCTCGACCAATGCGCTCGCAACCGCATCGAGCGCGTCGCGAGCATCGCACTCGAGCGCGGCCAAGCGAGTCGGGGCGGGCCATCCCGCAGCTTCTTCGAGAATTCGCGCAGTCTCCCACGCGCGCACGTAGCCACTCGAGAGCACCACCTCAGGCGCCTGAACGATTCGCCCGACCCGCTTGGCGAGTCGACGGAATTTTTCGATGCCGCCCTTGGTGAGCGCGCGAAGGGAATCATCAGGGCATCGCTGCGCGTTGCGCTCCTCTGCTTTGGCATGCCGAACGACGAAGAGTTTCATAGCGCTCTACGGTACCGTCCGCATCGTGAGCGGCACACTGATTATCAACGCGCGCCTCGTGACGATGCGCAGTGCCACGGGCGATCCACTCACCCCCCGCCGCGGCGCATCGATGCGCGATCTCGGCATCATCGAGCGTGGATACCTGCTCGTGCGCGAGGGACGAATCATTGAAGTCGCTGCTGGAGATGCACCACGCGCACTTCACGCCCACGCGCAGGTGATCGACGCACGCGGACGAGTAGTGCTGCCAGGGTTTGTCGACTGCCACACACACGCATGCTGGGCGGGTGATCGCCTCGACGAGTGGGAGCAGAAACTCGCCGGCGTGCCGTACCTCGATATTCTCGCCGCAGGCGGAGGAATTCTCTCGACGGTGCGCAGCGTGCGCGCGACCTCGACGCAGGCTCTCGCCCTCGCTCTCGAAGAGCGTGCGCTCCAAATGGCCGCGTATGGCACCACCACCATCGAGGTGAAGTCGGGCTATGGACTCGACTGCGCAACAGAACTTCGAATGCTTGAGGCGATCGCGCAGGCTGCATCGCGTTCACCAGTACGAATGGTTCCGACCTTCCTCGGAGCGCACGCGATCGATCCAGAGTGCGAGGGGTTTGTCGAGCAGACGATCAACCAAACGCTCGCGACAGTGCTCGCGGCGTACCCGGGAATTGCGGTCGATGGCTACTGCGAAAAGGGATCGTGGTCGGTCGACGAGTGCGTGCGCTACTTCACCCGTGCCACGCAACTCGGCAGCGCGGTGCGCGTCCACACCGATCAATTCAATTCGCTCGGGATGATTCAAGCGGCGCTTGCGCTTGGCGCGGTGAGCGTCGACCACCTTGAAGCGGCGAGTGATGAGGATCTCACAGCCGTCGCGAAGAGTTCAACAATCGCCGTTGGACTTCCCGCGACGTCATTCTGCCTGGGCACGGCAACGATCCGCGCGCGCGAGTTCATCGACCGCGGAGGCGCACTCGCACTCGCAACCAACGCGAATCCTGGAAGCGCACCAGTGCGCGGGATGCCCATCGTGATCTCGTTCGCCGTGCGTGAAATGAAGCTCACTCCAGCTGAAGCGCTGACGACCGTCACGAGCAATGCGGCATGCGTGGTCGGCCTCGCAGGTGAGTGCGGGTCGATCGAGAAAGGCAAGTCTGCTGACGTCGTGCTGTGGCCCTGCACCGATGAGCGGGCACTCGGATACGAACTTTCTGGAGCGCTTCCTGTCCAGGTCTGGTCGCGCGGCGTCGAGATCGCTTGCGATCCTCGACACGTGCGCTAGCCTCGAAGGAATGCTCTCAAAACGTGATACCGAACTCGCGACCGCTGCCGCGGAGTGCGTTGTCAAGACGCATCAGGCGTTGAGTACGTTTCTGCACGAGGGGCAGACACTCGCACAGGTCGACGCTTTTGTCGAGCGCACGCTCACCCAACTCAATTGCACCTCGTGCTTTCTTGGCTACAAGGTGCGAGGTCATCCCCCCTTTCCGAGTCACTCCTGCCTCTCGCTCAACGAGTGCGTTGTGCACGGCACCCATGACATGCACGCCGAAACGCTCGCAGAAGGCGACCTCTTTTCAATCGACATCGGGGTGCGTCATCACGGGTGGATCGGCGACGCCGCGTGGACCTATCTCATCAAGTCGGGAGATGACGTCGCGCACTCACTGTTGCGCTGCGGTCGCGAGAGTCTTCGTGTCGGAATCGCGGCGATGCAACCTGGCCGACCGCTCATCGATTGGGCGCGCGCCGTGCAGAATTGCGTCGAGCGTGACTACGGATTTTTTCTCGTGCGCGGACTTGGCGGCCACGGCTATGGACGCACCTTGCACGCTCCGCCCTTCGTTTCAAACGTTGTTCCGTCCTATCCCGGAGAGTGGAACGAAGCGTGGAAGACCTTTCAACCGGGCATGCTCATCGCCGTCGAACCGATGATCGCGGTGAGCACGACTGAGATCGTCTCCAACGGCACGGCGTGGCCGATCTACACAGGCGATGGATCGCGAAGCGTGCACTACGAGGCGGATGTGCTGATCACGTCGGAGGGTCCTGTGAATCTGACGCATGCACTCTTCGACCTTCCCGACATCGTTGGATAGCCTCGGGCGATGAGTGCACTTCGAGAATCGCCCGCCCCCCCGCGCGTTCTGCTTCTGGAGTCGATCCATCCCGCAGCGGACGGCGTGCTGAGCGAGGCTGGCTTCGCAATCGAACGGGCGAGCGGCGCACTCTGCGGCCCTGCGCTCGACGATGCACTCGCGCGAGCGACGATGGTGGGGATCCGCTCAAAGAGCGAACTTCGCGCAGTGCACTTTGAACGTCATCCACAGCTCATTGCCGTGGGATGCTTTTGCATCGGGACGAATCAGGTTGATCTCGCTCAGGCAGAGGCCGGCGGATGCGCGGTCTTCAATTCACCCTTTTCAAACACACGCAGCGTGGCCGAGATGACCGTCGCTGAAGCGATCTGCCTCTGCCGACGCCTCTTTGAAAAATCGACCCAGTTGCACGCGGGTCGGTGGGACAAGAGCGCAACGCACTCCCACGAGATTCGCGGCCGCACCCTTGGAATCATCGGCTACGGACACATCGGATCGCAAGTGAGCGTGCTCGCAGAATCGCTTGGAATGCGCGTCATCTTTCATGATGTTGTGCGAAAGCTCCCACTCGGAAATGCGCAGTCGCGCCCGACGCTCGAAGCCGTGCTGCGCGAATGTGACTGCCTCACACTGCACGTTCCAGAAACCCCCAGCACGATCGCGATGATCGGCGCACGCGAGATCGCGATGATGAAGGTTGGCGCGATCCTGATCAACAATGCTCGAGGATCGATCGTCGACGTCGACGCACTTGCAACCGCCCTGCGCGAGGGTCGACTTGGAGGTGCCGCACTCGACGTCTTTCCAGTCGAGCCAGACTCGTCGAGCGAGACGTTTACATCGCCGCTGCAAGCATGCCCAACTGCGATTCTGACTCCGCACATCGGAGGCTCGACTCAAGAAGCGCAAGAACTCATCGCGCTTGAGGTCGCAGAGAAATTGGTTCAGTTCTGGCAGCATGGTTCGACCGAGACGTGCGTGAACTTGCCGCAAGTCGACCTTCCGGTGTTGCGTGCAGGGCAGCTTCGAATTCTGCATGTTCACCGAAACGTTCCTGGCGTCTTAGGAACGATGCACACGCTCTTGGCGAGCGCCGGCATCAACATCAATGCCGAGTACCTGCAGTCGAATCCGGCAACGAGTTATGTGATCCTCGATGTCGAGCAGTTCTCCGATCCCACACTGCTCGATGGACTTGCGGCGATGCCACAAACCATACGCATGCGAACAACCGCGGGGATCGCCCTCACTCAATAGGATGCGCCGATGCGCACATCCACCTTGCTCTCGCTCGTCGCATCGTGTCCGCTCATTGCAACTGTTGCGGTCGTCGCGACCCCTCCTATGACGGTGATCAAACCTGTCACCGACGTGGTGCAGGGCGAGACAATCATCGACGACTACCGCTGGCTCGAAGCGCTCGAGGCTGACTCTCCAGAAGTGCGCGCGTGGACCACCGCGCAGAACGATCGCACCCAGAACGTGCTCGATTCGCTGCCATGTCACTCACGTCTCGAGCAACAACTCACGCCGCTGATGTCCATTGGATCGATCGGCATGCCGCGTCGCGAAGCAGGCTTTGCATTCTGGACCGAACGCGCGGGCGGACAGAATCAGCCGGTGCTCTTTGTCGGAGCCGACACAGCACTCGGCGCGCACGGCGGTGCGGCGCCGGTGGGTCCGGCGCGCAGTACGAAGAAGGAGTTACTCAACGTCAACGCACTCGACGCCAAGGGACTCACGAGCCTCGATTGGTGGGAGCCTTCGCACGATGGCCGTTTGCTCGCCTTTGGGCTTTCGAAATCGGGCAGCGAGATGAGTGTCTTGCAGGTGCTTGATATCGCGACAGGCCAGTGGCTCGCCGATGAAATCGTCGGCAAGATCAGCTTCGCCGGATGGAATGCAGACGCCACGGCGTTTCTTTACACGCGGCTTGCGAATCCAGCAGATCCCTACTCGCGCGAAATCTGCTGGCATGTTCTTGGACGACACGCGCGGCAAGACGCCGTGCTCTTTCGACAGAGCGAACCGAGCAAGGTGCCAGGAGCGGCGCTTTCGCGCGATGGGCGGTGGCTGCTGATTCAACAATCCCGTGGATGGCAAGCGAGCGACTTGTTCGTGGGCGATCTTGGTGAATGGGTCGCTGCGGGAATGCCGCAGGTTGGATCCAAAGGTGGACCACCCCTCACACCCATTGCGGATGGACTCGACGCGAATTTTCAACCCTCAGCCATTGTCGGCGACACGCTCTTCATGCAGACCTCACTCGACGCGCCGAAGGGCGCGCTCTACTCGGTCGACCTGACGGCTCCCGCCCGCGCAACGTGGAAGCTCATCATTCCAATGCGCGAGAATGAAGTGCTCGAATCGGTGAGTTACGCAGGAGGCGTCTTGGTCGCCTCGTACGTGCGCGATGTGGTGACGCACATGGAACGATTTCTTCCCAGCGGACAGAGCCTCGGCGACATTGCCCTGCCTGGACTTGGAAGCGCCTCGGCGGGAAGCGATGAAACGCGCACCGACGGCTTCTTGACCTACACAAGTTTCAATGAACCTCGCTCGATCTACACGATCGATTTTCGCACAGGAGTCAGCGCACTCTGGGCGCGACCCGAGGTGCCGGTCGACCCCTCGAGTGTGAGCGTGCAGCAGGTCTTCGTGGTGAGCAAAGATGGAACAAAGGTTCCCATGTTCATCGTGCACAAGAAGGGTGTGAAGCCGACGGGATCGATCCCAACACTTCTCTACGGCTACGGCGGATTCAACGTGAACCTCGATCCATACTTTGATCCAACGCTCTTTCCGTGGCTCGATGCGGGCGGCATCTATGCGGTTGCGAATCTGCGCGGAGGCGGCGAATACGGCGAGGGATGGCACCGCGATGGGATGCTCGACAAGAAGCAGAACGTCTTCGACGATTTCTACGCGTGCGCGCAGTGGCTCACCGCGCAGAAGTACACCGACGCGGCGCATCTCGCGATCAAGGGTGGCTCGAATGGTGGACTGCTCACCGGCGTGGCAGTGACGCAGCGACCTGAGTTGTTCTGCGCAGCGATCAGCGCCGTTCCCCTGCTCGACATGGTGCGCTTTCAGAACTTCTTGATGGCGAAGTTCTGGGTTCCCGAGTATGGCTCGAGCGAGAACGCGACGCAGTATCCGTTCATTCGCGCCTACAGCCCCTACCACAATGTGCGCACAGGCACGAAGTATCCGGCGGTGCTCTTCACAGCGGGCGAGAATGACTCGCGGGTGCATCCACTGCATGCAAGAAAGATGGCAGCGCGCATGCAGGCACTCGCGTCGAACGATGATGCGACCGATCCGATCTTGCTCTGGGTTGACCGCGAGGCGGGGCATGGCCAAGGCAAGCCTCTTGCGAATCGCATCGCCGAACAGGCTGATCAGTGGTCTTTCTTGATGTGGCAGACTGGTCTGTGCGAAAAATAGCGACGACGACGCGACTCTCACCCAGCAACAATCTCGAGCCGCGCGTACTCGAGCACAAGCGTTCGCACACCAGCTGAGCGAAATCGCACAGTCACGCTGGTCATGCTTCCACGGGGGAGCACCTCTTCGATTCGTCCGATTCCAAACTGCGCGTGACGAACTGTTGCTCCCACATTCATTCCCCGCGCCGCGGGGCTGTGTTGCAGGCGCGTGCCGCCGACCGATCCGGTGTCGTCGTCGCTGAATCGACCTCCTGTGCGGTCGACCAACTCAATGTGCTCAGCGGGTAATTCGCGCAAAAAACCGCTTGGAACTGTGCTCATTCGCATCCCACGACTCGCGCGCGAGGCGACCGAGGTCAAGATGAGCGAGCGCTCGGCGCGTGTCATTCCGACGTAGAGCAGTCGTCGCTCTTCTTCGACACCTTCACTCGAGGCGAGGCTTCGCGCGTGAGGAAGCAATCCCTCTTCGATGCCGATGATCGCGACTGTGTGAAACTCGAGACCCTTCGCGGCATGCAGCGACATCAAAGTCACCACACCTCGCTCAGGATCGATCGCGTCCGAATCGGACGCCAGCGCGATCGATTGCAAGAACTCGCGCAGCGCGTCGCCCAGAGTCGCTGGCGGCGCATCGGGTTCACGCGCAGTCACGGCGAATGAGGCTGCAGCGTTCGCGACCTCTTGCACGTTGGCTTTGCGATCGAGCGCATCCTGTTCATCATCGGCAGACTCGGCGGCGGCGCGTTCAAGTCCAGACTCGGTGATCAATCGCGCGATGAAGGGTCCGAGGTTTTCTGCTGGCTTCACTGGCAGTTCGCTGCGATAGCGCGCGAGCAGCATGAGAAATCCATCGATACTGCGCGCCGTGCGCTCTGAGATGCCAGCCGCGCGCGCGCACAGAAGCGCCTCTCCGAGTGAGATGCCACGCAACACCGAGACGTTCTCAATCTTTCGCAGCGACGTCGCACCAATGCCTCGCGCGGGCACATTGAGGATGCGCCGCAGTGCCGTGTCATCGACGGTGTTGACCAACGCGCGCAAGTAACCAAGGGTGTCGCGCACTTCGCGTCGTTCATAAAACGCAGTGCCGCGAGCGATGATGTACGGAATACTGCGCCGTCGAAGCGCGTCTTCGATGGTGCGACTGAGCGCGTTCATTCGGTACAGCACCGCCATCTCCTTCCACTGCACTCCAGCGCGCTGCGCGATGGCAAACTCATCCGCGACATAGTTCGCTTCGCCGACCTCTTCGAGCAGGCGTGCGACGCGCGCGGGGCGACCGTCGGGAAGCGCGGTGAAGAGATCCTTGTGGCGGCGCGACGAATTCTTGCGGATGAGTTGATCGGCGAGCGCGACGATATGACCGGTCGAGCGAAAGTTCTCTCCAAGTGGTATGACCGTCGCGCCTGGATAGTGCGATTCGAAGTCGAGGATGTTTGAGACATCCGCGCCGCGCCACGCATAAATCGACTGGTCGGGATCACCCACAACACAGATCGAACGGTGCACCCGAGCGATCGAGTGCGCGACAGTGAATTGCGCTTGATTCGTATCTTGATACTCATCAACGAGCACCTCGAGGTAGCGGTTCTGCAACTCTTCGAGCACCTCACGATCGCCGCACAGCATCCGTGCAGTACGCATCAAGAGATCATCAAAGTCGAGCGCATTTTCGCGGGTGAGATTTTTCTCGTAGAGCGCATAGACCCGCGCGATCGTTCGTTCTCGAAAGTCCCCAGCAGTCGACGCAAAATCCGCCGCACTCTTCAGTTGATTCTTCGCGGCAGAAATCTCACTGGTGATCCCGGAGATGGGCCACTGCATCGCATCAAGATTCGCTTGATTGATCGCTGATTTCATCGCACTGCGCGCGTCATCGGCGTCGAAGATCGAGAAGTCTTGCGCGATGGGCGCGCCACCGAGGCCTGCAGCGATCGACTGCGATCCAAATCGACGCAGTAACCCCGCACAAAACGAGTGAAATGTGCCAATGGCGAGTCCTCGGCGTCCTCCAAGATCCGACGAAACGAGCGCATCCACACGCGCCTTCATGATTGCAGCGGACTTGTTAGTGAAGGTCAGCGCCAAGATGTTCCATGCAGGAACTCCCCGTGAAATGCGGTGCGCGATGCGTCGAGTGATGACCCGCGTCTTGCCCGATCCCGGTCCTGCGAGTACCAGCAGCGGTCCCCCTTCGTGCGTGACCGCCTGCAATTGCACACTGGTGAGATCCGTCAGCCAGGGTTCGAGGGACGCTTCGTGCACAGTCCGAGTCTATGAAGCAAGCGACAGCCTCCGACAGGCGTTGCACACCCCCTTCACAGGGGGGAAACTGGACAGAATTAATCTAAGTGCCATTGTTCACAGCACGTTAAGACTTTCCGAGGACGTCCAATAATAATGCGGAAGTTGTGCCTAGGCAGTGCCTGCCTCCACAAGATGTTGGGGTACAGTGATCGCCGTGGCGGTGGAGCCGAGTCAGGTGTCAAGAGTCCGACGATTTTTCAGGAGTTCAAAGATGGGCCTACTTTGCGATACACAAATACGAGAACTCGTTGGAATTGAACCCTTTGAAGAGAGCCGAAAACGCCAAGGAGTCATTTCGTACGGCGTTTCGAGTTACGGATACGACGTCCGGGTTGGAACAAAGTTCAAGATTTTCACAAACGCAACCTCGGGCGGAGTCGCCGTGGTCGATCCAAAGAACTTCTCAAGTGATCTCTTCATTTCTATCGACACCGAGTTGACGGGGCGCGATCACGTTGTGATCCCACCCAATTCGTTTGCGCTCGCCGAGACTGTTGAAGTCTTCTTTGTGCCCCGTGATGTCCTGGCGATCTGTGTTGGAAAGTCGACCTACGCTCGGTGCGGGATCATCGTGAACGTCACACCCCTTGAGCCTGAGTGGCGCGGCAAGGTGACGATCGAAATCTCCAACACGACTCCGCTGCCTGCAAAGATCTACGCGAATGAAGGCATTGCGCAGATGCTCTTTCTTAAGGCCGATCGCGTGTGCGCGACGAGCTACGCAGACAAGGGCGGCAAGTATCAGAATCAAACTGGACTCACCCTCCCAAAAGTTGACGGCACTCACGATCCCAGTCCAGACGCGCCGTTTTCGGCTTCACGCTGAGTTTCTTTCGCATCATTCCACTTTCACCGCGTTCACCCCCCTACTTCTCTCTCCCTCTACGACCTCCCAGGAATCATCTATGAAGATCTCTCGTCGATTTACAACTGCAGGCAAGGACGTCTACACCTCAACTGAGTGGGCAACACGCTCAAGCAAGATCAAGAACCCGGATGGATCGGTGGTCTTTGCGATGGACGATGCGCAGATTCCAAAGGAGTGGAGCCAACTCGCGACGGACATCGTCGTGAGCAAATATTTTCGCAAGGCGGGCGTGCCGCAACTCGCGAGTGACGGAACGACAACGACTGGTCCCGAACGCTCGGTGCGCCAAGTCATTCACCGTCTCGCAGGCTGCTGGCGCCACTGGGGCGAGAGCCAGGGATACTTCGAAAGTGCCGAGGATGCGCAGTCTTTTTACGACGAAATCGCTTACATGCTGCTCCATCAAATGGCAGCTCCAAACAGTCCGCAGTGGTTCAACACAGGGCTTGCGTGGGCATACGGCATCAACGGTCCAGCACAAGGCCACTGGATCGCCGATCACCACACAGGTGCGCTCGAACTCGCGCCAGATTCCTACACCTACCCACAGCCGCACGCGTGTTTCATTCAGTCGGTGGGCGATGACTTGGTGAACGAGGGCGGCATCATGGACCTCTGGGTACGTGAAGCACGGCTTTTCAAATATGGATCAGGCACTGGTACGAATTTTTCGAGTCTGCGCGGCGATGACGAAAACCTGTCGGGGGGAGGAAAAAGTTCTGGACTGATGAGCTTCCTTCGCATCGGCGATCGAGCTGCAGGGGCAATCAAGTCAGGCGGCACCACCCGTCGTGCGGCCAAGATGTGTTGTCTCAATGTCGACCATCCCGATATCGAAGCCTTTGTGAATTGGAAGGTGCGCGAAGAGATCAAGGTCGCAGCACTCGTTGAAGGGATGAAGTCTCTGAGTGAAAAGCAGAAGACCATTGCGAAGCGCTTGGGATTGACACTCGACTACGACTTCAATGGCGAGTCGTACTACACCGTCAGCGGACAGAATTCAAACAACTCGGTGCGACTGAGCGATGAGTTTATGGACGCCGTCAACACCGACTCCTCGTGGACGCTCATCCGCCGCGTCGATGGCAAACCCTCCAAGACGATTCAAGCCCAAGATTTGTGGGGACAGATCAACGAAGCTGCGTGGCACTGTGCCGATCCTGGCGTGCAATTCGATTCGACAATCAACGCGTGGCATACCTGTCCAGAAGGCGGGCGCATCAATGCGAGCAATCCATGTAGCGAGTACATGTTTCTCGACAATACCGCGTGCAATCTCGCCTCGATCAATCTGCTGAAGTTCTACGACTCGACGAGCCGTGAATTCGACTTCGAGGGCTACGAGCATGCAATCCACCTCTGGACGATGGTGCTCGAAATCTCAGTCGTGATGGCATCCTTCCCATCGAAAGAGATTGCTGAACTCTCGTGGCGTTATCGAACACTCGGATTGGGCTACGCCAACCTCGGCGCGATGCTCATGCAGGCGGGTACTCCGTACGACAGTGATGAGGGGCGAGCGATCTGCGGTGCGCTCAGCGCCATTCTCACTGGGCGCTCCTACGCAACGAGCGCTCTCTTGGCGAGTGAACACGGCGCCTTCGAGGGGTTCGACGAAAACCGCGAGCACATGCTTCGCGTCATTCGAAACCATCAACGGGCCGCCGAAGGAGTTGCCCGTGAGAGCGATGCGTATGAGTCACTGCGCGCCCGTCCAGTTCCGATCG
Source organism: Singulisphaera sp. GP187 (assembly GCA_945869475.1). GTDB lineage: Bacteria > Planctomycetota > Phycisphaerae > Phycisphaerales > SM1A02 > F1-60-MAGs104. Next base: position 58,014 of record CAMBOV010000001.1, on the reverse strand, counting down.
ACCACAGCATTTTTGAAAGTCAGCGCGTGGCGCTTGCCAACGCAACCGAAATGCTCGAGTGCGCGACGCGTGCTTGGGATGAGGCGCTCGCTCTGGGCGAGCAGTACGGCTACCGCAATGCACAAGTCACGGTGATCGCACCAACTGGAACCATCGGTTTGTTGATGGACTGTGACACCACTGGAGTCGAACCCGACTTCGCCCTCACCAAGTTCAAGAAACTCGCGGGTGGCGGCTATTTCAAGATCGCCAACCAATCCCTGCGACCCGCATTGAGTGCACTTGGGTACGACATCGCAGAGACTGACGCGATTCTCGACCACGTGATGGGAACGCTCAGTCTCGATGCAAAGTTGACGGCCAGCGATGGATCCACTGCGGTTGGCGCACCGACACTTCGCACGTATCTGCTCTCCAAGGGATACAGCAGCAACGACCTCGTCTTGGTTGAGAACGCGCTCCCGACGGTTTTCGAAGTCTCGTTTGCCTTCAGTGCGTGGTCGATGCCAACACAGGTGATCACGGCGCTTGGTCTCGACGTCGACGCGGCACGAGCCGACGCAAAGTTCCACGGACTGCGCGCGCTGGGTCTCTCGCAACGACAGGTCGATGCCCTCAACACAACAATCTGCGGAACGCAAACTGTCGAGGGTGCACCCCACCTTCTCGCCGAGCACCTGCCCGTCTTCGACTGCGCGAATCGCTGCGGAACCACCGGAGTGCGGTTCATCCGTCCAAACGGTCACATTCACATGATGGCTGCAGCTCAGCCATTCATCTCGGGTGCGATCTCCAAGACGATCAACCTTCCGCACGATGCGTCCGTTGAAGAGATCGGCGCCTGCTACCAACTCTCATGGGAACTCGGCCTGAAAGCGAACGCCCTCTACCGCGACGGCTGCAAGTTGAGCCAACCCCTCTCGACCAAAGTTGAATCCAAAGTCGACGTTGCTGACCATGCTGAAGAAGAAGATCTCGAAGGACTCACCGAGTCACAAGAGCTCGCGGCGACCCGCACACTCGCACCACTTGAGCCACGCATCATCGAAGTCGAACGCATCGTTGAAGTCGAACGCATTGTCGAGCGCGTTGTTGAGCGCCCGATGCGCCGACGACTGCACGACACTCGTCAATCGATCACGCACAAGTTCAACGTCGGTGGTCATGAGGGATACCTCATCGTCGGTCTCTACGACGATGGTCGCCCCGGTGAACTCTTCATCACCATGGCGAAAGAAGGCTCAACGATCGGCGGACTGATGGACTCACTTGGCACGGCCATCAGCGTCGCACTTCAGTACGGCGTTCCCGTTGAGAGTCTCGTGACGAAATTCGCCCATCAACGATTCGAGCCGATGGGAATCACAACGAATCACGACATCCCGTTCGCCAAGAGCCTGGTCGATTACATCTTCCGCTGGTTTGGAATGCAGTTCATTGCGGGATACCGCGACGCGAATTCGCCCCAGCGCATTTCGGCTCTCGGTGGTGGCGCAAGTCACGACGACCACTTCGGATTTGGCTCGTCACACACCCCCGCAGCGCCCGCCTCACCATCCGATGTCAGCGCAGCAACAAGCTCGAGAATCTCATCGATCGTCGACTCGAAGACGACGCGCATCACAACGCTCGAGATCGAGCTTGCACCGAGCAGTTCGCAGATGGGCGCGCCGGTGTCGCACGCTGTTCCAATCATTGCTGAGCATGGCGCCCTTCGACCGCTTGGCAGTCCCGCATCGCTTGGAAGTCCCGCATCGCTTGGAAGTCCCGCATCGCTTGGCAGTCCCGCATCGCTTGGAAGTCCCGCAGCGCTTGGAAGTCCCGCAGCAAACGCGGCCGATCAAGCGAACGCACAGTTGATGGGCGACGCGCCTGCGTGTGACGTCTGCGGATCGATCACGGTCCGAAACGGAACGTGCTACCGATGCTGGAACTGTGGTCACAGCATGGGGTGCAGTTGATTGACAGACAGGCGATGCACGTCATTGCACGTCATTGCACGTCATTGCACGTCATTGCACGTCATTGCACGTCATTGCATGTCATTCATGGGAGCCGGCCATCACCCCACCCCGACGGTGGCCGGCTCCCTCAATATTCGCAGTGGATCGGACCTCGATGTTTTGTGGTTGGCGAGCGGATGGAGCGTGCTCGCACTGGTTGGATACGCACGGAACGGGTGAATTCCAACCCTCTGTAGGCAGGGGAGAACCCAGCTGATACAGAGTGACCGACTCTCAGGTCTGTCCACTGCGATATATGTAGCGGAGTCCAGGACGGACTCCGTGCTTCAGAGGCCCGCCGTAGCACACGACCGTGCTGCGGCGGGTTTTCATTTCGCCGCCATAGACTCAGCTCATGAATTTTACATCCGCTCGCCCGCTCGCACTCGCCGCACTTTTCTGCAGCGCACTCTTTGGATGCGGTACCGCGCACCTGCCGCCGATGACTGACCTGGTGAGTCCTGCGGCTCTGCCCGTCTCGACCCAACTCGCTCCGCTTGTGCTTCGTCACGTCGTCCTTTTCACGTTGAAGGATTCTGCCGACCGACCTGCACTCGAGCAAGACTGTGATCGATTGCTCCCCTCCATTCCTGGAGTCATCGAGTATTCGCTCGGTCGCCCCATCGACACAGGACGATCGACGGTCGATGGAACATACGACCTCGCGGTGTACCTGGGATTTGCGTCCATCAAGGAGTACCGGGGATACCTCGTACATCCTCAACACGTCGCGCTCGTCGCCGCATGGAACGGCAAGTTCGAGTCCGTGCGAGTCTTCGATTTCGGCTGCGATCACGAGTGAGCTGCGACGTGGCGCAAGACCGCCTGCACCTCATCGCGACTTCCAAGAACCAACGGCACCCGTTGATGCAACTTGGTGGGCTGCACATCGAGCGTCGGCTGATTTCCGCAGAAACTGAGTCCACCCGCCTGCTCCATAATCATCGCCATCGGATTTGCTTCGTAGAGCAGCCGCAGTTTTCCACTGGGATGTGAGATCGTCGGCGGATAGAGAAACACTCCACCATTCAAGAGAATTCGGTGCACATCGGCGCAGAGGCTTCCGATATACCGCGACGAGTACTTGCTTGCATGCGCCCACGAAAGGTAGGACTGATACTCCGCCGGAAATGACTGCGTGTACGCCTCGTTCACCGAGTAGACACGGTTGGCTGTTGGAATCTGAAGGTCGCGTTTCACCAAGATGAACGATCCAATGAATGGATCGAGTTCGAAGAGTGAGACCCCCGCTCCCGTTGTGATGACGAACGCCGTCGATGGTCCGTAGAGGATGTACCCAGCTGCGACCTGCTGCCGACCTAGCTGACAGATCGTTGCCTCCGCACCATCGACCGCCGCATCGTTACGCAAGATCGAGAAGATCGTGCCCACCGCTCCGTTGGTGTCGAGTGTGCTCGATCCATCGAGTGGATCGAAGAGCACGCAGTACTTGCCACCGTCACGACCCTTGCGCAGAATCGTTGGCTCTTCGTCTTCTTCACTTGCGAGAACTGCGATCGACGCGCGCGTTCCGAGGCAGCGCATGAGAATCTCGTTGGCAATCACATCCATCCGCTGCTGCGCTTCACCCTGCACATTGATCGATCCCTCTTCGCCGAGCGCATTCTCGAGTCGCGCGCGTCGCACCCGGTGTGCGATTGCTTTTCCGGCGAGTGAAATGGCACTGACAATCCACGAGAAGTCACCACTCGCTCCAGGGTGCCTCGACTCTTCCGAAAGAATGTGACTCTGCAGTGAGTACAAATTGTTGGGGAGGGATTCGCCTGTGGTCATCTCGTGAAGTTTCTCATGGGTGGTTCGATCCTAAAGCGCCTCGTAAAATCCTGCTTAAACCAGAGCCGGTCGATACTCTCTCGACACCATGTCACAACCCGTCATCATCGCAGCGCGCCGAACTCCCGTTGGAAAATTTCAAGGATCACTCGCGCGTATCCCGGCGACCCAACTCGGCGCCTACGCGATCGCCGCTGTTCTTGGCGATGTTCCCGGTGCGACGGCCTCGGTCGACGAGTGTGTTATGGGGTGCGTCTTGCAAGCTGGTCTTGGGCAGAATCCGGCTCGTCAAGCAGGGCTTCGAGCGGGACTACCACACACGCTCAGCGCCGTCACAGTGAACAAAGTCTGCGGTTCTGGATTGCATGCCGTCATGATGGCGGCGCAGTCGATCCGCAGCGGAGACAACCGCGTGGTCGTCGCTGGCGGAATGGAAAACATGGACCTCGCACCACACATGATCGCCGTACGTGCTGGGGTTCGCTACGGCAAGTTTGAGTCGCTCGACCACATGGAACACGATGGTCTGCGCTGCGCATTTGAAAATTGGGGGATGGGTCTCGCCGCAGAGCACATCGCCACCACCCATGGCATTTCGCGCCTCGAACAAGATCAATTCAGCGCGCAAAGCCACGCACGCGCCGCCCATGCGACCCGCGAGGGATGGTTTCGCAGTGAGATCATCGCGCTCACCCCAGACCAAATCAAGCAGAAAACAGGCCTCGACGCAGATGAGGGTTTTCGCGCGGATTGCACCAGCGAGAGCCTTGCAAAGTTGAAGCCTGCATTTAAACCCGATGGATCGGTTACGGCGGCAAACGCGAGCCAGATTTCAGCTGGTGCCGCGGCACTCATCGTCACGAGCGCCGATGCGGCCACCACACTCGGAGCCGCTGCGCTCGTTCGCATCATTGGATCGAACACAGTCGGCGTCGAGCCGAAAGAACTCTTCTTCGCTCCAGCACTCGGCATCGAAAAGATTCTCAAAGACAACGCGCTCACTGTTGCTGACATCGACCTCTTCGAAATCAACGAGGCGTTTGCGGCACAGGTGCTCTGCAACACGAACTACTTGAAGATCTCCCACGAGAAGCTCAACGTCGGCGGCGGTGGCATTGCACTGGGTCATCCCATTGGAGCGAGCGGCGCACGAGTGCTCGTGACGCTCATCCACAACTTGATTCGCACCAATGGACGGCGCGGCATCTGCAGCCTCTGCCTCGGCGGCGGCAACGCAGTCACGATGTTGGTTGAGCGAGGTTGAGCGAGTTTGATGGAGGATGATCGAACTCGATCGCGCGACGGTTACTCGCCCGCGTCTGATTCGATGCTCGCAGCTTCCCCAGCAGACCTCTTCTGCGCGTAGCGGCGAAGCCAGGTCTCCCAACTCTTTCCAGCGGCGGTATCCCGTCCTGAGAAGTCGAGGCTGTCGATCTCGCTATACGTGATGACATGTCGATCGTCGTTGGCGGCAGTCAAGATGCGCACGCACGAACTCTCGAGCGACTCACCCTCGCGAATATCAAAGATGTACCCCTCGATTCGGCGGCCGTCCTTGGTGCAAATCGTCACATCCCCTCGGTAACCAAAGGCCTCAGTCAGCGCGGCCTTGAGGGCGGCGCCATCCTGTGAATTCACCGTCGCTCCTTGAACCCCGGGCACTCCAACAACCGCTTGAACTGCCTGAAGATGGGGGGTTGGGTTGGTCACTTCTTCTCTCCTTCGATCTGTCGAATCATCGCGGCAACCTCGGCGGCGGCGCGCGCAAGACTGTTGCTTCCCCAGACCGTTTCGATTGCATCGGTGCGCCCTTGAGCGGAAATTTGGGTCGAAACCTGCAGCGCGCTCTCTCGCAGCACAACTTCGGTCAGGTGCGCCGCGCGCAGCAGTTCAGCGCGCGCTTTGCAGGCGGTCGCACGGTCAATTGTCGGAGTCTCGCCCCTCATATCGGTCATCCCTCCCATTGTTGCAGTTCATCCTCTGGGGTGCAAGCCAATTCCCCCGCACTACCCTTCGCCTGTGGAGAACATGATAATTGCACCCGCAATGCGGGTTTTGGTCAGTGGCGGGGCGGGATACATCGGCTCGCACATGGCGCTCGTGCTCGCAGAGGCGGGATACGAAATCACGATCGTCGACAATTGTTCGACCGGCCATCGCGGCGCCGTCGACGCGGTGCGCCTCGCAGTTGCGAGTGCCTCAATCGTCTTTGAAGAATGTTCACTCGATGAGCGTGATCGCATTGCAGCTCTGATGACCGAGCGCCGCATCGAGGCGGTGATTCACTTCGCGGCGCGCGCGTCGATCGCCGAGTCGTGTGAGCATCCACTTCAATACTGGTCGACGAATGTTGGCGCAACGGTTGCACTGCTCGAGGCGATGCAGATCGCCACGGTGCAGCGGCTCATCTTCAGTTCGACATGCGCAACCTACGGCGTTGCTGATGGGGCTTGCACTGGAATCGATGAGAGTTCGCCGCAGCATCCAATCAATCCCTACGGCGCATCGAAGGTCGCGGCTGAGCGCGCGATCCGTGATTTTCAACACGCCAACCATCGAGGGGGAGGCTCGTTCGCCGCTGCAACTCTTCGCTACTTCAACGTCGTGGGAAGTGATCCCGCGGGACGCATCGGAGAGGTGCACGATCCTGAACACCACCTTGTTCCCTCGTGCCTGCTCGCTGCACTCGGGAGGCGGAGTGCAATCGAAATCTTTGGAGAGGATCACCCCACATCCGATGGCACGTGCATTCGCGACTACGTCGATGTGAGCGATGTCTGCGCGGCACATCTCGCGGCGCTGCATCATCTGCGCGACGGATCCGAGATCACGCTCAATGTCGGAGCAGGTCGGGGACACTCGGTGCGTGAGGTGGTGCGCGCGTGTGAGCGCGTTTCGCAGTGCGAGATTCCCACACGTACCGCCGCCCGCCGCGAGGGTGATCCTGCGAAACTCATCGCAAATACGCGCGAAATCAACCGACTCTTGGGATGGACCCCACTCCGTTCGCTCGATGATTCAATCGCGAGCGCGTGGCGGTGGTTGAAGGCAAATCCTGCGGGCTACGCAGAAGTCAAAAGGGAAAGCTAATCATCACATAGCCCATGAGACTGTTGCGCCCCGGATTGCCTGCGCCTGTGTTTGCATTTGAGATGTGATACCAACGCGCGCCGACCATCAACCGCACATCGGCGGCGACCTCAAATGAAACTCCACCGCCCGCTTGCGGTGTGAAATTGAATGACGTGCCGCCCTCTGGAGTCGGCTGGGTTGTCGCGAGCAATCCACTGCCCGCGTCGGCGTAGAGCGACCAGGTCTCCGCAGCGATGAAGTGCCAGCGAAAGAGCAGTGAGCCGCCGATGCCCCACGCAGTTCCGCCGGGCTGCGAGATCACGTCACCATCGATCTGGACATCGATCGAGAGATCATCGATCGCGAACCAACTCACGCTCGCTCCAAACTGTCCCTGCTGTGCTGCGTCGAAGTCGTTGGCATACCCGCCGAGCAATTGCCAGCGGCTCGAACCCTCAGCACCGAATCGCGGTGGAGCGGCGACGAGCGCCGTGAGGAATGGTTCACGCGGTGCCGTGGTTGACGGCGACGCATCGGTGGCGGGCGCTGCACTCAATTGCATTCCTGCATCGACGAGCGTTGGCTCGAATGTGAAGTGCGAGTGCGCTGCGGATCCGTGCGCGCAGATGACAGACGTGACGAGTTGTGCGTACGATTTCATTCTCATGGGTGATGCCAGCTGCAGCGAGGCTACGAGAACAAAAAAAAGCCGCTCGGTCGCTCCGACACGACCGAACGGCGTTGATCGCAACCTCTTGTGGAAGCTGCAAAGAAGGCATAGGGGGATGGACACAGTATCGTCACCGCTCGACACTGGTCAATGGCTGACAACAATCTTTTTTGGTGCCGGCTTGCGCATGGGAACCCGTTGAGAAACGAAGACTTATGAGCCATCACCCTCAGGATCCATCCAAAATCCCCTCGCCGACCACCAACGAGTTCGGGCGGGTTCGGGTCGCACTCACCGCCCTCGTCCGCCTCACCGACGGTCGGGTTGAGGTGCTCGTTGCGCTGCGACACGCAGACGCAGAGATTCTCGCGGGAATGTGGGAGCTTCCAGGAGGCAAGATCGAGGAGGGAGAGTCTCCACTGCAGGCAGCGGCTCGCGAACTGCGCGAGGAGTTGCACATCGACTGCTCGGGTGCCAGTTGCACATGGATGGACCTGGGCGAACTCGATCCCCCTGCTCCAGTGGGACGCCCCGCACCGACCTTCTCACTCTTTGCCGTTGAACTCCCACGGGGAGCGGTTCCACGCAGCGCCGCAGCACAGGCGATCGCGTGGGTTGATCTCGCGACGCTCTCGAAGATGCGCTGGCCTGCGACCAACGAGAGTGTGATCGCAGCGGTCGTGAGTGCGCTTGCGAGTCGATCGAAGTGATGTGCTCTTCGTTGTGAGTGCTCGACGACTTATGGAGTTGGTGCGGGCGACTCTGGCGTCGGCAACGGCGTTCCCGGCGCACCACCAGGAATCTCAGCTGGCAAATCCGTCGGCGGCACTGGCACTTCGGCGGAGCCCTTCTTTGGCAGAGCTCCCTCCTTGGCAGGTTCTTCTGTGGGCGATGCTGTGGGCGCAGGTGGCGACCCCAGCCACGTCGATTCCCCACGCTCGTCCCAAGTGAGTGTTGCCTGCGTCGTGACCGATTCGCGCAAGGCGCGAGCACGCACAAGCAAATCGTTGTGCGAATTGTCCGATGGAATCAGCTCGAAGTGCCACTCGACTCGACTCTCGAGCGCGATGGGAGCCATCTCAGCAACAAGATCAGCGCCGATGAAATCCCAGATCGGTGCCGATGCGGTGCCGCTGCCAATGACCGACTCATATCCATCACGCTTGATTCGCACGTCGTACTCGCCGTAGAACATGAATTCGACTTCGCAGGGAGTGCGTCCGATTTCGCGGTCGTTCACGTAGACAAGCGCGTCCGCTGGTGTCGAGGTGATCGCAATGGTGCGACGAACGCATCCACTGTGTGCGAGTGCCAGCAACCCGACGACTCCACAGAAGATCCAACGCATGCTCCGCATGGCAGCGAGTCTATCGCCCCTCTACACTCGTACCGTGGCATTGCTTGAAGCTCATGGACTCGTGAAGAGTTACAACAAACGACGGGTCGTCGATGATGTGACCTTTACCGTCGACGCAGGCGAAATCGTTGGACTTCTCGGTCGAAACGGCGCTGGAAAGACGACCAGCTTTCGGATGGCGATCGGCATGATCACTCCAGAAGCTGGACGTGTGCTCTTTGCAGACACAGACGTCACCACGATGCCGATGTACCAGCATGCGCGCGCCGGCATGGGATATCTCTCGCAAGAGCCGAGCGTTTTTCAACGCCTCTCGGTCGAAGACAACTTGATGGCGATCCTGCAAACGCAGCGGCTCTCACGCGCGCAGCAGCGCACGACGTGCAACGACCTGCTCGCGCAGTTCGGACTCGAACACAAACGCACCGAACAGGCGCGCACCTGCTCGGGTGGCGAGCGGCGGCGACTCGAGATTGCACGGTCGCTCATTACCAAGCCGCGGCTGATTCTGCTCGATGAGCCCTTTGCGGCGGTCGATCCTCATACCGTCGAAGAGTTGCAGGCCGAAGTGCTTCGATTGGCGCAACAAGGCATCGCGATCTTGGTCACCGATCACAACGTGCAGCAAACTCTGCGTATCTGCACTCGCGCCTACATCATTCACGAGGGAAAGAACTTGCGCGAGGGCGATCCGAAGTCAATCATCAACGACCCGATGGTGCGCGATGCCTATCTCGCCTCGACCTTTCGCGGCGACGAATTCGGCTGATCCAGGTGGGCTCAGTGGGATGTCGAGGCTGGCTTCGCGCGCCTGCCACGATCACCTGGAAGAAGTTCGATTCGAATTTTTTCGATGCGCACGGCACTCGCGCTCACAACCGTGAAACGTGCACCCGCGCGGGTAAATGATTCTCCGGCAGCTGGAATGCGCCCGAAATGCGTGAGCACGAGACCCGCGACCGTGTCGAAGTCCCCTTCGGTTTCGATGTCGAGTTCAGTCGTCGAGAGAATGTCAACGAGCGGAATGCGCCCATCGACCTCCCATCCGAGTTCTGCAGAGCCGGTGAACTGCGGCTCAATGTCACTCGCAGGCTCGTGCTCATCGTAAATCTCTCCGACGATCTCTTCGAGCACATCTTCGATCGTAATGAGCCCGGCGGTGCCACCAAACTCGTCGACCACCATTGCAAGATGCACCTCGCTGCGCTGAAACTCAAGCAGCAAATCGCGCACAGGCTTTGTCTCGGGCACGCGCGCCGGCTTCCGAAGCAGTGGCTTGAGTTGAAATCCATCGGGCGACTGACCGAGATAGCGCACGAGATCTTTCACGTACAGGATGCCCACAATCTGATCGAGGTTCTCTTGAAAAACAGGAATGCGCGAGTGCCCTGCAGTCACAATGAACGCGCGGATGCTCGCGAGGTCGTCGCTGTAGGGAATCCCCTCGATCCGCGTGCGTGGCGTCATCACTTCCGAGACCACAGTCCCACGAAACTCAACTGTGTTCTGCAGGATGCGAGCAGAGAGTGGATCGAGCCCCCCCGATCGCGCAGAGTCCTCGATCGTGTGCAGCAAATCTTGCTCGATGGCGACATGCGTCGGAACGGCGCCGATGAGTCGTCGCACCCCTTCGTCTGTGAATGCGCAGACCCACAAGATTGGACGGGTCAGCCAGTAGAAAATGCGCAGAATCAGATAGGTGTTCACCACCAGCGCTACGCCGCCGTGACGTGCGATCGCGGCGGCGATCACGCTCGTCACGAACCACACCAGGGTGCCGGCGATCGCGAGTGCGCTCAACACAGCCTTCCATGTGAATGGAGCCGGGACGGTCTCATCGTGAAAGAGAAAAAGCACCACGAGCATGCACGAGAGGCGGCCAAAGGTTCGAAAGAACGCCACCGCGTGCTCGAGCCGACGAGCGTGCGCGAGAATCCAGAGGGCAACGTGGGACCGGTGGAGGTCATCACACCGCTCCTCGATCGCCGAGGGGCTCACAGATGCGAGCGCAGTGTTCATCGCCGAGAGCAACATCGTCACGAGCAGAAGTGCCGCGAGCGTGATCAGCAGTGCGACAGTCATGAACTCTCCTTGCGATTCGCCGAGAGTGCAACCACGCCGATCGCGCTCAAGATGCGATCTTCGTGATCGTGCATCAGGCGGGCGGATGGCTCGTCGTGGTCGGTGAGTCCAACGGCATGCAGCAGCCCATGCACCGCGTAGAGGGCGAGTTCTTCGTTGATTCCATGGCCAAACTCTTGGCTGCACCGCTGCGCTTCATCTGTGCAGAGTGCCAGATCAACTTCGAGAGAGCCTCGGTCATCGTGTGAGACGAAGGTGAGCACATCGGTCGTGCCCGCAACGTGCGAATGCTCTTCGTGCATGCGCGCCATTTCACCGTCGTGCACGACCCGAATGGAGATGCGAGAGAAGCTCGCGTTCCCCCCAGGCACTGGCGCAAGCAGCGGAAGCATTCGCGTGACCTGATTGATCAACCACTGAGAATCGGTCGCACTTGCGCCGACAACATCGATGGATGGTTGCGAGGTATTCACCGGGCAGCGAGATGCACAGGAATAAAGTGCGGCTTGACGCGCCCCTCAAATTCGGAGCGGAACTTTGTCACAATCGTCCGCACGAGCCAATTGTTGCCGTCCGCGAGTCCGCAGATCGTTGTGCCCTCGCTCAGACCCATCGATGCAGCGACTTCGAGCAACACGTCGAGGTCGCGCGTCGTGGCACCGCCGCGCTCGATGCGTGTCAGCAGTTTGTAGATCCATCCCGAACCGTCACGGCACGGAGTGCACTGACCGCATGACTCATTCATGAAAAAACGGGCGCAATTACGGGCAATCGCGACCATATCGGTGTCTTCGTCGAAAATCGTCGGGCAGGCTGTCCCGAGCCCAAGCAGGTCACATCGTCGACCGATTTCGAAATCCATCGCTGCGTCGAATTGATCGGTGCCAAGCACTCCCATCGAGACTCCCCCAGCGATCGCACCTTTGAATCTCTTGCCACCGCGCATGCCGCCGCAATACTCATTGACGAGCGTGCTCAGCGGGATTCCGAGCGGCGCTTCGTAGCAACCAGGTCGGTTCACATGGCCAGAGACACCCATCAACTTGGGCCCGTACGAGCCGAGTCCACCGAATGAGCTCTCGACGCCGATCGACTTCCACCACGCAGCGCCGTGCTCGATGATCGAAGGGACGGCTGCGAGCGTCTCAACATTGTTCACGATTGTTGGACGACCGAAGAGTCCCTTCACTGCCGGAAACGGCGGCTTCACGCGGGGCCATCCACGCTTTCCTTCGATCGCTTCGAGCAGACCAGTTTCTTCGCCACAGATGTACGCCCCCGCGCTGCGGTGCACGTAGCACTCGACCGCGAACGGTTTCTTACCGCGCATCAATCCCTGCGTGCCGAAGATTCCAGCTGCGTAGGCCTCTTGGATCGCCCGCTCCATCACACGCGCTTGATGGTGATACTCACCGCGGATGAAGAAATATGCGACGTCGAGCTTGCACGCCCAACATGCGACGGCGATCCCCTCAAGAATGAGATGCGGGTCGAAGTCGACGAGGAGACGATCCTTGAATGTTCCTGGCTCGGCTTCATCGCAGTTGATGCAGAGGTAGCGCGATCCCTTGCCATCTTCAGGAGCGAGAAAGGACCACTTCAAACCAGCGGGAAAGCCAGCGCCGCCGCGACCACGCAGCACGGCATCCTTGACGATGGCGAGCACCTGCGCAGGTTCGAGGTCGAGGGCCTTCTCGAGAGCCTTGTATCCACCTGTCTTGGCGAACTCGTCGTAGAGCACGGTGTGCCGATCCTTCGGATCAGCGTGGGGAAAGCAGGGAATGCGTTTGGTGAGAATCGGCTCGGCAAGTTTCATGACGGAGTACCACCTGCAGTTGGGAGGTTCGAGTGACTGAGGATCGCCTCGTCAATGAGTCGATCGACTGTTTCAATGGTGATTCGCTCATGCAAAATGTCATTGAAGAGCACGACAGGCGCGGTGTCGCATGAGCCAAGGCACTCCATCGCAAGCAGCGTGAACATGCCATCATCGGTCGTCTCGTGTGGTTCGATACCCAGCCGCGTGCGCACATGGTCGAGAATCGCCTTGTGGCCGCAGATCTCGCAGGCAAACGTGTGGCAGATTCCGATCACGCACTTCCCAACGGGCTCGGTGGTGTACTCCTCATAAAACGAGACCGTGTCGAGCACCTCCGAGGGAGGAATCTTGAGAAACGCAGCAATCTCAATCATCGCGGCGTAGGGAATGTGTCGGTAGGTGTGCTGCACGTCATGCAAGATCGGCATCAGCGCGCCGTGACGCGTTGCGTACCGCGGCAGCAGCACGCTCGTCCACCGCGCGATCATCGCGGGTGTGCAGTAAGGCGAACTGGGACGCGGCACGATTGCGGTGCCTGAGAGATGAGTCTTCCACGACATTCGAGTACTCCAGGTGCTCTGCGACTAGCGGTCAAGTTCTGCGGCGATGACGTTTAATGAACCCAACACCGCCACCGCGTCGGCGAGTTGGTGCCCTTCGATCAGTTTCGAGAAGAGCTGAAAGTTGTAAAAAATCGGCGGACGCACGCGCACACGAAACGGGCATCGGCCTCCGTCGGCGACGACGAGATATCCAAGTTCACCGTTGGGACCTTCGATCGCGCCGTACGCCTCGCCCACGGGAGTCTTCCATCCGCGGTTGTGCATCAACAATTCGAATTGTTGGATCGTCCCCTCGATCGATCCGTAGACATCGCCCTTGTCGAGGAGTCGCGCCTTGGTGTTCGATGTCGCGTCGATCGATCCCTTGGGAATGCGGTGGATCAGTTGGCGAATGATTGCGATCGATTGCTTGATCTCTTCAACGCGCACGAGATAACGAGCGAAGCAATCGCCCGTTGTCGCGACGGGCACGTTGAATGTGACGGCGTCGGCTCCTTCGCCGTCCCAGTTTGGAGCGAAGCAGAGATAGGGATCGTCCTTGCGAAGGTCGCGTCGCACACCCGAAGCGCGCGCGATCGGACCCGTCGCTCCCCACGCGTTGGCGTCGGCCGCGCTGAGCACACCAACACCAGTGAGTCGATCGAGAAAGATGCGGTTGCGATTGAGCAGCGACTCAATATCGGTGAGCGCTTTGGCCATGCGCACATCTGTGAATTCAGTCACCATGCGAATGAAGACCTCATCGTCGGGCAGATCGCGCCACGCCCCGCCAACGCGCGTCCAATCGGGATGGAACCGCTGACCCGTGACGTACTCGAGAATGTCATAGATGAACTCGCGCTCGTTGAAGCCATACAAGAACCCAGTAAATGCGCCAACATCGAGCGCCGCCGCGCCGGCGCACAAGAGGTGATTCTGAATGCGACCGAGTTCGCTCATGATCGTGCGAATCACCTTGCACCGGGGAGTGATCTCGATGGCGAAGAGCGCTTCGACCGCGTGGTGCCAGGCGACGTCATTGCAGATCGGCGAGGCGTAATCCATGCGACTGATCGTGCAGACGTATTGGTTGTAATCGTGATGCTCGCCAAGTTTCTCGAAGCCCGAATGCAGATACCCGATGTGAGGAGTCGCGCGTGCGATACGTTCGCCGTCGAGTTCGAGCACGAGCCGCAAAGTCGTATGGGTCGCAGGATGCTGCGGTCCAAAGTTCAGCACCCATCGATCCGGCGCGTGAAGGTGATCCTTGAGGTACTCGGTGGTCTCGATCTCGAGTCCGTAACCCTCGTCGGGTTGCAGTGTGAACGGCATAGTCCTGTGAGTATAGGAACTAGCCACGGAAGACGGCGCCGAGGCGCTTGCCCAAGACTGAACTCGCAGCGACGAGCGTCGCAGCGAGCAAAAGCATCGCCCACGTCCCCATTGCACTTGCGATAGCGGGTCCATCGCCGAGTCGGTCGTACAGGGTGTAGATCGCCTTGGTCACCGGAAAGTCCGCCTCACGTTGTGCGAGAAGCAGCGAGTCGGAAACCTCGAGCATCGAGAGGCTGAAGGTTAAGAGCGCACCGGCGATTATGTTCGCCGCCACGAGGGGAATGACGATCGAGCGGATGATCTTGCCTGGCTTTGCTCCGACGCTCGAGGCAGCCTCTTCAAGATCGACGGGAGTCTGTTCGAGTCCCGCAACGGTCGACCTCACGATGTATGGCAAACGCCGAATTGCGTAGGCGATGATCAGAAACGGAAATGGATTGGGCTGCGCGCCGACGATGTTGCCCCAGGATTGAAGCGGTGCTTGCGAGAACCACTGCCACCAAGAGTCTGGCAGAATGTTCTGCATCCAGTGCAACGCTGCCGGCGCGGTCGCGGCGAAGGGCCACTCGAGGCTCATCGAGATAAATCCAAAGGCCATGACGAGTCCTGGCACTGCGATTGGCAGCATGACCATCATGTCGAGCAACCAGCGCCCAGGAATCGTGGTTCGAACCAAGATTCGTGCGGCTGCGACACCGATCACCAGATCGAGAAGCACGGCGCAGCCAGCGAGAAAGAGTGAATTGCGAATCGCCCCGGCGGCAAGTGGGTGTTGCAAGGCGTTGGAGAAATTCTCGAAGGTGAAGGACTGAGGGATGACACTCTGATACCAACTGCCCGAGACACTGAACGCCGAGAGAATCACGCCCAGATGTGGAAGGCACGCGATGCATGCGACGCCTCCAAGCAGCGCCCACGCTGCGAGGGTGCCCCGCCAGGCAAGCGGCAACTCCGTGCGACGAACCGACGCTTTGGTCGATGCCGCGCCGCGCGAGCGACCAAGTGTCATCCGTCCAATGAGGTAGATGCTCGTCGCGACGACAAACATGACGACCGTCAACGCGTAGGGCTGACGCGACGATTCGATCTCTTTCAATCCATCGAAAATCTGCACGCTCGTGACGGTGCGAAAACCAAACATCAGCGGAGTACCGAGTTCGGTGAAGCTCCACACAAAGACAATCGTCGCGCCTGCGAAAAATCCGGGGCGCACCATGGGCAGCGTGATGCGCACGAAGCGCTGCCACGCTCCAGCACCCACATTGCGTGCTGCCTCTTCGAGTCCAGGATCGATGTTCGCGAGCGAGGCGAGCACATTCAAGTAGAGAATTGGATAGAGCGCCAAACTCTGCACCACGACGATGCAGAAGAATCCGCCGTGCAGAAGAAAGTCGATTGGACTCTCGATGATCGACCAGTCGAGCAAGAGTGTGTTGAGCGATCCCGTGCGCCCGATGATCGCATGAAGACCAATCGCCCCCACAAATGGCGGCAAAATGAGCGGTGCGAGCAGGAGTGCATTGAGAAATCCCTTGCCACGAAAGGTGCAGCGGGCAGAGACCAGCGCCATCGGAAATGCGATCGCCGAGGCTCCCAGCGTCGTGAGCGCACCGATGGTGAGCGCATTGAGAAGCCCCGCACGCATCTGATCGTCGCGCAGAACTTCGATCACAAAGAAGAGCGTCCACCCGTTCTCGTCGCGCAGTGCGCCGCGCACCGAATACCACATCGGCAGCAGCAAGAACACGGCGAGAAAGCAGAGAAGTCCCACGAAGATGAGAAGATCAACTCGACGGGTTCGCACGCGCGCCAAGACTAGCCCCAGAACTGAAACCAAGCACTCAAACCCAACTTCTAACCCCAGTTCGAAAGGATGTAGGCGAGATCGGTTCCATCGGCGGCACCATCACCGTTCACATCGCCCCCCGTCGTGCTGCCCCACGCACTCAACAAGGTTGCGAGGTCGACGCCGTCGACTTGTCCATCCTGATTGAGGTCGCCAATGATGGCAGGCATGATCCACGCAACGGAGTAAGACGCCGCTGTCGTCGCAGTGCCAATGCGCTTGGCTTCGAGCACATATTCGCCAGCTGCGAGATTGGTGAGATAGATGTGTTCGATGTTGTCGACGGCCGAGCGGCTCGCGACATTTCCTGCGGTGTAATAGGCGGCGCCAGCTTCGCCCACCAGCGTGTCGAGGCCGCCAGTGGTGTTCACGCGAAAGAGCGTGAGATCGATGTCTGCAATCGTCGGAGCCGCGATCGCACTCGTAGCGGTGCGATGCCACGTCGCGATAAATGAGAGTTCAGAGATCGGACGCGTCGAGCGAATTCGGTAGTAGCGGGTCGCCGCAGATGGGATCACTTCGAAATCCCACCCGGCCTGTGGAATGATCGTGGCTGCCGCTGAAGTCGCCGCCCCATCGCGTTCGCCTCCGGTGAGAATGCGGTGGCTGCGATCGATATTGACAACATCAACGCCGTAGGTTGAATCGAGCGGCTTCGAGGTCGCGCCGCGAATGACTCCACTCGCAGTGGGGTTGTTCGTCCATCCTGCGCGGTGACGTGCGCCGGCAAGCAGCGCTGCCTTGATCACGGTTGACTCATCGGCATTTGGATTCGCTGAAACACTTGGATGGGTCGCCGCCGTCTGATAGAGCAGTGCAGCAACCGAACCCACAACAGGCGTCGAGAAACTTGTCAACTCTCCAGGCGCGACGATCTCGGGCTTCATCCGTCCAACACCATCGGCGCCCGATGGCACCGGTCCATGCGAGTGGGCTCCACTGATGACTCCCACAGAGAGCCCGTGATACCCCATCGCCATCATCGGATAGGTTGGAGAGGTGGCGCCATTGTTCATTCCAACGAGATACAGCGTGTCGTCGCGGTTCATCGCCCAGTCGGCGCGCCGCAGCACTTCGTTGTCGCCCACGGTGGGGGTCGACCCCGCGAATCCGCCGATCCAACTGTGATTGAAGAGCTTGAGTCCTGTAGGCGAAATGATGGGAGCCGTTGCTGCTCCAGCGCCGTAGCGCAGATTCGACGAGAGGAAACTGTTGACCTCCCACAGGTAAATCTGTGTGATTCCTGGGGCAATACTTGCAGTGTTCGAGTAGTAGGACTTTCCAACAAACGTCGCGTGGCTACTGACAAGTGGCGCGCCACTCTGGGGGGTGAAGGTCTTGCCCGAGAATTCGCTCAACGATTGGTCGGGGCCATACGTCAACGTGCCCGTGACTTCAGGCGCTTCGACTTGTGCGACGCCGACTCCGGCGCCCGTTGGAATCGACTGCCCACTGAGTCGTGCCACGAGCGCGTCGTAGCCAATTTCATCCGCTGCCGCACTCATCGTCCCAGACAAAAACAGAACGACGCCCGCACTCGCGTGCAGTACATGACACCTCTTGGCTGCCTTCAAAGAGTTCCTCACGGAGTTACCCTAGCATTGCTCTGCGCAAAGGCAAAAGATGTCGACACAAATAGAGGTAATTCTGGTCACTGAGCCGCTCGTCGAAGCTCCCCTAGACTGGCTTCGCGGGCAGGCAGAAGTCATCGAGGCTTCGCCAACGTCGCAGGCTTTTGCAGAACGGGCCCACCAGGCGACGGGACTCGTCGTTCGCACCTACACAAACGTCAACGAGTCGCTGCTGGCTCGACTTCCGCGACTGCGCGTGGTCGGACGCGCTGGAGTCGGTGTCGACAACATCGATCTCGCCGCGTGCACGGCTCGAAACATTTCTGTGGTGCACACTCCCGACGCGAACACGCAAGCGGTCGTCGAGTACGTCGTCTGCTTGCTCGCCGATGCGCTGCGTCCTCGCACCCTTCTCGATCGTGCGGTCTCCCTTGAAGAGTGGGAGTCTCTGCGCTCGCGCACCGCCCCTGCCCGCCAAATGAGCGAAATGACTCTTGGAATTCTCGGACTTGGCCGCATCGGCAGTCGCATCGCGGCTGTCGCAGGTGCGATCGGATTTCGCGTGCTCTTCAACGATTTGCTCTCGAAAGATCCTCGCGAGTGCCACGGCGCGACCGCGGTCACTCTTGAACAGCTCTGCCGCGACTCAGACGTGCTCACCCTGCACATCGATGGTCGCCCTTCGAATCGACGTTTCGTGAGCGAAAGACTGATTCATTTACTGCGCGACGATGTCACGCTTCTCAACACCTGCCGAGGGATGGTCATCGACGAGATGGCGCTTGCACGCTTCTTGGCGACTCACCCACGCGCGCGCGCGTCTCTCGACGTACATGATCCAGAGCCATTCACGAGCGACTCTCCACTGCTTGGCCTTGCCAACGCACTGCTTGCCCCGCATCTCGCGAGTCGCACATCAACGGCGATGACGAACATGAGTTGGGTTGTGCGCGATGTCGTTGCGGTCTTGCAGGGACGTGCTCCGACGCATCAAGCGCGCGTTCACGAAGCGTGAGTGACTGGCGCGGCGTGAACTGCATGAACTGCATGACCAGCCCGCCCGCCTGTCGCACGCACGACGTCCGTCGCTGAGAGGTCGACGGCGAGTCCGAGTTGCACAAGATGTCCCGCGGGACCATGCAACTTTCCCTTCTCTTCAGCAAGTCGCACCTTGGCGCGCTCGCTTCGATACTCGCTGAAGACCATCGCCTTGACTGTGGCAAAAAGCCCTGGAATTCCAGAGAATGTGTAGTCGACTGCGGTCGGCTCATAGCCGCAGTGCACCATGCAGTTCTGGCACTTCGCGTTGCCCGAGGCGCGTCCGTACGCCGACCACTTGGTGTCGCTCATCAACTCCTCGAATGTGTCGACGTATCCCTCACTGAGCAGGTAACAGGGTTTTTGCCATCCAAAGATATTGAAAGTTGGATTGCCCCACGGAGTGCACTCGAACGAACGCTTTCCCATCAAGAACTCGAGAAAGAGCGCAGACTGATTGAACCGCCACTTGTTGCGTCCACCCTTGCGATTTGAAAGCACCATCTCGAAGAGATCATGGGTGTTCGCTCGCTTGAGAAAACTCTTCTGATCGGGAGCTTTGTCGTAGGCGTATCCCGGGCTCACCATCATGCCCTCAACGCCGAGATCCATCATCTGGTCAAAGAACTCACGAACAGCATTTGGATCGGCACCCTCGAAGAGCGTCGTGTTGGTTGTGACGCGAAATCCCCGCGAGACTGCGAGGCGGATGCCTTCGATCGCCTTCTGGAACGTCCCATCGCGACACACAGCGAAATCATGATGTTCTTCGATGCCATCCATGTGCACGCTGAACGTCAGATACTTGCTCGGAGTGAACCACCCTGCCTCGAGTTTTTCCTTCAGAAGCAGCGCATTTGTGCAGAGATAGATGTACTTGCGGCGCTTCACCAATTGCTCAACGATCTGCGGCATCTCTGGATGGAGCAGCGGCTCGCCTCCGGGAATCGAGACCATCGGTGCCCCGCACTCGTCGACCGCCTTCATGCACTCATCGACACTCAGGTGGCGCTTGAGAATGTGCGCTGGGTATTGAATCTTCCCGCATCCGGCGCATGCCAAGTTGCAGCGCAGCAGCGGTTCGAGCATGAGTACGAGTGGATAGCGCTTGCGTCCCTTGAGGCGTTGCCCAAGGACGTAACTCGCAACGGTCCACATCTGACTGATTGGTACTGGCATTGGAAATATCCGAACTGATTCGCAGAAGTGATCGTAGCAAACCGATGGCGCTCTGTGGCAGTCTCGCTCTCACTCCCATCGACGCAGAGTCGTTCTCACCGCAGGGAGTTGTGGCCTTTTTTCGGCGAGCGCTCCGCCCCACCGAGCGCGCCCGGCGGACACCGCGCAACCGCTCGAGTACCTTCGAGACGATGGAGGTTTCGCGTACGGACAATACGGCGGCTCAGGGTCGCTCGGACGAGTCGCTCATCGAGGCGCACCTTGATGGAGAACCGCTGGCATTCGCCCTGCTCGTCGAGCGGTATCGAAACGAACTTCATGGTTTTTTGACGCGGTTTCTAGGCTCGAGCGCCGCGGCCGACGACGTCTTTCAAGAAACGTTCCTGCAAGTGCACATTTCGGGTGGCTCGTTTGACATCGAACGAAGGTTTAAGCCCTGGCTGTACACAATCGCCGCAAACAAAGCGCGCGACTTTCATCGAAAACGCAAGCGACGGGCGACGGCCAGCCTGCAGGCTCCGGTGGGAAAGAGCCACGAGGGTGCGATGCTGATCGACATGCTCGAGTCGAACCAACCGCGTCCCGATGTTGCGAGCGAACGAAGGGACCAAGAGGCGGTCGTCAAGGGAGTGCTCGATGCACTGCCTGTGCACCACCGAGAAATTATCCTCATGGGCTACTTCCAGAAGATGAGCTATCAACAGATCGCCGACGCACTGTCCGTTCCCCTCGGAACCGTCAAGAGCCGATTGCATGCTGCAGTCGCACTCTTCTCGACGCAGTGGCGTAAGGCACGCGGAAATCAATCGGGCGACCTTGGAGATGTATGAACCAATCTGAAACTGAAGAACCAACTCTCGATCCACTCGACGCAGAAGCGCTCGACTTTCTTGTCGCTGCCGGGTTCGACTGCGCAGCGATCGAGCGAATGCCCAGTGCAGTGCGCGATCGTGCGAAGCGCTTGCTCGGCGATCTTGGTGCGATCGATCGCTATCCAGCGCCGTTTCCAAGCGACACGCTCGTCGACGCGACACTGGCTCGAGTCGCTCAAGCAGAACGACAGCGTCAGGATCGTTTCAGCCTTCCACAGCAACTCTCGCTTCGGCGCAAACTGCACATCCCAAATTTCGTTGCGGTCGCAGCCATTCTCATGATCGCGATTGGTGTTGCATTTCCTGTCGCAGCTCAAGTACGCGCGAGCAGTTCGCAGGCGATGTGCGCAAGCGGACTTCGCTCGCTCGGCAGTGGCATCTCAGCCTATGCCTCAGACAACATGGGATCGATGCCGAGCACCGCTGGGTTTTCATCTGTGATCCCTTCGTCGATCACGGGCGATTCTGGCATTCTTGAAAACGCGCGACACCTCGAGATGCTCTCGCAGAAGGGATACTGCGCAGCGAATTGCACAAGGTGTAATGGCGCACGAAATCTCTCGTATCGAGTGCCGATGCATGATCTGCACTTGAAACTCACTGGAGGTGGCAGAAGCCCCATCGCGGCGGATGCGAATCCGGTGCAGTCGATGCTCACCCGTGGCGTGATTCCAGCGACACTCGAGCTACGATCGCTCAATCACGGGCAACTCGGTCAGAACGTGCTCTTTTCGGATGGAAGTTCGGTGTGGTTGATCACCCCGCTCGTGCCCGTGGGTCCTCACCGTCAACTCGACAACGTGTGGATCATCCGCGAGAAAAACGGCAGAGAATCGATCAATCTGAAGGCCACCGCGGGTTCGCCCTACGACGTCTTCTTGTCGAACTGAAGCCTGCCCGACCAAAACTGGCGCAGGTTGTTGCGAAATCAGCGTGAAGGATGTAGCCTTCTCGACCCCCCGAAAGTGGTTCATATATGCCAAAACAAAAGACACATAAAGGACTGGCCAAGCGCGTGAAGGTGACCAAGAGCGGCAAGGTCAAATTTTACTCGCCCAACAGTCGCCATCTCAAGAGCAACAAGCGCGGCACGACCGTGCAGACCTATCGCAAGGCTCGCTTCGCGCGCAGCGGCGATATGAAGATGTATGGCAAACTGCTGAATCGCTCACTGCTTTCTGAGCAGCAACATGAGGCGAAGGCAGTCGAAGCTGCAGCGATTGCATCTGGTGCCGTGAAGGCGAAAGCCAAGCCTGCAGCGAAGGTTCCTTCGCATCGCGGCGCAAAGAAAGTTGTCAAGACTGACTCGAAGAGTGACGCAAAGGTCGCCAAGAGTGATTCAAAGGCTGCCAAGAGTGATTCAGAGGCTGCCAAGCGCAGCTGATTTTCGCACTGCCCGCCGGGTTCGAAAGCCCGTCCAAGTGGACGGCCCCGTCGAGCGATCCCCTCTGGACTGCACACTGAGGCCGTAAGGAGTTTCATATGTCGAGAGCACGTAAAGGCGCGGCACGCACCCAAGCCCGCCGCAAACTGTTGCGCGAAGCGCGCGGTTACTTCGGAACCAAGAGTCGTCACAAACAACAGGCCAAGGTTGCGCTCATGCGCGCCGGTCGCAACGCGTGGATTCATCGCCGCCTGCGCCGCCGTGACTTCCGCAGCCTCTGGATCACACGCATCACGGCAGCCTGCCGAATGCGCGGCATTCGGTACAGCCAGTTCATCGCGGCGCTCAGCAACGCTGGAATCCTGCTCAACCGCAAGATGCTCAGCGAAATCGCGATTCACGATCCTGTGACATTCGATCTCTTGGCAGCCAAGGTTTCTGGAGCGCATCCCGCATCAGTCGCCGCGTAATCTGTCCAAGTGAATTCAGACCACTCGCCCCCCGCCACTTCGCCTCGTGCGAATCCGCGGGGGGCTTTTTTTACCCCGAGCCGCGGCGGATTCTTGGTTGCTCTGCTCATTTTTGCATGCGTGCTCTGGGTCGGCGGCACTCGCACCGTTGATGGAGTGCCTCGTGCCGTTCCCGCACTCGCGCGGATTCTTCTGCACGTGACTGCACCAGCGGCGTGGATGCTCGGCGCCTTTGGACTTGGACTCTTCGCGAGTCGTGTGCTTCGACTTCGCGCACTTGGATGGCAAATCGCACTCGCACTTGGCGTCGCCGTCTTGCTCTTTGCCGATGCGCTGCTTGGCACTCTGGGATTCTTTGGGATCACCGGCACGGTCGGTGCGATCGCTGCGCTCGTGCCTGGCATCGTGTTGGTCTGGCGTGAGCACACGCCCAGTCGTGATGAAACGAATGCGTCGAGTTCAGGAGTCGCAGCAGCATCAGGTTCAGGTTCGTGGCTCGCGTGGACCATTGCGCCCTCAATCGCTGTGCTCACATTGGCAGTTGCGACCGCGCCAGGATGGCTCTGGTCAACAGAGTTCGGCGGATACGACGCACTCTCATATCACTTGCAACTTCCGCGCGAGTGGCTGGCTTTCGGCCGCATCGAGACACTCACGCACAACATCTACTCGACGCTGCCATCCTTTCAAGAGTCAGCGACGCTGCATCTCATGGCGCTTCGCACCTCTGCACAAGGGGCGGCGCTCGACGCTCAAATCCTGCATGGAATGCTGGCGCTCGCGAGTGCTGCGAGTGTTGCCAAGCTCGCTCAAATCTGCTGCGACCGAATGTGGGCGCGTGCGCCGGCGGGCGATCTTGGGCGAGACGCTGTGCGAAAGGCGATCGGATGGTGCGCGGCTGCGATTTTTCTCGGGCTTCCGTGGATCATCGTCACTGGATCGCTCGCGTACGACGAAATGCCGATGGTGTTGTTGTTCGCTGGCGCTCTGAGCGTCGCGCTCGCAGTGGGCAGTGGAACATCGGTGATGCGCGCGCTGATTGCGATCGCAATTCTCTGCGGTGGGGCGATGGGAGCGAAACTCACCGCGGCACTCTTTGTCGTCGCGCCGGTCGCATTCGTTGTGCTCGTCGAGATCGTCGCACGAGTTCGGGCGAAAGAGTTCACCGCAGGCGCGGCACTTCGAGCGGTGTTCATCGCGACTTTGATCGCCTTCGCAGTGCTCTCGCCGTGGTGGCTTCGAAATGCGTACACCACAGGATCGCCCTTCTTTCCGATCGTCGGAAGTGGCGGGCTCAACGTCGAGCAACTCGCGGTCTTCAATGAAGCGCACGGCGCACACTCTGCGAGCAATTGGTGGAAGGATCTCTGCCAGCAGTGGCTGCTCGTTGGTCTCACCGGTGAAGCTCCTGCGGGCGAACCCTGGCGCCCGTTCTGGTCGGTGTTGCCGTGGCTCGGACTCACATGTGCAGCGGTGCTCGTGATTCGTCGCACAAGTCGCCGAGTCGCGCTCGCGCTGCTCTTTGTGGTTGCGATTCAGGTCGCGTGTTGGCTGCTCTTCACCCATGCAAAGGGACGGTTTCTCATCCCAACCACGGTGCCTCTGGCAGTTCTTGTCGCGCTCGCGCTTGCGAATCTTGTGCGCGCAGGATGGCTCGGTCGTGCGACACTCTGCAGTCTGCTGGTGGCGTGGAGCACACAGCCGCTCGTGGCGTATGCGAGTGACGGTCCACTCATTGATGGAATGTGTTCTCCGGCAACCGGAATTGGCATCGAACCGCTGCTCAACGGCGAAGCTGGCGGCGATGGACTTCCTGCGGTGCTCGCGAGACTCCCATCCTCTGCGCGTGTCGTCTCACTCGGAGCGGCCAATGTGTTTTGGTGGCCGATGATTCCGAGTTACTCGACGGTATGGAACACCAACCCAGTTGCGCACGCGATTGGGGTTGGCAACGGTAACGCTGAACTCTCGCTCGCCGAACTTCGCGCGCAAGGATTTACCCATCTCGTCATCGACGAGACGATGCTCAATGTTTGGACGCGCTCGAGGTGGCTCGACACGCGCGTCACTCCAGCGGCGCTCACAGCTCTCACTCGGTCACTTCGACCGATCTGCAACAAGGGCGGCACGGTGGTTTTCGAACTCGAAAGATGAGATGAGATGAGAAGAGATGCAATGAGCAGTGCGCGCAAAATCAGTTCAATTCGATTGATCGTGTGCGCTGCGGTGCGTGTCGCTCTCTGTCCCCTGCTGTTGGCGGGATGTGCCTCGACGCAGCCGGGTGAACTGTCGACGGTTCAGGCGGCGAGCGCAAACGCAAGCTCGAACGCGGACGCGGGTACGAACTCGCGCGCGCACTCTGCCGCGCCGTCGGCGCAGCGACCCGTCGCGATGTTGTCGGGGCAACCGATTTCGTGGGATGAAGTGCGCCCCCGACTCGTCGAGATGGGCGGCGCAATGATTCTCGAAGAAATTGTCCTCGAGCGGATGTTGAAGCATGAGCTTGCGCTCGCGTCGATCACGCTCGACGAGAGTGCGATCGCCCTCGAAGAAAAGGCGGCGCTTGAGGCGCTGTCGACAGATCCGCTGCGCGCGGCGCAGTTGCTCGAGTCGTTGCGCGATGCGCAAGCCCTTGGCAAAGCACGGTGGGCGGCGCTGCTCTGGCGAAACGCGGCGCTGCGAGCGCTCGCCCGTCGTGACGTGCGAATGTCTGAGGATCACATTCGCGAAGCGTTCGATGTGGCGCATGGACCCCACCGCGTCGCTCGACTGCTTGTTGTTGCAGACATTGCGGCGGCAAGCAAGGCACGTGAGCGGATCGCCGCGGGCGAGTCGTTCGCTGAGGTCGCCGCGCAACTCTCGACCGATTCGAGTGCGCAGCGCGGGGGGATGCTCGCTCCGATTGCGAAACTCGATCCATCTTTTCCGCCGGCATTCAGAGAGGTCTTGTTTTCGCTCAAGCAAGGTGAGATCTCGCAAGCAATTCTGCTCGACAATGGATACGCGATCGTGCAGTTCTGCAAAGAGATTCCAGGCGATGGGGCTGATCCCGCGGCGACGCGCAGTGAGAACGAGCGCATCGCGCGACGAGCGCAGGAACGAATTGAAATGGACCGCATCGCGCGCACCCTCGTGCGCAGAGCGACTGCAACGATTCTCGACGAGTCGCTTGCTGAGTCGTGGCAGCGGCAGTTGCGCGGACAGAGGTAGGTGCGCGGACAGAGGTAGGTGAGACGCCAGCGCGCGGGTCGTTCGATTAGCACCTCAGCACGGGCGACACGCCGTTTGCGCACCCCCTGTCTACGGGCAGATCGACGTGCTGCAGCCTTACGATTTGCCCGTAACAAGGGGGGAGTGTGTGTGCGCGGCAGAACGGATCGCAGCGTGCGATGAAATGCGGTGACTACCATCGCCGTGCAACTGAGACTTTTCGGTGACGACGACTCCACAGAACCCCAACGAAGAATCGCCGCCCGCACTCGGCACAGCCGGTCCATTTCGACTTGAGAGCATCATCGCGCAAGGGGGCGCCGGAATCGTCTACCGCGCAGTGCAAGAGGTTCCACTGCGGCGCACCGCCGCGATCAAGGTGCTGCGCGCTGGAATCATCTCGAAGCACATCCGCCAACGCTTTGATGCCGAGCGACAGGTGCTCGCCGAGATGCACCATCCCAATGTCGAGGGAATCTTTGACGCGGGCACCACCGACGACGGTCGCCCGTGGTTTGCAATGCCACTGATCGATGGATCACCCATCAACGTGCACTGCGACGAAGAAAGGCTTTCGCTGCGTGAGCGGCTCATGCTCTTTCTTGAGGTCTGCGCTGGCGTCTCGCATGCGCACTCGAAGGGGATCATCCACCGCGATCTCAAGCCGAGCAACATTCTTGTCGCTCGCAGCTCAGTCGCTGCCACCGCAAAGGTGATCGACTTCGGCATCGCGAAGTTTCGCGAACTTGACCTCTTCAGCGCAGTCGATCTGACGGCGCACGGCGCGTTTCTTGGAACACTTGCGTATGCGAGTCCAGAACAAGCCTCGATCGGATCGGCCTACGCCGATGCGCGCAGCGATGTCTTCTCACTGGGCGCACTGCTGCACGAACTTCTCTGTGGACTCTCGCATCATGTGGCTGACCCCGGCACACTTGGCATGAGCGACCTCGCGCGCTTCGAACCCACACGCATGTCCCAACGTCTCGTAACGCTTGCGCGCACTGATCTGGCTCGACTCGAAACGCTCGCGACTCGGCGCAGTACGAGCGCCCCGTCGCTCGATCGCTCACTTCGCAGTGATCTTGATGCGATCGTGATGACGGCGCTTGATCCTGAACCAACGCGCCGCTACGGAACAGTCGACGCATTCGCCGATGACGTGCGCGCGATGCTCGAGGGGCGACCTGTGCAGGCAACGCCTCCAACGCGCCGCTATCTGCTCTCGCGATTCATCGGACGCCACCGAGTCGAGACCGCTGCGGTTGCTGCGGCAATCGTGATTGTGCTCGGCGCTCTTTCAACCGTCTCGTGGATGCTGATGCACCAGCGCACGCTGACTCACACACTCGAGCGCGCGCTCTGTATTTCGAGCCTCGCAGCAGCGGATGGCGCACTCGCACGCGGCGAACTCGCTGGTGCAAAGGAAGCGCTCGCACTCGCCCCGCTCAGCCACCGCGCATTCGAGTGGAACTACCGGATGCGGCTCGCAGACGCATCGGTAGCAACGAGCGAGAATCTCGGCCGGCAGAGTTACGGCATTGATCATTCGCCCGACGGAGAGTCGATCGCGGCGGTCGACGTTGGTGGATTTGTCATCCTCGACGCGACGACTCTGAAAACGATTCGCACGATCTCGATCCCATGCACCGCCACTGCCAAACCCGAGGCCGGCATCGAACCCTGGTGGGTCGCGTGGAGTCCTGATGGCACGCGCATCGCGGCGGGCGCGCTCACTGGAGTTTGTGGGCGTTTGGAACGCCGCCACTGGTGGGGAACTCGTCGTGCGCAACGCGGATGAAAAGTCATTCGTCGGCGAGTGGATCGACGACTCGACGATCGCCCTTGGAACCAACGACGGCGAACTCTCGCTCGTTGACGCCGCAACGCTGACGCCGCGCGTCACTGCGACGCTCTCGATGGGAAGTCGAATCGTTGCGATCCTGCACAATGCTGGCGGACCGATCTACGCCGCGTCGACGCACACGCTCGCCGCGTTCGACCCCGCGACACTGGCACAACTCTGGCGCGTGCAGACTCCAGCGAGCACCGTTGGCGCGGCACTCGATGTCTCAGGCACGCGCATCGCGCTCACATTTCGCATGACTCGTCCGATGACGATTCAGAGCACAGTCGACGGTGCGCTCATCACGACGATCGAAGCAGCGCACGGCGCGTGGCATGCGCAGTGGAGTCCAGCAGGCAGCATCTTGTGGACCGCCGGATTCGACCAACGGGTGCTGGCACTCGACGGCGAGACGTACGCAGTGAAGGCAGTACTCGGCGGATCGCCAAGCCAGATTTGGACGATCAGCAGTGCCAACGAACACACGGCCGTGAGTGGCGACACGAGCGGACAGTTGCGCGCGTGGGATCTTGAGGTGGACGCTGGGCAGCGCACGCTCGCACTCTCGAAAGAGCCACTCATGCAGTGTGCGTTCACCGGTGACGGTCAACTCGCACTGGTGAGCGACACGCGCGGCGAACTCTACTGCGTCGACCTCGCAACGATGCGGTTGCGGTGGAGCGTCGCAATCAAGCAGACCGTTGTCGCAGTGCGATTGCTCGACGAGTTTGGAGTGCTCGTCGTCTGCGGCGATGGCTCTCTGCGGCGGTTGAACGTCGACGATGGGGCGACACTCGAGGAGTCTTCTGGCGGTGCGTATTGCTCGAGGGGCGTGATCGCACATGACGGATCGTTCATCGCAACATTGCGCGGCGGCGAAGTGGTGTGCCTCGAGTTACCAAGTGGACGAGAGCGATGGAAAGCTGCGATCAAAGATCGCGATGTCGAGATGATGGCGGTTGCACCAGACGATTCACTTGTCGCACTCTCCTCCTACGGCCAACCGGTCGAGATGTTCGAGACGCGCTCTGGTGGCGCTCTCACATCGCGTTCGCTGGGTCAGGGTACTTCCTACGTGCAGTTTTCTCCCGATAGTCAGTCAATCTGGATGTGCTCACAGGAATCCGAAATGGAAGCAGCCTGTCTTGATGTGCACACGGGTGAAAAACTCGCGAAGTACGGGGGACTTTCAAACGCAGGGCGCGAGCTCACTCTCGCGGCCGATGCACCGCGAGCCGCTGTGCGATGCGCCTCGGGCCTGATCAAGGTCTTTGAGCCGGGGCATCCACATGATCTCATGACGATTCACTCGGGGGTCGTGAAAGCCGTGCCGGTCTTCGCGCCGCAGGCAGATCGCTTGCTGCTCTTGCGAGCCGATGGAGTGCTCGAGTGCTTCGATGGCTCGCCGATCGTCGAGCGGTGAGTGCACGCTCGGCTCTCATCGCCGCTACGTCTTCATGACGGCGAGCCGCCACGCAGCAATCGGCATCAAGAGTGCCACAGGCAACATCACTCCAACGGTTGGAGGAATAGTTGCGAGCGGAACGGCGATGATCACCATCGATGTCAACATAAGTGGCAATCCCAGCGCAGCACAGCGCACCGCTTGGCGCAAGAGCGGCGTCGGCTCGCGAAGTGCAAAAAATGGGATGCAGATCATCAGGACCAAGATCGCAATAGCGAGCGCGGCGAATCGTCCCACGGCGTATCGGCGCAGAGATCCAGGATCGACCGCCGAGGTGCGGGTGAGTTCAGCGATCTCCTTCAGCGAGAGCATGTGCGCGTGCAATCGGTGGTGGCGCAGCGAGAGCGTGTCCGGATCAAGGTCGGTCGCGAACGAGGCGATGGGCTGATCGTTGAAGACACTCGGACGCTCACTCGCAGGCGCATCGGTCGGTTTCGATGGAACGCCGAGCCGTCCATTGACCAACATCCACGCCCGATGCTCTGTTGACCACGTTGCGCTCGTCGCCTCGATGCGCCGCGCGACTCCACCCTGCGCAGTGCGCTCGACAATCGAGAGTCCCGTGAGCATTTGCGTTGCCGGGTCGTACTTCGCCGCGTGCAGCAAGCTGCCGCGCGAATCTGCGGCAAGTGCGATCGACCACGTTGGAACGACACCGCGAATCATGTCGCGATGTTCGAGCAGCAGTCGCGCGGCGAGTCGCGGCAGAATGAACTCTTGATTGAGACCTTGAAGGGTGCAAAGGAGAAACATCCCGACGATCATCGGAAGAACCGCACGACGAAGCGAGACCCCTGCTGCCAACATCGCTGTGAACTCACGACTGCGATGCATCGCCGAGGCGGTGAACCCCATCGCGCCCAGAGCCACCAGCGGCATCATGTATTGATAGAACTGAAAGATGCGCGGTCCATGAAATCCCAGGATGACCTTCGCAATGCCAAGAGTTGTCGCGCGCTTCTCGCCCGCCGCGTTGGGCGGATTGAGCGCCGCCGAGACATCCATGAATTTTTCCCACTGGATGATGATGTCGATCGAAATCGCAAAGACGAAGAGCAATCCAAAGAGCAAGACAAAGTTGCCGAGAAATCGAAGCAGAATGTGCCGGTCGAGGATGCGCACTAGTGACGCGCCATTCTGCGCCCAACGCCAAGCGCGAGTGCGAGCAAGATGAGATTGCCAGCCCACATCACCGCGACGCCGACGCCGAGTTGGTAGCCGCGAATCATCGACTGCCCAGAAGCGATCAGCAGCACATTGGCAATCGCTGGAAGAAACGCGAGCAGATAAATGGTGAGCGGCAAACTGTGACGGCGCCAAATCGCGAGCACTGCGCCGAGCAGCAAGACGAGCGCGACACTCACGGGTTGAGCGAAGCGCATCCAGACATGTGACATCGCCTCGTACCAGGTGTCACCCATCGCGCGACTCACCGCAGCGAGCGCATCATTGGCATTGCGTGCGTACGCGTTGAGTGGCGGCGTTGTCTGCTCACCAATGCGCTTCGCATCAGCGAGCAACGTCTCGTCAGGTGGCGCCGCGGGCGAGAGCGCGACGGTAAGTCCGACAACGCGCGAGGGCCAGCGCACGAGTCGCGCGTCGTTACTGCGCAGGTCTCTCGCCTTCGGATCGGCCAGCGAAAAGTCGAGTCGGTCGGGTGCGGTCGAACCCTGCGCGCCGGCGGTGCCCGTGAGAATTCCGCTCGTCGCCGAGGCCTCGCGAATCGCCACTCCACCTTCGAGTTCTTCAACGGTGAATCGCTTCGCGGGTGGTCGCGGCACAAGACCGCTGCCTCCGAGCATCGCATCTCGCACGAGATAGGCGCGATTCGCCTCGTCACTCACAAGTTCAGCAGTGCCCGTCGCCGCGATCTGCTGTCCGATGCGATCAATGAGAAG
Organism: Singulisphaera sp. GP187; assembly: GCA_945869475.1. Taxonomy (GTDB): domain Bacteria; phylum Planctomycetota; class Phycisphaerae; order Phycisphaerales; family SM1A02; genus F1-60-MAGs104. The sequence continues at coordinate 26,561 of CAMBOV010000001.1, read as the reverse complement.
CGCCGGACCAATCGCGCGTTTCAGTCGCTCACGATTCTCAGTCACCACCGCGCCCTTCGAAGAATCTCTCGTCAGCGTGATGAGTTCACCCCACGGCAGATATTTGGGACTGCGCTCCCAGTGGCGATCGATCAACGTCGGCATCGGTTCAGCGAGTGGCATGAACGCAACAGTCGCATCACCGGGTCGCAAGACCGTTGCATCGCGAAATGCGACCTTCACGATGAGGTCACTGCCATCTGCATAGAGGTCGGCTGATCCACTACGTGCAACGAACTCAGTGGTGAGACGACCTGACCCATCAACTTCGACGGCTGCGACTCCTTCGAGGCGGATGCGCTGCATCGCGTTGCTGGGAGTTTCGTCGAGTGAGATGCGATCGGCGTAGATCAGAAAATTGCCAGCGCGAAATGAATCGCCCGAGCGAATCGTGCTGACGAAGACTTGTGCGGCATCGTTGGTGATCACCTCGCTCATCAATCCCCAGAATCTTGGGATCGCCGTCTGCACGAGAAAGAACATCACGATGGTGAGGATCACTCCCAGAATTGCGTGCGGCAGAAGAATCACCTTGTAGGAAATTCCACTCACCGACATCGCCTGAATCTCGTTGTCTGAGGCAAACCGGTGCGTCACGATTGTTGCTGCAAATCCAGCTGAAAATGGCAGCGCGTACTGCAGCATCGGCACCATCGCAAGCAGGATGTATTTCAAGATTCCACCGGGTCCGAGCAGGTTGCCCGTGAGCGGCTTGATCACCGCGCCGAAGGCCACGACCACCACGATGATCGTCGTGGTGAGCAGAAGCACCTTCGTGAGTTCAGCGAGCAAGTGGCGCGTCAAGATCCAGGGCATCGGTCGTTGAAGTGCGCTAGCGCAGTCCATACTCCTTCAACTTGCGGTAGAGCGTTCGCTCGCCAATTCCAAGCAACTGCGCCGCTCGTTCACGATTGCCCTCGGCCATTGCGAGCGTCTGGCGGATCGCTTCCTTCTCAAGGCGGTCGAGACCAAAGCCCGCGAGACTTCCAAGCCCCGGCGCAGACTCATCTCCATCACGCGTGTGAATCTCGTCGGGAACGCTCGAGAGGTCGAGCACATCTCCGCGCGTCGCAACCATCATTCGGTGCACAATGTTGAAGAGCTCGCGCACGTTTCCTGGCCAATCGAAGGCGATGAGGCGCATCATCGTTGGCTCACGAATCGTTGGGATCGCCCGACCAAGTTCTTTGGCGAACTTTCCAGCAGCGTGGCGAACAAGCAACGGAATATCATCTCGCCGCTCGCGAAGGGGTGGAATATTGATTTCAGCTCCGCGCAGTCGATAGAAGAGGTCTTCGCGAAACTGTCCCTGTTTGATCATCGTGCGCAGGTCGCGATTGGTCGCGCTGATGAAACGAACGTCGGTCTTGCGCGAATCATTCGTGCCCAGCCGGACGATCTCGCCCTTCTCAAGCACGCGCAACAGTTTCGGTTGCATCGAGAGCGGCGTGTCTCCGATTTCATCGAGAAAGACGCTGCCTCGGTCGCCATATTCGAAGATGCCTTCGCGGTCTTTGTCGGCTCCGGTGTATGCGCCGCGCACATGGCCAAAGAGTTGGTCTTCAAGCAAGCTCTCGGCTTGACCCGCGGCGTTGAAGGGCACGAACCGCCGCAATCGCCTCTTGGAATGTTGGTGAATCGCCTGCGCGACGAGTTCTTTTCCGGTGCCGCTCTCGCCGGTGATGAGGACTGGAAGGTTGCTCGGTGCGACCTGTTTGATCGCGTCGATGACCTGCCGAATCGCCGTTGAGTCGCCGACGATTCCCTCGAATCCATAGGCCGCTTCGACCTGTCCCTGCAGGCTCTCGTTCTGATGGCGTAACAGCACCGATTCAGCTGCCCGCTGCACAAGATTTCGAAAGACGACGAGGTCAAGGGGCTTGACGATGAAGTCATACGCCCCGCCGCGAAGCGCCTCTTTGGCCGTTGGAATGTCGCCGTGCGCGGTGACCATGATCGTCGCGGCGGTCGGTTGCAATTCGCCCACAAGTGCGAGTACTTCCATCCCAGAACGAGGGGTTTCCATCACCAAATCCGTCACCACAACATCGAACCTGCCCATGCGAAGTTCATCTTGCGCACTCGCTCTTCCATTGACAATTGTGCAGATATGGCCCGGCTTGCGCAGTGCCTCCGCCATCGTTTCGGCGTGATCGCGTTCGTCGTCGACGATGAGTACCTGCGCGCGGACGTCGTCCTTGGCGTCTGCCTTGCTTGCCATCGGCGCAGTGTAGAGATCTCCTGCGCGAGACGCGGCGATTTCCGTGCCGATTCCCAAGGCGCGCCCCGCGTTCTGCCGATACGATTCAACACTATGAATGCACGCAAGGATGCGGCAATCTGTTCGGGTCGCACCATCCACTTTGTTGGAATCGGTGGATGCGGCACGAGTGGACTCGCCATGATGTTGATGGCCCGTGGGGCGACCGTTTCAGGAAGCGACCAAGAGGCAAGCGCGGTCACAAATTCGCTGAATTCTGCTGGAATTCACGTCACAATTGGCAGTGCCGCGGCCACAATCACCCCCCCTGTCGACCTCGTTGTCTACTCAGCGGCCGTCGCGCTCGACCACCCTGAACTCGTGCGAGCCAAGGCGCAAGGCATCGACACGATGACCTACGCAGAGGCACTCGGATGGGCCCAATCTGGACGCACCGCCGTCTCGATCGCTGGCACCCACGGCAAGAGCACAACCACTGCCCTGCTCGCGCACGTGCTGATCGAAACGGGGCTCGACCCATCGGTGATCGTCGGCGCGCATGTGCCGCAACTTGGAGGAGGATCCCGCACCGGCAGCGACGAGATTCCCCAGGGATCACTCGCTGGCTCGCCCGGCATTTTCGTCGCTGAGGCGTGCGAGTTCAATCGATCGTTTCACTCCCACCAACCAACGCTCGCACTGATCAATAACGTCGAAGAGGATCATCTCGATGTCTACCACTCGCTCGATGAGATCGTGAAGTCGTTTCGAGTTTTCGCGCAGACACTGCCCGACGCGACGGAGGGTGGACGACTCTTGATCGCGCACGAGGGTGCCCATCGACGAGCCGTTGCGAGTGCACTTCGCTGCGCCGTGAGCACCTTTGGGTGGTCTCCCACCGCTGAGTACCACGTCGACTATGAGCCAGCGACGACCGCAACCACTGTCTGGCACAACGGTCGCGAGATGTTGAGTTGGACCGGCCACCTCTGCGGCGAGCACAATGCGTTGAATGGAGCTGCGGCGGGCATTCTCGCCTCGTGGTTGGGCGCCGATTTCGACGCGATTTCGGCTGCGCTTGCGACCTTCGCTGGCGTCGATCGACGTATGCAGTTTCTGGGTGAGTGCCTCGCGCGCAATGGAGCGCGGGTGCGAGTCTTCGACGACTACGGACACCATCCAACGGAGTGCGAGAAGACGCTCACGGCTCTGCGCGCGGCTGAGAATCCAAAGCGCATCATCTGCGTCTTTCAACCCCACCAACACAGTCGCACACGCTTCTTGCTCGAGCAGTTCGCGCAGTCGTTTTCGTGCGCCGACCTCGTGATCGTGCCGCCGATTTACTTCGTTCGCGACAGCGAAATCGAGCGCACACTCGTCTCAAGTGCCGACCTCGTCTCGCGACTCAATGAACGCGGCACGAGTGCGCGCGCGATCGATGAGTTCAGCGAGATCACTGAGTTTCTTCACTGCAACGCACAGGATGGCGACCTCATCGTTGTGATGGGTGCAGGACCCGTCTGGACCATTGGCCATGATTTCGTGAACGCCGCGAAGCTGCCCGGCGCCGTCACCGCGACTGCCGCCTAACGCCATGCGCACGATGACCGCTGCGACGACAACGCTCTGGAACGACCTTGATTTGTCGGCAGAATTGAACGCTCCACTTGGTGCGTTGACCTGGTACCGCGCTGGTGGACGAGCTGAAGTGCTCGTACAACCCAACACCGTCGACGCGCTCGCAACACTCTGCTGCCGCTGTCATGAGATGGCAATCGAGGTGCGTGTGCTTGGTCTGGGCGCAAACCTGCTCGTCACCGACTCTGGAGTCGATGGCGTTGTCGTGCAACTCAATCAACCTGCCTTCTGCGGTGTGAATTGGCAGCCAAGCACGGTCGCGCAGACGATTCGCGTTGGTGCCGGAGCGCAACTTATGGCGTTGACTGCAGAGTCTGCCCGCCACGGCTTGCAAGGGCTCACCTCACTCGCGGGCATCCCAGCGACGATCGGTGGTGCGGTGCGCATGAATGCCGGTGGCACCTTCGGCGAGACTGCCCAGGTCGTGCACTCGATCGACCACATCTCCCTTCGCGGCGAACGCACAACACTCACGGCAGTCGAACTTGCCTTTGGATACCGCCACTGCGCACTGCCAGAAGGCATCATCACCGCCGCCAACCTCACGCTGACGGCGGGCGATCCAGTGAAGATTCGTGAGCATCTCAAAGAGGTTTCTGCATACAAAAAGAACTCCCAGCCGATGCGCGACAACTCGGCGGGATGCATGTTCAAGAATCCCATCGATCCAGCGACTGGAAGGCGTGAAAGCGCTGGAAAACTCATCGATTTGGCGGGAATGAAGGGCACGGCACTTCGCACGGCCTACGTGAGCCCGGTGCACGGAAATTTCATCGCGCTGACCCCTCACGGACGCGCCGATGACGTGCTTGCGCTCGCAACTGCTGTACAACTGCGGGTTCTCGAACACTCAGGCATTCGCCTCGAGCGAGAGGTCATTGTCTGGTCGACGAAAGGTGAACTGTCATGAGTGATGTCAACGTTCTTGTTCTCATGGGTGGTCCAGATGCTGAGCGCGAAATTAGTCTGCGATCGGGTGCGATGGTTGCCGCGGCACTGCGCGAAGCGGGTGGATTCGTTGTGCACGAGCAGGTGATCGATCGACCGACGCTCGATGAGATTCGGGCGTTTCCGGGTGATGTGATCTTTCCAGTCTTGCATGGTCCCTTCGGTGAAGGTGGAGATTTGCAAGAACTGATGGAGATGGATGGCCGCCCCTACATCGGAAGTCGCCCGCGAGCCGCGCGCCTTGCGATGGATAAGTTGACGTCGAAACTCTTCGCGCGCACTGCAGGCATTCGCACTCCACCTGCGCGGGAGTTGGTCGCAGGTGAACCGTGCGACCTCGAATGCCCCGTTGTCGTGAAGCCAATCTGCGATGGGTCGAGCATCGGAGTTCGTCGCTGCATGGACGCCGCACAATTCGCCGCGGCTCGCAGTGACCTCGAGGCAAAACACCCACGTTTGATGGCAGAAAAGCTCATTGTTGGTCGCGAGATCACCGTCGGAATTCTCGAGCGTGAACTCTTGCCAACCATCGAAGTTCTCTCGGCCGGCGAGTTCTACGACTTCGATGCGAAGTACGAACGGGCCGACACGCAGTACATCTTGAATCCAGAGTTGCCGCCCGATGTCGTTGCTGAGATTGCGCATGCTTCTCGCACCATCTATGAACGACTCGGATGCCGCGACCTCGCACGCGTCGATTTCATGGTCGATGGAGATGGCGCGTGGTTTCTCGAAATCAATTCAATGCCTGGGATGACCGATCATTCGCTCGTTCCAAAGGCAGCCGCGCATGCGGGAATCTCGTTCTCGCAGATGTGCGCACGACTTGCGCTTCGTTCGATCGCTCGGATGAAGGGATCGAGTCGGCCCCATCACGGTCACGCGCGAACGGCGGCACACGGCGCGTCCGTCGAGGCACCAGCCGACACACCCGCAGACTCGGCCTCTGAGCAGAGCGTCGCGGTGATCGATGAACCAGCGCCTTCGGATGCAGCCAATGACTGACCCGACGCGCTCGACGTCGATGTGGATCGGTGCAGGTATCGCACTGCTCGCGGTGGCGGCCTTCGTCTTCGGGTGGTCGATCCCATCGCTTCGAAAACAGGCTTTTTCTGCCGCGGGACAGCGCATCGAAGTCTCGTTCGTCGATGCTCCACAGTGGATGACCTCGGCAGATCTTGCGCCGCTTCAAGAAATGGTCGCGCGCGAAGCAGGCGCCTCTGCCTACGACCGCGTGGGACTCGAACGGGCACAGGCCGCGCTGCTTGCAACGGGATGGTTCGAAACCGTTCGTCAAGTTCGCCGCGAGAGGCTCACACTGCTTGAAGTCGAAGGAACATTCGCGCAGCCAACTGCGGTGGTCGCTGACAGTGCGGGCGATCACTTGCTCGACAGTGAGTGTCGACTGTTGCCGCGCACCTACGCGCTGGGCACCGCTCCGAAGTTGCCGCGCATTGTTGGGGCACGTCTTCCACGTCCACCGCGACCTGGACAACTTTGGACTGGTGCCGACCTCTTCGCAGGAGTTGAGCTTGCGAAACTCGTCGGCACACAGCGGTGGCGATCGCAAATTGCTGGCGTTGATGTCGCAGACTTTCAACAGCAGCAGACACTCACACTTCTCACGAGTGGCGGATGCCGAGTGAAATGGGGGCGAGCGCTCGGATTGGAAGCCTCCGCAGAGGTTCCTGCTGAACAGAAACTGCGCTACCTCGACCTCTTGCACAATCAATATGGACGCATTGATGGTGCGGGTCCGAACGCGATTGATCTCTCGGTCGATTATGTCGCAAGCCATTGATCCACCGCGAGGGATTGTCGTCGCCGCGGGCATCTGGATTCTGCTCGCACTCTTTCTCGCGATCGGCTCGACCCTTCCGCTGCAAATCACCCCCGCCTCTCTCGCACCTGCCGTGCGCGTCACCGTCGTGACGTGCCTCGTCGGCGCGATTGTCGCCTGGCCACTCGTGCGGCTGTCACAGATCAGCGATGAATCACGCGTGATTCGCCCGCTCATCGATGCGGCGACGCTCGGTTGCTTGCTTCAACTCGTCCTCTGGCCGTTGCGCCTCGCGACACCTTGGACCGTCGAACGCACTGTGCTCATCGATCTCTGCGCTCTTTCGAGTTTGATCGCCGTTGCGGGGGTTGTCGCGGCTGCCTCGTGCTCAACTCGAACAAGTGTGCGTTCGCTCGCAATGGTTGCGTGCCTGCTCGTCGCATCGGGAGCGCGCTGGCCACTCGCAGCGGCGGGAGTTCCTGACGTCGCGCTGGCGCTTCCCTTTCTGGGAGCGTGCGCAACTATTCTCGACCTCACCGATGCGACCGCCTCGATGCCCGACTCCGAAGTCTGGAATCACGCGAGATTCGCGGCACTTTTCTCGGTCACGTTGGGCGGAACTGGGTTTCTTCTCGCGTCGATCATCTCTGCGGTGCAGGGTCGACGGCCCCACGGCGAGCGCGGTGGGGTTGCGACTCTGCGTCGAGTGGGATAGCGTTTCGGTCGGACCACCGTGCCGAGTTCACGGGTGGGAGAATAACCATGGAATTCGTGACACGAGAAGACAAGGAAAAACTTGCGCGACTGCTCACTGAGTTGCACGCGCTCGATCGTGTCTTGACTGAACGCATTGCCGAAGCGCGCGGACATGGAGATCTGCGCGAAAACTCGGACTACCACGCGGCCCGCGAAGACAAGTCGATGAACAACTTGCGCATTCGTGAACTCGAAGTGCGTCTCACCACCGTGCAGGTCATTCAACAAGACGAGATGCCAAAGGATATGGTCTTTCTGGGCGCGATCGTTCGCATCAAAGATGAAGCGACCGGAAAAGTTGAGAGCTACAAGATCGTCAGCAGCATCGCTGATGGCGACGGCGATTCTGACGGATCACACCGCGAAGTGACGAGCACGAGTCCCATTGGGGAGTCGCTCATGAAGATGCGCGTCGGAGAGACGGTTCGTGTCAATCTTCCCCGCGGCGAGCGACGCTTGACGGTGGTCGAAATCATTGCGTGCCACTAATCGACCTTCCACTCAGTCACTGGATCACCAATCCGTGGTTGCTTGGCGCATTCTTCGCCATTGACCTTCTGCTGCGCGCAGGGTTCGCCTGCGTCATCATCCTGCGCAAAGGATCGCAACCCTCGCTTGCCGCTGCGTGGGTGACGATCGTGACCGTCCTTCCAATCATCGGGATTCCCGCATACCTGCTCGTCGGTGAGTCGCGGCTTGGATATCGCCGGCGCGCGATTCACAAATCGGTGCTCGAGCTCTTCAACAAGCCGCACTTTCACCAGCATGATGATGCGCGAGCGCATCAGGCGCACCTCAATGGAATCGATCGTCAACTTGCGCGCATCGCAGAGTCTGTGAGCGGTTCTGCACCACTCGCGGGCAACAGCGTGAAACTCTTTGGAGATTCCAATCAGGCGGTCGCTGCGATCATCGCCGATATCGATCGGGCGACCGCGACGGTGCACATTACGAGCTACATCTGGCTCGATGACCGCGTTGGCGGTGCCGTGGCCGATGCGCTCGCGGCGGCGACAGCGCGCGGGGTCACCTGCCGAGTGCTCGTCGACGCGCAGGGATCTTCGCGCTTCTTGCGCAGCGCCTCAGTGCGGCAGTTGCGAGAGAGAGGGGTCAAAGTTGTGGCGGCGCTTGCGGTGCATCCACTGCGCACACTCTTCTCGCGCATCGACATTCGCAACCACCGCAAGATGATCATCATCGATTCAACCATTGGATGGATCGGCAGCATGAACATCGCCGCACCCGAGTTTGCGGTGCAGCCCCGTTTCGCTCCCTGGGTCGATTGCACCCTGCGCCTCTTGGGACCGACTGTGCGAGAATTACACTTGATTTTCGCTGAAGATTGGTATCTCGACACAAATGAAAACATCGAAGATCAACTGCGCGCGAGCCCTCCGTTTCAGAGTGGCGGCGTCACGGCGCAGATCGCCGCGTCGGGTCCCAACTACCGCAACGACGCGATCAAGAGCCTGCTGCTCGCAGCGATCCAGGTCTCGCAGGATGAAATCGTTCTGACAACGCCGTATTTCGTGCCAGATCCGACGATGCACTCCGCCCTCTGTGTGGCAGCTCGTCGGGGAGTGACGGTGCGACTCGTTGTTCCTCGTCGCAACAACAGTCGACTCGTTGCACTCGCGAGCCGGGCGGGGTATGGCATCCTGCTCGAATCGGGTGTGCACATTCACGAGTTCACTCGCGGGCTGCTGCACGCAAAGACCATCTCGGCCGATGGCAAGTTTGCAATCATCACATCGAGCAATCTCGATCGGCGCAGCTTTGATTTGAACTTCGAAGCGACTGCACTCGTCTACGACGACGGGTTCGCGGCTGAATTGCGAACGCTGCAACAGAGTTACATCGACGCGAGCGTTGAGATCACGGCGCAGGAATGGAGCAAGCAATCCAAAGCGCGCACGCTGGCACAGAACGCAGTGGCGCTCATTTCGCCACTGCTGTAGCGGCTCGCGTCAGCGTTGACTTTGATCCCCGCGCAACCGACGCAGTGGTTTCGACGCCGTCGGGCCAGCGCACGGTGACATCAATGAGTGCGGGTACGGTCGGAGTTGCGGTCGCCGCACCCAATCCGAAGTGCGCAATTGGAGATTGATTCGATTGAAATGGACCGCCACCGAAGATCCAGCGTGTTTGCGTCTGTCCCCCTGATTTCACGGTGATTCGCGCGCCAATTGCGTGGCGATTGCCTGGGTGGGCGCGATCGTCGAGTTCGATTGTCACCCAGTCATTCGAGGGCGCGTGCGTGTTCTCGAGCACTCGGACAGCTTGGTTGAGTCCACTGATGACGGCATCCTGATCTCCATCGCCGTCGAGGTCAGCAAAGACTGCCGAGCGATCTCGCTGCACACTGTTCAACCACGGCTGCGCCTCGTCTTTCACAGCAACGAATCGATCGCCCACCCGCGACATGATCAAGAGGGGTTGCAGGTACTCGCTGTTCATCGTCGCGCGCGTCGCCTGCGGATAGACGTGACCATTCACGATGAAGAGATCCTCGTCACCATCCTGGTCGAGATCAACGAAGGCTGTCGCCCAGCCACACAAGGCGCGCGATGGCACACCGACTCCATACTGCGCAGTGCGATCATCGAAGAATCCGTTGGCGCGCGCGACAGCGAGCGTGTTGGTGTCATCGCTGAAGTTCGTGGTGAAAAGATCGGGACGCGCGTCGCCATTGACATCGCCCACGGCAATTCCCATCGTCGCTTGCTCGGCGCCTTCGATGTTCGTCGCGGTTCCAGACTTCGCGCCAATCTCACAGAAGCGCATCCCACCGAGGTTCTCGAAGAGAAAATTGCTGCGCGAGTCGTTGCCGACGAAGATGTCTGGGCGGCCATCCCCGGTCAGATCGAGCACGACCACGTTGAGCCCAAAGCTCGCTGCGGGCGCACGAATTCCAGAGCTTTCGCTGCGATCGGCGAAGGTGCCGTCGCCGAGATTCTCGTAGAGCAGGTCGGGTTGTGCGCGCAAGCCGCGCGGACCATTAATCACTTCAATGCCACGAAAATGTGCAGGCGCAATGGGCGTGGCAGGATCGCACTCGACGTAGTTCGCAACATAGAGGTCAAGATCATGATCGCCATCGAGATCGGCGAAGGCGGCCGAGGTTCCCCACATCGCCTCGTTGCCGAGACCCGCGGCCTGTGTGACGTCGACAAACTTTCCACCGCCGAGATTGCGCAGCAGATGATCGGCTCCCGCGCACGCGATGTAGATGTCGTCGCGTCCATCTGCGTCGAAGTCTCCCACTGCGCACCCGAAACTCCAGGCGTGGTGATTGATGCCACTCGCTGCGGTGACATCGCGAAAGATCATTGCGCCGAGATTTTCGTAGAGCCGGGCACCAGATCCCTGCATCGGAGCAGCGAGCGTCGCACCGTTTGGAAAGAAGAGGTCGAAGTCGCCGTCGCCGTCCATGTCTAGGATCGCGATCCCACCTCCTTTGACTTCAAGAATCTGTGTGCTTGGAGTCGCGCCCGACGTCGTCACAAACTCGATGCCCGACGCTGCCGTGACGTCGCGCATTTGGATGGATGCTTGATCGGCCGCGGCGAAAAATGCGGCGAAAAATGCCGCAGAAAGTGCTGAAATCGCGCCGAGTGTGATCACGGCGCACTCCCCGGCGCACTCTCTGGTGGAGCCGCTCGACCCACCCGCTGCATCGCCTCGTGCTGCGTGGCGCGCGCACTCTCGGCCTCGACTGGACGAAGCAAGGCGTCGTAGACACGCGCGATTTTCCCCCAGACTTCATAGTGGTCGGGCCAGAGTTGGGACGCCTCCTCGTAGAGCGCGAGAGCCTCATCGAGTTTGTCCTTGCGCACGGCGACGTCGCCGAGTCGCGCGAGGCACTTTGCGCGGTCGCGGCTTCGCGCCGGGTGAGGACCAATCAACTCAATTGCCCGTCCAAGGGCGAGCTCGGCATCCCCCATGCGATCTTCGTCGATTGCAATGACGCCGAGGCCAAAGTACGAGTCATCTGCCGTTGGGTTCGTGCCAACGTGACTCTGAAAGGCCCGCTTGGCCGAGTCGAGATCGCCCAGGTAGTAGCAGCACCATCCAATGAAGTGATCGACCTGCGCGCGCTCAGCAAAGTCTTGGTCGCGAGCGAGGCTTGATTCGAGCAGCGGCCGAGCCTGCGAGTATTTCTTCTGCTTCATCACTGCGACCCCCAAGAGGAACTCCCCCCGCGCGCACTGCGGTTGCTCAACGAGGAGCGCCCGCAGCACGATCTCAGCGTCGAGGAATTGACCTGAACGGAGGAGCTTTGCCCCCACCGAGAGGTTCTGGTGGTTGACGGGCTGCGATAGCGTCTTTGGCGCCTCTGCAGCGGTTTTGGAGGGCGTTTTTTCTGCGACCACCGAATTATCAGCGCATCCGTCAAGCGCACTGAGCGATGCGACCATCAGAAGGGTCGGCCACGAAATTGGAATCCTCATACTCAAATGCATCGGATTGATCATATTGCGCGAATCAGAATGGAAAGTGCGATTTTTCGCATTAGAATGAAGGAATAGGAAATCGCCCTCGAGACCCCCACACAACCATGCGCACCGTTCCAACCCTTCTCGTGACCGCTTCAGCCGCCCTGCTCGCCCTCGCCTCACACGCCGGCGCGACCGACTCAGCGCTCCAGGCCAAGATGGGCGAACCGCTTCACGGGCTCACAACCGTGCAACGCGATCGCTTTCAAATCGGTCGCACTCTTTTCAGCATGCCGATTCCCATCGAGGATGGCCTCGGACCCATCATGAACAAGAGCAATTGTGGCTCGTGCCACTCGAATCCCATCGGTGGCTGGGGAGCGATTTCGGTGACACGATTCGGCATCGAAAAGAAGGGAGTCTTTTCACTCTATCCAGGCGAATCGCAGTCTCTCGCGCAGTCACTCGCCAACAGTTCTTTTTGCGCTGAAGTTGTGCCCGCTGATGCAACGGTCGTGCGCACGCGACTGACAAATAGTTCGATGGCGTTCGGACTCGTCGAGGCGATCCCAGATGTGCAGATCGCAGCGCATGCCGATGAACTCGACGTCGATGGAGACGGAGTCAGTGGACGGGTGCACTGGGTGCGTCCGCTCGAAGCTGCGCCGACGAGTCCCTTGCGCGCAGGTCGATTCGGATGGAAGGCGCAAGTCGCCACGGTGCTGACCTTTTCTTCAGATGCCTCACGCAACGAAATGGGATTCACGAATCGTCTCACGCCAGACGAGAATCCGCCCAATGGCGATTTCGCTCGGTCGGCTGTCTGCGACGCTGTCTCTGACCCAGAAGACACAAATGATGCCGATGGATTCGCGTTCATCGACCGGGTCACCCACTTTCAACGCTATCTCGCGCCACCGCCGCAGACACCGCGCTCTGGAATGACCGGCGAAACGCTCTTCAATCAAGTTGGATGCGTGAAGTGTCACAGTGCGTCCTTCACGACGTCGAGTGACGCGCTTCTTGAAAACGCGATTCGCTCACAATCGATTCGGCCCTACAGCGACTTTCTCTTGCACGATGTTGGGCTGATCGCTGATGGCATCAGCGACGGCGATGCGACTGAAGCCGAAATGCGCACGCCAACTCTCTGGGGAGTTCGCACGCGCGATCCAATGCTGCACGATGGCAGCGCGGCGGGCGGATCATTCACGGCCCGCGTGACGCTCGCCATTGCCAAGCATGGACCCTACGGCGAAGGAGCTGCGAGCAGCGCCGCCTTCGCGCTGCTCTCTCCCTCGAACCAAGCGCACCTCGTGAAGTTTCTCAATTCTCTGGGACGAGCCGAGTTTGATTTCGACGGCGACGGGATCATCGATATTCTCGATTTCTTTGCTCTGCGCGTGTGCATCGCGCAGGGAACGACGAACGCAGACAACGAGTGTGCGATCGCCGATGTCAACCAAGACGGCAGCGTGAACGCAACCGATGTTGACCTCTTCGTGCTCGCTTTCAACGGCGATATCTTGGATTGCAACAACAACTCGGTCGCAGACCTGCGCGATATCGCCCTGGGGACGAGCCAAGACGCCAACGATGACGGGGTTCCGGATGAATGCATGGCATGTCCCGCGGATGTGAGCGGCGACGGAACAGTCAACGGCGTCGACCTTTCTATCGTTCTTGCCAATTGGGCTGGTAGTGGGGCGGGTGACATCGATCACGATGGCATCGTCAACGGCGCAGACCTCGCGGTCGTTCTCGCGGGCTGGGGTCTTTGCCAGTAATTCCCGACTTTTCTGACCACCGACACACTGACGACACCACGCTGACGACCACCATGAAAGCAACTATGCACAATCCGCTGATCTCACTTTGCGCCATCACACTTGCAGCGATCCCCTTCTCGAGCGCGTTTGGCCAGTGGGTCACGTTCGCCAATCAGTCGTCGACTCGGCTCATTGCGAGCACGTCGCTGACCGGCCAGGACAACATCGAGAAAGATTTCGCCTTCGCTGATTTCGATCACGACGGCGATACAGATCTCGTTGTCATGCGCAAGTTTCCTGGATCGATTCAGTCGACCTGCACGAGCTGCGGATACTTTCGCGACTTGATTCTCATGAACGAGAACGGTGTGCTCACCGACCGCACGAATGAGTTTGGTCGCGCTTCCGACACGACGCCGTCCCAAGGCATGTTCGATGAAGTGAACGACCGCGACGTCGAAGCCTTCGACGTTGACAATGATGGATGGGTCGACCTCATCACCGCGACGACGATGTCAGACACGGTCAACGCGATGCTCGGGCAACCCCGCATCTATCGCAACCTCGGCAACAACGCTTCGGGTGCGTGGCAGGGTTTTCGCTTTGAGGACGCGCGCATTCCAGTGCTCTTCGCAAAGAGTGGCAGCGCGGCGAATCCGCGACTCTGCGATCTCGCCGTCGCTGATTACAACGGCGACGGATACGTCGACCTCTACTTCGTCGACTACGACACACCTGAAACAAGCGGAACGATTTGCTACGACTTGAACAACGACGGCGACTCAACCGACATTGGCGAGTGCCAGCAGTCTCCCGCCGAAACAGCCTCGCTCGACTACGACAATAAGTTGCTCTTCAATTGGGGAACGACGGCAGGCGGTCCTGGACCAGGCCACTTCTACGACACGACCACCACGAAGATGACAACGACACAGTTGTCATCTGCCTTCGGCAACATGTGCATGCCAGGCGATTTCAACGGCGATGGACTGCAAGACATCATCCGTATCAGCACCCTCGGCGGCAGCCAAGATGCTGCGGTCCTGACCAACAGGACTGGCGCTTCGGGTCCTGGACAGACGTGGTCGCTCAAGACGGTCTACGGAGGGTTGGCTCCATACGGGATGAACGTCGCTGACCTCAATGGCGATAGCAAACTTGACTTCATCATCGCCGACGATGGACAAGATCGCTACGCACTCAACACTGGCAACGCTGCCGACGGTCAACCAAACTTCGCGCTCACGGTGATGACTGCAACACCAAGCGAGTTCGGCAACACGATTTCGGTGGGCGATCTCAACCGAGACAATCGAATCGATGTCATCGTCACCGATATCGACGCTGACCTCGGACCCTTCTGCCCGAGTTCTGGCCGACGAACGAAAATCTTCAAGAACACCGGCATCGCTGGCGGCGGATTGCTCATCGAAGACACCCTGCTTTTGCCAGACGCAGATCTGCGCAATCTCTTCGACGTCGCTGTCTTCGATATCAATGGCGATGGATGGCTCGACCTGGTGACGGGTGGCTGCGCCGGACTCAAGGTCTGGATCAATCAACCCCCCGTGCCATTGACGATCACATTTCCAACGGGCATTCCTGCTGTGATCACGGCGGGAGCCACCGTCGACGTGCCCGTCACGATCACCGCGGCCTTCGGAACGATTCAAGCGGGATCAGAGCTCATGCGCTCTCGCATCAACGACGGCGCGTGGACCTCGACACCGCTCATCGCCTCAGGAACCGCCGGTTCGTACACCGCGCGCTTGCCTGCGACGACTTGCAGTCAACAACTTGATTTCTACATCTCGGCGACCTCGGTCTCTGCTGGCAATCCAACGGTGAATTCGCCTACGACCGCGCCGGCGCTCTTCTACTCGCCAACCACATCGACAGGCACATCAACGATTCTCGACGAGACCTTTGAGGGAGCCGCAACTGGCTGGGTCGCAACGGCTGACGCCGGGCTCACCGGTGGAGCGTGGCAACTCGGCGATCCATTTGGATCGACCGTGAGTGGAGCACCTGCTGAACCAACGGACGATCACACGACCGCGCCGGGAGTCAAGTGCTTCGCAACGCAGATTGGATTGACTGGTCAAACTGCATCGGCGCACGACGTCGACGGCGGCTACGCCTATCTCACTTCACCAGTGATCACCAACGCTGGAAGTGATGTCACGATCTCGTGGTGGCGTTGGTACTACTGCTCATCGACGACGCAGCTCGATCCACTTGACGTCACTGTCTCGGTCGATGGTGGAACATGGACGAGTCTCGATCGAGCGATCAGCAACTCTGCTGCGTGGCAGCAACGTTCATTCGCGCTCTCGAGCAGTGTGAATCCCGGGCAATCGTTCCGATTGCGCTTTGCGATCTCCGATCTCTTGACTGCGAGCACGCTCGAGGCTGGCATTGATGACGTTCTGGTCACGCGCAACGATTGCGTTGCGTCGAATCCATGTCCCGCCGACATCTCAGGCGACAGCAACGTGAACGGATCCGACCTCGCAATCCTGCTCTCGGGCTGGGGCGCGGCTGGACCATCCGACGTCAATGGAAGCGGCACGACTGACGGAAGCGACCTTGCGATCGTGCTGAGCGCCTGGGGCGCCTGCCCGTAACGCATGTTCACTCGCTGATCGTGATCGTCTGATCGACACCCGTGACGTCAATCGTCGCTGTGGCGCCCGTGGGCCAGCGAACGGTGAGTCGAACGATGGTTGTTGCGCTGCCCAGACCGCTGCCCAGACCAAAGCTCACGGGCAATTCGCTCTGCGAGAGGTAACTGCGCGTCGCTGACACGGTGCGACGCTGGGTGATCCCATTGCTTGTGATTTCGAGCTCTGCGCCGATGGCGGATGTGTTTGGGGGCTTGCCCTTGAGTGCGATGCGCAGCCAATGGTTCTGTGTTGACTGCTCGTTTCGCAGGAGCGCGACCGCACCCGTCGCCTGCGTAAGCACGAGATCAAGATCGCCATCGAGATCGAAGTCGCCGTAGGTCAATCCACGGCCGACACGCGGAGTTGCGAGATCGCCGATCGCGTTTGATGGAAACTCGAGAAAACAGGGAGCGTCGACGCCGCGATTGGCGAAGAGTTGCCCCCGCTGCGCGTAGGTCTGCGAGGGTTGCAGGCGGTTGATTTCGTTTTCGATGTGACCATTCGCTTGTGCGAGATCGAGATCGCCGTCGAGATCGATGTCGACGAAGACGAGTCCGAAGGTCAGCACAGCGCGCGTCGGCGCGGCGAGTCCTTCAACGATCGCGTCGTCAGAGAAATCCTTACTCTCGCCATTCGAGACGTACAGCGAATCGGGTTCATTGGCGAAGTTTCCAACTGCGATGGCCAGGTTGTTGTCGCTCGCTGCACCAAGGCTTCGCAGAAACGCCGCGTCGATACCCATCGCGCCAGTCGCCGCGCCATTTCGATCGAAGGCGAAACCACTCGCTGCGGCACGGTTTTCGAAATGCCCAGATCCATCGTTCACGAAGAAACCCTTTGCGACCGTGTCGTTGGCGATCGCGACGTCAAGGTCGCCATCATGATCAGGGTCGACGAAGACCAGACCGAGTGCCTTGCCAATGGGATCACCAAGTGGACCGCGCGCCTCAAACCCCGCCGCCTTCGTCGCATCGACAAATGTTCCATTTCCCTGGTTCGAAAGAAAGAGAAGGTCGTCACCCGCGAATCCCGTTGGAGGACCGAAGGCTCGGCCGATTCCAGCGAGCGTGTAGTTCACGCTGAGGTCGAGCTCTGGCGACCACTGCACATAGTTGCAGACGAGAAGATCGAGGTCGCCATCACGGTCTGCGTCGAAGAATCCTGCAGAGGTTCCCCAGCGCGGATGGTGTGAGGGTGGATTGCTGCCGGAACGCTCAGTGACATCGCGAAAGTGCACGCTTCCATCGACACCCAATTCGTTTCGGAAGAGTTGATTCGCGCCAACGCCTGTGACGTAGATGTCGGTGCGTCCATCGCCGTCGTAGTCACCGACGGCGACCCCCATGCCAGTGAGAGCACTCGAGAGTCCGCACGAGTCGCACTCGCGAAAATGCAGCGCGCCCGTGGGATGCTTCGTCTCGTTGAGATACAGGCGCACGGTCGGTGCGACGCCATCGATGAGCACGATGTCTTGGTCGCCGTCGTTGTCTGCATCGAGTACTCCAACACCGCCGCCCATCGTCTCGGGGAGCATCTTCGATCCAGTGGCTCCGTTGCTTCGCGAGAAAGTGAGACCGCTCGCAGTGGCAACATCACCTAGAGCAATGCGACCGAGTTCAGCAGCGAAAACTTGCGCTGGAGAGGTGGTGTCGCGGGGACCTGGCGCAGGGGTTGCATCGAGGGCTCGAGAGGGTGGCATGCGCGCGATGAAGTACGTCCCGCCAGCGATGAGTGCGAGTGCGGCGATGGCAACACTGGTCCTACGAAAGGCGCGATTGATGCGCGCTTCACCTTCGCTCTGTCGAGAGTTCTCGCTCATGGCACTCGGTTGAGGTCGTAGATCACGATTGGTTCGGCTGCGTGATTCGCTGCAGCGTCACGCATGCGCGCGCGAGTGACGGCTCGGTCGCGCGCGTTCTCATCAGGCTTGTACTTCGCGTGTTGCGCGAGCGCATGATCGGCAGTCGCCGTGTCGCCGAGTTCTCGACTCGCAGTCGCCAGCACATACCACGCGGCAACACTCTCAGGATCGAGTTCAAGCGCGCGCTTCGCAAGGCTCGCGGCACGCTCGCGCGCTTGGTCGTTCTGCGCACTTTCAAGCAGCACGTTGGCGAGTTCGACGAGCACGCGGTCATCCTTTGAAAAATCGAAACCGCGCTCAACTGCGAGTGGAAAGTCAGACGCGAAGAGTGCGTCGAGATCGGCGATCGCATCAGCGAAGGCGCCGTTCTGGCGGTTCACGAGTGCGCTGAACCAGCGAATGCTCCACGGATATGCAGCAGGAGTGAAGGTCGCGGCTTCGCGCAGGCGGGCGGACGCATCGTCGAGTCGACCCTCTTTGAGTGCCGTGCGCGCGCGACCGAGCAGACCCTCTGCTCTTCCAAGTTGTTCGACACGTGTGAACGCCATCTCGGCTTGGCGCAGATCGCCCTTGCTGGTTCCACGCTCGCCTTGGCGAAAGAGTGAGATGCCATAGTCGTACCAACGCATCCACTCATCTTGGATGACGCGCGTTTTCGAAGGGGACGGTGGTGTGGCGAGCGACGTTGCACGGCTCGCCGCGTCTGCGTCAGCGCCGGCGTCTGCGTCAGCGCCGGCGACTGCGAAAGTCACCTCATCCTGCGCAAGCGTGAGAATTGGCAAGGTGTTGATGTACTGCGGTCCTTCGACGGCACGCATGAGGGTGAGATCAAACTTGCGGTACCGAAGTGCGACGCGCACACGAATCGAGTCGCCCGCATCGGGTGGAACAGTGAGCAGATAGTGCGTCAGGTCAGCCGCCCCAGGTGGCACTTGGTTGTTGTAGAGCGAGACGAAAATGTCCTGTGGATTGCGCCGTTCGATTCGATTTCCTTCGCGGTCGATGACGTAGGCGTTGATGAACTTGCTCCACGCGTCGACTCCACCAGCGGCATCGATCGCGCCGCTGCGTCCAATCACTTTGCCGCTCGACTCGACTTCGACATCGAGCCACACTTCATTGCTGTCAGCGGTGCCTTGAGTGAACTCATGCCCCATCTTGACCGCGCGAAGAACGGTCTCAATCAAGTAACGCTCGCCACGCACGAGCGTCGGAACTGATGGACCAATCGGCGCGAGCAATTCGCCATCGATCTCCCCGCCGACGCGCACTCCAAAGATGTCGAGACGCATGACACCGGCGTTGAAAGCCTCGCAGGCGACGAGAACCTCCTGTGCGCCTGGCAACCCCGCGAGCAGTGGCGTCGCGGGGTTCGCAGCGTTGAATCCATGATCGAGCACAGTCAACTGCGCGAGAGGACCACGCACCTTCGCCGCAGGATCGCTGCTCGCTCGCGCGGGCATGTGGCATCCATTGCAATTCGTCTCAGCCTTGGGGGGGTAGTACCAACTCGCCGCGCCGAAGCCTGAGACGCCGCTGAGTCGAAAGGAGTCGTAGTGATTCTGCCCGCGAAGCCATTTGTAGTCGTTGAGGTCTTCAGGAAGAAACACTTTGTGACAGGTGCCGCAGAACTCTGTGGTCCGGTGCACTTCCGGCTTGAGGAACGTGCGCTTGTGAAGACCCGGGCGCGCCCGAATCAGCTGATGGTTGATCCACTTCAGAAACGGATTCGTGCTGTGTGCGAGCGGATACTCGACCGGCTGTGCGATCACATAGTCGGCATTTCCGCGGGGAGAATTGAGCGCAGTAATCGCGTGACACGAGTTGCAGGTGATGCTCGCAGCGCCCAGAGGATCATGCGCGGCGTCGTAGTTGGGGTCATCCCATTTCTTTTCTTCGAACGCCCCTGAGAAAAATGGAACGGGATCGTGGCATCCGGCGCAGAAGCGTGAGTCGGTGGTGTTGCCTTCGCGTTCGAAGGCGCGCCGGCGCGTCTCACGCACGCTCATCGAGTAGACGGGATTGTTGAACGAGCTCGCCGCGTGCACCGAGTGCGCCCACGAGTTGTAGAGATCGGCGTGGCAGGTCATGCACTCATCGTTCTGCATGAGGCTCGACGCTGGGATGAACGATCCAGTGTCGGTGCGTGCGAGCGAAGGATGAAAGTACGAGTCACCCGCAGTGGGGGCGATTTCTGCCAACTTGCCAGTGAGCGATGCGTGCATCACGAATCCGATGCCGCCTGTTCCAAGTGCGAGCGCTGCGAGCAACCCACCCATGCGCCAGCGGATGCGCGGTCCTGCGAGACGGTGCAGCAAGAACATCCAGACAAAGAGTGCGGGCGCGAGAAGATGTGCCCACCAGAGAGTCTCGCGCGAGGTGATTGAACGCACCGAGAGTGCGAACGATCCGATCTCAACGCGCATGAGCAAGAGTCCAGAGAGAATCGTCAGAAGGCCCGCCGCGAATGCGGTGATTCCGAGGCGAATTGCGCTGCGATTGGGTTGGTCGAGGGCGCGGCGCAAGTGTGCAATGCCGAACCAAATGAATGGGATCGTCACCGCGAGCCCCACGACAATGTGCATCAGAAACATCCAGACCGAAAAGACAGTCTGATGATCACGTTGGGTGATCGCACCTGCAGTCGAAACAGTGAGCAGATAGACAGAGTTCACCACGAGCAGCGCGAATGCAACCATGAGCGAACGCACCAGCCAGCGGAGCGCTGGCGTGAGCACCGGTCGCACAGAATTCGGAAGCGTCGGAGTCACAGCGCATTGAGTCTAGGTGTGCCGAAGTAAATGACTGCGAGCGATCCTGCGGCGAGGGCGATCCAGAGTGCAGCCGCCTGCACGAGGGCGCGCCATCCAACTTGCTTGAGCACATGCATCGAGAGGCCTGATCCGATCAAGAAGAGCGCGAGCTGAAAGCCCATTCCCGAACCGCTCAAGATCAGTTCCTCTTGTTCTTTGAGAGCCGGGAAGGAAGTGCGCAGTGCACTTGCAATAAGAAAGCAGAGGATAAACCACGGGAAAACAGGTCGCTTTGTGGCAGCAGCGCCACGCGAGACGAGTCGAGCTGCGAGCAGCGCGAGTGGAAAGATCCAGATGACGCGCGTCAACTTCACGATGTTGGCCGTGTCGAAGGCGACAGCGCCGTAACTCTTCGCCGCGCCACCAACCGATGCGATGTCATGCAGTGCGACCCCTGCCCACTCGCCAAATTGCACTTGCGTCAATCCCAGCGAGTGGCCAATCGATGGAAGAGTCCAGAGTCCAATCGCGTTCAAGATGAAGATCGCGCCGGTCGCGACGGCCATGTTTGAGGATGCCGCCCCGATACTCGTCCCGATTGCGACGATCGCTGAGCCGCCGCAGATCGCAGTGCCCGAGGTGATGAGAACCGAGACTTCGCGCGAGGTCTTGAGGAGTTTTCCAAGCAGCAAGCCGACCACGACCGCGCCGACGATCGTGCCCACGGCAAGTGCGAGACCTGCGACTGCGCTGTCCGCGAGCACCCGAAGGTCGAGTCGAAGTCCCAGTGCGACGACGCACGCTTGAATGAGCCATTTCGATGTGAATTTGCTCTGCGACGGAAAGCACGCGAGCCCCCAAAGTCCAAGTGCGATTCCAGCGACGAGCGCCACATCAGCGCGCGACCACGGGCCGCTCACAGCGATGAGCACGACGAAAAAGAGCGTGAGTTTCCACGCGCGTTCGAGACTCATCGTCCTCCTTCGTAGCGAGTGTTGAACTCTGCGTGCAATGCCTCGCGCGCAGGCGATGGCGAACTTTCAGAATCGCGAAGCGGCAGCGGATCGACCCGCGCACCACCACCCGTCAAGAAGTCCATGTCCTTGCACCATCCATTGAGGTCGAGCACGAACCCGCGCGACCAACCCGCAGCGAGCGGCGCGAGTCGCGCGTCAAAGCGAAGTCGAACCTCCTCACCGCCCGCAAAGATCGCAACGGCATCATCGACAGAGGTGAGAAGTGGCGAGCAGTCGCGCTGCGTTGTCGTGTAGTAACCAGGTTGCACTCGGCAATCCCAGAGTGGACGGCGCGCCTCATAATCGTAGATCGGTCGCCGCTGCGCTGCTGGTCTGCGCGCGGCGAATCCGCTCTGAATCACGTGCGCCTGTTGAAGTGGCAGCGTGTGCTCGACCGCCTCTGCGCATGGCTCTGACCAGATCACTCGGCATCGATCAATGTAGAGCTCGTGAGTCGTTGAGATGCGCAGCGTGGTGCACTGCGCTGGCAAGCGTGCGGGGTCGAGTGGAAAGGCTGCTTCACGCGGCATTCCCGCGGGATATCCATACTCCTTGACGATCGTCACCCACGCACCCGTTGCTGGGTCGAGCGCCTCGAATGTCGGCGCAGAGAGAGTCGCGCTCGCTTGCCACATCGCAAAGACCGTCTGGCAATATGGGTATTCGATCCAGCCATCCATCAGAAGAATTGGATCGCCCTCGCCGTGGGCGATCGGCCGCGCGAATGTGAGTTCGAGTGAGAAGGGTTGCGCGGTGCGACCGATGAAACGTGAATCGATTGTTCCCGGATCGACCGCGACGAAATCGCGCTCGCGCACTGCACTCGTCTGATCGATCGGCGCGCGCGAACCGTGGATCACCGTCGCGCTCGTTGGCAACATCTCGTCTCGGTAGAAGATCGCCGCGCCTGTCGGTTGCGGATCGCTTATCCCCATCCGTTCGTCGAGTGCCATCGACCACCCCGCTGGCAAGTCGTACGCCTTGAGCGAGGCCGAGTCGAGCGCGGTCAACTCTTCCATCGGTTCAGTGAGGGCAATTTCGTAGTGCGATCCACGTTCGTCTGACGTGGGGGCGAGGGCACTCGCGGCGATCGCAATTCGCTCCCATGGTCGCGGCGGCGCATAGACGGGCGAGAGTCGACCCTGTGCATCTTGCGTGATCGCTGCCAGAAAACCAAGACCGCCGACTCCGAGCGAGTCCGTCACGAATTGCATGCGCACACCATTCCACGTGAAGATGACCGGACAACTCGAAATCTGCCGCTGCGTCTCGACAATTGTGTGTGCCGTCGGCGTGAGCGCACGCTCGGTCTGCGTCACTCCGTCGGGCCAGTCGATCGAGAGAAAGTCGATCGTTGCGGCGGTTGGAGCGTCGGTGCGCCCTCCACTGCCGAGTCCGATGATGCATGGATCGGTCGATTGACCGGCACTCGAGAGTCCCCCACTCATCCACGGCAATTGCCGTGCGGTCTCCCAGTGACCACCGATGCGCGCAGTCGCTGTTGTTCCGATGCCGCTCGCGTTGGTTCGCATCTGCTGCGCAGGATCGACTCGCCCTCGAAAGTCAATGGTCGCAATCGGCTTGCGACCGCTGCCCGCGCCTCGAATGTAAAACGAACCGCTGATCAGAGCGAGCCCGCTCTCGCGCAAGATGATCGGCACTGCCGGGGAGTATGGCGAGTCACCAGGAAGTGTGAACTTCTCGACGAACGTGCCCGACTGATCGAACATCGCGACTCCTGATGTGCTCCCCTCGTCCCCTTCCACCATCGAGTCGATCCAGCCCCGTCGGTACACACCCCCAACGAGAATATTCTTGCAGCCATCTCCCGCGACATCGACGACGGCGATCCACTGCGCGATTCCCACTGGAGTGCGAAAAACAAGACGGGGACCCGCGGGTTCAAATGCGTACACGACCACATCGCTCGAATTCATGAGACTGAAATCACTGCGCGTGAGCGCAGCGATCATGGGTATGCCGTCCTCGTCGCGCAGGTATCCCACAGCGGTGGTCGCACCGATCTCTTCGAATTCGCCATACTTCTTTGAATCGCGACTCCAGGCCCAGAGTCGATCGTTCAGAAAGACTGCCGCCGTCTTATCGGCAGCATTCGACGACCCTCGTGGGAGCGTGCATGCGACCACATCGAGGTCACCATCACCATCGATGTCGATGATCACCGCGCTGGCAACCCACTGCGCACTCTCAACGGGCAGTTCCTGCGCCTGCCATGATTGAGCAGAACCGTCGAAGCGGTTATACAGAATTCGCAGGCGGCTCTGTCCGGTCGAATCTTGATCGGTGATCAACACGTCGAGATCGCCATCATGGTCGAGGTCGGCAATCGCGAGCGCGCGTTGCTCCCCTTGCACCTCAGCGCCGAAGTAACGTGGTGTCCACGTGCCATCGCGCGACTGCTCGAGCCAGTAGAAGAGCTTCGCATCCTGCTCGGGAGTGCTTACGCTCGTTCTGCCAATCGAGATGATCCCGTCGATCAACCCATCGTTGTTCACGTCGCCCCACATGATCGCGCTCACATTTGCGATCTTCGCGATTGGGTGATCGGGTGCAGCGCGCCACCCCGCTCTGCCACCTTGCGGTGCGGGGGTCGCGAAAATTGGCAGCATCGATGCGAAGGTTGACGTCTGACCCTTGCAGATGAGGTCAGTTCGACCGTCGCCGTTGAGGTCGATCGTCGAGTGACACCCGTCCGATTCGAAATCGGGCGGAAGCTTCTTGATGTTTAGCTTTGTCGCTGGCGCGAAGAGCGGTCCCGGAGCATCCATGCTCGATTCGCGCGCAAACTCGCGAGCCCGATGCGCTGGCAAGAATACTTCGCCCAGCGCTCCCATTCGCGAATACTTGAACTGCGCCAGAGTCGAGCGCGGATTGGGCGCGAGTCGGTCGAAGAGTGCGAGCATCTCTGCGGCTCGCTCGGGCTGGTCGAGTCGCGCTGCGATGCGCTGCACGCCGAGCACTGCGCTTCGAAGATATGGATCGAGTGCAACAGAGCGCTCGTACTGAGCGAGTGCGGCAGAGAGATCGCCCGCCATTTCGAGGCACTGCGCGCTGTAGTACGCGGCGTGCACATCTTGCGGATCAGCGAGCGCAACGAGTTGAAAGTTTTTGAGCGCGTCTGCGCTTTGACCGAGAAAGAGCTGCCCGAGTGCGGTGCCGTAGGTCGCACGTATGCCGACCATTGGATCGCTCATCAGCGGAGCGAACATCGTGATCGCCCGTTGCTGCGCATCGTCGCTGGTTTGGTTCAGCTGCGCGATCGCCGCGCCGAGCTGTGCATAGAGGTTGTTCGGGTCAATCGCCAGCGCAGCGGCGAATGCGCCGCTCGCCTTCTCGAATTCGAACTGGCCCATAAGTGCCGCGCCTTCGTTGAGCGCCGCAGTGAATGCAGGAGTCATCGGCGGATCGTTCGACCGCGGCGACTCATCGCAGCCACTGAGCATGAGTGCGGCGAGCGATGTGAGCGCGGCGACAACTGCACGTACGCAAAGCAACCGGTTCACGCCGGGTTTCCACCACGTGCGATTCGCGCTGCGGCGGCGCGCCCGGCGAGAATTCGCCGATTGTTTGAGGCAATGTCGATCACCTCACTGCCCGCTGGCGAAAAGATCGGCGCGTTCATGTAGGTGTGCGCCTCGGTGCGAAGATGCGCGCGCATGTCATGCCCGCGACGACGTTCGCGTTCGGCGCGCAATGCGCCCAAGTCAATGGGCGCGACGACGACCTTTTCGCCTGGACCAGGATCCGCCTGCGCCAAGATGCGGCCGTCGAAGTCGACGACCATCGATCCACCTGGCCACGAAAATGGCGGGTATGCGCTCATCGCTGCGCCTTGATTCGCAGCGACGACGTACATCGTGTTCTCAGCAGCGCGCGCGCGATTGAAGAGCGTCCACCAATCCATCGGAGGCGTCGCCCCCCAGGGATCCATGTAGGCACTCACGCGCACCGCGACTTCGGCGCCGTTGAATGCAAGTTGGCGGATCGATTCTGGAAAGAGCCAGTCGTAACAAATCGCGCAACCGATGTTGCCGATTTCAGTTTGCGCGACGGGAAACATCGTCGCTGGATCGGCGCCCACGTCGTGTGGCGATGCGTGCACTTCCCATGGAATCCACGGATTCACCTTGCGATAGATCGAACGAATTCCGCCGGGTCCGCAGAGCACCGTCGTGTTGTAAACAACATCGTCGCGGTCGGCGGGAGCTTCGATGAATGTGCCAGTCTGGATGAAGACTCCAAGTTTCTGGCAGAGTTTGAGGTACTTGTCGATGTGCTCGTTTGGGACTGGCACCGCGAGGTGTTTGCGAAGTTCGGCGACGGTTAAGTACACCGGCGCCGCGTGCGCGAATTCAGGAAATGCGAAGAGGCGCACGTCGAAGAATGGTTCGTACCCCGCGTAAGTCTGCTCGACCATCTCGCACATCCGGTCGACACGTGCGCCGATTTCGCTTCGGTTGCGAGGACAGTCAAACGCAGTTTGAATCGCAGCGGCGTGGTAGCGCATGTGGGAAAGGTAGGAGATATGAGCTCGATCGTGGATGCCTCCGCACGACCGCATCCTCCCTCGCACGCGAGCATGCGGTTGTCGTCAAGGCTGCTTCGTTCCCGACGGCTTCGCGCCGGCGTCTCGCGATTCTTTCCACTTCTCGACGACGGCGGTCACGAGTGCTGCGAC